>NZ_CEEDMV010000003.1:0-663143 GCF_979256025.1 Methylobacterium sp. AC832
GCGCGGGACGGGGACGGGGCGGGCGGCGGGGCCGGCAGGGCGAGGACGGGAGCCGGGGCTTCCTCCATCTCGACCGGTGCGGCGGCTTCGGGGACGGCCGGCGCTTCCGCCACCTGAGGCTCGGGCTCCGGAGCCGGGGCGGCGGCCTTAGGGTTGCGCAGCAGGACCGGGCGCGGCGGCAGCGGCGTGAAGACCGGAGCGGCCCTGGCAGGGGAGGGGGCCTGCATCGGAGTGGCTTGCGCGACGGAGGCGTCCATCACGGGAGCTTCCGCGACGGGGGGCTGCATCACGGGAGCTTGCATCACGGGAGCCTGCGCCACCGGGGCGGCGGGCATGCGGGCCGGGCGGATCGCCGCGCGGGCGGCCATGGCCGAGACGGCAACCGAACGCTGGGGGGCCGGCCCAGTCTGCTCGATGACGAGAGCCAGGGTGGCCGCCTCGGCGACTTCGGCGACGCGGTCCTCGTGGCTCGGCTCGTCCCTGACGGGCGCGGACTGGCCGTTATCCTGGCCGTTGGCGGGCAGGGGCGCGCCGCCGCGGTCGAACCGCATCAGCCGGTCGAGGACGTAGACGGGGCTGGGCGGCAGCGGGCGCAGAAGCGAGATGTCCACGGGCGGCGAGACCATGAAGGGTGAGGTCTCGTCCTCCTGCGTGCTCACCGGGGCGAGATCCGGCACCGGAGACATCTCCGGCACGGGAGAAGCCTCCAACAGGGACGGAGCCACAGCCTCGGCGGAATCGGCCTGGATTGCCGACCACGTCTCGACGGCCGTCGAATCCTCGCCGTCGAACCAGGCGCGCATGGCGGCCCAGTCCGGAACCTCGGTCCAATCGCGGTCGACGGGCAGGGGAGTCGGCGCGGCGGCGAGGATCGGCTCGCTCACCGATGCGGAGATGGGCAGCGGCTCCTCGACGATGGCGGCGAGGACGGCCTGCGGGCGGCGATCGGGCGAGCGGAAGAAGCGCACTCCGGGCGGCGGGGTATAGGGCTGGCGCCACAGGGGAGGCGGCGGCTCGGGGGGAATCGCGGCGAGAAGCGCGGCCTCGGCCGCCTCCCGGGCGGCACGCTCCGCTTCCGCGGCGGCGAAGGCGGCGCGTTCGGCGGCCTGCCGTGCCTCGTCCTCGGCCTGCCGCGCGGCGCGGACCTGCTCCTCCTGCGCCAGGCGCTCGGCATCGAGCGCCCGCTGGCGACGCTCCTGCAGCACCGGATCCGGAGTGCGGGTGTAGCGTACCGCCGGGGCATCCTGCTCGGGCGCGGAATGGGCCGGCGCGTCGTAGCCCTCCGGGGTGATGGAGGCGGGACGACGCGGCGAACGGATCAGCACGCGCGGGCTCGATGCGCCGTGGTCGATCCGGCTCTCGCCGGTCGAGTCCATGGCCGCGATGCCCGAGGAGCGGGCGAGATCGGTTGTGGCGCGGTCGTCGAAGACGTGGTCCGGCCAGGCCTGCGCCTCGGCCCATTTGCCCTGCTCCAACCAAGGCTGGGCCTGGGGAGCAGGGGCGTCGTGCACCATGTCCCGGGGGGCCGTGAGCCAGGATTGCGCCGGGCGCGGCGAGACCAGGCTCGGGCGCTGGGGCGGTCCGGCGAGGCGCCGGGTCAGGCTTGCGCGCAGGCTGATCAGCCTGTGCGCGAGGGCGCCCAAGGTCAGGCCGGGGCGGTCACCACCGCGTCCGGGCCGAGAGGGATCACGATGAGAATAGGGAGGCCGTCCCGATGCGCGCATGATGCTCTGAATTGACTCGTAGGGTACCGGTCCGCGTCCTCGACAGGAGCGGTTCTTCCCCAAGCTAGGGCCAACGTCGTTAACAGACGCTTGCCCGTATCCCGCGAAGTGTCGGATTGCCGAGGGAACGCGACGCCGCCTCCCCCTGGAGCCCCGGCGCGTAACCGGTTAGGTTAGGGAACCCAATGAAGCGCTTCGGATCACACGGGTTTCCTTCGGCGACCCTGCCGGTCCGTCCCCGCGCCATGCAGATAGTGCGTCACACTCGCTAGAGGCCCCCTGCCCCTTGGCCGAAACGACACGAAGAACCGCCTTCAAGTCCCTCTATCGTCACGGTTTCGCCCGTGTGGCGGCCTGTGCCGGGCGGAGCCATCCGGCCGACCCGGAGAGCAATGCCGATGGAATTCTGTCGCTCGCCGAGGAATGCCATCGAGCGGGAGCGGTCCTCGCCGTGTTCCCGGAACTCTGCGTCTCGGCCTATTCCATCGAGGACCTGCTGCTGCAGGCGACCCTCCTCGACGCAGTGGAGACGGCACTCATTCGCATCACCGCCGCCTCGGCCGAGCTGACCCCCATCCTCGTCGTCGGCGCGCCCCTGCGCTGGCGCCACCGGATCTACAATTGCGCGGTCGCCATCCACCGGGGCCGGGTGCTCGGCGTCGTGCCCAAGAGCTACCTGCCGAATTACCGGGAATTCTACGAGAAGCGCCATTTCGCCTCCGGCGCCGGTCTTCTCGGCGAGTCGATCACCCTCGGCAGCGGTGTCGTCCCCTTCGGTCCGGACCTGCTCTTTTCGGCCGAGGACCTGCCCGGCTTCACCCTCGGCATCGAGGTCTGCGAGGACCTCTGGGTGCCCGCCTCCCCCGGCACGGAGGCGGCCCTGGCCGGCGCCACCGTGCTCGCCAACCTGTCGGGTAGCCCGATCACCGTGGGGCGCGCGGAATCACGGGCCATGCTCACCCGGTCGGCCTCGATGCGCTGCTCCTGCGCCTATGTCTACGCGGCGGCGGGCCTCGGCGAATCCACCACCGACCTGTCCTGGGACGGCCAGACCAGCATCGACGAGGTCGGCATCCGCCTCGCCGAGGGCGAGCGCTTCGCCGCCGGTCCGGTGGCGACGCTGGCCGATATCGACCTCGATCTCCTGGCCCAGGAGCGGCTCCAGACCGGAAGCTTCGACGACAATGCGCGCGGGCGCGGGCTGTCCTACCGCACGATCCGCCTCCGGCTCGATCCGCCCTCCAGCGATCTCGGTCTGATGCGCCGGGTGGAGCGCTTCCCCTTCGTGCCGGCCGATATCGGCCGCCTCGCCCAGGATTGTTACGAGGCCTACAACATCCAGGTGGCGGGCCTCGCCCAGCGTCTCGCCGCCACCGGCACGAAGAAAGCAGTCATCGGTATTTCGGGCGGCCTCGATTCGACCCATGCCCTCATCGTCGTGGCCAAGGCCTTCGACAGGCTCGGCCTCCCACGGACGGACATCCTCGCCTACACCCTGCCGGGCTTCGCCACCTCGGACGCCACCAAGGCCAATGCCCACGCGCTGATGGCGGCCCTCGGCACCACGGCGGGGGAGATCGATATCCGGCCGGCGGCGCGGCAGATGCTCGCCGATATGGGCCACCCGTTCGGGCAGGGGGAGCCGGTCTACGACGTTACCTTCGAGAACGTGCAGGCGGGGCTGCGGACGGATTACCTGTTCCGGCTCGCAAACCAGAACGGCGGCATCGTCATCGGCACGGGCGACCTGTCGGAACTGGCGCTCGGCTGGTGCACCTACGGCGTCGGCGACCAGATGAGCCATTACGGGGTGAATTCCGGGGTGCCCAAGACGCTGATCCAGCACCTGATCCGCTGGGTCATCGCCAGCGGCCAGATCGGCGAGGGCGCCAACGTCACCCTGCAGGCGATCCTCGCCACCGAGATCTCGCCCGAACTCGTACCCACGGAGGAGGGCGGCTCGCCCCAGAGCACGGAGGCCAAGATCGGCCCCTACGCGCTGCAGGATTTCAACCTGTTCTACACCCTGCGCTACGGCTTCAAACCGTCGAAGATCGCCTTCCTCTCCCTCCATGCCTGGGGGGATGCGGAGCGTGGCGCATGGCCACCGGACTTTCCCGAGGGCAAGCGTCAGGCCTATGCGCTGCCGGAGATCCGCGCCTGGCTCGGCGTGTTCTTGCAGCGCTTCTTCGGCTTCAGCCAGTTCAAGCGCTCGGCCATGCCCAACGGCCCGAAAGTGGCGGCCGGGGGCTCGCTCTCTCCGCGCGGCGACTGGCGCGCACCCTCCGACGGCAATGCCCGGATCTGGCTCGACGAGCTCGCCCGCAACGTCCCCGAAAACTGATCGACATAGTCCGGTCCGATTATGGCACTATCGGCTGAGTCGGGGTGGCCAGTCGGAGACCGACCGATGCAAAGCTACAACGTGTTCTGCCTGAAGTCCGTCAGCGGCCTGTGCTGCGCGGTACCGGAGTGCCGTGCCGTTCCGAGCTTTCTGAGCGCACGGAACTGGGCGTTCAGCGGACGGCTGAGCGACGAAGCCGAGGCACCGGCCGATTTCGATGAACGGGCCGCGACCACGGCGGTGCGCTTCAACGGCTTCTACCTGTTCGAGACCATGGACCGGCGCTTCAACTGAACGGGTGCGCCCTCGCCGCGGCGATCATTCCTTAAGGGGCCCCATGCGAGTGTCCCGCCGGTCGCACCAAGCGGAGCCGGAGACCGGCCGTCATGTCGGACAATCGAAAGGAAGCGCGGCAGAGGACGTTCCTCAAGGGCCGCATCATCTTCAACAACGGCGCGTCGAGCATGGATTGCCTCGTCCGCGACATGTCCGCGACCGGTGCGCGCCTCGCGCTGACGGAGACCGCGACCCTTCCGGAGATGTTCGACCTCTTCATCCCCCAGAAAGAGCGGACCTATAAGGCGAATCTGCGCTGGCGCCGCGCCGACGGCATCGGCGTCGCCTTCGCGGACGAGACCACAGCCGCCGCTCCGGTTCCGCCGTCCCAGGCCGATCCGGCCGCGATGCTGGCCCTGATCCGTCGCATCGCCGAACTCGAAGCCGAGAACGCCGCCCTGCGCCGGCTGATCGCCGCGACGCCGGCGACTGCCAGCGTCGCCTGATCGTTCACGCCGCGTCGAGGGCCGCCCGGATCTGCGCCGCGTGGATGCCGAGGAGATCGCTGTCGGCCATCCCCCCCGTATGCCGGCCCAGCGCCACGCCGTCGAAGCGCGGCACGATGTGGATGTGGAGGTGGAACACCGTCTGTCCGCCGGCGGGCTCGTTGTACTGGAAGACCGTCAGGCCGTCGGCCGCGAAGGCCGTCTTCACCGCGCGGGCGACGCGCTGCACAGTTCTGACGGTGGCGGCAAGGGAATCCGGGTCGGCATCGAGCAGTCCGCGCGCCGGGGCCTTGGGGATGACCAGGGTATGGCCCGGCCCCTGGGGCATCACATCCATGAAGGCGAGGGTGTGCTCGTCCTCGTAGACCTTGTGGGCGGGAATCTTGCCCCGCAGGATCTTCGCGAAGACGTTGTCGGGATCATACTGCGCAGCTTCGACGTTTGAGGGCATGGGCCGGTCTCCATCGCGGATGTGCGTCTGCGGTTTTCCGGCCGGACCTTGCACAGACTGGCCCCCGGCGTCCACGGCGAGGGGATCGTCCCTTCGATGAGAGTTTCGCCGGCATGGCGCATGAGAGCAACGGCGCGATCTACACCGCCGCAGGGGCCAACCTCGCCATCGCGGCGGCGAAGTTCATGGGCGCCTTCTTCACCGGTTCCTCGGCCATGCTGGCGGAGGGCGTGCATTCGCTGGTGGACACCGCCAACCAGATCCTCCTCCTCGTCGGCCTGTCACGGGCCAAGAAACCGGCCGATGCGCGCTTTCCTTTCGGCTATGGGCGGGAGGTCTATTTCTACGCCTTCATCGTCGCGCTGTTCATCTTCCTCGGCGGCGGCGCCTTCGCGGTCTACGAGGGCATCCACAAGATCCATTACCCGGAGGCCTCCGCCGACGCGGTGATCTTCGGCCGCACCATTCCGGGCTTCTGGGTCAACCTCTCGATCCTCGGCTTCGCGGTGCTGGCGGAGGGCTATTCCTGCGCCGTCGCCCTCAAGGCGTTCTGGGCCGAGAAGGGCGACCGCGAGGCGATCACCGCGATCCGCCGGAGCAAGGACCCCGCCCTGTTCACCGTGCTGATCGAAGATGTCGCCGCTCTTCTCGGTCTGACGGTCGCGCTGGCAGGCGTGATCCTCGCCGAATGGCTGCAGATGCCCGCCCTCGACGGCTGGTCGTCCATCGGCATCGGCGCGATCCTGATCGGGATGGCGCTGTTCCTGATGATCGAGACGCACGGCCTCCTCGTCGGCGAGGCGGCCGCCCCCGAGACCGTGGCGGCGATCGAGGAAACGGTGTGGACGGAGCCGGGCGTCCGCCACGTCAACGCGGTGCTGACCCAGCATCTCGGCCCCTCCGACATCCTGGTGAATGTCAGCCTCGACATGGAGGACGACCTCAAGGCCGGCGAGGTCGAGGCGATGGTCGGCCGCCTCGATGCCCGGCTGAAGGCACGCAACCCGGCGGTGAAACGGGTCTTCATCGAGATCCAGGCGAAGGACTCCGCCGCCTAAGGCTCAGTGCCCGGCCAGGGCCTTCGCGATGTCGCCTTCGAGATCCGCGGGCTTGGCGGTGGGCGGGTAGCGGCCGATGACCTTGCCGTCGCGGCCGACGAGGAACTTGGTGAAGTTCCATTTGATGCCCTTGGTGCCGAGAAGGCCGGGCTTCTCCTGCTTCAGATGGGCGAAGACCGGGTCGGTGCCGGAGCCGTTCACCTCCACCTTGGCCAGGACGGGGAAACTGACATCATAGGTCAGGCTGCAGAACTGCGCGATCTCCCCGGCATCGCCCGGCTCCTGGGCGCCGAACTGGTTGCAGGGGAAACCGAGCACCACGAGCCCTTCCTCGCGGTGCTTACGCCAGAGCGCTTCCAGCCCCTCGTATTGCGGGGTGAAGCCGCATTTCGAGGCGGTGTTGACCACGAGCACGACCTGCCCCCGATGCTGGTCGAGGGGATAGGGCGTGCCGTCGGCGGCCTTGGGGGCGAAATCGAACAGGCTGGTCATGCGGCGGTGCGCTTCTCGACGAGGCGGGCGAGGTAGGAGCTGCCCAGGGGGATGATGCTGTCGTCGAAATCGAAGGCCGCGTTATGCAGGCCCGGCCCCGGCGTCCCGCCGATCCAGGCATAGGCCCCCGGCACCACCATCAGCATGTCGGCGAAATCCTCGCTGCCCATGCGCGGCACCGCGTCGTCGTCGACGCTCGCGGCCCCGAAGATCTCGCGGGCGATCTCGGCCGCCGCAGCGGCATGGGCGGCGCTGTTCTCCAGCACCGAGAACGTGTCGCGGATCTCCACCCCGATCTCGACTCCGTGGGCCAGGGCGATGCCCTGCGCGACCTCGCGGATGCGGCGCGAGACGAGCGCGCGCACGCCCGCATCGAAGGTCCGCACCGTGCCGGCGAGATGGGCACCCTCAGGAATGACGTTATAGGCCGCCCCCGCATGGATCTGGGTCACGGAAAGCACGGCGCTCTTCAGAGGGTCGGCATTGCGCGAGACGATGGATTGCAGCGCCTGGACCAGGGCAGAGGCCGCCACGATGGAATCGAGACCGCGATGCGGTTCCGCCGCGTGGGCGCCGCGCCCGGTGATGCGGATATCGAAGAAGTCCGCCGCCGCCATCATCGGGCCGGGCCTGATCTTGAGCTTGCCGTGCGGGCCGCTGGGGGTGTTGTGGAGCCCGTAGATCTCGTCGCAGGGGAAGCGCTCGAACAACCCGTCGGCCAGCATGGCGCGGGCGCCGCCGAGCCCTTCCTCCGCCGGCTGGAACACGAACAGGGCGGTGCCGTCGAAATCCCGCGTCTCGGCGAGGTAGCGAGCCGCGCCGAGCAGCATGGTGGTGTGGCCGTCATGACCGCAGGCGTGCATCTTACCCGGAATGGTCGAGCGGTGAGGGAGGTTGGTCTCCTCCTCGATCGGCAGCGCATCCATCTCCGCCCGCAACCCGATACGGCGCCCCTTGGCCGAGCGCCCCTGCAGCACGCCGACCACGCCGGTACCGCCGAGCCCGCGATGGACCTCGATGCCGTAGCTCTGCAGCTGCTCGGCCACGAGGTTCGAGGTGCGCACCTCCTCGAAGCCGATCTCGGGATGGGCGTGGATGTCCCGGCGGATCGCCGTGAGGTCGTCGGCGAAGGATCGGATACGGTCGATCGGGCTCATCGGGTCTCCTCGTGATCGGACGGCTCGGGAGCGGGATTCGTGCCGTCCCGGCGGAAGGGCGTCATCTCGCCGAGCACCGAGGCCGCCTCGACGACATGCTCGCGCTCGCGGCGGAGATAGTCGGCGATGGCCCGGCGCAGGGCGGGATCGGCGATGTCGTGCGCCGAATGCATCAGCACCGGGGCGTAGCCACGGGCAAGCTTGTGCTCTCCCTGCGCACCGGCCTCGACGCGCTTGAGGCCGCGCCGGATCGCGAAATCGATGGCCTGATAGTAGCAGACCTCGAAATGCAGGAACGGGTGGTCCTCGTTGCAGCCCCAGTTCCGGCCATAGAGCGCGACGTCGCCGATGAGGTTGATCGCACCGGCGATGTAGCGTCCCTCGCGCTTGGCCATCACCAGCAGGACGCGCTCCGGCATGCGCTCGCCGAGCAGGCCGAAGAACGTGCGGTTGAGATAGGGCCGGCCCCATTTGCGCGCGCCGGTATCCGAGTAGAACTCGTAGAACGCTTCCCAATGCGCCGGGGTCAGGTCGGCCCCGGTGACGTGCTCGATGGTGATGCCCTGGCTCAGGGCGTCGCGGCGCTCGCGCCGGATCGCCTTGCGCTTGCGCGAGGCCAGGGCACCGAGGAAATCCTCGAACCCGGCATAGCCCTCGTTGGACCAGTGAAACTGCTGGTCGACCCGCTGGAGCATCCCGACCTCCCCGGCCTGCTCCCACTCGCGCTCGCGCATGAAGGTGACATGGATCGAGGAGGCCTTGGTCTCCGCCCGGAGGGCACGCAATCCGGCGATGAGGGCGGAGGCGGCCTCGTCCACATCCTGCCCCGGGGCGATCAGGAAGCGCGGGCCGGTGACGGGCGTGAACGGTACGCTGACCTGGAGCTTGGGATAATAGGCGCCGCCGGCCCGCTCATAGGCGTCGGCCCAGCCATGGTCGAACACGTACTCGCCCTGGCTGTGGGATTTCAGATAGCACGGTGCGACCCCGACGAGTTCCCCCTCACGCTCCACCGCCACATGGAGCGGCAGCCAGCCGGTCTTGCGCGAGACGCAGCCGGAATCTTCCAGTGCCGACAGGAAGGCATGGGAGACGAACGGATTGTGGGTCTCGTCGCCCGCCGACAGGGTCTCGGGCGACGTGGCGCAGGCATCCCATTGCGCAGCGGGGATCTGGGCGAGGCCCGTGATGGCGCGGACCTGCAGCATCGGCGCAGGGTCCAGCGCATCCTCTGATGCCGGTCCGGTCTTTTCCATCACCGCAATCTAACCCTGCCGGGCGAGGGGACAAGCGCGAGTGACGAGCACGGCCGTCGCAGGCCCGCGGTTTCAGCGGGCCGACGACGATCCGTCGCCGTCCCGGACGATTACGGCCTGAACCCCTCGAACACCATCTGGTCGGCATGCTCGTGCGCACGCTGGCGCTGGTCGGGGTTGCGCACCGTCCAGGTCATCACCGGCATCCGGCCGAGATGGCGACTGAGGAAGGTGGCGGCGCAGGGCAGGTCATCCACCCGCCAGGACAGGAAGTCGGGGCGGCTCGCCTCCAGATGAAGCAGGTTGGCGAGCGAATGCCGCAGGCTCTCCGTCATCAGCGCATAGGCCGGATCGTCCTGGCTGGTCTCGCCCACGATCCCGCGCGGGATCCGAGGCGCGAGGCCGGCGAAGGCCTCGATCAGGGCCGGGTCGAAGGACTTCACCGCCACCGGCCCGTCATACTCCGCGACGATGGCGGCCACGCGCTCGACCAGGCGAAGGTCGCCGGTAAAGCGCGACTTGACCTCGACCACGAGGGGCACCCGGCCGGCGATGGCCGCGAGGGTGTCGGGCAGGGTGGGGATCGTCTCGGAGGAGCCGGCAAACGCCAGGGACTGGAGGGCGTCCGTCCGTGTCTCGGACACGAGGGCGACGGCGCCGGTGAGGCGCCCCAACGCCTCGTCGTGGAACACCATGGCCTCGCCATCGGCGCTGATCTGCACGTCGCACTCGATCGCGTAGCCTCCGGCGATGGCGGCCCGCGCCGCCGCCAGGGTGTTCTCGGGGATGCCCGCCGCGCGGTCGTGCAAACCCCGATGGGCGATCGGCCTGGCCGTCAGCCAGGCAGGGGCGTTCGACCCCACCGTCATTTCACCTCGAACATCGCCTCGACCTCGACGGCGGCGTCGAGGGGGAGTTCGGCGACGCCCACTGTCGCGCGGGTGTGCCGGCCACGATCACCGAGGATCTCCACCATCAGGTCGGAGGCTCCGTTCATGATCCCGGCAAGGCCCGCGAAGGTCGGAACGGCGTTGATGAAGCCGCCGAGCCTGAGGCACTGAACGACGCCGTGGTCGAGATCGCCGATGGCGGCTTGCAGCTGCGCCAGCACGTTCAGCCCACAAAGCCGTGCCGCTGCGATGCCCTGTTCGGGCGAGACCTCGCCGCCGAGCTTGCCCTTGTGGGCATCGGCGAGCTTTCCGTCCGCGCCGAAGCAGATCTGGCCGGAAATGATGACGAGGTTGCCGGTGCGGATGAACGGCACGTAATTCGCAACGGGGGAGGCCGCCTTGGGCAGGACCAGACCGAGGGTTTCCAGGCGTTCCTTGACCGTGCTCATCCGTCGTCTTTCCTCAAAGCTGGCCGGGATATCGCCGTGAAGGCGACGGGCGTTCCCGAATGCATGCGGCGGGACTGAGCATGATCGCGCCATCTCGCGCAACCCGCTGGCGTCCGGCCGAGTGGTCGACCAAAGGGGCAGCCAAGTGCCAAGCTCGCAAGTGCCAAGCTCGAGCACCGGGCCAAGCGCCCCGGACATGGACCGGACCCGATCGCACGCGCCGTTACCGGCGCCCGTCGCTACAGCCTAACCACAAGGCGTGTCGGTCCTGTGAACACCCCACATCATTGACATAACGGGGCAATTCTCTAGTAATCGCAGCCGTGCCGCCCGGATTCGAGGCGGCACTTTCATTTGGTGCGGTGGCGCTCCTCGCGTGCCCGCTTTGACGAACGGGAAGTCGGGATCGTGACATCCGCTCTTCTGCCGACCTATGCCCGGGCTCCGATCGCTTTCGAGCGTGGAGAGGGTGCTTGGCTCGTAGCGCATGACGGCAAGCGATATCTCGATTTCGGTGCCGGCATCGCGGTCAACGCCCTCGGCCATGCGCATCCGCATCTCGTGGAGGCCCTGACCACCCAGGCGCAGAAGCTGTGGCACACCTCGAACCTGTTCGAGATTCCCGGGGGCGAACGCCTCGGCCGGCGGCTGGTGGACGCGACCTTCGCCGACGTGGCCTTCTTCGCCAATTCCGGTGCCGAGGCCAACGAAGCCGCCATCAAGATGGCGCGCAAGTACCATGCGGCCGGCGGCCAACCCGAGCGGTTCCGCATCGTCACCTTCGAGGGCGCGTTCCACGGACGGACGCTGGCGACCATCGCGGCCGGCGGCCAGCAGAAATACATCGACGGGTTCGGCCCGAAGGTGGACGGGTTCGACCAGGTGCCCTTCGGCGACCGTGAGGCCCTGCTCGCCGCCATCGGCCCCGAGACCGCCGCCCTGATGATCGAGCCGATCCAGGGGGAGGGCGGCATCCGCACGGTGCCGCCGGAGATGCTGCGCGACCTTCGGGCGCTCTGCGACGAGCACGGCCTGCTCCTGATCATGGACGAGGTTCAGACCGGCGTCGGCCGCACCGGCCGGCTGTTCGCCCATGAATGGTCGGGGGTGACCCCCGACATCATGAGCGCGGCCAAGGGCATCGGCGGCGGCTTCCCGCTCGGCGTCTGCCTCGCCACGTCGGAGGCCGCGCGCGGCATGACGGCGGGCAGCCACGGCACCACCTTCGGCGGCAACCCCCTCGCCATGGCCGTGGGCAACGCCGTGCTCGACGTGGTCCTGGCGGAGGGCTTCCTAGACCATGTCCAGCGCATGGGCCTGCTGCTGAAGCAGCAGCTCGCCTCGGTCATGGACCGCCATCCCGGGGTTATCACCGAGATTCGCGGAACCGCGCTGATCCTCGGCCTCAAGCTCGACGTGCCCAACACCGCCTTCACGGCGGCCGCGCGCGACGAACACCTGCTGGTGATCCCCGCCGGCGACAATGTGGTCCGGCTCTTGCCGCCGCTCATCATCTCCGAGGCGGATGTGGCCGAGGCGGTGAAGCGAATCGACGCCACGGCGGGTCGTCTCCAAGTCCAGATGCGCGGCGCCGCCGAGTAACCGACAGGCCGTCCATCCCGCACGAGATGTCCCGACGCACGATACGAAGAACGGACCTATGAATTCCCACACCAACGGGGCCGCAACCGGGCCCCGCCACTTCCTCGACCTCAAGGATTTCTCCGGCGAGGCCCTGCGCTCCGTGCTGGATTCCGCCGCTGCGATGAAGGCACGCCGCCGCAAGGGAGAGGTCGCGGCCGATCGTCCGCTGACGGGCAAGATGCTGGCGATGGTGTTCGACCGGCCCTCGACCCGCACCCGGGTCTCGTTCGACGTCGCCATGCGTGAACTCGGCGGCGAGACGCTGATGCTGACGGGCAGCGAGATGCAGCTCGGCCGGGGCGAGACCGTGGGCGATACCGCCCGTGTGCTGTCGCGCTACATCGACGCGATCATGATCCGCATCCTCGACCACGACCTGATGCTGGAACTGGCCGAATATGCCGAGGTCCCGGTGATCAACGCCCTCACCAAGGTCTCGCATCCCTGCCAGATCATGGCGGACGTGCTGACCTTTGAGGAGCATCGCGGGCCGATCCAGGGGCGCACCATCGCCTGGTCGGGCGACGCCAACAACGTGCTGGCCTCCTGGGTCCACGCGGCGGCGCGGTTCGACTTCACCCTCAACATCGCCGCCCCCCTCGAACTCTCGACGCCTCCCGCCCTGCTCGCCTGGGCGAAGCAGGAGGGCGCGCGCATCAACGTCACTACCGACGCCTTCGAGGCGGTGGACGGCGCCGATGCCGTCGTCACCGATTGCTGGGTCTCGATGGGCGACGACGACGAGCATTACCGCCACAACCTGCTCTCGCCCTATCAGGTGAATGCCAAGCTGATGGCGGCAGCCAAGGACGACGCGATCTTCATGCATTGCCTCCCCGCCCATCGCGGCGAGGAAGTGACGGCCGAGATCATGGACGGTCCCCGCTCGGTGGTGTTCGACGAAGCCGAGAACCGCCTGCATGCGCAGAAGGGCATCCTGGCGTGGTGCCTGGGGGCGTGAGGCACTGAGCGGGCGGCTTGCCCATATCGGCTGACGACGGTCCCGGTCGAGAATTCCCGATCGCGCCGGTGACGGATGTGGTGTTCGCGCGGGGCTGAAGGCCGTGTGAAACGGCGGGCTCATCCCTATATTCGGTCTTGGACGCACGGTCGGCGGTTGCGTGCCATACTCCACGATGCAGACAGTCGCGATCCGCACAGCGTTGCTCATCCCCAGCGCGACCTCATCCTGAGGTGCCGCGAAGCGGCCTCGAAGGAGGTTTCCAGTGTTCGTCGCCCGAACTGGAGGCCTCCTTCGAGGCCTTCGCTTTGCTACGGCGCCTCAGGATGAGATCGAGAATCGAGCCATTCCGTTCGGTCCGCGAACCGGATGGACAAAAGACATGGAGAGGCCATGACCTCCGGACACGAGATTTCCCCGACCGTCATCGAGGGCGCGGACGACGTCGCCCTGCCGTTCTCGGTGGAGGCACTCGACGTGCGCGGCCGCGTCGTGCGGCTCGGGCCCAGCGTCGACACCATCCTGCGCCGCCATGGCTATCCCGACCCGGTGGCGCGGCTGCTGGGTGAGGCAGCGGCGCTCACCGTGCTTCTGGGCTCGTCCCTGAAATTCGAGGGCCGTTTCCAGTTCCAGACCAAGAGCGACGGCCCGGTCGAAATGATCGTGGTCGATTTCGAGGCGCCCGACCGTCTGCGCGCGACGGCGCGGTTCGACGCGGAGCGGGTGAAGGCGCTGGGGACCACCCCGCTCAAGAGCGCGGACCTGATCGGGCAGGGGCATCTCGCGATGACCATCGACCAGGGCAACGATTTTAGCCGTTACCAGGGCGTCGTCGCGCTCGAAGGGCAGAGTCTCGAAGAGGCGGCGCACCAGTATTTCCGGCAATCCGAGCAGATTCCGACCCAGGTTCGCCTCGCCGTGGCCGAGCAATTCGCCAACGGCACCAACAGCTACCGCGCCGGCGGACTGCTGGTTCAGTTCCTGCCCCAATCCATCGACCGCGCGCGGTTGGCCGACCTCCCCCCGGGCGACATACCCGAGGGCCATGCCCATCTCGGCGAGGGCGAGGTCCGGGAGGACGATGCCTGGGTGGAGGCGCGCAGCCTCGTCAACACGGTGGAGGACCACGAGCTGGTCGATCCGGAGGTCTCCTCCGAACGGTTGCTTTACCGGCTCTTCCACGAGCGCGGCGTGCGGGTGTTCGAAGCGCAGGGCATCCACGAGCGCTGCCGGTGCTCACCGGAGCGCGTCCTCGGCATGATCCGCTCCTTCGCCCCGCAGGAACGCCGCGACATGGTCGCGGAAGATGGCCGCATCGGCATCACCTGCGAGTTCTGCTCGCGGCGCTACGACATCGACCCGGCCGAGGTCGAGGCCGGGATCGACGATCCCGCCTGAGGCACCCGCCGACGGGGGTGGCTCCTCGGCTCATCCATGGACGGCAAGCCGGGACTGTGCGCAGCCCGGCAGCCAAACACGAACCTTCGCCACAGCAAAGCTTGGGCGCATTCCGGGGATCATCAATATTCGCCGGCCGATCTCAATCATGCGCTCGTGAAATCATCGGCTGCAGAGGGGGCAAACCACGTAAGGCGCTCGATCACTCGCTAAACCGAGTGAACGGTTTTGCCACGTTCGACGTTTCGATGGCTCGAAAGCTATGGGAGAAACGTCCATGACGAAATTCGGACTGGGTCTTGCAGCATTACTGTTCTCGACATCTGTCTTCGCGCAAGGCGCGGCAGTCGGGGGATCGACCGGTACAGGCGCGGGATCGGCAGGCGCCGGCGCGCGCGAAAGCGTCGAGAGCGGGCAGGGCGGTCGCGGCGGGGCCGCGAATGCCGAACGGGGCGGGGCGCAGCGCGCAACGGAAAGCCGCGACGCGAGCTCGGCGCGACAGGAATCCTCCAGCCGCGATTCGGCCGGGCGCGAATCACGGAACCAGGACATGACCCGCCAGGGCGGGCGGGACGGCGGAGACCGTCAGGGCATGCGCGACGAGGGCCGGTCGATGCGGACCGAGTCCGAGGGACGCATGAGCCGCGACCGGAACGAGGTGAGAGAGAGCCGCAGCATCGAGCGGAACACGACCCGCGTCAGCGGCCGCTTCGACGGGGGCCAGCGTTCCGGCCGGTACGTGACGATTCGCGGGCAGAGGGTCGTCTACGGATCGCCGCAATACCGCCGGCTCGTGGTCGTCGAGCGCCGGGGCGGGGATCGTTATGTCCAGAACGGCCGCCGGCGCTTCGTGACGATCCGGGGTCAGCGCGTCGTCTACGGCTCGCCGGAATATCGGCGCCTCGTCACGATTCACCAGACGGGTTCGCGTCGATCCGGCGGGCGCTACGTGGTCATCCGCGGCCAGCGCGTTGTCTACGGCTCACCCGAATATCGGCGTCTCACCATCACCACCGCGCGGAGCGGTCGTGACAGCGTTTCGGTGAGCGGCCGCACCACCGAGCGCTACCGCGGCGGCGAGGAGCGGGTGTCCGGCCGCGCGACGGTGCGTAGCGAAGGCGGCATGCGTCGCGACGGCAATCGTGGCGGCGAGGCCGATCGTACGGTCGGCATGCAGCGGAACGAGACCGAGCGCGGCGGCATGCGCAATGCCGGCCGCGAAGGTGGCCAGGCGGGCGGCCAGGAGGGCGGCATCCGCAACGCGGCCGAGCGCGGCGACAACGGTGCCATGAAGCCGGCCGGCATGAACGGCCGGAGCGGTGGCGCGGAGCGCGGCAGAGGCGAGGGGGGCAGAAGCGAGGGGGGCATGCCGGGCGGACGCAACTGATCCGCACGCGCCTCCGACGATAGTATGACGGCGATGGGGAGGGGTCACATCGTGACGCCTCCCCTTTCCTCGTGACCGGCTTTCGGCCGGTGGCCGTCTCAGACGAAGTGCTTCGACAGTTTCAGCCCCTGGGCCTGATAGTTCGACCCGGCATCCGTGCCGTAGAGAGTGGCGGGCCGCTCGGCCATGCGCTCGTAGACGAGGCGGCCGACGATCTGGCCGTCCTCCAGCAGGAAGGGCACATCGCGCGAGCGCACTTCCAGCACGGCCCGCGCCCCGGCGCCGCCCGCGGCGGCAAAGCCGAAGCCGGGGTCGAAGAAGCCGGCGTAATGGACCCGGAATTCACCCACCAGCGGATCGAACGGCACCATTTCGGCGGCGAAATCCGGCGGCACCTGCACCGCTTCCTTGGAGGCGAGGATGTAGAATTGGCCGGGATCGAGGATCAGCGCGCCCGAGCCGTCGGCGGCCAGCGGCTCCCAGAACTCCGCGATGGCGTGCCGGCCCGGCGCGTCCACATCGACGAGGCCGGTATGGCGCTTGGCGCGATAACCGATGAGCCCTTCGAACCCGGCGAGGTCCACCGAGACGGCGATGCCGCCCTGGAAGGACGGGTTGGCCGAAGCGACCAGAGGGGTCGCCGTATGCAGCGCAGCGAGTTCGGCATCGGACAGGCGCGGCTCACCGCGACGGAAGCGGATTTGCGACAGGCGTGAGCCGGTGCGGACGCGGACCGGGAAGGTGCGGGGCGAGATTTCGGCATAGAGCCGGCCCTGGTAGCCCGCCTCGACCTGATCGAAAGCCTGGCCCCGGTCGGTGATGACGCGGGTGAATACGTCGATGCGGCCGGTGGAGCTTTTCGGATTGGCGCTGGCCGCCACGTCCGCCGGAAGCGCCAGCGTCTCCTGCAATTCGGCGATGTAGACGCAGCCGGTCTCCAGCACCGCACCCCGCGTCAGGTCGATCTCGTGAAGGGCGAAGGCCTCGATACAGGCCGAGACCGGCCGGCTACCGGGCAGGAAACTCGTGCGGACCCGGAAAGCGCGAGACCCCAGGCGCAGGTCGAGGCTGGCCGGCTGGACCTGATCCACCGCGAAAGGGGTTTCGGGGAGAATGGCACCGGCCGCATGCAAAGCCTGGATGCCCTGCGCGGCCAGGATGCCGCCGGAACGCGAGCTTATAGAAGGCGGGCTTGCAGAAGGAGAGGGGCCCGGTCGTGCCGTGTCCTGCTTGGTATCCGGCATGGTCTCGCGTCGCCCGCTCCGAACTGGGCCACCGCCCCCGGCTGGGGATCGCGACTGCCGCATGGTTTCGCACAGTCTCTCGCGTATCCTCTAAGGGTCCCTTAACCCTCCTCGTCCCTGCCGATCCGCAACACGATCCAGGCGACCACCAGACGGGCGATGGCCCCCATGGCGATCAGGCCCGCCAGCGCGCTGGCCAACGGCGGAAAGCCTGCGGGCCACAGTAGGAGCACGACGGCGAAGAGCACGGCCCCGAGGCCTGCCGCCGGGCCGAAGGCGAGAACCACGGACGGCAAGCCGGCGATTCGGGGCGCGGGGCCGCGTCGGGCCAGGAGTGCGCCCGCCAGCAGGGCGAGACCGTCGAGCAGGAGCGCGCCGCCCAGGGCCAGGGCCGGCCAGCCGTTCCGCTCCGGCATGGTGAAGGCGAAGGCACCGGCGAGACCCGCGATCGCGAGGCTGGCGAGAACCGCACGGCCTGGAGACGGCGCCGGCCGGTGCGAGAGGGTCTCCTCGACCACGGGACACGACCTTCCGATTGGAGCGGGCTATCCCGCATTCAGCACGATTGACGCAATTTCGCCCGGGACGTACCACGGCGAAAAGGCTATGTCGCTTCGGGTGGGCGACGGTACGGGAGGCTTTGAAGGCGATGTACAAGGCCCAGACGCGCGGCATCAGCGTGACCGTCCAGCCCCGCTTCGTCGAGGAGGAATCCTCCCCCGACGAAAGCCGGTATTTCTTCGCCTACACCGTCGAGATCGTGAATAACGGCTCCGAGCAGGTCCAGCTGCGTTCGCGCCACTGGCGCATCGTCGATGGGCGCGGCGAGACCCAGGAGGTGCGCGGCGCCGGCGTCGTCGGCAAGCAGCCCGTTCTCGGCCCCGGCGAGTCGTTCAGCTATACCAGCGGTTGCCCGCTCACCACGCCCGACGGCCTGATGGCCGGCAGCTACACCATGTCCACCACCGCTGGTGAGAGCTTCGAGGCCGAGATCCCCGCCTTCTCCCTCGATTCGCCGCACGTCCGCCGCAGCGTCCACTAAGCAGGTTCACGTTGGCAGGCCAACGCTTCACCCTGCTTCGGTTTTTGCCCTGACGCAGGTTTTTGCCACAAAACCGGGGGCCAACTTTTGCGAAACCTGCTTAGGCCGATGTCGGGTGGCGGAGAACGGTTGAGCACGCTCGACCTGCTGGCGCGCCTCGTCGCCTTCGACACGGAGAGTTCGCGCTCCAACCTCGCGCTCATCGACAGCGTCTGCGCCTATCTCGACGGCTGGGGCGTGAGCCATGTGCGCATCCCCAATGAAGCGGGCGACAAGGCGGCGATCTTCGCCACGATCGGCCCGAAGATGGATGGCGGCATCGTCCTGTCCGGCCATACCGACGTGGTGCCGGTGACGGGACAGGCCTGGACCACCGATCCTTTCACCCTGCGGGTCGCCGATGGGCGGGCCTACGGGCGCGGCTCCGTGGACATGAAGGGCTTCTGCGCCCTGGCGCTGGCAGCCGTCCCGGACATGCTCGCCGCCGACCTCAAGCGGCCGATCCACATCCTGCTTTCCTACGACGAGGAGACCACGTGTCTCGGCGTCGCCGACACCATCGCCTGGTTCGGCAAGGATCTCCCCCGGCCGGGGGCGGTGATCGTGGGCGAGCCTACCGATCTCGACGTAGCCGACGCCCATAAGAGCATCGTCACCTATTTCACCACCGTCCACGGCCACGAGGCGCATTCCGCCAAGCCCATGCTCGGCGCCAATGCGGTGATGGCGGCGGCCGAGCTCGTCTCCGAATTGAACCGCATCGCCGACGCGATGATCGAGCGCGGTGACGTATCGGGACGCTTCGACCCGCCCTCCACCACCGTGCATGTGGGCACGATCTCCGGTGGGACGGCGCGCAACATCCTGCCCAAGGTCTGCACCTTCCACTGGGAGTTCCGCGGCCTGCCCGATCTCGACATGGCCGAGATCCCGGCCCTGTTCGCGGCCAAGGTCGAGACGGTGCTGAAGGACCGGCTCAACCGCTACGGCGATTACGGGCGGATCGAGACCGTCGAAGAGGTGGCGGTGCCGGGCCTCGCCCCCGAGCCGGGCTCGGAGGCCGAGCGGCTGGCCTTGCGGGTGGCGGGTCGCAACCACACCATCTCCGTCTCCTACGCCACCGAGGCGGGACGCTTCCAGAAGGCGGGCATACCCACCGTCGTCTGCGGCCCCGGCTCCATCGACCAGGCCCACCAGCCGGACGAGTACATCACCCTTGCCGCCCTCGAGGCCGGCGAGGCGTTCATGCGCCGTCTCATCTCGGAATGCGTCGTAACTCCATGAGCAAGTTCGCTCCCCGTACCATCGCGGCCGACGGCCCGGTGAAGCTCCGCCCGCTGGAGCGCGAAGACCTGATGTTCGTGCATCAGCTCAACAACAACGACAGCATCATGCGCTACTGGTTCGAGGAGGCCTACGAGTCCTTCGCCGAACTGGCGCAGCTCTACGAACGCAACATCCATAACCAGACCGAGCGGCGCTTCATCATCGCCAATTCGGAGGGCGCGCCGGCCGGCCTCGTGGAGTTGGTGGAGATCAACCACCTGCACCGGCGCTGCGAATTCCAGATCGCGATCCATCCGGCCTTCCAGGGCCAGGGCTACGCCCCGCGCGCCACCCGCATCGCCATGGATTACGCCTTCAGCGTCCTCAACATCCACAAGCTCTACCTGCACGTGGACAAGGACAATGCCCGCGCCGTCCGCATCTACGAGCGTTGCGGCTTCGTGCCCGAAGGCATCCTGAAGGACGAGTTCTTCGTCAACGGCAAGTATCGCGACGCGGTACGGATGTGCTTGTTCCAGCCCGCCTACCTCGCCCGACGCGGCAGCGGCGATATTTCGGAGCCGGTGCTGAAGTCGTAGCCGTCGATCCTGGAAGGTCACTTACCGGCCTCGTGCGATCGCCTCGGCAGCGATCCGCGCTCAGGCAATGGCGAAAAACACAGCCAGCGCCCGCGTCACCGCCAGCATCGTCTCGGCATCGAGATAGCCGATCCGTGCGCCGATCTTCTCACGCTTCACCGACATGGCCTTGTCCACCATGACCTGTGAGCGCTTCTTCAAGCCATTGGCCTCAGTCGGCTCGACGGTCGTGCGGATCAGGGGAGCCTCGGCCAGCGTGCCGGATATCAGCAGGACCGTGACCGTGCCGGTCTCAGCGAACGCGTCCGATTGGATGATGAGGGCTGGACGAGGTTTGCCGAAATCGCCGGGCATGGCGATGGTGACGAGATCGCCCCGCTTCATGCCTCGCGCTCAGGGAGCATATCGACGAGCGCGGCCTCCATGAAGGCATCCAGTTCCCGATCGGCCGCATCTGTCGCCGCGACGACCCGAGCCTGTCGCGCGCATTCTTCGGCGAAGCCCGCCCTTCGGGTGTCGGGCACCCAGATTTGAATGGGCCGGAGGCCAGCCGCCCGGAGCGCATCACGACGCTTGCTGACACGCTGACCGACAGTTGCCGACATGACGAGTCCTTTCCCGAGTCGTTACATGTAACGTAGGCTCCGCATGCGATCATGCCAAGGGGCCAGGACAGTGACGGACCGCCGGTCGTCGGTCTCAGCCAAAATCAGCGGCCGCGCGGTCGAGCAGCCATGTCAAGTTGCCGATGCTCGAGATGTGGCGCGCGGGCAGATCCTCTCCCTTGGCGACGCGCGCGAGGGGATCGCGCTTGCCGGCCCCCGTCACCAGGACGAGAAGCTGGCGTGAGGAGGCGAGGACCGGGAAGGTGAGGGTGATGCGTGGCACGAACGGTGCGAGCCCGGCCTCCGGGACCGGCGCCACCCAGGCCTGACGCTCAGCGAGCGCGGGCTTGCCCGGGAACAGCGACGCGGTGTGTCCGTCCTCACCGATCCCAAGAAGGACGAGATCGAAGAGCGGGCGGGCGGGGTCGAGTTCGTCGGCGCCGTAGAAGCCCTTCAGGGTCTCGGCATAGGCGGAGGCCGCCGAGTCCAGCGTCCCGTCGGTGGGAATACCGTGGAGATGGCCTTCTGGGATCGGGGCGTCCCCGAACGCCGCGCGGGCCATGTGCATGTTGCTGGCCTCATCGGTCCAGGGCACGAACCGGTCGTCGCCGAAGAACCAGTGCAGCCGGTCCCAGGGGAGGGCACCGACATAGTCGGGTCCGCCCAGCAGGGTGTAGAGCCGCTTCGGCGTGGACCCGCCGGAGAGGCAGATGGCGATGCGCTCCTGCTTGCTCTCGGCGCAGAGGGTCACGAGGCGGTCCGCCGCCGCGCGGGCGACGCTCTCGCCATCAGGAAAGATTTCCGCGTTGTTCGGTAGCGGGATCATGCGGCGACGCGTCCTCCTGGTCTGGTCCTCTATCGCCCGTCCGGCAGGCTATATCGCCTGCACGACAGGCTATTTCGGTTCGACGTGGCCGCCGAAGCCCTTGCGCATGGCCGACAGCAGCTTGTCCGCGTAGGAGGCGTCCTCGCGGGAGCGGAAGCGGGCATAGAGGGCGGCGGAGAGCACATTGGCCGGCACCGATTCCTCGATGGCCGCGTTCAGGGTCCAGCGCCCCTCGCCGGAATCGGCGACGAAGCCGGAGAAGCCGTCCAGGGCCTCGTTGCCCGCCAGCGCCCCCGCCGTGAGGTCGAGGAGCCAGGACGAGACCACGCTGCCGCGCCGCCACACTTCGGCGATGTCGCCGATATTGAGGTCGAAGCGCTGGTCCTCGGCCAGATCCTTCGAATTGGCGTGTTTCAGGATGTCGAATCCCTCGGCATAGGCCTGCATCAGCCCGTACTCGATGCCGTTATGGACCATCTTGACGAAATGCCCGGCGCCGCTCGGCCCGGCATGGATGTAGCCTTCCTCGGCGCGGGCGTCGCGGCCCTCGCGACCCGGCGTCTTCGGGATGGTGCCGACGCCCGGTGCCAGGGTCTTGAAGATCGGATCGAGCCTGTCGAGGGCGTCGTTGCTCCCCCCGATCATCATGCAATAGCCGCGCTCCAGGCCCCAGACGCCACCCGACGTGCCGACATCGACGTAGTGGATGCCCTTCGGCTTCAGGGTGGCCGCCCGCCGGATGTCGTCCTTGTAGAAGGAATTGCCGCCGTCGATGATGACGTCGTCCGGCTGCATGAGGTCGCCGAGCTGCGCCACCGTGGCCTCGGTGATCGCGCCCGCCGGCAGCATCACCCAGGCCGCGCGCGGCACGTCGAGTTTGGAGACGAACTCCTCCAGGCTCGCCGCCCCGGTGGCGCCCTCGGCGATCAGGGCCGCCACGGCCTCCGGGTTCTGATCGAAGACCACGGCCGTGTGCCCGTCCCGCAGGAGGCGGCGGACGATGTTGCCGCCCATCCGGCCGAGGCCGATCATGCCGAGTTGCATTGGGGATCTCCGTTGCTTTCCCCTCCCCCTTGTGGGGAGGGGTCAGAGGTGGGGGTCGTGCCGCTTGCCTCAGGAGAAAGAGGGTCACCTAAACACCCCCACCTCCGGCTCCTCCCCACAAGGGGGAGGAGAGGGCCTCAGATCACGCCAAAGCCGCCTTGATCGCCGCCGCGATGCGCTTCAGCCCGGCGTCCACATCGCCGCCCTTGATGTGGACGCGCAGGGCCCGGCGGCCGCGCTCGGCCAGGACCGCGAAATCGCCCCGCGCCTGGGCCGCCACCACGGTGCCGAAGCCCAGCGCCCGGCCGGGGATCGCGAGATCCTCCGACGGGTCGGCGGTGATCTGCAGGAACACGCCGGTATCCGGCCCGCCCTTGTAGGCCTGTCCCGTGGAGTGGAGGAAGCGCGGCCCGAATTCGAGGCAGGTCGCGATCTTGCGCTTGTCGCGCAGAGCGATGCGCGCCTCCTGCAGGATGGCGTGGTGCGCCTCGTTACGGGCGACGTAAGCCAGCAGCGCGGCGTAGTCGCCGTCCTTGATCCGCGCGAGATGGGCCTTCAGTGCCGCCTCGAACCCCTCTCCAGTCTGCGGCAGCGCTCCGGCATTGGCCGGGTCCGCGTAGAGGGCGATGGTCTCGTCTTCGAAGAGCGGCGTCTCGGAGGGCAGCGAACCGCTTTTCTCGGCGGCGTCGAACAGCTTCTTCGTCTCGATCTTGCTGGCTTCCACGTCCGGCTGGTCGAACGGGTTGATGCCGAGCAGCGCGCCGGCGACGGCGGTCGCCATCTCGAAGCGGAAGAATTCCTGCGGCAGCTGTTCCTCGTTCACCATGGTGATGTGGGCGACGGGGTGGCCCTCGCGCTCCAGGCTGCGTACGGCCTCGTCCTGCTGCGCGTCCGCCCGGTTGTCGAGACGCAGATAGACGAAGAAGCGGTCGCGGCCATAAACCGCCGGCACGCCGACCGGCTCGCCGTCGACGGGGATGAGGCCCTTGCCGTCCTTGCCGGTGGATTCGGCGATGAGCTGCTCGGCCCAGGCCCCGAACGTGTCGATGCCCGGCGAGGCGATGAACGTCACCTTGTCGCGGCCATCGTGTAGGGCAGCCGCCGCCATGGCGGTGCCCAGAAGGACACCGGGGTTCTGGGCCGGCGGCACGGCCGGGCCGCAGGAGCGGACCATGGTCCGCGCCGTGTCGAGGAAGTCCTTCACGTCGATGCCGGACGCCGCAGCAGGCACCAGTCCGAAGGCGGAGAGCACCGAATAGCGCCCGCCGATCTGCTTCACCCCATAGAAGATCCGGCGGAAATTGTCGGCCTTGGCCGCCGCCTCCATGGCCGAGCCGGGATCGGTGACGGCCACGAAATGCGCCCCGGCCCGCTCACCGACCAGAGCCTTCATCCGGCCGAGGAAGTAATCGCGGAACACGTTGGGCTCGAGGGTGGAGCCGGATTTCGAGGCGACGATGAACAGCGTCGTCTCGAGGTTGACCGCGCTTTCCACGGCGCGGACCTGATCGGGATCGGTGGAATCGAGGATGCGCAGCGTCGGGAAACCGTCACGGCTGCCATAGGTCTCGGCCAGCACTTCCGGGCCGAGGCTCGACCCGCCCATGCCGAGGACGACGACGTCGGAGAAGCCGGTCTGGCGGACATCCTCGGCGAAGGCCTGGTATTCGGAGACTCGGGCGAGTTCGTCCTCGACGATGCGAAGCCAGCCGAGCCACTGGTCCTCGTCGGCATTCGACCAGACCGTCTTGTCATGCGCCCAGAGCCGGCGGATCGAGCCCGAGGCGCGCCAGGATTCCACCGCCTTCTTCGCCTCGGCGCCGATGGCATCGCCGAGGATCAGGGTCTGGCCGTCGAGCTTGGCGCCGAGGAAATCGGCGCGCTTGCCCGCCACCGCGCCCAGGAGCTTGTCGGCGGCGTCGATGAAGAGCTGGACGCCTTCCTCCACGAGCTGCTTGGCCACCGCCCCGATATCGATGCCGGCCTTGGCCAGACGGGCCATCACGGCCTCGGCGTCACCGACATTCACCTCGATGGCGGGCTTGACCGTGCCGTGGTCGCGGAACGCATCCATCGTGGCCGGCGGCATGGTGTTGACGGTA
This sequence comes from Methylobacterium sp. AC832, assembly GCF_979256025.1. NCBI lineage: Bacteria > Pseudomonadati > Pseudomonadota > Alphaproteobacteria > Hyphomicrobiales > Methylobacteriaceae > Methylobacterium > Methylobacterium sp. AC832. Next base: position 24,722 of record NZ_CEEDMV010000003.1, read on the forward strand.
TCCGGCCCGATCAGCTCCTCGACATAGAGCACATCGGAATAGGCCTTGTTCTTGACGCCGGTGGAGGCCCAGAGCAGGCGCTGCGCCTTGGCGCCCTTCTGCGCGAGCGCCTGCCATTTCGGCTCGGCGAAAATGCGCTTGTAGCGCTGGTAGGCGAGCTTGGCGTTGGCGATGGCCACCTTGCCCTTGAGGGCTTCCAGTTCCGCCTTCTCGTCGGGATCGTTGGCTTCGGCGATCTTGGCGTCGAGGGCCTTGTCCACGGTGACGTCGATACGGCTGATGAAGAAACTCGCCACGCTGGCGACCCTGGAAACGTCGCCGCCCTTGGCGCCAAATTCCTCCAGGCCGGCGATGAAGGCGCGCGCCACCTCTTCGTAGGAATCCTGGCCGAACAGCAGCGTGACGTTGATGCTGATCCCGTCGGCGGTGAGGGCCCGGATCGCCGGGATGCCGGCCGGGGTGGCGGGCACCTTCACCATCAGGTTGTCGCGGGCCACGGTCTTGTGCAGACGGCGGGCCTCGTCGAGGGTCTCCTCGGTGTCGAGGGCGAGATAAGGTGAGACTTCGAGGCTGACATAGCCATCGGCGCCGTCGCTCTGCTCGTAGACGGGGCGCAGCACGTCGGCCGCAGCCTGGATGTCGGCGATGGCACAGCCTTCGTAGAGATCGATGACGCGGGCATCGCCCGCATCCATGACCTCCTTCAGCGCGCCGTCATATTCCGCGGAATCGCCGATCGCCTTCTCGAAGATCGAGGGGTTCGAGGTCACGCCCCGCAGGCCGTCCTCGTCCACCAGCTTCTTGAGGCGTCCATCGGCGATGAAACCGCGGGCCACGAAATCCAGCCACACGGCCTGGCCCTGTTCAGGGAAGAGAGCCTTCAGCGGGTTCATGCAAAAACTCCTCGTCGTCGGTCGTCGTGAGTAGCGCGCGAAAGGCAGCGTCGTTCAGCAATCGTTGTCAGGATGCGCGCCTCTCCTCCCCCTTGTGGGGAGGAGCCGGAGGTGGGGATGGCTCCGCTGGCCTCCGCGGCCCGCGGGTCACCCAACCACCCCCACCCCTGACCTCTCCCCACAAGGGGGAGGGGGACGTGCGTTCCGTCCTTCAGGGAACCCGCGAGACCTACTTCTTGTGCCGCGCGATCTGGTCGCGGGCGGCCTGCAGCACCTTCTCCGGCGTGAAGCCGAACTTGGTCTGCAGATCCTTGATCGGGGCCGAGGACCCGAACGTATGCATGCCGATGATCGCGCCGGCGGAGCCCGCATAGCGGTCCCAGCCGATCACCGAGCCCTGCTCGACGGCGACGCGGGCCAGCACCTCCGGCGTCAGTACCGTGTTGCGGTAGGCTTCGTCCTGACGCTCGAACAGGTCCCAGGACGGCATCGAGACCACGCGGGCCTTGATGCCCTCCGCCGTCAGCGCCTCGTAGGCCGAGACGCAGAGCTGCACCTCGCTGCCCGTGCCGATGAGGATGACCTCCGGCGTACCGTCGCAATCGGCCAGCACGTAGCCGCCCTTCGCGACACCGGCGGCGCTGCCGTACTTGGTCCGGTCGAAGGTCGGCAGCGGCTGGCGGCTCAAGGCCAGCACCGCCGGCTGATCCTTCAACCCCATGATGACCCGGTAGGCTTCCGCCACCTCGTTGGCATCCGCCGGACGCAGGGTCACGAGGCCGGGGATGGCGCGGAGCGTCAGGAGCTGCTCCACCGGCTGGTGGGTGGGGCCGTCCTCGCCGACGCCGATCGAATCGTGCGTGAAGACGTGGAAGACCGGCAGCTCCATCAGCGAGGCAAGGCGGATCGGCGGGCGCATATAATCGGCGAAGACCAGGAAGGTCGCTCCATAGGCCCGCAGGCCGACGAGGCCGAGGCCGTTGACGATCGACCCCATGGCGTGTTCGCGGACGCCGAAATGGATGTTGCGTCCACCCGGCTCGAAGGGCGAGAGCGTACCGGCCCCCTCGAATTCGAGCTTGGTCTTGTTGGAGGGGGCCAGATCCGCCGAGCCGCCGAGCAGGTGGGGCACGTTCTTGGCGATGGCGTTGAGCACCTTGCCGGAGGATTCGCGGGTGGCCATGCCCTTGGCGTCGGCCGGGAAGACCGGGATGTCCTTGTCCCAGCCCTCTGGCAGGCGGCCCGTGAGGAGGGCGTCGATCTCTTCGGCCAGGGCCGGATCGGAGGCCTTGGCCTCGGCCATGAAGCCCTCCCAAGTGGCGAACAGCTCGGCGCCGCGCTGGCCGATTCCGCTACGGAAGTTCTCGATGACGCCGTCCGGCACCAGGAACTGGGAATCCTCGGGCCAGCCATAGGCCCGCTTGGCGCCCTTCACCTCCTCCTCGCCGAGGGCGTCGGAATGGGCTTTCGAGGTGTTCTGCTTCTTGGGCGCGCCGAAGCCGATGATCGAGTTGACGACGATGAGCGTCGGCCGGTCGCTGGATTGGAGGAAGGTCTCCAGGGCGGCGGAAATGGCATGGACGTCGTTGGCGTCGGCCACCCGCAGGACCTGCCAGCCATAGCTGAGGAAGCGCGTCGCCACCTCTTCGGAGAAGGCGAGTTCGGTGTGCCCCTCGATGGTGATCGTGTTGTTGTCGTAGATCCAGCACAGGTTCGACAGGCGCAGATGCCCGGCGATGGAAGCGGCCTCGGCGGCCACGCCCTCCATCAGGTCGCCATCCGAGCAGATCGCGTAGACATTGAAGTCGAACAGCGGCAGGTCGGGGCGGTTCAGGGTCTCGCCAAGGAAGCGGCCGCCCATCGCCATGCCGACGGAATTCGCCACACCCTGGCCGAGCGGCCCGGTCGTGGTCTCGACGCCGGTAGTGAAATGGTATTCCGGGTGCCCCGGCGTCTTGCTGTCGAGCTGGCGGAAGTTCTTGATGTCCTCGATGGTGATGGCCGGCTCGTTGCCGCCATCGGTCTGGGCGACACCGGCGAGGTGCAGCAACCCGTAGAGCAGCATCGAGGCGTGGCCCGCCGAGAGCACGAACCGGTCGCGGTTGGGCCAGTGCGGATGCGCCGGGTCGTAGCGCAGGTAGCGGTTCCACAGGGTGTAGGCGACGGGCGCCAGGGCCATCGGCGCGCCGGCATGGCCGGAATTCGCCTTCTGCACCGCGTCGATCGCCAGGGTACGCAGGGTGTCGATGGAGAGCTTGTCGATCTCGCTCAGTTCACCCTTCGGCTTGGTCTCGGCTCCGCTCATGGTCTCGTCTTCCTACTCTTTACGGGGCTGCGGCGATCAGCTGTGCTGGGCTGCGGCGCCTTCTAGATTTGCGCCACCCTGGCTGGGAGAGCTCGCCTGGCTGGGAGAGTTCGGCTGGCTGGGAGAGTTCGGCTGGCTGGGAGAGTTCGGCTGGCTGGGAGAACTCGCCCGGTTCGGCGATGTGGCCCGGGCGAGGGCAGATTTCTCGCTGCGCTCCCGCGCCGGCCCGCTGGCACGGCTATAGTTCAAAATCGTGTTCACCAACGTGACGTGACTGAACGCCTGGGGGAAATTGCCGACAAGGCGCTTGGCTCCCACGTCGTATTCCTCGGCCACGAGCCCGACATCGTTGCAAACGCCGATGAGGCGTTCGATCAACTCCCGCGCCTCGTGGCAGCGGTCGAGACCGATCAGATTGTCGGCGTACCAGAAGCTGCAGGGCAGGAAAGCCCCCTCGCCGCCGGGCAGACCATCGGTATTGTCATCCTCGGTGTCGTAGCGCAGCACGAACCCGTCGCGCATCAGGTGTTTGCCGATGGCCTCCACCGTGCCGACGACGCGGGGGTCGTCCTGGGGCAGGAAGCCCATATGGGCGATGAGGAGCAGGCTCGCATCGAGGGTCTTGGCCCCGTAATACTGGACGAAGCTATTCAGTTCCTTGTCGAACCCCTTCTCGCAGACCTCCTCGTGGATATGGTCGCGGATCGCGCGCCAACGATCCACGGGGGCGGGCGGCCCGTCGCCCATCTCGAAGGAGCGGATGGCCCGGTCGAAGGCGACCCAGGCCATGACCTTCGAATGGACGAAGTGCCGGCGCCCGCCGCGCACCTCCCAGATGCCTTCGTCGGGCTCGCTCCAAACCTTCTCCAGATGCTCCAGCAGGGCGAGGCCCACGCGCCAGCCATCGGCATCGCCGAGCAGGCCACGCTGGCGGGCCTGGTAGAGCGCGTCGAAGATCTCGCCGTAGACGTCGAGCTGGAACTGGTTGACCGCGGCATTGCCGATCCGCACCGGCTTCGACCCCTCGTAGCCGGGAAGCCAGTCGAGCTCGATTTCGGGCAGGAGACGCTCCCCGGCGATGCCGTAGAGGATGTGGGCCTGTTCCGGATTGCCGGCGACGGCGCGGATCAGCCAGTCGCGCCAGGCCCGCGCCTCGTCGAGAAAGCCGCCATCCATCAGCGCGATGAGGGTGAAGGTCGAATCCCGCAGCCAGCAGAACCGGTAATCCCAGTTGCGTACGCCGCCGAGCTCCTCGGGCAGGGAGGTGGTGGGCGCGGCCACGATCCCGCCCGTCGGCGTGTAGATCAGAGCCTTGAGCGTGAGCAGCGAGCGCTTGAGGATCGCGTCCCAGGGCGTGCCGGACGCGCAGCGGCTCGACCAGTCGCGCCAGTAGCGGTCGGTCTGGAACAGCACCTTGCGCGGCTCGATCGGCGGCGGATCGTCCTCGTGCGAAAGGCCGTAGCTGAGGCAGAACGACTGGCTCTCGCCCTTCGCCACGGTGAAGTCCGAGACCGTGGTCTGGCCGACGCCGTCGAGGGGCGCGCGGGTGCGGAGGACCACCTTATGGGGGCCGGAAATCGCCCGCAGGTCGCCGAGCTCGTTATGGGAGACCCACGGCACCGCGAGCCCATAATCGAAGCGCACCGCCAGGACCATGCGCATGTCGACCGAGCCGGAGAGGCCTTCGACGATGCGCACCATGTGCGACCCGTCATTGGCCGGCATGTAGTCGATCACCCTGGCCTCGCCCGCGGAGGTCACATAGCACGTCTCGAGGACGAGGCTGCCTTCGCGGTAGCGGCGCGTGACCGTGGCCTCGCCATCCACAGGGGACAGTTTCCAGAACCCGTGTTCCTCGGTGCCGAGGAGGGAGGCGAAACAGGCGGCGGAATCGAAACGGGGCCAGCAGAGCCAGTCGATGCTGCCGTCGCGCCCGATGAGCGCAGCGGTGCGGCCATCGCCGACCAGCGCGTAATCCTCGATCCGTCCCGCCATGCCCATCCTTGCCGCCGGGCCCCCGCGGCAATGCGGTCGTCGCGCCCGTCTCGTCGACGAAGGCTCACCTAGTCCCCGACAGGGGGAGAATCCAGCGGCAAAGCTCTGAAAGACTGGCCGGACCGGCCCGAAACCGCGCGTGCCCCGCAGCGCGGTGCGATCAGGGCTGCAACGGCAGGCGGTCGACGAGCCCGGTCACAACACTGCCGAGGGCCATGGCCTCGGCGCCCACCGCCGCGCTCTGGGTGCCGACGAAGCTGCCGGCACGGGTGATCGCGGAGATGGCCGGCGCGAAGGGCAGGGCGAGATGGGGAATGAGTTCCTCGTCCGCCTCGGCCTCCACCCGGAACGGCTCGGGCGAGATGGCGGCCTTCGCGGCGACGACCGACGGGACCCGGTTGGCGTCCGGTCTCGTCGCTTCGGTCTTCGCCATTTCGGACCGCGCGGAATCGGACCGGCGTTGAGACGGCTTCGCGGCGGCGGTGCGGGATGTCGCACGACGCGGCGCGATGCTGGCGGTCGTGGTCACCGTATCGCGCAGCGGAAACTGATCACGGAAGGCGAAAGCGGCCGGGACGAAGGCCGTACCCAGATCGGCGGTCTCGATCGGCCTCGCCTGCGCCGTCCGGCTCTCCATCTCGACGATCCGCGTGCTGGCGGGCGTCTCGGGAATGGGCGCGGAGGGCGTCTGGCAGAGGAAGGAGGCGGCGGACACGATCACCGCGACGACGATCGTCGGCAGGAGGGGAAGTGCCATGCCGGTCCCCGCCTCGGAGGCGAGGGCGTTCTCGACAGGCTGCGATATGCGGCACTCCACCATCCGAACACCTCACCCCGACCTTCGACATCGCCATAAGCGCCCGCGTTTGCGGCGGAAGCTGGGCCATTTCCTTTCCCGAACGTATCGAAAGGTACCTGAACCGACGATTTGGCCACGGACTTTTTCGGCGATGCCGATTTTCGGGTAGATCCGTGCGGTCGCGCGCTGTGTTAGGTACGCCTCTTGCCCGTTCCCGCCGGCACGAACCGGCCGTCCCGCCCCCCATTGGGCTCCGATGACAGAACCTTCCTTCACCGTCGCCGTGATCGATCCGAGCCGGGCCCGCGCCGCGATCCTCGAAGAGGGCCTGCGCGCCGCCGGAATCGCGGATGTGGTCATCATCCCCGACACCGCCGACCTGCCGGCGCAGGTGGCCGCCCTCAATCCCGACGTGGTGGTGATCCACCTGGAGAGCCCCAGCCGAGACATCCTCGAACAGATGTCGGGCCTGTCCCGCCATGTGGAGCGGCCGGTGGCGATGTTCGTCGACCGCTCGGACGCGCCGATGATGCAGGCGGCGGTGGATGCCGGCATCTCGGCCTATGTGGTGGACGGGCTGCACCCCCAGCGCATCCGGTCGATCCTCGACATCGCCATCCTGCGGTTCCAGGCCTTCGCCCGGCTGCAGCGGGAATTGGTGGAGGCGCGGGGCGAACTCGCCGACCGGAAGATCGTGGAGCGCGCCAAGGGCATCCTCATGGCCGCCCGCTCCCTGAGCGAGGAGGAGGCCTACAAGCTGATGCGGCGCAAGGCCATGAACGAGAAGAGCAAGATCGCCGACATCGCCCGCGCCATCGTCACAACGGCGGACCTGTTCGGATGAGGCTCGCGCTCGGATACGTCCCCCTCGTGGATGCCGCGAGCCTGATCGCTGCGGCGGAGCTCGGCTTCGCACGGGCCGAGGGGCTCACCTTCGACCTCGTGCGCGAGCCCTCCTGGGCGACCCTGCGCGACAAGCTGGCGGTGGGCCATCTCGATGGCGCGCATATGCTTGCGCCCCTCGCCATCGCCAGCGCGCTCGGGCTGAGCGGGCCGCAGACCCGGCTTTGCGTACCCATGGCACTCAACCTCAACGGCAACGCCATCACGGTGTCCTGCCCCCTGTGGGAGGCGATGGAGGCCGCGGACGACGAGGTGGACACAGTTGCCGCCGCTTTCGCGCGCATCGCCCTGCGGCGGGAGCGGGAGGGACGGCCCCTGACGTTGGGAACGGTACATCCGTTCTCCAGCCACACCTACCAGCTCCGGATCTTCGCCGAGCGCGGCGGCCTCGACCTCGACACGCAGACGCGCCTCGTCGTGATCCCGCCGCCACAGATCGCCGAGGCGCTGCGGCGAGAACTGATCGACGGGTTCTGCGTCGGCAGCCCCTGGAACAGCGTCGCCGTGGCGGAGGGGTATGGCCGCATCGCGGTCCTCGGCAGTGAACTCCTGCCCGATTGCCCGGAAAAGGTTCTGGCCCTGCCGGAATCCGAGGCGTCGCGCTGCGCCCCCCTGGTGCGGGCCCTCGACCGCGCCGGGCGCTGGTGCGCCGATCCTGGCAACAGCGCCGAACTCGCCTCCCTCCTTTCGCGCGATGGCTATCTGAATGTACCGGCGCCGATTCTCGAACGGGCGCTCACGGGGGACGTGGTGGTCGATACCGACGGGCGTCGGCGGCGGGACCCGCATTTCAGCCTGTTCGGCGAGCGGGCGCACCGGCCCGACCCCGCCCATGCGGATTGGTTCATCGGTGAGGCGGAGCGCGCCGGACAGCTTGTCGCCTCCGGCGAGCTTCGCTCCGCCGCCCGCGCGATCTACCGCCCGGACCTGTTCGATGCCGCTCTGAGCGGCTGATTGGGGCCGGACGCCGCTTTTGGCGGCACGACAAGCCTCACGATTGTGCAATGCACGCCCCGCGATCCCAGCCGGGCCGTATGCCCCCCTCGCGCCCTCCGAACCGCCTTCGGCCTTAGAGCCGTTACAAGCTGAGCGGCGTTTGGCACGGAACCTGCTGTGCCTATCCCGCTCGTCAACGGCGACGGGCACGAATGTCGGCAGAGCCGCTGACCCAAGTAACCCGTTGGCGCGCTTTCGCGGCTGCCTTCGGTTGCGTTTGGGCAGCGGTTTTTTTTCGTCTTCGGGTCGACTGCTTAAGCTTCGAGGGATCGAGTTTTCCATGACTGACGGGTTTCAGAACAGCCGCCGCAGCCTCTTGAAGGGCGCCGCCGCGACCTTGTCGCTGGCAGCCCTGGCGCGCACTGCGCTGCCCGGCGGTGCCTTCGCGCAGGGGGCGGGCCCCGAGGTGAAGGGCGCCAAGCTCGGCTTCATCGCGCTCACCGATGCCGGCCCGCTCTTCGTCGCCAAGGAAAAGGGCTTCTTCGCCAAGCACGGCATGCCCGACGTGGAGGTGCTGAAACAGGCGAGCTGGGGCACCACCCGCGACAACCTCGTGCTCGGCTCCGAGGGCAACGGCATCGACGGCGCGCACATCCTGACGCCGATGCCCTACCTCATCAGCGCCGGCCGCGTGACGCAGAACAACGTCCCCGTGCCGATGCAGATCCTGGCCCGGCTCAACACCAACGGCCAGTGCGTCTCGGTGGCCAAGGAGTATCTGGACGCCAAGGTCGCGCTCGATTCCAAGGTGTTCAAGGCCGCGATCGACAAGAAGAAAGCCGCCGGCAAGTCGGTGAAGGCGGCTATGACCTTCCCCGGCGGCACCCACGACCTCTGGATCCGCTACTGGCTCGCCGCCGGCGGGATCGACCCCGACAAGGACATCGAGACCATCGTCGTGCCGCCGCCCCAGATGGTGGCGAACATGAAGGTCGGCACGATGGATTGCTTCTGCGTGGGCGAGCCGTGGAACGCGCAGCTCGTGCAGCAGGGCCTCGGCTATACCGCGCTGACCACCGGCGAATTGTGGAAGGACCATCCGGAGAAGGCGTTCGCCATGCGCGCCTCCTGGGTCGAGAGGAACCCCATCGCCGCCAAGGCCCTGACCATGGCCGTGCTGGAAGCGCAGATGTGGTGCGACAAGCCCGAGAACCGGGACGAGTTCGCCGCCATCGTCGCCAAGCGCCAGTGGATCAACATCCCCGTCGGCGACGTCGCCAGCCGCATGAAGGGCACCATCGATTACGGCGACGGCCGCGTGGTCGAGAACAGCCCCTACGTCATGAAGTTCTTCGCCGACAACGCCTCCTACCCCTACCAGAGCCACGACCTCTGGTTCCTCACCGAGGACATCCGCTGGGGCAAGTTCGACGCGCAGACGGACACCAAGGCGCTCATCGCCAAGGTGAACCGCGAGGATATCTGGCGCGACGCCGCGAAGGCGCTGGGCGTCACCGCGATCCCGAGCTCCACGTCGCGCGGCAAGGAGACCTTCTTCGACGGCAAGGTCTTCGATCCCGCCGATCCCGCCGCCTACCTGTCCAGCCTCGGCATCAAGAGGATCGCGTGATGGCCAACACCTCCACCATCGCCGTGACGGGGACCGCCGCGAAGCCGGCGGCCAAGGCCCCGCGCAAGCCCTTCGTGACCCTGGCGACGTTCCGCCAGATCGCCGTCAACCTGATCCCGCCGATCGTGGTGCTGATCGCCTTCCTGGTGATCTGGGAGCTGCTGTGCTCGCGGCCCACCGCCGGCCTGCCGCCGCCCTCGCGCGTCGTCACCGAGGCGTGGGACATCATCGCCCACCCGTTCTACGACAATGGCGGCACCGACAAGGGCCTGTTCTGGCACATCTATGCCAGCATCCAGCGCGTCGCCTTCGGCTTCGCCCTGGCCACCGTCGTGGGCATCATGGTCGGCACCCTGATCGGCCAGTCGGACTGGGCCATGCGCGGCCTCGACCCGATCTTCCAGGTGCTGCGCACGATCCCGCCGCTGGCCTGGCTGCCGCTCTCCCTCGCGGCGTTCCGCGACGGCCAGCCCTCGGCCATCTTCGTGATCTTCATCACCTCGATCTGGCCGATCATCATCAACACGGCGGTGGGCATCCGCAACATCCCGCAGGATTACCGCAACGTGGCGGCGGTGCTGCGCCTCAACCCGCTCGAATTCTTCGTGAAGATCATGCTGCCCTCGGCGGCTCCCTACATCTTCACGGGGCTTCGCATCGGCGTCGGCCTGTCCTGGCTCGCCATCGTGGCGGCCGAGATGCTCATCGGCGGCGTCGGCATCGGATTCTTCATCTGGGACGCCTGGAACTCGTCGCACATCTCCGAGATCATCGTCGCCCTCGTCTATGTCGGGGTGATCGGGTTCTTCCTCGACCGGTTCGTGGCCTTCATCGGCACCCTCGTCACCCGCGGCGCCACCGCCTGAACGCCTCCGCGCGGCGCGTCGGGGCTTCCCCGTCGCGCCGCGCCCCGACCGCCTGTCGCAGAGGGACACGAGATCCATGAGCTATCTCAGCATCGAGAATGTCGGCATCAGCTTCACCCGCTCCGGGCGCACCAACGAAGTGCTGCGCGACGTGAGCGTGAAGATCGACAAGGGCGAGTTCGTCTCGCTGATCGGCCATTCCGGCTGCGGCAAGTCGACCGTGCTCAACATCGTCGCCGGACTGCTCAAGGCCTCCACCGGCGGCGTCCTCCTGGAAGAGAAGGAGGTGAACAGCCCCGGCCCGGACCGCGCCGTGGTGTTCCAGAACCATTCCCTGCTGCCCTGGCTCACCGTGCGCGAGAACGTGGCTTTGGCCGTCGAGAAGGTGCTGAAGGGTAAGAAGACCCGGGCCGAGCGGTCCGAATGGATCGACCACAACCTCGCCCTCGTGAACATGACCCATGCCGCGGACCGTCGCCCCAACGAGATCTCGGGCGGCATGAAGCAGCGCGTCGGCATCGCCCGGGCGCTGGCCATGGAGCCGAAGGTGCTCCTCCTCGACGAGCCGTTCGGGGCGCTGGACGCGCTCACCCGCGCCCATCTGCAGGACTCGCTCATGGACATCCATGCGCGGCTCAAGAACGCCGTCATCATGATCACCCACGATGTCGACGAAGCGGTGCTGCTCTCGGACCGGATCGTGATGATGACCAACGGCCCCTCGGCCACGGTCGGCGAGATCCTGAAGGTCGATCTCGAGCGTCCTCGCCGCCGCCTCGATCTGGTGGAGGACGCCACCTACACCCATGCCCGCGCCGCAGTGCTCGAGTTCCTCTATGCCCGCCACGCCAAGCCCGCCATGGCGGCGTGAGGATCGGACGAAGGTCATGAAGGAGCGTCTGGTGGTGATCGGCAACGGCATGGCGTCGTTGCGCTTTCTGGAGCGGCTGACCGAGCGCGCGCCCGGTCGCTACGACGTCACCGTCGTGGGTGCCGAGCCGCAGGCGGCCTATAACCGCGTGCTGCTCTCGTCGCTGCTGGGCGGCGAGGTCGACGAAGCGGCCTGCGCGTTCCGTGGCCTCGACTGGTACGAGGCGCACGGCATCCGCCTCATCACCGGCGCGCCGGTGACGCAGGTCGACCGGGAGAACGCCCTCGTCATGGTCGGCGAGACCCATGTCCTGCCCTTCGACAAGCTCGTCCTCGCGGTGGGCTCGCTCCCGATCCGGCTACCGAAGCCCGGCATGGACCTGCCCGGCATCATCACGTTTCGCGATCTCGCGGACGTGGCGGCCATCCGGAAAGCCGCGGTCACCGGCGCAAAAGCCATCGTCATCGGCGGCGGCCTGCTCGGGCTGGAGGCCGCCGTCGGCCTCGCGCGGCTCGGGGTCGACACGACCCTGCTCCACGTCATGGACCGGCTGATGGAGCGCCAGCTCGACCACCACGCCGCCGGCCTGGTGAAGCGCGCCATGGAATCCCGCGGAATCCGCGTCCTCCTCAAGGCCGATACCGCCCATGTCGAGGGCGACGGCCGGGTCGAGCGCCTCGTCCTGTCGGACGGCACGGTGCTGCCGGCCGACCTCGTGGTGATGTCGGTGGGGGTACGCCCCAATGCCGTCCTCGCCCAGGGCGCCGGGCTCGAAGTCGGGCGCGGCATCAAGGTCGACGACCGGATGACGAGCTCCGATCCGCGCATCTTCGCTCTCGGCGAATGCGCCGAGCATCGCGGCATGGTCTACGGCCTCGTCGAGCCCGCCTACGACCAGGCCGAAGTGCTGAGCCGCCACCTCGTCGGCGAGGAAGCCGCCTATCTTGGCACCTCGCTGGCCACCAGCCTCAAGGTCTCGGGCCTGCCGGTCTTCTCGGCCGGCGAGATCGAGGCGCCCGAACATGCCGAGACGGTGGTGATGTCGGATCCCGGCCTCGGCCTCTACCGCAAGCTGATCATCGGCGACGGCAAGCTCCTCGGCGCCGTCTTCGTCGGCGACATTGCCGAACAGGGCTGGTGCAAGACGCTGATCCGCACCGGCGAACCCATCGCCGATCACCGTGACGACCTGATGTTCGGGCGCGTCCACGCCCCCGATTCCCAATCCCTGGCAGCATGATGGAGGCTTCCATGGCCGACGATTTCAACGCCGAGCAGAAGCGCTACCTCGAAGGCTTCGCCTCGGGCATCGCCGCCGCGCGCATCACCGGCGGCCTCGCCCTTGGGCAGGGTGTCGCCGCGCCCTCCGAGCCGACCGGCCCGGACGCGATCCACATCAAGGCCCAGGACGCCACGGTGAAGGCCGGCGGCAAGCTCTGCGACCAGGAGAAGTGGAAGCGGGCGGAGAACCCTTTCGACGGCCATAACCGCCTGATCGCCGAGGCCGCCACCGGCAAGGCCCCGAAGCCGGAGGACAATTTCCGCTGGCGATATCACGGCCTGTTCTGGCTCGCCCCAGCCAGCGGCGACTTCATGTGCCGCCTGCGCATCCCCAACGGCATCCTGCAGCACTGGCAGTTCGCCGGCATCGCGGATCTGGCCGATGCCCATGGCGGCGGCTACAGCCACGTCACCACCCGTGCGAACCTCCAGGTTCGCGAGATCACGGCGGAGCACGGCCAGCCCTTCCTCGACGGGCTGATCGACCTCGGCCTCACCGCGCGCGGCTCGGGCGCGGACAACATCCGCAACGTCACCGGCTCGCCGGTGGCCGGGATCGACGCCCAGGAACTCCTCGACACCCGGCCCTTGGCCAAGTCCTGGCACAACTGGATCATCAACGACCGTTCGCTCTACGGCCTGCCGCGCAAGTTCAACGTCGCTTTCGACGGCGGCGGCGTGATGCCTGTGCTGGAAGAGACCAACGATATCGGCTTCCAGGCGGTGAGGGTCCTCGACGGCGCGGCCGTGGAGCCCGGCGTGTGGATGCGCCTCGTGCTCGGTGGCATTTCCGGCCACCGCGATCTCGCCCGCGATACCGGCGTGGTGCTGAAGCCCGAGGCCTGCAACAAGGTCGCCGACGCGATCTTGCGGGTCTTCATCAAGAACGGCGACCGGACCAACCGCAACAAGAGCCGGATGAAGTACGTCCTCGATGCCTGGGGCTTCGACAAGTACCTCGCCGCCGTCGAGGAGGAACTCGGCTACACGCTCGACCGGGTCGACCCCGCCCATCTCGCCCCGCGCGGGCCCATGGACCGCTTCTCCCATGTGGGCGTCCACAAACAGGTCCAGCCGGGCCTGAACTGGATCGGGGTGATCCTGCCCGTGGGCAAGATGACCTCCGACCAGATGCGGGAATTGGCAAAGATCTCGTCGGAATGCGGCGATGGCGCCATCCGCATGACGGTATGGCAGAACTTTCTGTTCTCCGGCGTGCCCGACGCCAAGGTGGCCGAGGTCCAGGCCCGCGTGGCAGCGCTTGGCCTCACCACGGAAGCGTCCAGCATCCGCGCCGGCCTGGTGGCCTGCACCGGCAACAAGGGCTGCAAGTTCGCCGCCTCGGACACGAAGGGCCACGCGCTCGTCATCGCCGATTACATGGAGGCCCACCTGCCGGAACTCGACGTGCCCGTGAACGTCCACGTCACCGGCTGCCACCATAGCTGCGCCCAGCATTACATCGGCGATATCGGCCTCATCGGCGCGAAGGTCGTCGTCTCGGAGGAGGGCGACACCGTCGAGGGCTACGACATCGTCGTCGGCGGCGGTTTCGGCGACAGCCCGAAGATCGGCACCGAGATCTGGAAGGCGGTGAAGGCGGAGGATTGTCCGTCCCGGATCGAGGCGCTGCTGCGCAGCTACCTCGCCCGCCGCGAGAGCCAGGCCGAGAGCTTCCAGGCCTTCACCGCGCGCACCGGCCCGGAGAGCCTCCGCAGCCTCGCCGAAGATCAACCCGTCCTGAAGGCCGCAGCATGAGCGAGCACGTCATTCCCCCGCTCGTTCTCATCCCCGAGAACGCCCCGTTCAACCCGGACCAGCGTTCCTGGCTGTCCGGCTATTTCGCCGCCCTGCTCGGCCCCGCAGTGGAGGGCGCGACGGCCCTCGCCCCCGGCGATACGGGTGGCGGGCCAAAGCTCGCCGACAACGACGACGCGCCCTGGCACGATCCGTCGATGCCGCTGCCCGACCGGATGGAGCTCGCCAAGGAGCGGCCGGAGGCGCAGAAGCTCATGGCCGCCATGGCACAGCAGGATTGCGGCCAATGCGGCTATAATTGCGCCGATTATGCCAACGCCCTGTTCCTGAAGAAGGAAGAGCGCCTCAACCTGTGCCAGCCGGGGGGCAAGGACACCCTCCGCATGCTCAAGAAGCTGGATGAGGAATTCGGCGCGGGCGGTGGCGCGAAGGCGGCCGAAGCGGGGGAGGGCGATGCCAAGGCGGAGGCGCCCCTCGGACCGCTCGGCTATTGCCGCGAGAACCCGGTGGAGGCCGTGTTCCTGTCCCGCACCCGCCTCAACGAGCCGGGCGGCGAGAAGGAGACCTGGCATGTCGAGATCGATCTCACGGGCACGCCCATCGAGTATGTGGTCGGCGATTCGCTCGGGCTCTTCCCCTCGAACCCGCCGGCCCTGGTGGATGCGATCATCGCCGAGCTCGGCACCCGGCCCGAGCGCATGATCGGCGGCCAGACCCTGCGGAACCGGCTGATCAAGGATTACTCCCTGGGCGCCGCGCCGGACGGGCTCTACCAGCTTCTCTCGCTCCTCACTTCGGGGGAGGCGCGCAAGAAGGCGCGGGCGCTCTCGGCGGGCGAGGACCCGGACGGCGACGCCGCCTATCTCGACGTGCTCGGCGCGCTTCACAAGTTTCCCGGCGCCCGGCCCGACGCGGAGGTCTTCCTGGAAGCCCTCGACGAGCTGCAGCCGCGGCTCTACTCGATCTCCTCATCGCCGAAGGCCGATCCGGGCCGGGTCTCGCTCACGGTCGACGCGGTGCGCTACAACCACCGCTCACGGCTCCGTCTGGGTGTCGCCTCGACCCATCTCGGCGAACGCATCGCCGAGAAGACCACGGTCAAGGTCTACCTGCAGAAGGCGCACGGCTTCGCCCTGCCGGAGGATCTGTCGAAGGACGTCATCATGTGCGGGCCGGGCACCGGCATCGCACCGTTCCGCGCCTTCCTGCGCGAGCGCGCCGCGACCCAGGCGCCGGGACGCAACTGGCTGTTCTACGGCCATCAGCGCCAGGCCAGCGACTTCTTCTACAAGGACGAGCTAAACGCGCTGAAGGACGGCAAGGTGCTCACCCGCCTGTCCCTCGCCTGGTCGCGGGACGGGACCGAGAAGACCTATGTGCAGGACCGCATGCGCGAGAACGGCGCTGACCTGTGGAAATGGCTCGAAGGCGGCGCCCATTTCTACGTCTGCGGCGATGCCAAGCGCATGGCCAAGGATGTGGAGCGAGCGATCATCGACGTCGCCGGTCAGTTCGGGGGCAAGAATCCCGACGAGGCCGTGGCCTACCTCGCCCATCTGAAGAAGACCGGGCGGTATCAGGCCGACGTGTATTAGCACACGCCGAACCCTCACCCCTCCGCGGGGGAGGGTGCCTGCGGAGCAGGCGGGAAAGGGGCAGCGCGACCTCTCCGAATGGGGCAGTGCTCCCCTCACCCGACCCGCATTAGCGGGCCACCCTCCCCCACAAGGGGGGAGGGAGATGCGCACAGCCGGCCCGACTTTTGCTGTCCTTCGAACCCTGGAACCCGCCGAGGATTTCGCCATGAACGCGCACGTCCAGGCACCCGCCGCCGCCGTGAAGACCACCTGCCCGTATTGCGGCGTCGGCTGCGGCGTGATCGCCACGCCGGACGGGCAGGGCGGCGCGGGGATTGCCGGCGATACCGAGCACCCGGCCAATTTCGGCCGCCTCTGCTCCAAGGGCTCCGCCCTCGGCGAGACCCTGTCCCTCGACAACCGCCTGCTGCATCCCGTCGTCGATGGGGTACGGTCGAGCTGGGAATCGGCCCTCGGCACCGTGGCCGGCGGGCTACGGAAGGTCGCCGAGCAGTACGGCCCGGATTCGATCGCCTTTTACCTGTCCGGCCAGCTCCTCACCGAGGATTACTACGTCGCTAACAAGCTCGCGAAGGGCTTCCTCGGCACGCCCCATGTGGACACCAACTCGCGCCTCTGCATGTCGAGCGCGGTGGCGGCCCACCGCCGCGCCTTCGGTTCGGACACGGTGCCGGGCTGCTACGAGGATCTCGACGAGGCCGATCTCATCGTGCTGGTGGGGTCCAACACCGCCTGGTGCCACCCGATCCTGTTCCGCCGCATGGTCGATGCCCGCGCCAAGCGCGGCACCAAGCTCGTGGTGATCGACCCGCGCCGGACACAGACGGGGGAGGAGGCAGACCTCTTCCTCGGCCTGAAGCCGGGCACCGACACCGCCCTGTTCTCCGGCCTCCTGGTCCATCTCGCGAGCGCAGGTGCTTTCGACTACCGTTTCGTCCTCGACCACACGACCGGCCTCGACGGGGCCCTGGAGCGCGCCCGTTCGATCGCGCCGGACATCGCCGCGACGGCCGCCGCCACTGGGCTGTCGGAGGCGGATGTCGGGCAATTCTTCACCCTGTTCGCGCGTACGAAGCGCGTCGTCACCGGCTTTTCGCAAGGGGTGAACCAGTCGGCTCAGGGGACCGACAAGGGCAACGCCATCATCAATTGCCACCTCGCCACCGGCCGCATCGGCCAGCCCGGCGCGGGGCCGCTCTCCCTCACCGGCCAGCCCAACGCCATGGGTGGCCGCGAGGTCGGCGGGCTCGCCAACATGCTCGCCGCCCACATGCATTTCGCGCCCGAGGAAGTGGACCGGGTCCGCCGGTTCTGGTCGGCGCCGAACATCATCACCGGCGAGGGCATGAAGGCCGTCGCCCTGTTCGAGGCGGTGGAGCGCGGCAAGATCAAGGCCCTCTGGGTGATGGGCACCAACCCCGTCGTGTCGATGCCCCGTGCCGACGCGATCCGCGAAGCGATCAAGGGGCTCGATCTCTACGTCGTCTCCGAGGCCGTGTCCGACAGCGACACCGCCATGGCGACGGGCCGGAAGACCGTGCTGCTGCCGGCCCAGGCCTGGGGCGAGAAGGACGGCACCGTCACCAATTCCGAGCGGCGCATCTCGCGCCAGCGCAGCTTCCTCAAGGCTCCCGGCGAGGCACGGGCGGATTGGGCGATCATCAGCGACGTCGCCAAGCGCCTCGGCCACGGCGAGGCCTTCGCCTATCCGAACGCCGCCGCGATCTTCCGCGAACATGCCTCGCTCTCGGCCTTCGAGAATAACGGCAGCCGCGACTTCGACATCGGCGCGGTGAGCGACATCTCCGATATCGCCTATGCCGGAGCGGCGCCCGTGCAGTGGCCCCTGACGAAGCGTGGGGGAAAGCAGGGCCGGCAGCGGCTCTTCGCCGACGGGCAGTTCTTCACCTTCGACAAGCGCGCCCGTTTCGTCGCCGTACAGCCCCCGGCGCTGGCCCAGGCCGTGAGCGCGGACTTCCCCTTCGTGCTCAATACCGGACGAGTCCGCGACCATTGGCACACGATGACGCGCACCGGGAAGAGCCAGCGCCTGTCGGCTCATCGCGACGTGCCCTTCGTGGAGATCCATCCCGACGACGCGGCCACGATGGGCGTGACCCATGGCGGCCTCGCCACGGTCTCTACCGCGCATGGCGCGGCGGTACTGGAGGTGATGGTGGGGGAGGGTATGCGCCGGGGCGACCTCTTCGCGGCCTTCCACTGGAGCGGGGCCACCGCGTCGGAGGGGCGGGTCGGCGCCCTCGCGCGCGGCATCCCCGATCCGGTCTCTGGGCAGCCCGAGTTGAAGGCGACGCCGTCCGCCATCGCGCCGGCCGTCTATCGCAGCCGCGGCTTCCTGCTGACCCGCGAGCAGCGGTCGCTTCCCGCCGGTTGGTGGTGGGCGCGTGCCACGATCCAGGGCGGATCCGGGCTGCACTTCGCCACCCAGGAGAGTTCGCGCGAAGTCGCGCTGATGCTGAGGGGGATGTTCCAGGGCCTCGAGATCGCCGAATATGCCGACCACGCCCGTGGCCGCTACCGTTTCGCCGCCTATGACGGGGAGCGTCTCGTCGCCTGTCTGGCCCTGACACCCGGCGACGCGAAGCCGGGCTGGGAATCCGAGAAGGCCTATTTCGCCGCGCCCGATCTCGAACCCTCCGCCCGACGCGCCCTGCTCTCAGGCCGGGCCGAGACGGCGTCGGCCGGGCCAACCGTCTGCGCCTGCCACGGGGTCGGCCTCGATGTCATCACCGCCTCCATCGCGGCCGGCGCTCACAGCGTCGAGGCGGTGGGTGCCGCCTGCAAGGCCGGCACGAATTGCGGCTCGTGCATCCCAGAGATCCGCAAGCTGCTGCCGCAGGCGCTTGCGCGCGACGCCGCATAAGCTCATTTTCACGCCATGAGCACGCCCCGCCAGCCCCGGGAAACCCGACCCGCCGGAATCGCCGCCCGTGAGGGCGCCGGACATGCCGGCCTCGAACCGCTGGCGGTCTTGCCGGTCTTCGTGCCGCTGCAGGGCAAACGCGCGGTGCTGGCCGGGTCCAATGGCGGCGCGCCGTGGAAGGTGAAGCTGCTCGCCGCCGCCGGGGCCGATGTCGACGTCTACGCGCCGGAGCCCAGCGACGAGTTGCGCGCAGTGCCGGGCGAGATCGTCGCCGGCAGCGTGACCCTGCACGAGCGCCAGTGGCAACCCTCCGACCTCCAGGGCGCGGCCTTCTGCATCGGCGCCATGGAGGACGAGGCCGATTGCATCGCCTTCGTGGCCGCGGCGCGGGCGACCGGCGCCATCGTCAACGCCGTCGACCGGCCGCATCTCTGCGACGTGAAGTTCGGTGCCATCGTCAACCGCTCGCCCATGGTGGTGGGCATCTCGACGGAGGGCGCGGCTCCTGTCTTCGGGCAGACGGTGCGCGCCCGGATCGAGGGCATGCTCCCGCGCGGGTTCAAGGCCTGGATCGGTGCCGCCCGCGACTGGCGCGAGGAGGTCACGAGCCGCTTCCACGCCTTCTCCGACCGCCGCGCCTTCTGGGAGCGGTTCACGGATCGCGCCTTCGCCGAGCCGGACCGGGCTCCCACCGAGGCGGACCTCGCCGAGCTTCTCGGCCAGACGGACGCCGCACCGAAGGGTGGGGCGGTGACCCTCGTCGGCTCGGGGCCGGGCGATGCCGAGCTCCTGACGCTGAAGGCCCTGCGGGCGCTCCGCAACGCCGACGTGATCCTCTACGACGATCTCGTGGCGCCCGAGATCCTCGATTATGCCCGCCGCGAGGCGCGCACCATGCTGGTCGGCAAGACCGGGCACGGCCCCTCCTGCCGCCAGGACGACATCAACGCGCTGATGGTGCAGCTCGCCAAATCCGGCAAGCAGGTGGTGCGCTTGAAATCCGGCGATCCCCTCGTCTTCGGCCGAGCCGGCGAGGAGATCGACGCCTGCCATCAGGCGGGAATCCCCGTGAGCGTGGTGCCGGGCATCTCGGCGGCACAGGGGGCGGCCGCATCGCTGGGCGTCTCGTTGACCAACCGCGACTCGGCGCGACGCCTGCAATTCGTCACCGGCCACGACCGGCGCGGTGCCCTGCCGGCGGACCTGAACTGGGGGGCGCTCGCCGATCCGAGCGTCACCACCGTGGTCTACATGCCGAAAAAGACCCTGCGCGAGCTTCTCGAACGCGCCGTCGCCGAGGGTCTGGCCCCGGCCACCCCCGCGCTCCTCGTCTTCAACGCCACCCGGCCCAACCAAGCCGTCGTGTCCGGCACAGCCGCCGATCTGGCGGACCGGGTGGAGGCATCGGGCTTCGATGGGCCGGCCCTGCTGATGGTGGGCGAGGCTTTGCGGCTGCACAGGCTTGAAGCGGTCGCGGCAACGCCAGAGCCGGACAAGCTGGCGATCTGACCGTCGCGCGGCGTTCATTGGACAAGGCGCGGCTTCCATTTCACCGGGAGGATGCTGAGGTCTGCCCCGTCGGTGCCCGCTCCGGCGCGAGAGCACCTCCCTGGCCAGCGACCGTGGCAAGGGCGGCGAGGGCTGAAACAAAGGCTCCCGGATGCGCGAACGCCCCTGGGAACGGTGTCACGACCAAACATCTGTGAATCGACGCGGTGGCCCCCCACGCCCGATAGGCTTGCACCACGTGCGATGCGTGTAGAGTTCCGACCAGAATCGGAGCCACGCCGTGAACAAGCGATTCGCTGTCCTCGCCCTTGCCCTGTCGCTCGCGACGACGACACGAGCATTTAGCGCCGACGATCCGGTGATCGCGGCGGCGACGGACTTGACCGGTGACGTCCTGTTCCTCGAATCCGGCGCGCCCGGTATGATCCTGGTGGTCGTGCGTGGGGACGGGACCTTCATCCGCGGCTACGGCGAGACCGAGAAGGGCAACGGCATCACGCCCGACGGAACGAGCCTGGTGCGGCTCAATTCCATCACCAAGGTCTTCACGACGGAAGTCCTGGCCTCCCTCGCCACGGAGAGGAAGCTCTCCCTCGCCGATCCGCTGCAGAGCTTCGCGCCGCAGGCGAAGGTTCCCGCCTTCGAAGGGCGCCCCATCACCCTCCTCGACCTCGCAACCTATTCGGGCGCCCTACCGCGCGAGATGGGACACGCCCCCGAAGGCACGAATCCCCGCGCCTGGCCGACCCGCGACGACCGCTGGTCCTGGCTCGGCAACTACACGCTGCCTTGGGCCCCCGGCACCGTCACGTCCTACTCGAATGTGGGGTTCGACCTCCTGGCCGATGCGGTCGGGACGGCAGGCGGCGCGTCCTATGCGAACGTGCTGCGCGGCCACGTCACCGCGCCCCTCGGAATGCCGGATACGGTTCTCTCGCCGACACCGGAGCAATGCGCCCGGCTGATGATCGGTTCGGGCCTCGGCGGCCCGGCCACCTGCGTCGACACCCAGGCGACGGGGGGAAGCGGCGGCCTCTACAGCACCGGCAACGACATGGCCCGCTGGCTCCGGCACAACGTCACCGCCACGAGCGGCGCGCTCGCCCTGAGCCACGCGGTCTACCGCCAGCGCCAATCGATGCCGGCGGCGATCGGCTTCGACGAAGCGTCGCCCATGGCGGGTCTGGCCCTCGGCTGGGTGGCCCTGGCGGCCAAGGGGAACGAACCGGCGATGCTGGCCAAGAGCGGCGGAGGCGCCGGCTTCATGAGCTACGTCGCCTTCGCACCGGGACGCGATGTCGGGGTTTTCGTCGTCATCAACAGCATCGATTTCGCGGCGTTCTCCGCCTTGACCAGCACGACCCACAAACTGATCGCCGCCCTCGCGACGCGCTGACCCGCGTGGGGAAGCCGGTCTCACGGAGCCCCCCCGGCGACACATTGACGGTTGCCCGCATCCCCGGCCCATGCTCTTGCCGCAGCGTCTCCCCAGGAACCGGCTTGAAGGCTCCCCATGCGTCGCGCCCTTCCCCTCATCCTCTTCGCCCTCGGCCTCGTGGCGCTCGGCGTCGCGGCCACCGTGATGCTCGTGCCGAAGGCGGGGCAGGTGGCGACCAGCAGCGTCGGCGGCCCCTTCACCCTCACCGACCAGGACGGACGGCGCGTCACCGAGCGGGATTTCGCCGGGGCGACCCATCTGGTCTTCTTCGGATTCACCCATTGCCCCGACGTCTGCCCGACCACGCTGCAGCAGATCGGTGATGTGCTCCAGGCGCTCGGGCCCAAGGGCAAGGACACGAAGGCGCTGTTCATCGCGGTCGATCCCGAGCGCGACACGCCGGAGGCCCTGAAGACCTACCTCGCCAGTTTCGATCCCCGCATCGTCGGCCTCACCGGCTCGCAGGAGGAGGTCAACGCGGCCGTGAAGGCCTACCGCGCCTATGTCCGCAAGGTGCCGACCAAGGGGGACGACTACACGATGGAGCACACGGCTTTGGTCTACATCATGGATGGCCGGAACCGCTTCGTGAACGCCCTCAACCTGACGAAACCCGCCGACCAGACGGCGGCGGAACTCGCCAAGGCGCTGTAACGCGTCATGGTGCCGTGCCCGGTCATCGCGGTGGGTGCGGTGTCAGCGCCCCGCTGCGCGAGGTGCGGGACAGGCCGTGTTCGGTCTTGTTCCAGCGGTCTGGCGCCAGGATCAGCTCGATCACCCCGCGCCAGGCGGCGAGGCTGACGAGCAGGAAATAGGCCGGCAGCAGGGGCACGAAGGGGACGAGATCGTGCCAGCCCCGTCGCCGGCAGCCGATATAGGCGGGCAGCAACATCGCCACGAAGCCGGAGACGAGGACCGTGATCGCGGTGCCGGTGGGCAGATTCGCCCAAAAGTCGCTCCCCGCCTCGATCCGGCCCGGCCACAGGGAGACCACGGCCGGCAGCATCAGGAACGGGTAGGACAGGGCCGACACCACCGTACCGGGGATGAGGGCCAGCGCGCAGAGGCTCGCCAGCGGCCCGAGTTCGCGGAATGTCGCCATGGGGGTGCGGCCATGGGTGAGGCTGGTCTGGAGGAAGCCCTTCATCCAGCGGGTGCGCTGGTTGAGCCAGGCCTTGTAGCGGGCCGGCGCCTCCTCGATCGTGCTGCTCGGCAGATCACCCACATCGTAGCCGGCCCGCGCCAGCCGCAGGCCGAGATCGGCATCCTCGGTGACGTTCCAGGCATCCCAGCCATGGACGGCGCGAAGGATGTGGGTCCGGAAATGGGTGGAGGTGCCGCCGAGCGGCGTCGGCAGACGCCACGCCGCCAGCGCCGGGCCGAGCACGTCGAACAGGGCCGTGTATTCGAGGGCGAAGCACCGGGTGAGCCAGGAATCGCGGGCATTGTCGATGACGAGGCGGCCCTGCAGGCAGGCGGTGCGCGGGGAGGCGCGGGCGAAGGCCCCGGCCGCCGCCCGTAACTGGCCGGGATCGGGCACGTCTTCCGCGTCGTAGACCACGAGGCAGCTTCCCCTTGCCAGGGGCAGGGCGGCGTTGAGGGCGCGCGGCTTGGTCTTCGGCAGCCCCGGCGGCACGACGACGACCTCCACATGTGCCGGCAGGGTAAGGCAGGCGAGCGCCCCCGCCGTGGCGGCATCGTCGGCCTCGGTGAGGAGCTTGATGTCGAGCTTCGCCACCGGGTAATCGCGGTCTTATGCAGCAACCTCACCCAAAAGCGTTGAGGTGAGTTCGTCGGTATGGTGCGGATCAACCGACCTGGCATTCTGTCTGAGATCGTACAAAACAAGCCGCCATTGTTTACGAACCCTCCTCATTGGGGGAGTGTCGCAAACTGCCGTTGAGTATCGTGGATTTCGGCAGCTGAGAGAGTATTGCGCTCCCTCCCTTTCAAAAAGCGGAGCGCGACCATGTCGGATGGCTCATCATCACGGTCGGACTCACTCACTGAGCCGCGCGCACCCGCTTATCGGGCAATCATCATCGCCAAGAGCGGGACAGTTGTGAACGCTCTGCGCCTTGAAGCTGAGGATGATGAGCAAGCCTGTAAGCACGCCAAGGCGATGGTGGACGGACACGCCGTCGAGCTGTGGGACGGACTTCGGTTCATCGAGCATTTCCCGCCCGCCAATTAGGAAGCAGTCGTGTCTGGCAGCGCTACCGGAGGGTATTCGTAGTTCAGATTGAGCGACGAGATTTCGCGAAGGATTTCCCTCGACTCCCTTAGAAGCGCGCGACTTTGGTCTAGCTCTGCCCGAATGTCGCAATTCAATTGCATCGTGTAGAGGATAAGATCCGGAGTTGACTCAGGGACATGGTTTCTTGCCGGATTATGGACGTTCAACATAAAGCTCACCAGATTGGCTTGGAGGTAAGGCCCCAGCGATCTGATTACCGACGCGTGAGTTCTTCTCTTCGGGAGAACAGCGTTATGAGGCCATCTTTCGACGGGCGCACTCACCTGAGTTGGGGTTGCCAAGATTATTCGTGCCCCAAACAGAAACGGCGGCACCTGAGATGCCGCCGCTTGCCGTCCAATCTCACCTAGAGCGTTGAGGTGAACGTCGACATCTAAGACCCTATCCACCTGAGGGGTGAGGGCATTGGGGGTGGTGTGGGGGGTGTGATCGATATGTTGCGGGCATTACTCGCCCGTGCTAGGGGTATTGACACCATGACCACACCCCCCCCCTGGAGGGGACATGTCCGACGATCCCGCAGGCTTGTGCCTGATACTAGCTGAGGTGAATGCTGCGGTTAGGCGCGCCTATGCGGAAGGCTATCGCCAAGGCGCAGCTGAGACCGTCGACAAGATGACCCGCGCAGCGGTCAGTAATATTGATCACCGCATTCCCACCCTAATGCAAAGCGCACCACCTCCTCACGCAGCTTCACGTACAACCGTCGAAGGGCAGCGTGGTCGCGGTTCCGTTGCGTACGGGAGCGTTATTGGAGCGTTCAGGGAGGCTTTGTTGGCCGCTCCGGAAGCGGGCATGACCAAGGAAGAACTGATTTCCTACTGCCAACGTCGCGGCCTCGATATCACAACGAATCAATATCGCGACACTATGAAGAGGCTCACGGGGGGCGAGGAAGTCGAGCGCCACCACGGGGCCTATTATCCTGGGCGCAAGCTCCGCAACGACCTCGCCCAGTCGCCAGAAGGTGGCTTTCAGGATTATCCCTCCCGACGCCCCAACGACATTTTCAACGTGGGGGAGCGCGTAACGAACCCACTGGATGCTGAGTGAGATGAGGAAGTTACACGCTAGCTCTCTGGCATAGGTTCGAGCCGGGAGAGAAAGCAGTCGGGCCAGCAAATCCCCCTCGCAAAGGGACCGCCAGCCCGGCCAGGACCAACACAGGCTGAACTACCTTCCGAGTTGGAGGGAAGCGCAGAGGAGCGATGGCACCCACAGCCATATTATCGCACCTCTGCCGTTTCCCTTCAAGCCGGGAGATCACCTCGCACTCAGCGAAAAGGATCACCCATGGCTAAACGCAAAACTCGCCCCTCCTCTGAGCCCGTCAGGCGGCCAGAGTTTCCCTGCGACCACCTCACAGCCTGCCACATCCTGCATGCGGTGCTGGTCAAGCGGTGGAGCCAGCAGAAGGCGTCTCACTATTTCTGCGTGAACGGCGGCACGGTCTCAAAGATCGTCCACGGCACGTCACATCACGGTGCTTCGCCGCTCCAGTTCTGATTCGTCGCGCCGGGATCGCCAGCAACGGTGATCCCGGCCGGCTCGTCTAAGAACGCAACCCCCACCTCCTCAAAGGCTCGCTTCATTGCAGAGAGGTTGTTGGCAATGGGATCGCGCAAGCCGTTTTCAAACTGACGGATCGTGCTGAGGCCCACGTTTGCCCGCTTGGCCAGCTCTTGCTGAGGCCAGTCGAGCCATCCACGGGCCGCACGGCATTGCTGAGGCGTCATCATACAGAAACGGTAACATCGACGTTTTTAAGCGTCAACGGCGATTAAAAGCGTTGACCTGCCTAAAATGCATCTATAGAACTCACCTCAACGCAAAACGTTGAGGCGAACGCCGTGGCCCAGCACTTCCTTCTCTCCAAAGCGGCCCGTTCCCTCAGCCTCGCAAAGGTCGCCCGCCTCTCGGACGATCAGGCTTGGGAGACGTTCAAAGCGATCCGCTGGGAGGCCACCGAAGGCGCTCCGTTCTGTCCCCGCTGCGGCTGCCTCAAGCACTCCTTCATCGCCACCCGCAAGCTCTTCAAGTGCGCTGGTTGCCGCCATCAGTACAGCGTCACCTCTGGCACCATCTTCGCCTCCCGCAAGCTCCCGATCCGTGACCACCTCCTCGCCATCGCGATCTTCGCCAACGGCGCGAAGGGCCATAGCGCCCTCCAGCTTTCCCGCGATCTTAATGTCCAATATCGGACGGCGTTTGTAATGGCTCACAAGCTCCGCGAGGCCGTTTCGGCTGAGGTCGCTGGCGCTACGGTGTCGGGCACGGTTGAAGTGGACGGGGCCTATTTCGGTGGCCACGTTCGCCCCGCGAACATGAAGGCGGACCGGATCGACCGTCGCCTTGCCGAGAACCAGACTGGCAAGCGTCGCGTCGTCGTCGTGATCCGCGAGCGCGGCGGCAAGGCTCTCACCTTCGCCTTCCGCTCGGAAGCCGAGTCGGTCCCGACGATTGAACAGCGCGTTGAGGCTGGAAGCGTTGTCCACGCTGACGAGGCCAAGGGCTGGGATCGTCTCCACAAAACGTTCACGACCCACCGCATCAACCATCAGGAGGGCTACAGCTTCGACGACGCTTGCACCAATCAGGCTGAGTCGTTCTTCTCCCGCCTCCGTCGCGCTGAGATGGGTATCCACCACCACATCAGCGGCGCTTACCTCGCCTCCTACGCTGGTGAGATGGCTTGGCGCGAGAACCACCGCAGGGTGAGCAACGGCGAACAGTACGCCCTCATCACCGGCGCTGCCCTTACGCACGCTCCGTCCAAGGTCTGGAAGGGCTACTGGCAGCGCCATATGGCGAAGGTGGCCTGAGATGGCTCTTCCTCAGATCGTCAACACCCTCACTGCCAAGCGCAATGAGATTGAGAGCCATATCATGGCGCTACGGGCGCAGCTGGCCGTGGCAGAGCGCGACCTTGCGTCAGTGACGGCGGTCCTAGCGCTCTATGAACTAACCCCGGCGACCGAACTGCGCTTCCCTGCCTACGCCCATCTCAACCGGCTGTTCGTCTACGGGGAGATGTTCGGGCTGTGCAAAAAGGCGCTGGAAGAAGCCGGCAAGCCACTCACGACGCGGGAGATCGCGCTTGCTGTGATCCGTGCAAAGGGCTGGGACGATCAGGACATGATGCTGCGGAAGGCGGTAGCCTACCGCATCATTCAGAGCCTGAGCCGGGCTGTCGTCCAGGGGCGGATAGGTGATGCAGGCAGGCGGAAGAACGTTCGAGTATGGAAACTATCTACTCAATCAGGGTCAGTTGGATAAATTTCGTGCAAGGGGTCATACCAAATGATCTCGAAATTCGAGACAATGCGGTGTCCCCATAATCTCTTCTTGTTTCCCAATCGAAATCTAAAGATTGTATCAGCGTGCTTTTCTATTTCCATAAGCCTAAGCTGCGCTTCTTCAAGAATGTCATCTGTATCCATGGGGTGATGCATTTTGTGACCTGTGTCGCTAGAAAAAGTATCTATTTCGCGCCACAGCAGCCCCTCAAATGCAATGAGTTTTGGAGCGATTATTTTTTCCCACTCGTCATCCGACCATTGACGAGGCGTTCCAGACGACCAGCATTCTTCACAGTCAGCGCCTTCTGCAGACCATGTCATCTTCATTTGGAATACTGAAGAAGGATCGGCGCCAAATCTAGGGGTTGGCAATGCCGCGACGCTTTCTTTCAAGCGAACTGATTTCTCAGCGTCCTTGAGAGCCTGCGCTTCCTTCCTTGCTATCCGTGCCTCACGCCGCCGCATGTGCGTTTAGGGTAGAATAGTATTCAGAAATCGTTTCAAGGCTAATCTCGGTGTTTTGCCCTTCCGCATAGGCTTCCTTCCAAGGATCTTCCATATGCGTAAGGTCACTCAACCATTGAGCGTCCTTTTCACCATATGTGGCGAGGACGCGGTCAATATTTGCTATTTCTGCTTCAGACAAGGCTCTCCTCGGGCACTCCGCTGGAATGCGCTCGATCCTGAACTGTCCCTTTGTTGCCGACCAAAGATCCCGAACGACAGGGCCATTCTTCCAGGCTTCGATAGGCTCAGCGAACAGCACGTCGTCATGCCACACCACATTCCAAACTTGGCTGTAGTAGACAAGCTTCTGCAATTTCATGGCCGTCATCGGACCACGAGTTGCCAGAATGTGATCCGCGACATCAAAAACAGTTGCCATAGGTGTCTCGCGCTTCCCCGCCAGTTGGCCGAAAGAGTGCTTTTCCTTCGAGTTTCTCACAGGACTTCGGGCTGTGAGTCGTTATGGGATATAGGGGCAACAATAGAAAAACGACCCCTGTTCTCTATTTGTTCTAAATATGAGACAATATGACGCGCTAGTATCTATTGACACTTAATAGGAACCTTAACTCGAACAATGGGTTAGGCGACCTTTGGGCATTTGCCTTCACCTCAACGCTTTTGGGTGAGGTTGCTGCATAAGACCGGGTAATCGAAGCGCGTCAGCGCCTCCAGCAAGCGCGGCACCACCGCCGCCTCCCGGTAGAGCGCCACGAACACCGTGTAGACCGGCAGGTCGCCATCCGGCAGCCCGGGTCCGGGCGGGTCTTCCGGCGCAACCTCGCCGGTCGGCCCGATGGCGGCCACGCGAAAGGTGAGGAGGGCGAGGAACCCGACCTGCACCAGGACCCAGGCCGCCGTGACGAGGAGCGCCGGCAGGCTGGCCATGGCGAGAACGAGCGCCCCGAAGATGAGACCGGCCAGAGCGAGGAGCGGCGCCACGGGGGCGGCATTGTAGGCCCAGTCCGGCCTCCTCCTGAGAAGGTCGTCCGAGGCATGGGCGGCGATTCCCGCCGCGCGTTGGGCGAAGATCGCGTGGCGCAGGGCGGTCGGCGTGGTGATCGCCGGCATCAGCCCCGTCGGGCTGCGCCCCTGCAGCAATTCGGCGATCGCACGCCCCCGAGGGGCATAGACGAACGCGGCCCCCATTCCCAGTGCGAGGGGGGCGACGCCCGCGATCAGGCTGTCGGGAAACCGCGCGCCTGCGCCGAGGGGTAGGGTTCCGCCGAGGAACCGCGCCCCGAGGGTGAGCGCGAGGGCGCGGTAGAAGCGCTCCTCTTCCATCAACCCGGCCTGGATCAGGGTGGTGGCGGCATCGGTGCCGCTCGCCCGGGCCAGGGCCGCAGCCTTCGCCAGCATCAGCGGGGACGCGGCGTGGCTGAGGAGAAACGCGATCTCCGGAGGCAGTGCCACCGTTTTGCCGCGCAGGTTCCTGAAACCGACGATCGACACCGGAACCGGCTCCCCGAGGCCCGGGAACGTGATAGGGGGAGAGCCGTGAGCCAGACGATTCCCGCGCACAACCAGTGCGACACAGATACAACCAGGCCGTCAACCCGAGGCAGGCGGTCCGCCGCCGCTTTGCTGGTGACGGCGCTCCTCGCCGTTTCGCTGGCGTCGGCGCAGGAAGCCACCTCGCCGGGCGTGACGATCCCGAATTTCTGGAATCCGCGCAGCCGGCTCGAACGGATCGAGGCGCCGCAGACGGCGCGCGCCATCCGCTTCCTCACCGACGACGAGTTCCCGCCCCTGCATTTCGCAGGCCCTGACGGCGCGCCGACCGGCTTCGTGGTGGAACTCGTCCGGGCGGTCTGCGAACGCTTGACGCTCAGCTGCACCATCCAGGCGCGCCGGTTCGATACGCTGCTCGACGGGCTGGCCGACCGGCAGGGCGACGTGGTCGCCGCCGCCATCCCGCTGACGCCGACCCTGCGCAGCCGGTTCCTCGCCACCCGTCCGTATTTTCGCTGGCCGGCGCGCTTCGCCGCCCGCACGGACAAGGGCCTTCCCGCCCCATCGGCCAAGGCCCTCGCGGGCAAGTCCGTCGGAATCGTCGCGGCAAGCGCGCATGCGGCTTATCTCAAGGCGTTCTTCCCCCAGGCGGAGGCGCGCGAGTTCACCGACCTCGCCACCGCCGAAGGCGCGCTGCGGCGCGGCGACGTGGACTACGTCTTCGCCGACGGGCTCAACCTCGCCTTGTGGATCGGCGGCATCGATTCATCGAATTGCTGCGCGCTGGTGGGCGGCGACTATTTAGAAAACCACTATTTCGGCGAAGGCATCGGCCTCGTCACCCGCCGAGAGGATACGGCCCTCTCCCGCGCCCTCGACGAAGCCCTGCAACGGCTCTGGGACGAGGGGAAATACGCAGAGCTGTACCTGCGGTTCTTCCCCGTCAGTCCGTTCTGAATCGCCAGCCCGTCCCCATCGGAAGGTGGGCCTATCCGCGAATCCTCAGCATCCTGCTCGCGTCATCCGCCAGCCTCGTAGTTAGGTCCGCAGCCCCCGTTTCCCGTGCCAGGGACGCCGCCTGACCGGACCAGAGCGGCGAGAAATCGCCCGAGCCTCCCGCCTCCGCGCGCTGGCGCAGGGGCTGGAGCGCCACGGCGGCGGAGGGAAAGGCGGGAGCGTCGGCGCTCACCGGGCCGAGCTCCGCCAAAGCACGGTTGACGAGCCCTCGGGCGGGGCGCCCCGTGAAGACGTTGGTGAGCGCCGTATCCTCGTCGCGGGCGGCCCGCAGGGCGGCGAGATGAACGGCGGAGATGCCGGCCTCCGGGCAGAGGAGGTAGGCCGTGCCGATCTGGACGGCGGACGCGCCGAGCATGAGCGCCGCGGCGATCCCGCGCGCATCAGCGATGCCGCCCGCCGCGATGACCGGGACGCGCACCGCGTCCACCACCTGCGGCACCAGAGAGAAGGTGCCGACCTGGGACTCCACCGCATCGGTGAGGAACATGCCGCGATGGCCCCCGGCATCGGCCCCTTGGGCGATGATCGCGTCCACGCCACGCTCATCGAGCCAGCGCGCCTCACGCACCGTGGTGGCGGACGAGACGACGAGGCAGCCCGCTTCCCTGACGCGGCGGAGGAGGGCGGCCTCGGGAAGCCCGAAATGGAAGCTGACCACCGCCGGGCGCAGATCCTCCACGACGGCGCACATCGCCTCGTCGAAAGGCGCACGGTTGGCCATGGCGACGGGCGCGGCGGGGTCGAGGCCAAGCTCGCGGTAATAGGGT
Organism: Methylobacterium sp. AC832; assembly: GCF_979256025.1. Taxonomy (NCBI): domain Bacteria; kingdom Pseudomonadati; phylum Pseudomonadota; class Alphaproteobacteria; order Hyphomicrobiales; family Methylobacteriaceae; genus Methylobacterium; species Methylobacterium sp. AC832. The sequence continues at coordinate 55,687 of NZ_CEEDMV010000003.1, forward strand.
GTCACGCGCTGGAGCCATGCGGCCTCGCGGGCCGGATCGGCGGCGGCCGGAGCGTGGCAGAAGAAATTCAGATTGAACGGACGATCCGTGTTCAGGCGGATCGCCGCGACCTCGCTGCGCACCTGTTCGGCGTTCAGGGCGGCGCAGGCCAGCGACCCGAGGGCGCCGGTGGTGGAGACGGCAGCCGTGAGCTGGCCCCGAGGCCCCACCATCGGGGCCTGGACGATGGGATGATCCAGACCGACGAGATCGAGGAAGCGTCTGTCGGGCCACATGGCATGGTCTCCTTGGCAAGGCGTCGATCACCGTCTGTCTACGCCATCGAAGCGCGAAGGTTTCCGGTTGGCTCCGCAGCCCTGAGGAACGCGATGAAAAGCCTCGCCCGGCGTGGATAACCTCGCTCGCAGGCGAGTTTCACGGCCCGGTCGGATGTCGGATCGCGCGGGAACATGGTCCAACTATTGCTAATGTTTCGGCGTGGTTTGCATCGGCGTCGATGGTGTGACGGACCCTGAGGCGATCCATGGCGATCCGGTCATATCCAGTTTCCGATGCGTCATCGGCAGGACCTCGTCCGTCGCTCGACGCGGCCTACCGCCGGATTACCTGGCGCCTGCTGCCGTTCCTGATGATGCTCTGGATCCTGTCCTGGATCGACAGGGTCAATATCGGCTTCGCCAAGCTGCAGATGCTGTCCGATCTCAAATTCAGCGAGACGGTCTACGGCATCGGCGCGGGTATCTTCTTCATCGGCTATTTCCTGTGCGAGGTGCCGAGCAACCTGCTGCTGGAATATATCGGCGCCCGCAAGACCATCGCGCGGATCACGCTCCTCTGGGGCGCCTGCTGCGTGGCGATGATGTTCGTCACCACACCGGCCTTCTTCTACGTGCTCCGCTTCCTGCTCGGAGTGTTCGAAGCCGGCTTCTATCCGGGCGTGATCCTGTACCTCACCTACTGGTACCCGAGTGAGCGGCGGGCGAAGGTGTTCGGCCTCTTCATGTCGGCCTCGGCGATCGCCGGGGTGATCGGCGGGCCGCTGGCCGGCGCGATCCTCACCGGCATGAACGGCGTCAACGGCTGGGCCGGCTGGCAATGGGTGTTCCTGCTGGAGGGCATCCCGTCGATCCTCGCGGGATTCGTGACGCTCCTCTACCTGACCGACCGCCCCGCCAAGGCCACTTGGTTGACACCGGAACAGCGGGCGCTGATCGAGGCGGATCTCGCCCGCGATGCCGAGGCCTTGGGTCCACGCGAACATCGCATCCTCGCCTCCCTGAAGGATGTCCGGGTCTGGCAGTGCATCGCGATCTTCTTCTGCATCATCATGGCGAACTCGGCCCTGACCTTCTTCGGGCCGAGCGTGGTGCGCGATGCCGGCTTCACCGACCCGCTCACCGTCGGCTGGATCATGTCGGCGGCCTATCTATGCGGTGGCATCGGGATGATCCTCAACGGGCGCCACTCCGACCGGACCGGCGAGGCGCGCCTGCATTGCGGGATCCCGGCGACGATCGGGGCGCTGGCCATCGCCCTCGTCGGGTTCCTGGTCCCGTGGAGCCCGGTTCTGGCCATGCTGGCGCTCGCCGTGGCGATCGTCGGTACGATGAGCGCGATCCCCGTCTTCTGGCAGATCCCCGGGCGGTTCCTGGCAGGCTCGGCCGCCGCGGCCGGCATCGCCCTGATCAATTCGGTGGCCAACCTCGCAGGCTTCGGCGCCCCCGCCCTCATGGGTTACCTGCGCGAGCATACCGGCTCGGCCTCCGCCGGCCTGTGGCTGGTCGCGGCCTTCGAACTCGCGACGATCGTGCTGATCCTCGCCTTCGTCCCACCCTCAACCCCGGCGCTGGAGCGCCGGGCCGCCGCCCGTGCCGCCCATGAGCCGGCCTGACCCCGCCCCCGGCCGCGCCGGAACCGGCCCTCTGCAGGAGACACAGTTGAACCACCCCCCTGAGCGACCCGACCTCACGCGCCGCAGCCTGGTCGGCGCCGGCCTTGCCGGAATCGGTCTCGGCGGCACGGTCGCCGCCACCGGCACCGTGCTGGCGCAGGGCGCGCCCGCCCCGGCTCCTGTGCAGCCGGGCGCCCTAACCACCGGCCCGACGATGCAATCCGGCCTCGGCCCGCGCCTCACCATGCACGCCATCGACAATTTCCACGGCACACCGGGCGCGGGCATGGTCTGCGACCTCTCCGTGCGCGATGGCGACACCTACCGGCCGATCAAGACGATCACGACGGGAGCCAACGGCCGCTCGCCCGAGCCGCTCCTCATCGACGACGCCCTGAAGACCGGGCGCTACGAATTGCTGATGCATGTCGAGGAATACTTCGCCCGGATCGGCGTGGCGCTGCCGAGCCCGAACTTCCTGAGCCTCGTCCCGATCCGCTTCCACATCCGCGATGCGAGCCAGCGCTACCACCTGCCGATCCTGTTCACGCCCTGGGGCTACTCGTATTATCGCGGCAGCTGAGCGCCCCGACCGTCCGCAACCGCTTCCCAACGACACGATCCGAGAGACCCGATGGCCGGCATCACGACACATATCCTCGACTCGGAGCGCGGGCGCCCCGCGCCCGGCGTGCGCATCGACTTTTCGGTGCTGGAGGAGGGGCACTGGCGCCTCGTGAAGAGCGTCGTCACCAATGCCGACGGGCGCACCGACACACCGATCCTGCCGGCGGCCGAGGCGAAGATCGGCCAATATCAGCTCGAATTCTTCATCGACGGCTATCTGAAGAGCCGGCCCGGCGTGAGCGAGGCGGACATCTTCGTGGACAACCCGGTGGTGCGGTTCGCGGTGTTCGACGCCAAGCAGCACTACCACGTGCCGATGCTGTGCACGCCCGGCAATTGCACCACTTATCGCGGAAGCTGACCATGCCGGAACGGGTCGAGATTTACGGCCCGATCAGGATTTGGATTGCATAAGGGGAGGGTCCATCTCGTCTCGGCACTTCGGTGAAAGTTTCATTGCCGCCGATGACGCGACCATCTTCGGGGCGATCCATGGCGATCCGGTCATATCCAACTCATCCTACGTCATCGGTCGGACAGAACCCGTCACTCGACGCGGCCTACCGCCGGATCACCTGGCGCCTGCTGCCGTTCCTGATGATGCTCTGGATCCTGTCCTGGATCGACCGGGTCAATATCGGCTTCGCCAAGCTGCAGATGCTGTCCGATCTCAAATTCAGCGAGACGGTCTACGGAATCGGCGCGGGCATCTTCTTCATCGGGTATTTCCTGTGCGAGGTGCCGAGCAACCTGCTGCTGGAATATATCGGCGCCCGCAAGACCATCGCGCGGATCACGCTCCTCTGGGGCGCCTGCTGCGTGGCGATGATGTTCGTCACCACGCCGGCCTTCTTCTACGTGCTCCGCTTCCTGCTCGGAGTGTTCGAAGCCGGTTTCTTCCCAGGCGTGGTCCTGTACCTCACCTACTGGTATCCGAGCGCGCGGCGGGCGAGGGTGCTCGGCCTCTTCATGTCGGCTGCGGCCATCGCCGGGGTGATCGGCGGGCCGCTGGCCGGGGCGATCCTCACCGGCCTGGACGGCGTGAACGGCTGGGACGGCTGGCAATGGGTGTTCTTGCTGGAGGGTATCCCTTCGATCCTCGCAGGGCTCGTCACCATCTTCTTCCTCGGCAACGTTCTTACCGACCGCCCCGCCAAGGCCAACTGGCTGACACCGGAGCAGCGGGCATTGATCGAAGCCGACCTCGCCCGCGACGCCGAGGCCTTGGGGCCCCGCGAGCACGGCGTCCTCGCCTCCCTGAAGGATGTCCGGGTCTGGCAGTGTATCGCGATCTATTTCTGCCTCGTCACGGGGTACTCGGCGCTGATCTTCTTCGGGCCGAGCGTAGTGCATGATGCAGGCTTCACCGACCCGCTCACCATCGGCTGGATCATGGCCGCCGCCTTCCTGTTCGGCGGCATCGGCATGGTGCTCAACGGGCGCCATTCCGATCACACCGCAGAGGTGCGCCTGCATTGCGGTGTGCCCGCCATGATCGGGGCACTGGCCATCGCCCTCGTCGGCTTCCTGATCCCGTCGAGCCCGGCTCTGGCCATGGTCGCACTCGCCGTGGCGATCGCCGGTACGATGAGCGCGATCCCCGTCTTCTGGCAGATTCCCGGGCGGTTCCTGGCAGGCTCCGCCGCCGCGGCCGGCTTCGCGCTGATCAACTCGGTGGCCAACCTGGCGGGCTTCGGCGCTCCGGCGGTGATGGGCTATCTACGCGAGCATACCGGCTCGGCCTCCGCCGGCCTGTGGCTGATCGCGGTCTTCGAACTCGCGACGATCGTGCTGATCCTCGCCTTCGTCCCGCCCGCCACCCCGGCCGGCGAGCGCCGAGGCACCACCGGCGCCGCGCCCGAGCCGGCCTGAACCGCCACGGCCGTGCCCGGGGCGGGAGCGTCGACCGCGCCCCGACGAGGCTGCCCCCGTGAGCGAGGCGGAGATCGCCGTGGACAAAGGGTGGCGCGGTTCGCCATGGTCGAAGCCAGGGAGCATGATCCCGTGCCGATGCCGTTCACGCCGGGTCGTCGTACGGATTATCGCGGGAGTTGAAGCCTTTGTCGGATCTGGCCGCCATCCACCGTCTCGACCGGGACGCCTTCGTCGCTCTGCTCGGCGGGGTGTTCGAACACGCGGCCTGGGTCGCCGAGACGGTGGCGCCGGCCCGCCCCTTCGCCAGCGTGGCCGACCTGCACGCCGCGATGATGGACGCGGTGCGCCATGCGCCCGAGGCGCAGCGCCTCGCCTTCCTCAACGGGCATCCGGAACTCGCCGGGCCCGAGGCACGGGCGCGGGCCATGACGGCCGACTCGGCGAGCGAGCAGGGCAGCGCCGGCCTCGACCACCTGCCGCCCGAGGATGCAGCGGCCTTCGACCGCCTGAACGCCGCCTACCGGGAGAGGTTCGGCTTCCCCTTCATCATCGCCGTACGAGGCCGCAGCCGGGCCGAAATCCTCGCGGTGTTCGAGGCCCGCCTCGGACGGGGACAGGCCGAGGAGGAGGCCACCGCCCTCGACGAGATCGGCGCGATCACGCGGATGCGCCTGGACATGCTGATCTTGGGGGCGGGCGACTGAGAGCGTTCGCGCTCGGCCCCCGCAAGGGTCGGGAATGCCCGCTTGTTCGACGTACCGAGCATCAAAGCCTGGCTTCGAGCGACCTCGGCCCCGGCCTCGCCGGAGACTCGCATCGCACCTCCGCGTTGACCCTCCCCGGCCCGCTCCCTAGGGTGCCCGGCCGCATCCGGCCGGTTCCGGCCGTCCCGTGTCTTCTCGCAGAACTGACGCCCATTCCATGTCCGCCCCGCCCGTCTCGTCTCCGCTCGCCCTCGACCCCGCCCTGGTGGAGGCCGCCGCCCATGCGGCCGCCTGGCCCTTCGAGGAGGCGCGCAAGCTCGTGGCGCGGCTGGAGCGCAAGCCGAAATCGGAAGTGCTGTTCGAGACCGGATATGGGCCGTCGGGCCTGCCGCATATCGGGACGTTCGGCGAGGTGGCCCGCACCTCCATGGTGCGCCACGCCTTCCGCGTGCTCACCAACGACAGCGTGCCCACGCGGCTCATCGCCTTCTCGGACGACATGGACGGCCTGCGCAAGGTGCCGGACAACGTGCCGAACAAGCAGATCCTGATCCCGGCGCTGAACCAGCCGCTCACCCGCGTGCCCGACCCATTCGGCACGCATGACAGCTTCGGCGCGCACAACAATGCCGAGCTGCGCCGCTTCCTCGACGCGTTCGGGTTCGACTACGAGTTCCGCTCGGCCACCGAATGCTACAAGGCCGGCCTGTTCGACACGGCCCTGCTGACGGTGCTCGACCGCTACGAGGCCGTGATGGCGATCATGCTGCCGTCGCTCCGGGCCGAGCGTTCGGCGAGCTATTCGCCGTTCCTGCCGCTGCACCCGGAGACCGGGGAGGTGATGCAGGTCTCCATCGACGAGGTCCGGGTCTCCGCCGGCACCCTGGTCTGGCGCGACCCCAAGACCGGCACTGCCTACGAGACCCCGGTCACCGGCGGCCACGCCAAGCTGCAATGGAAGCCCGATTGGGCCATGCGCTGGGTGGCGCTCGGCGTCGATTACGAGATGGCCGGCAAGGATCTGATCGATTCGGTGAAGCTCTCCGGCGAGATCGCCCGTGCCCTCGGCGGCGAGCCGCCGGAGGGATTCAACTACGAGCTCTTCCTCGATAAGGAGGGCAAGAAGATCTCGAAGTCGAAGGGCAACGGCCTGTCCATCGACGATTGGCTCGTCTACGGCACCGCCGACAGTCTTGCCCTGTTCATGTACAACAAGCCGCGCGAGGCCAAGCGCCTGTTCGTGGAGATGATCCCACGTCAGGTCGACGATTACCTGAACTTCCTCGAGAAGTTCCCCGGCCAGGAGCCGGCGCAACAGCTCGGCAACCCGGTCTGGCACCTCCATGCCGGCCATCCGCCGGCGGCCGAAGCCGTGGGCAAGGGCGGCTCGCTGAACTTCGCCATGTTGCTCAACCTCGCGGCGGTCGCCAATACCGAGGACCCGGCGGTGCTGTGGGGCTTCATCCGCCGCTACGACCCGGAGATCGGGCCGCAGACCCATCCGGTCCTCGACAAGCTGGTCGGCCATGCGCTCGCGTATTTCCGCGATCTGGTGCGTCCGGCCAAGACCTACCGCGCGGCGACGGAGGACGAGAGGGCGGCCCTCGCCGACCTGTCGCGGACGCTGGAGGCCCACAAGGGCTCCACCGATCCGGAGGGGCTTCAGGCCGTGGTCTACGAGGTCGGGCGGCGGCACTTCCCCGACCTGTCCGGCAAGGCCAAGAGCCCGGACGGACGGCCCGGCGTGTCGCAGGCCTGGTTCACCACCATCTACAACGTGCTGTTCGGCGAGGCGCGCGGACCGCGCTTCGGCTCGTTCATCGCGCTCTACGGCGTAGCGGAGACGCAGGTGCTGATCGAGAAGGCCCTGTCCGGCGCGTTCGTGCCGGCCTCGTGCGAGACGGCCTCACTAGCGTGATCCTCGACCTCACCGATTATTCGCTGGACGGATGATCGGTGAGGTGAGGACCGGGATCCCGGCTGGCATGCAGCATCGCCACGATCTCTACAGTCCCGGCCTCATAGCGGAAGAAGATCACATAGCTTTCGCAAGGAAAGCTACGTAGGTCGCTCTGCAATTCCGGACGTGACCGGCCGAGCCGTCCCGGGAGCCTCGCCAATCGATGGCATTGCCGGCGAAGTCGCGCAACGAACCCCTGTGCGGTGGTGAGGCTGCCACTGATTTCAGTGACGTGGGCGAGGATATCGACGAGGTTGGTTCGCGCGAAGGCGAGGAACCGAACCTTGCTCACTCCCCATAGCCCAGAGCCTTGAGTTCCGCGCTCTTTGCTGCGAGCGCAGCATCGATCTCATCCTCGCTCGCGTCGCCGCCCGCCTCGACGGCCTCGCTCAAGGTCCGACGCAGGGCCTGGAGTTTCGCCTCGCGCTCTTCGACGAGGCGAAGGCCTTCGCGAACCACCTCACTCGCCGAGCCATAGCGGCCATCCTGCACGATGCGGGAGATAAACCCCTCCCACCGGTCGCCAACAGATACGTTCATGCCGTCCTCGCCTCCGAATGGATGCGAAGAATACCATAAACGGCGCATTTTTTGATATCGGAGCGGATTGAGAAGGGGCAGTGTTCAGGCGATCCCACCGACCTGTTACCAACGGCAGGCGGCCGTCGCCCTATTCCGCCCGTCCGAGCTGCCGCAGGCTCAGCGCCCAGACCCGTTCCTGAAGCGCCTCGTCCTGTCCGAGGGACGAGGTCGGCACGGGGCGGCGCTTCGAAAAATACAGGCCGCTCACGCCGTCCACCTCCGGCGAGGTCGCCAGATGCAGGGAGGTCGCCGCCCCATCGGCCGGATTGCTGAGGAAGGGCCGGATCAGCGACCAACTGATGCCGAACCATCCCCCGGTGCCGCCGGCGAAACCGCTGGCGATCACGCCGGGATGGAGGGAATTCACGGTGACACCTGTGCCGGCGAGGCGACGGGACAGGGCGGCGGTGAACAGCACGTTGCCGAGCTTGGCCTGGGAATAGGCCTTCCACGTGCCGTAGCGGCGCGCCCCGTCGAGATCCTCGAGATCGATCAGGCCGCGCGTATGCGCCCTCGAGGCGACGTTCACGATGCGAGCGGGCGCGCTCGCCTTCATCAGGTCGAGGAGGTCCAGGGTCAGTTGCATGTAGGCCAGATGGTCGAGCGCCCAGGTCCGCTCCAGGCCATCCACTGTCACGTGCCGGGCATCGAAGATGGCGCCGGCATTGTTCACGAGCACGTCGAGGCGTGGATAGAGCGCCCGCACCTCGGCGGAGAGACGCCGGATCTCCGCCTGCGAAGACAGGTCGGCGAGAAATACGTCGATGACGGTGCCCGGCACCGCGTCGCGGATGCGGGACGCCGCCTCGTCGGTTCGGCCGGCATCACGGCCGACGATCCCGACACGGGCGCCCGCCCGTGCCAGCCCCAGGGCCGTCTCGTAGCCGATGCCCGAGGTGGCACCGGTCACGAGACAGATCTTTCCGGGAATGGGTACGGCGTTCGCCATGGACGTCACGAACTCCCGCCGGCCCGGTTACCGATCGGATGACCGCTTAGAAGACCGCCTGACCGACAGCCAAAGCGAGCACCACGATCACGATGGCGATCACCAGGAACACACCGAACAGGATGCGCGACAGGGAGCGCGCGCCCGAGGCGATGCCGGTGAAGCCGAGGCCGCCCGCCAGGAGCGAGATGACGAAACAGATGAGGGCCCATTTGAGAAGGGTCATACGCGCAAAACTCCAGCGTGCGGAACGACCGATAACCCTCCTGTCGGGTCAAGCGTTCCGCTCAAGCTTGTGCGGCGTCGCGATGACGGGCGCGGCACCGGATTCCGCCTTCTCCAGGATGGTGGCGGCCAGCGCGTGATAGAGCCCTTCGCGGCAGATCAGCTTCGAGACCGCGTCGGCGATGAGGGCGGTGACCATGAGCGGGATCATCATCGCGTGGTCCTGGGTCATCTCGGTGACGATGACGAAGGCGGTGATCGGCGCCTGGAGCGTGCCGGTGAGGTAGGCGACCATGCCGATGAGCACGAGCGCGCCGATGGGCACGTCAGCGAACAGGCCGTGCAGCCAGACGCCCATCCCCGCCCCGACGCTGAGGGAGGGGGCGAACAGGCCGCCGGGGATGCCGCTGATGGAGGAGAACACCGTCGCGAGGAATTTCAGCGGGGCATAGGCCGGATGCCCGGTATCGGTGCCGTGGAGCATGGCGCGGGCCTCCTCGTAGCCGGTGCCGTAGACCGTACCGCCGGAGGCGAGACCGCAGAGGGCGACGCCGAGCCCGCAGAGGGCACCGAACACGATGGGGTGGCGGCGGATGGCGCCGCCGATCCGACCGGGCAGCCCCCTGGCGAAGAGGAGGGTGACGCGGCCGAACAGGCCCCCCGCGATGCCCCCGGCCACGCCCAGGATCGCCACCGCGAGCCATCCCGGCCCGAAGGGCAGGGCGGCCTTGGTGGTGCCGAAATACGTATAGTCGCCCTGGATCGCCAGCGCGGTCAGCCCGGCCGCGATGACGGTGGCGACGATGAGACCGCTGGTGCGGGCCTCGTAGGTCCGGCTCAGTTCCTCGATGCCGAAGACGATACCGGCGATGGGGGTGTTGAAGGCGGCGGCGACCCCTGCCGCACCACCGGCGAGGATGACGCCAGGCAGGCGCTCCGCGTCGAGCCGGCCGAATGCCGCCATGATCGCGGCCCCCACCTGGACCGTCGGCCCCTCGCGGCCCGTCGAGGCGCCGCAGACGAGGCCCAGCGTCATGACCAGGATCTTGCCGAACGCCGTCTTGAGGGAGACCAGGGCGTTGCGGATCGCCGGGTCCTCCGTATGGCGCGCGGCGATCACCTGGGGAATCCCCGAACCTTGCGAGTTCGGGAACACCCGAATGGCGAGCAGGATCGCGATGGCGAAGCCGAGCGGCGTCAGCACCAGGGCGACGAGGGGGGAGGGCGAGACGATCCAGCGGAATACTTCGTGCGCCCAATCGGCGAGCTTGGCCATCCCAACGGCAGCGAGCCCGACACAGAGGCCTCCGAACAGGAACAGCAGGCGCTGCCGCCACAGGGGCGCCGCATCGGAGGCCGCCCCACGCCAGCGGTCCAGTCGCCTGCGCGGCGGAGGGGAGGCGGGAGCAGGCTCAAGCATGATCGCCGGCCTGCGTGGGCGATCGATCGTCGGATGGGCGACACGTTCGTGAACCGACCCCGTCTTTCCGGGGCTGCGGAGCGGAGCCCGGAATCCAGGACCAGAGGTCGATCTTCATTCTGCTCCACCGGTGGTTCTGGATTCCGGGCTCGCCTCTGGCGCCCCGGAAAGACGGGAAGGATCACGAGCGTGTACGGCGCTTGTCCGGCACGAACCGAAGGCCCGAGGACTCTCGCCAAGCAAGAACACCCGCCAAGCAAGAACCCTCACGAAGCCAAGGCCCTCACGAAGTAAGGACACTCGCCAGGCGAAGCCCGCGACGCAAGGCGTGTACCGCCCCTCAGCTCGTCTTGCGCGGTGTCTTTCCCGCCTTCTCCTCAGCTTGGCAGAGTTCGCCGACGGTCTTGAGATAGGCCTTGGCGTCGAATTTCCGGAGCGAGTTCTCGCTCTGGTAGCGCACCGTTCCGAAGATCGGACGGCGCGCCCAGGGGCGGTCGTGCAGGCCGTAGACCCAGGCGACGTTGGTGAAGGAATTGGCGTCGCGCCCGTCGAGAAAGTAGCGGTTGTTGAGGCGCAGGGTGCGGTTGAACCCTTCCTCCGCGCTCGGAGACCATTCGAGGATCTTCTTGCCCCAGTACATGCGTAGGTGGTTGTGCATGTAGCCGGTCACCCGCATCTCGGCCTGGGCGGCGTTCCAGTATTCATCGTGGGTCTTGCCCTCGGCGAGTTCGGCCTCGGTGTAGAGCGTGGGCCGCTCATCATCGGCGTGTTCGGCCAGGGCCTTGCGCGCCCAGTCCGGCACCGCATGCTCGAAACTGTCGTAGCGCTCCGTGTAGTTCACATGGTTCATGGCGAGCTCCCGCCGCACCACGAGTTCCTCGAGATAGGAGGCCTTGTCCTCCGACGCACCCGCCTTCGAGGCCCGTACCGCCAGGGCGATCTCCACCGGCGAGATCTGCCCGAAATGCAGGTAGGGGCTCATATGCGAGGCGGCCCCCGCTTCGGGCCGGTTGCGGTCGGTGCCGTAGGAGCCGAACGGCCCGGCGAGATAGGCCTTCAGGCGCCGGCGCGCCTCCGTCTCGCCGCCGGTGAAGCGCGTCACCGGAGCGACCTCGCGGTCGAGGCTCATTCCCGCCAGCACCGCCTCCGGGTCCGACACGTCGATCTCACTCTTCGGCAGCTCGCGCCCGGCCTTGTGTTTCACGGTGCGGGGTTTGAGCTCCTCCACATACTCGTCGAGCAGCTTCAGGATCTTGGGACGCAGGGTGCGGGCCGCGAATTCATGCTTCGGGGAGGCGACCTCCACCGGCACCACTACGTCCCCCTCCACCTGGACGACGCGGATCGTCACGGCTTTCGCGATCTCGCCGTACCAGCGCTTCTGGATGGCGAGATAGCCCCGGTCGAGGACGAGGAGGGCCGCCTTGGCTGAAAGGTCGATGGCGATCTCGGCCGGCGAGGCCTTGCGCATCACGAAATGGATGCCGCGCGCCTCCAGCCCTGCCTTCGCGTCGGCGAGCCCCTGCAGCAGGAAGGCGTAGTGGCGCGCATTGGCTTCGGGAAACCCGTTGGCGCCGTCGAGAAGTCCGAAACAGACGACGACGGGAAGGCCGAGCCGGTTGGCCTCCTCGATGGCGAGTTCCAGGGCCGGGTTGCAATGGGCGCGGTTGGCCTGCTGCAGCAGGTAGAGGACGTAGGAGCCGTCCGCATCGGGTTCGGCGTCGTTCAAGTCCCGTATTCGCTTCGCCTGTATCGCCATCGTGTGTCACCGCCCCGTTTCCGTCGAAGTTTGCTCTCCCGCCAAGCGGGAGGTGAAGATGAATGATCTCGCGAGGAGCGGGTCAGGGAGATGGAAACGTCAGAATTCGTGGCGTTCCACCCAATGCAGAGGCCGGGTTTCCGAATGCACTCATCGGCTTGCATCACACGGATGACCAGGAAGACTGGGGCTGATCTTGGCCTGCGACATTTTCGTTACAGCGGGATTAGGAAGTGCGACGCCACACGAAAACAGATGGCTCCGTTGCACGAACAGCCTTGCATTTCCGCCCAGGACGCTCAGATTGTGCATTGCGGGAACGCGATGGCGTCGCGCTCCCGCTGCCCTTCTTGGGCGTTTCCTCCCTAGACTTCGGGCCGCTCTTCGGAGCGGCCTTTTTTCTGTCCGCAGCCGCGCAGCGCCCGTCAGCACGGGGTGCTCATCCGCGAGCGCGGGCCCGGATCATGAAATTGTCGTAGGTGTATTCCGCCACCTGGAACCAGAGATATTCCTCGTTCCGGAAGGTCTTCATCGCCTCGTAGATGCGCTTGAAATCGGCGTTCTTGGCAGAAATCTCGGCATAGACGTCGTTGGAATGCTTCAGGGCCGTCTCCATGACGTCCTGGGGGAAGGGCCGGAGCTGTGCGCCGGCGGCCACCAGACGGCGCAGAGCGCGGGGGTTGCGCGCATCGTATTTTGCCAGGACTTCGGCATGGGCCTGGGCGGCGGCGGCCTGGAGAATGGCGCGATAGGCCTTCGGCAAGGCTTTCCAGGCCTCGGCGCCGATCCAGAAATGCAGCATCGCGCTCCCTTCCCAGAAGCCGGGGTAATGGTAGGTGGGCGCCACCTTCTGCAATCCGAGCTTCTCGTCGTCGTAGGGGCCGATCCACTCCGCCGCATCGAGGGCCTTCGATTCGAGGCCGGCATAGATCTCCGGCCCCGGCGTCGTCTGGGGCACCGCGCCGAACTTCGCCAGCACCTGACCACCGAGACCCGCGATGCGGATCTTCATGCCCTGGAGATCGGACGCGCTCTTCACCTCCCGGCGGAACCAGCCACCCATCTGCGCCCCGGTATTCCCGCCGGGGAGGCTCACGAGACCATGCTTGGCGAAGACCTCCGCGAACAGGTCGGCTGCGCCGCCCTGGAGCCACCATGCATTCTGGCCGCGGGCATTGAGGCCGAAGGGCAGGGCGGAGGCGAGAGCGAAGGTCGGGTCCTTGCCGCTGCCGAGGGTGGCCGGCGCGTGTCCCATCTCCACCGTCGCGGCGGACACCGCATCGATCACGCCCTCGCTCGGGACCGGCTCACCCGGCGCAAGCACCTGGATCTGGAAACGACCGTCCGTCGCCTCGGCCACGAGGCGCGCGAGCGTCTCCGGCGCGCCGAACAGGACATCGAGGGATTTCGGATAGTGGGAGGCCAGCCGCCAGCGCGTCTCGGGCATCGTCTCGGCCCGGGCTCCCCCCATCGACAGGGCGGCGGCACCGCCCAATCCGGCGGCGAGCAGGCTGCGGCGCGCAGGGTGTGAGGCCATGACAACTCGCTTCAAAAACTCGCTTCCCCCGTCTCTCGGTCCGTTCACGAACGGGGCAGGAGGCAAAACGATCCGATATTCCTTCGCGCGCCCTTCCTTCGGCCTCACCGGCCGAACTGCGTCAGGGAGGGGGCGCGTAGGTGAAGCTCCCGTCCTTCCAGACATAGAGCACGTAGCCCTGGGCGGTGACGTCGCCCTTGCCGTCGAAACCGACCGAACCGAGGACGAGATCGAACCGCTCCGTATGGAGCGCGGAGACGATGCGGCGTGCATCCGTGCTGCGGGCGAAGTTCCCCGCCTCCACCAGGGCCTGAAGGGCGGCGTAGCCATAGATCGTCGAGCCCTCCACGTCGCCGCCCTGCGCCTTGAGCGCCTGGACCACGGCAGCCGCCTCCGGCTTGCGGCGCGGATCGAGGTAGAAGGTCATCAGCACGCCGTTGCTGGCCGGCCCGGCCGCGGTGGCGAAATCCTGCGTGGCGATGGCGGAGGTGCCGAACCATTGTGGCCGGAAGCCCCGTTCCGCCGAGATCCGCACGAGGCGGCCCATTTCGAGAGCGTCGCCCCCGTAATAGGCCACGGAGATCCCCGCTTCCTTCAGGCGGTCAGCGAGGGACGCATCGTCCGCGTCGCTGGCGACGAAAGCGGTCGCCAGGGCCTCGTTGATGCCGATCCGGTTGAGGTTGTCCTTGGTGGCGGCGGCGAGCGCCCGGGAGCCGGGGCTCTGGTCGTTGAGGATGGCGATCTTCTTGTCGCGGAAACGCTCCGCCAGCACCGTGGCCGAGAGCTTGGCCTGATCGTCGTCGCGCCCGCATACCCGGAACACGTTCTGGAGGCCGCGATCGGTGAGCTTGGCGGCGACGGACGCCGCCGTGACCATGGCGATGCCGTTGGCGGCATAGACTTCGGACGCCGCCAGCGAGGCGTTGGAACAGACATGACCCACGACGAGCCGCACATCGCTCGCGGCATAATGCTTGGCGACTCCCACGGCCTTGTTGGAATCGCAGGCATCGTCTTGGACGTCGAGCTGGATCGTCTGCCCGGCGAGGCCGCCCTTGGCGTTGGCGTCCCGCACCGCGGCGCGAACCCCACGAAGAACCTGCTCGCCGACGGCGACATAGGCACCCGATTGCGGAACCGCCACGCCGACGGTCACGTCGGCATGGGCGGGAGCGACGGCCAGGAACACGGCGAGACTTCCGCACGCGGCGGTTCGCGTGGTGACAGCGGATCTCAGCAGCGTGGCGGCGGTGTTCGGTCGCGTGGCGGCGGCCTTCCGTGACGTGGCGGCGGCCTTCCGTAACGTTGCGGCGGCCTTGCGCCGCGAGGCCAGATGGCGGGCCACGCTCGCCAGCCCGAAAAAGCAGGCCACCCGTCTCATCCTCATGTCGCCCCGCCCCAAAACCCGTCCGGTCCACTCTAAGACGAGCGGGCCCTACGAGTTGCCCCCCGGCACCCATGGCATCGTCGAGCCGTGAGGCAAGGCGGTCCATAACGCAAGTGCGTGCAAGCCCCCGCGTGGTCGGTGCGGAACCGAACCGCCCCGGCGCATGACGATCCGACCCATGACGATCCGGCCGGCCTCAGTCGAAGGAACCGCCGACGCGTACGCCGGTCATGACCGGCTGGGCCGCCGCCGAGAAGACGGAGAGGACCTTCTTGATCTCGGTGAACGGCGCGTTCGAGACGTAGACCATGTCGCGGTTGCGCATGCGGAAGGCCTGGGTGAGGAACAGGCTGTTCGGGTCACGCATGTCGACGCGATAGACCACGGGAACGAGAGGTGTCCCGAGAAGCGGGCTTCCGGGCTTCAGGCGACGGACCACCGCCGCCGGCTCGAAGCGGAAGATGAAGGTCCCGGTCGGATCGGCATCGGCATCGCGCTGACCGCGCGCCTTGGCCAGCGCCTGCGCCAAAGTGATGCCCTCGGCCTGGAACGGGATTTCCGTGGCCTGACCCAGCGCGCCGACCGCCAGGAAGGTCTGGGGATCGCGCACCAGGGTGAGGTTGTCGTTGGGGCGCAGGTAGATGTTTTCCTTGGGGTTCGACACCACGGTCGTCAGCGGCACCGTCGCCGTCGTACCGCCCCGCGACAGGCGCACGAAGGTCTCGTTGACGGGCGTCTTGACCCCGCCTGCGGTGGCGATGACGTCGAGGATGCGATCGCCCTGGGTACCGAGCGGGACGCGGGCGCCGCCGATGGATTCACCACCGACCGTCACCGATTGCGAGACCGGCCGGGTCACGGTGACGATCACCTGAGGCTGGATCGCCTTGCCGGCGAGCTCCGTCTCGATCAACGCCTGGACGTCCTGCGTCCGCCGTCCGGCCACCTGGATCCGGCCGGCATAGGGGATCGAGATCGCGCCGTCGCGCGAGACGACCTGCTCGGGCAGCTGCGCCGCCTTCGAGCCGGCGGAGAACGAATTGACCGTGAGCGGGCCCGAGAACAGGCCGCCCGAACCGGCTTCGAACACCGAGACGGCCACGGCGTCGCCGATGCCGATCACGGATTCCGCCGGAGCGCGACGATCGCCGAAGGATGCGAACAAGCTATCGAGGGAGCGTCCGCGCAGGGCCTCCACCACGGCGGAGTTCATGTCGATGAGTTCGTAGCGGGCGAAGGTCCCTTCGCTCGTCGCCTGATCCGCGCCGTCCACCACGGCCGTGGTCGACGGGCCGGCGGCGGGCAGGAAAGCGCCGCATCCCGACACCGAAAGCGTGGTGATAAGGACGATAGGCAGAGTGCGCATGCAGTTTCGCCTGTCGGTTTCTCTCATCCGCTGCCTAAACCAAAGCCTTGTCACTGTCCGTGGCGGGTTGGACACAGTGCCGTCCCGTCGGGACGCGTGCAACGGATCGTCCCCGATACCCACATGCCGAGCTCCTGGACTTGCCGTCGGCGCTTCGCAACGGACGACGTACGGGGCTACTTGGCCGCATCTGTCTCGTCTTACTGCCGAAATCGCTCGACGGTGGGCGGATCGGCGTGCGAATTTCCCGACCTACGAGCAGGGGGCACCTGCGAGGACAGCCGAGCAGGATGCCTTTGTCTGACACGATCCCCGACCGCCCTCCCGGCGCGCGCGCCGAGCGGACCCACGGTGACGGCGCACGAAGCCCCGTGCGGCGCCGGCACGTCTTCTATGTGCCGGGCTACGATCCGGAAGGGCGTACCCGCTACCGCATGTTGTTCGTGCGGGAGCTGACGCTCCATGCCAAGAGGTTCGGTGAGCCCAAGCGCCGCCCCGGACGCGCGGTCATGGGAGCAGACGGGCTTTCCCAGCGCTGGACCGTGGCCGCCGAACCGGAGGTCGGCGGAGCGGAGACGAGCTACGACGTCCTGCTCTGGGACGACATCGTGCTCAAGGATTTCGCCCGCTGGCGCATCGTCAGCGTCCTCCTGCTGTTCGCGGGCAGCCTCCAGGCCATCGTCACCGGCATGGCGGTGAAGTTCTACCGGCTGAACTGGAAATACGGCAACGTCATCCTTTATCCGCTCGGCCTGATCCTCCTCCTCACCCTCGTGAGCGGCCTGATCGCACATCAGATCCATGCTCATCTGGGAGACGGATTCGGGCACAGCCTGCAATGGCCGGCCTGGGTGACGGTGCCGCTGGGCCTCGCGGCCGGCCTCGTCTGGATCAAATCCCTCGATGCCCTGCTGGAACGCGCGTTCTTCTGGCAATTACTCAACGACTGGGTCTTCAACTGGCAGCACGGCCAGGGCCGGCGGCGCGACTACGAAACCCGCGTCGACGCTTTCGCCGCCCTGGTCGTGAACCGCCTCGCGGCATTCCGGGCGGAGGGTACGGAGCTCGACGAAGTGCTCATCCTCGGCCATTCGACCGGCGCGCTCACGGCGGTGGAAGTCTCCGCCCGCGTGCTCGCCGCCGATCCGGCGATCGGCACGGGAACGACGGCCTTTTCCTTGCTGACCCTCGGCTCGGGCCTGCCCATCGTCGCGCTGCAGAAGGAGGCGCGCAGGGTGCAATCGGACATCGCGAGCCTCGTCGTCTCGGAGCGGATCGTCTGGGTCGATTATTACGCCCCCCAGGACTGGATGAACTTCCCCGATTTCGATCCGCTGGAGCGCCTGCCCCTCGACCTCGGCGGCCGCCCCCCGCGCAACCCGCTGGTGCGCTCGGCCAAGTTCCGTGAGATCATCGATCCGGAAACCTACCTCAAAGTGCGATGGCGGCCGTTCCGGATGCATTTCCAGTTTCTCTTCGCCAACGATCGTCGCGGCGAGTACGACTTCTTCGCCATGGCGCTCGGCCCGCAGCGCCTGCGGGACCGGGTGAAAGGCCCCCGGATCGACACCGGCACGGCGACCGGGTCTTGAGCATCGAACCGGATCAGGGCCCGCCTCGAATTTTCATCGTGATGGGCGTCTCGGGCTCGGGCAAGAGCACGATCGCCGGGCTATTGGCCGAGCGCCTCGGGTGGGATTTCGTCGATGGTGACGCCTTCCACAGCGCGGAACACGTGGCCAGGATGCGGGATGGCCACGCCCTCGACGATGCCGACCGCGCCCCATGGCTGGCGGCGATGTCGGCCTGGATCGGCACACGCCTGGAGACCGGTAAACCGGGCGTTCTCGCCTGCTCGGCCCTGAAGCGGGCCTATCGCGATGCGCTCGTCCAGGGGCGGGCGGGCATTCGCATCGTCTATCTCGACGGCGACCGCGACCTGATCGCGGCCCGCATCGCCCGCCGCACCGGCCACTTCATGCCGGGTGCCCTCCTCGACAGCCAATTCGCCGCGCTCGAACCGCCGCGCCCGGAGGAGGGCGCGCTGGCGGTGCCGATCGTCGGCGGTGCGGAGGCCATCGTGGCAACGATCCTGGACCGATCGGGTTTGCAGCCCGACGATCCCATCAAACAGGACACAGCATGATGTCGGGCCCTCCCTCCGGCGACCGGGCGATCGCCTTCGTGATCTCCGACGTGGACGGAACCCTCGTCACCTCCGACAAGAGCCTGACCCAGCGCAGCCGGGACGCCGTCCGGCGGCTCGACGCGGCGGGCATCGGTTTCACCATCGCCTCCGCCCGGCCGCCGATGGGGCTCACCTCGCTGATCGCCGACCTCGGCCTGCGTCATCCGATCGGCGCCTTCAACGGCAGCACCCTGCTCGCCCCGGATGGGCAGATCCTCGCCGAACATCTCCTCCCGGAGGAGACGGCCCGCCAAGCCGTGCGGCTCCTCGACGGGCTCGGCCTCGATATCTGGGTGTTCGCGCGGGGGCAGTGGAACCTGCGCGACCCCCATGGACCCTACACCGATCTCGAACGCCGGACCCTCCAGGCCGAACCCACCCGCGTCGAGGATCTCGGTCCCCTTCTCGTGGGCGCATCCAAGATCGTCGGCGTCAGCGCCGATCCCGATCATCTGGCCGCATGCGAAGGCCGGGTCGCCGAGGCTCTGGGACACGGCGCCGACGTCCATCGCTCCCAGGCCTATTATCTCGACGTGACGCCGTACGGGCAGGGCAAGGGGACATTCGTCGACGAGATCGCGCGCCGCCTCGGGATTCCTCATGCACGAATCGCGACCCTCGGCGATGCCGCCAACGACGTGGCGATGTTTGCGCGAAGCGGGTTCTCGGTGGCCATGGGCAATGCCGATGAGGCGGTGAAACGGGCCGCGTCGGCGGTGACGTCGGGAAATGACGAGGACGGGTTCGCAAAAGCGGTGGATGAATTTCTCTTGACGCGCTGACGCGCAAACCCCGCCGATCCTCGTCCCGTACGGCTCAGCTCCTTGGCAATGCTGGCGAATCCGCCGGACCACTGGCCGGGGCCGCGTTCAGGCCTGTGCCATGTGCGCCACAGCACGCGGAGAAACGGCTCCGCTTTCCCGCAATCATGACAGTGGAGCCGCCTTCCGGCCTCATTTGGCCTCGACCCTTGGCCTCAGATCAAGAACGACGCCACCGGGTCTCCGAATGAATCAGCGCCTCCTGCTCCTCGCCGTGGCTGCGGCCGTCCTGCCGGGCCCGGTTCTCGGCCAAGGCACCCCGGCCCGCGACAACATCGATGCGCTGATCGAGGAGCAGGCAAAGGCAAACGGTGTCCCGGCGAGCTTCGTCCACCAGGTCGTCAAGCGCGAAAGCAACTACAATCCCAACGCGAAGGGCGGCAGCGCCCTCGGCCTGATGCAGATCAAACATGCCACCGCACGCGGCATGGGATATCGCGGGGATGCGGCGGGTCTCTACGATCCGAAGATCAATCTTCGTTACGGCATTGCCTATCTCGCCGGCGCCTATCGCACCGCCAAGGGCAACACCCACCAAGCCTATACTTATTACAACCGGGGCTATTACTACGCCGGCAAGCGCCAGGGCACCCTGGTCGCCGGCATCGAGGACACCACGGCCGCCTCGCCGCAATCGAGCGCGGCCTTCAGCGACGTGTTCACCCGTGGCTTCGGCGCGCAGCGCAAGGCGCAGCCCGATGCGAACGTCACCGCCGCCGGAACGGCCCTGGCCTATGCTCCGAGTCTGACCACTCCGCCCGTGCCGACCGAGCTGGTGGAAGTCCCGCTGCCGCCGCGCCGGCCGGCCGCCTTGTCCGGCCTCGCGCCGGCCGTGGCGGAGATCGGCCCCGCCCATGCGCCGGCCGCCACCCCTCAGGCCACGGCCTTGGCCGCCCTGTCGGTGAATCCGGCAATGCCCCAGCCGGCCGCCGTCGCGGGCGCCGCCGAGTTCTCCGTGACGGAGAAAGTGGAAGTGCCGCTGCCGCCGCGTCGTCCTTCGGCGGTCGTTCTGGCCTCGGTGGGCCGCCCGATCGTCGCGAAGAAGGCACCGACACCCGGCACCATCATGGAAGCCTCGGCGCTTCCGCCCAGCCAGTAGGCCCTCGAAAGCCCCGTCACCGCGTCGAGCGCCTTACCCGAAAGGCGGCAAGCGCCCCGTCTGTCCCTGATCGGGACAAAGCTGAAACCATTCAGAAACAAACATACGTGAATGTTCTCCTGTCATGCCGATTGCGGCGGGGACACGCACGTTTCGCTTGCGTATGCTCTCTTTCGACATCACATGGTGCAGTGCGGCATCGAGAGCGCATGAGGTTGCAAGATCAGGCTTCCAACACGGAGCTTGAAGTGCAAGTCTTGTACATCGGGCCCCAAACTGACGATTGTGAAGCCTCGTCACGAGCCTGATCTTGGTCAAACGACCATGGAATGAAGGATCGCGACCGGCGCTTGGGAGCCTGCTGCAATCGATCTCGCCGGCACGAATTTCGTGCCGAGCCAAGATCGCGTGGCGGGATATGGTGAGGCCATCAGCCTCCGGGACGGTCAGGTCCGGGACGCGAACACGGAAGACGGACGACGGCATGGCCGGCGCGGCTGAACAAGAATCGATTTTTCTGGCCGAACTCGGTCGGCGTGTGAGGCATGCGCGGACAGTGCGCGGCCTTTCGCGGAAACTCCTCTCCCAGACCTCGGGTCTGTCGGAGCGCTACATTGCACAGCTCGAAAGCGGGCAGGGCAACGTGTCGATCATCCTGCTGCGTCGCGTGGCGGATGCCATGGGCGTGCGGCTCGACGACATGATCGCCGTGCAGGACACCCCGCCCGACTGGCACGTGATCCGCGACCTTCTCGGTTCGGCATCGGCGGAACAGATCACCCTGGCGAAGGGCATCCTGTCCGGCCACGCCATGTCCAACGGTGACACCCCGATGCCGCGGGTGGCCCTGGTCGGCCTGCGCGGAGCGGGCAAATCGACCCTCGGCCGCCGGGTGGCGGAACGCCTGGGCTGGACCTTCATCGAGCTCAACGCCGAGATCGAGCGTGAGAACGCGCTCTCGGTGAAGGAGATCTTCGCGATCTACGGCCAGGAAGGGTATCGCCGCCTCGAACAGGCTGCCTTGCGCCGGCTCACCGAACATCCCGGCCCGATGATCCTGGCCACCAGCGGCGGCATCGTCGCCGAGCCCCTGACTTACGACCTGCTTCTCCAGGCCTTCTTCACCGTCTGGCTCAGGGCGAAGCCCGAGGAGCACATGCAGCGCGTGCGCGACCAGGGCAAGCTCGCCACCACGGGCGACCATGCCTCCGCCATGCAGGAACTGCGTGCCGTGCTGCTCAGCCGCGAGCCGCTCTATGCCCGCGCTCCGGCGGTGGTGGATACGTCCGACGTTCCCCTGGAAGAGATGATCGACCGGCTCGCCGCCGTGATCGATGCGCGTTTCGGATCGGTCGATTTCCGGCGCAGCGCCTGACACGCTGAGTATCACCGAGAGGTGGTTCGGGAAGGTAGCTCAGGAAGCCCCCTTGATACGGGGGCGGCCTTTCCCCACGCTATGGGACGCACCCAAGGGGAACGGAGTGCTCCGTTCTCCCTTGACCCCGGGGAGAGTGTTCTCTCGTATCGGCTCCCGGCACGGCCGTCCGGCCCCTGACATGGCGATCCGGCCGCATAGGCCCCGCCCGCCATAGACCTCGCATCGCGGAGGAATCCATGTCCGCCAGCCCCTTCTCGAATCCCGCGATCGGGAACGAAGCCATCGCCGGCACCGTCGATCCGGTCTGGTCGCGCCTGCGCGGCGAGGCCGAAGCCGTGGTTCGCGAGGAACCTCAACTCGCCTCCTTCATCGTGGCGACGATCCTCAACCAGGCGACGCTCGAAGCCGCCGTGTCCCACCGGGTCGCCGCGCGCCTCGGCCATCCGTCACTTCCGGCCGAGCTCGTGGCGCATGGATTTCACGAGGCCATCGCCGCCGACCCGCGCATCGGCGACAGCTTCCGCGCCGATATCGGGGCCGTGCTGGACCGTGACCCTGCGGCGGGCCGCGCCATCGAACCCGTGCTGTACTTCAAGGGATTTCACGCCATCCAGGCGCACCGGCTGGCGCATTGGTACTGGACCAGCGGCCGGCGAGACCTGGCGCTCTACCTGCAGAGCCGCTCGTCCGAGGTCTTCCAGACCGACATCCATCCCGCCGCCCGCATCGGACGCGGTATCTTCCTCGACCATGCCACCGGCGTCGTCGTCGGCTCCACCGCCGTGATCGAGGACGACGTCTCGATCCTGCACGCCGTGACCCTGGGCGGCACCGGCAAGCAAGGCAGCGACCGCCACCCCAAGATCCGCCGCGGCGTCATGATCGGTGCCGGCGCCAAGATCCTGGGCAACATCGAAGTCGGAGAATATGCCCGCGTCGCGGCCGGTTCCGTGGTCCTGCGCCCGGTGCCGGCCCACACCACCGTGGTGGGCGTGCCCGCCCGCGTGGTCGGCACCGCCGGCTGCGCCGAGCCGGCGCGCGCCATGGACCAGTTCGTCAATATCGACCAGTTCATCCACATGGCCGAGGGCATCTGAACCGGCCGGCCCGCGCGTGCCCGCAGCGACTTGCCCGTGGCGAAGCGGCGTGGCAAGCGGTGCCCATCCGGAGGGACTCGGTCGCTCGAAGCGAGCCCGGCCTCCACCGACCATCGACGAATCAAGAGGCGAACGCGTGAACAAGACCGACATCACGAAGGTCCAGGACTATATGCGCCGGACATTCGCCAACACGAATATCCGTCTCGTCGCCCGCCCCAAGAAGGACGATTCCGCCGAGGTCTATATCGGCGAGGAATTCCTCGGCGTGGTCTCCGTCGATGACGAGGACGGCGATCGCTCGTTCAACTTCGCCATGGCGATCCTCGACATCGATCTCGAAGACTAAAGCCGAAGCAGCCATAGAATCGCGCAAGCCGGTCGCGGACGTTCGCAAGCCGCGACCAGCACAATGCCCGAATGCACGTAGTCCTCCCTGTGCGTCGGCTCATCCTGACGCCGGGACATCCTTAACAACTCGTAAACGCTCTGGCAGAGTGCGTGCTCAATCCGTCATCAACGGTCGAGCGCGCCATGGATATCAGCCCCTCCGCCATCGAATCGATCAAGACCCTGTGCGTCGGCCTCGCCCTGTCGGGCCTCCTCGCCAGCGCCTTCGAACTCGTCTCGGACCGTCGCGCAAGCTTCAGCCTGCTGGAACGCGGCGGCGTCGGAGCGGTGGCGGCCCTGCCGATCCTGGCCTTCGGCGCGCCCTTCATCATCCTGCGCAACACCGTACGAGGCCGGCGGATCGAGCGCCGCCCGATCCCCTTCGTCATGATTGCCACGATCGTCGCCTGCGGCTGGAGCCTGCTCTCGGGCCGGGTCGCGCTCGATCTCGCCCATTTCATCACCGGCTGAACAGGGCGAGCCGCAGCGGCGGCCGGATGACGGTGCGGGACATCGCATCGCCTCGCGCCATGGCCCGTCCGGCGCGGACGGATCGGCACCGCCCTTCTCAGCGGTTGGCGGTGGCCACCGGCGAGGCGACGCCGTTGAGCGAGACCCAGGCCATGCCGTCCTGGCCTTCGCGCTTGACATAGGTGTAGCCGGTGCGCGGAGCGGACAGGATCGCGGTGGTCTTGTTGTCGAGGATGAGATCGCCCTTGTCGGTGCGGACCATCAGGACCGCATGGCCTTCGCCGATATCGTCGATGACCACGGTCATCCGCAGGGCGCGACGGGGGAGCCCCCGCTCCACCAGCATCCGACGCTTCAGAAGCTGGAAATCCTCGCAATCGCCGAAGCCGTCATCGGGAAAGTCCCAGCGGTCGACGACGCCCCAATGGGCCATGTCGGTGATCGGATGGATGCGCGCGTTGACGCGACGGTTGACGCTGGTGAGCGTGCGCCAGATCGCCGGATTGAGGGCGATGATCGCGGGCTGCGACGTGTCGACGATGCATTCGGCGGGGTGTTTGGCGCAGAACCCGTTCCAGGCCGCCACCGGGCGGGCGCCGCCACTCTCGTTCACGGCTGGCGCATCGGGCAGGGCGGCGACCGGGCGCGCTTGCGTCGCGGCCCCACCGAGGAGCAGGATGGAGCCGACCAGGGACAGCTTGGCCGCACGTCCAATGCGTCGCCAAGAAAGCCCGCAAGTAACCCCGCAAGTAACTCCGTATGAGAGCCCACTTGCCGAGAAGCTTCCGCCGTCGACGCCTCGCAGAACCGCGTGCCGCATTCCGGTCGCCCTGCCATTCGTTGCCGAAGGCAAGAAACTGGCACGGCCGGGGCCAGGGCTCAATCCAAAAGTTAAACTCGAATTAACTTCCCACATCGCCATGGGTTCCATGGCACAGACGTGATGTTTTCGTGCAACCCGAGAGAATCCGGTTCAGCGGTTCGCAGTGGTCACCGGAGACGTGACACCGCCTAGCGAAACCCAGGCCACGGAATCCTGGCTCTCGCGCTTGATGAAGACGTAACCGGTCCGATACCAGGGCATGATCTCGCTGGTCTTATTGTCGAGGATGAACTCGCCCCGGTCGGTGAGGAGCGTCAGCACGGCATGCCCTTCGCCCTTCTCGTCGATGACCACGGTCATCCGCATGGCGCGGCGGGAGAGGCCGGCATCGGCGAGACGCTTGCGCTTGACCAGCTGGAAATCCTCGCAATCTCCCATTCCGTCCTCGGCGAGGTCCCAGCGGTCGGCTTCCCCCCAATGCTCCGTGTCGGTGACGGCACGCAGACCGGTATTCACCCGACGATTGACCGAGACGATCAGGCTCCAGGTGGCGGGGGTGAGGGCGATACGGGGCGGCTCGTTCGCGTCGATGGCGCACTCGGCCGGGTAACGCTGGCAGAACGAGACCCAGCCGACGATGGGGCGGGCGACACCGAGAACATCGGCGGAGGGGGAGGGCGAGGGCAGGGCGGCCATGGTCTGGGCCTGCGACGCGCCGGCGCCGAACAGCGCCAATGCCGCGAGCATCCCCAGCAAGAGTGATTTCGTCCGTGCCATCGCGACCACCTCGTCCAACGAGGACCACGATGCCGCCACGCTTCCTGAGCCGCGCTGAAGCGGATACGCGCAATTTTATCGATTCGGCCCCGGGGCGGAGCTCCTGCGGGTCAGAGCCAATCACCCGCTGAATCGAAGACTCGCATTCGCGCGATGACGATCAGGAAGTCGTAACCATGGTGAGGCGGGATCGACCGGCGACGATTGCGGCCCCGCTCTCGCCGGACGCCGTGGCTGTCACGACGGAGGGGGGAGACAGGCCGAAACGGCCAGCCGGCGCGGGACGCATTGGGGAGGTCCTGTCGCGACGACGCCGACCTTCGGGCGAGCGCCATGCCGGCAGAACCCGCAGACGGAGCGCTCTCAACCGGAGAGGCGGGACGACGCTCTCAGAGCGTCAGGCCTTCATGGAACAGGTCGGGCGAGATCGGCAGCATGAAGCCCACACCGATGCCGCCCTCGAAATAGCGCACCACGCGCCCCGGTGTCCGCCCGACCATGACGCTCATGCCAACGGGCGGCTGGGCCTGGGTCGAGAGGGCGACGCCGGACAGGGAGACGTCGATGATGCGGGCCGCGACCTCGCGCCCGTTCTCGAGCTTCAGGAGCACGCCTGTCTCCTGTGGCGTGAGACGTTCGTGGTTGCGGCCCTCGGGCAGGCCGAGCGCCTCACGGTTGGAGATCCAGGTGAGTTGCGACGCGATCTTGTCGCGCTTGCGCTGGGTCGCGCTCAGGCGGACAGCCATGCCCCCGCTGGGAAACCGGGCGATCGTCCCTTCGATCCGCCCGATACGCTCGAGATACAGCACGACGCGCTCGTCGAGTTCGCCCAGGACCGCGCAAATCAGGCGCACGCCGCCCGGAGACATGTCGACCGTCTGGCAAGGATATTCACGACGGTCGGCAAGCATGTAGCGGCCGAGGAGGGAGACTTGGACGCGCTGATGCCGACGCAGATCCGACGGCCGCAACAGGCGGACCGGCTTGGTTTCAGCGGGCGCGAACTTGGTTTCAGCGGGCGCGAAAGCCTCGATCATCGCGAAATCCGCACTCGGGTTCGATCGTCGTCAGCACAATCCTACAGGTCGGCTCGTTACGAAAATCTTTGCCGAAGACAGATCAGTCTCGCGATCGGTCCATTAAAGTACCGATCAGGCCCGTCCGCCGCGATGCACCATGAGATGTCCGCGCCGCACCGGAACGCTGTCATTGGCCGGTTCGGGCAGGTTCCTGAGGCTGGAGGCGGCATCGTTCCTGGCAAGATCGATGACGTCGTAGGTCGGGTCGAGGACGCGGAGGGAGATGGATTCGAGCCGCGTCACGGGCCGAAGCCCCAGCCATTGCGGAACGACTTTCGGGCTCAGCGCCCCGAACATGCGGACCTGGGTCTGCCCACGATGGCGCAGGGGGAGAAGCAGGAGTTCGAGGTCGATCTGTTCGTCCCTCTGGGTCATCCCGCGCAGCCCCGCGACGATCCCCACCGTATCGACCGCCACCGTCTCCACGAGGCGCCAGGGATCGGCCTGTCCCGCACCCCAGATGTCGCCGAAGGCGCTGCCGCGCAATTCGCGCCCGAACAGGGCGCAGACGCGGGTCCCCGCGAGCCGGACCGTCGCGGCCGAGCGCGCCATGTCGAGTTCGAGGATGAGGCTCTCGGAGAGGAGGTTGCGGATCTCGCCGGGCTCGATCTCGCTCCTCTCGGGCGCGGCCCGCGTACCACGAAGCCGGTCCCAGTAATGATAGAGCATACGGCTGGTCGGATGCTTCATGGCGTCCCGTCGTGGCACGGTCCCGCTGGGACCTGTTCGAAATCGGCCCGATCCATCCGGCGCTGGACACAGCTGCCGGTTCGGTTAACAAGCCTGCCGCACACTCTATGCCCGTCCAAGGCGGCACGCTCGCTTAAGCTCTGATTAGGGTTAACGCGGCGGGGGAAACGCTGCCGCTCGGCACCCATCGCGGCGATGTCCTGCATCGTCGGACCGTTCGGGTCGTAGAGGACTGCGCCGGAATCGCGCATCGCTCGCCTGAATTTGCATGGACCGGGGGCTTGCGGCGGCGGCATCCGCGCCGACATGGTGGCGCCATGGATGCCATGCCCGATCTGCCGCGCCAAAGCCGCGTCCCCGTCTTCAACATGCCCGGCGCGGTGACGGCCTCGATCGCCCTCCTGCTCGGCCTCCATGCCCTGCGGGAATTCGTCCTCCCGGACGAATGGGACATCACGCTTCTGCTGAACCTGGCCCTGATCCCTGGCCGTTGGCTCGCCTCGGTGGACCCGGACCGGGCCGCGGAGATCCTGTCGGCCGCCTCCTCGGCAATAGGCGACACGGATGTGGTCCAGGCCCGTGCGGCCTTCGCGCAATACGTGGTGGCCAACCCGTCCGCGAGCCTCTGGACCTTCGCCACCTATGCGTTGCTGCACGGCTCGTGGACGCATGTCATTTTCAACGTGGTCTGGCTCGCCGCCTTCGGCTCCCCCGTGGCGCGGCGATGCGGCCCCTGGCGCTATGGCCTCCTCGGCCTCATCGGCGCGGTGGCGGGAGGCGTGCTCCACGTGGCGATCGACCCGTTGAGCACGGCCCCGCTGATCGGCGCCTCGGCCGCTGTCTCGGCGCTGATGGCCGCCGCCGCGCGCTTCGTGTTCCAGCCGCCGCCGTCCTTCCATGCCAGCCAGCCCTGGCAGCACGCTGCCCAGCCGCCGCTCCAGACCATCCCCGAGCTTCTGCGCAATCGCACGGCGGTAATGTTCCTCGGCATCTGGCTCGTCACCAACTTCGTCTTTGGGATCATCTCGCTGCCGCTGGGCGCGGAATCCTCGACCGTGGCATGGGACGCCCATCTGGGCGGGTTCCTGGCAGGATTTTTCCTCTTTCCGATGTTTGACCGCTTAGGAGGCGCAAAAGCGTAATTTTTCCGCATGTTTTGGCATCGGAAGGCCGGTCCCGTGGGTTGTCACATCAGACATGACATCACACAATTCCGTGATGCGCCGGGATCAACCCGGCCCGCGTAACAGCCTATGGGAGATCATGGTCATGACCGTCGCACGCATCCTTTCCGAGAAGGGCGGCTCAGTCGTCACTGTGGAGCCGAACCGGACCCTGGACGACGCCATCCATCTCCTCGCCGAGAAGCGGATCGGCGCCATCGTGGTGAGCAATGACGAGGGTGCCGTCCTCGGCATCCTGTCCGAGCGGGACATCATCCGGGCCCTGTCCCGCCAGGGAGCGGGGGCGTTCGATGCGCCGATCTCGCAGCACATGACGGCGTCGGTGACCACCTGCACCCGGTCGAATACCGTCGAGGAGGTCATGCAGCTGATGACCGACGGGCGCTTCCGCCACGTGCCGGTGGTCGAGGACGGGCGGCTCGCCGGCCTCGTCTCCATCGGTGACGTGGTCAAGCGCCGGATCGCCGCCGTGGAGGCGGAGCATCAGGCCATGCGCGACTACATCACCATGGCCTGACACCGCGTCGGGGATCCCTCACGCGGAGCGGAGGGGCTCCGTCAGGGTCAGACCCGCTCGGCCGCCAGGGTGACGAGTTCCCTGATGCGCGGCAGGGCGGCCTTGGCCGCTTCCCGCCCGAGGAGGATCGCCTCTTCGGCGCGGTGGAACTCGAACAAGCCCATCTCCGCGAGGCGCGGGGACAGCATGAGATCCGGCGGGTCCCGCTCCAGCCTCGCCCGCGAGATCCGGTCCTGGGTGATGTTGAACGCGTCGAACATCACGCGCCCCATGCCGGGAGGGCCGGGCTCGCGGGGCGGGGCAGGGCGTGGCGCCGGCCCGCGCCGACCGGTACCGCGCATGCGGTTCAGCAGGTTCCATCCCCGGCGCGACGTGGTGAGGGGCAGGGCCGGCGAGGCGGCCCCGTCGCCGTCAGGCCCGATCACCAGACCGGGCTCGGCCCGCGGATCGCCGTTGAGGTTCACGCAGATCACCAGTTCGGCCCCGAGCCCGCGCGCGAGCTTGACCGGCACCGGATTCACCAGCGTTCCGTCCATCATGAGGCGCCCGTCGAGGCGCACCGGGGGAAACAGGCCGGGGAGGGCGTAAGAGGCCCGGATCGCCTCCACCAGGGAGCCACAGGTCAGCCAGACCTCGTCGCCCGAGCCGAGATCCGTCGCGACGCTGGCGAAGCGGATCGGCAGGTTCTCCACCCGCCGCGTGCCGAGATCGCCTTCGAGGCGGCGCTTCAACCGCTCGCCGGCGATGAGGCCCGAACCCAAACGCAGGTCTAGGAGCCCCATGACCCGCCGCCTCGTCAGCGACAGGGCGAAATCCTTGAGCAGATCGAGCTTGCCGGCGGCGTAGCAGCCCCCCACGACGGCACCGATGGAGCAGCCCGCCACCATGTCGGGGTGGATGCCGGCCTCTTCCAGCACCTCGATGACGCCGATATGCGCCCAGCCCCGCGCGGAACCGCCGCCCAGAGCCAGACCGATTCGCGGTCCCGACGGCTTCGGTTCGGCCACGGGCTCGACACTGCCCCGTGGAAAGACCGGCTTCTGCGACAGGGTGGACAGCATGCCCTGGCGGTAGAGGGCGACCCCGCGAAAGGACAGCCCATCCCAGGTCACGGCCCGGCGGGTCCGAGCAGGGCCTCGCCGGATACCGGATCGAGGGAGACGGCGCGGTAGAAACAGGAGCGTCGCCCGGTATGGCAACATCCGCCATCGCCCCCGACCTCCACCGAGATGAGGAGCGCGTCCTGGTCGCAATCGACCCGCATCTCGACGACGCGTTGGACCTGCCCGCTGGTGGCGCCCTTGTGCCAGAGCTCGCTCCGCGAGCGAGACCAGTACCAGGCCTCGCCGGTCTCGAGGGTGAGCCGCAGGGATTCGGCGTTCATATGGGCGAGCATCAGGACCCGGCCGTCATGGGCATCGACGGCGATGCAGGCGACGAGACCGTTCGCGTCGAAGCGCGGGGTCAGCGTTGCGCCTTCCTCCACATCCTTGCGCGAACCGGGCGGGGAGAACCCACCGGGCGCGGCGGTAACTTGGCTCACCGTCATCGCGTGGAATGCCCGCGTCAGTTCTTGTTGTTGCGGACGAGGGTCAGGAACCGGACCTGCTCGTTGGCATCGTCCTTGAACACGCCGCGAAACTGCGTGGTCAGGGTGGAGACGCCGGCCTTCTGCACGCCGCGCATGGCCATGCAGAGATGCTCGGCCTCCACCATCACGGCGATGCCGCGCGGCTTGAGGATGCTCTCGATCACGTCGGCGATCTGGGCCGTCATGGTCTCCTGCGTCTGCAGGCGGCGGGCGAAGGTGTCGACCACGCGAGCGAGCTTCGACAGGCCGACCACGCCCTTGGTCGGGTAATAGGCGATATGGGCGAGACCCATGAACGGCACCATGTGGTGCTCGCAATGGGAGTAGAACGGGATGTCGCGCACGAGCACGATGTCGGAATAGCCCTCCACCTCCTCGAACACACGCTCGAGCAGGGCGTCGGCATCCTGCTCGTAGCCGCCGAAGAGTTGGCCATAGGCCTTCGCCACACGGGCGGGCGTATCCTTGAGGCCTTCGCGATTCGGGTCGTCGCCGGCCCAGCGCAGCAGGGTGCGCACGGCGGCCTCGGCCTCCTCCCGGCTCGGACGGCCGGTGGCAACGGCATCGGGCACGCGCTTGGCCGAAGCGGGCAGGGGGGCGACCTCGACGGGGGCCTCTACGGGGCGGGAATTGTCGTTGCGCATGCCGCTCAGGGTGGCCGGCGCAGCCGTGGCAATCGGGTCCATTCCCTGATGATCCGTGTCGGTCAGGCGATAGGAGAGGGATTTGAGCGCGGCATCCATGGCATCTCCCGCACGGGCGACACGTGCGTTCATCGTCGAACTATCTGGTTTTGCGTACATCGTCGAACCATCTCGGTCGCGTTTTCAGCCGCGTTACCGCAGGCCGGCGCCCGAACGTTAAGGTCTCCTTGGCCGTGGGCGCGACCCTGGTCGACGAACCGCCTCCTCGCGAAACGGTACGCTGGCGCCTATATCGTCGTTATCGCGCCGCCGCGCAATGCGGGGAATGCGGATCAGACCATCGTGATCGGAAGCCGGCTGTCTGTCGGCGCCCCGACGGGACCTCCCATATGCTCGACGATATCTACAACCGCCGCATTCTCGAACTCGCCGCCGACATCCCGCGTCTCGGCCGGCTCGACGCGCCGGATGCCAGCGCCACCGCCCATTCCAAGCTCTGCGGCTCCACCGTCACCGTCGATCTCTCGGTGAAGGACGGCACGGTGACGGATTTCGCCCATGAGGTGAAGGCCTGCGCCCTGGGCCAGGCCTCGTCCTCTTTGATGGCCCGCCACGTGGTCGGCGCCACGGCGGACGAGTTACGGGAGGTGCGCGACACGGTGCGTCGCATGCTCAAGGAGAACGGGCCGGCGCCGCAGGGCGAGTGGGCCGACCTCGCCGTGCTGGAGCCGGTGCGGGATTTCAAGGCGCGTCATGCCTCGACCCTCCTCACCTTCGACGCCGTGGTGAATGCCCTCGATCAGGTCGCCGCCAAGGCCCAGGCCTCCCCCGACACGCAGGCCGCCGAATAGAGCCATGGTCCGCCGCGCGGCCCATTGGGCGATCCGGGGCTACCAGCTCACCCTGTCGGGCCTGATCGGCCGGCAATGCCGGCACTGGCCGTCCTGTTCGGACTACACCGACGAGGCGATCCGCCGGCACGGAATCTGGCCGGGCGGCTGGATCGGGTTCTCGCGCATCTGCCGCTGCGGCCCGTTCGGCACGCACGGGATCGACCTCGTGCCGGACGTCCTGCCTCCGCGCTCGGCCTGGTATGCCCCCTGGACGTATGGGCGCTGGCGCGGGGTGAATGCCCCGCCTTCGCCGTTTGCGTGCGAGGCGGTGGAGGAGACGGATCGAGGCGTTTCAGGCGGGAGGACCGAAGGCGGCTGACAGGGCGCGCGCGCCGTCCGTCGTGAAGGCGATCACGCGGCCGTCCGCGCGGGAGGCCCAAGCCCGGTCGAGGACATGGTGCAACAGTGCCGCGCCGAGCGCGCCGCCGAGATGATTCCGGCGTTCGCTCCAGTCGAGACAATAGCGGCAGACGGGCCTGCGTTCCCGCTCCAGCGACGCGACGTCGAGTCCCCGATTCGTCAGGCCGGCACGGCCGGAGGCGGTGAGATTCGTCTCCGACTCGTCGATCCACCCCCGCGCGATGAGGCCCTGCAGGAGCAGGACGCCGCGCTCGCCGGCCAGATGGTCGTAGCAGATACGGGCCTCGCGCAGGGCCGCGTCGCGCGGGCCTGTTCGGGTGCGGACCGCCCCGGTGCGCTGGGCCAAGCCCATCAGGTGCTCCAGGACGACGGCGACGTCCGACCCGGACAAGCGATAATACCGATGCCGTCCCTGCCGCTCGACGGTGAGAAGGGCCGCCGCTTCGAGCTTGGAGAGATGCCCGCTCGCCGTCGGCAGGGCGATGCCGGCCACCGCGGAAAGTTCGCTCACCGTGAGGGCGCGCCCGTCCATCAGCGCCGTGAGCATGTTGGCGCGGGCGGGGTCGCCGAGAAGCGCGGCGACGGCGGCGATGAGGGGGCCATCCTGCATCGTTCGATCTTAACCGAAGCATCGTCGGCGGGCCATCGCCTATGATCCTGCCTCGGCCAAGGCAGGAGACGAGGCTTTCATGATCGCATGTGTCCTTCGAGAGGGGAGCGAGAAGTCGCGGACGGAGGCCGTCGAGCCATCTATGCGCGCCTGGAACAGGGTGACCCCGCACCGCGTGACCGGAGAGCCGGCATGATCGCGGTCATCTTCGAGGTCTGGCCGGCACCGGATCGCGCCGACCGCTATCTCGATCTCGCCGCCTCCCTCAAGGAAGAGCTTGCCGAAATCGACGGATTCCTGTCGGTGGAACGTTTCCGCAGCCTCACCGAGCCTGACAAAGTCCTGTCGCTGTCGTTCTTCCGGGACGAGGCGGCGGTACGCGCCTGGCGTGAACGCCCGCATCATCGGGCGACCCAGGCGGAAGGACGTGGCGGAGTGTTTCGCGATTATCGTCTGCGGATCGCCCATGTCCTGCGCGACTACGGCATGATCGACCGGGACGAGGCACCGGCCGACAGCAATGCGGCCCACGGCGCATGATGCGCGCCGTCGACAACCGGAGAGACCGACCATGTCGACCCATATCGCGGATGTCACCTGGGCCCTGAAGCCCGGGGAGGATTTCGCCGCCGGGCGCTACGGCCGGGGGCACACAATCAAGTTCGATGGCGGCGTGACGCTCGCCGGCACCGCATCGGAGCACGTGGTCGGGAAATGGGCCGCTCGCGAGGCCGTCGACCCTGAAGAGATGCTGGTCGCGGCGCTGTCGAGCTGCCACATGCTGACCTTCCTCCATCTCGCGCGCCTCGCGGGTTTTAGCGTCACCGCCTATCGGGACCATGCCGAGGGCGTGCTGGAGGAGACGAGACCCGGACGTCGCGCGGTGACGCGGGTCACGCTCCGCCCGGAGATCGACTGGGCCGGCGCCACGCCGGATGCCGACCAACTCGCGGCGCTCCACGAGGCCGCGCATGAGGAATGCTTCATCGCGAATTCGGTGAGGACGGAGGTCGTCGTGGCCGCTCCCCTCAGCCCCCGCTGACCCAGCGCATCACCACCAGCGTCCCCGTCACCGTCAGCGCGCCGCCGATGCGGGTGGCGATCTGGGCGAAAGGCATCAGCGCCATGCGGTTGGCGGCGGTGAGGATCGCCACGTCCCCGGTGCCGCCCTGGCCGCTATGGCAGGCATTCACGATGGCGGTCTCGATCGGGTACATGCCGAGGCGGCGCCCCACCAGGAAACCGGTGCCCATCAGCGTCACCACGGTCGAGACGATGGTGACGAGGTTCGCCAGCGTGAACGCCGCCACCAGCTTGTCCCAGGGGGTCATCGACACGCCGATGGCGAAGAGCAGCGGATAGGTCATGCTGATCTGGACGAACTTGTAGGCGACGAAGCCGCCGGCCTGGAGGCGTGGCGAGACGGCGCTGGCGAGCTTGGCGAGCACGGCGAGGAACAGCATCGCCACGGGGGCGGGGAGCCCGGTGAGGTGGTGCATCATCACGCCGAGGAGGTAAAGCGTCACGGCGGTGAGCGCGGCCGCTCCCACCGTCGCCGCATCCACGGGCGCGTCCTCGACCTTGGCGGCGGTGACGTCGTTGTCCCGGTCCGGCTGGAGCCGGCCCTCGCCGGTGAGATGCGGCATCCGCTTGCCCACGGCATTGAGGGTGCCGGCCAGCACGATCGCCGTCAGGCTGCCGAGCATGACGGGAGGCAGAACCTGCGCGAACACATCGCCCTGGCCCTGGCCGAGGATGGCGGCGTAGCCGATGGAGAGCGGGATCGCCCCCTCGCCGACGCCGCCGGCCATGATCGGCACGACGATGAAGAAGAAGGTGTGATAGGCGCCGAGGCCGAGCAGGGTGCCGACCAGCGTGCCCACGCAGGCCGCCGCCACGGAGCCGGCCGCCAGGGGCACGAAAATCTTGAGGAAGCCCTTGATCAGCACCTCGCGGTCCATGCCCAGGATGCTGCCGACGATGATCGTGGCGATATACAGGTAGAGGAAGTTGGTGAACTTGGTGAAATCCGTGATCGCCTTCACCAGCGGCGTCGGGATCAGCATGTAATAGACCAGGGCCGAGGGGATGAAGGTCGCGAAGATCGCGCCCGCCCCGATATTCTTCAGGACCGGCAGCCGCTTGCCGATCTCGGCGCAGGTGAAACCGCCGAGCGCCAGCACCGCGATCATCGTCGGCGCATCGGGCTTGATCTCGCCCTCCGAGGTCAGGACCGCCAGCAGGATCGCCAGGATGAGATAGACCGGCAGGGGAATGATGCCGATCTTGATGTCGACGAGCCGCCACCAGCCCTCCGGCCAGAACCGGCGCGCGGGCATCTCCGCCGCCGGGACGGGCTCGGCGGCAGCGGCTGAAGCTGGGTTCGCCATCGATACTCTCCCGTCGGCCGGTCGCCTGTCGGGCCGGCCTGATTGATCGGAGCTTCTACGGCGTACCGGCACGAGTGTGACCCGCCACCGGCCCGCCGCGGCTCCCTGGTGCGTGCATGGGCGGATCGGGCCGGAAGCTTGTCAATCGCAGCTCGTATCAACCGATCCGGATCGTCTCGGAAGTGCGTTCACGTCCGCGAGAGCCCGTAAAAGGCCGGCCGATGCCCTGCGCGGATTTCTTCCTCCTGCGAAACGGTCTAAACCGCGCCGCACGCGCTGACGCCGCGCGCCACCTCAAACCCAAAACCGCTTACCTGCCTCGTTCGCAGGAGTGAGCCCCCGGAGACTCGTTCGCGATGCCCATTCTGACATTCCCCGACGGCAATACCCGCAGCTACGACGCCGCGGTGACCGGCCGTACCGTCGTGGAGGGCATCGCCAAGAGCCTCGCCAAGCGCACCGTGGCGATGGCCCTCGACGGGCGGGTCCGCGATCTCGACGACCTGATCGATGCGGATGTGCGCATCGAATTCCTCGACCGCGCCGACCCGCGCAGCCTCGAACTGATCCGGCACGATTGCGCCCACGTCCTGGCGGAGGCCGTGCAATCCCTGTGGCCGGAGACCCAGGTCACCATCGGCCCGGTGATCGAGAACGGGTTCTACTACGACTTCGCCCGCGACCAGCCGTTCACGCCAGAGGACTTCCCCAAGATCGAGGCGAAGATGCGCGAGCTCATCGCGCGCGACGCCCCCTTCACCAAGGAGGTGTGGAAGCGCGACGACGTGCGGGCGCTGTTCGAGTCGAAAGCCGAGAAATACAAGGTCGAGCTCGTCGACGCGATCCCGCCCGGCGAAGACCTGAACATCTACCGCCAGGGCGAGTGGTTCGATCTGTGCCGCGGCCCGCACATGACCTCGACGGGCAAGGTCGGCACCGCCTTCAAGCTGATGAAGGTGGCGGGCGCCTATTGGCGCGGCGATTCAAACAACCCGATGCTGACCCGCATCTACGGCACCGCCTGGGCCACGAAGGAAGACCTCGACGCCTATCTCCACCGGCTGGAGGAGGCCGAGCGCCGCGACCATCGCCGCCTCGGCCGCGAGATGGACTTGTTCCACTTCCAGGAGGAGGGGCCGGGCGTCGTGTTCTGGCACGCCAAGGGCTGGACCATCTTCCAGGAGCTCATCGCCTATATGCGCCGGCGCCTGAAGGGCGATTACGCCGAGGTGAACGCGCCGCAGATCCTCGACAAGTCGCTCTGGGAGACTTCGGGCCACTGGGACTGGTACCGCGAGAACATGTTCGCCGCGCAAAGCGCCGGCGACGAGGCCGAGGACAAGCGCTGGTTCGCGTTGAAACCCATGAACTGCCCCGGCCATGTGATGATCTTCAAGCACGGCCTGAAATCCTACCGCGACCTGCCCCTGCGCATGGCCGAGTTCGGCATCGTCCACCGCTACGAGGCGTCGGGCGCCATGCACGGGCTGATGCGCGTGCGCGGCTTCACCCAGGACGACGCCCACGTCTTCTGTACCGAGGACCAGCTCGCCGACGAATGCCTCAAGATCAACGACCTGATCCTGTCGACCTATAGCGATTTCGGCTTCGGCGACATCGTGGTGAAGCTCTCGACGCGGCCCGAGAAGCGGGTCGGTTCGGACGCCCTCTGGGACCATGCCGAGGAGGTGATGACCCGCGTCCTGGCGCAGATCGAGGAGCAGTCGGGCGGCCGGATCAAGACCGAGATCAACCCGGGCGAGGGCGCCTTCTACGGGCCGAAATTCGAATACGTGCTCCGCGACGCCATCGGCCGCGACTGGCAATGCGGCACGACCCAGGTGGATTTCAACCTGCCGGAGCGCTTCGGGGCGTTCTACGTCGATGGCGACAGCCAGAAGAAGGCACCGGTCATGGTGCACCGGGCGATCTGCGGCTCGCTGGAGCGTTTCACCGGCATCCTGATCGAGCATTTCGCCGGCCATTTCCCACTCTGGCTCGCGCCGGTTCAGGTGGTGGTGGCGACGATCACCCAGGAGGCGGACGGTTACGCCCGCGAGGTCGTGGCGGCGCTGAACCGCGCCGGGCTCCGGGTCGAGTCGGACCTGCGCAACGAGAAGATCAACTACAAGGTCCGCGAGCATTCACTGGCCAAGGTGCCGGTCATGCTCGTGGTCGGCCGCAAGGAAGGCGAGGAGCGCACCGTCTCGATCCGCCGGCTGGGCAGCCAGCAGACCCGCACCGCCGCCCTCGACACGGCTCTCGCCGACCTCCTCGCGGAAGCGACCTCACCGGATATCCGCCGGGCGCAGGCCGTGGACGAAAGCGTGCCGAGCGCCGAAGTCGCGCTCGACGGCCAGCACGGGGAAAGCCCGACGCCGTGATCCGGTCTCGGTAAGCATTCCCTCTCCCCGCCCGGCGGGGAGAGGGGTAAGCGTCGTCCTACGGGACCTCGTTGCCGGCGTAGTTGATGGAGCCGTCGGCGCCCTTCTTCCACATGTACATGACGTAGTCGGGCCGGGTGATGTCGCCCTTCTTGTCGTAGGAGATGTCGCCGATCACGGTGTCGAACGGCTTGCCCTGGTGCAGATGTGCGGCGAGCTTCTGCCCATCCGTCGATTTCGTCGCCTCCATCGCCTGTTTCAGGATCTGAACGGCGGCGTAGGAATAGAGCGTGTAGCCTTCCGGCTCGAACTTGATCGCCTTGAAGGAATCGATGGTGGCCTTGGCCTTGGGGTTCTTGCGGGCGTCGGGCGAGAAGGTCATGAAGGTGCCTTCGGAGCCGGGGCCGCCGACCTGCGCGAACTCACGGTCGGCGAGGGCATCCCCACCCATGAGGGGAGCCTGGAGACCCTGGTCGCGCATCTGGCGGATCAGCAGCCCGGCCTCGGTGTAGTAGCCGCCGAAGTAGATCACATCGACATTGGCCTGTTTGAGCTTCGAGACGAGGGCGGAAAAATCCTTCTCGCCGGGCGTGAGGCTCTCGGAGATCGCAGCGGACCCTCCCTTGGCCTTCAGTGCTTTCAACGTCTCTTCGGCCAGTCCCTTACCGTAGGTGCTCTTGTCGTGGATGAAGGCGATCTTCTTGCCCTTGAACTTGTCGGCGAGATACGCCGCCGCGACCGCGCCCTGCTGGTCGTCACGGCCACAGGTGCGAAACGTGTTCCAGTTGCCGCGTTCGGTGAACTTGATCGCCGTGGAGGCGGGGGTGATCTGGATGATGCCGGCCTCGATCAGCGCTTCGGAGACAGGAATCGAGACGCTGGAATTGAAGTCGCCGACCACCATCTTCACGC
The DNA here is from genome assembly GCF_979256025.1 of Methylobacterium sp. AC832. Classification (NCBI taxonomy): domain Bacteria; kingdom Pseudomonadati; phylum Pseudomonadota; class Alphaproteobacteria; order Hyphomicrobiales; family Methylobacteriaceae; genus Methylobacterium; species Methylobacterium sp. AC832. The sequence continues at coordinate 94,267 of NZ_CEEDMV010000003.1, forward strand.
CCTCGCCGGCGAACTTGTTGGCGACCGACACGCCCTGCTTCGGGTCGGAGGCGTCGTCACCGACCGAGACGACGAGTTTCTCGCCGTTGACGCCGCCGGCCTTGTTGATGTCCTCGACCGCCTGAACCGCGCCGTTCCGGATCTGCGCGCCGAACGCGGCGCTCGGCCCCGTGATCGGCGCGATGACGCCGATCTTGATCTCGGCCTGCGCGGTGCCCGCCAGCATCAGCGCGCCCAGCGCCACGCTCATCGCCATCAGTGTTTTCATGGTCATTTCCCCTCGATCAGCGCGGCGGATCGAACCGTCTCCGCATGGCGCATGGTTGCATGAAGATGGTGCTGATTCACGCCCCTTGCCGGTCCCGCCAGGTCAGGGGGCCGGTGCGCTCGTAGAGCCAGCGATACTGGGTGGTCATCTGCCGGGTGCGGGTGACCCGGTAGCCGAGCGCGCCGATGGCGAGGATCACCACCGCGTCGAGGGCGTAGCCGGCCGGCGAGAGCAGCGTGCCCGAGAACAGGGCATAATGCAGGAAGCGCGAGACCGCCGCGATGGCGAGCCCCGCCAGCACGCACTGCCAGAACGGACGCCATCCCCGGGCGAAGCTGCTGCCCGCCATCCAGGCCGCGCCCCCGCCCATCGCCAGCGTGACGAGGAGGAAGATGCCGAGATTGGGCGTGTCGAGGGACAGGGTCTCGGTCATGATGTCTTGCCTGGCAATGCCATCCGAAGCGTGACGCGCTTTCCCTCCCCCCTCAGCGGGGGAGGGTGGCCCGCGAAGCGGGTCGGGAGAGGAGAGCGCCGGCTCCGGAGAGGGCGCCCCCTCTCCCGCCTGCTCCGCAGGCACCCTCTCCCGCAGGGGGGAGAGGGTGAGGGCGTCATCGCCGACCCGCTCAATGCTGGCCCCCTTCGAGATAGGCGGCCTTCACCTGCGGGTTGTCGAGGAGCTCGCGGCCCGTGCCGCTCATCGTCACCGCGCCCGTCACCATGACGTAGCCGCGATGGGCCAGCTTGAGGGCGTGATAGGCGTTCTGCTCGACGATGAAGACGGTGAGACCCTCGCGCTCGTTGAGGTCGCGCACGGCCGAGAAGATCTGCTTGACGATGAGCGGGGCGAGGCCGAGCGACGGCTCGTCGAGCATGAGCAGGCGCGGGCGGCTCATCAGGGCGCGGGCGATGGCGAGCATCTGCTGTTCGCCGCCGGACATGGTGCCGCCGCGCTGGTCGAGCCGCTCCTTCAGGCGCGGGAACAGGACGCACATGCGCTCCAAATCCTCGGCGAAGTAGCGCCCGCCATGCAGGGCCGCGCCCATCTGCAGGTTCTCGCGCACGCTCATGCGGGAGAAGATGCGCCGCCCCTCCGGCGACTGGGCGATGTTGAGGCGCGCGATCTCGTGGGTCGCCATGCGGGTGATGTCGCGGCCCGCATAGGTGATGCTGCCGGTCCGTGCCTGCGGCTGGCCGAAAATCGTCATCATCAGGGTCGACTTGCCGGCCCCGTTGGCGCCGATCAGGGCGACGATCTCGCCCTCTTTGACGTGCAGATCGACGCCTTTCAGGGCCTGGATGCTGCCGTAATAGGCAGAGACGCCACGCACATCGAGGAGCGGCGCCTGAAGCGCGCGGGTCTCCTCCACGAGGACGTTGATGCCGGCGACACTCATGCTTGCGTTCCCGTCAGGCCGACCTCGGCCTCCACCGCCGCCACTTCCTCGTCGTCGACGCCCAGATAGGCGGCGATGACGCGGGTATCCGTGCGGATGTCGTCGGGCGTGCCGTCGGCGATCTTGATGCCGTAATCGAGCACGACGATCCGGTCGGAGATCTGCATCACCACCGACATGTCGTGTTCGATGAGGAGGACGGAGGTGTCGTACTCGTCCCGGATCAGTCGCAGCAGGGTGTTGAGCTCCGAGGATTCGCGCGGGTTGAGGCCGGCGGCGGGCTCGTCGAGGCAGAGCAGCACCGGATCGGTGCACATGGCCCTGGCGATCTCGAGCCGGCGCTGATCGCCGTAGGGCAGGTCGCCGGCGGCATCGTCGGCCCGCGCCGTGAGGCCGATCCGGTCGAGCCAGGCGGCGGCCTTCTCGATTCCCGCCTTCTCGGCGCTGCGATAGGCCGGCAGGCCGAGGATGCCGAGGATCGAGAAGCCCGAGGCGCGCATCAGCGGCTTGTGCATGGCCACCAGCAGGTTCTCCAGCACGGTCATGCGCGGGAACAGGCGGATGTTCTGGAAGGTGCGGGCGACGCGGGCGAGCCGGTTCACGTCATGGCCGGGCAGGCGCTCGAGAAGGTAGGTCTCGCCGCCCTTCTGCACCAGGCGGATCATGCCCTCGCTCGGCTTGTAGAAGCCCGTGATGCAGTTGAAGACCGTGGTCTTGCCCGCGCCGTTGGGGCCGATCAGGGCCGTGATGTCGCCGCGCCCGACCTTGAACGAGAGGTCGTTGACGGCGGTGAGGCCGCCGAACCGCATGGTCAGGTGGTCGACGATCAGCACCGGATCGGCGGGGCCGCCGGGAATGGCGGCGGGGGGCTCGTCCTGCAACGTCGCGAGCCGGTTGATGCCTGTGGCGAGGGTCATCGGCCGCGCTCCGCGATGGTGACGGAGGGTGTTCGCTCGGAGATGAGACCGCGCGGGCGGAACACCATCATCGCCACCATGGCGAGGCCGAACAGCAGCAGGCGGTACTCGTTGGGGTCGAACCCCTCGCCGAACACGGCCTTGAGGAAGCCGAGATTGCGCAGAAGTTCGGGGCCGCCGATCATGACGATGGCGGCGATGGCGACGCCGATCTGGCTGCCCATACCGCCGAGCACGACGATGGCCAGGATGATGGCGCTCTCCAGGAAGTTGAAGCTCTCCGGCGAGACGAAGGCCTGCCGCACGGCGAAGAACGATCCGGCGAAGCCCGCGAACATCGCCCCGAGGGCGAAGGCGGTGAGCTTGGTGATGGTGGTGTCGATGCCGAGCGAGCGGCAGGCGATCTCGTCCTCGCGCAGCGCCTCCCAGGCCCGCCCGAGGGGCAGGCGCCGCATGCGCAGGGTCACGAGGTTGGTGACGAGCGCCAGGACCAGGATCAGGTAATACAGGAAGACCAGCCTGTGCATGGCGTTGAAGCTGAGCCCGAACGTGGCGGCGAAGCCGTTCTCTCCCGCCGTGAAGGGCAGGCCGAAGAAGCTGACGCGCGGGATCGAGGAAATGCCGGCCGCGCCCCCCGAGAAGTCTGTCCAGTTGATGAGGACGAGGCGGATGATCTCGCCGAAGGCCAGGGTCACGATGGCGAGGTAATCGCCCCGTAGCCTGAGGACGGGAAAGCCCAGCAGCACACCGAAGGCGGCGGCGAACAGGCCGGCCAGGGGCAGGCAGATCCAGAAGGACAGGCCGAACACGGTGGATAGCAGGGCGTAGGAATAGGCCCCCACCGCGTAGAAGGCGACGTAGCCGAGGTCGAGGAGGCCCGCGAGGCCGACCACGATGTTGAGCCCCCATCCGAGCATGACATAGGTCAGGATCAGGATGCCGAGATCGATCCAGTAGCGGCCCTCGCCGAGGGACCCTGTGAGGAGGGTGGCGAGGAGCGGCAGGGTGAGGGCGATCACGAGGGTGATCGGCGCGAGGATCGCGGCGAGGCGGCTCGCCCCTTCCACCACCGGCGCACGGGCGGCCCGCCGCCGCGCCCGCCCGGTGAGGTAGAGTTGCTGCACGAGGCGCAGCACGAAGATGGCGGCGCAGAGGGCGAGCACGGTGCCCCAGCGGGTGGTGATGACGAGGCCGATGCCTTGGCCGAGATCGGTGCGGTAGCTGACGATGGGCACGCACAGGCCCAGCGTCACCAGGGCGAACAGCCCCGCATCCTTGATCAGGCCGGGCAGGGGAGACGCCTCGGCGCGGGCGGTCGCGGCGATGGGGGTGGTCGAACCGGTTGCCACGTCAGACCTTCTCCACTTCGGGCCGGCCGAGGATGCCCGAAGGCTTGAAGATGAGCACGACGATGAGGATGAGGAACGCGGCCACATCCTTGTACTCGATGGTGAAATAGGCCGACCAGAAGGTCTCGATCAGGCCGATGATGATCCCGCCGATGACGGCGCCGGGAAGCGAACCGATGCCGCCGAGCACGGCGGCGGTGAAGGCCTTCACGCCGGGTACGAACCCGTCCGAGAACGAGACCACGCCGTAATAGAGCAGGTAGAGCGTGCCCGCGACGGCGGCCAAGGCCGCGCCGAGCACGAAGGTCAGGGAGATGGTGCGGTCGACATTGATGCCGAGCAGCGCCGCCATGCGCCGGTCCTGCTCCACGGCGCGCTGCGCCCGGCCGAACGGCGTCTTCTGCACGAGGTACCAGAACCCCGCGAGCAGCACGGCCGTGGTGATCATGATGATCGCCTGCTTGTAGGACAGGGTCACGGTGTATTGCTCGTTCTGGTAGAGCACGACCACGTCGCGCACGAGGGGCGGCACCGGCTTGTTGCGGGCGCCCTGCACCACCTGGACGAAGTTCGACAGGAAGATCGACACTCCGATCGCCGAGATCAGCGGCGCGAGGCGAAACGAGCCGCGCAAGGGCCGGTAGGCCATCCGCTCGATCGCCCATCCCCACAGGGAAGTCAGCGCCATGGCGATGACGAGGACGATGAGGAAGACCAGGGCCACGGACGAGAGGCCGAGCCAGGTGGTGAGGATGAGAAACGCGATGAGCGCGATGAAGGCCGAGACCATGAAGACGTCGCCATGCGCGAAATTCACCATGCCGATGATGCCGAAGACCATCGTGTAGCCGATGGCGATCAGGCCGTAGATCGACCCGAGGGTCAGGCCGTTGATGAATTGCTGGGCGAAGAATTCCATTGATGGGCTTTCGCGAATGGCATGCCAGATGCGCGAATGGCATGCCAGATGGCCGCCCGCCACCATCCTTCGTGGAGATCGGCGCGGGCGTGGGGAGTGTCCGCAAGAACGCCCCGGGGTCAATCCAAGAATCGTTCTCGTCCGAAGGGATTGTCAGTCAGCGTCATGACGCCGCCCTCGGAGGTCGGATTCTCGATGCGGCAAGAAGAACTCTCTCCGCCAACGCGGCCATCCCAGACGAGCCATCGTCGACCCTACGGTTTCCCGTAGTACGCAACCTTTCCGGGCACTGCCAGACATGCGCCGAGGACGGAGTTGCTGGCATGATCCACATCATCACCCCCGCCAACGAGGGCGATTACCGCGACGAGATGGAGCAGGCCTGGCGCCTGCGCCACGAGATTTTCGTGACCGAGAAAGGCTGGTCGGACCTCGCCAGGCCGGATGGCCGCGAGATCGATCAGTTCGATACGCCCCATGCCATCCATTTCCTGGCGATCGAGGATGGCAGGGTGATCGGCTATAGCCGGCTTCTGCCGACGACGCGGCCGCACCTTCTGTCCGAAATCATGCCACAGCTCTGCGAGGGCGAACGTCCGTGCGGCACCCGGACCTGGGAATGGACGCGGCAGGCCGTGGCGCGCTCGCACAGGGCCCGCGGCAAGGTGGTCAACCCGGTCTCCCTCGCCCTGCTCACGGGCATCGTCGAATGGGGCATGCACCACGGCGTGAACCGCCTCGTGCTGCAGATGCCGACGCTCTATCTGCTGCACGTGGTGCAACTGCACTTCCGCGCCCGCCCGCTCGGGCTGCCCCACACGATCAGCGGCGAGGACATCATCGCGGCGACGGCGGAATTCGACGAGCGCACCCTCGCGCGCCTGCGTAGCGTCAGCGGCAACCCGGATTCCGTGCTCGCACCCTCTTCCTATGCCTATCTCGCCGCCTGAGCGGCGGCCACTCGGCAGACAGCAGACGACACCTCGAAGACGAGGGTCTTCGACAACAGAACAAAAGGGCGCTCCCCATGTACTCTTCGGCAATGAACCGGGAGGATCACCTCCAGACGCTGGCAGGACATTGCATCGCGGCACGGGAGATCATCGAAACGTCGGGCACGCTGGTGATGCGCCAATTGGTCGATCTCCTGCTCTTCGAGATCGGCGTCGCCATGGCGAAGGCGACCGAGGCCGAGACCCAGACCGGGCAGCAATCGGTGCTCGGCCACTGACCCCGTCGACCACGGGACCTCCGCGCCGACCGGACGGCGCGGGCCGGGGTGAACCAGGACCCGGCCGCATGTGTTGAGGGTTCAGCAGATCGCTCCCGATCGTCTGGAACAACCGACATGCCGGCATTCGTCCGTACCCTCGCGCTCCTCATCGTCGCCGCCTCGGCGGTTCCGGCGCTCGCACAGGACGGCCAGACGGGAAAATCCGCCTTCCTCACCCAGGCCCCGCTGGGGAGCTTCAAGGCGTCCAAGGTCATCGGCCTGCGCGTGGTGGGCCAGGATCACGTCAAGGTCGGCACCATCGAGGATGTGCTGGTGGACGGGAACGGTCGCATCCAGGCGGTGGTGATCGATGTCGGCGGCTTCCTCGGTGTGGGCGGCAAGCGGGTCGCGGTGGCCTTCGACCAGATGGCGTGGAACACCAACGCCAAGGCCGGAGAGCTTCCGGACCCGTCCATCGTTAAGCCGAAGGACGCCCCCTCCGAGGCTCGGGCCGCCAAAGTGACCCCCGAGACCATGCCGGGCGCGAAATCCGGCGATGCCGTCCTGAAGGCGGAGAATACCGGCGATACCGACCAGGCCACCGGCCCTGCGGGCGCCGCCACCACGACCGAAGCCACGAAGGGCCGGGCGAGCGTCCATGTCGGCGAGCCGATCGAGGCGGAGATCCGCCAGACGAAAGCGGAATTGCAAGCCGCGCCGGTCTTCACCTATCCGACGCAGAAGGCGGAGTGAGGAGGCGTGCCGGGCGCGTGGTTCGGGATCGGCCGCGATCCGCCCGCATCGAACCTGAGCTGCGGAGCTTGCGGCCGGATGAGCATTCCAGACCTCCGGCCTGAACCCGAGATCCGAACCCGACGACACTCTTCTTGATGATCGCTCGACGATCCCGTCCGGCCTCGTGGCCGTCTCCGGGATCAGACGCTTCGGGGTACAACAACTCGATTGAGTTGGTGCGGCCAAGAGGACTCGAACCTCCACCCCTTGCAGGACTAGCACCTCAAGCTAGACGTAAACGTTGAAAATAAACGATATTTTTGCAAAACCGCTTGTTTGGCGTGATCGAAATATCAATGACTTAGAGCCGGTTTGCCAAACGCTTTTCGCCGCGTCGATGCTGCCCGCCAAGGCGCATATCCCCATCGGATGGCCCGCGACTTCAGCACGAGCGACTCGACTCGAGCCATAGGCATAGCCATCGTTATGTTGTTAACTGACCCGGCTCCTTATGGGCAGGTGGCCCGTTGGCTCAGCCAGACTAACATCAGGATACTTCTCCGAGGCGGCTTATGCGTGCACTGGCATACATCCCATAAGACCCAGGTGCCTAGCCAATAAGATAAATTGATTTCAAGTAGGAGTATAATTTTGATGCAATATCTGCGAATAGCTACGTTTGGATCATGTTTATCAAGAATAGTTGGCAATCAAATCATCAAAGAGTTGCACGCTGAAATTATATCCAGCGTCTATCACGTGCGATCTGATGCTTATATTGGTCGATTTATAGAAAACAATTGGACAGAATATAGTTTAGATGTTTTGAAAGAAACATTTTACAAAAAGCCGACTACGGCATCGACCCTTGAGGAATCAGTTGAACAGATTATACTAAATCAGGATCGATTGAGCATTGGCGGGCATGCCCTAGACGTATTCGTTCCCTTTCCCTCGGCGCTTGAGAGCCAACCTGACCTCATCATCGTAGATAATCATGTCGATTTAGGTGCGCGTTTATGCCGAAAATTGGAGGACGAACGCGCTGGTAGTTTCGTGCTCTGGCAAGACGACCACCCCGGCTGGACACTTGGTCAACTGTTAAGCGGGGAGGAGGGGGCCGGCAACATGTCGCGTTTGCTCGCCCATTTTCGTGCGGTAGCGCCTGTTGCTGCAATTGTTTTCATCAATTTCCCGTACAGCGCATATGGCGAGGATTCCGAAAGAGCTGATCGCGCACGACGCTATGAACGTGCACTTATTCAGCCTCACGATGCATTAGTTCTTCCATTACGGGATATACCTGAAGAAAGATGGGGAAATGACTCGGCTCATTTTAAGGCCGTTCAATATCGCGACTTTGCCACAGAAATTACCGATTTTATCCGAAACTCCGGCATACTGAAGTCCCAACACGTTCGAGTGAATGTCCTACAGCAGTCGCGGCAAATAAATACGATGTATGCCGCTGGCCAGTTTGCAGAGTTAGCTGAGCTAGAAAAGTTGGTAGATCACTCAGCATTGTCAGGGCAAGCGTTGTATCGCTTGGGAATGGCATGTTGGAAGGAGGGACGCAGCGCAGAAGGCTGCGCGCTGCTAATTTCGGCAGCTCAGCGTGAACCGGAACTCAGGCCCGCTCTAGAGAATGCGATTCGATGCGCGGCGGCCATTAACGACATTAGGCTTGCCGAACTTTTAGCTCTGCACAGTCAACGATTCCCCGACGAGCAGCGCTTCCGTGGGAGACACTGTCCAACAACAATATGACGCATCGAGAAATTATAAAAATACGATACAATGTTCTACTTGTTCAATATACTTTGACACCCTTTTGGCTGATTGTTACATTTCTCTGGCAGTAGTCCGTGTATGCTATTCGCTCTCCCCCCCAGATCTTAAAGTAATTAGGGATCCGTCTAGGTCTAATTCATGCGTCGTTCCTCAGGCATGAGCGGCCTATTATCAAAGATTTGAATCTCCATTAGCGTCCCATGCTCGATATTCCCTCTCGTTATAGTCGGTAGCGAGTTGAGTTTGCTGTCTGTAGCATTAGGCGTGGGCCGTCGGCAGCTCTGACACCTGCGTGGTGTAGCGTGGACTCCGCATCTCGAACTTCGTCGACCAGGTCCTCTTTTTTTCAAGGCCCGCCCGGGCCGGCACGACGGCACCGCGGCCGAAGCGCCGATTGCACTCGTCCATCGCCGCCATCAGCGGAGCGCTGCGCTCACGGTCGAGCTGGCCAATCAGGGCGCGCTGGGAGTCCTCCAGCAGCTTGAGGTCGGTGGTGATGACGCCAGCCTTGCTGTAGCGCCACGGCCGTTCGCCCGGAGCTTCGCGCCAGGTGCGGGCCACGCCTTCGCGCGCCGCTTTGATCAGCGCCAGCGTGTCATTCGTCGCTTCGGGCAGGGTGATCGTCGTCGAGACTGAGCGCATCGGGTCGCCGCGGTCGTGCTCGGATGTGTGATAGAAAACCGAGACGTGGGTCGTGCCGAGCCCACCCCGGCGCAGTTTCTCGCCGAGCCGGGTCGCGTGGGCCGCCACCGCCTGCTCCATCGTCGCCCGGTCCTCGATCCGGCTGGAGAACGAGCGGGTAACGGCGCAGCCCTTCCGCTGGGCCGGCATCAGTTCGAGCGGTAAGCAGCACACGCCGCGCAGCTCATGGATGATGCGCTCGCCAACCACCGTCATCGCCTTGCGGACCGGACGCGGGTCGAGGTCGCGCAGATCGGCGATGGAATCGACACCCATGGCTTCCAGCTTCGCCAGCGAGGCACGACCGATCCCCCAGACCTCGCCGACGTGGATGCGACAGAGCCAAGCCGCCCGCTCGTCCTCGTCCGAGAGGTCACACACCCCGCCGAGATCCGGAATCGTCTTGGCGATGTGGTTGGCGAGCTTCGCCAGCGTCTTCGTTGGCCCGATCCCCACGCATGTCGGAATGCCGGTCCAGGCGCGCACCGTCGCACGCAGGTCACGCGCGAGCTCGAGGCGTCGATCCTCGCGCATGTCGGACAGGTCGAGGAAGCTCTCGTCAATGGAATAGATTTCCACCGTCGGCGAGAAGTCGCGATAGACCGCGTTCGCCCGGGCACTCATGTCGCCATAGAGTGTGTAGTTGGATGAGAACGCTCGCACGCCCTCGCGCTTGCAAAGGTCGCGGATCTTGAACCAGGGCTCGCCCATCTTGATCCCGAGCGCCTTGGCCTCGGCGGTGCGGGCCACCGCGCAGCCATCGTTGTTGGACAGTACGATCACCGGGACGCGAGCGAGCTTCGGGTCGAACACCCGCTCGCAGGAGCAATAGAAGCTGTTGCCGTCGATCAGCGCGATGGCACGGCTCATCGAACTAGGCCGGCCCGGGCGATGTGCCAGCGGATCGAGAAGCGTACCACGCCCCAGATTTCGGCCTCGCCGGCCTCCTCAACGGCGAAGGCCGGCAGGTCCGGGTTCTCAAACGATAGCCGCGCGACGTTCCCATCGACCAGGAACCGCTTGATCGACATTTGCCCGTCGATTGCCGCGACCACGACGCTGCCGTGCGACGGCTTCAGGCTCCGATCGACCACGGCAAGGTCGCGATCAAAGATCCCGGCCGCCTGCATCGAATCGCCTGAGATGTTCCAGGCGAAGGTGGCCGGCGGGTTTGGTGCCAGCCAGCGCGGCAGTTCGAGCGAGCCTTCGAGGAAGTCGTCAGCTGGCGAGGGGAAGCCGGCGCACAGCGTCGGACCCATGATGGGGATGTGGACAACGTCGGTACCGCCCGGCGTCAGCTCGTCGATTCGATAGACGCCCATGGCCCTCTCCGTTAGAACGAAAAGAGAACAAACAGGCCGACGGTTCCAGGTCAATCTTAACCGCAGGCGGCCTGTTCAAGCCTGTGGAGAGCTGTGGATGGCGCGCCAGACATACCGATTTCACTGCACCGACGGACACACCGCGATCATCGACGAGACGGGTGTGAAGCTGCCGAACACCGGCCTGCTCTGGCACCACGCCGAGCGAGCCGCATGGCAGGTCATGGAGCTAACCGGGCGCAATCTCGACTGGTCGGATTGGGTCGTCGACGTTCACGACGCCGCGGGCCGGCACGTGATGACCCTTGGATTTACGGACGTGGTCAACGTCCCGATGGCAGCGTGAGGAGACGCGAGATGGCAATCAAGACGACGTTCCTGGTGCAGACTTTCACCATCAAGCGGAAGCGCCTGGTACCCGGCGACCGCGAGCTTGCACCCACAGAGTTCGGTGCGTTGAAGAAGGCCGAGGCGATGGCAGGTCGGATGCCGGGCACCGCCGCGATCAAAGTCATGGCCGACGACGAGACCGGCGAATTGGAAAGCGTGGCGATCCTCGGCCAATTCGGCGAGATCCCGGACGATTTCGCCGAGAGCCTCGAGGCGGCCTAAACGCGAAAAAGCCCGGCGCGCCATGACGGCGGCCGGGCTTTAGTGATGGCGGGTTCGGCGTCTGGTCTTCAGCTAAACGGCCCAGTCGTGATGAACCAGCGCCGTAGGCTGCGTCCCGAAATCGAAGTCGCTTTCCTGCACGCTCGATACCCCACGCAGGACGAACTTGATCGCCGGATCCACCCCATCGAACGTGACCAGGGTGTCCTTCCCGCCATTCAGCACACGGGTGTTCACATCGAGGAAGCTATCGACGAGGGCGGAAACGTCGAGATGATCACTTCCAGACTGGAAATTGTAGACGTTGTCCTGCCCAATATCGGCTCCAAACACGAACGCGTCCGACGCTGCGCCGCCATAGAGGCGATCGCCGCCTACGCCGCCGTCCATCGTCGCGCCATTTGCGCCGGCTCGGATAGTGTCGATGCCATTATCTCCAAACAGCACCGCGTATCCGCTTCCGCCTCTGATGACGTCATCACCGGCGCCACCATTGACCGTGTCGGTGCCCTTGCCTGAAAAGATGGTGTCAGCGCCCTGCGTGCCCGTGATCGTCGAGGACGCGCCAATCATGCTCTGCGATGAGATGCTCACACCCGAGGTGATGGCCGACAGGTCAAGCGACGCTCCTTTGGAGACATAGACCGACTCGATGCTATCAAAAGTGTCGCCGGTGAATGTGAAGGTGTCCGAGCTTTGCAGCAGTAGCTTGTCGGTGCCCCCACCGCCATGAACGCTCGATCCACCATCGGTGATGATCAGCTGGTCGTTGCCAAGGCCGCCATTGAGGGTGTCGGCACCGCCCATGCTACGCAGAATATCGTTCCCGGCTAGGCCTGTCAGGATGTTAACGTTGTTGTCACCTGTGAGGGTGTCGGCCTTCTCACTGCCGATAAGACCTTCCATACCACTGAAAGTGTCCCCCTGAGCATCGCCACCGGAGGCAATTCCGAGGAACAAATTGACTGTCACGCCTTGCGTAGAATGTGCGTAGCTTATCGTATCGATACCGTTACCACCAGCAATAGTGTCAGCACCTGCGCCACCTTCAATAACGTTTCCGTTATCGTCACCATACAATTCATCTTCATAGATGCTTCCTCGAATATTTGAAATATCGGTCAAGGCATCGCTCAAGAAAATCCCTTGATTATCTGAGCCCGAACCACTTCTCAGATCGACAATGACGCCCAACAAGCGGCCGGGCACAATTTCAAAGGGTGAATCGAAGTGCTCATAGCTGACGGTATCGTTATCCCCGCCCCCTTGGATAGTATTGGATCCTAGCCCACCTTCTAAAATGTCATCACCGCCGCCGCCTTTTAGCGAGTCATCGCCGGAAGCGCCCTGAAGTAAGTCGTTCCCGCCGCCGCCCTTTAGATTGTCATCTCCGGAACCAGCAAGAAGTACGTCCCCCTGCTCCCCGCCATCAAGATCTAGCGGGCCTAAGATATCAGAAAAGTCGACATATAATCCATCTTGTGAAGAGCTAAGCAGCTGCTGCTCGGCAATTGGTGCGTTCGTAGCCAGCGGCGAGTCAGCTGAACCATTTGAAAGAACAAAGTTTTCGCCCTGAATGGCAATAGAGACAATCTGTTGAGCTATTAAATCAATTGGTCCATTGACTAAAATTGCGTCATCACTGTTCAACTCGTCGTAGCTGCCACCGAGGGTGTACTTTATAGTCGCCATAATATCACTAATCCCCTGATACTTGCTGCTCTAAGGTTATATATAAACTTAAAAGTTGAATTTTCTGTAACCATCGTTTACGCGCGTCAGTTTAAAGTAAAAATCGAGCACTATTTACCAAGCCAGCTTACCGCAATTTGGATTTTAGTCGAGGGCCAGAAGAGTGAGCTGCAAACGTGCTGTCGTGACAAATACATATATATAATCAGAGATAAATCCATTCTATTGCTTATTTGCTATGAAATACCTTCCCAAATAAACGACAAAGCAAATTATAGATCCGCGGTTTTAGAACGACTAATATGCTTCTCAACAAAATCATTCACAGTCAAGCGAACAGGGCGCGTTGTACCGTTCGGATAATGACGCTTGAAGTACAGAGTCTGCTTGTCGCTAATCAGTTTGCGTGCTTCGTCAACGAGGAACCGGTGCACGCGAGTAGAATTCGCTGACCAAGCGTTGAAAACGAGGCAATCTCCCGCCAAACTATCATCATAGGACAACGCGCCCCGGCCCTCGACCCAGGCCTCCGCTTTGTCGCGATTTGTCAGCGCCCAGCCCACAAAGCCTTGTATCTGTCCCGCTTCATCGACAGCAAAGCAGTAATGGCCCCGATTGATCTGGCCCACGAGAATGCGTGACCAATCACCGAACCGCAGATTAGCGAAGGCCGGCTTCAGCATAAGGTGGCTAACTGCGAGCCCAAGGGCGATGGCAGGCTTATCCGGCCGGAACAGACGCAATACGGGCGGAAGCGCTTTCACGGTCAACTGACGTCCTCATGATGCAGCAGGGTTTCGAGTGTTCGGAAGATTACGACTCAGAGAAATGCCGCCTAAATTCGCTCTAATATGATTAATTAAGCGTTACCGGACTCTGGCTTTACGGGGGTGCAACAACGATCTGTCTTGCCCCCATCTGACGGACTTCAGGATACTGGACGTCCCGCTCTGCCCTGACCTCACCTCACTGCTGTCGCAGAGACTCGACCTCGGGGTGTAGCTCGCCGACATCTACCGCCAACTCGACACACTGGCCCTGCGCTTCGGCTAGCTGGCTGCGGAGCTCGCCATTCTCGGTTGCTGGGGCGAAGAGGATGGGATCGTCGAGAACAGCTGGGCGCGCATATACCAATGAAGTCGTCGATATCGCGACTGCCCCTCGAAGGCCCAGAGACATGAAAAAACCCGCCGCGGCGGGAGCCGGGCGGGTCAGGGGCGGTCATACAGGACTATGGATAGCGGGGACAGCTACCTCGGCGGCCGTCCGTGGAGCACCGCATCGAGCAGCTCGGAACGCGTCGCGCGCATCTCTTCCCGCACCGAGGACACCATGCCGTCGATCCGTCCCTCGAGGCGGGTGATGACGTCGCCGGTCACGTATTTCTGTGCGACTTCGACCTTGAAGGCGTTCAGGGCGTCACCCTGACGTTCGACGTTCAGCTTCACCGAGGCGAGGTCGAGCACCAGGGGGCTGACGGCCTCCTTCTCCCGCGTCTTGAGCTTGCCAGCGATCCAATCGACCGCCTTCAGCACCGCCACCAGGAACAGCGCGAACGCGAAGAGGGCAGCCCACGTGATGGGGCCGCCCGAGAGGAACGAGGTGTCCATGATGCAAGCCCCCACGGGCGCGGTGGCGCGCCGGTGTTCCGGCTGCGCTGGAGCAACCCTCCCCCCTCTTGAGGGGAGGGGTCGAGGGTCCTGCTACTTGGCGGCCTTCGGGGTAATCGCCGCGATTCCCTTCTCGACGGTGCGAGCGAGAATGAACCCGCCGATGCCGATCGAGATCAGGTTCCAGAGGTTGTCCGGCGTGGCAGAGAGCGCCGCAATGACCTCTTTCTGTAGGCCCAGCATCGGCGAGATCACGCCGACGTAGGTCACCATGAAGAGGCCCCAGACCACGACCATCGGCCGGGCGTTGCGGGAGAGCCAGCCCTCGGAAGCGGCGTCGGCGGTCATGACGCTCGCCATGGCCTGGTTCAGCGCGGTTTGGTTGTCGAGCACGGCCTTCTGGAACTCGGCCTGGACCTCGGCGCGCTTGCCGGCGTCGGGGATGACCTTTTGCAGGGCGGGGCCGAGGAACTGAAGCAGCATCGGGATAATCGTGATGAGGGCGCCCATGGGTCAGGCTCCTTTCGCCATGTTGGTGCGGAGGGCCGCGAAGAGGCTGGCCCAGAACCCGAGCGGGGCGGGCTGGCCTACTTTTGATGGGGTTTTGATCGGCTGGGCCACGGGCGCGGCCGGGGCCTTATCCGCCAAGGGCTTAGCGGGCGCCGGAGCCGGACTAGAACTTGATCCGGTTTTGATCGGTGCGCCACCGCGAACCTGACTCGGCAGCTTCACCGAGTAGGGTGTGCGGAACTGATCGTACTCGGCCTGCCGGCGCGGGATGATCACCGCCGGCTTGTTCCACATCAGGATCGCCTCGGCCGCCCCGGCATAGTCGCCAGCGTTGAGGCGGCGCACGATGGTCGACTTCGCGAAAGACGGCGCCCCGATGTTGAAGCAGAGCGACACGAGGGCGTCGAACTGGTGGTCGGCGAGCGGCACCTTCACGGCCGCCGAGACCGGGCCCGCATACTGAGCGACGCCTTTCGCGAACAACGCATCGCTCTGCGCCTTCGTGATCGTCAGCCCAGGCGTCACCTTGATGAGGCCCGAGGCCGAGGTGATGCCGACGCTAATCGTCCAGACGCCGACGGAATCGCGGTACGCGGTCAGCCGCTCGCCTTCGCGCGATTTAAGCGCGGCAAGGCCAAGCGGCGTCATGATGGCAGACGCGGCCATGCGTAGTCTCCTGATTGGTGAATACAAAATTAACTGCGTACGGTCGGCTTTCCTGACCGAGGCCAAAATCAAGATGCAGCACTTCGACAATGGGCACTTGCCAGGGCCGGAAGAGCATTTTGTCGATGGCTTTGTGGACCGCTTACGAACAGTCGCTGTGCTGAGCTTTTTAGTCGGTGTTGAAGCCGCTGGGCTCGCTGCCATGGTCTTTGGTGCTGTGTCCCTTGGCAGTTGGCTGGTGGCCTGATCCTGCGAGGTGACGGCCTCGCTCAACGCCCGAGGCGAAGGCCAGTTATGGTTGCCGTGGCCTTAACTGTACTCGCCAAATTCGATGTAGTTTGTTGAAACTTTTGCCTAAGATCCAATTCGAGGCGGCTTTGCCTCGGGATTTTAGAATAATGCTTCCCGAATTAACCTTGTCCGCTCTGCCGCGCCATCTCTGGCTTGGCATCAAAGTCATGGCATCAATTGCAGGGCTATATACTTTAGCAGCACCGTCACCGTGGGCGGGATTTGATCGCAATGCTATGGCTCATTTGGCTGCGAAGAAGACGATCGACTACGATCCCGTCATCACCGGATCGGTGCCGAATATTGCGCCACGTCCGTTGAAGAAACCGGTTAAAGTTTAAGGCTTTGCCAGATACGGAGGCGGGGCGGGGCAGAACGGCAGGGATGCGTGATGAGGACGAAATACCGTCTGATTTTCGGCTGATATATTTCGAAATCCCCTTACCCGCGGGTGGCACTGTCAATGCCTCCATATGGCCTGCTCGGGAGGGGGGGTGGCGATATGCGGTCTACCTAGACGAGCTGGTCATACGCGAAGGTTGGTGCGCGACGATTGAGGCTGCACGAGGCGAGTGTTGGGCAGCACTCTGAACATTGTTGCTCCAGCTGGCTTAGCCGCAGGCGTTGACCGTCCTCAGATCACGTGGGTACTGAGAAGCGTCGTCTCGTGCGCTACCCCAACGAGCAAACGAGGCGACAGCGGGTCGGGTGTTCGTGCAGGACATTCGGCCCGTTTTTTCGTTACGACGCCTGCCGTCGACGTTAAAGCCCGACTTTCTTAGGACAGTCTTCGAGAAGGCGAAGCGATCGCGGTCCAGGCGTGCGAAAGCGCCCGCGTCGGTGGACGAGGTCATGTAGAACTCCAGGAGGCGGGCATTAAAAAACCGCCCAGAGGCGGCGGACGGACGAGCGAGGGCGCGCTACGCGATCAGAGGGTGATGCCGTAGCGAGGACGGAGCAGCCCCGACCAGGTGACGAGCGAAGCCCACTTCTCCGGGCTGAGATGCATCGCCTCGTCGACGATGATCTGATTGGCGAGCCGGCCCTTGAACACGGCGCCGTTGTTGTCGTTCAGGCCGCCTCCCACCGACCAGAGATCGTTCGCGGAGACGGTCAACGCGGTGTGGGTGGCGTTCTTGAACACGGACGGATCGTTGATCGCGATCCGGGAGGTGTGACCCACGTTGTCGTGCGACACGATATGAATATGCGCGACGCCTGCGCCTGGGACCGCTTGGACATCGTTGGTGTTGACGCTCGCCGAGCCGACAACGAACTGCTGACGCGTCACGCCCCCCACGTTCCTGATGGAGTGGCGCCAATTGTATCCGTCGGTGCCGACGTCATAGACCGTCGAGATGTACTTGAAGCTGGTATTGGTCGGCGCGTACATCTCCGGATCGAGCGAGAGGACCAGGATCTGGGTGAACGACCCGACCGCGTCCTTCTTGTCGAACTGGAGGCTTTCGCCGATCGAGCCGTCGAAGACCAGCGAGCTGTGCCCGTTGAAGATCGGGTCGGACTTGAGCAGCGTCACGCCTTTCGCGGACGTGGTCATCGTCGAGCCCGAGACCTTGCAACGGCCCGTCGGCCCGCCATTGGCGCCCGCCGCCATATAATCCACGTTGCACTCATGGATGCCGTTCGCGAGGCGGCCGAAGAACTTGTCGGCCTCGTCCCAGGACACGGTCTTCGCGCCCACGATATCACTGACGCCCGCAGCGTCCTGCTTGCGGAGAGGGGTCGGTTTGACGCTCATGATGCGGCCTACGAGTTGATGGTGACAGGGATTTTGTGGGCGACGACGTAGCGCGCGAGCGGCTCGCCGAACCGGTCGAGCTCGCCGGTGTCGTAGCGGAAGCAGGTACGCGGTCCGGTCGCGGCCCCGGCGGGGGCATCGAGGACGCCGAGGAGCCCGATCTCGAGGAACGGGTTCGTCCCGGTCGGGACGGCCGAGAGCTGATAGGTGACGGTCCGGGTTCCCGCGACATGGACCGCCGATCCCTGGACCAGCGACACGACCGACCCGTTCTTGTCGTCGCCCCAGACCACGCCGTCGTTGCCGGGGTCCACGATGTTGGTGCGGTCGATCTGGAAGGTGCCGGGGAGATCGCGGAAGGTGATTGCGAGCGATGTGCCGGTCACGACCGCCGAGACGGCATCCGGCGGCATGGTGTTGCCGCCCTTGTCGTACAGGTCCGAGACGTAGCCGTGCTGAGCGCCGTTCTTGTTGTACCCAACGGACGTCAGGTGCTGCGTGTCGGCATAGGGGAAGGCGTATTTGGAACCGACGAGGATGATCCTGCCGGGGTTCTCCAAGGCGGCCTGATGCTGGGCCAGGGGGATGGCGCTTCGGATGGTCCCCGAGCGTGTCCAGGAGTTCATCTGGCAGATGAACATCGGCACGACCTGCAACGGATTGCCGGTGACGGCACGGACGCGCGCCTGGAAACGGTCCTGCATCAAGACGAGCTGACCCTTGTAGTAGGCCAGGTCGCTGTTGACGTTACTTTCGCCGTGCACGAGCCGCAGTCGCACCCGCAGCGTCAGCCCGAGGATCTGCGCGATCAGAGAGGCGCGTTGAACGGCCTTCACCGCGTTCTCGAAGGGGAACATGCCCTCCTGGAGCTTGTCGATGGCCACACCGCCGATGCCGTAGGCGCCTTCGAGCGTGACACTGGTCGCCGGCAGCTTGCCCGGCCGCGTCACGTACTCGGCGACGGCGGACATGTAGGTCTCGCTGTGCTGCTCGTAGCAGTCGACGATGGTCTCGATATTGGCGTCTGGCAGCGGCGCGTTGGGCACGCCATTGGTGAGATAGATGCTGTTGTGGTCGGTGCCGTAGGTCAGCACGCCCGCGTTGCCCCTCCACCCAGAGGATGGGCGGGGCTGCCATGTCGTTCGACGCGGCATCGGTCGAGAAGTCGATGAGACCGACCATGGCATTCCTCGAAGGCAGGCACGCATGCGACCGGGCCCGATGACGCGCGGGGCGTCCGGGTCGGTTCGAGCACCTGAGACGGCCCGCCCGCCACGCTGTCGGCGAGCGCCTTCATGGCCGACGTGTCGGTGCCGTAGGTCCCGCCGGCCAGCGCCGAACCGGTGGTCTGCGCCAGGCTGTTCGGGTCGGAGAGCTTCGACGCGGCAGAGGCGACGCCGCCCGTGTCGACGTTGGTCTTCACCCCGCCGAGCTGCGCGGCTGCGCTCTGGGTACCGGCGGTCGAGCCGCCATTGCCCAGCAGCGAGCCGAGGAAGCTGTTGCCCGCCTGCGCCGCGCCCGTGGCGCCGCTGGCATTGGCCTTCATGCTGTCCAGGCCGGCCAGCGTGGTCTGACCGAGGCCGGCGACGCGCTCGCCCGTATAGACCTGCGAGCCGACACCGGAATCGAACGCGGCATTACCGGAATCGATGATCTTCTGCAGCGACGGGACCGCCGCGGCATACGGATCGGACTTCGTGTTCTGCGTGGTCGTGGTGGTCTTCGTTCCGCCGCCGCTCATCAGGCCACCCGCAACTGTTTCGAGTAATAGGCGTCGACCTGGTAGTCGGGGAGCAGTGCAGCCCATCCGACCCGGCCAACGAATTCGACACGCTCGCAGCCATTGCGCGAGGCACCGGCCTCGATCTGGGCCATGATCTCGCGCCAGCGACGAACGTCGGTCCCGCCGGTGGCGAGGACGCAGCAGGATCGCCCGCCGCCGGCGATCTCACGCACCTGAGTGACGCCCGCGCCGATCGGCGTGCCGTCATCGCCCAGGATCAGCACCAGGAGCGCAGCCTCGACCTCGACGAGGCCGTGCAGATCCTCGATCGACAGGTCGCAGCCCGGACGGGCGCAGGCGCGGGCGAGCCACGGCTCCGCCACCGCCCACGCGCTCGCGAGGTCGGCATGATCGACGGGAAGAAGCTGCATCAGGGGCGCCGGAGCTCGTAGCGGACGACGCGGTCATCGGCGAAAGACACACCGTGCCCGAGCACGAACGATCCGCGCGCCGTGGATTTCAGGAAGATGCCGGACGCCGCGGCGGATGCTGACATCGGTACCGGCACGACGAGCGTGCCCTCGGTGCAAAGCGGGTCGACCACTGTCGTTTCAAGGCCCGGGGCGAGGGTCACGGCGCTCTTGCCGATCGCGTTCGAACCGCCGCTGGCAATCTCACTGATCGCCTGGATGATCCGGTCGAGCCGTGTCTCGTTCTTACCCGGGACGATCATCGCGAGCCCTCTCGCCGTGCATGCGGCTCGATCGCGGAGGCGTAGCTCCACGGCGTGTCGGCGGGGATGCGGATGCGGGCCCGGTGGTAGCGGGCTGACGAACGGCAGGGGGCGAGGCGCTCCACCGTGGGAGCCGTCTCGGGCCGGTAGCGGACCGGGGTCGATTGACCGGCATTCTCGCGCCCGCCGACCGCGATGCGCCAGTCGTCGGCGTCGCTATCAAGGCGCACACCGTCGATGAAGGTCCGATCCGGACGGGAGATCATCGCCTCCGCCGTCTCGAACGTCGCCTGGAGCGCCGGCCCGTTGAGAAGTGCCAGCCGGTTCGCGCCGGTGATGACGCCAAGCGAGGGCGCGCCCCCGGCATAGGATGGGTCGTCGAGGGATTTCTGCCCCGGATCGTCGAGGGAGCCCGGGATGTTGTCGATGGAGACGCCTGGCGTCGCGGCGACAAGCCCGAACCGCACCGGCATGGCGATGAACGACCAGCGGTCGAGCAGCCAGTCGTAGAGCAGGACCTCATCGAGGAGCGTCGGATCCGACGCGCTCGCGGTCCTGCTACGATAGGCGAACATGACGCGCGGGCCGGTAGGATCGCGAATGGCCACGACCGAGGCGACCGCATTCGGGTCGACGCGATCGAGGAAGAACCGGTTCACCCGCTCCGCACCGATCGGCGTCGAGCCACCGCCCTGGAACAGGTGGAATCCGTCGCGATCGAGGAAGAACACGCGCGGGCCGACCTTGGCGAGGGACCAGGGCGCCACCGCACCCCTGTTCTCCTCGTAGACCTCGAACCCGAACACCTCGGCCGAGTTCGGAACGAACACCATTCGGCGGATTGCCCGTTCCTGGAACACGATGCCGAACTCACCGCCGGCAAAGCCCGTCACCGCGCCGCCGTCGGGGAAGATCTGCAGGTCCGAGGTGTGACCGCCGCCGACGCCGGGCTGCCAGAACTCGATGTTGCCGAGGTCCGACCAGTCCACCGAGTTCGGGTCGGCGGCCAAGCCTGCCAGCACGACGAACTCGCCGACGACGCCGACGTGGCGGGCACGGGGCGGGCTGCCTCCGAGATCCTGGAACTGCTTGCCTCTGTCGACGTCGATGACCTGGACGGCCGTTCCGAGCGTGGTGGCGAGCAGGCGGCTGCCGTAGACCGCGAACGACCAGTAATCGCCCGGCGGGATGCTGTAGGTCGCGCCCGGCTTCGACACGTCATCCCAGCCCGACGAGCCGAGGTTGTAGCGATAGAGCTTCGTCCGGGTCCCGGCGAAGTAGACCGGGAACCCGAAGGCCGGCGACTTCACCTCGATGGCACCGAGGCAATCGGCCGGCAGGGGGAGGGAGATCGGAACGGGCGAGGCGAACGGCCCCCATCCATCGGCGCGCGGCACCGTGTTCGTCGCCACCGCCGTCACCGAAGCGTCGAGCGAGGCGACGTCGGGGGCGAACGGTGCCAGCCCGACGCGGATGGGGGCATCAGCCATGGCTTAGTTCAGCCCCTTGGAGGCAATGAGCTCGGCCTCGACTTCGGCAGCGCGCTCGGCGCGGCGTCCGACCTTCACACCGCTCGACTCTTCGATGAAGAGCTTCAGACGGTCGTCGGCGTTCTTCAGCCACTCACCGGCGCGGGCCTCGTCCTTCTGGAACGAGTATGCTTCGGCGATCACCCCGTAGAGGTAGAGCTGCGGCGCCTTCTGGATCAGCCAGTTGGTCTGAGCCGTCGGCGTCAGGGACGGAACACGCTGATAGAACACGGCGTCGATGGTCCCGGCGCGACCGGGAGCCGTCCGGATCTTGCCGCCGGCGACGGTGTAATACATCGGAGCGCCGTTCGGGCGGAAGCGATGGGTGAACTCGGGGCTGTTGGCCTCGACATACCGAAGGCGCTGGACACGACCGGCAGGAGCCGCCTTCCAGTTGACCATGATCCATTCGACGTAGGTCGCCGGGGTCGCCACGGTACCGTCGACGCCCAGCGTCAGGGTCGCTTCGGTCTCCATGCCCGGCACCTTGAGCGCCGAGTTCAGGCGGTTCTCGGTCAGCTGGATGAAGGTCGGGTAGTAATCCTCGAGGTCGTTTCGAGCGATATAGTCCGAGACGTTCAGAACGAGGCTGTCGTAATCTATGATGGCGGGGAGAGCGGCCATGAGATGGTCTCCGGGTCAGAGGTGGTAAGCCCGGATTTGTCCGGTCGATGCGATGCGGTTTGACCGGCCTCGCAGCGAGCGGAACGCATCCGAGACGAGGAGGCCCTGCGCTTTGGCGAAGGCAGGGTCGCGAAGGGTGTTGAGTCCGAGGTGCTGCTTGGCGCGCGCAGCAATGAGGTCGGAGGCTTCATCGACCCAGGGCGATGTCTCGTCTCTCTGGGAAGGGGCTGGAACGAGCACGTGGGCGGCGAGACGGATCGTCCACGCGTCTGACGGCATCGGCCAGAGCCGGATGCTGCGGTCGAAGTAGGAATAGGCGCAGGGCTGCGAGGCGCTCGCCGGATCGTCCCTACGTTCGATCGTCGATTCCGAGATGCGGGTCAGCGGATAGGTCTGGCCGTTCTCGATCCGCACCAGGCTGTCGATGGCGAGCAGGTCCGGGATGTCCGGTGCATCGCCGCCGAAATAGACGTCAGTCCCGGCCAGGGTCTCGAAGGTCAGGATCCGCTCGCTGAAGAAGAACCGCTCCGGCTGGTAGTGCCGGATCGCCCGACTGATCGCGATTTCGATCTGACGGCCGAGGTCCGACCGCTCGATGTCGTCCTCGATCTCGTCGATGAGGTCGCCGAGCGTCGGTTTCCCTTGCGCGTTCGGCATTGGCGACCCTCGGATTCGTGGACAGGTGCGGCGGCAGAGCGCTGGGCTCCGCCGCCACGAGCATCAGGCGTCGTTGTTCGGGACGTACTCAATGACGATGGTGGCGACGCCGGCGGCCGGGGCGCCGGTGACGGTGCCGTACAGCACGGTGTCACCGACGAGGCGGCCCTTGACGGTACCGGTATCGGGGCGCTTGGCGCCGGCGGCGGTTGCAGCGGAATCGGCCGCGGCGACGATGTCGTTCCCGCCGACGGTCGTGCCGACGGTGAGCGTGGTGCCGGCGGTGAACGCAGTCTCGATCAGCACGAGGGTGCGGCTGATCAGGGCGCCGTCCGGCAGGGAGGCCGGGAAGGCGAAGGCGCCGTCGGCGAAGGTGACGGTGCGGCGGATGGTGTGAACGACCTGCTCACGCAGTTCGCGCGCGGCCGGGCGCACGGGGGTGACGTTGGTGGCCATGTCGGGCCCTCTCAGGATGGGGGATGAGACGAAGGCGCGGAGCCGTCAGGCCCCGCGCACCGGTTCAGTCAGGAGAGGCCGCTTAGGCGGCGTCGGCGGGCTTGGCGTAGGTCGGGATGACGATCGTGCCGAAGTCGTCGCCGTTGTAGGTCGTCTTCTTCATGCCCCAGATCGCCCAGGCCGAGACTTCGAGGTTGCGCTTGTGGTCGAGCAGCTCCTCGTTCCAGCGGTAGCGGGTCTCGCCGCCGGCCTTGCCATAGGCGATGGTCGCGGCCTGCGCGCCGAGCAGCACGGCGCGGCGGGTGAGCGGCACAGCCGTCTTGCCGTCCGGCGACACGCCGGCGGTGACGTCCTGCGCCTCGCGGAGCACGACGTTGTTGTACTCGCCGAGCGCACCCGAGAAGATCGGGGACTTGGACGATTCCATGCCGGCCATCGCAGCCTTTTGGATGTCGAGCCACTGGCCCGCGGCGGTGTTGGTCCGGAGCGAGGTGACCTGCGTCGAGTGCAGGTACATCACGTAGACCTTGCGGCCGTTGACCACGATGGGACGGATCATGACCTTGCCGGTGGAGCCGCCGGTCTTCGCGAGCTCGACGGCCTTGTCGATGAGGTCGAGGGTCATGATGTCGCCCGCGACGAGGGCGCCATCGTTGGCGCGGCCGTTCGGGCGGAAGATGCGACCGACGGACGGGGCGGTGACAGCGTTGTTGGCGCTGAACTTCTTGCCGTTGGCCAGGCCGTTCACGGGGGTGAAGCCGCAGACGTGGTTGAAGAACGACACCGTCTTGCGGGTCTGGAACCAGTCGGCGAGACCGGCGCGGCCCTGCTCACGCAGGTTGAAGGGCACGCGCTGGGCGTCGATGGTGTGCTCGGACTTGCAGCCGACCACGTGGCCGAGCTCGTCGATGGTGACCTTGTCGGAGTTGGTGCCGAGCTGCTCACCGTTGCCCTCGGCAACGTCGGAGGAGGAGAAGCCGTCGCCCTTGAGCTGCATGCGCAGGCCGAAGGTGACCTGGTCGCCGTTGCCCTTTTTGGTCTCGGTCTTCTCCTGGATGATGGAGCCGTCGCCCTCGCCGATGAGCGGGTCGATGTCGATCGACTTGTTCGCTTCGGTGGCGAGCTTCTTCGACCACAGCTTAACGGCCAGGGGGTCGTTCACGGCAAATGCGGTGTAAGACATGGGGGTGCCTTCTGGGCTTGTGTCCGGGGGATAGGGGTACGTTGCGGGCTGTGCGTCGCCGCGCGGACGGAAGCCGGGCCCCATGGTGCCGCTGGGGACGGTGGTCGGACGGGATCCTTGCCGGGGATCAGGCGAAGACCGTGACGAGGCCGAGCGGATCGCGTGCCGTGCGATCAGGCGAACCGGGCCGGCGAACGCAAAAAGCCCGCGAGATGCGGGCTTCGGACGGACGTCGGATCGGGGAGTTGGTGGAAAAACGAGAGGGCAGGGCCCGGATGGGCTCGCGCGTCTCGCGACGGATAGCTAATGCGCGGAGATTGCCCGTCGGGTCAAGCGAGATGTTTTATCCGACTGCTGGAAGCCGCACGGGCGTAAATGCCCGCTCTGGTGCATCCGCCTTCAACGTAGATACCCTGCGCGCCGGCGACCTCCTGACTACGACCGACTCCGGTACTGACATGACCCGGATTATGGATAATCGGGCTACCGCGATCCGAGGACGGTCGTCGCATACATCCGCCGGGCAAATGCCCTTAAGCGGCACGTAAGAGGCGGGTTTCTGCAATCTCAATTAAAAACGGCCGGGGTTTCCCCCGGCCGCTCATTGTCGTGACGGCTGATCCGCTTAGCGGAGAAGCTGCAGGATGCCCTGCTGCGCCGTGTTGGCGAGCGAGAGGGCCGAGATGCCGATCGACTGGCGGGTCGACAGGGCCTGGGAGTTGGCGGCTTCCTCGTTGAGGTCCGCGTTCGTCAGGTTGGCTGCACCGGTGTCGAGGATGTTGATCAGATTCTTCGAGAAGTCCTGACGGTTCTGCACCACTGAGAGGTTGGAGCCGAAGGTCGAGGACTGCGCGCGAAGCTGGCTGGTGGCGGAGGTGATGGCCGTCAGTGCCTTGTTGATTTCATCGTCAGACTGAAAGTCGCCGGCAATGGCATTAAGTCCAAGGCCATCCGCATCGAGTTTGGCGCCCTCGATGTTCAGGTTGGACGAACCCGTCTCGTTGAAGGTGACCTTCAGCGAGTTCTCGGCCTTGTCGGTGCCTGAGCGGTACAGCAGGTTGATGCCGTTGTAGCTCGAGTCCTTGGCCTGCTGGGTGATCTGATCCAGAAGGCTGTTGAACTGCTTGGCGAGCGACTGACGCGTGGCGTTGGTACCAGTACCGGTCCCTGCAGTTCCAGAAGCAGATACAGACTTTGCCGGCGATGCATCAGAATCGACCCCAAAGCCGATATCGATGTTGTTAGCAGCAGTCGCATCCGATTGCGCAGCGGTAACAGTAATCTTCTGTTTCGCGCCAGTTTCAGCCGATGTGAAAGTAAGCGCTCCGCCAACGACGCTTGCGGTGACCTTGCCATTGAAGCCGGTGTCAGCAGTCAGCTGCGCGTTGATTGCATCGACCACCGCATCATCATCTGCATAACCAGCGGTTAGATCGATTGTCTTTGCAGGTCCATCGCCCAACTGAATCTTGAAGCTTCCATCCTGTGCTGCTGTCAGCGTAGGCAAAGTGGTGAGGTTACCGGTGAGTACCGCCTTGGTCGAACCGTCGCGTGCATCGGAACCTGTAGCCGCAATGGTTCCGGCTCCAGTCCCAAACCCAATGTCGGTATCGGTCGCGGCAACGGTATCAATTTGGAACGTTACAGCCGATCCAGTATCTTTAGTTGTAAAGGTCATACGACCATCAGCTGTCTTCCCAGCGGTCAGCTTTCCGGCAAGATCAGCGTCATTCGAAATCTGATTGTTGATTGCCTTGAGCACATCATCGGAGCTGACCTTTTTCAGGTTGCTCACCGATGACGTAAAATCTGCTTTCGTAAGGCTAATCGCGATATCAGTGGTCCCACCATCTAGCGATACAGTAAAAGATGCATCTTGGTCGCCAGAGAAGTCGAGAGTTCCATCGGTAGCCGCACCGGTAACACCCTGAAATGCGGTGCCGGCAGTCACGACCGCAGCAGCGGCGGTTGTACCACTGCTAACAGCGCTCTTATCGGCCAGCGCCTGGTTGGCGGTGGACTTGGCCGAATCGACCAGCTTCTGGATCGAGGTGATGCCCTGGTTAGCGGCCTGAATTGTCTGGACGCCGTTCGAGATGCCGTTGAGGAGCGAGCCGAGATCGCCCGAGCGCCCGGTCAGCGACTGTGAGGTAAAGAAGCTCGTCGGGTCGTCAAGGGCCGAGTTGACCTTCTTGCCGGTCGACAAACGGTTCTGGGTCTGGGTAAGCAGATCGGCCGTGCCCTGCAGCGAGAGCAGGTTCTGACGGGTCGCAGCGGTAAGGGTGATGCCGGAAGACATTGATTTTGATCCTTTGGATCTGAGAACCCTCTAATTTCGAAGGCACGTCACCAAGGCGCTCAACTTCCTAACCTGGCATTAAAGTGATGTGATCATTTCCGAGGCGAACTCGGCTTTCTGCCGTATGATTAATGCATCGTTAACCCGGTGCACGTACCTTTCGAGAGGCACGAGCGCTGCGTCTGATGCATTAATTTGATTAGCTCAAAAGGAGTTGAGTGATGGCATTAAAGCTTACGATTAGGCCAGGCGAAACTGTTTTCGTAAACGGCGCCGAGATTTGCAATGCGGGATCAGCTACAAGCTTAGTTATCAAGAATCACTGCCGCATTCTTCGCGAGAGCGAGATGGTCAGTGAAGGGGAAGTATACCTGCCATGCTCTCGGCTCGCTTTTATGTTGCAACAAATTGTACTTAAAGAAAACCCATTCGATGAGCTTAACGAGCTTTCGAAACTGGCTGTTCAAATTTTGCAGAGGATGCCTTCGGTCTCGCCTCAAATCCTGGAAATCCAGAACCTTCTAAGCGAAAAAAAGGCTCATATGGCTTTCAAGAAAGGCAAAGCATTGATGGCTATTGAGGCTGCTGAGTTCGGAACAGCTAAAGCCAGCTGACGGCAACTAGCCCTGGGTGCTACATGCTACCTGTACGAGATGATCGAGCTCGAACCGTTACGCCCTCAAAGGGTTAGCTCCCAGAAGGTCGTTTAGTGCCTGTGACGAGCCGGAAGCGGAAGCTGATGAACCGCATCCGTCAGGCCTTAGACTGTAGCATTCAACCCCTTTTTGGAATGTGGTCGCATCGGTAACGCCAGGCGTGAACCGTTTTGCGACCAGCTAATCTTCCAACGTTGGTACGTCCTCATCCTCGAATTAGGGCGTAGTCTCAGCCACCCATCAGGGCGCGGACGCGAGCCGGATTCTGCGCCGAGACCTTGTCGAAGTCGGCCTCCGACATTCCGGCGAGCATCTCGAGGGTGAGTTCGCCGGCAGGCGCTCCGCCAGCGGCCGACAGGGACTTGCTCGCAGCCTGACCGCGGGAGATACGCGCCGCCTTCTCCGCCGGGCTCTCGGCCGGGGCAGCGGCAGCCTCGGCCGGCTTCGGGGCGAACCCGCGCACCTTGGCGAGCTGCAGGATGCGCTCGGCCGGGGACTGGCCGGCGGCAATGGCGGCCTGGACGAGACCGAACTCATCGTCACGGACCGCCTTCACCGCATCGGCCTCGGACATGCCGTAGACCTTCAGCTCGGCAATGCGGCCCTGGAACAGGTGCTCGTAGGCCTGCGCGAACTCGGGCTGGGCGGCCATTACGCGCTGGACGTCGCCGCGGTAGCTGGTCAGGACCTCGCCGCGCTGGGCTTCCTGCGCCTGTGCCTCGCGCTCGGCCTTCTGCGCCTCGGTCATCTGGGTCTGGCCGGTGCGGATGTCCTGGATCTGCTTCTCCAGGTACTTGGCGTAGCCGAAGATATCCTCGTTCGGGTCCGGGGGCGTCTCGGGCTCGGGAGCGGCCTGCGCGGCGGCGGCAGGCTTTGCAGTCTCGGTGAAGACGCGCAGCCGCTCATCGGCGCGCGCATGCTTCTCCCTCAGTTCGAACAGTTCGCGCTCGACGGCCTTGCGGCGCTCGCGCTCCTGGTGGAAGGCACCATGGCGGACGAACTTGCCCTTGTTCTGGTCCGCGTCGCCGTCCTCGGCATCGGTATCGACGACATCGCCCGGTGCAGCGGCCTCGGCCGGGGGCACAGCGGCAGCGGCGACATCGGGGGCGGCATCGCCACCAGCGAGCGGCTCGGCAGCGCCAGCGGCCTCGGGAGCGGGCTCGCCGGACGCATAGGCGTCAAAGGCGGCCTGCTCTTCAGCCGTGAAGGCGTCGCCGCTGTCTGCGGAGGCGTTGAAATCGTCGCTCATGGGTGTCCTCGTGACGTGAAGGGTACGAAAGCCGGCATGACGCCGCCGGCCGGGCGATCGGGATCAGGCCGCGAGAGGGCCGGCAGGCTGGGCGGGCGGAGCGGCCATGGCCGCCACCTTCGCGAAGCCGTCGATGTGGTCGTGCTGGATCAGCGCCGATTCCCGCTCGGCCTTGGCCTGCTTGAGGTTAGCCCCGGCGGTGAGGTCCTGGATCTTCGCCACGGCGGTCTGCATGGCGACCTGCTGCTGTTGCTCGGCCTGTGGATCGGTCGGAGCCTGCGCGAGCAGCTCGCGCATCTTGGCGACGAACGAGGCCGGGAATGGCCGGCGGGCAGCGTCGGGAGGGGCTTCTCCTTCATCCGGCCGCTCATCAGCGTGCCGTCCTCGACCCAGGTCACGGCGCCTGGCTTGGCGTAGCTCGCCTCGAACTCGGCCTGATCCGGGACTGCGCCCTTTTCCATAAGGATGCCGCCCTTCGCCTGCCGGTTCAGCATGTCCATGGTCTGGGACAGCCACTTATTGGCGTAGCGCTGGGGGTCCTTCATCATCCGGACGATGCCGAACCAGGTCCCCTTGTTGTGGTCGCGGTCGCCCGTCATGCAGGCGTAGGAGAAGCGGTCGCCGGCAGGGGCCTCGCCCTCTTCCAGCACGGTCCCGCCGATGAAGGCCCGGCGATAAACGCGCTTGGTGATGCTGTGGGTCTGCAGGGTGATGCCCATGGCGGCCGCGCGGCGAACCAGGACGGAGGCCTTGCCCGGCTCCATCTCGGTCGCCTCACCGGTGCCGGGGTCGGTCACGGCGACGACGCGGTGACGCTCCCACCACTGGCATTCGACGATGGTCACCCGCGACGTGCCTTCCTGCGCGGAGCCGGGACGGTCGATGCGGCTGTCACCGGGCTGCAGGCCTGCATGCTGGTCGCCGTCGCGGTCCTCGGCCCAGGCCGCATCGAGGTCGGCCGGGTCGGCATCGGGGAACAGTCCCTCGGCCTCGGCCCGGTCCATCGACTTCGCGCGGAAGATCCGGCGGGCGTCGGCGAGGTTCCGCTTCCGCGCCGTCGAGTCCCAGACCATTTCGAGAGGGTCGACCCGGTCCTCGACATAGGCGCCATCGGGATCGAGCTCGTAGTCGAGCCGCATCTCCACCCAGCCCATGCCAGTAATCGCGACGTCGACGAAGGCGTCCGATTCCTCGTCCTCCGCCTCGGCCTCGTCGGCGAGGTAGCGCCCGGCCTCGGTCAGGACCTCGTTCTTGGCCGCGTCCCCGATCTCACGGGGCAGGTATTGGATGTCGAGGCGGGCATTCACCTCGGAGCCCGCAACCGCCTTGATGATCGGCAGCATGCGATTGAACGTGATCGGCGGGCGGCCCTGCTCTCGCAGGACAGCCTCGTCCGCGGCGGACCATTGGCGGCCGGCCACGAAATCATAGTCCTCGCGCGCCTCTTCACGCCACCGCGAGGAGGCATCCCGATCAACGCGAAACCAGCCCTTCAGCTTAGCTGCCAGAGCGTCGCGATCGAGCGCCTGGCTCTCGCGCGTGGCGGTCTCATCGCCGGGCGTGGTGCCGCGATCGGCGTCGATGTCCGTCATGTCGCCCATGCCGATCCTGAAGGTTGCGAGGCGCGGCGCCTGATGCGCGCGTAGCGGTCGTTCGGCCCGATCAGGGCCGTTGGAGGCGCCTGCGGCTCGGCGATCCTGGACAGCTTCTCGCACGAATACGACGGCGAGGGCGGGATCGTGGATTGGGCCGACCGCCTCGCCGAGGGTACCCCGAAGCCCGGCATCGAGCACCCGCGCAAGAAGGGCGATCATCAGGACTGGTGGAAGGATTGGGCCGAGAAGCCCGTCGACAGCCCCGGCAACTGGAAGGCCCCGAAGCTCGCCCACAAGCGGATGATGAACGCGATCCTGCAATGCAGGGCCACGCTGATTTTCTGCCTGCGCGCGGACGAGAAGATCAAGATCGCGAAGGACAGCCGGGGCAAGACGGTGGTCGAGCAGCTCGGGTGGATGCCGATCTGCGAGAAGCGCTTCATGTACGACATGACGGCGAGCTTCACGCTGTCCCCGGACTCCCCCGGCCTCCCGCGCTTCGACCTGCCGCACAAGCTCCAGGAGCAGCACCGCAGCTTCTTCCCGCAGGGCAGGGCG
Source organism: Methylobacterium sp. AC832 (assembly GCF_979256025.1). Classification (NCBI taxonomy): domain Bacteria; kingdom Pseudomonadati; phylum Pseudomonadota; class Alphaproteobacteria; order Hyphomicrobiales; family Methylobacteriaceae; genus Methylobacterium; species Methylobacterium sp. AC832. Next base: position 125,258 of record NZ_CEEDMV010000003.1, read on the forward strand.
ATCGACGAGGATTGCGGCCGGCGGCTCGCTGCATGGGCCAAGGGTGGCGCGGCGCCGGCGGCATCGAAGCAGGTCGAGCGCGCGCCGTCATCGCCTCGCTTGACCGATGATCGGGAAAGCACACGGGCGCCCGAGGGCTCCGGCATGTCCGATCAGAGCTGGGGTTTCCTGAAGGAGGACGCCTTCGCAGCGGCTGACGAAGGACCCGACGCGCTCGCGCAGTTCCGATCGACCCTTCACATCAACCACGACCGCGCACTCGACACGATCCAGGGCGAGCTTGATCGCCGCGCCGACGCCGCCGTGACCCGCAGCGAGGCCGCGTGATGCCGGTCCGTCGCCTGAAACAGGACGAGCTCGATCGCATCATCGAGATGCGCGAGCGCGGATGCAGCCACGCCATGATCGCGCGGGTGATCGGCTGCTCGCAATCAGCCATCTGGTGGCAGTGCCTCAAGCTTTGCGCCGAGCCTCCGAAGCCGCCCAGACCACTCGACGGTCGCCAGCAGCAGACGGTCGTGATGCGCAAGGGACTGCCTGTCCGCGCCTTTACTCCGGAGGATGACGCCCGGCTCCTCGCCCTGGAGGCCGAGGGGCTGTCCGACACCGAGATCGGCCGCGCAATGGGGCGCCGGCCCAACTCCGTCCGCGGGCGGATGATGACGCTCGCCCGGAGCGAAGCACGTGCGGAGATCTACGCATGACCCGCTCCCTGATCATCGACAGCTTCGCCGGCGGCGTTTCAATCACCCAGAACTTGCCTCTCAAGTTTGCGAATTTGCGTCCATTTCTTGTCAAAACTTTCTTTAAGCAACGCTTCCAAAGCCTTTCGGCTGGAGGCCCATTCAGCAAGTGCGTTATCTACGTTAGAAGGAGCAGTTATTTTTTCTTCTTCTGTGCTGTCGTCTTCCCCATTTTCATAGTCCGGAACAAGCGTGCCCCTTTTAAACACATCCGCCAATTCACGCATGGCTATATAAAGGGTGTAATATGCGCCCGCATGGGACATTCTTGCCAAGGCGACTATGTCATCAATAGGATATTTCTCTCCTATTTCAGTAAGCTCACGAAGAAGACTGGACGATTCAACTATTATAACCGTCCATTTTTCGGGCCAATCCTCATAGATTGCCGGCCAAGATCTTACATCTCTGTATCGCCCAAGCTGACGTGCGATCCTATAATCGAAAACGTTCAATTTTTTAAGGATGCCGATCTCGATCTCTATCTCGCGGGCCACGTCCAAAGCAGACAATCTAGCCGAAGCTGCGGATTGCTTGGACATTTCGCGCAACTGACCGCGCGCAGGTATTGTTGCAATCCAAGCTGCAATGAGCGCCAGTATAGCTCCAAAAAAAGCCTGATAGCGATTGAGCCAAAACTCAAAGCAACTGGCTGCTTTCATGCCTTCCATTGTTCTGAAATTTTCAGAGTCGCTGCATGCGCCTTCCAGCGTGATCTCCAGCAAAACGCCCATCAAGATCAGAGCGGCTCCGGCGAACCAGGGGGTCAATCTTCGAATTTCTTCTCGCGAAATCAGTCGAACCGACACTGTGACACCCTTCTTGTGCAGCCATTCCTCAACCTAGCATCGCCAACGGCTGTGCGTATCCCGGCATTGTGCAGCGCCATCCAAGCAATGGCGCGCCATTCACAATGGCACGTGCTCAGCAAAGAGGACGCCTGATGGTCGCCTACAGCTTCAAGAAGCAGTTCGGCCCGCCGATCCTGGCCGGCACGAAGGCGCAGACGATCCGCGCCGACCGGAAGCGCCACGCGCGGCCGGGCGAGGAGCTGCAGCTCTACACCGGGATGCGGACGCGGCAGTGCCGGCTCATCGCGCGGGTACCCTGCATCAAGTCTCCCCCTGCCGGATCGACGTGCAAGCTCACCTCGTCTTCGCGAACGACAATTGGGCCCGCACGGCTCGGGACCTCGATGCCTTTGCGATCCGTGATGGCTTCCGGTCGTGGGACGAGATGGTGGCGTTCTGGCGCGCCCAACATTCCGCCGTCACCGACTTCCGGGGCGTGCTGATCCAGTGGGTGCCGCTCGCCCCGGCCGACGCGCTCGACATCGGAGCCGCAGCATGACGGGCATGAGCGCAGACACTGACCCGAAGCCTGACGGCTGGCACCCCTGGCCGCAAGCCGAAGGGCACACGATGCGTGACGCTCTCTACGTCGGCGGCGGTGCCGTCGCCACCGTGGAGGCATTTTCCGACAACGGTCCCTGGTACGCCAACGCGATCACGCCGGAAGGCGAGAGTGTCCGGCGTGGGCCAGGGTCGACGCTTGAAGGTGCCATTGCTTGGGCCGAGCAGATCACCGGATACCGGGTGAAGAGGGTGCCGAGCATCGCAGAGGGGAGGGCGGATTGACCACGCTTCCGATCGGTCTCTCCCCGCGCGGGCTCACACGCGACCAGGCGGCCGAGTACGTCGGCTGCGAGACCGTCGCGGCATTCGACAGCTGGGTTCGGAAGGGTATCGTGCCGCCTCCGATCCAGGGGACGAACCGCTGGGATCGAAAAGCAATCGACAGAGCCCTTGATCGCCGGTCCGGCCTTCTCGACAGTGCCGACCAATCCTTCGAGGAGTGGGCGGCGAGCCATGCGGGTTAAGCTCAAGGGTGTGAACACGGTCACCCACACGGCGGCCGACGGCTCCACGTCGAAATATTACTACCACCGAGCCAGCGGGAAGCGCATCACTGGCGAGCCCGGCTCGGCCGAGTTCCTGGCGTCATTCGAGGAAGCGGGCAGGGCTGTTGCGCAGGAGCGAAGCGCCGGCACCGTGTCGTGGCTGATCCGCCAGTACTGCGACTCGCAGCAGTGGAAGAAGCTCGCCGAATCGACGCGGACGATCGGACGGTTCAATCTCAATGCCGTCGAGGCCAAATGGGGGGCGACGCTGCTTAAGCACGTCGACGACCGCCGCAGCCGCGCACTCTTCCTGAAATGGCACGACCAGCTCGCTGAGACCCAGCCGCGCGCGGCCGACAACAAGCTTGCAGCCCTCGCCCGGGTGTTCTCGTGGGGCTACAATCGCGGGCACCTGATCCATAACCCGATCGCCACGTTCGAGCGGGCCTACGGCAACAGCCGGGCCGAGCTCATCTGGCTACCGAATCACGTTGCTGCCTTCGACGCGGTGGCGAACGCTGAGATGCAGCTTTCGTTGCTGCTCGCGCTCCATACCGGCCAGCGCCAAGGCGACCTGCTCCGCCTGCCGTGGTCGGCCTATGACGGAGAAGCGATCAGCCTGCGCCAGGGGAAGGGCGGCCGGAAGGTCTGGATCCCGTGCACGGAGGCGCTGCGCGTCGCCCTCGATGCCGCGCCGCGTCGTGCGATCACCATACTGACGAAGCCCGACGGCACGCCCTGGACGAAGAACGCCTTTCACAATGCGTGGAAGTCCGCCTTCACGCTCACGCGGATTACCGACGACCTTCACTTCCACGACCTGCGCGGAACAGCCGTCACGATGCTGTCGGAGGCCGGATGCACGCCGCAGGAAATCGCGACGATCACCGGCCACACGCTGGCATCCGTGAATAAGATTTTGGAGCTGTATCTCGCCCGGACGCGGGCCTTGGCGCAGAGCGCGATTGTGAAGCTGAACGCCCACCGCAGAAACGCTAAGTGAACATCGCTTGCAAAAGATTTTGCAAAACATGGGTCGGCCCGAAGGCCTACACCACTCTAACGCAGGGAAAACACCAACAAAATTAAGTTGGTGCGGCCAAGAGGACTCGAACCTCCACCCCTTGCAGGACTAGCACCTCAAGCTAGCGCGTCTACCAATTCCGCCATGGCCGCATCGGTGCCACCCGTTCCGCCGCGCTCTCCGCCGGAGGGCGGTGCGAGGCGTTTCGTGTGGCGCGGCGCAGCGGATAACAGATCGAATCTGCCACGACAAGCGCCGTCATGCGTCTCAGATGAGATCGACCGGTCCATCGAGGATCTGAACCGCCCCATCGCCAATGGTGACGCCCGGAATGCGGACCACGTCCGCCTTGCGGATGAGCTCGGTGATCTCCACCGAAATCCGGTTTCCGGTCACGACGATCTGGCCGCGCGCGATCGGGTGGTCGTTGGCGAGAATCTCGACCATATCGGTTTCCGTGGATTCGAGTTCGATCACGGCGCCGCGGCCCATGCGCAGCAGCATATGGAGCGGCATGTGGCTGCGCCCGAGCACCACCGAGAGATCGACCTTGAGGTCTTCGAGAACTGCCACGCGCCACGAACTCCGTCGGCCCGCACCGGGCCTGCCATGCCGGAGTGTTCCTGAGATATGGTGAAGCCTTGGTAAACGAACCCGCCGGCAAAAACCGTCTCTCCGTCTCGACGGTCGATTTTCGGCCGCGCTCCGGCATGCGGCCGGTCCTGTGGCGGATCAGCGACACTCCCGTCCCCTACGAAGAGGCGGTGGCCGCAATGGAAGCGCATGCGGGGCGGATCGCCGGCGGGGAGGCGCCGGAGATGGTCTGGCTGCTCGAACACCCGCCGCTCTACACCGCCGGAACCTCGGCGAAGACCGGGGACCTCGTCGAGCCGGACCGGTTCCCGGTCCATGCCACCGGGCGGGGCGGCCAGTACACCTATCACGGACCCGGCCAGCGGGTGGCCTATGTGATGCTCGATCTCAACCGGCGCAGGCCGGACCTGCGCGCCTACGTCTCCGCCCTGGAGGCCTGGATCATCGCCACGCTCGACGCCTTCAACGTGCGTGGCGAACGGCGCGAGGACCGCGTCGGCGTCTGGGTGCGCCGCCCCGACAAGGGGGAGGGGGTGGAGGACAAGATCGCGGCGATCGGCATCCGGGTGCGCCGCTGGGTGAGTTTCCACGGCATCAGCCTGAACGTGGAACCCGACCTGTCGCATTTCTCCGGCATCGTGCCCTGCGGCATCTCCGGACACGGGGTGACCAGCCTCGTCGATCTCGGCCAGATCGTCACCCTGCCCGAACTGGACATGGCGTTGCGCGCGGCGTTCGAAGAAATTTTCGGGGAGACCCAGGACGAATGAAGGCTGGCGCCGGACGGATATGGCGGCGCGTCATCGCTTCGGCACGAAAGAGTAGACCTATAAATTGGAATTATATATCAATATTCCATGTCTATCTCGAAGGCACAAATCTGAATAAGTAAACATTATTCCTCCATGGCGGTTTATAGTTATTCCAATCTATTCGATGAGATTCATCCATCCGCCATTGAACAATTGACACACCCGGCTTCGCATTCGTAGTTCGACACTTATCGACGTTCGACAGAGAGATGGACTGTCTCACGCAGCACTGCACTCCCCCGAGGGCGCGCATAGTCGGCACATATCTCGACGTTACGGCGGGAGATCCGTTCCGGGCAATCGGGACCGCAGGGTTATTCTCGTAGGCGAGCGCATATGACGACCCGCACCGTTCTGTTCCGCCTGCATTGGCTGCTCGGCCTCACGGCGGGGCTCGTCCTGGCCCTCGTGGGCGTGACGGGCGCGCTGCTGAGCTATGAAGAGGCGCTGACGGAATGGGCGAATGCCGACCGTGCCTTCGTCACCGCGAGCGATGCGCCCCGCCTCTCGCCCGCCGCCCTCAAGGCGCGGGTCGAGGCGCAGCAGCCGGGGAGGGTGGTGAGCTCCCTGGCCCTCTGGGGCGATCCCGAGCGGAGCCCGCGCATCCGGTTCGCCAACGACCCGGCCATGGGCGCGCGGCCGCCGACCCTCTATCTCGACCCCGTCGACGGCCGGACCCTCGGGGAGATGCGCCTCGAAGACACGTTCGCCACCATCCGCAAGCTGCATCGCTGGCTGCTGCTTCCGGGCGACGGCAAGGGCTGGGGCCGCAGCATCACCGGCATCTGCGCCATCGCCCTCCTGGTCTTCCTGGCCACCGGGCTCTACCTGCGCTGGCCCAAACTCCATACGTGGAAGATCTGGCTGAAACCCTCCCTCAAACGGCCCGGACGGCCGCGCTGGTGGTCGCTCCACACCATCGCGGGGACCTGGCTCGTGCCCTTCTACGCCGCCATCGCCCTGACCGGGCTGTGGTGGTCCTTCGACAGCTACAGGAACGCCGCGACCTGGCTCCTCACCGGTGAGACCCGTGCGCCCCGGGCGGCACGCGGACCCGGCGCGCCGCCTCAGACCACCGGCTCGGCCCTCGATACCGCCTGGGCGACGTTCAGCGCCGGGGAGGGCGCCGGCGCGCACATGGCCCTCATCGCGCTGCCGGGGCCGGAACAGGCGGCGATCCGCATCCGTTTCCTCGCCACCGCCTCGGACCTGCCGAAAGCCCGCGACGAGGCGACCTTCGACCCCGCCACCGGCGCCCGCCTCTCGCAGACCCGCTTTGCCGACAAGCCCCTCGGCCGGCAGATGGCCGAGAACATGCTCGAAGTGCATCGCGGCCGCTTCTTCGGCGGGTTCGTCGCCTTCCTGTTCTTCGCCGCCTCCCTGGCGATGCCGCTCTTCGCGGCGACCGGCCTCACCCTCTACGTCCTCCGCCGCGGCGCCCGCCGCCGCAGGCTGATGGCGGCAGCCCCCGCCGGCGCGGGGACGATCCGCGCCTGAGCGGGCGTCCGCCCATGATGCCCCTCAGGCAGCGATCTGCCCGGCACCCGACGATCCAGGCCGGCTTCCGAGTAACGATCTCCTCCGGCGGTCCACATCTGACGGCTTATTCCGTCTGTTCACGACCCTTGGCAGGCATCGGGAAGGTCCGCTTCGCGGCACCTGGGCGGACGATGACTACGACTGGGTTGAGGGATCTCGGCCAGTCCGCAATCAGTCAGATAGGAGAAAAAATAGACTTGATGACGACTTCCGCACTCAAACAATGGGCATATCATCCGCAAGACGTAGAGTACTCGCGCGGCGACATCCCTACGAATCGTCGAAACATGGCTGCAAAAGCACCGGTGGTTTCATAGCCCAGGGCTTGGGCAGTCCCGGTCACGGACTCTCCAGCAATCAGCATCGGCACGGCCGAGAGAATCCGGGCTTGCTGACGCCACGTCGAGAGGGGGCAGCCGAGTTCATGAAGAGCGAGGCGTCTCAGAGTCCGAACTGATGCGCCGGCGCGACGCGCCAACTCGTCGATCCGGTGCTCTTCTCCAGGCCGGGCCAGTATGCCGGCACAAACGCGCGCTAGGCGGGGGTCTGAGGGCATCGAGAGGGCGACACCTTCCGGGTCGAGATCGGCGAGTTCATCGACCAGCACGGCGGTCAGGCGGCCATTACGTTCTCCATCGCTTGCGGCGCATGGATCGAGCATGCGCAGGATCAACTCCCGTACCAGCGTTGGGACCACGAAGCCGCGAGGCACATCGCCCAAGAGCCGCTGGGCGCAAGCCGTTTCGATGTAGAGCGTCCGGAGCGACACGTCTCCCCGTGCTCGGAGTGCATGCGCCAGCCGCGGCGGGATCCAGAGGGCTCGCTGAGGCGGGACGAGCCACAGGCGCTGAGCCGCCCGGATCTGCATGACGCCGGCGGTGGCATGAATAAGCTGCCCGCCGACATGGCAATGCTCGCCGACGACGGAGCAATCCACATAGTCGCGCGCAATGGCGTGGAGGGACATCGCTGACGGCTCGTCACGCGTGGCCATCGACGAGATGAGTACGGAACCAGTCACGAGCGGCAGCACTGGTTTGCTCGAAGAGCTTGACATAGGGATCGAAATGGCCTCCGGCGAGCAACATCAGATGCTTGGGCGGGAGCGCCCGCTGGTAAGCTTCCAGGCAGAGTTCCGTGGCCGTCAACAGGTCGTGGTCGGCTACGATCATCAAGAGTGGGGTGGGGCTGATACGGGCGATATGGATGGCGGGTTCGTTCTCGCGCGCCAGTTCAGCGCTACGGAGGGTGAGTGTGTTACGCCAAGTTGGCGCAAAATCTCGGGTCTCGGTGAAGAAGACATAGGCGTCGCTGCCGGCCATCGCACACCCTTCATGCGGATCGTTCGAGACGGCCGGGAAGGTCGCAGGCTCCTCACCCCTGAAACGCGTGGCACGATCTGCGTCGAGCCGGGAGAGCAACGCCGGCACGAGATCAGCACGCGTGCGTCGAAGTGCTGAGCAGTAGCCGCTTATCGTCGGCACTTGACTGACGACACAGCGGACGCGCCGATCGAGGGCAGCAACCTCCAGCACATGGCCTCCGCTGTAACTTGTCCCCCATAGGCCGATGCGGGCGGGATCGACCCAAGCCTGGGTCTCGGCAAAGCTGATCGCATCGCGATATCCGCGTCGCTGCAGGACGGGATCGGCTTCCTGCCGGGGCAGCCCGTCGCTGGAACCGAAGTTGGCGTGATCGTACACCAGCGCGCCGAGACCAGCGGCAGCGAAAACCTCCGCGTATTGGTCGAGGTATTGCTCCTTCACCCCTGACAGGCCGTGCGCCATGACAATGCAGGGATGGCTCTGCGCCTCGCCTTCTGGTTCGTAGAGCCAGCCGCGCAAGTTACGGCCTTCGGAACGAAACTCGACATCGCGACGCATCTAAGATCCCCATTTGAGAAAGGATCATCTATGCCGCTTCGTCGGATGGCCGGCGTCGCCTGATCGGCCAGAAAGGACGCTGTATCGGCCAACATCATGCTGGCCCCCTCGTAGCGGCGGATGTCCGCTATCAGGCTCGACAAACAGTATCCTGAACGTCTCCGTCAGGTCGGAGGCGAAACGTCCGCTTCTGGCCGAAAGGCCAGAGTCTGGAAGCCATCCGTTGCGGACGTCTTATCAGGCGCCAAACGTCAGATTTTGACGACAGCGAGGACCAACACATCCCGTCGCCGGGAAGGGCCGGCGAGGCCGCGGCCATACCAGGTCCCGGCGGGGGGCATCTCGGCCCCCGCGCCGAAAATTGCCCGGATCAGACCACCAGCAGGTCCGAGGCGGTCAGGTCGGGCTTGCCGAGAAGGGTCGCGAGCAGCACCGCATCGTGGGCCGTGCCGGAGCCGTCCGCGTCGAAGAAGAGATGGCCCTTGGCCGCGTCGTAGAGGATGCGGTGGTCTTCCGTAGTCGCGGCGCCGAGGGCGAAGGCCTCGTCCGATAGGGAGCCGGGGGTCAGCGCCGTGAAGACGCTGGCATCGAGGGCGAGCCTGTCTTCGCCGTGGCTGAAATCGACGATCCGGTCCTTCTTGCCGGCGGGAAGCGTATCGAACACGAAGGTGTCGGCACCGGCGTCGCCGCGCAGGACATCCGTTCCCGCGCCGCCTGTCAGGATGTCGTCCCCGGCGCCGCCGAACAGCCGGTCGTCGCCCGCGCCGCCGAGGAACTGGTTCGCCTCGGCATCGCCCCGCATGGAATCGGCGAAGGCCGAGCCCTTGACGATCTCGAAGCCGGAGACGCCCCCCGTGCCCGTGGCCCGGCCGGTTTCGAACAGCGCGCGCGCCGATGCGCCGAAATCCGAGTAATCGAGTGTGTCGGTGCCGTCGCCACCGAGGCTGAGGCCACGGATGGCCGAGCCCGTCTCGATGGCCAGCGTGTTGTCGCCGGAGCCGAACTGGATCGCGGTGCCGCCCGAGCCGATGATGCGGCCGGCATTGACCACCACGTCGTCGAGGGCACTGACGATCTTGATGGCAATGTCCGACCCGCCGTGGATGAGCCCCGCATTGTCGATGCTCGTGAGGAACGGCGCATCCCCCTGCGACGAGTCGTCGATCAGGATTCCGAGGCCGGCGCCGTAGATCCGCGCGCCGGCGAGATTGACGATGTCGCCGCCGCCCGCCGCGATGCCTTCGGCGGTGTTGGGCAGCCCGTCGGACCCCGTGCCGCCGGCGCCGAGGCCGCGAATGGTGCCGTGATTCTCGATTGTTGCACGGAAATCGACGTCGATCCCGTCGCCGTCGCCGTCATTGATGCCGTCCGGGCCGCCGCCGTCTTCGGAACCGGGCGTCGCGCCGTTGACGTCGGAGCCGGCCGCATCCGCGAAGGTGCCCGTGATGATCCCGTGATTGATCACGGTCGCGGTGCCGTCCGAGCCGATTCCGGAGCCGTTCCCGCCGAGAATGCGTGCTCCGGCCTCGTTCGTCACCGTGGCGACGCTGCCCTCGCCCATATTGATGCCGTGCCGATCGCCGAGGATGGCGCCGCCGGCCGCGTTGCGGATCGTCCCGCTCGCCCCGTCCTCGAACTGGATGCCGTCGGCACCCTGAACGTAGCCGGTGGCGGAACCACCCCGGATGGTGCCGCTATTGACGAGATCCAGCGTCGCGCCGATCCGCACGCCGTCCGAGACCAGGGACAGCAGCGAGCCGGCATTGTCGATCTCGGCGAGGAACCCGCCCGAGGTCGAGGCGAGGTCGAGGGCCTGGCCCGTGCTGGAGACGATGGTCGAGCCGCTATCCGTGGTGATCGTGAGCGTGCCGGCGGCGACGGTGCCGTCCTGGATCTGCACGGCATCGTCCCCGGCGCGGATGGCGCCGCCATTGTCGATCGTCGCGGTCAGGGTCGCGCCGATTTCGCTCTCGAAGCGGATCGCGCGGCCCCCGGCGGTGTTCTCGATCAGGCCGTCATTGTGGATCTCGGCGCCGTCCGGGGCGACCTGGAAGCGCACGGACTGAGCATTGGCGGAGACAGACAGGGTTCCGTCCACCTGCAGCGTGTCGGCGCCCGCCAGGGTGAAGCGAGCGGTCTGCGTCGTGCCGTTCGCGACGGAATAGGCGGTCATGCGGTCTCATCCTCGGCCGGACGCGTCCGCGGACGAGCGGACGTCAAATCACCGGCCGTGGCGGACATTAGGGGGGTCGGATGACGCTCGAACGACGGTGCGCGTGGCGGTGGATTCTCGCGCATTCCGGGGGAGGCGCGCCCCTACACCACCGGCACGCCGCGGCCCTTGGCATGCTCGGCCGGCTCCACATGGATGACGACGACGGCCCCCGCGATGGCGCCTTCGATGGCACTCTCGAGCCGGTCGCAGATGTCGTGCGAGTCCTTCACGGTCATCTCGCCGGGCACCACGAGGTGGAAATCGATGAAGGTCGCCTGCCCGGCATGCCGTGTGCGCACGTCATGCGCCTCCAGCGCCCCCTCGCCATGCTCCGAAATCAGGGCACGGATCTGGGTCACCATCTCGGCCGGAGCCGCCTTGTCGAGAAGGCCGCTCACGGAATCGCGTACCATGGTCCAGCCCGACCACAGGATATTGAGGGCGACGAGGCCGGCGATGAGCGGATCGAGGATCAGGGTTCCGGTGAGGGCCACCAGGGCGACGCCGACCAGAACGCCACCGGATGTGAAGACATCCGCCATCACATGGCGGGCATCGGCCACCAGGGCGGGCGAGCGCCAGACCTTGCCGCGACTCAGGAGCGCCATGGACCAGGCGGCATTGATCGCCGTCCCCACCGCGCTGACGGCAAGGCCCAGCATCGGCGCATCGAGGGGTTTCGGGTCGAGGAGGCCGTAATAGGATTCACGCAGGATGAGGATGGCGGCCACGATGATGAGGGCCCCCTCGATCACCGCCGAGAAATACTCGGCCTTGTGGTGCCCGAACTGATGGTCCTCGTCGGCGGGCGCGGCGGCCACGCGCAAGGCGATGAAGGCGAAGGCCGCCGCCGCCACGTTGATGATGCTCTCCAGCGCGTCCGAATAGAGCGCGAGACTGCCGGTGAGCCAGTAGGCGGTGAATTTGATCGCCATCACGAGAAGGCCGATTCCGGCGCTCGCGAGGGCGGCTTTCTGTGTGCGGTCCATTTCCGGTGAGAATCCGTGACAGGCCCGGCGGATGGCGGGGCAGGGCGTGGCGCGCCCTGCCCATACGATCATCCCCATCGACAAGGCCACGGCAAAGGTTGAACCCGCCGGTGAAGGGTTTAGTCGCTGCTATGTCTGGGGTTCGATCTCTTGCGATGCCGGCGCGGCCCCCACGCCGCGATCCGCCTCTCGCTGGGCAGAGCGGGCGCTCTGCGCACGCGCGCGCTCGGCCTTGCGCGCGTAGCTTCGGGCCATCCAACCCCACCGGGCATTGGCCGCCATGACATCGAGACGCTGGGCCTCCCGGTCCCAGTAGGACATCAACTGCGAGTCCAGCGTGATCCGCCGGCGAGGAACCTTGGCCTTGGGGAGGGCGGTCTTGAAGGTGTCAGTCATCGCACGAACCGAATCTGAGCCAATTTGGCCGGCCACAACGCAGACTCGCGCCGACGCGGTCAAGGTTGTTTTCAACGTAGACCTGTAACCGTGCGGCCCGGTGGAGAAAGGCGGGTACATGAAAAGTGGTGATGATATGGGTTTCGCCCGTCAAGCCCTTCCGGCGACTTGGCCGTCATCTGCATGTCTATGTCCCGCATCCACAATGCGCGACGGCCGCTTCCCGCTTTTTCCAGACGGCGATCCGCCGGCCATTGATCCCGAGACCTGAACCGTGCTGTTGGCGCCCGATGCGCGTCGACCTCTTCGATTTCGATCTGCCCGAATCCAGCATCGCCCTCAGGCCACCCCAGCCCCGCGATGCCGGGCGAATGCTGGTGGTCCGGCCGGGCGAGGCCCTGGAGGACCGCGCGGTGCGCGATCTCGCCGACCTGCTGCGGCCGGGCGACGCCCTCGTCTTCAACGACACCCGCGTGATCCCGGCCCGCCTTCACGGCATCCGTCACCGCTCGGGATCGCCGGGGCTGCGGATGGAGGCCATGCTGCACCTCCGCGAGGCAACCGACCGATGGCGCGCCTTTGCCCGTCCGGGCAAGCGTCTCGCCATCGGTGACAGGGTGAGCTTCGGGCGGAGCGGGCAGGGCGCCGCCTGCTCCCTCGGCGTTCTCGATGCCACCATCACGGAGAAGGGGGAGGGCGGCGAGATCGTCCTGCGCTTCGATCTCTCCGGCCCCGCCCTCGACGAGGCCATCGTGCTGGCCGGCGAATTGCCGCTCCCGCCCTACATCGCGGGCAAGCGCAGCACCGACGCGCAGGACGCGGTGGATTACCAGACGGTCTATGCCCGGCAGGCCGGCGCCGTTGCCGCCCCCACCGCGGGCCTACATTTCTCCGACGCGCTCCTGGCACGGATCGACGCCGCCGGCATCCGGCGCCATTGCGTGACGCTGCATGTGGGGGCGGGCACATTCCTGCCGGTCAAGGCCGACGATACCGACCACCATCGCATGCATGCCGAGATCGGCTTTCTCGATGAGGAAACCGCGGATGCTCTCAACCGGACGCGAGACGGGGGAGGCCGCATCGTCGCGGTGGGGACCACGGCGCTGCGCCTGCTCGAGAGCGCGGCGGACGAGAATGGTAGGCTTCATGCCTTCTCCGGTCCGACCGAGATCTTCATCACGCCTGGCACCCGCATCCGCGCGGTGGACGCCTTGATGACCAATTTCCACCTGCCGCGTTCGACCCTCTTCATGCTGGTCTCGGCCTTTTCCGGGTTGGAGACCATGCGGGCGGCCTACGCACATGCCATCGCGGCCGGCTATCGCTTCTATTCGTACGGGGATTCGAGCCTGCTGTTTCCAGCCCGATCCGAGTGACGCGATAATCTCCCTCCCGCGGGTGCCCGCAGTGTCACGCTCGCGGAGAGGAGCGGGACGGCGGTGCGGCCCCGGCAGGCCGGTCATTCCTGGTGTGTCGTCATCATGCTTTTAGCCCGCTCGAACGCTTCGGGCCCGATGGCGAAGGGACCATCGAAGGGCCGCTCGTGGAGCGCGATGACACAGAGCGTTCCCACCATCGCCGTGGAGAAGATGGCGAGCGTGATCACCTGGGCGCGCGGCTTGTCCACATGGACGATACCGATGGAGATCAGCGTCAGCGTGCAGAGGAACAGCAACGTCAGCCATTTCGAATCGTCGTTCTTGCTGGCGCTCAGGGCGAGCCGCTCGCCCCGAGCTTCGCGAAGATTCATGATCGTGGTCATCAGCGCGGTGTGAGCGACGGCACCGGACGCCGTGGTATGCACCGGGTCGGCGACCATCTTCATGAGCGCGCTGAGGGCCGCGCCCGCCTGGCTGGAATACGCCGTCCCCGTTCCCATCTTCGGAAATTCGTCGGCGATCACCGCATTCGCATAGGCGAGGAGCGCCTTCTGGATGTCCGACATGTCCGAGACGGTGGCCTCGCTGAGGTCGTAGGCGGCGATCAGGTTCGCCCGCTCGGTCTGGACGATCCGCGATGCCTTGCCCTGCCGCTCCCAGGCATCGTTTGCCACGAAACCGGTGAGCAGGGCGAGCAGGATGCCGATCGAACTGAAGAACGACGCGACGATGCCGCCGACATTGTTCAACAGATGCGCCCGCGTGGCGGGCACGTTCGTCAGGACGATCAAGACGATCGAGATGCCGGCGAACAGGCTTGCGAGTATGCCGATGATCAGTGCTAGCGGCTGATCGAGCCAGATCCCCATGAGCATCGCTATCCCTCGCGGTCGTTTGGTGAGTCGGCCGGGACGGGCAAATCCCGCTCGGAATCTCCGGATCATGGGAGGATGCGATAGCGCCGGTCGGCAGTGGCGACCAGAGGCGCGGTCAGCTTCCGGACTGTGCTGATGACCGACCGCCTGTAGGAGGCTCGCATGTTTCCGTTTTGCGGCGCGGAGCTTTAAAGACCTGGCCCATGTCCGACACTGCCTCCCTCCGAAACGCTACATCCGACCACTTCGGCTTCCGCGTCGACGCCACCGACGGACAGGCCCGCACCGGTGCAATCTCGATGCCGAGGGGGACGATCCGTACCCCGGCCTTCATGCCCGTGGGGACCGCGGCGACGGTCAAGGCGATGTATCCGGGCCAGGTCCGGGATCTCGGCGCCGACGTGGTGCTCGGCAACACCTATCACCTGATGCTGCGTCCCGGCCCGGAGCGGATGGAGCGGCTCGGCGGCCTCCACCGTTTCATGAACTGGCCGCACCCGATCCTCACCGATTCGGGCGGTTTCCAGGTGATGTCGCTCTCCGCCCTGAGAAAGCTCGACGAGCAGGGCGTGACCTTCCGCTCGCATGTGGACGGGTCGAGCCACCATATGAGCCCGGAGCGCTCCATCGAGATCCAGGGGCTGCTCGGCTCCGACATCCAGATGCAGCTCGACGAATGCGTTCGGCTTCCCGCAGAGCGGGCGGCCATCGAGAGCGCCATGCGCCTCTCCCTACGCTGGGCCGAGCGTTGCCGGATCGCCTTCGGCGAACAGCCGGGCAAGGCTATGTTCGGCATCGTCCAGGGCGGCGACCTGCCCGACCTGCGGGTGGAGAGCGCCAGGGCCCTGGCCGATCTCGATCTCAAGGGCTACGCCATCGGTGGCCTCGCTGTGGGCGAGCCGCAGGCCGTGATGCTGGCCATGATCGAGACGGTGGAGCCGCATCTCCCGGTTGGCAAGCCGCGCTACCTCATGGGAGTCGGCACGCCCGACGACCTGATGCGCTCGGTGATGCGCGGCATCGACATGTTCGATTGCGTGATGCCCACCCGCGCCGGCCGCCATGGCCTGGCCTATACACGCCATGGCCGGATAAACCTGCGCAACGCCCGGCACGGCGAGGATACGCGACCGCTGGACGAAACGTCGTCATGCCCCGCCGCGAGGGACTATTCCCGTGCCTATCTCCACCACCTCGTCCGCACCGACGAGATCCTGGGCATGATGCTGCTGACATGGAACAACCTGTCCTATTACCAGGACTTGATGGCAAGGATGCGTGCGGCGATCGCCGCGGGTCGTCTCGCCGATTTCTGCGACGAGACCCGCGAGGGCTGGTCGCGCGCCGAGGCTGAGCGCGCCCACGAAACCGTCTCACGCTGATATCACCTTCAAGGGTGCCGGCACGCGGCTCGGCAGGGCTCCGGACGAAGTCGATAACATTTCCGCGGGAGTGACGGGACGGTCGCCATCGAGGGCGGCAGGACGCCCCCCCGGCCGCGCTGTCCGTTTACCAGACTGCCGAGAGGATCATGACACGGGCATCCCCGCGTTCAGGGCGATCCAAGACGGCAGGCCTACCCAGCAAAAGCCAAACACCCCTCCGGCGCAGCCCGAGCCAAACCGTCGCGATGACATTGCCAAGCGCGGCACCGGTTGACCCCTCCACTCCAACCCCCTATTGCGAGCCACGCTTGCACCAACGGGCAGCCCGATCCCCATCGGGACCGGCCCACCGAGCAAGCGAGCGCGTAGCTCAGCTGGTAGAGCAACGGACTTTTAATCTGTAGGTCCTGGGTTCGAGTCCCAGCGCGCTCACCACTTACTTTATTGATTAAACCAGCGATTGCCGGTCTTTGCGGCATCATCAGCAAATCTGCAACTGCCATTTCCAAGGCCTCCGACCCTCGATAGTTCGGGCGGCCCGCCTCTATACCACCGCCTCAAAATCTTACAGGCAGCTCAGGCCGGCAACTGGGTCTGGTCGGGCTGGATGCCGAGGGACAGGGGGGTGCCGTCGTCCATAGCGGCCAGACGGGACACCAGCAGGTCGTAGAAGCGGATCAGGCCCTTGTACTCCACGAGTTCGGGCGGGAGCGTCGCCAGTACGCGATGGAGGCGCTTGTGCCACTTTTTCACCCGCTCGATATCCTGCAGGCTGATCAGGTAGCAGCGGATTCCGAACAGGATCGCGTTGGAGCGGGGCAGGCGGAACAGGGTCTGTAACTCGACGCGCAGGTGAAGCTTGCCCGCGATGTTCTCCGCCGTGAGGGTGGTGCGGTCGGGGCCCCAATCGGGATAATTCTCGGGCGAGGTATCGAGACGGGGGTTGATCGTCATCGTCCAGTTCAACCGGCGGACGGGATGCCCGTATTGCAGACGCAGGAGATATTGCAGCGCCCGGTCGAATACGCCGATCTCATGTGCCAGCGGTACCGGCCCGTGCCATTCGTGAAAGCTCATCCCGATATCGAATTCCAGCGACCAATCCGCCTGCGTCGTGACCATACCGCCATCGACGTAGAGATTGTTGTCCCGCTGATCCTGAAGGGTGAAATCGCCTTGCGCCTGACGAGTGATGTATTCGAACGGCTCGCAGGGCAGCGTGGACGCGTCGCCGAAGACGAAGCGTTGGTCGAGGTTCAGGGGACGGTTGATCCAATGCCATGCGGTCCCGTCCCGCGTCAGGCTGAAATGCTCGGGGTAATCCGTGGACAGGCTCTCCATCAGAAGTTCGAGCGTGTCCCATTGCGCGGGCATCATGTGCGGCAGCACCTGACACCGTTTCGGATCGTGATCGAGGACGATCGCGCGCTCCCTGCATTCCGCGACGTAATGTTCGTCCACATCGAACGCGTGTTCGAAGGCAGGCGACGGGCCTGCTTTCACATGAGGCTCGATATTGACCGAGTACCTGTATGTGTCTTCGCCGAACGGAAACGGAAAGCGCAGGACCGCAGCGTCGCTGTTCCGATAGGAGAAGTCGTCCCGGAACGTCTCGTCCGTCTTGAAGTGAATACCCATTTCAGCCACCTTTTACCAAGCGGCACTGATCCCGACCGATGGCCGGTCTCAGCGCGTTAGGCGGACGCCCGCCGCCGCGCGGTCGCAACAACAGACGACGATCGGTTCTCCTCGTCGTCGACTAATCTTAGAAATCGAGCACGAGGGTCTCGGATCTGGCCCGGGAGACGCAGGTCGCGATGAGGCGTCCCTCCGACTTCTCGGCATCGGACAGGACGTGATCGCGATGGTCGGGGAGGCCCTCCACCACGGGAAGGAGGCAGATGCCGCAGGCGCCCCCCCTGCAGAGGCAGGGGGCCTCGATGCCAGCCCCCTCCAGCGCCTCGAGAAGAGTTTGCGACGCCCCGACCTCGATCGACCGGCCGGACCGCGCCAGGGTGACGACGAACGGCTCGCCGCCCTTGGCCCCGCCGAAACTCTCGCGATGGATCGCGTGCGGCGTCCATCCGAGGCCGCGCGCAGTCTCCTCGACCGCATCCATGAGGCCCTCCGGCCCGCAGGTATAGACATGCGTGCCCAGAGGCTGGTCGGCGAGAAGGGCGGCGAGATCCGGCCGCGCACCCCGGGCAACGCCATGGACGTGAACGCCCGCCGCATCGGTTCCGAGCAGGTCCCGAAAGGTCTCGACCTCGTCGCCGGCGCAGAATTGATGCAGTTCATAATTGGCGCCACGAAGCGCGAGAACCGGCAAGTAGGACAGGAACGGCGTCACACCGATGCCGCCGGAGATCAGGATATGCTTTCGGGCCCGGGACGCGATGGGGAACAGGCTCGCAGGTACGCCGAGTTCCACGGCATCACCAGCCTTGAGCATGTCATGCAGGAAATGCGAGCCGCCGCGCGATTCCGCAACACGGCGGACGATGATAGCATAGTGATCACGCTGATCGGGCGGGGTCACCAGCGAATAGGCGTTCTGCCAGACACGGTCCGTATCCCGCAGAGTGACGAGCACATGCGCCCCTGGCGGTGAGGTGGGGAATGTTCCGCCGCCTTCCGGAACGAAACGGAAGCGCTTCAGGGTCGGGTTCAGGAGTTCGATCTCGGCGACGCGCGCCGACAGCTTGCCTTCGACGATCATGAATAGGCCTGCTCTGCGGGAGGAACGTCGCCGGCGACTTCGGCATCGACCTTGACCCCCATGAAAGCCGAGAGGCGCCGGGAGAAATGATCCCGGACGAATAGGTTCGCGCCGCAGCCCTCGCATCGGACGATGGTGGTCGTCACTGCGTGGTTGAAGGTCCGGCAATGGACGCAGGCGACGCGACGCGCCTTGGTGCCGGAATGACACTGGAAGATCTCCTGCTTGTTCATTCCGGCGCGCTGCGCCGTGTTGAAGACGTCCCAAAGGAAATCCTCGGTCCCGCTTGCATAGAGCCGCAGCCCCATGCGCTCCCGCGCGAGACGATGGTCGAGGCGATCGATGAGGTGCCGCGGCGAACGAAAGCATCGCCCACCACCGGCCTCGGGCGGTCTCGTACGGCCCTCCTGGTCAGGGGCCGCGACGAACCAGATCTCCGCTTCCTGTCCGGGCGATGCCGCGAAGCTGAAGGCCGGAGAGTCTGAAACCAGCAGGTGTCGTAATCCGGAGGAATCCACCGCCAGCGACTGATAGACCGGCCGGCTCTTGATGAACTGATCTGACATCGGCCTCATCTCGACAACGGACGATATGGCAATCGCCCGGCTCATCATTCCCATTCACGGTCGCAGCGGTCGGCACGGACCATGCGAACCCTCGGAGCAGGATTTGATCCAAGGAGCATGACTCTCCGTGACCCAACCATAGGGCGACAACCGTTCTCTAAGAGAATTTAATTTTCGCTGAGAGAATAAAAATGTCAATCGCCGATTTCGTCCGGCACGTTGGCCCGATGTCGATCAGGCAAGTGCCGGACGATCGTTTCATCGACTGCCTTCGTCAAATTCTCGAAAAAGCAGGGGCGATCCTGATAAATGGAAAGTGCCCAGCAGGGCCAAAGCCCATGAATCCACGGTTGATTCGGGCATCCTCGGCGATTGCTCCCCTCAGGGCAACACAGTGTGCGGGCCATGAAGGATGTCAGCGCGTTGCGATCATCGGCAGCGAATGATTCTGCCTGAGCAGATTGCTTATATACTGAGCATGAGTGGATAAAAACGGCCAATTGCGGTGCATTTCAGTTCAATTTCCGTCCTTACTCGGCGGTGACCTGCAATAGCGCTTGACAGCCCTTAGCCCGAGGGGAAATGATTGTTCCCGTAGAGAACCCGGGCGATCGTCGACGGTCTCGCTCACGTGATTTGCCGGTCACTCCTGCCCGGCACGACCCGACCGTCCGGCTGACATCCATCAGCCGGACAACACCAAACAGATCTTCATCCCGTGTGCCGACAGGACCTTTGTAGCAGCCACCAAACATCAGGGCAGCGACGATACCGGCATTTCACCCAAAACTTTGGCCCTCGCGCCAATTCGACGGTGACATGTCCAAAGCAAGTCCATCGACAACCCCGCCAACCTAAATAAATAGCGAACAACTAACTACTAAAGGTACGCTTCCCACCATCATAGACGGCGGTGAGCAAGCTGGTCTTTTCTGATCAAACGATAAGATATCTCGAAGACATGTCTCTCAGCGCTTCTCACTGGCGTGGCGAGTGCGCACGGGAGCGTGCCTCATGGAAAAGACGAGGCTCCGGGTGCTCCTCGGTTCTTCCCAAACCTCATCGAAACGAACGGCCCGGGGATCGCAGTCTCGCGGAGGGCACGTCTCGATCCGAACTGATCCCTCGCCAAGACAAATGGAGCATTCAACCATGAGCACCGGACTGACATCCGCAGCAAAGCCTCTGGCGGGCTACACTTCCCCCGCCATCGAAGCCGCCGGAGGCGGCAAACTCCATCGCAGCATCAACTGGACGGGCGCGTTCTGGGTCGCGAGCGGCGTTCCCGCCCTCGTCCTGTTCTCGGTGGGCGGCATTGCCGGCAATACGGGCAAGCTTGCCTTCCTGATCTGGACGCTCTCCATGATCATGGGCTTCATCCAGTCCTTCACCTATGCGGAGATCGCCGGCCTGTTCCCGAACAAGTCGGGGGGCGCGTCGGTCTACGGGGCCGCGGCCTGGGTCCGCTACACCAAGCTGGTGGCGCCCCTCTCGGTCTGGTGCAACTGGTTCGCCTGGTCGCCGGTCCTGTCGCTGGGCTGTTCCATCGCGGCCTCCTACATCATCAACGCGGTGGCGCCGCAGCCGACGGCCACGTCGCCGGCCGTGGTGCAATGGCTCGCCACCAACGGTGCCGCCCTGCAGATGGCCGATGCCGACAAGGTGACGGCGGCCATCGCGGCCGTGGCGCCGGGCATCCGCAGCTGGACCCTGTTCACCACCACCCTCGGCCCGGTCTCGCTCTCCCTCAACCTGGCCTTCTTCATCGGCGCCGCCCTCATGCTCGCGGTCTTCGCCGTGCAGCACCGCGGTATCCTTGGAACGGCGAACGTCCAGAAGTATATCGGCCTCCTCGTCATCATCCCGATGTTCATCGTCGGCGTGGTCCCGCTGCTGATCCACGGCGTGAACTGGGAGAACTTCTCTCCGCTCGTCCCCCTCGCGGCGCCGGCCGCTCCCGCGCCGGGCGCCTGGAACATCACGGGCTGGACACTGGTCCTCGGCAGCATGTTCATCGCGGCCTGGTCGACCTACGGGTTCGAGACGGCGATCTGCTACACCAGCGAGTTCCGTGATCCCGCCAAGGATACGTTCAAGGCGATCTTCTATTCGGGCCTGCTCTGCCTCCTGCTGTTCACCATCGTGCCCTTCACCTTCCAAAGCATGCTCGGCGTCGAGGGGATGCTGGAGGCCTCCATCGTGGACGGGTCGGGTGTGGCGGCAGCACTCGCGCACATGGTCGGCGGCGGTCCCATCGTCGAGAACTTCCTCGTCATGCTGATGATCCTGGCCCTCGTGCTCTGCATCATGACGGCGATGGCGGGGTCCTCGCGCACCCTCTACCAGGGCTCGGCCGACGGTTGGCTGCCGCGCTACCTCAGCCATGTGAACGAGCACGGCGCGCCGACGCGGGCGATGTGGACCGATCTCGTCTTCAACCTCGCGATCCTGGCGATCGCCTGTGCCGACGCGACGAGCTTCTTCTTCATCCTGGCCGTGTCGAATTGCGGCTACATCATCTTCAACTTCCTCAACCTCAACTCGGCCTGGATCCACCGGATCGACTCGGCGCACATCCCGCGCCCCTACCGCGCACCGACTGTCATCCTGGTGCTCGGCGGCGTCTTCGCCTTCGTGAACGTGATCTTCATGGGCGCGGGCGCAAAGGTCTGGAACCCGGTCGCCCTCTGGGCCGGCCTGATCACCGCCGCCATGATCATCCCGGTCTTCTGCTACCGCCACTATGTCCAGGACGGCGGCAAGTTCCCGGCCGAGATGTACGAGGACCTGCATGTCGGCCCCGACGGTGCGGTGAGCCGCCGCCGGGCGGGAATCCTGCCCTACCTGACGCTGGCCGCTGGCGTCGTGGTGCTCCTCCTCTCGAACTGGTTCTTCCAGCTCTGATCGAACCGGGCTGCCGGGACCGTCGGCTCCGGCAGCCCGCGCGCGGGACGAGACAGAGCCCGCCCAATCAAAAAACGGAACGCTAGAGCTGCGCCCGACCACGTTGGGTCTGGGCACATCTCTAGGCCTTTGTTTTGCCGCGCTCTTTTTCGCCGAACCGGCATCCACTTCGGCGGAGAGCGCTCTAAGGGACAGCCGCCATGAGCTACAAAGACCTTCCCCGCCAGTCGGCCCTCAACGAACGCCACCTGGCCCTGGGCTCGTCACTCGACGCCGAGTGGAACGGGATGCCCATCCCCCAATCCTACCGCACCGACCGCTACGAGGAGACCACCATCGTCCGCTCGCGGGCGGGCCTGTTCGACGTCTCCGGCCTTCGCATCGTCAACGTCTCCGGTCCGGACGCGGAAGCGATGCTGAACGCGATGCTCACCAGCGACGTCGGCAAGATCGCGCAAGGTAAGTCGGCCATCAGCAACATCGTCGACGAGAACGGCTCCCTGATCGACGACGTGCTGGTCTACCGCGACGGGCCGCAGGCCTTCCGCGTCTCGCATGGCGGCGGCAGCCTCGAAGACGTTCTTCCCGAATTCACCGAAGGCCGCGCCGTGGAAGCGGCCCGCGACGACGACGTCCACATTCTGTCACTGCAGGGACCGCTGGCCCTCGCGATCCTCGCGCCGCAAACGCCCTTCGATCTGGCGACTCTGAAGTATTTCGAGCATGTCCGCACGACGCTGTTCGGCCGCGATGTGTCCCTGGCGCGGGGCGGCTACTCGGCCGAGCGCGGCTACGAGGTGTTCTGCGCCGCCAAGGACGCCGTCGCCCTCTGGGACGCGATCATGCAGGCGGGCGAACCCTTCGGCATCGTGGCGGCCTCCTGGGACTGCCTCGACATCGTGCGCGTGGAGGGCGGCCTGCTGTTCTTCCCCTTCGACATGCCGAAGCCCGACACCACGCCGTGGGAAATGGGCCTGGCCTGGACCGTCGACCTCGACAAGGCGGATTTTCGCGGCAAGGCCGCCCTGCTGGCGAGGAGGGGCACCGAGCGTTTCAGCCAGGTCGGCCTCGAGATCCTGCACCATGAGGCGGTGACGCCCGGCGCCAAGATCTTCAAGGATGGAATCGAGGTCGGCACCGTCAACAGCACCACCTACAGCCGCCACCTGATGAAGTCCCTCGGCCTCGCCCACCTGCCACCGGAGCTCTCCGCCCTCGGAACCGAGGTCGAGGTCCAAACCGAGACCGGCCCGCTGATCGCCAACGTGGTGCGGACGCCCTTCTACGACCCGATGCGCCTGCGCACCCATCCGGCCGACGAACGGACCGCCTGATACCAGACCGCGAGCCGGCGGCCTGCCGCCGGGCCCCGGTGAGACCGGCCTGCGGGTCGGCCTCACTGGGAAGCCGCGGAGCTATGCGGCCCGTGTCAGGCCGAGGGAAAGAACGGACTGAACTTCTTGATGAGATCCCGCTCCGACGTGACATCCACCTTGCGATAGATTCGGATCTTGCAGTTCTTGATCGTGCCCTTGCTGATCTTCAGAATCTGCGCGATGTCGCCCGTGGCCTGGCCTTTCATGGTCAGGGTCAGGATGTCCCGCTCCCGCGGCGTCAGGGCTGTCAGGATGTCCGCCGCAGCCTGATAACTGGCCAGATCGTCCTGCGCCGAGACTTTCGGACCCAGCATGAAGATCCGGCCGCCGGGCGCCAGGGCGAAGTCGCGATCGAAGGTCTCCGACGTGATCACATGATCCCGCGCGTGGACGGTCTGGATGGCGTCCGCGCGAGCCAGCGTCTCCAGCATCGGTTCGATGGAGACATCAGCCAGGACCGCCTGCTTCCAGGTCTCGTTGGCAAACACCTCCACGTCGTGGCGGTCTCGGATCAGGGTCGGGCGGTTGAGCAATCCCTCCGCCTGCTTCCCGTTCGTATAGCGCAGATTGCTGAAAAGGTGGCCGAGATGACTCCGGTGACATCCCTCTAGGGCCGGAAAGATCAGTTCCGCCCTACGGACATCCTCCTGCGAGAACTCCCCCCGCTCGCGTTCGAGGAACAAGCCGAAGCAGCAATGCCCCACCGTCGAGAAGAACATCCCCAATTCGTCGGAAATATTGGCGGCGGGGCGGAAGATCTTCGCATAGAGGATCGATTCTGGGCTGGTATGCCCGATCTCCGACAATGTCAGGATGCCCGGCTTGCCGAACGTCTTCCAATCGAGGGAGAACGGATCGATCCGAAGGCATTTCCTGTTGTAGAAATCCACGATCTCGCTTGGAACCCCGGTGGTGTAGAGCACGTCCGGCGGGGCCACACGCGAGTAACGGATGATCCATCCCGAATCGCTCTCGATGGAAAGAGCGAACAGGGACAGTAAGTTCCGGTGAAAAGACTCGGTTCCGATCGAAGCCGCGACCTCGCCGAACCGTCTGTACCATTCGGCGTCGGTCAACCCGATGCCACCGTTCCGAATCGGTTCGTCACTCATCCTAAAACGGTCATCTCGGAAACGGTGCCATCCACTGCATCTCACGCGCTCGTCGCGAGACGGCCGGCCTCGCTCATGCGCGCGTCCCGCACAGTATCGTCGGTAGCCCCACCACCCAAGGCCTTCTTTACCCCCCCGGTCCTTCGTCCACGGTCGTAAAGAGAGAATGCGAATGCAAGGTAATGGCACATTATCTGCTCGAAACGACCATTTGGCATGATCCTCGCAAACTCAGACGCCCTTCGTTTTCTCAATGCAGAGGCAGACCCGCATAGTAGTGCCAACAGTCACTATTGCATCGTCATTTCACCCCGGCATAAAATTTTCCCAAGAAGAATGGACGCGCGGGGCGATCCTCGCTGTCGGAGCGGATGGCTCAATCGGGGGCCGTCTCGCCTCACACGATGTTTCTCGGAGATCTCATCATGCGGAAACGGGTTGCGATCATCGGCGCGGGTCCGAGCGGATTAGCTCAGTTGCGGGCCTTCGAGTCCGCGCGACGCCGAGGCGAGGAGATCCCCGAACTCGTCTGTTTCGAGAAGCAATCCGATTGGGGCGGCCAGTGGAATTATTCCTGGCGCACCGGCCTCGACGGGAACGGCGAACCCGTCCACAGCAGCATGTATCGCTACCTCTGGTCGAACGGCCCGAAGGAATGCCTCGAATTCGCGGATTACTCCTTCGAGGAGCATTTTGGCCGCCCGATTCCGTCCTATCCACCGCGGGCGGTGCTGCACGATTACATCGCCGGCCGCGTCGAGCGCAGCGATGTTCGCAAGTATATCCGCTTCTGCACGCCCGTCCGCTGGGTCAGCTATTCGGAGGAAACCGGCAGGTTCACCGTGACGGCGAAGGATCTGATCGCCGATGAGCATCAGGTCGAAGAGTTCGATTACGTGGTCGTGGCCAACGGGCACTTCTCCGTGCCCAACGTCCCGAGTTTCGAGGGACTGGAGCAGTTCCCAGGCCGTGTGATGCATGCCCACGACTTCCGCGTCGC
Organism: Methylobacterium sp. AC832; assembly: GCF_979256025.1. Taxonomy (NCBI): domain Bacteria; kingdom Pseudomonadati; phylum Pseudomonadota; class Alphaproteobacteria; order Hyphomicrobiales; family Methylobacteriaceae; genus Methylobacterium; species Methylobacterium sp. AC832. Next base: position 150,672 of record NZ_CEEDMV010000003.1, read on the forward strand.
CGACGAGTTCGCCGGCAAGCATCTCCTGATGATCGGCGCAAGCTATTCCGCAGAAGATATTGGCACCCAGTGCATCAAGTACGGCGCGAAATCGATCACCTTCAGCTACCGCACCAAGCCGATGGGCTTCGATTGGCCCGAAGGCTTCGTGGAGAAACCGCTTCTGCTGAAACTCTCGGGGAAGGCAGCGCATTTCAAGGATGGCAGCACCAAGGAAGTGGATGCGATCATCCTGTGCACGGGCTATCAGCACACCTATCCGTTCCTGCCGGACGAGCTGCGCCTCAAGTCACACAATTGTCTGTATCCGACCGGGATCTACAAGGGTATCTTCTGGCAGTCGAACCCGAAGCTAATCTATATCGGGATGCAGGATCAGTATTACACCTTCAACATGTTCGATGCCCAGGCCTGGTATGCCCGCGACTACATGATGGGCAAGCTCACCCTGCCGGGCGCGGAAGAGCGGAACGCCGACATCACCAAGTGGCTGGCCTATCAGGACACGCTCACCAACCCGTTCGAGGCGATCGACTTTCAGACAGAGTATGTCCGCGAGCTCCTGGCGGCGACCGACTATCCTCCCCTCGACGTCGACAAAGTTGCCGAGCTGTTCAAGGAATGGGAGCACCACAAGATGGAGGGCATCCTCACCTATCGCGACAGATCCTACCGCTCGACCATCACCGGCACGCTCTCACCGGCCCATCACACCACATGGATGAAGGCGATGGACGACTCGCTCGATGCCTTTATGGGCCTGCCCCAAGCCGCGGAATGATCGCGTAACACTCTCGCGTCGGCCCGGCCGCATCGCGGCCAGTTCACCAGGGATCGCCGAATGAACCAGATCTGGATGCAGCCCGAGCCCGCGCGGGGAGTTGCGGCGCCCCGCACGCTCTCGTTCTCGGCGAGGGGTGGAGCCTCAGCCTTCTTCGAGGTCGAGGCCGGGGATCGTCTGCGCATCGTCGATCCGGAAGGGTGCCAGCCCGCCTTTCTCTATGCTCGCCCCGATGCGTTCGGAACGGCGGCCGCGGACGGGCGCGTCGCCTCGAACGTGGGGGATCTCTTGCGCCGGCGGGGCGAGGGGATGGGCGGAGAGGCGGAAAGCGCCGCCCTCGCGCGGCATGGCCTCGCAGCGTCCGATCTCGAAGCGCACGCTCTGTTTCACGGCGAGTCCAAACCGGGCTCGGCCTTCGAGGTGACGGCGGCGGCCGCCTCGGTCTGCGTGGTCATCGTCCCCGGCGGCCCGATGGCGCCGGACGCGCAGGATCCGCCGACCGATCTGCGGGTGGAGATCGAGCCTGCCACGTCCCTCGAGGGGAGGGCGCCGCCGCCCCTCGCTCCGCCCCTTCTCGACCTGCGCGTGAGGGCCGCGACGGCGGAGGCCTTCACGGTCAAGGCCGGTCAGTACATCCAGATCATCGACGTGGACGGGCGCCAATGTGCGGATTTCCTCGCCTTCGATGCCGTCGCCCTCGAAGCGGGTGACGAATACGGCCTCGACGCCACCACCACGCATACCCTGATGGGATCGACGGCGCCGAAACCCGGCCTGCTGTCGAAGTATTTCGACGCGCGCATGGTCCCCCTGGTCGAGATCGTGCAGGACACGGTCGGGCGCCACGATACGTTCATGCTCGCCTGCTCGGCCAAGTATTACGAGGATATGGGGTATCCCGGTCATTCGAACTGCACCGACAACTTCAATGCTGTCCTGCGACCGCATGGGGTTCAGCCGAAGAAGGGTTGGCCGGCGATCAATTTCTTCTACAACACCGTCGCCGGGCCGGACGATAAGATCACCATGGACGAGCCCTGGTCACGCCCGGGCGATTACGTTCTGTTGCGGGCGCTGACCGACCTCGTCTGCGCCACCTCGTCCTGCGCCGACGACATCGATCCCGCCAATGGCTGGTGCCCCACCGACATCCACGTCCGGGTCTATGATTCTGAAAGCGCCTTCTCCAAGGGTATGAGCCACCGCATGACCCCCGATGCCGAACCGCGCCTCACCCGCGAATCCGGGTTTCACCCACGCACCGCCGCCTTGACACGGAAGATGGAAGATTATCGCGGGTTCTGGGTGCCGACCTGCTTCAACGCGGCGGGCCCGCTGGAGGAATACTGGGCCTGCCGCGAGCGGGCCACGATCATGGACCTCTCGGTGCTGCGCAAGTTCGAGGTGATCGGGCCCGATGCCGAGGACCTGATGCAGTTGGCGGTGACCCGCAACGTGCGCAAGCTCGCCGTCAACCAGATCGTCTATACCGCCATGTGCAACCCGCATGGCGGGATGATCGACGACGGCACGCTGTTCCGTCTCGGCCAGAACAATTTCCGCTGGATCTGCGGGGACGAATATTCCGGCATCTGGCTGCGTAGGCTCGCCGAGGACCACAAGCTGAAGGTCTGGGTGAAGAGCTCCACCGACCAGCTCCACAACGTCTCCGTCCAGGGGCCGAGATCGCGGGCGATCCTGTCCGGCCTCGTGGTCAGCCCGCCCCAGGAACCCACGATCGACGAGTTGAAATGGTTTCGCTTCACCGTCGGGCGCATCGACGGCGTGCCGGTCCTGGTGTCGCGGACCGGTTATACCGGCGAGCTCGGCTACGAGGTCTGGTGCCATCCGAGCCGGGCGACCGACCTCTGGGACGCGATCATGCGAGCCGGTGAGCCGCATGGCCTCACACCGATGGGGCTCGCCGCCCTCGATATGCTCCGGATCGAGGCCGGCCTCGTCTTCGCCGGATACGATTTCTGCGACCAGACCGACCCGTTCGAAGCGGGCATCGGCTTCACGGTGCCCAAGGACAAGCCGGACGCCTCTATCGGATCGGAGGCGATAGAACGGCGGCGGGACAACCCGCACAAGCGGATGGTCGGCCTCGACGTCACGGGCAACGAGCCCGTCGCGCATGGCGATCCCGTCTATGACGGCCGGACGCAGATTGGGATCGTCACCAGCGCCACGAAGTCACCGGTCCTCGGCAAGACTATCGCCTTGGCGCGCCTCGACGTCTCGGCGGCAGCCCTCGGCCGGTCGGTGGAGATCGGCAAGCTCGACGGCCATCAGAAGCGGCTTTCCGCGACCATCGTGGCGTTTCCCCATTTCGATCCCAAGAAGACCCGCGTCCGGGCGGAATCGCCCGCACACGGCGATCAGGGACAGGCCAGCCTCGCCGGGCCCTCACCGGAGAGCGTCGCAACGGCTGGAATCCCGGCTTAACGTGCCTCACGAAACTCCCGATCACGGTTGGTTCTCGCTCCGAGCATGACGGCGCAGCGGGAGTTTCGTGAGAGGCACTCAGGAAAGGCGCGCGAGATTGCGGCGAGGCTTTCCCGCCAACGCCACTTCAGCAAAAAATGGCAATAGAACCAATCGCAAGACGTCGAATCTCACCGAGACACGAAAGGAGCGCGCGAACTCCGCACTCCGTCTTCGCTAGACTACTCACTAAAATCTACTCCGTGCACTCCAGAGTCCTTTCCGAGGATACGGAGATATAAAGCAGGCTATTGTTAGAACTTTTGTTAACCTGTCGATTGGATATTCCCGCGGAGCATATCCTCCAGGCGGAACCGATCCTGCAATGGCCACACTCTCCTTCAAGGCCGCAATGGCCGGCAGCGCGTCGCTGGCGGCGATCTTCGCCGTCGGAACGGTCTTCCTGACCGGGCAGATCGGCGACTCGTTCGCCATCCAGGCCGAGGCGCTGCAGCGGGAGACCCTGTCGAACGAGGCGCGCGCCGTGCGCGGTCGCCTGGACGAGCTCGCCCAGGTCGCCAAGAACATCGCCTTGGTCGCCAGTGCCATGCGGAGCAACGGCGTCGAGGATCGCGCAACTTATGATGCGGCACTCAAGCGGCTGCTGGAGGAGAACCCCGCTATCCTCGGCACGTGGACCGGGTGGGAGGCAAACGCCCTCGATGCGCGCGACACCGAGTTCGCCGGTGGTTCCACCTCCGACGCCACCGGGCGCTTCCTGCCGTACTGGAACCGTGGAAGCGGCGCCATCGTGCGCGAAGTGCTGACCGGCTACGAGGACCCCGTGGAAGGGGCCTATTATCAGCAGCCCAAATCACTGAACCGGCCCGCCGCCATCGAACCGTACATCTACCCCGTGGCGGGAAAGGACACGATGATCATGTCCTTCGGGGCACCGATCACGGTGGACGGCAAGTTCTTCGGCGTCGGAGGGATCGACATCAATCTGACTGCGATGAGCCAGGCCGTGGCTTCGGTCCGGCCCTTCGGCACCGGCTACGTCACCCTCGTCTCCGCTCAGGGCGGAGCCGTGGCGTATCCGGATGCGAAGGCCGTCGGTAAATCCCTCGACAAGCTGGATCCCGCGGCTGCCATGGCGGCGCGACGGGCGATCGAGACCGGGGAGCGCGTGCAGGAGGTCGTGACCGGGCCCGATTCCCGATCCTGGCGCTACATGGCCGAGCCGATCCAGGCCGGGGCGACGAAGGATCGCTGGGCGATCGTCACCGCCGTTCCCGTGGCGACGCTGACGGCTGCGGCCGACAGGGCGCAATGGATCCTCATCGGCATCTCGGCCCTGTGCGTCCTGGCGAGCTCCGCCATTCTCTTCGCCCTCATCCGGCGTCTCGTCGGCGTGCCGATCCGGGCGCTCGGCACCACCATCGGCGACATGGCCGCGGGCGATTACAATGCGCCCGTGCCGCAGGCGGACCGCCGGGACGAAGTGGGGCTCGTGGGCAAGGCCGTCGTCGGGCTGCGCGATTCCCTGCGGCAGAGCGCGGAGGCGGAGGAGCACCGCAAGGAAGCGGCCCGGTTGATGGCGGACGAGCAGCGCCGGGCCGGCACGCGGGGCCTGGCCGATGGGTTCGAGAACGCCGTGGGCGGCATCGTCGGCCTCGTCGCCTCGGCCGCCACAGAATTGCAGGCCACCGCGCGCGAGATGGCCGACACCGCCGCCCGCACGGCCGGCCAGTCCGACACGGTCGCCAACGCGGCCCGTGACGCGGCGGCGAACGTGACCGCCGTCGCGACGGCGGTCGAGGAACTGGGGAGCTCCGTTCAGGAGATCGCCCGGCAGGTGAGCGGTTCGAGCCAATTGGCGCAGGAGGCCGTCGACGAAGCCTTGCAGACCTTCGGTTTCGTGGAGGCCCTGAGCGGGGCAGTGGCGAAGATCGGCGACATGGTGACGATGATCAACGCCATCGCCGCGCAAACCAACCTGCTCGCCCTCAACGCGACCATCGAGGCGGCGCGCGCCGGCGATGCCGGCCGCGGATTCGCCGTGGTCGCCTCGGAGGTCAAGGAACTCGCCAATCAGACCGCGCGCGTCACCCAGGACATCGCGGGCCAGATCGCCGTGATCCAGGGCTCCACCGACCAGGCCGTGACGGCGATAGGCACCATCACCAACCGCATCAAGGAGATCAGCACGGTGGCGACCACGATCGCGGTGGCCGTGGAGCAGCAGGGTGCGGCGACGCAGGAGATCGTCCGCAACGTCTCCCTGGCGGCTGTCGGCACCGGTGAGGTGACCTCGAACGTTACGGGTGTGGCCGATGCCGCCGTGCATACCGGCGCCGCGGCGGATCAGGTGCTGATCTCGGCATCGGAACTGTCACGCCAGTCGGAACATCTCGGTTCCGAAGTACGGCAATTCCTGGCCAATGTCCGGGCCGCATAAATCCCTTGTGAAGGACTGCCGTCTCACCCGTTCACGGGTGGACGGCAGTCCTGTCGATCGACACGACACGGCGATCCGGGCTTCGGACCGCCTTCGATAGGGTCTACTGATACCCTTTGGGGAATGGGTCCGGCTTGATCAGTTCGGGGCTCGTATAGACGATCTCGAACTGGCCATCGGCCTTGGCCTTGCCGACGCGGGTCTTGGACCAGAGGTGGTGGTTCGGATCGACGCGCACATAGCCTTCCGGCGCGTCCTTGAATTCCAGGCCCGGGGACGCCGCGACCACTTTGTCGACATCGAACGAGCCAGCCTTCTCGCAGGCCATCTTCCACAGGAACGGGCCGAGATAGGCGGCCTGGGTCACGTCGCCGATGACGGTCTTCTCGCCCCACATCTTGTGAAAGGCGCCGACGAAGGCCTTGTTGTTCTCGTTATCGATGGACTGGAAGTACTTCATGCAGGAATAGGCGCCCGCGATGTTGTCGCCGCCGATGCCCTCGACCTCGTCCTCCGTGACGGACAGGGTGAGCAGGGTCTGTTTCGACAGGTCGATGCCGGAGGCCTTGAGTTGCTTGTAGAACGCCACGTTCGAGCCGCCGACGACGGTGACGAAAATCACCTTCGGCTTGGTGAGCTTGATCTTGTTGATCACCGAGTTGAACTGGGTGTGGCCGAAGGGGAAGTACTCCTCGCCGACGACCTTTCCTTTAAGCACGCTCTCGATATGCTTGCGGGCGATCTTGTTCGAGGTGCGCGGCCAGATGTAATCCGAGCCGATGAAGAAGAAGCTGTCGCCGCCTTTCTCCTTGTGGACCCAGTCGAGGCTGGCCAGGATCTGCTGCGTCGCCTCTTGCCCAGTATAGATGACGTTCTTGGACTGCTCCAATCCCTCGTAGAAAGTCGGGTAGTAGAGCAGGCCGTTATACTGCTCGATCACCGGCAGCGCCGCCTTGCGCGAAGCCGAGGTGAAGCAGCCGAAGATCGCCGCGCAATGGTCGTTGACGAGGAGCTTCTTGGCCTTTTCGGCGAAGGTCGGCCAGTCGGAAGCGCCGTCCTCCTGGATCACCTTGATCTTGCGGCCGAGGATGCCGCCGGAGGCGTTGATCTGCTCAAAGGCGAGCTTTTCGGCCTGCGTGGCACCGGTCTCGGAGATCGCCATCGTGCCGGTGACGGAGTGGAGGATGCCGACGGTCACTTCGGTGTCGGTGACGGCGAGGCCCGTGGTGTTCACGGTATCGGCCGCAAAGACGGACGAGCTTCTCGTAGCGGCAATGAAGGGGGCTGCTGCCAGGCCGAGTAACAACCGGCGACGAAGCTGAAGATAAGCGGTGCCTTCGTCTTTCGACGCCATCGGTTCGTTCCCCACTTTTCATTGCGGAGGACATGCCTTTGTCCACCCACGGTTGCTCCCTGGAGCAGGATCACTCCAACTCAACCGAGGCACACTGTCGGTAAGAAACTTCGTTTCTTAAAGGGTAAATTGGCTGCATGGTGCATCATTGCTGGGCAGGCTGAGCGTCTTTCCTTCACGACCGCTGAGCGGAGCCCGCGCCCGCCGATCCAGTCCAGTCCAGTACCGTATTCACTTGCGACGGCGCGCAGGGGCGCAGCCGAACAGCGCGGCGAAAGCGACCGCGAAGACCGCATCCATGCCCGTCGACAGGGCGCCCCCGTTGGGCGCGAGGACCCGCACGGCCAATCCGGCGGCGTTGGGCAGCGGGCTCGCCCCGCACAGGCACCCCACCGCGTCGGCGGCGCCCTGCAGCGCGGCGATGTCGGGATGGCCCTCGACGCTCCCGAGGATCACCATCGAACCATAGGCCGCGTAGGCGCCCATGGGGGAGGCGGGGCTTGCCAGGGTCGCGCCGTCGAGGGTGGAGCGCTCGTTGACGAGGATGCGTCCATCCTCGGTTTCGACCCGGAGGGACAGGGCGATCCGGGAGAAGGGCCGGCCCATGCCGGTCGGATCGTGACTGGCGAAGCCTTCGCTCACGATGGCGCGGGCATCCGGGCCGACGACGATGCGGGTGTCGAGATCCAGCGCCGAGCCGGGAAACAGGATCATCGGATCGGGATGCAGCGCCAGGCTCGCGTCGCTGGCGATGGCCAGACGCGTGTCCTGGCGTGCCGCGAAGGCGCCGGTGTCATGCACGACGGTGGCCGATTGCGTGGTCACATGGGCCCGGCTTCCGGCCTTCGCCGTGATGTCGAGGCCCAGGCGGTCGGCCCGGTAGAGGCCGCCGGAGGCGGATTGGAGATACAGCGTCGCGATGTCGGGATGGTCCGGATACAACCGGAACGGCCGGGTGATGTGAAACGGATAGGGCACGACCTGTCGCGACAGCACCGTGGTGCCGCCGCCGCGCACGAAGACGAGGCGCGCCTGAGAATGGCGTGAGCGGCCCGCTCCCTCCGGCGAGGCGCCCCGGACCTCCTCTCCCACGTCACTCAAGGCGCGAAGAGCACGGCGCGGCAGATCGCATCCGCCACGGCGTCGATTCCGCCACCCGAGCGTGCATTGGTGGCGATCATCGCCTTGCCGCCGCGCACGGCAGTGGCCTCGCTGAGCATGGCGGGGAGGTCTATCCCCACATGGGGGGCGAGATCGGTTTTGTTCACCACGAGAAGGTCGCAACGCAGCACGCCGGGGCCACGCTTCCTCGGGATATCGTCGCCCCCCGCCACGTCGATGACGAAGATCCACCAATCCACCAGATCGAGGGAGAAAGTGGAGGCGAGGTTGTCGCCGCCGGATTCGAAGATCAGGAGGTCGAGGCCGGGAAAGGCCGCCTCCAGGGCGTCGCCGGCGGCGATGTTGAGGGTCGGATCCTCGCGGATCACCGTGTGCGGGCAGGCGCCGGCCTCCACGGCCGAGACCCGGGCCGGGTCGATCAGCCCGGACCGGCGCAGGCGCTCCGCGTCCTCCTTGGTGACGAGGTCATTGGTGACGACGGCTAGATCGACGCCGCGCCCCACCAGGACCGGGATCAGACGCTCGATCAACGCCGTCTTCCCCGAGCCGACCGGTCCGCCGATGCCGATCCGCGCGGCACTGGCGCGGGTGGGAGATGGAGTGAGAGTCATTGCGGTATTGAGCATCAGCGCAGCATGTAGCGTTGGGCGAGGGGGAGGACCTTGGCCGGTTCACAGGTCGCGATGGCCCCGTCGACGAAGACGTCGAAGGTCTGGGGATCGACGCGGATTTCGGGGCAGGCGTCGTTCCAGAGCATGTCGGCCTTGCTGAGCGTCCGGGTGCCGTGGGCCGGCAGCAGGGCCTTGCGCAGGCCGAGCTCGTCGCGCAGGCCGCGCTCGATCGCCAGCGGATGGACGAAACAGGCCGAGAGCCCCTGCTTGGCGAGGCCGAACGCGCCCCATTGCGGGCGCAGCAGCATCGGTTCGCAGGTCATCAGCGAGGCGGCGGAATCGCCCATGGCGCCCCAGGCGATGAAGCCGCCCTTGATGACGAGTTCGGGCTTGATGCCGAAGAAGGCGGGCCGCCACAGAACGATGTCGGCCATCTTGCCTTCTTCGAGAGAGCCGATGTGATCGGCAATGCCGAAGGTGCGCGCCGCATTGATCGTGTATTTGGCGATGTAGCGCTTGATCCGGGCATTGTCGCCGAAGCCGGCCCGGTCCTCGGGCAGGCTGCCACGCTGGTCCTTCATCTTGGAGGCGAGCTGCCAGGTCCGGCAGATCACCTCGTGGATGCGGCCCATGCCCTGGCTGTCGGAGCCGAGCATCGAGATCGCGCCGATATCGTGCAGCACGTCCTCGGCGGCGATGGTCTGGGCGCGGATCCGGCTCTCGGCAAAGGCCACGTCCTCCGGCAAGGCGGGGTTGAGGTGGTGGCACACCATCGTCATGTCGAGGTGCTCGTCGAACGTGTTCACCGTGTAGGGATTGGTGGGGTTCGTCGAGGAGGGCAGGCAATGGGGCAGGCCGGCGACGCGGATGATGTCCGGCGCGTGCCCGCCGCCGGCCCCTTCCGTGTGATACATGTGGATCACCCGGCCGCCGATGGCGGCGAGCGTGTCCTCCACGAAGCCGGATTCGTTGAGCGTGTCGGTGTGAAGCTGGACCTGGAAATCGTGCTCGTCGGCGAATCCCAGGCAGGCATCGATGGCCGAGGGCATCGCCCCCCAATCCTCGTGGATCTTCAGGCCGAGCACACCGGTCTCCAACTGCTCCTTGAGGGCCGCCGGCTTGTGGGTGTTGCCACGGCCGAGGAAGCCGAAATTCACCGGCCAATGCTCGGCCGCCTGGAGCATCTTGCCCGTGTTGAACGGGCCACCGGAATCGATGCCCACGGTGATCGGCCCGAGCGAGCCGCCGAGCAGCGTGGTGATGCCCGACGCGATGGCGTGGTCAGGCAAGCCCGCGGAATCGAAATGGACATGGACGTCGATGGCGCCCGGCGTCGCGATCAGCCCCTCGCAATCGCGCACCGTGGTGCCGGCGGACACGATGAGCCGGGGATCGACCCCGTCCATGATCGCCGGGTTGCCGGCCTTGCCGATGCCGACGATCTTGCCGTGGCGGATGCCGAGATCGCCCTTCACGATGCCGAGCACGGGATCGATGACGAGGACGTTGCAGAGCAGGAAATCGAGGGCACCCTCGGCCGAGGTGATGCCCGGCGCCATGCCGATCCCGTCGCGCAGGGTCTTGCCGCCGCCATGCAGGCATTCGTCGCCGTAGACGGCGTAATCCTTCTCCACGACGGCGACGAGGGAGGTGTCGGCGAGGCGCACGCCGTCCCCCATGGTGGGGCCGTAGAGGGCGGCGTAGTCGCGGCGGGGGATCGTCACCATGATCGTCTCCTTGATACCAAGCGGCACTGATCTTGACCGCTGGCCGGGATCAGTGCGTTCGGCGGACGCCCGCCGCCGCGCCGTCGCGCGGGCAGACGACGACGAGGTCTCCTCATCGTCGTCCGGTCTGACGCGCCCGGACTTCTAGGCACCCTTGAAGCCGCCGGCTTTGGCCCGCGCCAGGGCGGCGGCGCGATCCGCCGGCGTATCGATCGTCCCCTGGGTCAGGTCGTTCAGCCCGGTGAGCCGGCGTTCGCCGCCGAACCCCACCAGGATCACGGTCTTGCGCTGGCCCGGTTCGAACCGCACCGCCGTTCCGGCCGGGATATCGAGGCGCAGGCCGAGCGCCGCTTCACGGTCGAAGTCGAGGGCGCGGTTGACCTCGAAGAAGTGGTAATGCGACCCGATCTGCACCGGACGGTCGCCGGTATTGACCACCTCGATAGTCGTGCGGGGACGCCCTGCGGACAGCTCAATCTCCCCCTCGGCGGGCAGGATCGCGCCGGGCTCCAGCGTATCGGCCGGCGCCCCTTCGGCGGGCCGGATCGGCTCGTGCACGGTGACGAGCTTGGTCCCGTCGGGGAACACGCCCTCGACCTGCAGGATCGGCAGCATGGCGGCGATGCCGGGCATGACGTCCCCGGTGGTCAGGATGGTCGAGCCCCACCCGATCAGATCGGCGACGCTGCGCCCGTCGCGGGCGCCTTCGAGGATCTCGTCGGTGATGATGGCGACGGCCTCCGGATAATTGAGCTTGAGGCCGCGCGCGCGACGCTTCCGTGCCAGTTCCGCCGCCGTGAAGATGGTCAGCCGTTCGAGTTCGGTCGGTGTCAGCAGCATGGGCAATCCTCAACGCATGACGCGGCAGAAGGAGGCGGGACTTCCGAGCCGCCATGCGGCAAGACGTGAATCAAGAAACCGCGGATCAAAAAACCGCGGGCCGGCAAACCACAGATCGATCGGGGCGCTGCGGGCCCGAAGGTGACAATCGGGGGCCGCCTTCCGGAACCGCACCTCAATTCGCGAACAAGCGCAGATCGGCCCGCGCATGGCGCATGGTGGCGATCTCGATCAGCGGTGTGAAGGCAACGAGCATGATGTCCGGGCTTTCCCTGTCGTCCCGGGCCGCCCCCTGCATAGGTTGGGCCGCAATCTCCGCCAGAACCGGCATCAGGGCGGTCAGGATGCGCTGAGCCTCGATGGCGCCGACCAGCCCGAGCCTGACGGACGCGGTGACGAGGGCAGTGGCACATTGATAGCCGGCGATCTCGGTGATCGCCGTTTCGTCCAGACCGAGGGATCGCCACAGCGCGCCCTGCATCACCGCCAGATGCCCGAGAAGGCGGCCGTCGCGCACGGCGCGTTGCAATCCGTCGGCCCCCGCCGTCCCGATGCGGGTATGGGCGGCGAGCAGCGCACCACCGTTGCGGCGGCTGCCCGTGCGCATCGGCTCGGGCAGGCAGGCCGCCTCCATGGCGGCATCGATCTGGGCGAGCCGCGCGAGATCCCCCGCCGCCCGGTGCGCCAGAACCAAGGCGACCCGGTCGCTGCCGGCCCAGCGGTGACGTAGAACGGCCTCGACCGCATGGCCCAGTTCGGCCCCGCCGAGGCCGTCGAGTAGCGCCGCAAGCCCCTCGATCCCATTCGAGAAAGCGAAGCTGCCGCTTGGAAAGGCCGAATCCGCCTGCTGCAGGGCAATGAGCCGCTGCAGCATCAGGCGGCCTCGTTCCGAGCGTCGAGTCCATGCGTCACGCGTCCGCCAGAGACGAGATCGCCGAGGCGCGCCAGATAATCTTCCGGAGGACCTTCGAGCGCGACGAGAAGATCGTCACCATCGAACCGGACGCGCCAATGCAGGTTGCCGGCGTGGTAGCCAAGTTCGAGGGCGGCGATCTTGTCCCTGGGCGCGAGCCGAAGCCAGCGTTCCGCCCCGACCCGCACCACCACGGCGCGGTCCGCATCCAGGATCAGAACGGCGCCGTCGAACAGGGTTTCCTCGCGGGGCAGGGCGATGGCGATCTCCTCACCGCCCCTCGTCGTCGCCCGTAACCGCCGCCGGGCCATGTCGGCGCTGTCGATCGCCAGGATGTCGACGGCATGGCGGTGATCGAGATGATGCAGGCGGTGCGCGATCTCTGGATCGAGCCTGCTGCCTACGATACGGTCGATGACGCGCATTCGGTATCCGCTTCCCCGCAAGGTCCGGGAGACGAGATCAGGCTCAGTCGTTCCGGGCCGCCAGCTTTCGGGCGAACGTATATCGAAACGCGTCCACTGCAATCGCTTGCAGCCATCTTTCCCCATTCAGGCGGTAAGACGCAGGACGGGCCCTGATGCCGGGGCGAACTCGTGGCGCTACGGCGCCGCTGCCCCCGCGGTCAGGGGAGGGCGGTAGAAGGCTCCGATTTCGCGGATCAGATCGCGCCGCTGCTCCTCCACCAGATCCGCGAGGATGTCATCGTGATCCCGGCTGATGACCGAGAGCAGACGCACATTCGGATACTTGCCTTCGAAAACAACGAACACTTCCGCCTCCCCAGAAGGGTCGAGGGGATCGAGGCAGTAATGGTTAGCCATACCGAAACTCCGAGCCATCGCGACAAGAACTGGATTTCATCGAAACCCTTCCGACAAGGCGGCAACCAAACAATCACTCGTTGTTTCTAATCTTCCGAAACCTGTATCTCTCGGAAAATGACCTGTTCGGCCACTCAGCATTTCCAAGTTGCACATAGCGATGAAGACGATCACGCCCATGCCTTGGGGACATCGGCCTCGAATCGGCTGCTCCGATTGCCTCCACGGCTATCACGCAAAAGTAATGGCCGCTACCAAAATGGGTCCAAAAGCAGCAATTCCACAGTATTCACATATTTTGGAAAGAGAATGGTACCCTTGACTGGTACCAAAACGGGAGATGCCCGTCGGTCCGGCCGTTGCCTTCGTCCTTATGTGCGCAGGCGCAGCCGGTAGGCGTAGGCATCGCCGCGGAAGAGCCCTTCGACATACTCGATCAAGCGGGAATCGGTGCCGTAGGAGCGGCGCTTGATCAGCAGGCAGGGAAGCGGCTCGGAAAAGCCGAAGATCGCGCATTCCTGCGCCTCGGGGGAGGCGGCCTCGATGGTCTGCTCGCAATCGACCAGGGGAACGCCGCACTCGGCGAGACGGGCATAGATGGACCCCGACAGGTCGACCTCGGCGAGGCCGGGCGCGAGACCGAGATCGTACCAGGCCTTCTCCACGGAGAGGGGAATGCCGTCCCCCATGCGCACACGCACGAGTCGGAGGAACCGGGCGGTGGACGAGAGACCGAAGATCGAGGCGATGGAGCGGTCCTCGCCGATCGTCCGTTCGAGAATGCGGGAGGAGGGGACGCGACCCAACTCGTGCATCTCCTCGGTGAAGCCCTTGAGACGCTCCATCCCGGGCTTGATGCGCCGGAAGCCGTCTTCCACGATGTAGCCGTTGCGGCCATGCGCGCTCACCAGCCGCTGCTGGCGCAGAGCGTCGTAGCATTGCTGGACGGTCTTCCTGCTGATGCCGAGATCCTGCGCAAGCTTCCGTTCGGCTGGCAGCGTGGCTCCGGGACCAAGAACACCGTCCGTAATCATGGCCCGGAACTGATGCTCCAGCTGCCGATACATCGGAAGAGCCGTGTCGTTCTGGATGCGGAGGTTCGCGAAAACGCTTGGTGTTTTGGTCAATGCGGCGGCATCGTGCGAAGAGCGTGCGGGCAGCGTGTCACTGTCCCTTCCTTACAGGATCTTGCGGCGGGCTCGCTACATGGGAAGCGCCTTCGTGCTCGGGAGTTTCGTCGCGGCCGGCACGTTCCGGGTCGACCGGCTTCCCCATCCCGGCGAATCCCTCCTGGCCTCCGCCGTCGCCTGGGAGCCAGGAGGCAAGGGGTTCAATGTCGCCGCCGGCCTGCGCAGGCTCGGTGTGGAGGTCGATGGGCTGATCCCGGTGGGTACGGACCATCTCGCGGCGCTGGCGGATCCCGCGCTTCGGCGGATGGGCCTGCCCGCCGCCATGATACGGCACCATCCAGGCTCCACCGGCATCGGCGTCGGTTTCGTCGGGGCCGATGGCGAGAATTGCCTCGCAGTCCATCCCGGCGCCAACCTGCTCCTGTCGCGGGAGACCGTGCGCTCGGCGGCGGCGAGCCTCACCTCCTCCGCGATGGTGATCGCGCAGTTCGAGATCGGCGACGACGCCATCGCCGAAGCCTTCGCGACGGCGCGCGTGGCCGGCGTCCCGACCCTGCTCAATCCGTCGCCGTTCCGGATGACGCAGCCGGAGATCTTGTCGGGGATTCTGGCATCCACCACGATCCTCGTGGTGAACCAGACCGAGGCGGAGGCTCTCCTCGGATTCCTGTACCCTGGGCGGGCCGGCGGCAACGACCTGCGCGCCGTGGCCGGGAAGCTCGCGGAGGCGCTGCATGCACGCGGCGTGGAGGCACTGGTGATCACCTTCGGCGCGGCCGGCGCGCGGATCGTCCTCGGCGGCTCGACCGTCCTGGACCAGCCGGCCTTCCCGGTGACTGCGATCGACACGATCGGTGCCGGCGACGCCTTCATCGCAGGCCTGGCGGCGGGCCTCCTGACGGGCAGATCCTGGAGTGAGTGCGGACGGATGGCAGCCGCCTGCGGCGCCCTCGCGGTGACACGAAGCGGCGTCCTCGACGCACTGCCGGATCCAGGTGAGGTGGCGGAATTCCTCTGCGCCTACCCGCCCCCGATGGAGGCCCCATGACCCGGCCGGGTTGGGGATGGCGGCCCGCCTCAGCGATATGTGCCGCTGACTTCGTCGAACGCGTAGGTCCGGGCATCCCGGCCCGTCGCAGGGCGCACCTTTCCATCCTCGCCACGGACCGTGCCGGTGAGGGTCACCCGGATGGGAGGCCATGCGAGGGGCTTGAACGAATCCTCCGCTAGGATCTCGAGCTGACCCAGGCTCTTGCCCATCCCGCAGGGTTGCCCGTCATCGGAATCACAGGCGGCGGTGTCGTCGGACCCGGCGGGGACCTCGCCGACCACCCTCCAGCGAAGCGGCACCTTGCTGAAATGCAGCAGGAGGAAGCTGAGGCTGTGCGCGCCCGCCGCTCCATAGGATGTCAGGCGCAGGCCCATCACCAGACGAATCCGGTTCACCGGCCTCGTCACGGCGCCGAGCGCCTCATCCACTTGAGGAGCGTCCCCGTTGCGGTTGCCGGTCCCGATCTGCCCGATATCGGCCTGCACGCCCTTGAGGCGCCAGTGCATTTCCTCCAGGGCGAAGGTTGCGGCGGCGATAGTCCGCCGGTTGGGCGTCTCTGCATTTTCCCCTGGCGCCGCCATCGTCGCAAAGCCTGTGAACCAAGTTCCGGTCGGGGTGGAGATCGTTGTCCCGTACCAGAACTCCGCCGGGCGGCCGTCCTTCATCCGGCAGGTTCCGGTCTCGGCGCGCGCTGGAATCCCGCAGATCGCCGCCAGAACGGTCTCCTTCGGCGGCTGAACGACGTCCGGATCGGCCGAGGCGGGCGAGAGCCCGCCGACTACCGAACCGGCAAGGACCAGCATCGCCCACACGCTCACGCGCCTCGAACACCTATGACGATCACTGGATCTCTTCAGGGGGCCAGACCGGGGATGGCCCCCACGGGGCCGATACGGGATGGAACACATGGACGGTGAAGCCTCGCCGGCATCCGGCATGCCGGACAGTGAGAGATCGGCCCCAGACGGCAATGCCCGAGCACCCGCCCCGGCAATCCGGATCATTCGAACACACCGGCATTGGCCGCCTTCGCAGCAGCGGCGGAGCGGGAGGTGACGTCGAGGGCCCGCAGAAGCGCCGAGACGTGGATCCGGACCGTGAACGGGGAGATGTCCAGTTCCCGGGCGATCTCCTTGTTGGTGTGCCCCATGGCGACGAGGCGCAGGACGTCACGCTGGCGCTGCGTGAGCGGCGGAAGGGTGAGGCGCGGGGTGGTGAGGCCCGAGGCGGTGCTTCGCCTCATCACGCTCTCGCCATCGCGCAGCGCCGCGATCGCCTGCGAGATCTCCTTCGCGGGCAGGGATTTCCCGATGAACCCGTCGGCGCCCTCGGCCAAGACGGCGCGGATCACGGCTTCGTCCTCGATCCTCGAGACGACGATGATCGAGGCCTTCCGGAATTCCTCACGCAGCGCACCGATGGAGCGATGGGGATCGATCCCGGGAAAATCCGGATCGAGGAGAAAGGTCTGCGGTGGCGGCCCGGCGCGCGACAGTGCCAGAACCTGCTCCATCGAGGCGGCTTCTCGAACGAGGGCTTCCGGGTAGAGCCGTTCGGCGATGTGGATCATCCCCGCGCGGAACAGCGGATGGTCATCGGCGACGATGATCGTCTCTTTCAACGTCCCGATCACTCCACTTCCGACCAGGGCATCGGATTCATCCCGCATGGAACCGAGCTGGTGGCTTACTGCCGGGACAGAGACAGGAAAGGTCAAGGCGGACGCCATAGGTCATGTGTACTAGTAGACCGATTTTTAACAGGTGCATAGAAGCTTGACCGATTAAGAAACGAGAAATTGCCAGGATTTTTTAGAATAATTTTAATATTTAATGTACGGAATAATATTTATTAATAAAAATGTCGACTTATACTAGGAGTTTCAATTATTTTAGCCAGAATATGGAGCTGGAAAGATGTCTAATACTGAGCATCAAACGCAAGCTCAGGACAGGAGCGCCGATCTCAAAGCGGCTCCTGCGGGACCGGTTCAGGCAAAGCCGGCCGTTTCACCGAGCATCATCGCCCTGGCGGGTGGCATCGTGGCGGCGGGCGCTATCGCGGCCTTCCTGCTCATGGGTGGCGGAGAGATGGCGGGGACGGCCGAACGCCCGGCCCTGAACCTCGTCAAGACGAGCGAGATCGACAAGGCCGCCGAGACCCTGGTGCCGGAGGAGAAGGAGAAGCTCGTCACGCAGGCCAAGGCCTGCACCGCGCCGCTCGGCAACATGCGCCTGTCGAAGATGACGGCGAATGCCGGCGGCGTAGTGCGTATCCGGGCGGGCAACTACCTCTCGCCGGCCTTCAACGTCGCCGAAGGGCCGATCAACATCGCGGTCCCGTTCCCCGCCCCCTACGAGGTCGGCAGGGGAGAGATCGTCGTCGAGGGCGCGGCCAAGGACGTCTTCTTCGAGCTGACGCCGGGCCTGAAGATCGACACGACGGGCGGCGTCCAGCGGATCCCCGTCATCTGGAACACCAGCAAGCCCTGCGGAGGCTGACCGATGTCGAAATCCGCCATCATCCCGTTCGTCATCTCGGGACTTCTCGTCGCGATCCTGACGCCTTTGCTGATGAGCACGGAATACGGGCCGGTGGCATGGTGGAACGCCGCCGGAAGCGAGTTGCGGTGGCAAGCCGCCATCGGGTCGGCCGCCGCCCTCTTCGCCGCCCTCGGCCTCGTGGTGACGGCCACGGCCGCGCGGCGGGCCGAGGCGGGCCTGGGGCAACCGGCCGGGGGCTTGAGCCTGCCGCGCCTGCTCTTCGCCCCGCGCCGCATCGTCGAGTCGCGGTCCCCCGACGAGGTCATCGCCACGCTTGAGGGCATGGTCGGCCTCGCGCCGGTCAAGCGCGAGGTCAACGCCCTCATCGCCCGGCTCGAACTGGAGCAGCGCCGCCGCGCGGAAGGCCTCCCGGTCTCGGCGATCAGCCAGCACATGATCTTTACCGGCCCGCCCGGCGTCGGCAAGACCGAGGTGGCGCGGGCGATCGGCGAAATCTTCCGCGCCCTGAACGTCCTGCGCCGAGGCCATCTCGTGGAGGTCGACCGCGCCGGGCTGGTGGCGGGCTATGTCGGGCAGACCGCCGCCAAGACCCTGGAGAAGTGCCAGGAGGCCCTCGACGGGGTGCTCTTCATCGACGAGGCCTACACCCTCGCGGGCGGGTCCGGCGGCGGCGATTTCGGCAAGGAGGCGATCGACACCCTGCTGAAGTTCATGGAGGACAACCGCGACCGGATCATCGTGATCGTGGCCGGCTACACCAACGACATGCGCCGGTTCATCGACACCAATCCGGGGCTCGCCGGCCGCTTCACCAAGACCATCGAGTTCCCGCCCTACAAGCCGAAGGAGCTGTGCGAGATCCTCCGGCGCATGGCCGCCCGCCAGCAATTCACGCTGCCCGAGGGGTTCGAGGCGGCGCTGACCCCATGGCTCGCCCAGCGTTCCCGCTCCGACGACTGGTCGAACGCCCGCGAGATGCGCACCCTCCTGGAGAAGGCCCGCGAAGCGCAGGCCGCCCGCGTCGCCCTGGAGGGCGGCGACATGCGCCGCTTGGAGATCGTCGACCTGCTCTTCGCGATCGGCGAGGACGCCTGAGGGCCAGCGCCCCTTCCGGACCGCGACACGCACCGCGCCCGACCCGCATCAAGGCACGTCACATCCATGGAACGCCTCGACAAGCATCCCGCCGCCCTCTTCCTGGCCATCGTGCTCGGCGCGACCGCCCTGGTGGTCGCCCTGCGGCCGGACGTGCTCGCCCCCCTGGCGGCGACACCCTCGGCCCTGCTGCGCAACGTCCTGATCCTCGGGGGAATCGTCGGCAGCCTGCTCGCCGCCACCTACATTCCGGCCCGGATCGCCGGCATGCGGCGCGCGATGGATCAGGAGAGGGCGAACCGGAAGATCCGTCCGATCCAGTTCGAGGATGACGGTGCGGCGGTGGAGAAGAAGGACCTCCTCGCCACGGCGCTGGCGACCCTGGACGACATGGTCGGCCTCGCGCCGGTGAAGGCGGAGGTGAAGGGCGTCATCGCCCGGATGCAGGTGGAGCAGCAGCGCCGCGCCCAGAACCTGCCCGTGGCGGCCATGAGCCAGCACATGGTCTTCACCGGCCCTCCCGGCGTCGGCAAGACCGAGGTGGCGCGGGTGCTCGGCAGCGTCTTCAAGGCGCTGAAGGTGCTGCGCAAGGGACATCTCGTCGAGGTCGACCGGGCCGGGCTGGTGGCGGGCTATGCCGGCCAGACCGCGATCAAGACCCTGGAGCGTTGCAAGGAGGCCCTCGACGGCATCCTGTTCATCGATGAGGCCTATGCGCTGGCACCCGGCGGGTCAGGCGGCGGCGATTTCGGCAAGGAGGCGATCGATACCCTGCTGAAGTTCATGGAGGACAACCGCGACCGGATCATCGTGATCGTGGCCGGCTACACCAACGACATGCGCCGGTTCATGGACACCAATCCGGGTCTCGCCAGCCGCTTCACCAAGACGATCGAGTTCCCGCCCTACAGCCCGCCGGAACTCGCCGAGATCCTGCAGCGCATGGCGGCCAACCAGGGCTTCGTCCTGCCGGAGGGCTTCCAGAAGGAGCTGATCCCCTATGTGAGCGCCCGCTCCCGCGCCGAGGATTGGGCCAATGCCCGCGAGATGCGCACGGTGCTGGAGAAGGCCCGACAGGCCCAGGCGATGCGGCTCTCCGCCCATCCCGGCGGCGACATCAACCGGTTCGAACCCTCGGACATCGCCGCCGCCCTCGGCAGCCAGGGCGCCGGCGCGATCGACATGGAGGAGGCGCGCAGGGTCATCGGCCGCCTCGAGGCGATGATCGGGCTCGCCCCGGTCAAGCAGCAGGTGAAGACCGTGGTGGCGCGGGTCCTGGTGGATGCCAAGCGGCGCGCGGAGGGCATCGAGGTCGGCGCGGTGAGCCAGCACATGGTGTTCACCGGTCCACCCGGCGTCGGCAAGACCGAGGTTGCGCGCATCATGGGCGACATCTTCAAGGCTTTGGGCGTCCTGCGGAAGGGCCATGTGGTGGAGGTCGACCGCGCCGGCCTGGTGGCGGGCTATGTCGGGCAGACCGCGGCGCGGACCCTGGAGCGCTGCAAGGAGGCCCTGGACGGCATCCTGTTCATCGACGAGGCCTACACGCTGGCCGCAGGCGGCGGTGGTGGCGGCAGCGATTTCGGCAAGGAGGCGATCGACACCCTGCTGAAGTTCATGGAGGACAACCGCGACCGGATCATCGTCATCGTGGCCGGCTACACCGAGGACATGGGCCGGTTCATCGAGACCAATCCGGGGCTCGCCGGCCGCTTCACCAAGACGATCGAGTTCCCGGCCTACGATCCCTACGACCTCCTCGAGATCCTGCGCCTGATGGCGACCCGGCAATCGTTCCGGCTGCCGGCCCGGTTCGAGACCGTGCTGCTCCCGTGGATCGAGCGGCGCGCGCAAGGCCGCGACTGGGCGAACGCGCGCGAGATGCGCACGCTCCTCGAACGCCTGCGCGAGGCCCAGGCCCTGCGGCTCTCGGCCGATCCGCTCGGCGATCACGGCCAGTTCGAACTCGTCGACGTCGAGCGCGCCATCGGGGGCGCGGCGCCCTCCGCCACGGCGTCGTGACCGCATGGGAGCCGGCACGATGACCCCGCGCGCCGCCGTCCATGGCAGCCTGTGGTACGGGGATCCCTGGTACCGGCTGGCCTGGCTCGCCCTGCCGCAGGCCGGCACCGTCCTGCTCGCCAACCTGCTCTTCGCCCTCGTGGCGCAGGGCGAATGGGGTCGGCCCGCCACCGGGTCCCGGCAGCGCGCCGCCGAACTCGAAATCCTGCGCGACCGCGCGGGCGGGGAGGGCGACGCCGCCGCGCTGAACCAGCTCGCGGCCGGAGCCAAGGCGGGGGAGATCGACGCTCAGACCCGGCTGGCGACCCTCTACGATCCCCTCATCGCCGGACGATTCCCGCGCAAGACCGTGCCGAGCGATCGTGGGCGCGCAACCGAGCTCTACCGCGCCGGCAGCGAGGCCGGAGACCTCGTGGCCACGGCGCGCCTCGCCGACCTGCTGCTCGAGGATTTCAACCCAGGCGACGACCGGACACGGGGATGCCGCCTGGCCAAGGCCTGGCTCGACCATCCGGCGACGACGCGGGACATGCTCCGTGGGGAGGAGCGCCTGGCCGAGAAGCTCGCCCGCTGCCTCGTCGATGCCGAGAGCGGCATTCCCCAGGATCCGCGGCGGGCCGGCGACCTCATCGTCGACACACTCCGGCTGAAATACGAACCGTCGATCCGCGCCTATGTGCGCGGCCTTGGGCTGCACAAGCCCGCGCTGATCCGCGCGCTGCAGGAGGCGATGGCGGCGCGGACCGTCGGCCGCTACACCGGTCCGGTAGACGGGCTCGTCCACCCCGAGACGATCGCGGCGTTGGAACGGGAGGCGGGCCTGCGCCCGTTCCTGCCGGAGCCCGCCCCGGAGCGCCGCGCCGAGACCGGCACCGGCCTGACGGCGGAGGAGTTCCGCAGCCTCGCCCAGGCGGCGACCCGGGATCTCGCCGCCCTGGCGCGGGTCCAGGCCATCGCCGACCGGGGGGATGCCACCGCGCTGGCGACCCTCGGCTACCTCTACAGCCCGTTCCTCAACAAGGGCGAGGTCTTCGCGCCGGACGCCCGGCAGTCCGCCGCCAATTTCGAGCGGGCCGCAGCGGCCGGCGCCCGCGACGCCGCCGCCCAGGCGGCGGGTCTCTACGACAAGGGCGCGGGCGCCCTGGAGAAGGACCCGGACCGGGCGGCCTCCCTCATCCTTCGCCAGCTCGAGCTCGATCCGGGCTACCAGGTCTTTCTGACGGACCCGGTCTTCGGCGCGACCTGGAGCCCCGCCTTCTGGGGAGCGCTCCAGCGGGCGCTGGCGGCGCGAGGCATCTACACCAACCCGGTCGAGAACCGCCGCAACGACGCGGTCATCGCCGCGATCCGACGCTTCGCCCAGGCGAACGGGACGGCCCGGAGCCCATCGAGACCATGAGCAACGCGCGAGACGAGTGGCTGCGCGCGCACGCGGCCCTATGGTACGGCGATGCCCGCTACCGCTTGGCCTGGTTCGGCCTGCCACAGGTGGTGACGCTGGGGCTGGCGGGGCTGTGCCTGTCCCTGGCCGCACAGGGGGAATGGGGCCAGCCGGCCACCGCCTCGAAGGCGCGGGTGGCCGAGCTGACGACCTTGCGCGACCGGGCCGGCAAGGAGGGCGACCTCAAGGCGTTCCAGGAACTCACCGCCGCGGCCACGCGCAACCAGATCGACGCCGCGACCAAGCTCGGCACGCTCTACGACCCGCTGACCGCCGCCTATTTCCCGAAGAAGCCGTCGCCCAACGACTTCTCCCGGGCCGCCGCCCTCTATGCTCCCGGCGCCGCGGCGGGCGACCTCCTGGCGATCACGCGCCTGGCCGACGTGCTCCTCGACCCCGCCAACCCCAACGGCGATCTCAAGCGGGGCTGCCGCCTCGCCCAGACCTGGATGGACGACCCGGAGACGCTCAACCGCACGATCTCCGGCGAGGAGCGCGTCACCGTCAAGCTCGCCAAATGCTATGTCGAGCCCGAGAGCGGCCTGCCGCAGGATCCCGTCAGGGCGGGCGAGCTGGTGACCGCCGTGCTGTGGCGCAAGCACCAGCCGACCATCGACGCCTTCGTCAACAATCTCGGCATGCAGAGCCCGGCCCTGGTGGCGGGGATCCAGCGCCATCTCGCCAAGTCCGGGCGCTATATCGGCCTCGTGGACGGGCGCGCCAATCCCGCCATCGTCACCGCCCTCCAGGTGGAGGCCGGGATCCGGAACACCGTCGCGGCCCCGCGGCCCGAGCCGCGCAAGGTGGCGCCGAGCGGGCCGGACCCGGAAGTCACGGCCCTGGCGGGCGCCGCCATGGCGGGAGACCGGGGCAAGATGGCTCAGCTCAAGAGCTGGGCCGATTCCGGCGACGCGGACGCGCAGATCGCCTATGCGCGCCTGTTCAACCCGGTGCGGAACAAGGGGCAGGTCTTCGCGCCGGATGCGCAGGTCGCCGTCGCGTATTACGAGCGAGCAGCCGCCGCCGGCAACGTCATGGCGGCGGGGGAGGCCGCCTCGATCTACGATCAAGGCTGGGGCAACGTCGCCAAGGATCCGAAGAAGGCGGCCGCCCTCGCCCTGCGCGGCGTCGACCTCAAGGACGACCAAGTCACCTTCTGGCTGCTGTTCGAGGAAGCAGGCAGTTGGAGCGGCCCGTTCTGGGGCGCCCTCCAGGCCGAATTGACCGCCCGCGGCTTCTACACGCTCCCCGTCGAGAACAAGCGCAACCCCGCCGTCATCACGGCCCTGCGCGCCTACATGAAGGCGAAGTCGTGAGCGGGACCGACCGGCTCGGCGCGCACGCGGCGCTCTGGTACGCGGATGCGCGCTACCGTTCCGCCTGGCTCGTCCTGCCCCAGGCCGCCATCGCCCTCGTGGCCGGCCTCGCGCTGCTCTTGCTGAAACCCACGGCGGATTGGGGCAAACCCGCCGACAGCAAGGACAGCGAGAAGATCTATCTCGACCTCCTCGACAAGGCCGGCAAGGATGGCGACAAGGCCGCCTTCGAGAAACTGAAGGCCGCGGCGGATGCCGGCGACATCTCCGCCCGCTCCTTCATGGGCGCCCTCCACAATCCCGAATGGGCCGGGATCTACGTCAAGAACCCCGTCAAGCCCGATGCCGCCACCGCCCTGAGCTATTATCAGAAGCCCGCCGACCTCGGTTATCCGGGCGCCCAGCGGGGCATGACCGATCTCCTGCTCAACCGCGGGCGCGGCCAGTACGATCTCAAGCGCGGCTGTCGCTACGGGCTCGCCTTTCAGGCGAACCCGGTCGCGATCCGGAACAACTATCTGAACTCCTGGTCGACACTCTTCTGGATCGCCGGCTGCTACGCCGACGCGGAGAGCGGCGTGCCGAAAGACCCTCAGAAGGCCGCCGACATTTACATGGACACGGTGGCGGCCAGGCTGCCGCTGGCCATAGGCACCTTTACCGACGATCTCGGCCGCCAGCCCCCCGATCTCGTGGCCGCGATCCAGCGCAATCTCACCCGGCGCGGCTTCTATTCCGGGCCGGCCGACGGGGCGGCGACGCCTCAGACCCAGGCGGCCATCCGTGCCCTGTCCGGCACCGCCGCCGCTCCGCAGGCTCGGCCCACCGATCCGGGCCAGCCGCCGCCCCAGGCGCGCCCCGCAGCGTCGGCGCCGAGCACCGACGAGATGATGGCGCTCTTCAAGAGCGCGACCACCGACGCCGCCGCCGAGGGGAAGCTTCGTGGCTTGGCGGAGAGCGGTGTGTCGGTGGCGCAGTATCTCTACGCGCTCCTCCTGTCGCCGGCCAACACCAACAAGCAGCGGATCACCGCACCCGACGCCGCCCTGGCGAGCCGGTATCTCGAACGCCTCATAACCGAGCGGTCCTTCGCGCCCGCGGCCGCAGCGGCGGCCTTCCTCTACGATATCGGCGGCGCCAATCTCCCTCGCGCGTCCGGAAAGGCGGCGGACATGGCGATCCGCGCCCTCGAATTGAAATCCACGGACATCATTCAGAATCTCAGCGAGGACCGGTGGGGCGCCGGCTTCTGGGCGGCGCTGCAGCAGCGACTGGCCGACCGAAATCTCTATCACGGCCGTATCGTCGATCAGCGCAACGACCGGACCATCCAGGCGGCGCGCCGCCTCCTCGGCAACCCTTAGGAGATGCCCGTGGCGGCGGATCGCGGTTCGAATTCCCTGGCGTACCCGGCGCGGCTGGCCCGGTGCTGCCTCGCCCTCCTGGCGGGGATCGTCGGGCTCGGCCTCGTCCTGCCCGGCGCCGCCGAGGCGCAGATCAAGGTCCGCAAGGCCGATTGCTACGTCGAGGCCGATGGCAGGATCGCCATCAACGGCGTCTGCGAGTTCCTGACCGACGCGCGCAGCTACGGGACGGGCGGGTTCCGTCTCGCCAGTTACGAGAACGGCTACCTCCGCTACGGGGTGGTGGTGGCGGTGACGAGCCCCGGAAGCGGCACGGCGACATGGAACGAGACGCCCGGCGGCAAGCCCGACGAGGGCCCCTCCGAGGCCGTCACCTCCGGCGGGGCCTGCTGGACGGGGCCACGCACCCGGACCTGCGCCTGGAAGATCGGCGAGGGCCGTCCCGGTTTCGCCGGGGGCGGCGTCGCGCCGGCACCCGGGATCGGCGCGCCCCGCACCGCCGATTGCCTCATCGAGGTCGGGGGCGCGGCGCGGATCGACGGCCCCTGCCAGTTCCGGGCGGATGCCGGACAGGACGGGGCGGGCGGATTCGAGGTCCGGTCCTATGCCAGGGGAGGGCTGGACTTCATCGCGCGGCTCACCCGCGATCCACGGGAGCCGCAGAAGGCCACCGCCTCGTGGAACGAGCGCCCCGGCGCACCGCAGGCGACGGCTCCCCTCGGCACCCTGGCGCCCAAGGGGCCGTGCTGGGAGGGTGCGGGCGCGCGTCTCTGTGTCTGGCAGGCCGGACAGTCTCGCGGCCCGTCGGACCGGCCCGCCGCCGGTACCGATCCGGGCCGCGCCCCGCCGACCGAGACCGCGCGCCCGGCCTCGCCGCCCGTGCCCCGGGACAATGCGGGGACGGGGGCGGAGACGGGGGAGACACCGCCGGGGATGGTCCTGAAGTTGACCTTCAAGGGCCGCTGCGAATCGCTGGTGATCGATGGCGAGGACATCACCGCGTCCTGCGCCCCCACCGCCAGGAATTCCTCCACCACCGGGTCGGCGCGTGCCGAGTTCGTGTTCGGAACCTCCGACGACCGGGAGGTCAGCTTCCTCGCATCGGCGAAGGGATGGGTCGAGAGCGGCACCCTGCGTCAGCCCATCGACGAAGTGATGTACGAGGAGCGCGGCCAGAGCCTCCTCGTGAAGGCCAAGGGCGTCTGCGAGATGCCCAACCCCATGGGCGGCCCCGTGGTGATCACGTGCAGCGCCCAGACGTCCAACAGCACCTACACCGTCCGCTTCCGCACGGATGGCGGCAAGCCGGTCCTGGAGCGGTCCAGCCCCGGCTGAGCGCCCGCCACGACTCGCCCGTTCCATCCCGAAGCCGAGGAGAAGCCCATGACACACCGCCTCCCGAACGCGGCCCTCCGGTCCACCGCGCCGCTGCGATGCTCGGATTTCCGATCCTTGACCCTCCGATCCTTGGCGCTCGCCGGCCTCCTCGGGCATGGCCTCGTGCTGCCGGCGCTCGCGGAGACGGAGAACAAGACCGCCCGTCCGGGCCAGCGGATCTTCCTCCAGGGCTTCACCCATTATTTTCCCCAGCAAGGGTGCCGTTCCAAGGCGGCCTTGATCAGCCTCGTCTCACCGCCGCGCGGCGGGCGCGTCGAAACCCGGCGGGAGCTGAGAGTACTCGGCAGCAAGATCGACGAGCGAGGCGCCACAATTCCGCAGGTGGATGGCTGCGAGGACGTGAAGAAGGATTCGATGTCGATCTTCTACACCGCCCGGCCCGATTTTTCCGGTCTCGATACCCTGTCCGTCGCCGTGACCTTCGGCGACGGGACGACGGTGCCCTACACCTTCCGGATCAAGGTGCCGGAGGGCGAACGCCGCCAGGCTCCCGCAGTCTCGCAGGCGCCGGCCCCGCGCGGCAACGGCGCGGGCCAGGCCGCCGGGACCACCGCGACGGCACCGGCGGCGCGGGCCGCCAGCACCGGCGACTTCCTGCGCGACACGGTCCGAGAGGCGACGCCCGCTACCCGGCAGGCCCCGGAATCTCCCCCTGCGAAGGCGGCGAATGCGCCGGGCGCCACCGCCGCCGCGCCTCCCGCCCGCGTCGAAGCCCCGCCGCCCGCCCGCGTCGAAGCCCCGGCGTCTCCGCCCGCCCCGCGGGAAATGGCGCCCGCGCCCCGGCCCCGTCCGGCTCCCATGCCTCAGCTGTGAGGTGTCCCGTCTCGGAATCCGGTGGTCCGCGCGAGCGCTGCCGCAGCACCGCCGCCGATGACCTGCCGAGCGGTGCAGTGAGGCGATGACGCAGCTTCTCATCGGGGCGATCCTCGCCCTCGGCGCGATCCTCTATGTCGCACGCGTGCGACAGATGCTGAATGCCGCCACGCGCGCGCATTTTCCGCGACGAATCCTGCTGGTCTACATCCTCGTCCAGACACTGATCTTCGGGGCCGTCCTTGCAGGCGGCATCTGGCTGGTGTCGTGGCTGATGCGCTGACGGGGGGATGACCGGCAGCGCCTTGCGGAGCGGGATGATTGCTTAGAACCGGGCACCATGCCGTCCGGCTCCGACGGCCCCTCAGAGCCGGCTTCACACCGGTCAAATCATGGCTGTTCTTGTCTGGAGAACTGAAGGTTCCGATGAATCGCACATTCGCCTTTCCCGTCGCCGTGATGGTCAGCCTGCTCGGCAGCATCGTCGTCGAGCCGTCCTACGCCGCCGGCATGAATACGCAGACATATTCCCCGGACTACGATAAATGCATGGACAAATCCGGTGGCGTCACAGCCGAGATGCTGGATTGTGCGTCCGCTGAACTGTCGCTGCAGGACAAGAAGCTGAACGCCGCCTACCAGACGCTCATGCGCAAATCGACGGACGAGGAGAAGACCGCGCTCCGCGATTCTCAGCGGGGTTGGCTGGCCTACAGGACCGCCTCCTGCAAGCTGACGATGATCTTCGGAGGAGGTGGAACCATGGACCTGATCGCCGCCTCGAGCTGCAATCTCGATGAGACGGCGCGGCGGGTGTTCTTCCTGGAAAGCCTGCTCGCCGAGTAGGGCCGTCCGACCGAAGGCATCGGCAATGGCGCATTCGTCCAAGCGGTGACGCGAATCGTCAATCCGACTCGGCGCCTTGCTTCCATAGCTCGGACCATCTCCCTCCCGAACAGGATAGCCTTCCATGCCCTTCGTCACGACCAAGGACGGCGTCGAGATCTTCTACAAGGATTGGGGTTCCAAGAGCGCCCAGCCGATCATGTTTCACCATGGCTGGCCGCTCTCCTCGGACGATTGGGACGCGCAGATCCTGTTCTTCCTGCAGCACGGCTACCGGGTCGTGGCGCATGACCGACGCGGTCATGGCCGCTCGGCCCAGGTCGATAGCGGCCATGACATGGATCACTACGCCGCCGACGCCTTCGCGGTGACGGAAGCGCTGGACCTGCGGAACGCCGTGCATATCGGTCATTCCACCGGCGGCGGCGAGGTCGCCCGCTATGTGGCGAGGCACGGAGAGCCGGCCGGACGCGTGGCCAAGGCCGTGCTGGTCTCCGCGGTGCCGCCGCTGATGGTCAAGACGGAAGCCAATCCCGAAGGCCTGCCGATCGAGGTGTTCGACGGGTTCCGCGCGGCCACCGCCGCGAACCGCGCGCAGTTCTTCCTCGATGTGGCGAGCGGGCCCTTCTACGGGTTCAACCGCGACGGCGCGACGGTGCAACAGGGCGTGATCCAGAATTGGTGGCGCCAGGGCATGATGGGCAGCACGAAGGCCCATTACGACGGCATCGCGGCGTTCTCAGAGACCGACCAGACGGACGATCTGAAAGCCATCACCGTGCCGACGCTGGTCCTGCATGGGGACGACGACCAGATCGTTCCCATCGCCGATTCTGCGCTGAAATCGGTCGAACTCCTGACCAATGGCACGCTCAAGACCTATCCCGGCTTTCCGCACGGGATGCTCACCACCCACCACGACGTCATCAACCCCGACCTCCTCGCCTTCGTAAAAGGCTGATCCGGGTTTTCGCGACGGCGGTCACGCCGTCGCGTCCCTCGTCGACCGCCCCGTCAGCGCCTGCTCCAGCGAGCGGATGATCGTGGCGCCGTCGCAGGGCTTGTCCAGGAAGTCACTGGCGCCCGCCGCCAGAAGGGTTTCGCGCAGGGCCTCGGTCGGGAACGCCGTCACGAAGATCACCGGCACCCGCGATCCCAGGGCGCGCAGACCCTTCTGCATCTCAACGCCGGTCATGCCGGGCATCTGCACGTCAGTAATGACACAGTCGGGCGCGTCCGAGGAACAGGTAGCCAGGAAGTCGCGGGCCGAGGCATAGATGCGGGCGGTGTAGCCGAGGGAGCGGACGAGGCTTCCGGTCGCCACGCGCACGTCCTCGTCGTCGTCGACGATCGCGATCACAGGCGGAGCTGGCATTCCACTGACCTAAGGGTTCACCGCCCGGTCCCCGTGATCGGGGAGGGTTGGCCCAGGCCGAGATATGGCCCCTCGCGCCGTGGGTTGGAATCATACGGAGGTTTGCCGGGCCCCACCTTTCGGCAAAGGCCGGCAGATCGGTCACCGCGTCGGCGCACCGCCGGCATGGGAGATCCCGAGGGACTCGGCACTCCGAACCAGATCGGCCAGGGAGCGCGCCTTCATCTTGCGCATGACGTGGCCCCGGTGGATCTTCACCGTGATCTCGCTGAGGCCGAGATTGCCAGCGACCTGCTTGTTCATCAGGCCGGCGGTGACCTGCGCCATCACCTCCCGCTCCCGCGCAGTGAGGGTCTCGTAATCGGCCCTCAGATCGTCGAGGGCCGCATGCGCGCTGCGCTGGACCGCGTCGCGCGCCAACGCCGTGCCGATCGCGTCGAGAAGATCTTGCTCGCGGAACGGCTTGGCGAGGAAATCGACCGCTCCGGCCTTCATGGCTTTCACCGTCATCGGAATATCGCCGTGCCCCGTCATCAGGATCATCGGCAGGTCGATCCCCAGGGCGCCGAGCTGAGTCTGGAACTCGAGGCCGCTCACGCCCGGCAGGCGGACATCGACCACGAGGCATCCGGCGCCCAGGGGACGCGGCGCGGCGAGGAACTCCGCCACCGACGCGAAGGCAGCGCAGGTAAGATCGATGGAGCGGAGAAGACCCGATAGGGCATCCCGGATATCCGGGTCGTCATCGACGACGAACACGGTCTGTCTCGCGATCGATGCGCGTGCCGGCCCTGCCGCATTACCTCGGATCATGATCCCCTCTCGGCCGTCATCGGTATGGTGAAGTGGAAGGCGGCGCCCGGACCATCGTCGCTATCGTCATGGCCACCGATCCAGAGGCGACCGCCATGCGCTTCGACGATCGAGCGGCAGATCGCCAGTCCCATGCCCATCCCGTCCGCCTTGGTGGTGAAGAACGGCTGGAAGATCCGTTCGACGGCCTCCGCCGCGATTCCCCCGCCGCTATCGGCGACGGTGACGCGGACATGCTCGGTCCCGTCCGGGGCGACGCGGATGATCAGGAGACGGGGCCGCCCGATGACCGTCGCCATGGCCTGAATGGCATTCACCATCAGGTTGATGAGCACCTGCTGCAGCTGAACCCGGTCGCCATGGACCGGCGTCACGTCGGCCGCCACGTCACGCACCAATCGCACGTCATGGCGTACCATCTCGCGTTCGACGAGAAGTACGGCTTCTCCGATCATCTCGCGCAGATCGAGCCAGTCGCGCGGGGGCGGCGCCTTGGCGAGGAAAGTGCGGATCCGCGAGACGATCTCGCCGGCGCGGGTGCCGCTCGCCACGACCCGCGTCACCGCGGCCGAGACTTCGCCGAGATCCGGCGGGCTCCGCTTCAGCCAGCGCAACGCCGCCTCGCCATTGGTCACGATGGCCGCGAGGGGCTGATTGACCTCATGGGCGATGGAGGCGGTGAGTTCGCCCAGCGTCGTCACGCGCGCCGTATGGGCGAGCTCGGATTGAAGCGCCAACAGCGCTTCCTGCGCCTGCTTGCGCTCGGTGATGTCGAGGGCGAAGACCAGCACGCACTCGAACCCATCCGCATGGGACGGAAAGGTGATGCCGAAGAGGATCGGCACTCGCTCCCCCGAAAGCGAGCGGATCACGGTCTCCCCCTCGAAGAAGGTCTCGCCCCGCGCCAGCGCCAGCAACGACTCGACGAAGGTCGGCTCGTCTTCGAACAGGAAGGCGTCGAGGGATTGCGGCGCTGCGGCGCCCGTATCGGCTGCGATCAAGCGCCGCAATTCGGCATTGGCATCCACGATGGTGACGCTGCGGCGCAGGTCGCGGACGACCTCCGGATGATCGTCGAGATAGGTGCCGAGGGACATCCCCGAATCGCGCGGGACCGCGTCGATGACCGCCTTCACCTGGCGCCAATCCTGCTGCAGGATCGCCACGCGGGCCGTGTCGAAGATGGTACGGTAGCGCCGCTCGCTTTCCGCCAGGGCGGCGTGGGCGCGCTTGCGCTCCGTGATGTCGGTATTGGTCTCCAGGACAGCGAGCGGCTGACCATCCGCATTGCGCTGGAGCGACCAGCGGCTCTCGACGACGACCCTGGCGCCCGACCGCACCGTCTGGACGAGTTCACCCTCCCACCGCCCGTTCCGCATCAGCGCGTCCCGGATAGCCGCCTCCCCATCCGGAAAGGCCGTACGCAGGAGGACGTGCACGTTGCGCCCCCGAACCTCGTCCCGGCGCCAGCCATAGAGGTCTTCCGCAGCGCGATTCCAGAACGTCACCGTGTCGGTGGGCGTACGCACGAAGATCGGATCGTGGGTGAGTTCGAGCAGTTCGGCCTGCTCCGCGAGGATGCGGGCCGCGGATTGATTGCGAAGCACCAGGAGCGTGCTGATCGCGATGGCCGCGAGGCTGACGAGGGCACGCAGCAGCGCCGAGTCGCTGTCGAACAGGCGGTGCGACAGGAAATAGGCGACTGTCGTCAGGATGAGACACCCGGACGCCGTCAGGATCACCCCGTTCCGCTGGAATGCTCGCGCGGCGATGAGCACGACGACCACGTAAAGCACGGCCACCGCGCCTTCGAGCGGCGTGAACGCGTCGACGAGGAAGATGACCAGGGCGAGGCCGAGGGCGACGATGCCGAGGATTCCGCCCGGTCGCCGGCCCTCCGGCGGGGCGGCGGGGCGGAAAGGCGAGGGGGCCGCTACGACAGGCGCGTCCATCGCCCCTCCGCGGCATCGACGGCGCCCCGACCCACCCTGTCGTCCGGTCGCCCGGCTAACGGCACCGTCACGGAGAATAGCGATCCCGTACCCTCCACGGACCGAACCGTGATCCTGTGATCCAAGGCCAGTGCCGTCTGGCGCACGATTGCCAGGCCTAGGCCGAGACCCGGCTGGGTATGCTCGCGCCCGCCACGGTCGAAGGCGTCGAAGATCGTTCCGCACCGGGACGACGGGATCCCCTCGCCCTGGTCGTACACCGCGATCGCCAGATGCTGCCCACGCCTGCGGCATCCGATCAGAACGGTCCCGTCGCAGCGGGAATACTTGATGGCATTGCCGATGAGGTTGCGCAGGATCGCCATGAGCATCGTCGGATCGGTGTCGACCATCCTCGTCGATGGCCGGAAGCGAAGCGTGATCCCGCTGGCACGAGCATGACCGCCCCACTCCGCCTGCAGTTCCTCGAACACGTGGCGCAGGCATACGGCTCCGCGTTGAATCACCGGCCCGTTGCGGAGTTGCGATGAGCGAGCGAGGTCGTCGAGCTCGTGTCCCAGCCGGTGAAGCGCGCCCGTTGCTATGCCGAGGCGAGCGGCGACCTCCGGGTCGGAGCTGCGCTGCAGCGCGCGCTCGATGGCCATGACGGCGACCTGGAGCGGCTGCTTCAGGTCGTGCCCAGCCACGGCAAGGAGACGGGACATGGCGGCACAGGCCGTCTCGGCGCTCATACCGGCCTCCGCCCGTCCCGCCGGGCTCTGCGCATGAACGGCCTGAAGCATCGTCATCTCCCCATTCCCGGTGGCCTGGACGGCGGATGAAGCCTCGGCCGTTCGAGCGAACCATGAAGCGTGACCGGATGCCTGTGAACTATACTGTCGTTTACTAAGGGGTCACCGCGCGGCGCTCATACGGGCCATGATGGAGCGTGGCCCGGCGCATGCCCGTCCCTGATGCCGCGCGCCGCCGGACGGCTGCGCATCCGTCCGGCATCCAAGTCGCCATAAGTCGCCCCGCTCGTCTTGCACGTATGGTCCGTGTTTTGAACGATCCGCGTTCACCTCGAGAACACCTCTCCAACCGCGCTCACCCTGGATCGCCGGACGCGAATCAATGAGACCTCGTGCTGATTCCGGTCGTTCGGCCAGACACCATTCCCGATCGTCGGCGAGTGGGCGGTCGCCGGGAATTGGCACCGGCCCGTCCAAAACATCGCGCGATCGGACAAGCCAGGTGGCATGCCGTCCTGCAGCTACGGCAGTGACGACAGGACGAGACATTATCCGGGGCAGGAATGGCCCCTCCGGATTCGACGGCACGGAGTGATCCGAGATGACCGACACCCCCCTCGCGGCGGACACCGACGGCGACGAGCGCACGGCGCAGACCTTTCCCCGCCTCAGCGATGAAATGGAGTGCCGGGTGGCCGGCTACGGCACGGAGGAGATACTGCCGGAGGGTAGCCTCATCTTCACCAGAGGGCAGCGGCGGGTGGATTTCTTCCTCGTCCTCGCCGGCCGGATCGAGATGTTCGAGACCGACCATGACGGGGTCGACCGGGTCTTCGTGGTGCACACCGAGGGACAGTTCACGGGCGAACTCGACCTGTTCAACGACCGGGAGATCCTGGTCTCGGGGCGCACCGTGGTGGAGACGCGCGTGGTGCGGATCGATCGCGCCGCCTTTCGCCGCTTGGTCACCGCCGAGCCGGATATCGGCGAGATCATCATGCGGGCCTTCATCCTGCGCCGGGTCGGCCTGATCCGCCATGGGCGGGGAGGCGTCGTGCTGATCGGTCCCGGTCACCAGCGTGAGACCCTTCGCTTGGAGCGCTTCCTCGTCCGGAACGCCTACCCGCACCGCATCCTCGACACAGCGGGCGACCCGGCCTCCCGCCACGCCCTGGACGGATTTGGCCTGACCGAGGCGGACCTGCCGGTGGTGATCGCTCCGGGCGCTGCGGTGATGCGCAATCCTACGAACGCGGCACTGGCGGACGCGCTGGGGCTGACGGAAGCGATCGACCCCGGCCGCATCTACGATGTCGCGGTGATCGGCGCCGGACCGGCGGGCCTCGCCGCCGCGGTCTATGCCGCCTCGGAAGGGCTCGACACCATCGTCATCGAAGGGCTGGCACCCGGCGGTCAGGCCGGCACCTCCTCGAAGATCGAGAACTATCTCGGCTTTCCGACCGGGATCTCCGGTCAGGCGCTCGCCGGCCGCGCACAGGTCCAGGCCCAGAAATTCGGGGCGCGTCTCGCGATCTCCCGCATGGCGACGGGGCTCGATTGCGGCGGGTCACCCTTCCGGGTGATCCTCGAAGATGGCACCGCCGTCCCGGCGCGCGCCGTCATCGCCGCCACCGGCGCCCGCTATCGCCGCCTGGATCTGCCGCGCTACGCGCATTTCGAAGGACAGGGCATCCATTACGCCGCCACAGCCATGGAAGCGCAACTCTGCACCGGCGAAGCGGTGATCGTCGTGGGTGGCGGTAATTCGGCCGGTCAGGCCGCAATGTTCCTGTCCCGCACGGTGGCGCATGTCCACCTTCTCGTGCGGGCCACCGGTCTCGCCGCGACGATGTCCGATTATCTCGTGCAGCGGATCGCGTCGTCGCCGCGCATTACCCTGCATACGCAGACCGAGATCACCGCGCTTCTCGGTGAAGACACCCTGACATCGGTGACATGGACCGACCGGTCGAGCGGGATCAGTGAAACGAAGGCCATCGGCAACGTCTTCGTCATGATCGGTGCCTTGCCGAATACCGGATGGCTCTCGGACTGCCTCGGTCTCGATCCAAAGGGATTCGTTCCGACCGGCCTGCGGAGCGACGGGATGCCGGCCGCGTCTCCCTATGCCACAACGGTCCCGGGTCTTTACGCCGTCGGCGACGTTCGCGCGGGCTCGGTGAAGCGCGTCGCATCCGGGGTGGGCGAGGGATCGGTGGTGGTCCAGGCGGTCCACGGTTTCCTGCACCCGGAGCCCTGAAGGCACAGAGGCGAAACGCCAAGCCCGAGACCGGCGGGGGAGGGCTATGGCCGACAGGCTTTGGCTGGATTTGGGCCGGCTTCAGCGCGTTCGGACAGAACGTTTCCCACTCTGGACGCCGGATGCATGGCCGCCGTCAGGGAAAACGGAGCGGAGGACCGAATGGACCACTTGCTGGCCATTCGGTCCTCCGCCCTGAATCTCACCTAACCTCGGATCTCACTTGGCCTGCAGATCCGTCTTACGGCCGACCTGCTGGCGATCGGCCTCGACGGTCACCGGCACCGCCGCCTTCTCCGAGGCGTCGATCCGGTCCCGCGCTCCGGCGGCGTCGAGCCCCGCCGGAGGCGTGTGGGATTGCGCGAAGGGCACGGTCGATGCCAGCGCGAGGATGGCTGCGAGACAGGGTCTGATCAGAAGGTTCATGGCCGCTCTCCCCGGAAATGACCGCGTTGCCGCGAGGCGATGAAAGCTCAGTCGGCGGGACCGCCGGACGTCGTGCCGAAATTCGGCACCGCGTGGTTCGTCTCGTCGGCGTTGCCGCCCTTGGCCGAGCTGTCGATGGTCCGGGACGCCTGCGGCTCATGACGGGATTGCAGGGAACCGGTCCCGTCCAGGTCCACCTGCTCGACGGTGCTGCGAGCCGGATGACGATCCGGCATGGCAAGGGCAGGGGCCATCAGGCCAAGCTGCAGGAGGGCGACGGAAGCAAGATGCTTGATCATGGTACGTCTCCGGATGTCAGACTGGTTTCGGGTCAGAACGGAGCCGCTCGATGTCTTCGCCGCGGCCCTGAGTTCATGTCCAGATCTTAATCCTTCCAAGCAACCTGAATACTATACGGCAGATCATCCGATCGATGCGTTGGTTAAACCGTCTCATACGAAGGTTTCGGCTTGCGCTTGCTCCGGCAGAACGGTGTTCACCGTAATGACGGCTCGACCCTTCGGCCGCTCAACGCTGGCGCGTGGCCACGATGCCGAGTTGATCCGCCATGCGGACGAGGTCGGCGAGGGACCGGGCCTGCATCTTCTCCATGACCCGCCTCTTGTGAACCTTGGCGGTGATCTCCGTGATGCCGAGATCGGCGGCGATCTGCTTGTTCATCAGCCCCCCGATGGCGCATCGCATCACGTCGTTTTCCCGTGGGGTCAGCATGGAGAACCTGGCTGCGAGTTCGCCCTGTGCGCGCCGATCGGCGAGGGCGGCGGCATCGGCTTCGAGCGCCTTGCGGATCGCGGCGAGCAGCACGTCCGCGATGAAGGGCTTGGTCAGGAACTCGACGGCGCCGCCCCGCATGGCACGGACCGACATGGGGATCGTGCCATAGCCGGTCAGGAAGATGATCGGCACCGTATTGCCGTCCGCGCGCAACATTTCCTGGACGGCCAGTCCGCTCTGTTCGGCGAGCCGCACGTCGAGCAGGATGCATTCGGGTGATTGGCGCAGGAGCGAGCCCGACAATCCGCTCGGATCCGCGTGACCGACCGCTGCCAGCCCATCGGACATACAGAGGCGGACCAGCGCTTCACGCAGCACAGGGTCATCGTCGACGATATGAATGGTCGCTTCGGGCATTGGTCTCGCGGGCGCGAATACGCTCGTCTCATACACGAATTGCGTAGCGCCTCGACTGCAAGCTTCGCACCGACCCCTAATTATCGTGCGCCGCACCGCAATCCCAGGGCGACCACCTCACCGCCTGGGAAAGGATCACGCATCGGAGATGGGGAGCGTGATGTGGAACGCGGCGCCTCCACCCGGCGCGGCATCGACACGGATGTCGCCCCCATGGGCATCGATGAGGTTGCGGCAGATCGCGAGGCCCATGCCCATGCCATTCGCTTTGGTCGAATGAAACGGCTCGAAGATCCGCGCGCGCCGCTCCTGCGCGATGCCGGGGCCCGTATCGCTGACGGTAACGGCGACGAAGGCGGCCTCGCGGCGGATGGCGACCAGGATATCCCGGCGTCCGGCGCTGTCCGTCATCGCCTGCGCCGCATTGAGGAGCAGGTTCACGAAGACCTGCTGGATCTGGATCGGATCGGCCGCGATGAGCGGGATCTCGCCGTCGGCGGCAATGTGGACCGTCGCGCCGTGGACACGGATCTCGCGCTCGATCAGCAGATTGGCGTCCCGCGCCGCCTGTAGCGGATCGACGGGGGTGAACAGGCGGGGCGCGTTGCCGAGATAGGATCGTGTGCGGGAGATCACGTCTCGGGCGCGGATCGCGGCGCCGACCACGTCGTCGAGGGCTGCGGACGCCGCCTCGACATCCGGCTGGGGCCGTTTCAACCAGCGCAGGGCGGCTTCGGCATTGGCGACGATCACCGCGAGCGGGGAATTGACCTCGTGGGCGATCGACGCGCTCAAAGCTCCCACCGTGGTGATCCGCGATGATCGTGCGAGCTCGCTATCGGCCACGGCGACGTTCGCCTGCGCCTGCTTGAACGCCGTGACATCGAGGGAGGTGACGATGATCTCGGCAAACCCGTCGAGATCCTGCGGCAGCATCGCGGTGAAGAGCGTATCCCCCTCGCTTCCATCGGCCCGGACCACATGCGCTTCCGAGCGGAAGAACCGATCGCCGCGGCCGAACGCGACGAGCCACTGGACGAAGGTCTGGTCTGTCGAGGGCAGCAGCCGATCGAGCGGGCCGAGATAGGCGCTCTTGTCAGTGGCCCCCGTCTCCTCGAGGGTGAAGGCGTTCACGTCCGTGACGATCACCTTGGCACACAAAGCGCGGAGTTCGTCCGGACGGCTGGCGTAATAGCACTCGATATCGGTCACGCCCGCATGGCGCAGTTCCATGACCGCCCGGGCCGCCTCCGTCCAATCCTCGCGCCACATCGAAATCCCGGCCCGCTCGAAGATGGCAGCGAAGCGCGCCTCACTGCGTTCGGACGCGGCCCGCATTCGCGCGATGCTCAACATTGCGGCCGCAAGCGCCAGCGCCCCGCCCGCTCCGATGACGAAGGACGCCATCGTGGACGCCGCCCCGGCCGCCCAACCGGCGAGCCCCGCCAGGATGACGGGCGGGAGCGTCACTCCGGCGGCAAAGCCGAACCCGGTGGGGTGCAGCTTCCGGCGACGGGCCGGACCGGCTCGCATCCAGGCGGGGGGGTCTCCCGAGGTCGGTCGATCCGCTCCGGGCGAGGCGGACGCCCGGCTCGGCCACCGCGAGAAGACCTGCCGCATTCGCTCGTCCGCCTGGCTTCGCCGCGATGTCGGGCACTGCTCGTCTGGTATCCGATACACCTGTATAATAGCCGAGTTCGAGCGCGGCTTGCACGTTGCCGACATGGATTTTCACCGTCACGGCGCACACAAGTTCCCGAAAGCGGGTCTCTTCGCCTCCTCGGCGGGCCGGCAATGGAACGGCGTCGCCGCGGAGTTGCGGTCTCATCCGGCCGGCGACCTGCCCGCCATCGTCCCGACCCAGATGGAGATCACGCTCGCGGTCCGGCGCAGCCCCGATGCTCATGTCAGCCGCAAGGGCGCCGGGCTTCGGCAGCGGACGCCGGTGGCGAGCGGAACGATCTGGCTCTGTCCCATCGGGGTCGGGGAGGACGACATCAACATCTCGGCGCCCCTGGACGAGATCCTCCACATCTATCTGCCGGCGGAGCGTTTCGACCATCTCGCCGCCCTGTATGGCGACGCGCGCATCCGTGCCGATGCCGTGCGCTATCTCGCCGGCGTCGAGGATCCGCTGCTCGTCCAGATCGGCCTCTCGATCCATCAGGAACTGATCCGGGAAAGCTCGGCGGGCCGCATGATGGTCGAGGCTGCCGCCCTCGCCCTGACGGCCCGGATCGCGCAGGCCTACGGTCACGACCGACCGGAAACGCGAGCGCGCCCCACCACGGACGCCGCATCCCCGGACCGGATCAACCGCGCCGTCGCCTTCATCCGCGACAATCTCGAACGGGACCTGTCCGTGGCCGAGATCGCCGCCGTGGCTTGCCTCAGCCCGTTCCACTTTACCCGCATGTTCAAGCGCGTCACCGGGAAAACGCCTTATGCCTTCGTCAGCGAAGAAAGACTGAAGCGCGCACGCCGATTACTGATCGAGCGCAAAATATCCCTGATCGACGTCGCCCTGTCCTCCGGGTTTTCCAGTCAGGGCTCGTTCAACACGGCATTCAAGCGCGCTGTCGGTCGGACACCCGGCGAGTATAGGCAGCATTATTCATAACCCCTCGCAATCCGGACAGCAGGATATGCGAAGTCCACGGCAATTCGGCGAAATACGAGAGCGGCTTCAGCGATTTAAGTGATCTCCATGGTGAATGGGGAAACAGACATGCACGTGACGCCTGTCCACGAACCGGCAAAGCAAGCTCTCGCGCGGCCGGCCCCGGCATCCGCTCGCCCTCGCGCAAGGCAGCATTTTCGTTTCGAGCAAACTCCATGCGATCCGGTTGGCCCATCGAGAATCCGGCTCGGCGACTGGTCCGAGGGGGCCATCGTGCTGATGTCCGGGGACGGCGTCGCAAGCGCGGTCCGGATCGACCGGGTCGATGCGCTCGTTCTCCAGATCCGGCTCGACGAGCCACCGACGCCATGGAACCACGTCGCGCTCCGGGACCGTGCGGATGGTCAACCACAGATGCAGCTGCGCGCAGGTGAGGCGATCCTTCATGACCTGCGTCAGCCCCGCCTGTTGCGGGCTCCGGCGCGAACCCTCCAGATCGGGCTCGATCGCCAGATCCTGACGCAGGTGGCCGAGGATCTGAACATTCACGACGCCGATCCCGTCGAGGAATTCCTACCGGTCTACGGAATGGTGCTGGCGGACCCCGCCTTGTATCATCTCGCCGTCAGTGTCGGAGAAACCCTGGATCGGGGCGATCGCTGGGCCGGGGCCATCCGCCGCCAGTTGACCCATGCGGTGGCGGCCCATCTCCTGGGAACCTATACGCGGCTCAAACCCGCGCCCGAGACCGTTCGCGGCGGCCTGGCTCCCTGGCAGCTTCGTCGCGCTCAGGACCGGATCCGTGCCGATCTCGCCCAGGCCATCGACCTCCGGGCGGTCTCGGAATCCTGCGGCCTGTCCGTCAGCCACTTCGCGCGCGCCTTTCGCCAATCCACCGGCATCGCGCCCCATTGCTGGTTGACGGGGGAGCGCATCGCCCGCGCCAAGGTCATGATGCGAAGGAAGGATCGGACGCTCGCCGACATCGCCCTGGCCTGCGGCTTCGCCGATCAGAGCCACTTCACGCGCGCCTTCGCAAAAAACCAGGGCACGACTCCGGGACGCTGGCGTCGCCTGATGGAACCGGAGGCGCGGCACGCCACGATGCCGTGACCGCCGGAGCCCAAGGGGTTACCTCAGGGCATCCTGGGGACGGCGCCGTTCAATCTTCGTCATCGTCCTCCGGAACGATGTCGCTGAACGGCACGGTCAGCACGCGGCGCGCATTCGCGTCCTCGACCTCGAAGGAGCAGGCGAACCAATCCCGCACGGCAAACGAGCGAGATCCAGCGACCAGCTCGCGGGCACATTGCAACGCATGCTGGCGCGCGGCGTCCAGATCGGCCAGTTCATCTCCCTCCGGATCGACTGCCAGCTTGCCGAGGCCCGCACCATAGCGAAGGTTGAAGAAGTACCGGGGCATGTCAGGCGCCTTCGATCAGGCGGGCATATTCGGCCTCGGGAGTGCCGTAGCTGCCATTGGCCATCTCCTCCAACAGCTCCCGATCCAGCACGGTGATGCGCCCGCGCCGAGCCCGGATACGACCGGCCCCTTCGAGTTGCTGCATGGCCAGGGTGACGCCTGAGCGCCGCACGCCCAGCATCATCGACAGGAACTCGTGCTTGAGCAGCAGTTCATCGCCTTCTGCACGATCGTGGCACATGAGCAGCCAGCGTGCGAGGCGCACCTCGATCTCAAAGGTGGCGTTGACGATCGCCGTCTGCCGCACCTGGATCATCTCGGTCAGAACGTAGCGGAGGAGCAGCTTGCGAAGGGTCGGGCTCTCGTCCACCGCCGCGCTGACGATCCCGGCGCGGATCGACAAGGCGTGACCCGCCATCTGCACGAAGTGCCGGTAGGGGACACGGTCCGAGCCGAGCAGCACATGCGACGCACCGACCACGCCCTCTCGGCCGATGATCCCGATCTCGACCCGGCCGTTGGTACCGTCGGCCGTAATCGAACCGAGACCGCTCTCCAGGAAGTACAGGTACTCGGTGCGGATATTGGCTTCGATCAGCGTCTGATCGACCAGCAAGTCAACGGGTTCCAGATGAGACTGGAGCCGGGCGAAATCCTCACCGGTCATGACCTTCAGCAGGCGATTGCGCACGGCAGATTGCTGGATGTGAGCCATGGGCCCTTGCCTCCTCGTCGGAGCAAGAGCTCGGCGTCTCTTAGCCGCCTACGCTCGGACATCGTTGCAGGCGATCGCTAAGTCATGGCACGGACAACAGATGATCTCAATAACATTTGGCAAACTGTCATAGATCAACCGAAGCCGACCAGCGTATCCGACGTAAGTTCGATACCGCACCGGACGCTTTGTTTTGTTTACTGTCAATTCAGATCATGTTTAAACCTGGGTATACGATTTTGCCCGTCAGATGACAGGTGGCCTTCATTTTTGGAGCCTGAACATGGACCTTGCAGCCCGACAACCGACCGTGCTCCTAGCCGAACCGGATTTCCTCATAGCGGAGGACCTCAGCGACGCTCTGATGGGGGCGGGCTACCGCGTGCTGGGGCCGTTCGCGACGACGCCCGAGGCACTGGCCGCCATCGACCTGGCCAGTCCCGCCCTCGCGGTGGTGGACGTCAAGCTCAGGGACGGCTTCTGCACCGTATTGGGCCGCGAATTGCGCCAACGCAGAATTCCCATCCTCGTCCATTCGGGTTTCCAGCAGGACGAGCCTCGTGCCTCGGACTTCCAGAACCTGCCCTGGCTGACCAAACCGGCTCTGCCCAACGATATCATCGCGCTGCTGGATGGCCTCGTCAAAGCGCCGCCACCGATGAGTGCCGAAGTCGTCACGCCCATTCGGAGGCTCCAGCCGGTCGAGAGCCGGAGCAACCCCTTTATCCGCAAGCTGGAGGGGTTCGTGACGCTCTCCCAGGCCGACCGGGAGATCCTGGAGCGGATCAGCGCCAATCCTCGCCCCATCGCGCCGCATACCGATTTCGTCCGGGCGGGCGACCCACCGGATGGCGTCCATCTCGTGATGAGTGGAATCGCCTGCCGCTACAAGCAGCGCTCCAGCGGCGCCCGCCAGATCACCGCCTATCTCGTGCCCGGCGACACCTGCGATCTCGATGTGGCGCTCATGAACCGCATGGATCACACCCTCGCCACGCTCTCCGCCTGCGAGGTGGTGCGGATCCCGGTGACTGTCGTGAAGGATCTCATGGAGCATCATCCAGCCATCGCGCGGGCCTTGCGGATGGCGAGCCTCGTGGATGAGGCGACCCTGCACGAGTGGCTGGTCAATGTCGGTCAGCGAACGGCGCTGGAGCGGATCGCCCATCTGTTCTGCGAACTGATCACCCGCTTTCAGGCCGCGGGTGTCGGAACCAACCAAAGCTGCGACCTGCCCGTCA
The DNA here is from genome assembly GCF_979256025.1 of Methylobacterium sp. AC832. Taxonomy (NCBI): domain Bacteria; kingdom Pseudomonadati; phylum Pseudomonadota; class Alphaproteobacteria; order Hyphomicrobiales; family Methylobacteriaceae; genus Methylobacterium; species Methylobacterium sp. AC832. The sequence continues at coordinate 193,420 of NZ_CEEDMV010000003.1, forward strand.
CACAGAACCAGCTCGCGGATACGACGGGAATGACCACCGTCCACGTCAACCGTTCGCTACAGGAGCTTCGACGGCGCGGGCTGATCGAGCTCAAGGGCCGGACCCTGAGGATCCTCGACTGGCCGCGCCTGAAGCGCCTCGCCGAGTTCGATGCGGACTATCTGCATCTCGGCGAGCGGACCGCCGCATAAAAGTTCGGCGTCGGCGAAGCGCCGACGCAACCCGCCTCGACGGTCCGGCATCGGTCGAGCCGCCCTCCCTCCGCAGACGCGGACGCCTTCCTCGCTGAGAGCAGGGTTCTCGCCGCGAAGCCCCCGGTCCGTAGACCGGGGGCGATATGGTGCTCTCACGCCCCTTCGCCGCCGGGCCTGCTTTGGCCCCGCTCGCCCTGATCATCGAAGATCATCCGGCCCATGTGCTCATGGGTTCCTGCCGGATAGCGGGTACTCGGTTCCATCGAGGCTCCCTCTTCGCAAGGGTTCGGGCCCGTGGACGACCCGACGCGGTGCAGGACGGGCCGGCGAGCCGGTTTTTCACCGGTGTGGGGAAAACAGAAGCGGACTCGACCGTTGGGTATCTGCCCGAGTTCTCGCTAAGAGATCGGTCAGCCGCCACGGATAGGGCCACATGTACGACCCCGAATCTCACGCATTTCCCTCTCCGAAATTCGTACCCGTTTGCGCCATCGGCGCCTCGGCGGGCGGCATCGCGGCGCTGCAGGGCCTGTTCCGGCAACTTCCGCCGGATCTCGGCCTCGCCTACGTCGTCATTCTTCACCTCGCACCCGACCATCCGAGCATGCTCGCCGACATCCTGTCGGGCTGCACCCGGATGCCCGTCAACCAGATCCAGGACAGGCCGACCCTCAAGCCCAATTGCGTCTATGTGATCCCGCCCGACCGCGAACTCGTCATCGATGGCGACAGCGTCACGGCACGGGAGTTCAGCGAGCCGCGCGGCCGGCGCTCGCCCATCGACATGTTCTTCCGCTCCGTCGCCGCCGCCCGTGGCGACGGCATCGCCATCATCCTGTCGGGCGCCGGCGCCGATGGATCGGTGGGTATCCAAGCCATCAGGGAGGGCGGGGGCGTCGTCATGGTGCAGGAGCCGGCGGAAGCCAGCTTCGCCTCCATGCCGCAGAACGCCATCTCCACGGGGACGGCCGATTTCGTCGCGCCGCTGGCCCGCCTGGCCGAGCGCGTGGTGGAGTTGGCCCATAGCAAGGAGGCCGTCCGCTCTCTCGACATGGACGCCAGCGCCAACGAGCTTCGGCGCATCGTGGCGTTCCTTCGCGCCCGCCTGGGCCACGATTTCTCAGGCTACAAGCGGGCCACCGTGATGCGGCGCGTGATCCGACGCATGCAAGTCTGCCGCACGGATACGCTCGCGGACTATGCCAATCACCTTCTGGCCACTCCCGAGGAGGCGAAAGAACTCTTCACCGATCTACTGATCTCGGTGACGCAATTCTTCCGCGACCCGCAGGCTTTCGAGGCCTTGAGGCACCAGACGATCCGACCGCTCTTCGACGATCTCGGGCCCGAAAAGGGGGAGAATCTTCGGGCCTGGGTGGTGGGTTGTGCCACCGGAGAGGAAGCGTACAGCCTCGCGATCCTGCTGCATGAGGAGGCTGCGCGGCGGAAGCTCCATCCGCAGATCCAGATCTTCGCCACGGATCTCGATGATACCGCGCTCGGGATCGCGCGGGAGGGGCGCTACCCGCGCTCGATCGAGGCCGACGTCTCCAATGAGCGCCTCACTCAGTTCTTCGTCGACGAAGGCTCGCATTACCGTGTGCGCAAAGAGCTGCGCGACAGCGTCATGTTCGCCACGCACAGCGTCATCAAGGAGCCGCCCTTCATGCGGCTCGATCTCATCACCTGCCGCAACCTCCTGATCTACCTCGAGCGCAGCCTGCAGCAGCAGCTCTGCGCGATCTTCCATTACGGCCTCAAGCCGGGACGCTACCTGTTCTTGGGGTCGGCCGAGACCGTGGACGCGGCAACGGACCAGTTCGCCCCCCTCGACCGGGAAGCGCGCATCTACTGCTCCCGGCCGAATGCGGCCCGCACACTGCCGATCCTGCCGCAATTCGCCGTGCCCGAACGGCTCATGCCGATGAATCACGCTGCGCCCGCGCGCAACGAGAATGGGGACAGGTCGGCCACGCTGCACCTGTCCGCTCTGGAACAGAGCGCGCCCGCGAGCGTGCTCGTGGATGACGTTCAGCACATCCTGCACCTCTCGGCGAATGCGGGGCGCTTCCTCCTCCACTCGGCCGGGCCGGTCTCCAACCAGCTCCCCACGGTGGTGCGGCCGGAGCTGCGGCTCGATCTCAGGCTGGCGCTGACCCGCGCCCTCGACCAGAAGGAACCGACGCTCACCTATCCGACCGTGGTCGCGTTCGACAGCGAGCGGCGCAGGATCGCCATGCACGTCGTTCCCGTTCCCAGCGAGGCGCATATGGGGACGCGCGCGCTCGTGTTCTTCCTGGATGGCGGCCGCGTGCGCGGCGACGACACGTCAGAGGCCGCAACCGACACCCAGCCCGACGAGGTTCGCCGCCTTCATGCCGAGTTGAGGGCTGCCCAGGAAGCCCTGATCGCCAGCCGCAGCGGGCACGAAGCGTCGATCCAGGATCTTCGTGCCACCAACGAGGAGCTGCAATCGATCAACGAGGAGTATCGCTCGACGGCAGAGGAGCTCGAGACCTCGAAAGAGGAGCTGCAATCGATCAACGAGGAGCTTCACACCGTCAATGCCGAGATGAAGAGCAAGCTGGCCAGCATCTCGGTGGCGCATAGCGACTTGCAAAATCTCACCTACGCGACGGAAATCGGCACTTTGTTCCTCGATGCCAACCTGCGCATCAAGATGTTCACGCCACCGATCGCGGAACTCTTCAACATCACGAAAGCCGATATCGGGCGTACGATCACCGATTTCACGCACCGTTTGGAGTATGACGGGATCGAGGCGGACACCAACCGGGTGCTGCAGGACCTCGTGCCGGTGGAGAACGAGGTCCGCAGCCGGGCCGGGCAATGGTTCATGATGCGGCTCAGACCCTACCGCACCGTGGAGGATCGCATCGACGGCACCGTCATGACCTTCGTCGACATTACCGCGCGTCGCAAAGCCGAGGCGGCACAGAGCCGCTCGGAACAGCAGTTGCGGGCGCTCGTCCAGGCCAGTTCGCAGGTGCTCTACCGGATGAGTCCGGCCTGGGACATGATGCACGAACTCTCCGGGGGAGGGTTCCTGTCCGATACGGACGATCCCGACCAGAGCTGGGTCACCCGGTACATCCCGGAAGAAGATCAGGCGCAGGTCCGTGCCGAGATCGAGGCGGCCAACGCCGCGAAGCGTTCGTTCGACCTGGAGCACAGGGTCCGACGTCTCGACGGCACGGTGGGATGGACGCATTCGCGGGCCATCCCGGTCTTCGACGGCGACGGCAACATCATCGAATGGTTCGGCTCGGCGACGGATGTCACCACGCGCAAACGCGCCGAGGATGCCCTGCGTGAGAGCGAGGCCCGCCAGCGCGCGTTGATCGAGGGCGTCCCACAGCTGGTCTGGCGGGCGGTCGATGGCGGCCAATGGACCTGGGCCAGCCCGCAATGGGGCGCCTATACGGGGCAGTCCGAGGCGGACAGCCTCGGTCACGGCTGGATCGCCGCTCTCCACCCTGACGACCGTGATGAGACCCTCGCGCGCTGGGAGGAGGCGGAGCGTTTGGGCACGCTCGTGGTCAATTATCGGATCCGCAATGCGGCGGAGGACCGTTATTCCTGGTTCCAGACGCGCGCGACCCCGGTCCATGACGAAAGGGGGAGGATCGTCGAGTGGCTCGGCACCTCCACCGATGTGGACGACCTGCGCACCTACCAGGAACGCCAGAAGGTCATGGTCGCCGAATTGCAGCACCGCACCCGGAACCTGCTCGGCGTGGTCCGGTCCATCGCTGGACAGACGCTGCGCTCCAGCGAGACGCTCGAGGATTTCGAGGTGGCCTTCACGAACCGGCTGTCCGCGCTCTCACGTGTACAAGGCGTTCTATCCCGCGCGGATAACGAGCCGATCACCATGGACGCGGTGCTCCGTGCGGAGCTCGACGCCCTCGGCGCCGCCAACATGCCCGAGCGCGTCCTGTTGTCGGGTCCGAAGGTACGCCTGCGCAAACGCACGGTGGAAATCTTCGCGCTGGCCTTGCACGAACTCGCCACGAATGCCCGCAAATACGGGGCGCTCACCACCGAGGCGGGCCGCCTGGAGGTGACGTGGCGGACCTATGCGGGCGAGGAAGGCGAGCGCCTCGTGTTGGAGTGGCGGGAGACCGGGCTCGAACATGTGCTGGAGGAAGAGGGTCCGATCGCGAAGGCCGGCGGCTACGGCCGCGAATTGATCGAGCGGGCATTGCCCTACGTCATGCAGGCACGCACCACCTACGACCTTTCCCCGACGGACCTGCACTGCACCATCGATTTGCCACTCATCGATCATGCCCAGGCACAAGATCTGGGGTGACGATGGAATCGAGCCCCTGGGCAAGCCGCGTGATCCTCGTGGTCGAGGACGAGTATGCCCGGGTCGATGCGTTGCGCCGTGATTGCGACGGAGCCGGCTTACCGGCACGCTTCGCGGTTGTGGTCAGGGTCGAAGCGCCGGTCGAGCCTGAGAAGATCGCCGAAGCGCTCATCCGCTGAAACATTCGGCATGGGCGCCGGATGAAAGACCGTCGGGCTCCGTCGCCGGGGCAGGGGCCTCGCTGCTATCCATCGATATGCGCCGCGAGCTCATCGGCGGTCCCCATCGGGAAGGCCTCCTTCAGATGGACGAGGAAGGCGGAGACACGTGCGCTCAGCAGCCGCCGCGACGGGTAGAGCGTCCAGAGGGCGATCTCCGGCCGGTCGAGATCGCCCCAGAGAACCATCCTGCCGGCCGCCAGATCGCGGCTGACGAGCGAGATCGGCAGGCGTCCGGCGCCGAGCCCGGCGCGGACCGCATCGCGGACCATCATGAGCGATGACAGGCCGAGCACCGGATCGACGGTGACGCTCGACTTACCGCCGGACGATCGCATGTCCCAGGTCAGCGGTCCTCCGATCGGACCGCGGATGACACCGGGCACGGTCGCCCCTTCTCCCGGCCGGTCCAGGCCCGGGCTCGCCACGACCACCAGCCGGTCCCGCAAGAAGATACGGCCGACCAGAGTCTCGTCAGGCTCCGGGTTGACCCGGATCACCAGGTCGTAGCCCTCCTCCACCATATCGACGGACCGGTCCTCCGTGGTGATCTCCAGCCGGATGTCGGGATATTTCAACCCGAAATCGACCGCGAGCCGGCCCATCGCGGTCTGTGAGAACAGCACGGGCGCGCTGATGCGCAAGCGTCCGCGTGGCCTGTCTCCGCCCGTGGCGATGGCCGACGCCGCTTCGTCGAGTTCGGTGAGCAGCACCCGCGTCCGCTCGTGAAGGGCGCGGCCTTCCTCCGTCAGCTTCAGGCTGCGCGCGCCCCGTTCGAACAGGCGCAGGGCGAGGCTGGCCTCCAGCTCCCCGACCCGGCGGGACAGGGTCGCCTTCGGGCGTCCAGAGGCGCGGGCAGCCCGGCCGAACCCCCCGTGCCGGGCGACGAGGTTGAAATCGGCGAGGGCGAGGAGGTCCATACGTTCCACCTGTGAGACGGACCGTCCTAACAGACAGTCTATCGAACCACGAATGGGCCCCTCATTCTCCGGGTGTCGTTTGAAACAACCTCGGAGTGACCCCCATGACCATCCTCGTCACCGGCGCGACCGGCACCGTCGGCCGCCACGTCATCAACCACCTCGTCCAGCGTGGCGCCGATGTCCGCGCACTCGTCCGCGACCCCGTAAAAGCGGAGCTTCCGGCGGGCGTGGCCGTGGTCCAGGGCGACCTCCTCGACGTCGACACCTTGCGGAACGCCCTGTCGGGAATCTCCACCCTGTTCCTGCTGAACGCCGTGGTGCCGGACGAATTCACCCAGGCCCTGATCGCCCTCAACCTCGCCCGCGAGGCCGGGATCGAGCGGATCGTCTACCTGTCGGTGATCCATAGCGACCTCTACGTGAACGTGCCGCATTTCGCGGGCAAGTTCGGCGTCGAGCGGATGATCGAGGGAATGGGCTTCAACGCCACGATCCTGCGACCGGCCTACTTCATGAACAACGATGCCCTGATCAAGGACGTCGTGCTCGGCTATGGCGTCTACCCGATGCCGATCGGGGCCAAGGGCCTCGCGATGATCGATGCGGCCGATATCGGCGAGATCGCCGCCCTCGAACTCATCCGCCGCGAGCGGTCCAGCACACCGCTCCCCTTCGACCGGATCAATCTCGTCGGTCCCGAGACGCTGACCGGTGCGGACGTCGCCGCCATCTGGTCCAAAATCCTGGGCCGCCCGGTCGCGTATGGCGGTGACGACACCGGCGCCTTCGAGCAGAACCTGCGGCAGCAGCACGCGCCGAGCTGGATGGCCTTTGACATGCGCCTGATGTGCGAACGCTTTCTCGACATCGGGATGCGGCCGGAGACCGGCGACATCGATCGCCTCACCAAACGTCTGGGCCGTCCGTTGCGGTCCTATCGCGATTTTGCCGCCCGGATCGCGGCGTCCGCCTGACGCCATTTGGGACACCGGCCGTCAGGCCCCAGGAGTTCGGTGGGGAATACCGAACTCCTGGGGCCGGATGGCCACGCGCAACGTCAAGAATCCGCTTTGTGCTCGGATCGTCTATCGATCGCGCCCCCTGATCAACCGGCGCGGTGCCGACAGGCGCGCTTCAAGAATAAGACAGCGCACGGATAACCTGAGCAGAATCAATCTCCCGATCACGGCTCGCATGGAACGAATGCGGTAAAAGCGCCATAAATATAGCTCCTTATCCTTTTGACAGATTTAGATTTATAGATGAATCTGGGCCTATCGATGCTCCGTCAAGGGTATCATCTATCCCATGAGACTGGCTTTATCGCGTCATGATCTCGATTCATTGACGTGAATGCATCACCTCGCCCCCCGGAAACGCTTCTCTCATCATGAATGTTGCTGTCCGGCCGCATCTCGTCGATCGGCCACGATCCGTGAGCCTTCCCGCTTCCCGCCAACGGCTCCACCCCAGGATCGTCGAGGAGGATGCTCCCTTCCTTGTAGTCGAAGGCGTGTCGCTCGGGTTCGGTGGGACCGTGGCGCTCGATGCCGTGGATCTGTCGGTCGGGGAGGGGGAGATCCATGCGGTCATCGGCCCGAACGGAGCCGGTAAATCCTCCCTGATCAACGCGATCAGCGGGCTTTACGCGCCGAATTCCGGAGCGATCCGGATCGGCGACGACCGCTTTTCCCGCGTGCCGACGCGGCACCTCGCCCGCCTCGGTGTGGCCCGCACCTTCCAGAACCTGGCGCTGTTCCGGGGTCTCACCGTCCTCGATACGGTGACGATCGGGCTGGTCGACAGCCAGTCCGCCGGGCTTGGTGCGCAGGTTCTCGGACTTCCCCATGCGCGTCGCGAAGCGCGCGAGCACCGGGAGCGGGCCGATGCCGTCATCGCCGCGCTCGACCTCGCCGACATACGCGACCGGCTCGTCGGCACGCTCCCCTATGGTGTGCAGAAGCGGGTCGAGCTCGCCCGCGCCCTGGTAGCCAAGCCGCGCCTCCTGCTGCTCGACGAGCCCATGGCCGGCATGACGGCCACCGAGAAACAGCGGATGAGCGGTGATATTCGCGCCGCGCGGGACTCCACCGGCACCACCATCGTACTGATCGAGCACGATGTCGGCGTGGTGATGAGCCTGTCGGATCGCGTCACCGTCCTCGATCACGGGCGGCGCATCGCCTCCGGGACGCCGGCCGAGGTCCAGGCCGATCCCGCCGTCATCGCCGCCTATCTCGGCCTCGCCTTCGAGGCCGGCGCATGAATCCCGATCTCGCTTTCTTCGTCGAGGTGCTGGTCGGCGGTCTGCTGTCCGGGGTCATGTATGCGCTGGTCGCGATCGGCTTCGTGCTGATCTACAAGACCTCCGGCGTGCTCAACTTCGCGCAAGGCGCGATGCTGCTGTTCGCGGCACTGACCTTCGTCAGCCTTACGGAACGGGGCGTGCCCTTCATCGGCGCCTTTGCCGCGACCCTGGCGGTCATGGCCCTCCTCGGGCTCGCCATCGAACGCGCCGTCCTGCGGCCCCTGGTCAACCAGCCGCCGATCACTCTCTTCATGGCGACGCTCGGCGTCGCCTACGTCATCGAGGGAGTCGCCCAGCTCGCCTGGGGCACGCAGGTACACGGGCTCGATCTCGGCATCGACGATACGCCGATCGACCTCGCCGGCATCCTCGTCAGCCGCTTCGACCTGTTCGCCGCAGCCGTCGCCGGGCTGTTGGTAGCCGTGCTGAGCCTGTTCTTTCGCTACACCCGCACCGGCCTCGCCTTCCGTGCGGTGGCGGACGATCCGCTGGCGGCTCTGAACACCGGCCTGCGTCTGCCCCGGATCTGGGCCGCGGTCTGGATCGCGTCGGGCATCGTCGCCCTGGTGGCTGGACTACTCTGGGGAGCGCGCCTCGGCGTGCAATTCTCGCTCTCCCTGGTGGTGCTGAAGGCCCTGCCGGTCCTCGTGCTCGGCGGTTTCGATTCGATCCTCGGCGTCATCGTCGCCGGGCTCATCGTCGGTGCGGTGGAAAAGCTGTCGGAAATCTATCTCGGGCCGGTCATCGGCAGCGGCATCGAGGGCTGGATCGCCTATGTCGCGGCTTTGGGCTTCCTGTTGCTGAAGCCCTCGGGGCTGTTCGGCATGCGCAGCGTCGAGCGGGTCTGAGCGCCATGGCCGCCACCTCCACTCCGCTGGACAAGTTCCTGCCGCGCCTATCCGCCAAGGGCATCGGCGTCGTTCTTCTTCTGACGATCGCCTATGGGATCGTTCCGCTCGTCGGCAGCAGCTACCTCTACGAGGCGATCCTGACGCCGTTCCTGGCCCTGTCGCTGGCGGCCCTCGGACTCAACCTGCTCACCGGCTATGGCGGCCAGCTCTCACTCGGATCCTCTGCCTTCATGGCGGTGGGGGCCTATGCCGCCTTCAACCTGTCGCTGCGATTGCCCTTCCTGCCGCTGCCGGCGACCATCGTGCTGGCCGGGCTCGTCGCCGCCCTGGCGGGGCTGGTGGCCGGCCTGCCGGCCCTGCGGCTGCGCGGCTTCTACCTCGCCGTCTCGACGCTGGCGGCGCAGTTCTTCGTGGCCTGGGTGCTGAACCGCTTCAGCTGGCTCTCCAACGACAGCCCATCCGGAGTCATCAGCGCGCCGCCGCTGGTCGTCGCCGGCCTGTCCGTGGAGGATGCCCGTGGCCGCTACCTGTTCTCGCTCACCGTGGTGACGCTGCTGACGGTCCTGGCCTGGCGCCTGGTCACCTCGCCCACCGGACGCAACTTCGTCGCCGTGCGTGACAACGAGACCGCCGCCCGCGTCATCGGCGTGAAGGTGGCGCGCACCAAGCTCCTCGCTTTCGGGCTGTCCTCCTTCATCATCGGCGTAGCGGGTGTGCTCTGGGCCTTCGCCTACCTGCGCACGGTGGAGCCGGCAGGGTTCAACCTCGACCGCTCCTTCCAGATCCTGTTCATCGTCATCATCGGCGGCCTCGGCACCCTGCGCGGCGCCTTCCTGGGCGCGGGGCTCATCGTCGTCCTGCCGTTGCTGTTGTCACGGTTCGGCGCAGCCTTACTCGGCGACGGGTTCGATTCCGGCACGCTGGAGATGTGTCAGCGCATCGTCCTCGGAATCCTGATCGTCGCCTTCCTGATCCGCGAACCCGCCGGGCTCAGTGCGCTCCTCGACCGCGCCGTGCGCCGCCTACGCCCCTCGGCCTGACCGTTCAAACTCCTGAGACCAGCGAACTAAGGGACTTCCCATGCCCGCATTCAGAACCGCCCTGCGTTCCGTGCTCGTCGCCGGGACCGCCCTCGTCGCGCTCACCGGTTCGGCCGGCGCCGACGAACAGCACTTCCCCCTGCAGAGTTACCGGGTGGGGCCCTATGCGGCCGGTGGAACCGGCTTCTTCGGTGGCTTCATCGATTACCTGAACCTGATCAACACCCGCGACGGCGGCGTGAACGGGGTCAAGCTGACATGGAGCGAGGGCGAGACCCAGTACGAGGTCGAGCGCGGCGTCGAGGTCTATGAGCGGCTCAAATCCCGTCCCGGCATCGCAGCCTGGAACCCGCTCTCTGTGGGAATCGCCTATGCGATGGTCGACCGGATCACCAAGGACAAGGTGCCGCTGATCACGATCAATCACGGCCGCACCGATTCCACCGATGGCCGGGTCTTCCCCTACGTCTTCCCGCTCCTCCTCAACCCCTACAGCGAGACATCCGGCATCGTCGAATATCTCGGGAGCCGCGAGGGTGGACTCGACAGGCTCAAGGGCAAGACCATCGCGGTGCTCTATCATGGCTCGCCGTACGGCAAGGAGACGATCCCGATCTATGAGCTCCTCGCCAAGAAGCACGGCTTCAAGGTCGAGCAGATCGAGGTGCCGCATCCCGGCAACGAGCAGCAATCGCAATGGCTGACCATCCGCCGCCTCAAGCCGGACTATGTGGTCCTGCGCGGCTGGGGCGTGATGAACCCGGTGGCGTTGAAGACCGCCCAGAAGACGGGCTTTCCCGCCAACCGCATCGTCGGCAACGTCTGGTCCAACTCGGAGGAGGACGTGATCCCGGCAGGAGAGGCCGCCAAGGGCTACGTCGCCATCACCACGCAGGCGTCGGGCGCCGAATATCCGGTGCTGAAGGACATCATCAAGACCGTCTACGACGGCAATACCGGCAATCTCGCCGACAAGAAGCGCATCGGCAGCATCTACCACAACCTCGGCATCGTGAACGGCATCCTCAACGTCGAGGCGGTGCGGGCGGCGCAAGCGAAGTTCGGCAAGCGGACGCTCACCGGAGACGAGGTCCGCTGGGGCTTCGAGCACCTGCGTCTCGACGAAGCCCGCGTCGCGGCTTTGGGCGCCAAGGGCCTGTTCCACTCCATCAACGTCACCTGCGCCAACCACGAGGGCGATGGCCGCGTCACCTTCCAGCAATGGGACGGGGCGAAATGGAAGGTGGTCTCCGACTGGATCGCCCCCGACTGGGCGACCCTGCGCCCGATCATCGAGGCCTCGTCGGCGACCTACGCCAAGGAGCACGGCATCACGCCGCGCAACTGTGCCGCCGAGGAGAATGCGACCCACGCCGCGGCGGCCACTCCGTGACCGGCACGCCGCTGCTACGCGTCGAGGCGCTGGAGGCCCGCTATGGCGGCACCGTCCGCGCCCTCTCGGGAGTCGACCTCACCGTCGCAGCGGGCGAGATCGTCGCCCTCGTGGGCTCCAACGGCGCCGGCAAGACCACCGTCCTCAAGGCGGTCTCGAACCTCTTGCCGGCCGAGCGCGGGCAGGTGACGGCGGGCCGCATCGTCTATGACGGACAGGACGTGTCCCGGACACCCACCGACGCCCTGGTGCGGGCGGGCCTCGTCGGGGTGCTCGAAGGCCGCCACTGCTTCCGAGGGCTCAGCGTGGAGGAGAACCTCGTCACCGGTGGGCTCGGGCGCGGCTCGAACCGATCCGCCATCCGGTCCGACCTCGCGCGGATCTACGCGATCTTCCCGCGCCTGCTGCGGAAGCGCCTGATTCTGGCCGGGCTGATCTCCGGCGGCGAACAACAGATGGTGGCGATCGGGCGTGCCCTGATGGGCCGTCCGCGCCTGCTCGTCCTCGACGAACCCTCCATGGGCCTCGCTCCGCAGGTGGTGGCCGAGATCTTTCGCACCCTCGCACGCCTCAACCGCGACGAGGGACTGACGATCCTGGTCGCCGAGCAGAACGTCACCGTCGCCCTGCGCCATGCGGACCGGGCGGTCGTGCTGGAGAATGGACGCAGCGTCCTCACTGGCACCGCCGCCGAACTTCGTGGGCGCGACGACATCAAGACGTTCTATCTCGGCCTCGGGACGGCGCCCACCCACGTGCCGGCCTGAACGGTGTCGTTCCAAGAACGGGACCCTGCGCCTGGGGCAGGGCGCCGTCACGAGGCCGGCAACAACGCTTTCACCCGCGGTATCACCTCGGTGCCGAGCAATGAGATGGATCGCTGCATGGCATCCGGCTCCTGCATCGCCGAACTCATCTGGAAGGTCAGACGGGATATGCCACCGAGCGCGGCGCTGGCCGTCGCCACCTTCGCCGCAACCGTGTCCGGCGCTCCGATCAGGTAGGCGCCGTAGGGGCCGCACATGGCTTCGAATTGCTCACGCTGGTTCGTGTTCGGCCATCCCCGTTCCGCCCCGATCTTCCCGAACAGCTGAGCCCAGCCGGGATAGAACGCCTCCTGCGCGGCCCCGTCGGTATCGGCGACGAAACCGACGGCATGCACCCCGACCTTGAGGCTCTCCGGTGCATGGCCCGCCTGGCGGCCGGCTTCGCGGTAAAGGTCGACCAGGGGGCGAAAGCGTTGGAAGCTACCGCCGATGATGGCCACCATCAGCGGCAGGCCGAGGGTGCCGGCGCGTGCGAAGGAGGCCGGTGTTCCACCCACACCAATCCAGATCGGAAGCGTCTCCTGGTGCGGACGCGGATAGACGCCTTGGCCGGTGAGCGGCGGGCGGAACCGGCCGCGCCAGGTGACATGGGTCCGCTCGCGCAGCGTCAGAAGCAGGTCGAGCTTCTCCGCGAAGAGGGCGTCGTAATCCTCGGCGGCGAACCCGAAAAGCGGGTAGGCCTCGCCGAAGGAGCCGCGCCCGACCACGATCTCCGCCCGGCCCTTGGCGATCAGGTCGAGGGTAGCGAACTCCTGAAAGACGCGGACCGGGTCGGCCGCGCTCAACACCGTGACGGCGCTTGTCAGGCGGATCCGGCTCGTGCGTGCCGCCGCGGCCGCGAGGATGACGGCCGGAGCCGCATCGAGGAATTCGGCGCGGTGGTGCTCACCGATACCGAAGACGTCGAGCCCGGCCCGGTCGGCCACCTCCACTTCGGCGAGCAGACGCGCCATGCGCTCGGCCGCCGGAAGGGACCGGCCCGTTTCCGGATCGGGAAGGGTGACGGCGAAGCTGTCGATGCCGAGTTCCATGGCGGACGGTCTCTCTGGTGCGATCAGATTGAAGAAGCGTGCAGATCGATGAGGCGAGAATGGGAGCGCGGCCCCTTTGCGATGGCGCCGCATCCGTTCGCGTCGGCCGCAGCCATCCCGGGCAACGGCCCCTTACTCAGCGAAGGCGCCCCAGGACCGAGAGGACCTGGTCTCGGCGCAGCCAGGCCAGGGTTCCGGTGAGGGCAAGCAGCACGGCAGCCGGGGCCACCGGCGTGGGTAGAACGACCAGATGGGCGATGATGGCGCCGACCATGGTGCAGGCCAGCCAGAGGGCGGCAAAGGCCGCGTAGCCGGGGATCAGGAGGGCGACGGCGCCTGCGACTTCCACGAGGCCGGTAACGATGCGGAACCATTGGCCGACGCCGATGAGGTCATAGACCTGCACCATCATCGGCACCCCGGCGAGTTTGGCGCCGCCCGCCGCCAGGAACACGAGAGCGACCAGGATCTGCAACGACCATGTCGCGATGTTGAGCTTGCGCGACGGAGCAGAGGTGGCCGTGAGGGTCTGTGACATGAGGAACATCCAGTTCGATGTCGCCGAACTCTGGACCGGCTCGGCTGTGCGCTAAGCCGTAGGCCCCTTCCATCCCCCATCGAAGCCTATATCTTTCGATGCATACCATCACCTGGACAGATGGATGCTCGACCAACTCACCCTCGATCAACTCCGGACTTTCGTCGCCGCGGTGGATACCGGCAGCTTCTCCGCAGCCGCACGCAAGCTCGGGCGGGCGCAATCGCTGGTCAGCCAGTCTCTGGCAAACCTGGAGACGCAATCCGGCATCAAGCTCTTCGACCGCTCGAACCGTTATCCGGTCCTGACTGAGGCGGGCCGCGTGCTGCTCGCCCATGCACGCGCGACGGTAGCGGCCGCCGAGACGTTCAAGGCCCAGGCCCGGGACCTTGCCGGCGGCCTGGAGGCGGAAGTCAGCATCGTGCTGGACGTCCTGTTCCCGTTCCAAGTGCTCACGCAAGCCGTGGCCGCGTTCCAGCCGACCTTTCCCTCCACGCCCCTGCGCATCCAGGTCGAGACCCTGGGGGCGGTGATCGCGCCGGTCCTCGACGGGCGCTGCGCTTTCGCGGTCGCGGGTGCCACGCCCCTGCTGCCGCCCGAGCTTGCGCGCGAGCCGTTGCGCCAGATCGAACTGGTCATGGTCGCCTCGCCCGCCCATCCCCTCGCGCGCAGGACGGGGACGATCCCGACCGCTGACTTGGCCGAGCATGTCCAACTCGTCCTGACCGACCGCAGCGAGCTGACGAAGGGGCGCGAGTTCGGCGTGTTCTCGCCAAGGACCTGGCGGCTGGCCGATCTCGGAGCCAAGCATGCTTTCCTGCGCTCGGGGCTCGGATGGGGCGGGATGCCCCTGGAGGTCGTGGCGGATGACCTCGCCGTCGGACACCTCGTGCGCCTCGACATCGCCGCGTTGCCGAAGGGTGGCCTCTTCCTGCCGATGTGGGCCGTATACCCGATGGAGCGGCCTCCGGGACCGGCCGGGCGCTGGCTCATTGCCCAATTGCGTTGCGCCGACACGGGCCAGTGACGCCAACCATGATGAGCGACGAACGCCACCGCGCCGACAGAGTGGTCGAGGTCAGAATCGAAAAAAGGTGGTCGTTCCATCCGACAGGGCCGGACGGATTCGGACAACGCTTAGCAGCGCCTGCACTTGGCACGCTTCAAGGAGCGAGTTCGCGTCGTACGTTCGTGTCGATGACTTTAATCCAGCGCCATCGGTGCTTTTTGAATGCATGTCACAGGACTGTTATGAGCGCGACCTACTGGCAGGATCGTTGATCCCCCGGGTCCTGAGGCCATCATGTCCGACGCCGTTGCTGCTCCGACCGGCCTGCCGCAGGGCGCCATGGCGCCCGCCGCAGGGCCGAAGCTCGATCACGGCATTCACCCTGGCGGCGTCATCGCCTTCCTGCTCGTCCTCGTCGCCGGACTGGGCTACGCGCTCTACAGCCTCGTGGCCGACATGAACGCCGTCGGCCAGTCGCCTCTCGCCATCGGCGCTTTCGTGCTGCTCGGTCTGGCGCTGCTCATCGCTCTGGCCTTCGAGTTCGTGAACGGGTTCCACGACACCGCCAACGCCGTGGCCACCGTGATCTACACCCACTCGATGCCGCCGCTCGTCGCGGTCGTCTGGTCAGGCGCCTTCAACTTCCTCGGTGTGATGCTGTCGTCCGGCGCGGTCGCCTATGCCATCGTCACCCTGCTGCCGGTGGAACTGATCCTGCAGGTCGGGTCATCGGCCGGTTACGCCATGATCTTCGCGCTGCTCATCGCCGCGATCCTCTGGAACCTCGGCACCTGGGCCTTCGGCCTGCCGAACTCGTCGTCCCATGCCCTGATCGGATCGGTCATCGGCGTCGGCCTCGCCAACCAGTTGATGGCGCCAGAGGGGCAGGCAACCTCGGGCGTCGACTGGGCGCAGGCCCTGGGCGTGTTCAAGGCGCTGCTGTTCAGCCCCGTCATCGGGTTCATCGCCGCCGCCCTGCTGCTGCTGGCCCTGAAGTTTACCCTGCGCAGGAAGGATCTCTACGAGGCCCCCAAGGGCGAAACCCCGCCGCCCTTGTGGATCCGCAGCCTGCTGATCCTGACCTGCACCCTCGTGTCGTTCTTCCATGGCGGCAATGACGGCCAGAAGGGCATGGGCCTGATCATGCTCATCCTCATCGGCGCGGCCCCCACCGCCTACGCCCTCAACCGCACGATGTCGGACGACACCACCCCGGCCTTCATCCAGACCTCCCAGAACGCCGGCACGGTGTTCGCGAGCCATGCCGGGAACGCGCCGAAGCCCGACCCCGCCGAGGCCCGCAAGCAGGTCTCGGAAGCTCTCAAGTCCAAGGACCTGAACCGGCCTGCCGTGTACGGGGCCCTCGCCGCGCTCTCCACCGACATCGCCGATAACGTGAAGGCCTACGGCGCCATCAAGCAGGTGCCGGCGGCGGCGACCTCGAACCTGCGCAACGACATGTATCTCGCCGCCGACGCGATCCGGCTCCTGCCGAAGAACGGCGCCACATTCTCGGAGGCCGAGACCGGTACCCTCAAGGCCTATACCGGCCTCCTCAACGACGGGACCCGCTACATCCCGACCTGGGTCAAGGTGTGCGTCGCCTTGGCCCTCGGCCTCGGCACGATGGTCGGCTGGAAGCGCATCGTCGTCACCGTGGGCGAGAGGATCGGCAAGACCCATCTCACCTACGCGCAGGGCGCTTCCGCCGAGATGGTCGCCGCCGGCACCATCGGTCTCGCCGAACTCTACGGTCTGCCAGTCTCGACCACGCACATCCTGTCGAGCGGCGTCGCCGGTACCATGGCCGCCAACGGTTCGGGCCTGCAGATGTCGACCGTCCGCAACATGGCGCTGGCCTGGGTCCTGACCCTGCCAGCCGCCATCACCCTGGCGGGCGTCCTCTTCTTCATCCTACGGCACGTGTTCTAGCGGCACCTCGACGTCGCCGGCCGGGGACCCGATGCTGGACGATCGCAGCGTCCCGCGGTAGGCGTCCGCGGCCGAAGCAGGGTTGCTTCACGAAACGGGACTGGCCCCTTGAGCGAACGAACAGGGGCTGGAGCGCTGACGATCTACCTCGACGTGGACGGCGTCGTCACGACGGTGGACTTTCAACGGCAAGCCGGGAAGGACAGGCTCAACCCGACCCAGGTCGCCCTCGTTGCCGCCCTCGTACGGGAGTTCGACGCGAGGGTGGTCGTGTCGTCCACATGGCGCGTCGACGATTGCCGCCCGACACTGGTGGAAGCCGGCCTATCCGAGGACTGCTTTCACCCGGACTGGCGGACGGCCATCCTGCCGACGAGCCGGAATGCCGAAACGGGCGCGATGCTTCCCGCCGAGCAAGCCGGGCGCGGCGATGAGATCACCGAACACGCGAGCCGGAACCACATCACGCACTATCTCGTCCTCGACGACGTAGAGGTCGGCCCGGCCCATGCGGGTCGGCACGTTCGTCCCGTTGCAGAGCTTGGACTAAGCGAGGCGGAGGGGATCCTGGCCCGCGACCTGCTGGCAGGATGGCGGCCCCTCGAGCAATGATGGGTCAGATTGGCTCATTCCCACGCACCGCCGATTTACTTCCCCATAGGGATTGAACTTTTCGAAAGCACCGGTCATTCCATGACAGTGGAGTGACACCCGCGTCACGCTGCCCCCGACATCGACAGGGTCTCCTGGACCTTTGCCGGACCTGCCCGTCCGGCCCCGCCTCGACGCCGCCCCCGTGCGGCTGCTGAGAGCGCGTCGCGTCGGATTGTCGTTCGGCAGGAAGGAGTGGCTGCGATGTTCGGGTTCAGAACTCATGGAAGGACGTCCAGTCCTTCGCTCGCGGTCCTGGGCATTGCCGAACGGTCGGCCGCGGAGGCCTATGCCGCGCTCATCGCCACAGGCTGGTCGGAGATCGGATTCGGGTACCATGGTACCGTCCATGCGCATCCGGACCATCCGGACGTCGTTGTGCGCTTCGCACGCAAGGCCGACGGGTTCGGCGATTATGCGGCCCTGCTTCGCAAGGGGTTCGCAGGCTCCGATGGCCCGCACGCGCCGCGTATCCACGACCTGCAGGTCAGCCGCTGCGGCGCGCTGATGACCGTCGGCTCACGGCTCACAAATCCAACTCGGGATGCCTGGTGGCTGGCCTATGCCCACGCCGTCATCGCGGACCATCCGGGCGTCGCGATGGACGAGGGCGTCCGAGACCGGTTCAAGGTGGAATGGCCGGCCCACGAGCCGCGGATCGATCACGCGAGCTTCGACGGGATCCGCGAAGACTTCAGGGCCGCGTGGCCCGGATACGAAGCCTATGTCGCGTCCTTGCGTGCGGTATCGCCGCAAGGCCTCGATCCGAACATCGGCAACGTCCTGGTGGGCGCCGATGGCAGTCCCGTGGTGAACGATCCGCTCTGTGATGACGGACACGGCCTGTGGCGCTCGCCTCTTGCGCGCTTGCTCACGCGCTACGCGGATGTCCTGCACCGTCTGGCCAACGAAGCACGGGCCAGGTTGAGCAAAACTCTCGTGCCTGCCTGATCGTCGGGCGTCGCTATCTTGCGGTAAAGGTTCAGAAAGCCGGCATCGAGGGCGATGACGAGTTAACGGCGCGTGCCGTCCATTCGATCGTCATCTGAAACCCATCAGAACTATGCGTTTCCCTCAGGCCTAGACGAAAGGCATCTTTCCTGAGCGTCTGACGGCCATCCGATGCCTTCGGCGCCGAACGTCTCTGGAAAGGTAGCACGTCTCATGACTAAGTCGGGATCGGCTGCCTCCCTCCGGCGCAGAGGCGGCCCTATGCTTCCGATCCTCGTCCTTCTGGCCTGGGTGAGCCTTGCCGGCGGCGGCTGCGTGACCATGGAGGCCCAGCGCGAGGCCGTGGTACCGCCACCGAGCGCGGCGTTCACCGCCATGTATGGTGCGCGTCCCAACGAACGCTTCCCCCTTCCGGCGACCGAGATCGGCAGCATCGATCCCCGCTACTTTCGCCAGGAGGTCGCCTATCCGCGCGCCGAAACGCCGGGTACGCTGGTCGTCGATCCGGGTAACAAGTTTCTCTATCTCGTACGCGAGAACGGCCGAGCCCTGCGTTATGGTGTCGGCGTCGGCAGGGCCGGTCTGGCCTGGAGCGGGTCGGCGCGGGTGGGACGCAAGGCCGAGTGGCCACGCTGGACCCCGACGGCGGACATGATCGCACGGGAACCGGACCGCAACGGGCCGTGGCGCAACGGCATGGCCGGGGGTCCCGGCAACCCGCTAGGACCACGCGCGCTCTACCTGTTCGAAGGTCCGCGCGATACGCTCTACCGCATCCACGGCACCACAGAACCGCAATCCATCGGCACCGATGTCTCCTCCGGCTGTATCCGGATGTTCAACCAGGACATCATCGATCTCTACGGCCGCGTTCCGGTCGAGACGCGGGTTGTCGTGCTACTGGCGGACGAGCATGTCGAGACATTTGAAGGCCCCGTCGCCCAGTCTGCATCTTCCTCGGTGCGTGGCTGAGGGCATCGCACCGGCGGGCGGTCTGCGCGAGGCAGGTCTCGAAGCTAGCGCGTGCGATCATGGGAGACGGCGGAGCGATGCGACACCCGGATCTGGAACTCGATCTGCTGCGGGCCTTCGTGGCGGTGGCCGAGACGGGGAGTTTCACGGCCGCCGCCGACGTCGTGCATCGCTCGCAATCGGCGGTGAGCCAGAAAGTTCTGCGCCTTGAGGAGATCCTGGGCCGGCGGGTCTTCGACCGGACCAGCCGCATGCTTGGACTGACGCCGGACGGCGAGCGCCTGCTCGTGGCGGCCCGCCAGATGCTGGAGTTCAACGACCGGTTCCTGCGCGGATGGCGGGAGCCGCCGGCGAGCGGCACCCTGCGGCTCGGTGTGTCGGAGGACTTCATCCCCGGTCAGTTGCCGAAGCTCCTCGCCCGGTTCGGCCGCCTCTATCCCGACGTCCATATCGCGCTGATGACGGGGTTGAGCTGCAACCTCCTCGAAGCCTACGACGCGGACCGGGTCGATGCGGTCATCGTCAAGCGCAGTGGTGCGAACGGGCGGGGGCGCGTGATCTGGCGCGAGCCCCTCGTCTGGCTCGCCTCCGCCGATTATCAGCTCGATTTTACGAAGCCCGCGCGCCTGGTGATGCTGGCGGCCCCCTGCAGCTATCGCGAGCAGATGATCGCGGCCCTCGATTCCGTGCGGCGCGACTGGGTCGCCGCGTGCACGGCGAGCAGCCTGATGGGCGTCCAGGCAGCGGTGGCGGGCGGGCTCGGGGTGACGTTGCTCGGGCGCTCCTTCGTGCAGGAGGGCATACAGATCCTGCGGGCGCCCGAGCTCTGGCCGGCCCTGCCCATGACCGAGGTCAGCGTACTCGGCGAAGACCGGGCACCCGACCTCGTGGAGCCACTGATCACCTTCCTCAGCCAGAGCCTCGCCGGCCATGACGGGCTCACCATCGCGGCCTGAGCGTCGGCGGACGATCAGCACGTCTGGGGCGTTGCGCACCATAATGGGGTCTGGCGGGGCCGGTACAGAAGCAGGGATAAGCAGATCATGTCGGAGCACGTCCATCTGATCGCCCGCCTTGTGGCCCGCGAAGGACAGGAGGCAGCGCTAGTTCAGGCCATGGCGGCGCTGGTGCCCGCCGTGCTCGCGGAGCCCGGCTGTCTCGCCTATGTGGCTCACGAAAGTCGTGAGCGGCCCGGCACGATTGTGATGTACGAGGTCTGGGAAAGTCAGGCCGCCCTCGACATCCATGCCGATGGCGTGAATTTCCGTACGCTCGCCGCCCGCTTCGACGAACTCCTGAGCGAGCCGCTCGCGATCGAAATCCTGAACAGGATCGCCTGATCGTCGAACTTCACAGCGCTCGCCGGACGTTCGGGCCCCCTTTCGGCCTCGACATTCCACCGACCGCGAGCGGTGCTCAAGCCTCCGGGGCGTTGCGGGCCATGAAGGTCTCGGGCGCCCCGTCGGCGGGATCGACGAAGATGATATCGGTGGGCGCGCGGCGCGGCGTGTCGATCGAGAGGAGGATCATCGGCCCCTGCGTGATCGTCGGCAGGGCGTGAACGGTGCCGCGCTCGAAGGACAGGAGTTCGCCAGGGCCGAACGCGGCCGCCGTACTCGCATCCCCCATTCAGAATGTTCCGCACCCCGACAGCGCAATGAGGTATTCGTTGCAGGTCGGGTGGTAATGCGGCGGCGTGGGGAGATAGACTCGGAACACCTGCGCGCTCGCCGCCTAGCCGTGCGTCAGATAGATGTCGGCCAGTAGCGGTCTCGGCGGTCTCGGGCGAAGCCGCCGCGATGGCCGTGAGGTCGAAGCGCTGGTCTGGAACATGTCCGACATGGTCCCTCTTCAGCGATGATCGCTGGGAGTAGGTTGGGCTCCCAGCTGCAGGGTGAAAGTCACCGTGAGGTTAAGCGTGTCCGCGTGGGCTGGCCCAGACGCGAACAACATCGCCGCACCGGCGCCCGCCAACACGCTACGCCTGTCCGGGGCCGATGCCCCGCTCATGCCCACCCCTCCAGGACGATCTTGCCCTTGGCCCGCCCGCTCTCGATCAGCGCATGCGCACGCCGAAGGTTGCCGGCCGAGATCGGGCCGAAGCTCTCGGCGAAGGTGGTTTTCAGCGTGCCCGCATCCACGAGGCGCGCAACCTCGTCGAGGAGCCGCCCCTGTGCTTCCATGTCGGCGGTCTCGAACATCGAGCGCGTGAACATGAACTCCCAGTGGGTCGACACGCTCTTGCGCTTGAAGGGTACCACGTTGAGGCTCTCCGGATCGTCGATCAGCGCGAAGCGACCCTGCGGCGCGATCAGTTCGGCGATCTCGGCCACGTGCTGATCGGTGTTGGTGGTCGAGAACACGAAGCCCGGTGCGCCCAATCCCAGTGCCGCGATCTCGGCAGCGATCGATTGAGTGTGATCGATGATGTGATGGGCACCGAGCTCGCGGCTCCAGGCGACGGTCTCGGGCCGCGAGGCGGTGGTGATGACGGTCAGATTCGTGAGCTGACGGGCGAGCTGCGTCGCGATGGATCCGACGCCGCCCGCCCCGCCGATGATGAGGATCGACCGGGCGGCACCCGGCACCGGCTTGCCGACGTCGAGCCGGTCGAACAAAGCTTCCCAGGCGGTGATCGCGGTCAGCGGCATCGCTGCGGCCTCGGCCGCCGAGAGCGAAGCGGGCTTGTGGCCGACGATGCGTTCATCGACGCAGTGGAGCTCGGCATTCGTCCCGGGCCGCCCCAGCGCTCCGGCGTAGAACACGGCATCCCCGGTTCGGAACAGTCGGGCCTCTTCGCCGACCGCCTCGACGATTCCGACCGCGTCGTAGCCGAGGATGTGCGGCTGGCCCTCGACCGGGGTGACGCGGGCGCGGACCTTTGTGTCGACGGGGTTCACCGAGACGGCCTGCACGCGGACGAGCAGATCGCGCGGACCGGGCGTCGGGGCTGGCAGGTCGAGATCGACCAGAGACACTTCGTTCTCGATCGGCAGGGATGTGTAAAAACCGACGGCCTTCATTAAGAGTGCTCCTCGTTTCGGGGGGAAGTCAGGGACGGGATCGGTACGTGCTCGCGGCGATGCCCAGCACGATGGCAAAGGACCGACGATCAGGTCGAGGCTCGGGGCCTCGTGCAGGGCTGTGATGGAGAGGGCGAGACCGGTGACTGGCACCGCGACCATGAGGTTCGAGATCGTCCTCGCCGAAGATCGCGCGCTCGCGGCGTTGACGGCGCAGAAGCAGAAGGCCGTGGGACGGGACCGACGAAGGCGAGACAGGTCCAGAAGGTGGCATTGCCGTCACCGGTGAAAGGCCATTCGGCGGCATAGGCCAGCGGTGTCAGGATCGCTGCAGCGAGCGGCCGCACGACATCCCCCATCGGGCGAGCGCGTGCGGGCCCGGCCGAAACCGGCCCATCGCGACGGGCAGGGCGGGCAGCGGCACGTGGGGCAGGAGTCGTCGCTGAGGCGGCCATGGTTGGCGTCTTCCGGGACAGGCATCTCGGTTCGGTCGCGTCCGGTTGCGGGGTTCGCGGCGCGAATCCTCATCGACAGCGCCCCCTCAGAATGCCGTCCGATCTACAATTCGGTAAGCGCGTAATTCTGATCGATGCGATGAAGAAAACGACTGAACGGTTCGACGGGACGACAGGGCACACGCTCCGTCATCGTCCTTTTCACCGAGTAGGTGCTGGACGAACGCTTCCTACGTTACGCACCGGACAACGACGTCCTATCGCGACATGCTGAACTGCGCCGAGATACTTGGAGTGGGGCCCTGGGGGTGGACGGATTGGGCAAGGCTGATTGACCGGATTGTTGGATCTTCGAAGGATGAAGACCATGGCACGACACCGTTCCCATAGCGTCGCGTTCGAGCGTCAGGTTGCGCAGGAGTACCTGTCCGGCGAGACGCTGCACGGCTTGGCCAAGCGCCACGATCTCTTGCGCAACCTCGTGCGCGTCTGAGTGCAGAAGTACGAGGCCGGCGCGTTCGATGATGACGCGGCCGCCGACGACACGATCCAAGCCTACGAGGCGCGCATCGCCGCGCTCGAACGGCTCGTCGGCCGGCAGGCGCTTGAGCTTGAGTTTTTAAAGGGAGCTCTGCGCAACGGACCGTTGCCGAGAAGCGAGCCTACGTCCGTAATCACCGGCCCGGCAGCCTCTCCGTTGCGGAGGGATGCCGACGGATGAGTCTGGCGCACTCCACCTACTACAACGCTCCGATGCGTGCTACCGACGACACCGCCCGAGTCGAGGCTATGGCTGCGGTCGGCGACGCGTTCGAAGCCTACGGCTGGCGCCGCGTCCAGGCAGCTCTGCGACAGCAGGGATGGCGGGTGAATCACAAAAAGGTCCGCCGCCTCATGCGCGCCCATGACCTGCAGCCACGCGTTCGGCGCCGCTATGTCACGACCACCGATAGCGATTACGAGAGCCCGATCTTCCCGAACATGGCCCGACATGGCTGTGTCCCAGGCAGCGGTGTAGCTGACGGGTGGTCATCGGCGGTTGCCGGGTAGGGTCGAGTTGCGACTTCCAGCCCCGAACCGGAGAGCTCCCCGATGACCGACGAGATCATGGCCCTGCATGGGCTGATGGAGGAGAGCGCCGACACCGATCTGCTGCGCGAAATGATCGGCTTTGCCGCCGAGCGACTTATGGAGTTGGAAGTGGGCGGCCTCACCGGCGCGGCCCACGACGAGAAGAGCGCCGAGCGGCTGGAGGACGACCGGATCGTCTCGGCCGCCGTCATCGTGACGGTCGGCGTCAACAGTGACGGCCGGCGCGAGGTTCTCGGCATGGACGTCGGCTCGTCGGAGGCCGAGACGTTCTGGACGGCGTTCCTCCGGAAGCTGGCGCGCCGGGGCCGGCGCGGCGTCAAGCTCGTGATCTCGGACGCCCACGAGGGCATCAAGGCCTCGGTGGCCAAGGTGATGAACCCCACCTGGCAGCGCTGCCGCGTCCAGTTCGCTTCGCTGCGCTCGCGGCGCCTCCGGCGTCATGAGGAACGTGCTCGCCCATGCCGGCCGCTCGGGCCGCCGCGTCGTCTTCGCCGATCAGCTTCGCCCCATAGCGCCCAAGCGCGCCGCCCTGATGGACACGGCGGAGCCCGACGTGCTGGCCGACATGGGCTTCCCGGCCGCCCACCGGGTCACAAGCTCCACTCCACGAACCCCCTCCAACGACTGAACGGCGAGATCAAACACCGGACCGAAGTGATCGGTATCTTCCCCGACGAGGCCGCCATCACCCGCCTCGTCAGCGCCATCCTGCTGGAGCAGAACGACGAATGGGCCGTGCAACGTGCCCGCTACATGACCCTGGAAAGCATCGCCCCAATCGGCGATGATCCCCTCATCAGCCTGCCGACCCTGGCAGCCCGATCCTCCCGACCCAAGCCGGTGATCGTGGTGGCCCTCACCAAGCTACACCACGCCAAGGAACACGACCTCCGGGAAAGCCGGCGCGGTTCAAACAGTGGGTTGGTTTCGTTTCCGACCGCCCCTTGCCGCGACCCACCCAAGCGGGGTCAAAATACGTTTCCGGTTCCGGTAGCCCTCGAATGGTCCTCGCGTCGAGTCAATTTCGAGGCATCATAAAGGGAAAAAGGTGGTGGGGCACCCACCCTGTCCAAACCGGTCTCTGGCGCCGTTTCCCTGCTAACAGGGAAAACAACAGGGAAAACGGCGCGGTGCAGCTCCCAGGCTCTTTTTGGCCCGGCAATACAGCAGCCAAGGCAATGACTTAAGGGGCAATTCCCTGTGCGCTGGAACAGGGAATTGGTCTCAGCCAAACAGGGACGCGTGTCGGCGAAACAGCCAAGTCGATCGGCGGGATCAGGGATCGCGTCCGGGCCAATGCAAAAAGGGCCGGAGAGCCATGAGGCTCTCCGGCTGCATGGGATTATGAGGCATCAGGGGAGGGGGCTAAGGTCTCTCCGAGCCTCGAGCGCATATCGCCAGCGTCGACGAACCTGACCTCGATGCTGGGAGCATACTTCGGTCGATCGTCGAGGGTCTTCAGCCGTTCCTCATGGGACATGCCATCGGGCTCATCCGCCGGCGCCAGAGCCTTGATGGTATCGAAGAGGAGCTTGGCGGCTTTCATGTCGCCCTGCAGTGCCTTCCGGGTGAGTTGCTGGGCGAGTGCCTCGATCTGGGTCGTCCGAATCGTGCGGCCATCCTTGGTGATGGCAATCGGCTCACGCGCGGCCTGGGTAAACGCGTCCAGAAGATCGCGTCGGCCGAGCGGTGCCGAGTGGCCTCGGGGCCGGCCGCGTGGGTTGCCGGACTGGCCCTTCCGGAAGCGACGGTCGGCTGGCGGTTTGCCGTACCCGATCTCATACGCGGTGCGTCGCTTCGGTTTGGTCACAGTGGTGTTCGCAGCGTCCGCCATCACGCAGCCTCCTCGAGCAGGGCAGGGGCCGTACGAGCCGACCGGACCTCGTCCCAGGTCTCGTCCGTACCGTCGAGAATGGCGTCCCGTCCCGTGAAGGTCTGCCAGCGCCGGATAGCGACATCGACATAGACCGGGTCGAGTTCGAGCACCCGCGCCTCGCGTCCCGTCTTCTCCGCAGCCAGCAAGGTCGTACCGCTGCCGGAGAACGGATCGAGGACGATCGCTCCGCGGCGTGTCACGTCCTTGATCGCATCGACGACCAGGGCCACCGGCTTGACCGTGGGATGCAGCGCCAGATTGCCCGCGCCCTTGAAGGTGTTGACCCCGGAATAGGTCCACACGTTCGAACGGTTGCGGCCGTGCCGGCCGAGCTCGACGTTGTTAGTGTGGCTCGCCGTGCCGACCTTGTAGAGCGCGATCAGCTCGTGCTGCGAGCGGTACAAGGACCCCTGCGCCGGATTGGTCTTGCTCCACACGATGAGGTTCTTCTGCTCGCCGTAGAGCGGGCGGGTCGCGGCATGCAGCTCCGGTAGGTGACGCCAATCCATGCAGACGTAGTGCAGGGCCCCATCACGAGAGACCGAGACGGCATGGCCGAGGCTCTCGGTCAGGAAAGCCGTGAAGGCCTCCTCCGTCATCTCGCCCGAGCCCATGACGAACTCGCGATGCTGGACCCGGCCGCGGCCCATGACGTGGCCATTGACGGGGACGTTGTAGGGCGGATCGGTGAAGACCATGTCGGCCTCTCGTCCACCCATCAGACGCTCGACGTCATCCCGGCTGCAGGCACTGCCACACAGGATCCGGTGCAGGCCGAGCTGCCAGAGATCACCGAGCTGCGAGACCGGTACTTCCGGCTCACCGAGCTCGTCCTCGCGCGAGGCGAGGCGCTCCTCTTCGAGATCCCCCGTCAGCAGATCGAGCTCGGCGATCTCGAAACCGGTGACGGAGAGATCCAGCCCGATCCCGGGCAGGTGGATGGCGAGTTCGCCGAGTTCGAGGGCAAGGGTCGCCCGATCCCAGCCGGCCAGGGTCGCGATCTTGTTGTCGGCGATCGCATAGGCGCGCTTCTGCGTGTCGCTCAGGTGATCGAGCCGGACGGTCGGGACCGTGTGAAGGCCGAGCTGCTTGGCCGCCAACAACCGTCCGTGCCCGGCGAGCACGAGCCCGGTTTCGTCGACGACGAGCGGCACGGTGAAGCCGAACGCCCTGATGCTGTCGGCGATCTTGGCGATGTGCTTCTTCGAATGGGTGCGGGCATTGCGTGGGTTGGCGCTGAGGGAGGTCGGAGCTTGGTCAAGGATGGTCAACCCGGCCACGGGGAAGGCAGGCGCGTTCGTCGTCATGATGGGAATGTCCTTGGAAAGCGCGCACGACGACAGGCCCGCGTGCCGGAAGGCAGCAGGGGAAAAGTCGGCGCAGTGGTCTGAGAAAAGGGCCGCTCAGGCCCGGAGACAGAAACGCCCCGGGGCAGGTGCCGCGGGGCGAGGGGACGTGCAATCGCGCATCGAGCTGCTCAGGCGCGCCGTTCGGAAAGGATCACGATTGCGGGTGGGTCCAAGCTGGTCCGCTGCGGACACAGAAACTTCGACTTAAGGAAAATGCGCAGTTTACCCGTCGGGTGTCAAGTAAAAATTCTGTTCACAGACGATTATGGAAGAAAATACATCCCATTGGTGGAATTATGATCTTCATGCCTAAATTTAATTAGGACTGCACATCAAAATCAACCCAATTCAACCCAAAAATATTGTTATTCAATATATTCAAATATAAATTACTACTTATCCCCCGATTCTAGTTCACTAAATACACGCGCTAGTTCGGATAACAAATAACGGGCGCGAGGGTCCTTAATTTTATCGAACGAATCTTTGAAGTACGCTCCTTCGATTGGTAGCTGATTAATTTTGGAATCGGGAACCTCATCAATAATATTTTTCTCAGACTGAACCTTGTAAAAGTAGCTAACATCAACCCCCAAAGCGTCAGCTATTCGCTGAAGCTTTTCAGCAGCGATCTTAGACTGGCCACTCTCATATTTCTGCACCTGCTGAAAGGTGACTCCCAAGGCGCTTCCAAGCCTCGCTTGGCTTAACCCAGCAGAACGTCGCAGCGATTTGATACGAAGGCCGATCGCACCCGCACCTCCATCTTTGTTAAAGTCCGACATTGTGTCCCGTGCAGCTTAAACTTTGACTGGTGCCATCAAGTACGGAGCAGAGGCATCAAATCTGGCTTTCCGGATTAGAAGCTCCAACGGACGCTTCAGCGTTAACGGCGTCTTCAAATGCGCTGATAGGAGTAAGCTGGCAAGAGCAATGCCTTACAATTTTTTTCGGCTAGAGCTGTGCCCTGCCGGATGAAGCGTGTGTGACAGAACCGTGTGCACTGGTTGAGTGTAACTAGTGGTTTAGTTCTAACACTCAGCACCCGTGCTTTGCGGCTTGGATGATGCGATCCGGGTCGGCGGTCCAGACGAAAGGCTTTGGGGCGCGGCTCGCCTGCCCCCATTCGGTGACCTGTGTTCGATGTTAGTGCAGCGTAGGTTTGGAGCTGACCTTGTTGGCTGTCTGCAGGCTATGCAAGTTCTCAGGCTGTGACATTTTGGTTGGCGAAGGCGCGGGGCGTCAAGCCGCCCAGGGCCACGTGGCGTCGACCTTCGTTCACAATCGCATCCGACCGTACACCTCCTTTGACCACCGGCCGGCCGAGACACTCACCTTCAAGGATCTGCATTTCTGGCTACCTATGGCCGCTACCATGCAATAGCCTTTCACTTGGCTCGTTTCAAAATACCGGTCAGGGCACAGCCACAATACTTCAAGGCAGAGCTTTCTTCCCGTCGGCAATGCTCGGCGATGCTGTCTTCGCCACCCTGTCCTTCCAGCACGATACGGATCTACTCCTCGGACGAAAGCTGCAGGCGCGTAGCCCGGCGGATGTTTGTGATGACCGCTTCTGCCGGCTTCTTGGCCAGTCCGGATCTCTAATCAACTTAGCGTCTCGGGGGCTGCGATGAACCAGCCATCGCGCATTCATGAAGACCGTCAATCTGCCCCACAGATGCTGACTTCGGATCGAGGATGAAAAAGCACACTCTTCCAAAAGGAGAATAACACAACTTCGAAGCGAAAAATTCACCTATTGGGAACTTTTCTGCGCCATCAGTTGATCGCGCTGTGATGAACCGGCGCTGCCGCTTGGAGAACATAATGGCTACGGTATCGATCCTCACCAATGCCGGTTTTGACGTCCGCAATTTCTTCCTTCCCAATCTGGGCGATGCCGACAGCGTCACGTTTACCGGTCTGATCGACAGCGTCGGGGACCTCCTCCTCGGCGGCAGCCGCACGGATACGTTCGAGGTTCTGACGGTCGAGGCGAACGGCCTCACCTACAACTACACCGGCAATTGGGAGATCGAGGCGTCGACAGGCCTCCTCACAGGGACGGTGTCGGCCAGCGGCGGCTATGACGGCGTGGAAGTGAAGCTCGGCGATACGGTCCTGGCGACGCTCGACCTGCCATTCCAGCCGGTCGATCTTGGAACGGAAACCAGCCCCGGCATTCTTGGCAATGTTGGAGACCTCGTCACAGATCTCGTGGGCGGCACCGTGGATCTCCTCCTCGGAACCCTCGATGAAACGGTCGCCCTGGTCGGGCTCAATCTCGACGCCACGCCCGATCTCATCGACATCGTGATCGATGCCGGCGGCACCCAGACGGGCGGCGACGGCGATGACACGCTGCGAGGCGGCATCGGAGGGGATACCCTCGACGGCGGCGCCGGAAACGACACCATGATCGGTGGCCGCGGCGACGATACCTACATCGTCGATTCATCCGGTGACACTGTGGTGGAGGATGCCGGCGAAGGCGACGATACCGTTCGCTCCTCGGTGACCTACACTCTTCCCGACAATGTCGAAAACCTCGTCCTCACCGGCACCGG
The DNA here is from genome assembly GCF_979256025.1 of Methylobacterium sp. AC832. NCBI lineage: Bacteria > Pseudomonadati > Pseudomonadota > Alphaproteobacteria > Hyphomicrobiales > Methylobacteriaceae > Methylobacterium > Methylobacterium sp. AC832. Next base: position 222,956 of record NZ_CEEDMV010000003.1, read on the forward strand.
CGACATCGACGGGACGGGCAACGCCCTCGACAACAGCATCGTCGGCAATGCCGGTGACAACCGCCTCGATGGCGGGGCTGGAAACGACCGCCTCACCGGGCGTGGTGGCGACGATGTCCTCGTTGGCGGCACCGGCGACGACATCATGCGCGGCGGAGCCGGTGACGACGTCTACGTTGTGGATTCCACCGGTGATCAGGTCATCGAAGAGGCCGATGAAGGCAACGACACCGTTCGCTCGTCGGTGACCTATACCCTGGGCGCCAATGTGGAAAACGTCATCCTGAGCGGATCCGGGAATATCGATACTAACGGCAACAATAACAATAACACGATCGACGGTAATGCTGGCAATAACATAATTTTTGGGAATGCAGGAAACGATTTTCTGTATGGTCGGGGTGGGATCGATACTCTTGACGGAGGAACCGGCAACGACTTCCTCGACGGCGGCATCGGTGCGGACACGATGCGCGGTGGCGCCGGCAACGACGTCTATGTGATCGACAATATCGGCGATCGCGTTATCGAACAACCGAACGAAGGCTTCGATACAATTCGTTCGTCCGTCAGCCACACGATGGAAGCCAACATTGAAAAGATGATGCTCTATGGCTCTGATGATTTGGTCGCCACTGGCAACGGTGGCAACAATAGGATCGAGGGAAACGCCGGCAACGACACAATCTACGGCGTTGCGGGTGAGGATTTCCTATATGGCAGAAGCGGCAACGATGTCCTTGATGGGGGAACCGGCAACGACGCTCTCGATGGCGGCATCGGTGCGGACACGATGCGCGGTGGCACTGGAAATGACATCTACACTATCGACAACATCGGCGATCGCACTATTGAACAACCGAACGAAGGCTTTGATACGATCCGGTCGTCTGTAGACCATACGATGGAAGCGAACATTGAGCGGATGATGCTCTACGGCTCAGGTGATTTGGTTGCCTCGGGCAACGACATCGATAACCGGATCGACGGTAACTCTGGCAACAATACCGTTTATGGTCTTGGAGGCAACGACCTCTTGTTTGGCAGGGGCGGCAACGATGTCCTCAACGGAGGAACCGGCAATGACTTGCTCGACGGTGGCACCGGTGCTGACACGATGCGCGGTGGCACTGGAAATGACATCTACACTATCGACAACATCGGCGATCGCGCCATCGAACAACCGAACGAAGGCTTCGATACGATCCGTTCAACTGTAAGCCATACGATGGAAGCGAATATTGAGCGGATGATGCTCTACGGTTCGGGTGATTTGGTCGCAATAGGCAACGATGCTGACAATGTAATCACTGGCAATTCCGGTGATAATTTAATCTATGGTGGTGCAGGCCACGATATACTTTCAGGTCTAAATGGAGCCGACACCTTCGTTTTCGAAACCATTTTGGACAGCGGTGTGACCCTTGGTAACCGCGACACCATCAAGGATTTCGACTCTTCAGAAGGTGATCGTATCGACATCAGTGAGATCGATGCAAATATGGGGGCATCGGGAAACCAGAGTTTCCAATTCATCGGAACGGATGCGTTCTCGGGGCAGGCTGGTGAGTTGCGAATGAAGTTCGGGAGCGGAAGCACCCTCGTGCAGGGGGACACCAATGGTGATGGAGCAGCTGACTTCGCCGTCCTTCTTCAGGGCCATCATGTCCTCGACAATGGATCGTTCGTCGTCTGACGCTTTTTAAGCCATGAAGGGGTTGCCGTCAGGCAGCCCCTTCTCTGCATCCATATAACGACTGATCAGACATGACGGCCCCCAAATGACGCCGCTGTCTCTGCAAGCTGCGCAATCGAGTACGCATGCGTGAAAGTTATTCATCCTTTGATGCGTAGCGTGCGTTAACCCGCCTGGTATGAGCAACCTCCAGCGATGGAATAACCATGCCGCCGCTTCCGCCAAACGAGGCCGAGCGTCTCGCGGCTCTGCGCGACCTGCGCATCCTCGATACGGCGCCTGAGGCCCATTTCGATGCGGTGTGCAGCACTGCCGCCACGTTGTTTGCTGTGCCTATCGCACTGATCACGCTCATCGACAGCGAGCGACAATGGTTCAAGGCCAAGTGTGGGATCGCTGCAGATGGCACACCGCGTGATATCGCGTTCTGTGCATATGCCATCCTGTCTGACGATGTTCTCGTCGTGGAGGACGCAACGACGGACCCACGCTTCGCCCACAGCCCCTTAGTAACGGGCGAGCATGCTGTCCGCTTCTATGTAGGCGCCCCTCTTGTTCTTCGCTCCGGCATTCGACTTGGCACGCTGTGCCTCGTCGACACCAAGCCGCGAACGTTTTCGGAGCTGCAGATAGTCCAGCTGCAAGGCCTCGCTCGGATTGTTGTGGCTCACATCGAACTTCATCGTGCACGGATTGCAGCTGAATCCGCGCTGGAGGAGCGCATACGATCGGTGTCGCTGATCAAAGCGAGCGAGGAGCGCTACCGGACCGCACATGCGAAACTTGAGCAGACAACCGATCTTCTCCGGCTTGCACAGGAAGCTGCCGGAGCGGGAATTTGGCAGTGGAGCTTGGATGGGAATGTGGCGCAAAACTCTCCTGAGAGCGCCAACATGCTTGGGTTCGATTGCGAGTCGGGCTCAACGGACTGGATCGACATCGGCATCGCCGAATGGGCCGCAAGGGTACACCCGGACGACCTTCCATTTGTCCATGCGGCTCACGCAGCAGCGCTTCGTGATGGCTCGAACTACAAAGTAGAGTATCGGGTGAGGCGACCCGAGGGCAGTGCTGGGTACCGCTGGCTTATGAGCTTTGGCCGCATCATCCGTGATGAGGCAACTGGCAAGCCGCTGCAGATCGTCGGCCTTGATCTCGATGTAACCGAGCGACGCACGACCCAAGACGCTCTCATTCAAAGCGAAATGCGCCTACGCACGAGCGAGCAGCGCCTTGCCCTCGCCCTCGACAGTGGTAGCGATGGCTTATGGGACTGGAACGTCACCACGGGGCAGGTTTGGTACTCCGACCGCTGGTACACCATGTTTGGTTACGAGCCAGGAGAGGTCGAAGCGCACATCAACACCTGTATGGGGCTCACTCATCCTGACGACCTGAAGCAGACGCTGGCGCTTGTAGCGGAGCATTTCGAGGAGCGATCCGCCACGTACGCCTCTGAGCGCCGCATGCGAACCAAGTCTGGCGACTACACCTGGGTTCTCTCACGTGGCAGAGTGGTGTCGCGGGACCCGCAAGGCACCCCGCTGCGCATGGTTGGCACTTATATCGACATCTCGGAGCGTAAAGCGTCTGAACACCGCATCGCCTACATGGCACGCCACGATGCGCTCACGGGCTTGCCCAACCGAACCGTTTTTTACGAGCATTTAGAGCACCGACTGGCCGAGGTTCGCCGCGGCCGAGGCCAGGCAGCGCTGCTGTGCCTTGACCTCGATCGGTTCAAGTCCGTCAACGACACACTCGGCCATCCTGCGGGCGACCAACTGCTCTGCCAGATCGCCACGCGCTTGCGCGCAAACATTTGCGACGGCGATGTCGTGGTACGGCTCGGCGGCGACGAGTTCGCGATTATCGTCTCGCACGTAGACCACGTGCATCAAGTCAGCTCGCTGGCACAACGTATGATCGATGCGGTAGGCCAACCACTCGATCTTGGCGGGCACCTCGTGACTGTCGGCGTCAGCATTGGGATTGCTCTGTCTCCGTCCAACGGCGACACAGCCGAAACCCTGTTCAAGAACGCGGACCTCGCGCTTTATCGAGCCAAGGAGGCAGCGCGCGACAGCTACCGCTTCTACGAACCCGGTATGGATGCGGCTATCGAGGCCCGCATGCAGCTTGAGTTGGAGATGCGTGAGGCCATCATGTGCGGCAGCTTTGCCATGCATTATCAGCCTGTGCTGCGTCTGTCTGACCACCGGATCGTCGGCTTCGAGGCGCTGATGCGTTGGCCTCATCCGACACGTGGAATGATTGCGCCTGGTGCGTTCATCCCATTGGCCGAGGAAACCGGACTGATTGTCTCGCTCGGTTCCTGGGCGCTGCAGGAGGCATGCCGGGAAGCGGCAGCCTGGCCTCGCCATCTGCGGATTGCCGTCAACGTCTCTGCCGTTCAGTTCCAGCAACCGGGGCTTGAAGAGAGTGTCATCTCGGCTCTGCGTACCTCAGGTCTCCCGCCCAATCGTCTCGTATTGGAGATCACCGAGAGCGTTCTCGTCCAGGATGCGGAGGCGGTGATCGCCTGCCTGCATCGCTTGAAAAGCGCTGGTGTTCGCATTGCGCTTGACGACTTTGGCACAGGCTACTCATCTCTCAGCTATCTGCGTCGTTTTCCCTTCGACAGTATCAAGATCGACCGCTCCTTCGTCAGCGATATTGACGACCCCAGTGCTGCGGCGATTGTCCGAGCAATCGTTGGAATCGCAACGCAACTCGGGGCAACCGTTACGGCCGAAGGCGTCGAGACTAATTATCAACTAGATCAAGTTAGCATGGAGGGCTGCACGGATATACAGGGTTATTTCATAAGTCGACCATTGCCATCCAATGAAACCAATGCGTATATTCATCGAAATTTTGTCGAATACTCAAGCGATGTTAACTTAAAGATTAATCAAGATGTGGGAATTAGCAATAATAATTCATCAATATTATACTAACAACTAGGGACTTGCATAAACACAATAATATTTCACGATTTTTTAGGTCGGTGAATTATCAAATATGAAAAAATATCTTATATGTATAATAGTAAATTAATAACATAACAAAATAAAACTTAACTTTATTCCGATAATAATCAATCTAATTAGATTATTATTATTTGATTGCAAAATTGTCCATCATCATATTATCCGAAAATTTTACAGCATCCAGCAGCGAAGGCTCCGGTCCAGCTGGGGTGAGAGAGTAGGCAGCGTTCGGCTAGTGACGCAAGCGGCGGTACATGAAAGCTGGCGCTTGATGCAATTCCGCTCAGCCAGGATCCCTTCGCCGTGTCCGAGGTGGACTTCGACGCGCGTGACGTCGTGGCGGCTATCGTGAGCTGGGCAGTGGTTGTAATGCGCGACGAAGGCAGCGATCCGCGTTTCGAGTTCGCAGGGCAAGTAGGCTTGAGGGATAGAAACTTTACCGACAAGCCTCTGATGTACCGACATAATGTTTGATTAAATTGCCGACGCCTAAATTGTCGACCATTATGGACAGTAACGACATCGTCACCTGCCCTCCTGAACTAGCTCTGTCTACTTGATAAATACCGCGGAGTAGAGGACCCAGACCGCTTGATCAATGCATGAGCGCGATGCGTTGCACTCTATCATGGGCTGCAAGCTCACTGCCAATTTCTAAGAGAATCATATCGTTCAGCCGATGCAAACGCGGGTGAGAAAGTTCGGAAATTACTTCCCGGGCTGCTAAATAATGCTCGGCAGCCTGCGCCAGAGGATGCTCTAAGTGTGAAGTGGTCTCCCTAACATAGGCCACATCATCGATTTTGCTGTGCGTGACATCGATCAGTAGACCACTGCTGCGTAAGGGCTCTCCAGTCGTGTCAAGAAAGAAACGACCACGAGCAAGAAGCCAACGCGTTTGACCGTCGGCAGAACAGACCCTGTACTCCGCCACGTACGAGCGGCCAGCCTTAGCACATTTTGTAATCAAGTCACGAACTCTTGCACGATCACCAGGATGGATTCCTTCGATGAATTCGCTTATTGGTGTACCAATCTCTAGCTGGTTCGGATCAACATTAAAGAGCAAAGCTACTAGCGCGTCCGCATACACGCAGTCTTTTGGAATGTCCCAATCCCATCGGCCAATGATATCCTGTGCGTCGATAGCCTCTTGGAGCGAAACCAACGTGACGTCCGCTGCAATTCCCTTCTGTCCCACCTGGAACTCCGTCCTACGTTTATTTGGTCGGGTACAATCGCATAAGGCGGCTATAGGAAGTGTTTACAAAAATCAATCTTTTGCGGTTCGAGGGTAGGATTTTGTACGTTAGTATGCTTTAGGAAAGGTCATTAATGTGAATAGTGTATTCAAACGCAGCTTTAGAAAGGTTTATGGCATACCATCCGATGATATAGCCCAATCTCTTCTCCTAGACGACGAGACTTTGATTGAAGCAGACGATGTTTATTTTAGGACGCCGCCGGGGTGGGGGACAAGGCTAGCCATCCACGTAGCTCAGGATGGCCTAAGTCCTGAAAACAGTATTCTAGGTGTCGGCAACGGTTCGTAGGCCAGCTTCGCGCTTACCTGCGACCCGTATCTGGTTTCGGCCACGAGCCTTGGCTTGGTAGAGCGCGCGATCGGCAATTGCGATGAGAGCAGCCGTATCCGCAGCGCGAACTTGCGGGATCTGAGCCAAGCCCCCGCTGACGGTCAGAACGCCATGCGGGTTTGCCGCGTGTGGCTCTTTCCACCCTGATACGGCTTCGCGGATGCGATCCGCAACGATCTCCGCTCCGGCAGCATCCGTTTCGGGCAGGATCACCGCAAACTCCTCACCGCCGATGCGGCACGCGATGTCGTGAGCTGGGTCGGTTGCCGCCTCGATCGACCGGGCAATCAGCTTCAGGGCTGCATCACCTCTCTGGTGCCCATAGGTGTCGTTGAAGCCCTTGAAGTGATCCGCATCCAGCAAAATCAGGGACAGCGGCTGTTGGGTGCGAACAGAGCGCCTCCACTCCCGTGCGAGCACCTCGTCGAAGCGTCGCCGATTGGCGAGCCCCGTCAGAGCATCTGTGGTCGCCATCTGCTCCAGCTCGACGTTTAGAGCGGCAGTAACCTGTTCGGAACGCTTCCTGCGGCTCAACTCGCGACCGAACATCCAAGTTAAGACCACCGTCGCGCCACAGAGGCTGACGACGACGACGCCAAGCCCCAATGACTTCCCAAGCCAGTCGGAGTAGACCTGAGCCGGGGTGACGGAGGTGCTCAATTGAAGTGGGTAGTCGCCGATCTGAGCGAACACGAAATGACGGTCCCCCTCTTCTAACATTGCTCGGCCAATGAAACTGCCGCTTTTGGCAGCTAACATCCTCTGGTAGCTCGGCGTTTGTGCCACGCTGATCCCGAGTCGATCTGGATCGAAGGGGTCACGCATGACGATCGTTCCTCTTGGCCCATACAGAGTGACGGTTCCAAGATGGTCGGCGTCAGCCGTGGCGAAGAGCTTGCGGATGTAGTCGAGCTCAATGCCACCAACAACGACCCCTGTGAATATGCCGTCGGAGTTCGACAACCGGCGGCTCATCACGAGAACGGGTCGACCACTGAGGCGGGAGACGATGGGCGTGCTGATATGCAACCCGTCGTCCGCTCGGTTAGCGAAGTAACGAAAGTACTCCCGATCTGACGCGTTAAGCGAGATGGGTCCGAGCGTCTGGGAGTTGGCAATGGCGTTGCCATTCTGGTCCAGCACCAAAAGATTGGCGAAACCAGCCGCTGAGGTCGCTCGATCGAACAGGATCATATGTCGCAACTCGGGGAGCGCCTGCATCACCTCGGATCGTTTCATGCCGTCGACGACCGCTCGCAGGGAAAGGTCGTACATCTCGATATTGCGCGCGATGTCACGGCTCAGAACCTGCACTACGCTGCGCGAGCTGATCTCGGTGCGCCGCGTTGCATCGAGGCGCATCTCCCAAAGGAGGAACGCCGCGACTGCGCAAATGCCGATCACTGAAAGCAGGTTCAGGGCGCCCAGCAAGAAGGCTGATTGCATCCAGCGAGACGAATGCCGAACGGCAGTTGATGCGGACATTATGCACCTCATGCGGTGAGCCATCACGGGCTCCTAATCGTAGGCCCAATCCGCACGTAGTACAGAAAGTTCTCATGTCAGTTGAATTTTGGGTGAAATTGAACTCATTGTTAACGGATGCGGCATGATGGTGACCATCTGTTGTTCGAGTATTCAGCTAGGGCTGGAGCGTAGTTTGTGGGCACTACGGGCCGACATCGCGCGATAGCTTTCGAAAGTTTTTTCAATGCTCTTCAGTCGCAACCAGCATTCGATGACGGAAGATAGCGCTAAGCTCGCTGCGCTCGAACGGTCCCAGGGAGTGATCGAATTCGATCTCAATGGAACTGTCGTTCGCGTCAATGAGAACTTCCTTTCCGTGCTTGGTCTTAGCGCAGAGGAGGTTGTTGGGCAGCAGCACCGAGACTTTGTCGAGCCCGCCGTGAGGGACAGTCGTGCCTACAAAGAGTTTTGGGAGAAGCTTCGAGCTGGCGAGTTCCAGGCCGGGCAATTCAAGCGCATCGGCAAGGATGGCCGCGAGGTCTGGATCGAGGCGTCCTACAACCCGATTTTTGATCGTCGTGGCAAGCCCTACAAGATCATTAAATTCGCTGCCGACATTACACGGCAGAAGCGGCTCGATGCGGATCGCGAAGGGCAGATCGAGGCCATCCAGAAGGCTCAGGCCGTCATCGCCTTCGATCTAGACGGAACCATCATTGAGGCCAATGAGAACTTTCTGTCGGTCGTGGGCTACACGCTGCCCGAGATTGTCGGTCAGCGTCACAGGATGTTCGTCGATCCAGCGTTCGCCGACAGTCCCGCTTACGCTGCGTTCTGGGCCAACCTGCGCCAGGGTGAGTACCAGAAGGGGCAATTCAAGCGCATCGGCAAGGATGGCCGCGAGGTTTGGATTGAAGCTTCCTATAATCCCATTTTTGATGCGAGTGGGCGTCCCTACAAGGTCGTGAAGTTCTCGACCGATATTACGGCGCAAGTCGCCTTGTTGGCTGACCTCGAGCGCCTGATCGAACAGAATTTTGCTGAGATCGACGGTGCTGTTTCGCTCTCCTCGCAGGAGTCGAGGTCTGCCACTCAGGCTGCCGGACGTACAGCCAGTAACGTACAAACCATGGCTGCCGCCTCCGAAGAACTGGCGGCCTCCGTCGATGAAATCTCACACAGCATGAGCAAGGCACGCGCCGCAACGGACGATGCGCATGCGCAGGTAGAGGTAGCGGGTGCGGTTACCCAGAAGCTCACAGCAGCTGCGACGGCGATGAGCGGCATCGTGGCCCTGATCCAGACTATCGCCAGCCAGATCAACCTGCTGGCCCTGAACGCGACCATTGAGGCGGCTAGGGCTGGCGAAGCAGGACGCGGCTTCGCTGTGGTCGCGCAGGAGGTCAAGAACCTCGCCGTCCAGGCAGCCCGTGCCACGAGCCAAATTTCCAGTGAGATCGATAGCGTACAAACAGCTTCGGAGCAGGTCACTGGTACGCTCGGAACGATCCAGGGATCGGTCGAGACCATGCGGGACTACGTTGTCAGCACGGCCGCTGCGGTTGAGGAGCAGAGCGTGGTGACACGTGAGATATCACTCAGCATGCAGGAGGCAGCCGAAGCAGTTCGAGCCATTTCACAGAACGTGCTGGCGATCTCGGCATCGATCGACGAGGTCTCATACGCTGTCGACACGACAAAGCAGGCTGCTCGTGTTCTCGCTCGTTAAGTGTGTGAGCCGCATTGCCCGAGGCCGCATGATCGAACGCCAAGCAACGTTGGTGGGAGGAGAATGATCTCATGGTGCCTGCGAACGACCTGCTTCCAGGCCCCGACCTCATTAGGATGCGGCGAACTTTCCAAGCGAGCCTAGCACAGCTCATGAATGCGCAAGAGTACCTTGCTGAACTGTTCGATGCCCTAGCCTCAATCGAGCAGCAGGTTAGACTTTTGGCCCTTCGCGAGAGCAGTTACTCTCTCGACGATCATGTAGACACCGAAAAGCTCCATTATCTGCGTGATCTGCAGGAGCAAACGAACGCGAACTTTCGTCGCATTCGGGAGAGCTACGACGTTCTTAGTGCACAAATTGCTAAACTTATGATCCGGCACGAATGGCTCTATGCTGCTACTTTTGCTCAAGGCGGTCGTGAGCCAGCCTGTTAGGATAGGCCTAGTCTACACGATATGCCTCGCAAGGGCTACACGCGTGCCCAGCGCAAAGCTTGGTGTGACGGGTATCCGATCGGTTCTCTGACTTAGAGGATCCATGCAGCTACAGCAGGTTACTCTCAGCCTGATCTTTATGGGCACCGGATCGGCTGCTTGCACTGGCCAACCACTCGGCCTTCACGGTGACGAACGCTCGATAGATTGGCTCCCTGCCCATTCCAAACGGTCGCGGAAAGCTCGCGTTCGCTGTTGGTTGCGCTCTCAAAACGCGCGAACTCAAGCTAGAGTGCTCATAGCGATTTTGGCGATTGCGTCAGCTCCAATCAGTTCTCTGCCATCGTCGTCTACCGTGATGTGACCATTCTCGACGTCGAAGAAGTAGCGTTCCATAAAGAATTTTTCTCGTAGATTAATTCATTCGTGCACGGCGCTGGTCGTTTTCAAGCTTCGAGATACGACGTCCAAGCTCCAGTAAGAGCATATCAGTCATGCTTTGCAGAAGAGGGTCGGAGAGCTTTTGGATGGCGCCTCGTACGACTAAGCAATGCTCAGCCGCTTCTTCTAAGGGATGACTTGTACATTCAGGTATCCCAGCCGAATAAGCGGCTTCATCAACCCGATTTTGGGTGATGTCGACGAGGAACCCAGTCCCCCGCCGGGGCTGGCCTGTCTCGTCCAGTTCGATGAGGCCGCGCGCTAAGACCCACCTCATAGCTCCATCGGCCGAATGAACACGATACTCCTGCACGTAAGAGTGACCCGCCTTCGCACTTTTCGCGATGACCTCGGCAGTTTTTGTCCTATCGTCCGGATGAATGGCGTCCAGGAACAGGCTCAGCGGAACTCCGCCCCGCGCCATCGCGGGATCGACGCTAAAAAGCAGAGCGACTGTTGCATCTGCGTACAGCCGATCATTGGGGATGTCCCAGTCCCAACGCCCGATCATGTCTGAGGCATCGATCGCGTCCTGTAGGACGATCTGTAAAACCTCAACCGCGCATGTATCCCGTCGCGCCATCAGAGCCTCTATCGTCTCACATGTCGGCCTGAGTTGGCATCGAAACTGGCTGATAGAATATTAACAAATGGGGGTAAGAGGCAAGTGTCCTACTGGTACCTTTGCACTATCGCGTTTGCATGTCCGGTGAGGTACACAAGCTTGGCCGAATTTTGCATGCAATCGGGGATGAGAAAATGGGCCGCAAGCTCGATGACTTTGAGGTGGCGGGAATCTTCTTGTCGGACGCGGAGGCAGGCAGACAGGACCGAACAGGCTTAAGCCGTAGCAAGGACCTTCAGCATCGCATCGCTGAGCAGCTTGGAATATCCGCCGCCGCGCTGCAGGACCCAGGCAAAACTCCAAACGCAATGCACAGCGCGAACAACTCAGTTCAATCGACCGATACCACCTTAAGTCGCGAGTGCCTGGAACTGCTCGACGCTTACGTCCGCATCACAGACCCGGAGATGCGCCGTCGATGCCTGCAAGCGGTTTGTGAGGTGGCATATGGCTCTATCGATGCTGGTCCCGCGATAAAAGCGTAATGCCCCCAGTAGCAGATTGCAAACGCGTGATCTTCCCCCGGTTTCGCGGACACCTCTGATACGCTCTCTGCGGGCGCGGAAGGTGTTTGATGGCCAAGACGCGACGCGAGTTTACTTCGCTGCACCGCCGGTGTCACGCCTGAGTTCAAACGCGAGGCGGTGGCCCTGTTGGAAAGCAGCGGTCGGCCCCAGATGCAGATCGCAGCCGAACTTGGGATCCAACCCTCCATGCTGAGGCAGTGGCGCACGGCGCTGATGGATGGCTCTCCACCGTCGCGACCGGCAGGATCACCAGGATCCGTGCCTGCGAGCCCGGTGGCTTCCCCCTCCGAACAAGCAGCCGAGATTGCCCGTCTGCGGCGTGAACTTGACCGGACGCGCCTGGAGCGCGAACTCCAAGAAAAAGCGATCGGCATCTTCTCGGAGATGCCCAAGTGACGTTCGCCTTCATCGAGCAGCATGCGAGCACCTAGCCGGGGCGTCTTATGTGCCGCGTGCTCAAAGTCTCCCCCGGCGGCTATTACGGCTTTCGATCACATCCTGAGAGCAACAGGTCGGTATCCAACCGTCACCTCCTGAAGACCGTTCGACGAATTCGTGCCGAACATCACAGTTGCTATGGCTCACCTCGGGTGCATGCGGCCTTGCGCGCGGAGGGGCGAACAACCAGCCACGGGCGGGTGGAGCGCCTGATGCGTCGTCAAGGCATCCGAGCTCTAGTTGGGCGTCGGTTCCTGCCCTGCACGACCGACAGCCGTCACGATCGGCCGATCGCGCCCAACCTGCTGGTGCAACACTTCTCCCCGCACTGCCCGACACGGTTTGGCTGGCGGAACCGAAGGACCGCGTAGCGACATTACCTACCTCCCCACCGGCGAGGGCTGTATCTACCTGGCCGCCGTCCTCGATCTCGCCATTCTCAAGATCGTCGGCTGGTCCATGCGCACCGAACTAACGTCGGCCGCCCAACGGCAAAGACTGGAGACGGCCTCATCTGTCACTCGGATCGCGGCAGCCAATACGCCGCCGAGGCTTATCGCAGCTCCCTGCCATGAAGGCGACGCCATCCATGAGCCGGACTGGCTGTTGTTACGACAACGCTCCCATAGAAAGCTTCTTCCATACCCTCAAAGTCGAACTCGTCCACCAACGACGATGGGCGACTCAGGACAAGGCTCGACGCGACTTGTTCGCATACATCGAGAACGACATCAATCGGCAGCGCATCCATTCGGCTCTCAGCTACATCCCCCCCGAACAGGCCAAGCGGAACGCGAGCTAACACCTGTGTCCGCGAAATTGGGGGAGGATCACTAAGGAAAGGACACGGTTGACCTCTTCGTCCGCCCTTACAGATCAACGTCCTGGTTTGTTAATGCCTTATCAGGCTACGCTTCGGTTTCAGCGGGCTTGGGATGTTTGTCCCGCTTTGGCGGCTCAGGTGCTGTAGATCCAGCTTCGGGCGTCGCATCGACCCGAGAGTGATTCTGCTTCCCGTCTGCCATGCCTCCTCCCCCGGACTAGGGCTGCCAGCCTCGCTGTTAGGCTGCCGGAATAGAAGCGTGCGCTGAGCGACGTTTGATCCCCCCGGCAGCCAGCCGAAAGCTGATTCACATCAAGGGGTGGGCCTAATGGCATCGTCCGGCTTGCCGAACGGCGGCATGTCGTAATCGCATTGCCTTCGCTACCTGCGACGGGCCTCGCGAGCCGCTGGCGTGAAGGCGACCCTGCCTTTCCGGCAGGTTTCTGCATCCCTGGACAGGCTGCGGGTGTTGCTCTGACGTCAGCGGCTCTGCGGAACGTCGGTTCTTAGAGCAAGGGTGCGGATGAAGCTCAGGACGTTCAGACGATCCTGCTCGTCGTCTATCATGGCCCAAAGCCGCAAGAGCTCGGCTGTCTGGATCGGATCACCTAACGAGGGTTCGGAAAACGCCGAGATTGGGCAATCCAGTGCCGTAGCGAGCTTGTCTAAAAGGGCCTCCTTTCGGTTCGTGCCGTATCCAGAAGCATCCCACTCAGACATCGATATCTCCGATTGCGCGCAATCGAGTTACCTACTTTTCAAGCGTCAATCAAATCACGGCCTCGTGGAGAAAACGAGGGTTGATTCCTAGATAGTTTTTGCAACTTACTAACTTGAGATAGATAGATGTAGGACAGGAGCTCGTAAAGAATGGAAGATGACGAGTGTTTCAATTCCATGGCTGAGGCTTGCTTGGCCGCGCATGAGGCTGTGATCGAAGCAGGTACACCTGCGATGATTGCCCTGGCACGTGCTCTCTTGTGGCAGGTAGGTCAGGAACTCTCTCAACGAGAGGAGCGGCGCAAAGAGATGCTTCGCTTAGATGGTGCTAAATAGCAACACTGTAGCTCATAGGCACGATCTGCTGGCGGCTACGCTTGAGACGCACCGTCAACAGACAGGTTAAGGAGCTGACTGCCGCTCCGGCCTATCACCGCGCCATGCTCGACGTGTGCGCCCTCGCTCTCCTGTCTTTCGCGACGTACCTGTTGGGCGTGTTGACATTCTTGGATTGATTGCACCCCTAACGGGCTCCTACCCTCAATCAATGCTTAGGGCTCCGCGCAGTGGGAGTAATTCCGCAGTGAGCCGGACACGCGTTCGTCATATCGTCCAGCCGCATACCTGTCCGTCGTCAGATGATTTGGGACATTCAGCGGTGTTCAGAAACGGAGGCTCTGGTCCATCTGGGGTAAGAGGTTAGGCAGCCTGCGCGTGGTGGCGCAAGCGGCGATCCATCATGGTCTGGCGCTTGATGCGTTCCCGCTCGGCCAGGATCCCTTCGCCGCGTCCGAAGTAGACATCAGCGGGCGTGAAGTTGCTCAGGCCCTTATGTCACAACCTTTCCGAACCAATGCAGGCACCAGTGCGCGCCGCATGCGTTGAGGTCTCGGGAGGCACGTGAGGGCAGGCTAGCGTTCGCTCCGCATCAGTCTGATCTTATCCCGAACTTTCTCACATCCCTGGTTCAAGCGCACACGAGGCTTCCGGAATGAGCACGACCTCTCGTCAACTTGCCATCGTCACGGGTGCCTCGACCGGCATCGGCTACGAGCTCGCCAAGATCTGCGCCACTCAGGGCTTTGACCTTGTCGTCGCTGCCGACGAGGCTCGCATCAACGAGGCTGCCGAAGTGTTCCGTGGGCTGGGCGCCCAGGTCGAGGCCGTCCAAGCCGACCTCGCGACGCGCGAGGGCGTCGCAGCGCTGTATACCGCCATTGGGAAGATAGGCCGACCCGTCGACGCCCTGTTGGCGAATGCAGGACGGGGCCTCGGCCACGGGTTCCTCGACCAAGATTTCGAGGACGTCCGCCATGTCGTCGACACCAACGTCACTGGCACACTCGACCTGCTTCAGAAGGTCGGCCGCGATATGCGTACTCGGGGATCCGGCCGCATCCTGATCACCGGCTCTATCGCGGGCTTCCTGCCGGGAACCTACCAGGCCGTCTATAACGGCACGAAGGCGTTCCTCGATTCCTTCTCGTTCGCGCTACGCCATGAGTTGAAGGACAGTGGCGTTACGGTCACCTGCCTCATGCCTGGCGCGACGGAGACCGAGTTCTTCGAGCGCGCCGACATGATGGACACCAAGGTTGGCACGTCGAAGAAGGACGATGCCGCGGACGTCGCTAAGGTTGGCTTCGACGCCATGATGAAGGGTGAGGGCGACGTGGTGAGCGGTTGGCACAACAAGCTGCAGTCGGCCATCGCGACGGTCACGCCGTCTGGTCTGCTCGCCGCGATGCACGGCAAAGCCGCCGCGCCTGGCACAGCCGATTCCTGAACGGTTTTTCGTGTTCCCGCAGTGCCGAATGAGACGTCCCTGCACGGGGCATGCGCAATGCCGAATGGAAGAAGCGCGCGTCGTTGAGCCTCCTGAAGGACCACTGGCCTATCAGGTCCTGCCGGGGCGAGTTCGTAGCCGCCCCTACCATGACGATCCATTCAAGTAACAGGGAAGATCCCATGGGAATGGCGACTGACGCGTCCCGAGACACCGCAATGCTTGGACAGCCTCATGTTCGGGTGGAGGGTCCTTCGAAGGTCACGGGAACGGCCGTCTATTCCTCCGACGTGCACTTGCCCGAGATGGCGCATGCCGCACTCGTCACGAGCACGATCAGCCGTGGCCGTATCGTGGAGTTCGACTTGCATGCCGCGGCGGCCGTACCTGGGCTCCTTCGGATCTTCACGTACGAGGATTTCGCCGGCGAGATCCAGCCCGTGAAGCACCTGATGGCTGGGGGCTATACTAACAGCTCGCATCTTCCGTTGGGATCCTCCGCCGTCGCCTACCATGGGCAGATCGTTGCTTTGGTCGTGGCCGAGACGAGGGAGGCCGCCGCGGAGGCGGCCGATTGCGTCAGGGTTGCCTATGAAGCGGTGCCGTTCGCCGCGACCTTTGACGATCCCGGGTCCGAGACCGTGCGCTTGGTCGACCTGAAAAAGGAGCACGTCGACCCGCAACACGGCGACGCGCGAGCAGCCTTCGCCAATGCAGCCTACCGTATTGAAGGGCGGTACGAGACGCCGGTGCAGCACCATAACCCCATGGAGCTGTTCACGACCGCGTGCGCGTGGAAGGGGCCGGACCTGACAGTGTACGAGCCAACACGTTACATTGGCGCCGTTCGACATGGGCTGTCTGCCCAGCTCGGCATCGATGCCAAGCGGATCCGCGTCATCGCTGGACTGATCGGTGGCCATTTCGGTTCGAAGTTCGCTTTATCCCAGCACACCGCCCTGGTCGCGCTGGCATCTAAGCGGCTCGGTCGACCCGTGTCCTTGGTTCCGACGCGGCGTCAGTGCTTCACCATCGCGAACCATCGGCCGGAGACACGGCACACCCTTGGCCTCGGTGCCAATGACGAGGGGCATTTCATCGCCTTGGTGCACGAGGCGGAAATGACGACCTCGCGATTCGATGCCTTCGCAATGGAAGGCACGGACGTAACCGCGAGCCTGTACGGGTACGCCAACGTCTCCACCGATGAGCGGGCTATCCGCGTCGACCGCAATACGCCGGGGCCAATGCGGGCGCCCCCAGAAGTGCCCTACCTTTTCGCGCTCGAAAGTGCGGTCGACGAGATGGCCTGGGCCCTCGGCCTCGACCCTATCGAGTTGCGGCGCCGGAACGACACGGCGACGGACCCGATATCCGGTAAGCCTTTCTCAACGCGGCCTCTGATGCGGTGCTTCGAGGCGGGAGCCTCGGCTTTCGGCTGGTCGCGACGACTACCGACACATGGCGCGATGAAGGATGGAGACTGGCTCGTCGGGCTTGGATGCGCGGCTTCTGTTCGGCCCGTGAAGATCTCACCGGCGTCCCTGCGCATCGTCCTGGCACGGGACGGACGCGTCACGGTCGAGACGGCCCACCATGAGATCGGCAACGGCATCACGACCCTCCTGACGATGGGCGCGGCCGATTGGCTCGGCGTACCTTTGGAAACGGTAGATGTTCTTTTGGGCGACACCCTACTGCCCGCAGCCGGCGTCTCTGGCGGATCCTCCACAACGACGAGCCTGCTTCATACGCTGCAGCTTGGCTGTGAGACCTTGAGACGCCGCCTTGCTGAGAGCGCCGCAACTGCGAACGGACTACTGGCCGGATCGGATCCCTCCCTGTTGCGTCTCGTCGGCGGCATGCTGGCCGCTGCGGACGGCCGCACCGAACCTTTGTCCGATGCTATTGGCAGGCTTGATCCCGTCTCGATCGAGACGCTGGCCGAACTCATCCCGGACGGGAGCAAGCAGGACGATCTTGGCCGGATCCAAGAAGGTCGCATGGCTCTCGAAAGCGGTGCACATGGCAAGGCGCTCTCCTGGGCATTCGGGGCGCAATTTGCCGAAGTGCACATACATTCACTGACCGGCGAGATCAGGGTGGCGCGCTTGCTCGGTGCCTTCGCGGCAGGGCGCGTACTCAACCCGCTAACCGCGAAGAGCCAACTTACGGGCGGGATGATCTGGGGCCTGGGATCGGCTCTCCTGGAGGAAACGGTGCTCGACCATGGCGCGTATCGCAACGACGACCTGGCCGAGTACCTTGTCGCGACGTCGGCCGATGCTCCGGAAGTCGAGGCAATCCTAGTGCCGGATGAGGATACCGAGGTGAATGCACTTGGCCTGAAGGGCTTGGGCGAACTCGGCATCATTGGTGTCAACGCCGCCATCGCGAACGCCATCTATCATGCAAGCGGCCGTCGCTTCAGGCGCCTTCCAATCCGAGCCGAAGGCCTCCTCTGATGATGGTCCGGCGAACTCCATTTTCAGAATAGGTTTGTCGTCCCTTGTTCCGCCGTATCGCGACCAAGTGCGTGACAGTCGTTTCGGTGGGCTGTAGGTCGCTCTTTGGCGTGGCTAGCCCCTTATGGTGAATTCAAATCTTCGTGCCACCACTGATGGTGGGCCCATCACCACCGCAGCTCGACATATGGCTGCTTACGGGCAGTTTTCGATGGATAAGGACTGACCGATTTGGGTCGGATGCGGACGGTACCAACCGTCAGATTTCCGCCACTAAGATGTCTGCTGTGAGGGGAAGCAAGCGGCACTCTGCTATGGCTGAGCGCGAGCTAAACCCCGGACGCCCCCCCGGAACGCACCTGCTCGGGAGAAAACCTATTTCTTAGCCATCTTCTTTCACCCGGAAACAGGAGCTCGGTGCCTTTCTGTCTCCTGCGTGCCGATCCGTGTCGGTGCCAACATTATTGGACCGGCGATGGCATTGAGTGGGCGCGAAGTGGGCATCCAAATGACTAGCACCCGGCGCAACAATGTCCGGCATCGCCTTGTCGCTCAGGTTGGTCTCGTCGTGGTCATGATCACGATCGTGCTCTCAGGCTTCTTCTACACCAACCGGCATCAGCAGGCTCTCATCGACTTGCGCGAGGGCGGGCGGCAAATGCGTATCGCCCAGGAAGCTCTTATGGACGCGGAAGGCTACGTCCTCAACAGAGCCCTCGGCGACGGAGACAGCGAATACAGCGAGTACAGCCGCGCCTTCGAAGCGCTCCATAGCCGTCGAGATACGTATCTCGTCCGGCTCGATCCCTTCCTCAAGACGCCCAACGGGACCAGCGCTTCCGCCGATGCCAGCATTAAGGCGCTCGAAGCCATCTGGACGGATACACTCGAACTCGTCCGCGCCGGGAAGCTGGAGGCGGCTCAGACCCTGCTCAGAGAGCGCAGGAGTGCGGCTCTGATTGGTACCATGCGTCGCGCGTTCGATGCCTTCCTGGCGGACTGGAACTCGCACTTCGCCGACCATGAAACGCGCATTGAGATCGGCAAAAGTGTCGTGTTGCTGTCGCAGATTCTTATTGCGGGAGTGATGATCTTCGCATTCCGATCAAGTGCGCGAGATGCCCAGGCCCGGGCGACGGCCATCACGGACATGGACGCTTCCAGAACACAGATCGGCCATCTGTTCGAGATGACGGATATGCTCCAGAGCGCTGCCGATCATCACGATGCAAACGCAGTCCTCCGAGCCACCGCTGGCGAGTTGATCGGCGGGTTCAGCGGCGCGCTCTATGTTTTCAACAATTCACGGGACCGCCTCGTCCTCTCGACCTCTTGGGCATACGAGGATGGATCGCCCCTGCCTGAGGTAATCGCGATAAACCAGTGCTGGGCCATGAAGCGCGGCAAGCCGCACATCAACCGCGGCGGCTCCAAAGCCCTTTGCTGTGAGCATCATGTCTCCGGCCTCGCCGCCCTCGAAATCCCGATGGTCGCGCGGGGCGAGAACCTTGGCCTTCTCCAGATCTTTGCGCAGGGCTCGGACGCGGAGGAACGCCTCGCTGACATCCTGCCGCTGAGTTCGGCGCTCGGGGACGCGATGTCGCTCGCCCTGTCCAATATCGCTCTGCGCGAGAAGCTGCGCAATCAGGCGCTCCGCGATCCACTGACGGGCCTCTACAACCGACGCTACATGGAGGACAGTCTCGATCGATATGTCCGCATTGCCGAGCGCGAGGGGCGGAAGGTCTCGGTGATCATGATCGACCTCGACCACTTCAAGCGCCTTAATGACGAGCACGGCCATGCGACAGGTGACGCAGTTCTGAGGGAAGCGGCGGCTGCGATCGTCGGAGCGCTCCGTGAGACCGATGTGGCCTGTCGCTACGGTGGCGAGGAACTGATCGTGTTTCTCCCCGACTGCAGCCTTGAGGATGCAGCGCTCAAGGCAGAACAAATCCGAGAGCGGATCGAGGCTCTGTCCGGCGCCCATGGTGCAAAGGTCTCGGCATCGCTCGGGGTGTCCTCTCTGCCGAGCACTTCGAGCAACAGCGCTGACCTCGTCAAGGCAGCCGACACGGCACTCTATCGCGCCAAACATGGCGGAAGAAACCAAGTCGCGATTGCTCCAGTTCAATCAGGTTGGCGCGCCGAACGCGAAGCGCCGGCTAGCTCACCAGGTCGCCTTCGTGTCGCAGCTGAATAGTAGTGAGCGCTCCAGCTCTGATCTCGCGGAGCACATCTGTGTCTGACAGCAAGCCTTTAGGGTGTGTCATCGCTTGAGCCAATTGAGGGCGGCCACAAGGCAGACGACGCCCATGAAGCTGAGGACGGTCTTCGCATAGCGGGTGGCGAGGCGCGCCATTCCCTAAGCCTAGCCTAGAGGCGCTCGACTTGGTTGCGGTCGTCGTAAATCCCGTCCGGGCAGGCCACTGCAATGACGAGAAAACGAACTTCCGCTTTGGGGTCCAAAGTGAATTATCTTGTACGGCAAGGTTGGGTCGTGTCTTCACAGTCCACTCTACGACCGGGTCGGGTGGCAAGCGGACTATCTGCTTTTGACAGCGTAAGGTCATTACCCGGACATCGCTTCCAGCTGAGCGATGGTATGTCCTCAATGATCCGTAGTTGCCCCAACGGAGCTGGGGTCGCCGGGGAATAACACCTTGGCCGTGGCGGCTGGATCCAACGTGTGCGACAGCCTTCGACGAGGCTTATCACCCCATTACCGCATCAGGCTGTCACGGAGTCGCATTCGCATGGTCACGAGACGCGTCGTCAAGCTCACCGAGTTCGGCTCGCCCCAGGTGCTATCGATCGCGACGGAGGAGCTTCCACCGCCGATGGCGGATGAGGTGCGGATTCGGCAGACGGCCATCGGCTTTAACTTCATCGACATCTACCAACGCAAGGGCATCTATCCGCTTCCCCTACCAACGGGCCTTGGCTTCGAGGCGGCGGGGGTCGTCGATGGCGTTGGTTCGGGTGTCACGAGCATCCGGATCGGCGATAGGGTCGCCTACATGAACGCTGGCGTCGGCGCCTATGCAAACCTTCGAAACGTCTCTGCCGACAAGCTCGTCGCATTGCCGGACACGGTGAGCGACGAGGCTGCGGCAACCCTGCTGTTCAAGGGGATGACGGCCCAGTACCTGTTGCGGAAGACACATGCCGTGCAGGCTGGCGACCTTCTGCTCGTGCATTCGGCCGCCGGCGGCGTTGGGCAGATCCTGACGCGGTGGGCGACGGCGCTGGGCGCCACGGTCATCGGCACCACAGGCTCACCCCGCAAGCGGGAGGCCGCGATCGCCGCTGGGTGCGTGGATGTCATCGACCTCAACGATCCGGAATGGCCTGAAGCCTTCCTGGCAGCGAGCGGCGGTCGAAAGGCTCGTGTCGTTTACGACGCGATCGGCAAGGACACCCTGATCAAGTCGCTCGATTGTGCGGCACCGTTCGGTCTCGTTGTTTGTTACGGTGCCTCGTCCGGCAAGGCCCCAGCGGTCGACCCGGAGCTACTCAACAAGAAGGGATGCCTCTTCCTGACGCGCCCCTCCGTCTTTCCCCACAACGCCAACCCGGCGACCTTCCGTGCCAATGCGGCCGACTTGTTCGAGGCCATCGCCCAGGGTCATGTCAACGTCGACATCGGGTGCCGCTTCACGCTCGATGACGTCGTGGAGGCCCACGTTGCTGCGGAAGAGCGTCGCTTTGGCGGCGCCTTGCTCATCAGTCCATAGACCGGCGCTCGGCGAGATTTTTTGCATCCATAATTACGTTGGCCTGAGGTTTGCTGGAGCCGCCCCTCACACATGGAGGGTTCATGACGGTTCCCGAGGTCCAACTCAGCCTGGACGGCATCCGCAAGTCCTTTCCCGGCAAGGGCGGTCCGGTCCCGGTCCTCGACGGTCTCAGCTTCGATATCTACGAGCGCGACTTTGTCAGCATCATCGGCCCCAGCGGCTGCGGCAAGACGACGGTGTTCAACGTCATCGCCGGACTTCTCGAACCCGACAGCGGAACGATGACGTTTCGCGGGGAGGTGGTGCCCGGGCTCCAGGGCCGGGTCGGCTACATGATGCAGAAGGACCTGCTGTTTCCCTGGCGGACAGTCCTGCAGAACGTGATGCTCGGCCTGGAGATGAAGGGCGTCGACCGGGCCCAGGCCCTCGACACGGCCCGTGAATATCTCTCGACCTTCGGTCTGTCGGGCTTCGAGAACGCCTACCCCAAGATGCTGTCCGGAGGCATGCGGCAGCGGACGGCGCTGATCCGGACCCTGATCATGGATCCCGACATCCTGCTCCTGGACGAACCCTTCTCGGCCCTCGACTACCAGACGCGGCTTTACCTCGAAGGCGTGCTCCTCGACGCGGTGGAGACCTTCCACAAGACCGTGGTGCTCGTGACGCACGACATCGACGAGGCCGTCGCCCTCTCCAAGCGCGTCGTCGTCCTGGGCAATCGTCCCACCAAGGTGAAGTCCGTCCACGAGATCGGACTCGATGCCCGTTCGCCCATCGGCGCGCGCAGCGATCCGCGCTTCTCCGACTACTTCCAGACCCTGTGTGGCGAACTAGAGATCCAGACCCGTCAGAGGGCGGCCTGATGGCGACGCACACCTTGGAAACGTCGGAAGCCTTGAAGACGTCCCAGAACCTAAAATCTTCCTCCCCAGCATCAGTCCGGTCCGCCAAGAAACCTGTTGCCCGGCCCCGCGCGAAGCCGGGCGCCCTAGCGCGGGCGGCGGATACGACACTCGGGCGCGGCATCATCCAACTGCTGGCGGTCGCCGTGTTCTTTCTTGCATGGGAAATCGCGGTCCGAGCCGGCTGGCTCACGGAATTCCTGGTCGGTGCCCCGTCGGGCATCTGGCGGGTCTTCCTCGCCTCGATGCTGGACGGATCGCTGCCGGTTGACACCTGGTACACCGTGATCGAAGCGATCATCGGGTTCCTGATCGGCACGCTCCTGGGGTCGCTGGCCGGCCTCGGCCTCTGGTACTCGGCCTTCGTGGCGCGACTCGTCGAGCCCTTCATCGTGGCGATCAACTCGGTGCCGAAGATCGCGCTGGCCCCGATCGTCATCCTGTGGTTCGGCACAGGCTTCGTCTCGAAGGTGGCGCTCGCAGTTTCGCTCACTGCCCTCGTGGCCCTGATCGCCGCGTATCAGGCCGCGCGCGACGCCGACCCCGACCTGCAGGCCCTCCTGGCCTCAATGGGCGCCTCGAAGAACCGCATTTTCAAGAGCGTGATCGTGCCTTCGACCCTTCCGGCCATCATCGGGATGTTCCGCATCAACATCGGCTTCGCCCTCGTGGGCGCGGTGGTCGGCGAGTTCATCTCGTCACAGCGCGGCCTCGGACACCTAATCTACTCGGCCTCGAGCCTCTACGACCTCAATACCGTCTGGGTTGGATTGTTCGTGCTGATGTTCGTGGGCTTCCTCCTCTACCACGTGATCGATTTCGCCGAGCGTCGCATTCTGCCCTGGCGGCAGATCATCACTGCCGGCCAAGTTCAGGTTTGATCTCTGACCACCCGCGCCGATGGGCCTGCTGTCGTCGGCCGCACTGCGTGATCGACGCGGGGCACAGGCTTTCCAAACTCCTGCTTACCGAAGATTTGTCGAAGAAGGGCCTCACGGATGATCCGTTCCAAGCGTCTGCGTCTCTCAACCTCCCTGGCAGTGACCGTGGGATTCGCCAGCCTCGTGGCATTGCCGGCCCGCGCAGCGGACAAGGTCACGGTGTCGCAAGCTTTCCAATCAATGCTCTACCTGCCCTTCTACGTCGCCATGGATGGCGGCTTCTTCGCGGGCGAAGGCGTCGAAGTGACGAAGGAAACGGCGGGCGCCCCAGCCGCCGCGCTCTCGGCCGTGATCTCGAAGAGCGCGCAGTATTCGATTCACGGCCCCGAATGGACAGCCATCGCTGCTTCGAAGGGCGCGCCTGTGAACGTCGTGGCGAACGTGGTCAACGGGGCCGCGGTGTGGATTGCCACCACCCCGGATGTGACTTTCAACGACGTGAAGGATCTGAAGGGTCAGAAGATCGTCACCGGGCTGATGCCGACCACGAGCACATCGCTGTTCCTGAAGCTCCTGAAGGAGAACGGTCTCAAGCCCGAGGATGTTGAGATGACCCAGGTCCAACTCGGCTCCGAGCCAGGCCCGCTTCTGGCCGGACAGGCCAAGATTGCCGTCATGTACGAGCCGGGGCTCGACCAGGTGGTGGCCAAGGGCATGAAGGTCGTGCTGAGCTTTCCTGAGCGCTATGGCCCCTACGCCTTCTCGGCCGTAAGCGCCCGCAAGGACGTCGATCCCGCCATCACTCAGAAGGTCGTGACTGGGATGCAGAAGGCGATCCGCTTCATGCACGCCGAGCCCGAGAAGACGATTGCCATCGCCAAGAAGCAGTTCCCGAACCTTGACCCCGCCGTGGTCGAGGCCGCGGTCAAGCGCATGATGCGTGAGAAGGTCTATCCGGATAGCGTCGACATCACCGCTGAGGCCCTCAAAACCGGCATGGAGACGCAGGTCGCGCTCGGCAATCTCTCAGGCCTGCCTGACTACGCCACCTTCGTGCGCCGCGACTTCATCGAGAAGAGCCTCGCGGCGAACTGAAGCCGCGTTTTCCGAATGCCGCGCCGCGTCGGCGCGGCATTCGGCTGCGCAAGACAACGGAACCTCGATGCTCAACCAACTCGGTCTCGTCGATGCCCTGTGGGCGTTTCGTGATGGGCGCGTTTCGCCCGGCGATTACCTCGCGGCCAGCCATGATGCCGCCCTTGCCCGCTCGGATCTTGCCGCCTTCACTGTTCTCTCTGCGGATCCCGCGCCGGGAGACGGAGCCTGGGCTGGCATCCCCGTTGGGGTGAAGGACATCATCGCCACTGCATACATGCCGACCACGAACGGCTCACCGGTCTATGTGGACCACGTGCCCGCCGCAGATGCCTGGATCGTTGCCCGCCTGAAAACCCTCGGCGCCTCGGTGCTCGGCAAGACGGTCTCCACCGAGTTCGCTTGGCGCCATCCGGGACCGACGCACAATCCCTGGAAGCGCGGACATACGCCGGGTGGCTCATCGAGCGGATCAGCAGCTGCCGTAGCGGCCGGTATTGTTCCCCTGGCCCTCGGTACCCAAACCTTCGGATCGGTGATCCGGCCGGCCGCTTATTGCGGGGTCGTCGGTCTCAAGCCGAGCTACGGCGCCATTCCACGGGTCGGCGTTCATCCCCTTGCCCCCTCACTCGACCATGTCGGCCTGTTCACCCGCTCGGTGACGGACGCCGCCTTCGCCCTAGCGCATCTGATCGGCCAGGACGAAGAGGACCTGCACGGCCGCTCGCTGCCGAGCTTTTCCGTCGACCTCGACACGGGATTGGCGCCCCGTGAGTCGCCGCGCCTCGCGCTGCTTCGGACCACGATCTGGGACAGGGCCGAACCGGAACAGCGCGCACTGCTCGAATCCACGGCGGCAGCTTTCCGAGCGGCCGGAGCCCATGTGTCCGACCTCGTGCTCCCGGCCGCCTTCGAAGGCTTGTGGGAATGCGCGCGCACCATTCTCGCCGTCGAGGCCAGCGCCTGCTTCGGAGCTCTGGTGGAACGTTTCCCCGGCCGGACGAGCCAGCCGCTCAAGGATCTCGTCGCGGAAGGTGCGCAGATCCCGGCAATTACCTACGTTGAAGCCCTACGACGGCAGGCCGATCTGCGGGCGGACCTCAATGCGGTGCTGGCAGGCACCGATGCGGTCCTCACCCTGCCGGCCTCCGGCCCTGCCCCAGAAGGGCTGGTCTGGACTGGCGACCCCGCCTTCTGCGTGCCTTGGACCTGCCTCGGCGTTCCGGCCGTCGCGCTTCCGGCTGGGGAAAGCCAAGGGCTTCCGCTCGGGATCCAGCTTGTGGGCACCTACCGCAATGATCTTGCGCTTCTGCGCACAGCTCGCTGGTGCGAGACGGTCCTGGCCCGTCCCATCACCTTTCCCGTCTTCGGCCCCGCCTCCTGAAAACCCGCACATCGCGATCATCGGAACGCTGCCCCATGCTGTCCCTCCTCTCGCTGCGCAAGCAGATCGATGCCGGCTCACTCACGCCGCGCGAGGCCATTTCCCTCTCCGAGGCCGCGATTGCCGAGCACGAGCCTGAGATCCAGGCGCTGGTCAGCCGAAATCCCGATCCGGTCGTACCTGAGCAAGGTTCCCTCGCGGGCATCGCTGTAGGAGTGAAGGATATCCTCGACACTGCGGACCTGCCAACGCAGATGGGGTCGCCGATTTACGAAGGCTGGCGCCCGCGCGCAGATGCGGCCATCGTGGCACGCCTGAGGCGGCTCGGCGCCGTACCGCTGGCTAAGACCACCACAACGGCCTTCGCCTTCCTGGACCCGACACAAACCCGAAATCCGCGCCACCTTGGCCATACGCCGGGCGGTTCGTCGGCGGGTTCGGCCGCCGCTGTATCAGCGGGGATGCTGCCGCTGGCGCTGGGCACACAGACCGGGGGCTCAGTGATCCGCCCGGCCGCCTATTGCGGAGTGGTGGGGATGAAACCGTCCTTCGGGCTCCTGCCCACGGTGGGCATGAAATGCTTCTCCTGGACGCTCGACACGCTGGGCCTATTCACCGCGGGCGTCGCCGATGCCGCCCACGCCCTCGCGCTAATGACGGGGCGTCCGGGTCTCGACCTTCCCGCAACAGAGCTAGGCACGCCGCGCATCGGCGTCGTCCTGCAGGATTTCTGCACCGCTGCGGAGCCCGAAGCGCTGGATGCCCTCGAACGCGTGCGGGCTGCCGCCGAAGCCGCCGGAGCCCGCCTGCGCGATGTCGGCCTGCCAGCGGTCTTCGCCGAAGCCTTCGGGCTTCATGGCACGATCCAGGATTTTGAGGCGGCCCAGGCGCTGGATTGGGAATACACCACGCATCGCGCGGACCTCGGACCACTCCTGGGCGCGCATCTCGATGCCGCGCAAGGCGTGTCGCCCAAGTCCTACGATGCGTCCTTGAAGGTGGCGAATCGCGCCCGGCGGCAATTGCCCGATGTGTTTGCAGAGCACGACGTGGACGTGATCCTGACGCTCTCAGCGCCCGGCCCGGCGCCGGAAGGCTATGCCAGCACGGGCGATTCCCGCTTCAACCGCCTCTGGACGCTGATGGGGGTTCCTTGCGTGACCGTGCCGGTGGGAAGCACCCCGGCCGGGTTGCCGCTCAGCGTGCAGATAATTGCCCGCCTTGGCGACGATGCCCGGGCCCTGACGGCCGCACACTTCGCCGAGACGGTGATGCATGAGCACCATCGCTGATGCGAGCTATTCCAGTAGGCTAGTAAAACGGCACGCAGAACGACCGCTTTTAGGTCTCGCGTAAGGGAACTGCTACGGCAAGGTTGGGTCGGGACCCGTCCGTTTGCTCTACGTTTATGTCGGATGAGTTTGCGACTTTCTGCGGTCGACAGGTGAAGGCGTCGAAGAGGCCGTTCTCAAGCGTTGTCCACCTTCTCAAGACGAGGCGCGGGAGTAGTCCATCCGCTCAAGGTCGGCCAGCAGGCCCGGTCCGGTCGGACGCCAGCCGAGCCGATCCTGCGTCCAGACACTGGACGCTGACATGTCGTGTCCGGCGAACAGGCCAAGCCACCCGAAGTGTCCGGCCACCTCCTCCGACGAGATGGCAGATACCGGCACCTTCAGGCCGCGGCCGACGACCTCCGCGATGTCGCGGGCGCTGACACCCTCCTCGGCGACCGCGTGGTAGCGAGCACCCGCCTCCGCCTTTTCCACGGCGAGGCGATAGAGGCGCGCGACGTCGAGGACGGGACCTGCCGCCCAGCGGTTCGCTCCGTCCCCGACATAGGCCGATACGCCCTTGGCGCGCGCGAGATCGACCAGGTAGGTCACGAGCCCCTGCTTGACCGTGTCGTGGACCTGCGGGAGGCGCATCACCGAGACGTTCACGCCCTCGTCCAGGAGTTTTGCCCCCGCGAGTTCCGAGGCCACGCGGGGGTTCGGGTACTCGGCGTTAAAGACGTCCTCGCTTGCCGGCTGTCCCGGGGCCGGGGAACCGAGGCCGACCCCGGACGTGATCACGAGCGGGCGGTCGGACCCCTTTAGCGCCGAGCCCAGGGCCTCGATGGCGCGCCGGTCCTTCTCGCAGTTGGCGACGAAGTTCGAGAAGTCATCGTGGTCGAAGGCGGTGTGGATGACTCTGTCCGCCTGGGCAGCGCCGCGATGGAGGCTGTCGACGTCCTCCAGGTTGCCGAGGAACGGTTCTGCGCCGGCTTCGGCAAGGGCCCGTGCCCCAGCCTCTGACCGTGTCATCCCCAGGACCCGATGGCCCGCGGAGAGGAGTTCGGGGACGATGGCCGAACCGATGAAGCCGGTGGCGCCGGTGAGGAAGATGAGCATGAGATGCTGTCCGTTGGGTTCAGACGCCAACTATCCGCTCACCACCGATCCCTTTAAAGTAGTGACCGTATCCCGGTATATGGACTAACAGGATCGCCATGCTTGCCAGCTCGGAAACATCGCTCGGAGCATACCTGCGGGACCGGCGGACCAGGCTTGATCCTGCCGCGCTCGGGTTCTCGGGCCGCCGGCGCACGCCCGGCCTGCGCCGGGAGGAGGTCGCCCAGCGCTCGAACATCAGCGCCACTTGGTACACGTGGCTGGAGCAGGGACGTGGTGGAGCGCCCTCGGCCGACGTCTTGAACCGCATCGCGGTCGGGCTGATGCTGACTGAGCCGGAGCGCGAACACGTGTTCATGCTGGCCCTGGGCCGTCCTCCCGAGGTCCGCTACGCGCCGAAGGAAGGGATTACCCCGCGCCTGCAGCGGATTCTCGATACGCTTGAGTTCAGCCCCGCGCTGATCAAGACGGCGACCTGGGACGTGGTAGCCTGGAACCGCGCCGCCGCCGTGGTGCTGACCGACTGGGACACGGTCCCCCCCAGCGAGCGCAACATCCTGCGCCGCATGTTCGGCGACCCACGTATGCGGGCAGCTCAGCATGATTGGCTTAACGTCGCCCGCTATGTCGTCGGCGCGTTCCGGGCTGACGCGGTGCGGGCGGGCGCCGCATCCGAGGTCAACGCACTGGCGGAGGAACTCAGTCGCACCAGCCCGGAGTTCGCAGCCCTGTGGCAGGAGAACGACGTCCGGGCGCACACGGACGGGATCAAGCGGCTCCGGCATCCGATCCTGGGCTCCATCGAGCTGGAGTTCTCGGCCTTCTCCGTGGACGGCCGTCCAGATCTCGGCATGATCGTCTATAACCCCGTCATGCAAAGCGTTCGGGATGGAATCGGCACACTCCTTCGCGGTACTCACGAGAGGTCCGAGACCGAATGCACCCTTACGGAGCCCCTCTAGCAGCGTATGGGCTGGTGGCAGCCCGGGACGTACTAATCTGCTCAACATCCGGCCTGGGTGGGTTTGCGACGGTCCGGTTTGAAGCGACGAGATCTAAGAAACGGACGTTCGAACGAGGGCCGCGAATCGACAGCTTAGCGCATATAGCCGCTGTCCAGCCGACGCTGGCAGCACCTCGATAGCGGACGCTGCGGGAGTGAGAACTTTGGATCCGGATCGTGCCGTGAACGGAAGTAGGTCGGCTACCCACAGACGGACGTTCGGTGTCACTTTTACGAATGATGATAGCCAGGGTAAGCTGTTTCATAAAGCAGTTTTGACGGGAGAAGGCGTCCACCCTTCCGCACACTAACCATACAGTCTTTCCTGCCGCCGAATCACGCAGAAATAATTTGAATAGACTCAAACTTGTCGTTAACAGTTTATTTTCATATATTGCTATGCGATATATAGATTGATTATTATTGATCTAGAATTTCTACCAGAATATCCTCAAATTTCGAAATAATATTCACTCTGCATTCGCTGTAATTTATTCGTCGTTTTTAATTTATAATAAATTCGAAAACAGCAGATCAATACAGTCGAAAATTGTCGATGCAAAAATGAGCACAAAGGATGGATCTTCGATTTCTCACCTTCCTCCATCTTTCTCCCTTTTCCGGCGTAGACGAGGCGGGGGATCTCCGGTCTGAAACGGTTGAGGCAACGGCATCCAATGCGTTGGCTGAGGATCCAGCCGCGGATCGAGGTTGTCCGGCACAGTGGAGTCGCTCCATCCATCGTCTGCCAGCCACGCCAAGGTAACCAATCCATTTGGGCAGGAAACAAGAAAATCTTTGCATGTCTTGGGTTTGGCTGTGTCGATCGGCTGCCAGTCGCCTATTGCCCTGTCCATCTTTGGTTACCCTCGCGGCGTCGGCCCTCATGCAGTGTTCGGTGACGGATTCTTTCGGTGCCTCTACGATGATGCTCGCGTGCGGGCTCAGCCGTTAGATCAATTCGGTATTAACAACCGATCGCACCACAAGCATGGCCGCGTTGGTGGCTGGCTCGTGCAGGGAAATCGCCAGCATTACTCTCCCGGAGGGCGAGCCGTTGCCGCCCCTTCGGCATGGTCGGTACTAGGCAAAATGCTCTGTCGACCATCTATTTCGGACTATATGCCAAAATATGCGCTAGATTATCGCCCTAAAGCATGAAGTAATACTGACATAGGCATTTGATTGCGGCGATTTCTATATTTATTTTCACTTGTTGCGCTGATGGCTCTTCAATTGAGCGATTCATCTCCGCGCTTATAAGTATTGAACTTATATTTCTTGAATATATCAAAGATGCATAGAGCGTAATATTTAAAAACGTCGAGCAGTTGAAAGACTCGAAGGTCAAATATAATCGCGTAAAAATCGAATACTTTCGATCAGGGGAGGGAGCAATGACTACAAGTTTCATTGTCAATCAAGATGATCTCAGCTTCATACTCAAGCAGATCAAGATCGCGGAGGCGCATGCCGACGGCAAGACGATGACGGCAGCGATTCAGTCTGTCTATGTCGGCCTGTCTGACGCCGATGCCGCCTTAACGCCCTACGGCCTGCGCACGGTCGATGGTCAGGACAACAACCTCCTACAGCCCGAATACGGTGCCGGCGATAATCCGTTCCCGCGCCTGCTCGACCCGGTCTTCATGAATGACGACGACGGGGACACGATGCCTCTCGGTCCTCCTGGATCGGGCGCCCCTACGATAACTAACACAGATTATGGTATCTCCAGCAGCGTCGCCGACGCGGATCCGCGCATCATCTCCAATCTCATCGTCAAAATGACGGTCGACAACCCGGCGGCCCTCGACGCCTGGTTCAACAATCCCCTCTCGCTCGCGGCCTTCGAGGCGGATCATCCCGGAAAGGTTCCGATCCGCCCCGGGGAGACACCGACGGGCAACCAGCTGGTCGTCACCAACGCTGACATCGCCCAGATCCCGAACCAGTCACCCGATGTCGGTCTGTCCCCGGGCTTTAATTCTTGGATGACTTTCTTCGGCCAGTTCTTCGACCATGGGCTGGATCTCGTCACCAAGGGCAATAACGGTACAGTCTATATTCCGTTGCAGCCCGACGACCCGCTTTACGTACCGGGCAGTCCAACCAACTTCATGGCGCTGACGCGGGCGACCGTGACGCTCGATGCGAACGGCGTCCCGCAGCATGAGAACACGACGACATCGTTCGTCGACCAGAACCAGACCTATACATCACATGCTTCTCATCAGGTCTTCCTGCGCGAATACGAGAAGAATACGCTCGGCCATGCGGTCTCGACCGGGCGCCTCCTCGACGGCAAGGCGAGCAACGGATCCCTCGACGGCGCAATCGGGAACTGGGCCGAGGTCAAGGCCCAGGCGCTCGAGATGCTGGGCATCCGGCTCGGCGATTTCGACGTCCACAACGTGCCGCTCCTCAAGACCGACCAGTATGGTCGCTTCATTCCCGGCGAGAACGGCTACGCTCAGCTGGTCATGGCGCCGGACGCCACGCACGACACCCCCTGGTTCAAGGAAGGAACCGCCGCGGGCATCACCACGGCGGGGTCCATCGGCACCAACCACGCCTTCCTCAACGACATCGCGCATCACGCCGAGCCGGTCTTCGTCGATCACGACCACAATCTGGGAACTCCGAAGCTGCAACAGGTCGCCGATGACGACCGCCTCGATTTCAATGGCGACGGCGTCAGCAACGCGGCCGACCTCGCTGCCGGAGCGGGCGTCATCCGGGATGCGAACCAGAGCGGTGGCATCGATCTCGACGATCTGAAGGACCTCAATTTCGACGGCAGGATCGATGCGGCCGATCTCGTGGCCGACGACCGAAATCCGCTGACCTACGACAACGAAATGCTCGACGCGCATTTTGTGACCGGCGACGGGCGCGGCAACGAGAACGTCGCCCTCACCGCAGTGCATTCCGTCTTCCATTCGGAGCACAACCGTCTGGTCGAGGAGAACAAGGCTACGATTCTCGCCACCGGCGACATCGATTTCATCAACGAATGGCTGACGAAGGACATCACGCAGATCCCTCCATCCGCCTCAGGACTCGAATGGGACGGTGAACGCCTCTTCCAAGCCGCGCGCTTCGTCACCGAAATGCAGTACCAGCATCTTGTCTTCGAGGAATTTGCGCGCCGCGTTCAGCCGAACGTCGATCCGTTCGTCTTCACCAACAGCGCGGACATCGACCCATCGATCGTGGCCGAGTTTGCGCATGTAGTCTACCGCTTCGGCCATTCGATGCTCACCGGGACGGTGGACCGGCTCGACAACGACCTGAACTCCGTCAACGGCGACAACGCCCAGGCAACGTTGATCGAAGCGTTCCTCAATCCGCAGATGTATGTCGGTACGGCCCATGATCTCGCCGCGACGAACGGTGCCATCATCCGGGGCCTGACCCGCGACGTGGGAAACGAGATGGACGAGTTCATCGTCCAGGACGTGCGCAGCAACCTGCTCGGCCTGCCGCTCGATCTGGCGGCGCTGAATATCGCCCGCGCCCGCGACACCGGTGTGCCTTCGCTCAACGAGACCCGCAAGCAGCTCTATACTGATTTCGGCGACCCCGATCTCAAGCCTTATACGAGCTGGGCAGACTTCGCACAGCACATCAAGAATCCCACCTCGATCATCAACTTCATCGCCGCCTACGGGACCCATGCGACCATCGCCGGCGCGACGACGGTCGATGCCAAGCGTGTTGCGGCCATGGAACTGGTCTTGGGGGTGGACGAGAATGGTAGCGGCGTCGCGGGCGATCGACTCGATTTCCTGAACGCGACCGGCGACTATGCAGGCGGCAACCTCGGCGGTCTCAACACGGTCGATCTCTGGATTGGCGGCCTGGCCGAGGAGCTGAACGAGTTCGGCGGCATGCTGGGCTCGACCTTCAACTTCGTCTTCGAATACCAGATGGAGCATCTGCAGAACGGCGACCGGCTCTACTACCTAAGCCGTACACAGGGATTGAACCTGCTCAACAATCTCGAGCCGAATACCTTCACCGATCTGGTGATGCGCAACACTGATCTGGGCGGGCTCTACTCCACCCACCTCAACGGCTCGCTTTTCACCACGCCGGATCACATCCTCGAACTCGACCGCGGCATCGCTCAGGAGGGCACGGATCCGACCTGGGACAGGGCATCGCAACAGGCGATCGATCCCAAGGTCGTGCGCAGTTACACCGGCGCCACGATCACCGTCGACGGTAAGGTGCATGACGTCGGCGGCACGCTCAAGGTGAGCGGCGGCGAGCATTTCGTCCTCGGAGGCACCGAGGGCAACGACAAGCTCTACGGCGACAAGGGCATCGACACCCTCTGGGGCGACGGCGGCGACGATTACCTCAATGCCGGCATGGAATCCGATAACGTCTTCGGCGGCGATGGCGACGATATCATCGAGGATCCATTCGGTGACGACGTGCTGCGGGGCAACCTCGGCAACGACGTTATCAACGGCGGCACGGGCCTCGATCTGCTGTTCGGCGATGCCGGTCAGGATTTCATCATGGGTACCACCGACACCAAGGAGGTGTTTGCCGGGCTGGGCAACGATTTCGTCCTTGGCGGCAGCGCCCCCGACAACCTGATGGGCAACGAAGGCGACGACTGGATCGAGGGCGGCGAAGGCTTCGACGGGCTCTCGGGGGAGAACTCGCAGCTCTTCTTCAACAGCACCATCGTGGGCCACGACGTCCTGAACGGTCAGGGGAACGATACGGATTACGATGGCGAGAACGGCGACGACATCATGGTCGAAGGGCCGGGCATTCAGCGCAACAACGGTATGGAGGGGTTCGACTGGTCGATCCACAAGGGCGATCCGAACGCGGCGGATTCCGATCTCGGCATCCGCGTCTTCGACAACCGGGAGAACATCATCCTTCGAGACCGCTTCGATTCCGTCGAAGGCCTGTCGGGATGGAAGTTCAACGACACCCTGACGGGTGCTTCCAAGCTCGTGATCGGTGAGAATTTCGTCAACGTGCTCACCCAGGCGGGCGTCGACAGGATCACCGGCCTGCGCGGACTTCTCAACGTGGCGCCGGGCCTGCCGAACGCTGTGGTCTTCGACCCGAGCGGAGGGGCCGGTATCGGCAGCACAGGCGGCGAGATCCTTCTCGGCGGCGCGGGCAGCGACCTGATCCGCGGCAATCTCGGCAGCGATTTCATCGACGGCGATGCCTGGCTCAACGTCCGGATCGCGGTTCATGCGAACAAGGACGGCAGCGGCGCCGTCATTCGCTCGGTGGACAGCCTGAACGAGATCAAGGCGCAGATGTTGTCCGGGGCGATCAATCCCGGTCAGCTCGGCATCGTCCGCGAGATCGTCACCACGGGCGTGGGCGTCAACGACGTCGATACCGCCGTCTTCTCGGGCGATGTCGCGGATTACACGATCAGCGGACCCGATGGCGGCGGACGCCGCACCGTGACCGACAACGTCGGTACGGATGGCACCGATACGATCCGCAACATCGAGCGGCTGC
Organism: Methylobacterium sp. AC832; assembly: GCF_979256025.1. Taxonomy (NCBI): domain Bacteria; kingdom Pseudomonadati; phylum Pseudomonadota; class Alphaproteobacteria; order Hyphomicrobiales; family Methylobacteriaceae; genus Methylobacterium; species Methylobacterium sp. AC832. The sequence continues at coordinate 257,610 of NZ_CEEDMV010000003.1, forward strand.
AATTCGCCGATCAGACCATCACGATCAGCGGGACCAACGCCATCGCGACCGGGGCGGTGACGATCAATGATGCGACGCCCACCGAGAAGCAGGTCCTCACCGCGGCAGTTCTGAGCCTTAACGATCTCAATGGGATCAGGCCGGGCACCCTGGTGCTGACATGGCAGTCCTTCGACGGGACCGACTGGCGCGACATCCCCGGCGCAACCGGCGCAACCTTCACGCCCGGCGACCTCCAGGCAGGTCAGTCTCTGCGCGTTGTCGCGAGTTTCATCGATGGTCTCGGCGTTCCCGAACGGCTCACATCGGAACCGACCGCCCCTGTCATCGCCATCAACGATCAACCGACCGACATCGTCGGCGGGCCGCTTTCATCCGATGAGAACCGGGTTAATAGTTCCGTCGTCGGAAGCGTCGTCGGTGTCGACGCTGATACGGCCGTCCTGACCTATTCCCTGGTGAGCAATGCCGGTGGCCGCTTCGCTATCGACAATACGGGAAAGATTGTCATCGCCGACCGGACGCTGATCGATTTCGAGCAGGCGCCGAGCCACGACATCACGGTGTCCGTCCGTGATGGGCAATACACCCTCACGAAAACCTTCACGATCACGATCAACGATGTCGCGCCGGAATCCGTGACGGGCGATGGCCGGGCCAACATCATCCGGGCGGGCGCGGGCAACGACGTCCTCGACGGTCTTGGCGGTGCGGATGACCTCTCCGGAGGGTCAGGGAACGACATCTACTACGTCGACCAGCTGGGCGATGTCGTCCACGAGGTGGTCGGTGGCGGAACCGACAAGATCTACGCGAGCGGCAATTTCATCCTGGGTGCTGGTGAAGCAGTCGAGAGCCTCATCGCCAGGGCCGGCACTCTCGGCATCAGCCTTGGGGGCAATGGTCTTACGAACAAACTTCATAGCGGTGCCGGTGCCGATACTCTCAGCGGCTTTGGTGGGAACGACATCTACTACGTCGATCAGTTGGGCGATGTCGTGCACGAGGCGGCCAGTAGCGGAACCGACAGGATCTACGCGAGCAGCAACTTCACACTGGGGGCAGGTGAAGCCGTCGAGGTCCTGGTCGCCAGGGCCGGAACTCTCGGTATCAGCCTCGGCGGCAACGAGCTCGTCAATACGCTCCAAAGCGGTGCAGGTGCCGATACCCTCAGCGGCTTTGGGGGGAACGACATCTACTACGTCAACGGCTTGAATGACGTCGTGCACGAGGTGGCAGGGGGCGGAACCGACAGGATCTACGCCAGCAGCAACTTCGTCCTGGGGGCGGGTGAATCGGTCGAGACCCTGGTCGCCAAGGCGGGAAACCTCGGCATCAGCCTTGGCGGCAACGAGCTCGTCAATACGCTCTACAGCGGTGCCGGTGCCGATACCCTCAGCGGCTTTGGAGGGAACGACATCTACTACGTCAACGGCGTGAACGACGTCGTGCACGAGGCGGCCGGGGCTGGGACCGACAAGATCTACGCCAGCAGCAACTTCACCCTGGGGGTGGGTGAATCGATCGAAAACCTCTTCGCCAAGGTCGGCGGCCTCAGCCTAACCGGCAACGAACTCGCCAACACGCTCGTCGGGAGTAGCGGCGCCGATCGTCTGAACGGCGGCCTCGGGAACGATACCCTGAAAGGGGGCGCCGGAAACGACACGTTCGTGTTCGCGTCCGGGTTCGGATCGGACCAGATCGTCGGCTTCGATGCCGACCCGACCGGTGGCCAGGACGTCATGGACCTGTCGGGTCTCGGCATCACGGCAGCCGACTTCGCCAGCGAGGTCTCGATCAATCAGTCCGGTGCCAACACCACCGTCATGATCGGGGCCGACACGATCCTGCTCCTCCGCGTCAATGCCAACACCGTCACACAGACCGACTTCCACCTTCTGTAGCCGCAGCCGGTCGAACCCGCCGCGCACACGACCAATATCGGCCGCTTGTTTAGACCGATGAACGCCGATGAAAGTCGGCGAACACCACCGTTTACTCAATAGATACGGAGTGTTCCAATGACGATTTCGCTTCGATCGCAAGATTTGGCCTTTCTCGACACTTTGTTCGACGACGGTGATTTCAGGGCGATCAACGGCGAGGGCAACAACCTCGCGCACCCCTCTTGGGGCAACGCCGACCAGCCCTTCGTTCGCCTGACGGCTGCTCATTATGAGCCGGGGAGCATCAACGGCGTTCGGGTGATCGGAGCCAGCGGCGCTCTGCTCCCCAACGAGCGGGTCATCAGCAACGTCGTCTCCGAATCCATCGATCAGAACGGTCAATCCGTCGAGACGCCGAATAGCTACGGCACCAATCTCCTCTTGATGTCGTTCGGTCAGTTCTTCGATCACGGCCTCGATTTCTACGACCGTGGCGGCGGATCGCAATTCGTCGATATGAGCGGCGTCGACGCGAAGCTCGCGCAGATCGCGGCCGCCAATCCCGGCCTGACCATCGACACGACGGACAACATCATCGCCCAGGGTGTTCCGCCCCAGCTGCAGTTCCTCATCGGCGGCCGCGCGGCCCGATACACGATCGACACGGACGGCAACGCCGTCCTGGATAACGTGAATGGAACCGACCATCTGAACAAGGTCTCGCCCTTCGTGGACCAGAATCAGACCTACGGGTCGGAACCCGGCATGACCTGGCTGCTTCGCGAAACCGCGAGAGATGCCAACGGCGCGGTCATCCGCGATGCGGGCGGCCATCTCGTCAAAACGCATCATCTCCTCGACGGCGTGGAGGAGGTCGGCCCGGACGGCGTCGCCCGCGGGACCCTCGCGACCTACAAGGACGTCCTGCTCAACAACGGAGTCAGCGATGCCAATATGGCCCATGCCCTCGATCTGGCGAGCGCATCGGGGGGAGACTACGCCGCCTGGACCTACCTGAAGAACGCGGCCAATTTCGTCGACTTCGCCGATATCGGCGACGGCAAGCACACGATCCTGCTCGGCGACAAAAACGATTTCGACACGTCCCCGCTCGGCCGTGATGGTCAGCCCGATCCGAACTTCAGCTTGGAAACGCTGCTGTCCTACTACATCGCCGGTGATCACCGGGCGAACGAGAACGTCGCGCTGACCTCTGTGCATACCGTCTTTCATCGGGAGCATAATTATCAGGCCGACCAGATCCGCGCTCTTCACCCCGAATGGAGCACGGAGGAGGTCTTCCAAGCCGCGAAGGTCATCACCTCGGCGGAATATCAGAGGATCGTCTTCGACGAGTTCGCTACCGCGATGTCGGGTGAGATTCCCGGTGCCGGTGACCACGGATTCAGTGGCTATCGCGCGAACGTCAACGCCGCGATCTCCGAGGAGTTCGCTGGTGCAATGTATCGCGTCGGTCACTCGATGATCAACGAAACGATTCCCTACGTCGATGCCAACGGAGAACTGAAGGACGTTCCCCTCATCCAGGCCTTCCTGAACCCGGCCATGTTCGCCGGCGAGGATTCGGCTCACCCGGGCGTGACGGGAGGGACGGCGGCGTTCCTGGCCGGGACGATGCAAGTGGCACACGACCAGATCGACGAGAAGCTGGTCGAGGCCGTCCGCAGCCAGCTTCTCGGGCTTCCGCTCGATCTCGGCGCGGCCAACATCATGCGCGGGCGCGAACTCGGGCTCTCTTCGCTGAACGAGTTCAGGGCCGAAGTGAGCAGTGCGGGCACAAGTCTCGACGCTCTCGGCCAAGCGTCCGATTATGCAGGGGGGCCGGGCGTGCCAAGCCTTGCGGCCTACCAGAACTGGAACGAATTTGGGGCCCACCTTCGCGGCAACGCCGCGCAAAGAGCCGAGCTTCTGGCTCAGTTCAAGGCCGTCTATGGCGAGGACGTGATCGATCCGGCCAACGGCAAGATCAATGGCACCGGCATCAGCCATGTGAATGACGTCGACCTGTGGATCGGTGGTCTTGCCGAAGCGCCCAGCGGTGGCAGCCAGATGGGCTCCACCTTCACGTGGATATTCCAAGAGCAGCTGGACCGACTGCAGGAAGGCGACCGCTTCTACTACCTGGAACAACTCGACGGCACGATGCTCGTCAACGATATCAACGCGCAGCATTTCTCGGACCTGATCGCCCGGAATTCCGGCATCGCGCATGGCCACTGGGACACGTTCAAAGTGTCGGAGCAGCGGAGCTTGGCCGCCGGCGAGGCAAACCGCGATTTCACCGGAGCGGGCGTGGCGGCGGGCGTCGCCCTCGTCCTCGTTGGCAACGATCTCGACAACCGTATCATCGGAACGTCGGGCGACAATACGCTCTATGGCGGTGCCGGGAACGACATTCTGAACGGCGGAACGGGAGGCAGCGACGCCCTCCACGGCGAGGGTGGAAACGATACGCTGAGTTCAGGCCCCGATACGAGGGACGATTACCTCTACGGGGAGGACGGGAACGATACGCTGAACGGCGGTCGCGGCGATGACGTGCTGGACGGCGGCGAGGGTTCCGACAAACTCCGCGGCGGAGCCGGCAAGGATTTTCTCAAGGGGGGCGCCGGTGACGACTGGCTCACTCCGGGAGCGGGCCGCGATGCGGTGGATGGCGGCGACGGCATCGATACGGTGGATTACAGCGCCTCCGCGGCGGGCGTGAGGATCAATATGCAGGTCCGCAGCGGGCGCTTATTGCCCGACGAGGCATCGGGGGGCGACGCCGAACGGGATGTGACCGTCAATGTCGAGAACGTGGTCGGTTCCGCGCTCGCGGACCGGATCACCGGCGATAACCTCGCCAACATGATCGAGGGCGGAGGAGCTGGCGACAACCTGGAAGGCGGGGGCGGCATCGATACCTTGAGCTACGCGCGTTCCAATGCCGGCGTCACGGTCAATCTTCTCACCTTGACTGCCAGCGGCGGCCATGCGCAAGGCGACCAGATCCACGGCTTCGAGAACCTCTTCGGCAGCGACTACGCCGACCGGCTCACGGGAACCAATCTGGCGAACACGATCACTTCGGCCCTCGGCAACGACGTCCTCGACGGTCTTGGGGGTGCGGATGCCCTCTCCGGAGGGTCGGGGAACGACATCTACTACGTCGATCAGTTGGGCGATGTCGTGCACGAGGCGGCCAGTAGCGGAACCGACAGGATCTACGCGAGCAGCAACTTCACACTGGGGGCAGGTGAAGCCGTCGAGGTCCTGGTCGCCAGGGCCGGAACTCTCGGTATCAGCCTCGGCGGCAACGAGCTCGTCAATACGCTCCAAAGCGGTGCAGGTGCCGATACCCTCAGCGGCTTTGGGGGGAACGACATCTACTACGTCAACGGCTTGAATGACGTCGTGCACGAGGTGGCAGGGGGCGGAACCGACAGGATCTACGCCAGCAGCAACTTCGTCCTGGGGGCGGGTGAATCGGTCGAGACCCTGGTCGCCAAGGCGGGAAACCTCGGCATCAGCCTTGGCGGCAACGAGCTCGTCAATACGCTCTACAGCGGTGCCGGTGCCGATACCCTCAGCGGCTTTGGAGGGAACGACATCTACTACGTCAACGGCGTGAACGACGTCGTGCACGAGGCGGCCGGGGCTGGGACCGACAAGATCTACGCCAGCAGCAACTTCACCCTGGGGGTGGGTGAATCGATCGAAAACCTCTTCGCCAAGGTCGGCGGCCTCAGCCTAACCGGCAACGAACTCGCCAACACGCTCGTCGGGAGTAGCGGCGCCGATCGTCTGAACGGCGGCCTCGGGAACGATACCCTGAAAGGGGGCGCCGGAAACGACACGTTCGTGTTCGCGTCCGGGTTCGGATCGGACCAGATCGTCGGCTTCGATGCCGACCCGACCGGTGGCCAGGACGTCATGGACCTGTCGGGTCTCGGCATCACGGCAGCCGACTTCGCCAGCGAGGTCTCGATCAATCAGTCCGGTGCCAACACCACCGTCATGATCGGGGCCGACACGATCCTGCTCCTCCGCGTCAATGCCAACACCGTCACACAGACCGACTTCCACCTGTCGTGACACGATCCGCTTCCTCGCGCTCCTCGGCGCGAGGAAGCTCGAATCGGCAGCATTGATGAATTTATCACGAAACGTCCGCTTCACGGACGCGGCCAGGGGAGAACGCCCGGAGGGGGACGATTTAGCCGACCATTCGGGATGTCGCCGCCCCTGCATGCTCACAACAAGTAACACAAAATTAGACCGGGATATCTTTCCGAAAACCTTCCCCTCATCAAAGCATCAGCCGAGTATATACAGTGGGCTACCTCGTGAAACCGGGGCGAATTGAGCGATAGGTGGGGACAGACCAGCTTCGCTGGCACTGGTTCATCAGATCCAGGCCTCGGCGAACCCTCAGTCTCTTAGCCGACGATCTTTGCGTCAATCGACAGAGATTTTCCGAGGCGGTGAATTTCACCGCATGCCCTGGGCCGCCATTGCGGTCCCCCTGTTGTGGACGCCTAAAGACCGAGAAGAGTTATTTGAGGCTGCCACCTAAGCAGCGCGTAACATCTGCTAACCCACAACTTGAATCCCGGAGCGAAACGGTCGTTATCGGTAAATTTAAGTGGTAACGGGGGATTCGCTGTAACGTCCGCTTGTGTGCGGACGGGACAAAGGGTCTGGATGGCGTAGTTGGTCAGATGTGGAGCGATCGCTTCTCGTCCAAAAGCTAAGGTTCGCTCTCTATTCCTACCCCGAGCCGAAGTTGCCGGACGACTAACGAATGACCGCTTACGGGAAGCGTCGATGACGATCCCGACGTCAGACTTGGGTCGCATGCGGAACGTCTGCTTTTGGGCAGGCGGCGAACTTCCGCTTATGGCGCATTGCTGCCGCAGCAAGATGACAACGAGCGTCCGACTGCCGGTATGACCGTGCGCTGCCGGTAAATCGCAGCACGTGCTCCTTCACGTTGCATTGCCGCCGTATGCGTCAGGATATTCGCTCCAGGCTATTGGCGCATTCATGAGCGCGGAGATGCCGGACCCTTCCGGCAAGATGCCAGCGATCGCCGCCTGGATGACGGATGGAGCCAGGAAGGCGAGGTTGAGGGTCATGCGCGCCGAGCGCTCGCTGCAGCCTTCCGCCACGGCGATGGCATGGGTGTCGGCGACACGGCCGCTGACAAGGTCATCGAGCCAGAAGCGAGCCTTGGCGATCCCGTCGACGAGGCGGGCCCGGGTCTCGACCCGCATCGGCCGCAGCGATACTGTTCCTCCATCACCCTCAGCGCGGATGATCTGGCGCCGACGACGGCTCGGTCGGGCCGACCAAGGCACGTTAAGCGGGGAGGGCTGTATGCTGCCTGCTCCGCACGCCCTGTGATCGTGCTCTGCACCATCCCGCGGGACGAAGCTGATGGCAAGATGGCTCGGGTGAACGACGATGCGGCTGACCTGGGCGAGCAGGGGCATCTCGTCGGATGGGGAAGGTTGGTCTGGGGAGGGTGGTGTAAGCGCCTCCCGCACCGCCTGCTCGATCTCGGGTGCCGACACGCGGGCGACCGAGCCGGCCTCGCCGCGCTGCCCCGTCTCGAGGGCGCGCGAGACGTAGTAGCGGTAGCGGAGCGCCCCCTTCCTGGCCGAGCTCGGCGTCATCCGGTTGCCGCGATCATCGTAGAGCAGACCTGTCAGCCACGAGCCGGTGTTGCCCCGGACGGAACCTTGCGCCTGCGCCTTCTGGCTCAGCGCCGCCTGGACCGCATCGAACAGCTCGCGCGGCACGATGCCCTCGTGCTCTCCGGGATAGTGCCGGTCCTTGTGGATCACCTCGCCGATATAGACCCGGTTGCGTAGCAGATAGGCCAGCGGACCTTTGGTGAAGGGGATACCGCCCCGGATCGTGCCATCCCGGCGCGGGGATCGCTGGGTCAGGATGCCCCGGCCCTGCAGATCGGCCACCAGCCCGTTGAGGCAGCCGAGTGCGAGGTAGCGCTCGAAGATCGCCCGTACTCGCGGCCCCTCATCGGGGCAGGGGACCAGCTTCTTGTCATGGACGCGGTAGCCCAGCGGCACGGGACCGCCCATGCGCATGCCCTTGCGCTTCGAGGCCGCGATCTTGTCGCGGATGCGCTCGGCCGTGACCTCGCGCTCGAACTGGGCGAACGACAGCAGGACGTTGAGCGTCAGCCGTCCCATGCTGTTGGTGGTGTTGAAGGCCTGCGTCACCGAGACGAAGGAGACGCCGTGCGCGTCGAACAGCTCGACGAGCTTGGCAAAGTCCGAGAGCGCACGGGTGAGCCGGTCGACCTTGTAGACCACCACCACATCGACGCGCCCCGCCTCGACCTCGGCAAGCAGCCGCTGCAAGGCCGGTCGCTCGAGACTGCCGCCTGAGACGCCGCCATCGTCGTAGGCGTCGGGCAGCAGGCGCCAGCCCTCATGCGCCTGGCTCTTGATGTAGGCCTCAGCGGCCTCGCGCTGGTTGTCGAGGGAGGTGAAGGCCTGATCGAGCCCGTGCTCGGTGGATTTGCGGGTGTAGATCGCGCAGCGCAGGGTCTTCTGGGCTTGGGGTTTAGGAGCCTGGTTTTTGGGTGCTTGGATCTTCGGAGGCTGGGCTTTGAGGTGCGACGGCTTGGAGAGGGATGCCATCACGCCATCCCTCCCGTGGCCACAGCCGAAAAGGACTCGTCGCCGCTGCTTGGCGCCCTGGTGGCTCCCTTGTCCCGAAGCCCGAAGAAGCGGGGACCGTTCCAGCGGGTGCCGGTGATCGCGCGGGCGACCTCCGACAGGCTGGCATAAGTCGTCTCCCTCCAGGCAAACCCACCCGCCACCACAGTGACGGTGTGGACCTCGCCCCCGAACTCCCGCACCAGCAGCGTGCCGGGTCGAAGCCCTGGGCTTGGGATCGGCGGGACGAGGGGCGGTGCCTTCGGCTTGGCGGCCCGCTCGGCGGCGGCGCGGCGGCGCAGCCTCTCCTTCGCGATCCGATCGAGCAGCCGGGCACTGTCGCGATCGAGATCGCCCAGCATTTTGGCCTGGATGCGGTAGGCCAGGAGCCGCATCATCAGGGTCCGAGACAGATGTGGGGGAGGGGCCGTTCGCAGATGCTGCCGCCAGCGGATGCGCAGGTCGCCCAGATCGAGTGAGGCAAGCGCCTCGATCTCGCGCTTGAGCTCGGGGCTGATCACGGCGGCCATCACCGGGCCTCCGTCGTGGCAATATCAGCCAGGCGATAGACGGTCCGATCCTCGGCATCGCGTGCTGTTGCGAGGGTCATCCCTCGCTTGCGCAGGCCGGTCAGGGCGGCGCGCGTCGAATGGGCGAGCCAGCCGGTGGCCCCCATCAGGTCGGCGAGCGTGGCGCCCTCGTCACGCCGCAGCATCGCGATGATCAGCGCCTGCTTCGTGCCGGGTCGCGCTTTCGTCTCGGCTCTACCCGATCTGGCATCCGCAACCGGCGGCGAGGCGTCGGAACCGGGTGCATCAGGAGAAAGGCCAAGGCTTTCCCGGCCGACTGGCGTGAGGCACAGTCCGATCGGACCGCGCTCATCGGTACGCCAGTGCGGCTGATCCTTTGGAACGACGACCTCGATCACTAACATCGTCTTGCAGAGCTTGGCGGACAGCGCCTTGGCGGCTCGGGCGTTCAGCCCAGAGGGCCGGGCGATCAACTGGTCTGGTGATTCGGCGGCTGCCTTGAGCAGCGCCTGGTGTGTCTCGTCGATCATGAGGGTGGACCTTGCGATGGGTCGGCAGCGGGTCTGCTGCCACCAGCGCAACCCCACCGATCGCGAGGGATCGGCAGGGGGTCGAAGGCGCAACCGCGTCGGCGGCCTCAAGGACGCTGACAGTTCCGCTCCATTCGCAGCGCAAGTCCAGTCCGAAGTGGCAGTAATTGCTCACACGCCAGTGTACGACCGCCAGCGAACCTCGGCTCCGCTGGCCTGCGAACCGGTCTCCAGCGCGATGAGCAGGCATGTAGCGGAAGCTGCACCGGCAGCAGGCGAGAAAACGGCCAAAACCGCCCAGAATCGGGGCCGCAGCACCGCCCCGGAGAGGAGACCTCAAAACGGCAGCTTTTCGCTATGCCCTTGAGACGCCGCACATCTCCCGCCAAACGCGAACGTCCGTCGTTCGCGGGGAGCGAGTGGTGGGGCACGCATCCCGTCCAAACCGGTCTCTGGCGCCATTTCCCTGCTAACAGGGAAAACAACAGGGAAACGGAGCGGTGCAGTTCCCAGGCTCTTTTTGGCCCGGCAATACAGCAGCCAAGGCAATGACTTAAGGAGCAATTCCCTGTGCGGCGGAACAGGGAATTGGTCTCAGCCAAACAGGGACGCGTGTCGGCGAAACAGGCAAGTCGATCGGCGGGATCAGGGATCGTCTCGGGTCAAACGCGAAAAAGGCCGGAGAGCGGTGATGCTCTCCGGCTGCATGGGATTATGAGGCATCAGGGGAGGGGGCTAAGTTCGCTCCGAGCCTTGAGCGCATATCGCCAGCATCGACGAACCGGACTTCAATGCCAGGGTGGAGCTTCGGACGATCGTCCAGGGCCTCCAGCCATTCCTCGTGTGACATCCCATCGAACTCGGTCGCCGGTGCCAGGGCCTTGATGGTATCGAAAAGGAGCTTGGCGGCTTTCATGTCGCCCTGCAGTGCCTTCCGGGTGAGCTGCTGGGCAAGCGCCTCGATCTGAGTGGTCCGGATCGTGCGACCATCCTTGGTGACAGCAATCGGCTCACGCGCGGCCTGGGTAAGCGCGTCCAGAAGATCACGCCGACCAAGCGGGGCCGAGTGACCCCGGGGCCGGCCGCGAGGATTGCCGGACTGACCTTTCCGGAAGCGATGGTCGGCCGGTGGCTTGCCGTACCCGACCTCGTACCCGGTGCGTCGCTTCGGTTTGATCATCGTGGTGTTCGTCGCGTCCGCCATCACGCAGCCTCCTCGAGCAGGGCAGGGGCCGTACGGGCCGACCGGACCTCGTCCCAGGTCTCGTCCGTGCCGTCGAGAATGGCGTCGCGGCCCGTGAAGGCCTGCCAGCGCCGGATAGCGACATCGACATAGACCGGGTCGAGTTCGAGCACCCGTGCCTCACGCCCGGTCTTCTCCGCAGCCAGCAAGGTCGTGCCGCTGCCCGAGAACGGATCGAGGACAATCGCGCCGCGGCATGTCACATCCTTGATCGCATCGACGACCAGGGCCACCGGCTTGACGGTGGGATGCAGCGCCAGATCGCCCGCGCCCTTGAAGGTGTTGACCCCGGAATAGGTCCACACGTTCGAACGGTTGCGTCCGTGCCGGCCGAGCTCGACGTTGTTGGTGTGGCTGGCTGTGCCAACTTTGTAGAGCGCGATCAACTCGTGCTGCGAGCGGTAGAGCGAACCCTGCCCCGGGTTGGTCTTGCTCCACACGATGAGATTCTTCTGTTCGCCGTAGAGCGGGCGGGTCGCGGCATGCAGCTCCGGCAGGTGGCGCCAATCCATGCAGACGTAGTGCAGGGCTCCATCACGGGAGACCGAGACCGCATTGCCGAGGCTCTCGCTCAGGAAGGCGGTGAAGGCCTCCTCCGTCATCTCGCCCGAGCCCATGACGAACTCGCGGTGCTGGACCTTGCCGCGGCCCATGACGTGGCCGTTGACGGGCACGTTGTAGGGTGGATCGGTGAAGACCATGTCGGCCTCTCGTCCGCCCATCAGACGCTCGACGTCATCGCTACTGCACGCGCTGCCGCACAGGATCCGGTGCGGGCCGAGCAGCCAGAGGTCACCGAGCTGCGAGATCGGTGCTTCCGGCTCATGCTGCTCGTCCTCGCGCGAGGCGAGGCGCTCCTCTTCGAGATCCCCCGTCAGAAGATCGAGCTCGGCGATCTCGAAGCCGGTGATGGAGAGATCCAGGCCGATCTCAGGCAGGTGGATGGCGAGTTCGCCGAGCTCAAGGGCGAGGGTCGCCCGATCCCATCCGGCGAGGGTGGCGATCTTGTTGTCGGCGATCGCATAGGCGCGCTTCTGCGTGTCGCTCAGGTGATCGAGCCGGACGGTCGGGACCGTGTGAAGGCCGAGCTGCTTGGCCGCCAACAAGCGTCCGTGCCCGGCGAGCACGAGCCCGGTCTCGTCGACGACGAGCGGTACGGTGAAGCCGAACGCCATGATGCTGTCGGCGATCTTGGCGATCTGCTTTTTCGAATGGGTGCGAGCGTTGCGCGGGTTGGGTTTGAGGGAGGTCGGAGCTTGGTCGAGGATGGTCAACCCGGCCGTGGGAAAGGCCAGTGCGTTCGTCGTCATGATGGGGATGTCCTTGGAAAAGCGCGCACGACGACGAGCCCGCGTGCCATACGGCTGCAGGGTCAAAGTCAGCGCAGTACTGTGAGAGAAGGGCCGCTCAGGCCTGGAGACAGAAACGCCCCGGAGCGGGAGCCACGAGGCGAGGAGATATGCGATCGCGAGGCGGGCCAGTCAGGCACACCGTTCGGGGAGGATCAAGATTGCAGGTAGGTCCAAGCCGGTCCGCTGCGGACACAGACTTCAAGACATAATAAAAATGCACAGTTTACCCGTCGGGTGTCAAGCCACTTTAGCCGTATTCCATTAACTGAGCCCGCGAACGCCATGTCCGCTATCTGCCGAATAGGGCGGGGCCCACACGGTATTTCGAAACTGCTGACGTTGCCGCGCGACCGATTTAATTTGTGAAGTGATCGGCGCGTCGTTCACCTGGCCAAAGGATTCTGCCTATTGATAACAGCCCGGGCTGCCGCAGAAGGTAAGGCCCGGGTCCTCCTTGCAGCAGCTTACCCTGACGACGAGTTCGTCGGTGCCGTCGAGCAAGCGACTGGATCAGCGATGCCGACATGGCGAGTATGGCCGGCGACATCCGCGAGCATGTGACGTCGAATGGCAGGCGCCTTCAAGATTAATTAAATAGCTTGAAAGGCCGCTCCACGCACTGTGCATACGAGCGATATCCGCAACGAGTAGATTCTTGCCGGTCTACTTCCTGGAACTGAAGCGACAAAACCGGCCCTTCGCTCTGACTGCGGCGGTCAACAGCAGCGCGGACGTAGCAGCTTCAGCGGCTTTACGACAGTTAAGGATCGTTAAATGAGCGCTCGGTTTCAGATGGAGAGTCGAAAGAGCGGGCACCCCGCCTCCCGCTGGGTCAAGTAACTAATGCAGGTGCATTTGCCGGATTGGGTGATACGAAGTCGCGGATGCCGGTAAATTCGAGCAATGTCCTCAGGGCTCCGCGACTGAAGTTTTTACATCAGACCGGGCCGGCCGCCGGAGTCAGCCTGCGGAACAGGTTGGTATTCCGAAACAGCGTAAGCGTTCCAATAATAGAGATCACCGCAGCGCAGGCGAGCCACAAGCCGGGCATGGCGCGATTGCCGGTCACATGGATGAGATAAGTGCAGATCGCGGGGGTGAAGCCTCCGAAAATCGCCTGGGCCAAGCTGTAGGCTAGCGAGAAGCCGGTGGCGCGTACATCAGCCGGCATGATCTCGGTCAACGTGACGACCATCACGCCCTGGTAGCCGCCGTAAAGGAAAGACATCCACATCAGCGCCGCGAACAGCCGCGCGAAGGATGGGTCCGACACCAGCCATGCCATGACTGGATAGGCCGTGATCGCAATCAGTACCGAGAAGGTGATCAGGACGGGAAGGCGCCCGACGCGATCAGACACGGCACCCATGACGGGCACCCAGATAAAGTTTGCTACGCCGACGCAGACCGTGACAAGAAAGCTGTCGTTAGCGCTCAAGCCTAGCACCTGCCGAGCATAGGTTGGGGTGTAGGCGGTGATCATGTAGAAGAACACGCTCGTCAGCGTGACGAGCAGTACGGCCTTAAACACAATCGCCCAGTTCTGCAGGAGTGAGCCGTAGATCTCGCGTAGCGTCGGCTGACGGCGCTTAGTGCGCTGGGTGAACTCCTCGCTCTCTTGCATCGAGCGTCGAATCCAAAATAGCACAGGAACGATCATGCAGCCGATGAGGAAAGGGATGCGCCAACCCCATTCGAGCATCTGCTGATCGGTCAGGATACCGCGCAGGCTGACACCGATGATGGCGGCGAAAACAACGGCGACCTGCTGGCTTGCGGATTGCCAACTCACGTAGAATCCGCGGTTTCCGGGGGTTGCGATTTCGGAAAGATAGACCGAGACGCCGCCTGACTCGGCCCCTGCCGAGAAGCCTTGGAGTAGACGTCCGACAATAACCAGGAGAGGCGCGCCAAGGCCAATGGACGCGTAGGTTGGGGTGAAGGCAATCATCGCGACGCCGACCGACATGATTGCGAGGCTTAAGATCAGGCCGGCGCGGCGTCCGTGCCGATCGATATAAGCCCCGAGCACGATGGCGCCGAGTGGGCGCATCAGGAAGCCAACGCCGAAAGTCATCAAAGAAAGCATTAACGAGACGAACTCGTTGTCGTTCGGAAAGACGGCTTGCGCTACGTACGAGGCGTAGAAGCCGTAGACCATGAAATCGAACATCTCGAGGAAGTTGCCGCTAACAACGCGGACGACATCCTTCTTGTTCGACTGTCCCTTTACTGTGGCGTCCATGTTTCCCCTCCCGTAACCCGACAAAGTCTCGACCGCCCACACGTCCGGTGGGCAAGAGCTCAAAAACCGACATTCTCTTGTTCTAATATTTAGAACGACGGTCTATGATATGCTACATTAGGTAAATCATGCCGCGCCCGTCAATCGGATGCGGAACCATCGTGCATGAATTTAGGTACATTGAGTAATATTAAGAAGCATTGTTCAATTTTCTCCCCCAACCGACTTGACCATGCAGATACGCCAGCGGTATGAGTTTATTCAGGACGCCGTATTGAATATTGGAACGATGGACAGCACACTTCTTAAAGGCCTGACCGTTCTTGAACACCTCGCGGCTAGTGAGGCGCCGCGCGGCGTCAGCGAGCTCGCCCGGGCTCTCGACTTGACCAAAAGTAACGTCCACCGCACGCTGCAGACCTTGGTCGCGGCGGGTTATGTCCGCGCGACTCCGGGTGGCGCCTACGAGTGCACCCTGAAGCTCTTCGAGCTGGCAAGTTCAGTCCTAGCCAGGGTCGATGTGCGGCAGGTCGCCGAGCGTTTCATGCGCTCGCTCGCGGACCAGACCCAAGAGACGATCCACCTGTCGCTGCTCGACAGGGCAGAGGTGATCTACCTGCACAAGATCGAGAGCCCGCATCCGGTGCGGGCCTATTCCTCGATCGGTGGCCGGGCTCCGGCCTATTGCGTCGCCTCCGGCAAGGCGCTGCTCGCCTACCAGGAGGAGGCGCTGGCGCATCTTACCGATCCGCTCCCGACGTATACCCCGCGCACCATCACCAGCCTCGACATGCTGCGGCGCGAGCTGGAGCAGGTGCGGGTGCAGGGCTTCGCGATCAACCGGGGCGAGTGGCGCGAGGGCGTTTGCGGATTGGCCGCCATCGTCCATGACGCGATGCGCAAGCCCATCGCCTCGATTGGTATTTCCGGCCCCTCGGATCGGCTTGATCCGGCGGCTCTACGACGCTTTAGCGATGTGGTCGTCGACGCCGCCCGCGGGTTGTCACGCGCTCTTGGCTACAACCCCATCGACCTCGCGCCGCGGATCATCCGCACTGGCGTGATGCGCGAACCCGCTTGATTTCAGGAGGACAGGCTTTGGGACCGCTTTCCGGTATCCGCGTCATCGAATTCTGCAGCGTCGCTGCCGGTCCGTTCTGCGCCATGCTGCTCGCCGACATGGGCGCCGACGTCATCAAGGTCGAGAACCCGGATGGCGGCGACACCATGCGGGCATGGCCTCCAATCAGCGCAGGCTACAGCGAGAACTTCGCCTCGCTCAACCGCAACAAGCGCTCGGTGACCCTCGACCTCAAGGATCCCGCCGGGAACACTCAGGCGCGCGATCTGATCCGCTCCGCGGACGTTGTGCTAGAGAACAACCGCCCCGGCGTAATGCAGCGGCTCGGCCTCGACTACGCTACCGTGAGCACCGACCAGCCCAAGCTCGTCTATTGCTCGATCTCGGCGTACGGCCAGGAGGGTCCACGCTCGCGCGAGGCCGGATTCGACCTGACGCTCCAGGCCATGAGCGGAGTCATGAGCGTGACCGGCGAGCCGGGGGCGCCACCCGTGAAATGCGGAGTGCCGATCTCGGATTTCGGGACTGGCCTCTATGCCGCCTACGCCATTGCGGCCGCGCTGCTGCAGGTGGGCGCCGGCGGCAGAGGTACGCATATCGACGCATCGATGTTCGGGGCCTCGCTCGCCATGGGCGCTCTCCAGACGAGCCAGTATTTCGGCAGCGGCAAGGCCCCGGAGCGTCTCGGCTCCGCCCATCCGCGCAACGCTCCCTATCAGGCCTTCCGCGCCCAGGACGGTTACTTCGCTATGGCCGCGGGCAACAACGCGCTCTATCGCGCGGCCTGCAAGGCCATCGAACGGCCGGACCTGATCGACGATCCGCGCTTCGCCTCAAGTGCCCTTCGCGCCGATCATCAGACCGAACTACTCGAGATTCTCGAACGGGATTTCGCCGCCCATTCCTGCGCAGACCTGCTCGAACGCTTCCGGAAGGCCGGCGTGCCTTGCTCGCCGATCAACAGCTATGCCGAGGCGCTCGCCGACCCGCAGGTCGCGCATATGGGCTGGGTCCAGCCCGTAACGCTGCCCTCGGGTGTCGAGACGCGCACATTCGTCTCGCCGCTGAAATTCTCGGGTGAAGGTTTCCCAATCTACCGCGACCCTCCGGCGCTCGGCGAACATAATGACGAGGTGTTCGGTACTGCCGCGGCCGTTATCGCGAAGAGCGCATGATGGACGAGCTTCTGATCGCGCGGGACGGCGCCATGCTGACCCTGACACTCAACCGTCCCGACAAGATGAACGCGCTCTCGGCACCGCTCGTCGAGTCGCTGCTCGACCAGATCCAGCAGGCGAGCACATCCGATGTGCGCCTGCTCGTCCTCAAGGGCAACGGGCGCAACTTCAGTGCCGGCTTCGATTTCGGTGGCTACGAGGATCTTTCCGAAGGCGATCTCGTCATGCGTTTTGTCCGGATCGAACAGTTGCTGCAGGCGGTCTATCACGCGCCCTTCGACACTCTCGCCCTCGCGCATGGCCGGAATTTCGGCGCGGGCGTCGACCTGATCTGCTCCTCTGGCCGGCGCGTCGCCGATCCCGGCGCGACCTTCCGGATGCCGGGCCTGTCCTTCGGGCTCGTGCTTGGCACGCGCCGATACGCCGAGCGGGTCGGCAACGCGCTGGCCCGGCAGGTCTTGGAGGAAGGCCAGGCTTTCGACACGACCGAAGCGCTGGCCGCCGGCTTCCTCACGAAGGCCGCGCCGAAGGAGGACTGGGACGAGGTCGTCGCGACGGCCGCTGCGACCTCGGTGCGGCTATCCGTAGAAGCGAACGCCGACCTCATCGCTGCCACCTCTACCGACACGCGGGCGATGGATCTCGCCGACCTCGTCACCTCGGCCGCGCGGCCGGGGCTGAAGGAACGGATCCGGGCCTATCGCGCCTGAGACGAAACACCGATCTGGAGAGCCGACGTGGCTTCGCACTCATCGAAAATCATTCCTCTGACGGAGCTCGCGGCCCTCGTCGCCGATGGCAACTCGCTGGCTCTTGGCGGCAGCTTTCTGCACCGCGGCCCCTTCGCCCTGGTGCGCGAACTGATCCGCCAGGGTCGCAAGGACCTCGAAGTCGTCAAGCAATCCCCGGGTTACGACATCGACATCCTGTGCCGCGCCGGCGCGCTGGCGCGAGCCCGGGCCGGCATCGTCGCCATGGAAGGCAATTTCGGCCTCGCGCCCTGGTACCGGAAAGCGGTCGAGAGGGGCGAGATCAGGCTAGAGGAGCATGCCTGCGCAACCCTGACGGCGGGCCTGCGCGCCTCGGCTTTCGGCGTGCCGTTCATGCCCTGTGGCGGCATCCATGGCTCCGATCTGCCAGGGCTGAACGGCTGGAAGCAGATCGAAGACCCCTACGGCACAGGCGAGTCCGTCTATGCCATTCCGAAGATCACGCCGGATTTCGCGGTGATCATGGCCAACGAAGTCAGCGAGGAGGGCGATGTCCGCGTCTACGGCACCTCGCATTGGGACCGGATCATGAGCCGGTCCGCCAAGCGCGTGCTGGTGGTCGCCGAAAAGCTTGCACCGAGCGCTTCCTTCCGCGAGCAGCCAGAGCTGACGCTGATTCCCCATTTCCTCGTCGAAGCAATCAGCGTGGTCGAGAACGGAGCCTGGCCGGGCTCGTGCTGGCCCCATTACGAGGTCGATTACCCGGCCGTGGAAGCGTACATGAAAGATGGCGCGGCCGTGCTGAAACAGCACCTCGACTCTGCCCCCGAGGCACGGGAGGCGGCCCATGCGTGAATGGTCGGGCTTCTCCTACATCGTCACGAACCTCGCCCGGTTCGTCCGCCCCCGCGAGATCACCTTCAGCGGTGTGAACTCGGCGTTGCCGATGCTGGCTTGCCTCGTCGCCAAGCAGGCTTACGATTTCGATTACACCTACATCAACGTCGCTGGCGGCGTGGATCCGCGCCCGTCAAAGGTTCCGATTTCGAGTTCCGACCCAGTACTGGCAGAGGGCTCGCGCTCGATCTTCTCCAACGAGGATTTCTACGACCTTTGCACCCGAGGCCAAATGGACCTCTGCTACCTCGGCGCGGCCCAGGTCGACGGGCTCGGGCGCACCAACGTCTCGGTGATCGGGGATTGGCACGCGCCGAAGGTCCGGCTGCCCGGCGGCGGCGGCGGCGCGGTGATGCTCCCGACCGCCAGGCGGGCCGTCACCTGGCGCACTGAGCACTCGATCAGGACGCTTGTCGAGACCCTCGACTTTATCACGGCATCCGGCGGTATGCACGGGGTGGTGACGCCTATCGCGGTGTTCATGAAGCGAGAGGGACGCCTCGTCCTGTCCTCTTGGCATCCGGCGGCGAGCCTCGACGAGGTCCGTGCCCGCACTGGCTTCGCCTTCGAGGCCGACGGTGCCGAGCCCACGGCTCCGCCGACCGACGCGGAAGCGGCCGCGCTGTCCACGCTCGATGCGGACGGCGACTTCGAACGCAACGCGGCGATCAAGCTGCGCTGAGCCTAAGAACAATCGGGAGGATCCGTCATGGCCGAGTCGATCAGCGCACGCCTCCGCGAGGCGATGACGCGCCATGCTTCAGCCAGCCTGACAGCGATCATCGCTCCGGAACCGGTCAGCTACGCCCATCTCCAGACTCGGATCGATGGCTTCGCGGCGGGATTCCGCACCTGGGGCGTCAGTCGCGGCGCGATGGTCGGCGTGATCGCTCCGAAATCGGTCGACGCCATCGCGGCCTATTTCGGCGCGATGCAGGCCGGCGCCTGCGTCAGCTTCCTCGAACCCGGCCTCGCTCCCGACATCGTTGCGGAACAGGCAGACGTGGTCGGCATGCGCCACCTCGTGGTGGACGAGACGCTAATCGGCCGCTTCGACATTTCGGCACAGACGCGCCTGGCGATCCGCCCCCTAAGCGACCTCGAGGGGGAGGGTGCTTTCATCGACGAGGCGCTCGAACCCCACGACAACGCCATGCTGCTGTTCACCTCAGGCAGCACCGGCCGACCCAAAGGCGTGCTGCTTTGCCATGGTGCGCTGATTTGCAACGCCGATGGCGTCGTGCAGCACACGGGCACCATGTCGACTGACCGGCTGCTCCACGTCATGCCGCTCTATCACACCAACGGTGTCAACAATCAGCTGATCGTGCCCTTCCTAGCCGGAGCGAGCTTAATCTTGCTTGACCGATCCAAGCCGGAGATGACCCTCGCGCATCTTCGCAACGACCGACCGACCTACTTAACGGGCGTCCCGACGATCTACGCGCGGATGCTGCCCCACCTGATACCGGGTGAGCGTTTTCCTTCGCTGAAGTTCCTGCGCTGCGGCTCGGCCCCGATCACACCGGTCCTCCATAAGCAGATTGAGGAGGCCTTCGGCGTACCCCTCATCGTTTCCTACGGCCTATCAGAGGCGACCTGCACCTCGACAATGAACCCGCCGGAGCGACGCAAGCTTGGAACGATCGGGACGGTCCTAGCGGGCCAGACGGTTTCGTTGTTCGATCCGGTTACGAACGAGCCGGTTCCCGAAGGCAGGGAAGGCGAGATCCGGATCACCGGGCCAGCCTTGATGACTGGCTATCTCGGCAGCGCGGAGCAGCCTATCGTCGATGGCTGGCTGCGCACAGGCGATCTGGGCCGCTTCGACGAAGACGGTTTCCTGGCGATCACCGGCCGGATCAAGGACGTGATCATCCGTGGGGGAGAAAACATCTCGCCGGCCCTGATCGAGCGGCAGCTCGCGACCCACCCAGCGGTACGCGATTGCTGCGTCGTCGGCGCTCAGGATGCCGATCTCGGCGAGGTGCCGGTCGCCTTCGTGGTGCTGCGCGACGGGGAGATTCTCGACGAGACCGGCCTCAAGGACTTCATCCGCGGCTCGCTCGCGCGGATCTACGTTCCGGCCGAAATCCGCAGCCTCGACGTGCTTCCCACGAACGGAGTCGGCAAAACCGACCGCAAGTCGTTGCGGAGCCTGCTGAACGCCTGAGCCATCATCCTCTGAGGGCAGATAGGCAAAAGAGCCTTCTGGCAGTGGGATGTCATCATGCGGATAGCCTCGAAACTGTCGGCGACGCGGCACGACCTCGAATTATTCTTCCGGCGCGGGACAATGATTTCGCATGCTGACCGTTTCGGTCCTAGCCGATCCAGCCAACGACTTCCCGTTCTTCGCAGGCTTCGCCGACGAGACCGGGATGGGGCAGGCGACGGCTTCAGCCTCAACTTTCCACTGCCCCCTGGCGCCGGCGATTACGGGTGGCTCGCCGCGATTGAGCAGGGTCTGGCGCGCATCCTCAGCCATCGTCCGGCAGCAATGGTGTCCGCCTTGGGGCTCGACGCCGCATAAGGCGATCCACTGGGCGTGCTCGCCGTGACGGAATCGGGGTTCTCGTCGGCCGCCTGGCGCATCGCGCCTGTCAGCCTACCGACGGCGATCATCCAGGAGGGCAGTTATCTTTGCAACGCGCTGGCGCCCAATCTAGTGGCGTTCCTCAAGGGCTTCAAACAGGACTGGAAGACGTGTTCGAGTGAAATATTCTCTAACGGATTCAGCAGGGAGAAGGACTCTCTCCATCGCCACTTAAATATAGAAATCGCCGCCATTGCTCTGAGGCTATGCTGTGACGATCTAGAAAGCAGCCATCAAGCACTCGTGATCGTCATGCGTCCCATTCAATTCGACCCCTACGGCGAGCCCGTCGCACAGGGTTGCGACCAAGATCGTCCCGGCGCCGCTTCGCGGATCGCGTTGCGTTCGGGCACCGGCCTTTTTTGGGCGATGGTCGTCGTGATCGTCGCCGCGCGCGCCGTGTATTTCGATCCGGACTTCGCCGAGAAATTCGGCACGGTCGCCTCGCTAGTCAGTCACCTTAAGATGATCGTCGGCGCATAAACTGCTGACATTTCAACGTCGAAAGCGCCGCGGGCTGACAGGCCCGCGGCGCTTTCGACGCAGGGTCTTCGGTCTGTGACTCTGGCCCTGAGTACCATTGCTGTCGATTGGGTGGTGGCCCCCCGGGTCCGGCTTCGAGCAGGCCTCGGATCTCTGTCGGCGTATCGGCAACGTCGACGCCAGCTGCCACGAGCGCGCGGCGGTTGCCGTCGTAGCTTCCCACTGTGCCCAACACGATCGCCCCGGCATGGCCCATCTTCACTCCCGGTCGGGAGGCGCGTCCCGCGATGAAGGACACGACGGGCTTCGACATGCCTGAGGCGTATTCCGCCGTCGCCTTTCCATCGCGCCGCCGATCTCGCCGACCAGCACTACCGCACGGGCCCGCAGATCCTCTTCGATGGCCTTCAGCGCGTCGCGAGTCGTGGTGCCAATCATCGGATCGCCACCGATGCCGAGGAAGGTCGATTGGCCGATCCCAGCCCTAGTCAGGTTGAGGCAGATCAGCGTGCCGAGGCTGCCGGAGCGCGAGATCACGCCGAACTCGCGCGGCTGGAAAATGTTCGGGTTGTGCCTAGACATGATGCTGACGAAACCCTCGCCCGGGGTGACAATGCCTGCGGTGTTCGGGCCGATGATGCAGGTATAGTTCGTCGAAGCCGCGTGATGGATCGCGATGACGTTCCAGACGAAATCTTCGCGAGCGGGCTGACACCGATCATTGCGACCGTGCTGCTGCAGTATTCCGTCGCCAATGGGTCTTAGCTCATCTGTGCCTATTGAGCCTTCGCGGGCCTCTTCAGCAAGGCCTCCGCCATGTGGAGGGGCCCCAGAAACCGCCAGGCTGCACTGTCCGATCCAGCGTGTCCTGAAGCCCGTCAATGGGTACAGACTCACATATTCGAAGAAAGTTCTATTATTTAGGACACCATTGGAAGATCGTTCTCGAAGCAGGGTACGCTTCAGCAAATAATTGCTATGAAGACATAGGAAGAACGGCGCCGTGGCTCGGCGCCGAGGGGTGACAATGCTGCAGGATAATCGTTTCGTGACGCCGAAATCGCCGCATCCGATCATGGGGCGCTTCACGGCCTTGGCACCGGGCATCGCGCTCTGCATCACGGTGACCCTCGCCTCGCTCGGCCTGCAGCATCTGGAGGAGGGCGCCTTCGAGCACCCCTATATCGAGGCCCTCGTCATCGCGATCCTGCTAGGCATGGCGATCCGGACGTTCTGGCAGCCGAGCCCCCTCTGGCGCTCCGGCATCGCTTTCAGTGCAAAGCAATTGCTCGAAGTCGCGGTGATGTTGCTCGGCGCCTCGATCAGCTTTGCGGCGATCGTCGCCTCCGGCCCGCTTCTACTCGCCGCGATCGTCGCGACGGTGATTGTGACGATCGCCGCGAGCTTCGCGATCAGCCGTATGCTTGGCCTCGCCGTGCGGATGTCGATCCTCATCGCCTGCGGCAACTCGATCTGCGGAAACTCTGCGATCGCGGCAGTGGCCCCGGTGATCGGAGCGAGCAGCGACGACATCGCGTCCTCGATCTCCTTCACCGCGATCCTGGGCGTTCTGATGGTGCTGGGCTTGCCGCTCCTGATCCCGCTACTGGGGCTGGGCGCGAGCCAGTATGGAATCCTCGCCGGCCTCACCGTCTACGCAGTACCGCAGGTCCTTGCGGCCACCGTCCCAGCCGGTCTCGTCGCGACTCAGATCGGCACGCTGGTCAAGCTCGTACGTGTGCTCATGCTCGGCCCGATCGTCGTCGGCCTCTCGCTTCTCGCCCCGCGCTTCGGCGGCACCCAGGGCGATCCGGCTAAGTCCCGCACGTTCGATCCGCTCAAGCTAGTGCCGTGGTTCATCCTCGGCTTCCTCATCCTCGCGGCCTGCCGCTCGCTCGGCCTGGTGCCAGACGTCGCGCTTGGGCCGATCACGAAGATCGCCGGCTACCTCACCGTCGTCTCGATGGCCGCCCTCGGGCTCGGCGTCGACGTGCGCGTGATCGGGCGCGTCGGCGGTCGCGTCACGGCAGCCGTGACGCTGTCGCTCGTGCTGCTTCTGCTAATCAGCCTCGGACTGATCCACCTACTTCGGCTCGGCTGAGGGCAAATTTCGACAGACATGACCGCCGAAACAGGGCCGAAAACGATGGAGGAAGCCATGTTGCATCGACGCTACGTCCTGCGCGGAGCCAGCGCCGCCGTTCTCGCCCCGGCGGGACAACTCGGAGGGCGCTCTGCCAAAGGGGCGGGCACCGACGACGTCACGTTGCCGTTCGGCAATAGCGAGCGCGCCCTCGTGAAGTATCCGGGTAAACGCCCACTCATCCAGATGACGAGCCGGCCGCCGCAACTCGAGACGCCGTTCTCGATGTTCGACGAGGGTCCGATCACGTCCAACGACGCCTTCTTCGTGCGCTATCACCTCGCCGGCCTGCCCAGCGAGATCGATCTCGAAATGTACCGCCTCGAGATCAAGGGCAAGGTCAACACACACACCTGTCGTTCACCCTCGCCGACCTGAAAAGGCTCGACCTCGTCGAGATCACGGCGGTCAACCAATGCTCGGGCGAGAGCGGCGTCAGCTATTTGGCATCATCGCGATCAGGGCGAAGCTGATTAGGATGAGCACGGCCAAGGATGCCGATACCGCCAATGCGATTTGCCGTCCGACACGTATGACCGCCCGCAAATCCACCCCGAGGCCAAGTGCTCCCATGGAGACGACGGTCAGCGTGGCGGCTAAGTCAGAGATCGGCGTCGCAAGCGAAGACGGGATAAGTTCGAGGGACCGCAAAGCGGCGAGGGTTAGAAATCCGAGAATGAACCAGGGCGCCAGCTTGGAGAGAGCGAAGCGCGTGTGCTGGACAGGTGGGGCCGACCTATTGGCACTGCCGCCGACCAGCCGGGGTGCTAATATCGTGAAGGCCATTACCATGGGCCCGAGCATCAGCACTCGTACTAGCTTCACCAAAGTGCCGACCTGCGTGCTAACGAGTCCTACCGGCGAGGTTGCAGCAATGACCTGCGGAACCGCGTACACGGTCAGGCCAGCAAAAACGCCGTACTGGTGCTGGCTGAGGTTCAGCGGTGGACCGAACCAGGGAAGCGCGACCACCAGGAGCACCCCGAGAAGTGCAGTATAGGCGATCGAGGCGGCGACGTCCTGTTCGTCTGCTCCAATCACGGGTGCGAGCGCCACGATGGCTGAGTTTCCACAGATCGCGTTGCCGCAAGCGATCAGGATCGCCATCCGGATCGGGACACGAAGCGCTTTGCAGATCCACAATCCCGCACCGATCGAGATTACGACTACGGCAATGATCCCGGTCACCAAAAGCGGTCCCGTTGCAACAATCTCGCCGATGCTCACAGAGGCGCCGAGAAGCGCTACGGCGAATTCGAGAAGAGGCTTTGCACTGAACTGGATGCCCGGCTGGAAGCCGGAGGCGGGATGCCAAGCGGTTCGTATCGCTGCCCCAACCAGAATCGCGATAATCAAAGCGTCGAGATAGGGCTGACCGAAGACACCTCGCTCGAGTTCGACAAGCTGGAACGAGATGAATGCGAGACCAGTGCAAAATGCGATGCCCAGCATGCGCGAGACGACCCATACCCAGCAGGCTCGGATGACACTCTGCCTCTTTCTGGCGCGACGGTCTCGCGGGCTCGGCGCGAGTGGATCAACGGGCCCAGTTGCACCGGCGTGGACGATCTCCGGACGCTGCTCGTACGCACTCTGTTCGAGCAATCGGCACGTTTCCTTGAGTAGGGCATCTATTTCCGGGTCGTTGAAACGAAGGCTCACTTCTCGACGAAGGCCTTCTCGATGACGTAGTGGCCGGCCTCACCATGGTTGCCTTCCACGTAACCGCCGCTGGTCAGCATCTCGCGAGTGTCACGGATCATGTCCGGCGAGCCGCACAGCATGAACCGGTCGTTCTCCACCGACATCGGCGGCAGGCCGATATCCTCGAACAGCTTGCCGGAGGTCATCAGGTCGGTGATCCGGCCGCGGTTGCGGAAGGGCTCGCGGGTGACCGTGGGGTAATAGATCAGGCCGGCGGAGATGACCTCGCCGAGGAACTCGTGGTTGGGCAGGTCCTGCGTGATCGTCTCGCCATAGGCGAGTTCCGAGACCTGTCGGCAACCATGGACGAGAACGACCTTCTCGAAGCGCTCGTAGGTCTCCGGGTCCTTGATGATCGACATGAACGGCGCGAGGCCGGTGCCGGTGCCGAGGAGATAGAGGTTCTTGCCCGGCATCAAATTGTCGAGCACCAGCGTCCCGGTGGGCTTCTTGCCGACGATGATCGGGTCCCCGACCTTGAGGTGCTGCAGCCGGGAGGTGAGCGGGCCGTTCTCGACCTTGATCGAGAAGAACTCGAGCTCTTCCTCGTAATTGGCCGAGACCACGCTGTAGGCGCGCAGCAGCGGGCGGCCCTCGACTTCGATTCCCATCATCACGAACTCGCCGTTGCGGAAGCGGAACGCGGGGTCACGGGTGGTGCGGAAGGAGAACAGCGTGTCGGTCCAGTGATGGACGTTGAGAACCCGTTCTTCGAGATACTTGCTCATGACATCACCTGCGGCGTCTAAACGAAATCATGCGGCTGCCGGGTCGGAGACGCCGAAGACGACTTCGAGCTTGCCGCTACGTCCGTCCCACTCAGCTGCGTCGGCGAGCGGGTCGAGCTTTTCACTGATATTCGGCCAAATAGCGGAATACTTTGCGTTGAGGGCAAGCCAACCGTTAAGGGCCGGCTCGGTATCGGCTTTGATCGCCTCGGCGGGACATTCCGGCTCGCAGACACCGCAATCGATGCACTCGTCGGGATTAATCACAAGCATGGCATCACCGACATAGAAGCAATCGACCGGACAAACCTCGACGCAGTCAGTGTATTTGCAGCGGATACAGTTGTCGGTGACGACATAGGTCATTACAAAACCTTGCTGGATTCTTCAGAATGCTGGCGCGATTAGAGAACAGCCGAGAGATCCTGTCCTTCCAGACTGATCGCAAGCCCCTTTAGCGAATCGAGGCTAACTTCACCGCCCATGGCACGGATGCTTTCCTCGCGGATAAGCGACATCAGCCCTCGGCGCAGGCCCAGAAATTCCGATGACAGGGTCATTGAGGGTTCGCGCGGCCTCGGCAACGGCACGGCAACCTCGGCCTTGATGCCGCCGGGACGGGCCGTCATCACGTAGATGCGGTCCGACAGGAAGATCGCTTCGTCGATGTCGTGCGTCACGAAAAGGACTGAAATCTTTAACCGCTGCCACATGTTGGTGAGGATCTGCTGCATGATCAGCCTAGTCTGCGCGTCAAGCGCCCCGAACGGCTCGTCCAAGAGCAGGATGCGCGGTCCGGTGGCCAGCGCCCGCACGATGCCGACGCGCTGCTTCATGCCGCCGGACAGGCGATCGGGATAGTGGTTCTCGAACGGGGTGAGACCTGCGAGACCAAGCAACGTGCGGGCCCGGCGCTCGCGCTCGCTGCGGGAAACGCCCTTCATCTTAAGGCCGAACTCGACATTCTCGCGGACGGTCTTCCAAGGGAACAGCGAGTATTGTTGGAAGATCATCCCCCGATCCGCGCTAGGGCCGGAGATCGCCTCGCCATCCACGGTCACGGTTCCGCCCGATGGCGTCAGAAAGCCAGCAAGCGCGTTCAGAAGAGTTGACTTCCCGCACCCGGATGGACCGACAATCGAGACGAACTCGCCGGGCTGGACGTTGAGAGAGACGTCGGAGACCGCATCGACGGCGCCCTCCATGGTCTCGTAGCGCAGACAGAAGTCGTGGACCTCGATCAGGCCTCGAGCCGTTCCGGCCATGGCATGTCCCCTTTGTCCAGTGAAACAGGAGGTCGAGTTGGAGTCGGCCTTAGCGGGCCGTCCCCCCGGGCATCACGATGCGGCCGAGCACACGGATCGCGAAGCTCGATCCGAGACCGAGGACGCCGATCGTAATCATCCCAAGTGCGATGTCGGAATACTGGACCAGGGAGTATGCCTCCCAGGTAAAGTAACCGATGCCGAATTGGCCAGAGATCATTTCGGCGGCGATGAGCGAGACCCAGGCGACGCCCATCCCGATCGTCAGGCCGGTGAAAATCTGCGGGAGCGAGGCCGGAAGGTAGACCTCGCGGAAGACCGAGGCCTCCCGAGCACCAAGGCAGCGCGCGGCTCGCACCAGCACCGGATCGACAGTTGCCATACCCTGGAGGGTGTTGATTAGGATCGGGAAGAATGACCCGAGGAAAGTGATGAAGACGATCGATTCCTCGTTCGTCGGCCACAGCATGATCGCCATCGGTACCCAGGCGATAGCCGGGATCGGCCGCGTGAACTCGCAGATCGGAAACACGATCTCGCGAAGGATCTGGAAACGGCCCATCAGCAGACCGAGGGGAATCGCGAGTGCACTGGCCAGCGTGAAGCCGTAGACAATCCTCCGGCAGCTCATCCAGATATGGTCGCCAAATATGGGATTGTGGAACGCAAGGATTGCACGGTCCAGCACGTCGGCAGGGCTCGGGACGTTGGTGAAACGGACGTAGAACGTCGCACGGTTGACAGTCAGAAGCTGCCAGATTGCTACGAAGATGGCGATCGACACGAAACCGAGCGCCATTGCCCGCATCTGTTTACGATGAAGCCGGAGCCAGCGTGCCACGCGATCCGTGGGGACCGCTGGGAGGGGCGCCAGTCCAGCTTTGGCTTTGGCGGGTGCCTCGGCGGGAGGCGTCAACGCTGGCACGGTCTCGGAGAGTTGGCGAAGTGCGGCTTCCATGGGATCAACCTCCCGACACAGCGGCCTTGATGGCCTCGTCGTAGGGCATCACCTTCGCCCCAGATTTCTCAGCCGCAGCCTCGGCATCCCGCTTAAGCAGGTAGGGGGAAATTTCTCCCTTGCCACCGACCGCATAGAACGCCTCCTTGGCGAAAAGCTTGATACCGCGCGATGTATCGAAGACGTAGGCGACGTTGATCTCCTTGCCCTTGGCCTTGAGATCATTGAGAGCGCCCAGCGTGCAAGCTGCACTTGAGTAGGGATAGATATTGCCGCCCTTGACCCAGATTTCGCCGGCCTTCCGCGGATCGGAAACGGGTCTTTTGCAGAAGCCGTCTTCGCCCGAAACCTCGTAATTCGAGGTGCTAACGACCTGCTTCCCGTAGTCGAGCCCGCTGTCGGCAAAGACCTTACGCAGCGGCTTGTCGTTTACCCAAGACGTAACGTCGAACTCCTTCACGCGGTCGAGCTTCTGCAGGACCTTCACGTCTTCCTTGGCCGCCTCGACCAGTTGCGGCTTGATGGTCGGATCGATCGTCATGATCCCGCCCGGACCGAGGAAGATGTAGACGACCTCCTTATCCGTACCGGTCCAGGCCGAGATCTGCTCGGCCGCGCGCTTCGGGTCGGCCTTCACCCAGGCCTGTGCATCAAGGATCGCTCTCAGATAAGCATCGACGATTTCAGGATATTGCTTGGCGAAGTCGGTGCGGACCACGACGCCGTGCCAAGTCGGCAGATTGGTCTCGACGCCGTCGAAGACCTTGCGGGCAAAACCCCGGAACGGCAGCAATTCGGCGAACGGGACGAAATCGGCGTGTGCGTCGATCTTCTTCTCCTGCAGGTTGGTCGAGCCGACTTCGGGACTCTGGTTGACCAGACGGAACCAAGTCTGCGGATAACCTTTGTCCTGTAACGCCTTGAGCACCATACCGTGCGCAGCTGAGCCGAATGGGACGCTGACGACTTTCCCCTTCAGGTCATCGAAGGAGAACGCGTCGGTCTCCTTGTTGACGACGATACCGTTGCCGGAGCCGTAAAGATTGTAGGCTGCGACAGCGATGAGTTCGGACTGGCTATCTGGGTTGTTCTTGAAGGTGTAGCCGTTCACGATGAGCGGGTAGTCGCCCATCGCTCCGAACTGCAGCTTGCCGGCCATCATGCCGTTGGTGACCGGCGGCCCGGAGGTGAAATTCTGCCAGTCGAGGCTAATCTTGACGCCGGCATACTTGCCGGTCTTCGGTAGGTGCTTCTCGAGTAGCTTGAGCTGTCGGATTATGACGCCGACGGTGGCGGTGTTCGTCGTGGTATCCTGCGTGCCGATGCCGACCGTCAGAGCGGTCTCGGCACAGGCGGGGGTTGCGAGCATCGCACTGGCTGCCGCGAGCAGCGCAATTGCAGAGACCGCACTTCGTCCAACCCAAGTCGACGTCATCATGCGCTCCGTTCTCTGAAATGCCGTCTCGACATCCAGGGCATGATCGGGCGCTTGATGGATCGCGATCAAATGGAGAGACCAATGTCGAGTTGATTAGTTGCCCAAAAAGTTTGGCCCGCCGCTGACGTGATGGAAATTTGAGCGAGAAGCATTCTAATTAAGCGTCTTTCCTGACTCCCGGCATACGCGCAAGGACATCGGGACGCTGAATCAGGATCTGGGAGCGGCGGGTGGAGACGATGCCCTGCTCCGTCAACCGCTTGAGGCTGATCGTGACCCATTGGCGGGTGGCGCCGACCATGTGCGCGAGATCGGCATGGGTGAAATCGGCGGCAATCAAGATGCCGCCTTCCTCCTCTACGCCGTAGAGCCCTGAGAGGTGCATCAGCAGGAAGGCGAGACGATCCGTGATGGATCGCGTGCCGAGCATTTGAGCGAGCGCCGAATAGCAGCGGCCCTTGAAGGTGAGGCCGTCGATGATCCCGAAAG
Organism: Methylobacterium sp. AC832; assembly: GCF_979256025.1. Taxonomy (NCBI): domain Bacteria; kingdom Pseudomonadati; phylum Pseudomonadota; class Alphaproteobacteria; order Hyphomicrobiales; family Methylobacteriaceae; genus Methylobacterium; species Methylobacterium sp. AC832. Next base: position 287,758 of record NZ_CEEDMV010000003.1, read on the forward strand.
CCAGTGCAGGGATCTTCGTCACCAGTTGGCGAAGCGCCGCGCCTGGAAGATGGAGAACAGTCGAGTTGCTCGCAGCCACCCCCGACCAGCTATGGGTACCTGTTCCAAACACCTCGGGCCCGCCGACAAAATTCCCGGGATACCAATAGGCTAGGGTGATCTCGCGCCCGGTCGGCGCGGCGTAGAACACGCGGATACGTCCGGTCTCGATCAGCCAGATGCCGTCGTTCGGCGCCTCCTGGGTGAAAAGCGTCGCACCACGGTAAAGGACCCGGCGACGACCCTGCTCAAGCACTAGGTTACGCTCGAGTTCGCTCAGCCCATGGAGCAGCGGTCGAGGGCCGGCTGGCTGCGGAAACGCCTCCATGGGGTTCGGGCCTCTGGAGGATGTCAGTAGCGAAAGGCCCGAAGAGAAATGGGCCGTCTCCGTCCGAACGGGGGTGGGCTGCATCGCTGAACCTCGCAGGTGACGAAGGGCGATGCAGCAAAGCCTATACCAGCTCTAAACTACGAAGCAGTCCGCTACCCAAAGAGTGCGAGACTCGAGACAGGCAGCCAATGTCCACAAAGAAGCGGCGCAGGACCTTGAAGGTCCTGCGCCGCTTCGTCGGCGACAAGGGCTGAGGTGGGCGTTCAAACCTCAGCCCGACATCGGCCGATGGCCCAGCGGATCAACTTGCGAACGTCCGGATCGGGGTCCTCGGACGCGCGTTCGAGAAAGCTAAGTGCCTCTGGATGGGCGATCTCGCCGAGAGCCGCAGCAGATTCCTTGCGCAGGTTACTGATGTCCGAATCAAGGGCCCGGCCGAGCACGTCTATGGCCGCAGTCGACTTGATCCGCCCAAGGGCATTGGCCGCCTTGGTCTTCACCTGCCATACTTGATCAGCCATAGCTGCGATCAGAGGCTCGACGGCCTCAGGAAGCCGGCTCTTCGCGATGGAAACGGCGGCCTCCTCTCGCACCTGCCAGTTCTCATCCTGCAGGCCGGCTAGAAGCGTCGAGACGCCGGGCCCACCCGAACGCAGGAAGACGAGAGCCGCCATCGTGGCGCGGCGCACACTCGCATCGCTGTCGCGTGCCGTCGCGAGCAGGGCTGGCAGCGCCTCCTCGGCCTTGAGATAGCCAATCACCCCGAGCCCTTCGCGGCGCACTTCGGGTGAGCCGCTGCATAGGGCTTTCAGCGCGGCGGAGAGAGCATCCGGGATAATTAACTCCCGGAGCGCCCGGAGGGCTGCAGCCTGAACGAAGGGATCGCTGTGCTCTGCCCGCTCGATGAGCAGCGGTCCACAGGTCGGCTCCTTTTTCTCGGAGAGGGTCTCGGCTGCAGTGCGGCGCACGTCCTCGTCCGCATCCTCGAGCGAAGCCACCAGGCCCTCGACCACATCGGGACCGTCATGTTCGTCAAGCGCCTTGGCGGCGGCGGCGCGGACCGTCGCATCGTCGTCGCCGAGCCCCTTAAGTAAAAGGACCTTAGCCTCGGATCCGACGGCCTCAGCGAGTTCCATCATCGCTACACGGCGAATGCCGGCATCGGGGCTGGCTGCGCGCTCGGCGAGATCCTCCAGATCATCGTCGAAGGTTTCGATTACGGGGCTCATTTTGACCTCTTCGATCACAACGTGGTGGTCTGGCCGGGGCCAATGCTCAGCGGAGTAAGTAGGGAATATTGACCTTCACAGCATTCGTTGGGCAATCGACTTCGCATGGCATGCAGTACCAGCACTCATCGTACTTCATATAAGCTTTCTGTCGCGTTTCATCGATCGCGAGGATGTCGAGCGGGCAGACGTCGACACATACGCGACACCCCTTCTCCGCGATGCACTTCTCGTCGTCGATAACGACTGCTGCGCTCTTGGCTTGTGTGATAATGGGCATGGAGGTCTCCGTGTCTCTTGGAAAAGGGCCGTCGCGGCGCGCTACTCGGCGGCGACTGGCGTCTTGATGCGGAGTTGATGGTAGGCGCTCATCTCTTCGTCCGCGACGGGAACGATGAAGGGGTCAACTTCGCGCTTGGCACTCGCCATGCGGCCGTACTCGTCCTTGAACAAGACCGTATGGCAGGCCCAGTTCGGGTCGGTTTCGGGGTGGTCGACGCGCAGGTGGTAGAAGCCCCAGCGGCTCTCGGTGCGGTACAGAGAAGCGTGTGCTGCCATGTCGGCGCAATCAAGAATGGTCTGTGTCTCCAAAGCCCGCAGCAGTTCGTGCGGGTCGCGAGCAACGAGGTGGCCAAGATCCTCGCGGATCTCCGCAAACCGGCGCTGGCCGAGCTCCATTTTGGCCGTGACCTTCGGCGGCTCGAGATAGTCGTTCACGAAGCGCCGGGTCTTGAACTCCATCTCGTTCGGGGTGATGCCGTCCTCGCGTCGTGTCGGGGCCAGCACTCGCTCCTGCTCGGTTAGGAAGTCGCTCTCGTCGTAATTGGCAAGGGTCGTTGAGGCGCAATAGGCTGCCGCATCCGCGCCGGCGATGCCGCCATTCACGAAGGCGCCGAGCATGTAGTTATGCGGTACGGCCGCCATGTCGCCCACGGCGTAGAGGCCGGGAATGGTGGTACGAGCATACTCGTCGACCCAAACGCCCGAGGCGGAGTGGCCGGAGCAGAAGCCGATCTCCGAGATGTGCATCTCGACGGCACGCTGACGGTAGTTGGTGCCGCGGCGCTCGTGGAAGCGGCCTCGCGAGGGGCGCTCGTTCGAGTGCAGGATCGTTTCAATTTCCGAGATTGTCTCTTCGCGCAGGTGGTCCATCTTGAGGAAGACCGGGCCGTTGCCGCCCTGCAGTTCCCGCCAAAATTCGAGCATCATCTGGCCCGACCAGTAGTCGCACTCGATGAAGCGCTCGCCTTTGTTGTTGGCTGTGAAGCCGCCGAACGGGCCGGTAACGTAGGCGCAGGACGGGCCGTTGTAATCCTTGATGAGCGGGTTGATCTGGTAGCATTCGAGGTTCGCGAGCTGCGCACCGGCGTGGTAGGCCATCGCATAGCCGTCGCCGCAATTGGCCGCGTTCTCGTAGGTGCCGAACAGATAACCGGAAGCGGGCAGGCCGAGCCGCCCGGCAGCACCGCAGGCCAGCACCACCGCCTTGGCCTTGATCACGAGGAATTCGGAGGTGCGTGTGTTGACGCCGATCGCCCCCGCAATGCGGCCGTCCGGCCCCTTCAGCAGCCGGGTCGCCATGTAGCGATTGGTGACCGCGACCTGGAGGCGGCGCAGCTGCCTATAAAGCACCTTTTTGACGTTGTGCCCCTCTGGCATGGGCAGCACGTAGGTCCCCATATGGTGGACCTTGCGCATGTTGTATTCGCCCGAGCCATCCTTCTCGAACTTGACCCCAAGCTTGTCGAGATACTGGATCATCGGGAAGGAGCCTTGAGCGTAGGCCATCACCGCCTTTTGATTGACGATGCCGTCATTGGCGACGGTGATTTCCTTCACGTATTGCTCGGGCGTGGCATAACCCGGCACGACTGCGTTGTTTAGCCCGTCCATGCCCATGCTAATTGCGCCTGAGCGCTTAACATTTGCCTTCTCCATCAGCAGCACCCGCAGCTTCGGATCGGCCTCCTTGGCCTTGATCGCGGCCATAGGGCCGCCCGTGCCGCCGCCGATGACGAGTAGATCGGTTTCGATGATTTCGACCTTGGGGCTGGTGACGCTCATGATGTGCACTCGTATGTCGGGCGCAGATGCAGACCGCGCGCTCGGGAAAGGAAAGACGGGTCAGCGATCAGGCAGCCTGAGGCGTCCGGTCATCGGCCGTGCCGATTTGCGGCTCTGCGGCCTCGCGAGCTAGGTCTCGGAGATAGACCCACGGGAAGATTCCACGCGCGTGTCCGTCGGAGAACCCGAGGTTAACCGCATATCCGCCCATCGGGTCGATTTTGGTAACGGCGACAGTCTCGAAGGATATAGGAAAATTGCCCTGTAGTCGGTCCCGCGTACACCAGGCGCAGCGGCAGCGCAGCCGCAACGTCTCCGCCTGCAGTACAGCTTCCTCGCCATTGGGCCAGACAAGGCGCATATCGCGACCACCGCGGGAGACCACGGCATCGGTCGGGATCGCTTCCGGATCAAATGGCGGCTGTTCGGGCAGTCTCATCGGCATGTCCGTTATCTACTGGTGCCAGAATGCAGACGGATTAGACCCGGCGAGGCGGATGCCAGCGAGCAATTAGTTGCCGAAAGCGGCCGAAAGAATTCTACAAGGTAGAAGCGTGTACCCTGCGGGACTTTTAGATCGGAGGGGGTACAAGCCAGTCATCGATGGCACCTCAATGCACCCCATCATTAATCCATCAATAGACAATAGCGCGCCCCAGCAGCGACAATGCGGTCACCCCTTATGAACAGGAGTCACTACCCAAAAACAAAATGCTTATAAGTATGATTTTAATATTTATCCATAATATTATGCCCCATATGATTTACAGCATGTCGGTGTGGTGAAATAAAATGCTTGTAATTATTATAGCCATGTAATTTATTTGTGCGACAATCAGCAAGATTTAGTCACACAGTTACTCCTCGCTCAACGCGAGCACTTGGGAATCACATCAAGTAAATAGGTCGCTTTTGTCGGATCGGACGCTGCATCACCGGTCTGGAAAGCCGAACCGGACGAGAGGCCGTTGAAGCACCTCTTTTTATGACTCCTGCCCCATAGCTGGCCCTGCCAACGTCTGCTCTCGGGCTCTTGGTAAAACAGAACAGGGCGACTGGAACGGGTGGGGAGCGGACCCTGACCCTTCGCCCTGAAGCGGACGTTCCGCCTCCGACCCAACCTTGCTGTAGAACCCAAACGGAGCTTAGCTCTAAAGCAGACGTTTAGATCGCAGTCGAAACATCCGATGCCGTTGCCGCTCGCCTACAGCGCCACGAAGGGCGCCTCGAGCAACATGGTGCTGGGCCTCGCCCAGTTGCTGTCCGAGAATGGCACCCGCGTGAACGGCGTCCTGCCGGGGCCGATCTGGACGCCCTTCATCCCCTCCGGGATAGACCAGGACTCGGTGAAGTCGCTCGGTTGGAAGGTGCCGTTCGGACGCCCGGGCCAGCCGGCCGAGCTTGCCTCAGCCTACCTGATGCTAGCGTTGGACAAGAGCAGCAATACCCCAGGTCTCTGGTCACCGTGGCGGGCAGGATGCCCGTCCTCTGATCGGCGTCATTTCCCAGGGGCGGTCATTTCGACCGTCCCCCCATTTGTAGCCTACTGGTCGGGTCCGAAGGTGGGCGGCCCGAGGTGGCGGAGGAAATCCGGCTTGCTGAGGGCCACGCCCGCTGCCCGAAGGATCGCGTAGGCGGTCGTGACGTGGAAAAAGAAGTTCGGCAACGCAAAACCGGTCAGGTAGGCTTGTCCCGTAAAGCGATAGCCGGTGTTGTTGGGAAAGTTGAGCACCACCTCGCGCTTGGCGCTCGATGCTAGCGCGGCCGGATCGACGCTTACGACGAAGCTGATCGTCCTGGCGCAACGCTCTTTGAGTTGGGCGAAGCTGGCCTCGGTGTCCGGCATGGAAGGCGCTTCGATGCCGGCGAGCCGAGCCACCGCGTTCTTCGCACTGTCGGAGGCCATCTGATATTGGGCCGGCAAGGCCCGCATGTCGGCCGCGAGGCGTCCGGCGAGAAGCTCGGCCTCCGGCTTTTCGGACGCCGCCTTGTCGAGCCAGGCGCTCATGTTGCGCAGTCCGTTGACGAAGATCGGAACGCTGACGTCGTGCATGCTGGTGCTCATGGCAGCCAGCTAGGCCGGGTATCCCGATCAGGGCAATGGGATTGCTGGGCGCCGGACACAAAACCAGTCGTCCAGGGGCGGTACGCCTTCGCCCCCGTGCGGTTCGGCACCGGCGCCTCACGTCCCCGATGAGGTTTCGGCCGCACGATTGGCCACGGTCACGTCCCAAGGCGTGGGCGTCGGGAAGATTTCTCCGAGGAACCCCAGGAACGCCTTTACGTGCGGGTTTCCCCGGCGGCTCTCGGGCCACAGGGCGGTGATTGCGTGCCGGTCGACGGCGTGGTCATCCTCGACGATTAAGATGGTCGGGCCTTCGCTCATGCCCCGAAAGTACGAAGGCCGGCCGGCCCGACAACGTGAAAAAGTCCTTTGTCACAAAACGTCACATTGCACCCGGTGGCACGTTTCGCGCGTCATCCCCTGAGATCGCACGACGCCACGTCCCGCGTGTTGCCGCTCACCCAGGACATGACCTTGCCCAAGCTCACGACTTGCGTCGACTATTCCGATCGCGACGCCGCCATCGCTATCAACTCCTACACGACGGTTCTTCGACATTCGAAGGTGCCGCATGAGCTGTTCGCTGCCTACTGGCGGGACGTTCACGGCCCCCTGTGCTCGCGGATCCCCGGGCTCGGCTGGTACGTGCAGACCCACCTCGCGCGCGAGCAGGACGCCCGCCTCTGGCCCGAGATGGAGGGTATCAAGCCCTTCCCGGACTACGAACTGGATGGCGGCGTCGAGATCGGCTTCCACTCCGCCGAGGATCAGGCCGCGTTCAACGAGGCATGCCCGATCCTTTTCGCGGACGAGCAGAACATGTTCGCCGCCACCGTCGCCTACGCGCTGCCGAACGGGTCGACCACGTTGGTTGACCGGGTCGCCGAACCCTCCCCGAACGCCACCGACGGTCTCGACCGCATCCACCTTCATCTCGGCGCCGCCCACGACGATGCTGTAGCGTTCGGAGACCGCGTTGGCCGTCTCGCCCGGGCGCTCGTTGCCGAGGAGCCGGTGCTGCGGGTCCGCCTTCACCTTCCTGAGCCCTACGACAATGCCGACCCGGCCCCCCCCGGCGCCCAACGTGGGGCACGAGGTCCCTGCCGAACGCCGCCTCCTCGCCGTCATCGACATCGCGTTCGCCTCGCCGCTGGATCGGAGCATCTTTTACGCATCTGATGCCTTCATCCAGGCCGCCGAGGGCCTAGGCCGGGACGTGGCCCATGCCTCCCCGTTCGCCGTGAGCGGGGTCTATACGTATGTCCGCGACAAGAAGCTGACGCTTGCCGGTTTGCGGGGCAGCCGTCCAGCCCAGCTCATCGAGAAGCTCGGTGCCCGGAACCAGGTTGCTGAGGATGTCCGCCACCTACTGCACACCGGCAAGCTCCTGGGTCGCTGACGATCAAGGCCGGGTAGCCCATAAGGTTATGACTGAATCAGATTCACTGAGAGAGCGGCTGCTCTCTCCCCATGTCGGCCGTATACGAGGCCGGCAGATGTCGACCCAACTCGGCCGCTCATTCCGCTGTTATGGTTGCCCGCAAGCGTGTATCGGACGGCGCCATGACGCGCGTGCGGCGACGCAAGCTCTGCGGCGTTTGACCGAACATGCGCAGAAAAGCCCGCCGCATCCGATTGCGATCGGCAAAGCCGGTGTCGCGGGCAACGACATCCATCGCATGGCGTCCGTCTTCAAGCATGCGTTGCGCGGCCTCCAGGCGGAGGCGCTCTACGGCCTTTGCCGGGGACTGTCCGGTCTCCTCGCGAAAGATCCGGCTGAACTGTCGGGGACTTACACTCGCGGCGTCAGCGAGCTCCTCGACGGTCAGCGGATTGGCCAGATGCTCTCGGGCGTAAACGAGTGCGCGGCGGACGCGGTCGGAGCGGGGCTCCAATTCTAAGAGCGCAGAGAACTGGGACTGGCCGCCCGGGCGGCGGTGGTAGACGACGAGGTTGCGCGCCACCATCCGCGACAGATCCGCGCCGTGATCGTCTTCGATCAGGGCGAGAGTCAGGTCGATGGCCGCACTCATCCCGGCGGATGTCCAGATGTGTCCGTCGGAGACGAAGATACGGTCGTCATCGACGCGGACGCGGGGAAACCGGGCCTGCAAGTCCCGGGCATGGGCCCAGTGCGTGGTCGCGGTACGGCCGTCGAGCAATCCTGCCTCGGCCAGCGCGAATGCCCCAGTGCACAGTCCTGCGACGCGTCGGGACATCTGGCCCGCCTCGGCGATATAGCCGCGTAGGGCAGGCGTGAGGGGGCGGGGAAGCAACTCGCCGACGACCATCAAGGTATCCGGTATGACGGTGAGCGGAACTGTCTCGATCCGGATGCCGAGCGAAGACTGGATCGTTCCCCCACACTCGGACATCACCGTCAGGCTGTAGGCCTCGTATCCGAGCTCCACGTTAGTGAACTCGAAGGCCGATAGCGCGGCCAGTCCCATGACCTGGAACCCGTCGTCCAGAATGAAGCCGACCTCTGGCATCGAGACCTCCATCGTGCATGTCCTGAATTGACGCTTTTACGTCATTTGAGACATCACAGTCGAGTCCTAGTGTCGCGATGTGGCAAACAGCCAGCGGCGCATGTCGAAGGACCAGGACCATGAGTAACAAGCCCGGAACCGTGCTCATCACCGGAGCCTCCTCGGGCATCGGTGCGGTCTACGCCGACCGCTTCGCTGCGCGCGGCCACGATCTCATCCTGGTGGCACGAAACAGGGCAAGGCTCGATGCGGTCGCCGAAACACTGTCGGGTCGCCACGGCGTCACAGTCCGAGCCGTCGCGGCTGATCTGGCGGGCGCCGAGGGACTCCGCGAAGTCGAAGCGATCCTGAAGACCGATGCAAGCATCACCCATTTGGTCAACAATGCCGGCTTCGGCAGCGCCGCACCCTTGGCATCCGCCTCGGTGGACGAGATGGAGCAGATGATTGCGATCAACGTCACTGCCCCGACGCGCCTGACTTACGCGGCCGTCCCACGTTTCACAGCGCGCGGCAGCGGCACGATCATCAACATCGCCTCGATCGTCGCCATTGGCCCGGAGGTACTCAACGGCGTTTACGGCGGCACAAAGTCCTTCGTCCTCGCCTTCAGTCACTCATTGCACAAGGAACTCGCCGGCACCGGGGTGGCCGTGCAGGTCGTCCTGCCTGGGGCGACCGGCACGGAGTTCTGGGATATCGCCGGGCTTCCGGCCAGCAACCTTCCCGAGGGGTGGGTCATGACTGCGGCCGATCTCGTGGACGCGGCGCTAGTCGGCCTCGACCGGGGCGAGTTCGCCACTGTTCCGTCGCTGATGGAGGGGGCCGAATGGGAGACCTGGGAGGCCGCTCGCCAAGCGATGCTGCCACACCTGTCGAGCGCCGTGGTGGCCGACCGGTATCAGGCCGGTTGAGCCGGCTTACGCCGAATGGCCGACTTGGACATCGCGGCTCCGAGCGCAGCAGGTTCAAGTCGGCCCGCCAGCACGGGGCTACCGAGATCTTTGTCGCGAAGCTGGTCTCTGTCGCGAACCGAGGACTGCGTCTGCGAAATCTGTTAATCTCGCTGAATACTTCTGTGAAACTCGAGGCTGGGAGAAGTCCGTGCTGACCATCGGCGTTCTAGCGATCCCCGAGCTGAAGCTGATGTCGCTCTCGGCCATGGCGGTGTTCCAGGTCGCGAACAACGTTGCTGGCGAACCCGTCTACGATCTGCACCTCATCTCTGAAGCGGGCGGTCCGGTTCAGACGAATGCGGGCTTTACCGTGTTGACCGAGCCGCCCGGCGAGACGGCGTTCGACACGCTCATCGTCGGAGCCTCCACGGGCGCGGGGGCGGGCTCTCCGGTCCTCCTTGCGTTCGTGCGCCGGGTCGCCGGGCAGGCGCGGCGAGTCGCATCCTTCTGCCGGGGCAGCTTCGTGCTGGCGGAGGCGGGCCTTCTCGCGGGCCGTCGGGTCACGGCCCATTGGCGCGACAACGCGGAACTGGCGGCGCGCTTTCCCGACCTGCAGGTGGAAACCGACCAGCTCTACGTTCGGGACGGGGCGATCTGGACTTCGGCCGGCATGACGGCCTCCATCGACATGGCCCTGGCGCTGGTCGAAGACGACCTCGGGCCGGGGGCGGCCCGCGAGGTCGCCCGCCGATTGCTCCTCGATCGCCGCCGCTCCGGCGGTCAGCCGCAGGCCTCCAACCTCCTGGACTTGGAGCCGAAATCCGATCGGATCCAGCGGGCCTTCGCGTTCGCGCGCGGCCATCTGCGGGAACCGCTCAGCGTGGCCCGCCTCGCCGATGCCGCCCACCTCTCGCCCCGGCAGTTCAACCGGGCGGTCCAGGCGGAGTTCAGCCTGTCGCCGGCCAAGGTGATCGAGCGCCTGCGTGCCGATGCCGCCCGCGTGCTGCTGGTGCGGAGCCGGCACTCTCTCGATGTGGTCGCCATGGAAACCGGATTCGCCGACAGGGAGCGGATGCGCCGCGCATTCCTGCGGATCTACGGGCTGACCCCACAGGAGATCCGGCAGGGACTGTTGCGAGACAGGCACGCCGCGTGAAGCAGCTGCATGTCCGAAAACGCTGCGTTTATGACGTTTGCGACTGCATCGGCCAGACTTATCCATAATGCAGTGCGGGGCAAACCTTTCGGAGTAACGCGGCCATGGTGAATCTGACGGTCAATGGCCGGCCATATGCTGTCGAGGCCGAACCCGACACGCCGCTCCTTTTCGTCCTGCGCGACGGCCTTGGGCTGAGCGGCACCAAGTATGGCTGCGGCATCGGACAGTGCGGCGCCTGTACGGTCCTCCTCGACGGACAAGCGACGCGCTCCTGTCAGATCCCCCTTGAGAGCGTTGGGACGCAGAGCGTCACCACCATTGAGGCAATCGAGCGGGATCCAGTGGGCGCCAGAGTCGTCGCGGCCTGGATCGGCATCGAGGTGCCGCAATGCGGCTACTGCCAGTCCGGCCAGGTCATGGCGGCGACCGGCCTTCTGAAGGGAACACCGAAGCCGACTGACGACGACATCGCCTCGGCGATGACCAATCTCTGCCGCTGCGGCACCTACAACGCTATTGCCGCCGCCGTGCGGCAGGCCGCGGCTTGAGGGGAGACGGTATCATGAACGACCTCACGCCCTCCTCGCCGACCGCCGGCCGCGAGCCCATCCGCAACCTGTCGCGGCGAAACTTCCTCGGTGCCGCCACCGGCGCCCTTGTGCTCGGCGTCAACCTTGGTTCCAACTCAGTCGGCGCCGGGGAGCGACCCGAGGGCGCGGCCGCCATAGCGCCCAAGCCCGGCACGCGGGTCGCGGCCTTCCTGGAGATGCGGTCCGACGGCACGGTGCGCCTGCTGAGCCCGTTTGTGGAGGGAGGCCAGGGCATCAATACCGGCCTTGCTCAGACCATCGGAGAGGAGTTCGACCTCGACCCGGCGCGCTTTGCCGTCGAATGCGCGCCGCCCGGCCCCGATTACGCCGTCGTCAACGGCCTGCGCATGACGGGGGGCAGCTTCTCGACCCGTTCCAGCTATGCGGCTATGCGGCGCCTGGGCGCCACGGCCCGCGAAATGATGCTGCGCTCCGCCGCGGCCAAGCTCGGCGTCCCGCAGGGTCAGCTCACCACCGATGATGGCCGGGTGATTCACGCCGCCTCCGGCCGGTCGCTCGGCTACGGCGAACTCGCCTCCGACGCGCTCGTCCTCCAGCCACGGGACGACGTGCCGCTGAAGGACCCCAAGAGCTTTCGATGGATCGGAAAGCCGGTCGCGCGGCTCGACATGCGGGACAAATCCACCGGCCGGGCGGTCTACGCGATCGACATTCGCCTCGACGGGATGCTCCACGCGGCGATCCAGCACGCTCCGCATCTCGGCACGGAGCCCGAGACCATTGCCAACGAGGTGGACATCCGTGCGATGCCTGGGGTTGACTCGGTGCATCTCCTGCCCGGCGCGGTGGCGGTCGTGGCGGATTCCTGGTGGCGGGCGCGTAAGGGCGCGGAGGCACTGCAAGTAACCTGGACGAGCCCTGCTCAGGACGGGATCGCCACGGTCTCTAAATCCTTCTCGTCGGCTGCGATGCTCGCAGCCCTGAAATCCACGACGGAGCCCGGCATCGCCGCCGAGCAGGAGGGCGACGTCGCGGGCGCCTTCGCAACGGCGGCGAAGGTCATCGAGGCGGAATACGATGCGCCCTACCTCGCGCATGCCCAGCTTGAGCCCCCCTCGGCCATCGCCCGGTTCGAGGCGGATGGTAGTCTCGACCTCTGGCTGCCCAATCAGATGCCGGAACTGTTCCAACAGGTGGCGGCCGGCACCGCGGGAGTTCAGCCGGCGCAGGTACGCATCCATTCGCCAATGCTCGGCGGCTTCTTCGGACGCCACTTCTACTACGGACCCGCCAACCCGTTCCCACAGGCAATCCTCCTCGCGAAGGCGACCGGACGACCGGTCCGGGTGCTGTGGTCGCGCGAGGAGGAGTTCGGCATGGATGCGGTGCGTCCCTTGAGCTTCGCGCGATTCCGTGCAGCTCTCGGGAGCGACGGAATGCCAGTCGCCATGCAGACGACGGCAGTGGGCGAAGGCCCCATCGGGCGCTGGTTTGGTGCTCTGTTTAAGTCGCCGGTGGATTCGTCTGTCGTGGAAGGTCTCGACAAGAAACCCTACGCCATCCCAAACCGGCGCCTCGATTACGTGAAGGTGCCGCACCCGGTCACGATCGCCTTCTGGCGCTCTGTCGGACATTCGATGAACGACTTCTTCTACGAGAGCTTCCTTGACGAGATCGCGGCCGCCGGAGCCAAGGACCCGTTTGCGCTCCGCATGGCGCTTCTGAGGGACAGTCCGCGCCACCGAACCCTGCTTCGGGCCGTCGCCGATTTGGCCGGTGGCTGGAAAGGCGGGACGTTCCAGGCAGCCGATGGCACGCGTCGGGCGCGCGGCGTCTCCATGGCCTCGCCCTTCGGTTCCGAGACGGCGACCATTGCCGAAGTCTCGCTGAAGGACGGCGAGGCGCGGGTGCATGACCTCTGGATCGCCATAGATCCGGGCAGTGTGGTCAACCCCGCGATCGTCAAGCGGCAGGTGGAGGGCGCAGCCGCCCTCGGGCTCTCTTCGACGCTCCTGGAGCAGGTCGTCTACGAGGACGGGCAGCGTCAGGCGCGCAACTTCGATGCCTATCCTATCCTCGACCGCGAGCGCATGCCGCGCGTGCACGTCGCCATCGTTGAGAGCGGGGCGCCGATGGGGGGAATTGGTGAACCGGGGCTGCCTGGCGTACCCCCGGCCGTGGTCAACGCCGTTGCGACGCTGACGGGGCAGCGCATCCGCAGCCTGCCACTCGCAAAGACCCAGCTGTCCGGTGCCTGATCCCGATTGCCTCGCTTCGGATGTCCCCCCGGGTGCCTGCATAGAGAAAGCGCGGCGATGACGATGCCTGTTGCCGCGGACAATCTGCGGCTTGCCTCCGCGGCGCGCAAACCCCTATTCGATTACCTGCCGGTAAGCTTGTTCGGTTCCGTGATGGGACTGATGGGGCTCAGCATCGGGTGGCGGCTGGCAAGCGCCCGGTATGGTCTGCCTGCGGTCATCGGCGATGGGATCGGCTGGAGCGCGCTCGCCGTATTCGGCCTCCTAGCCCTGGCTTACTTCGCCAAGGCGGTGACCGCATGGACGAGCGTCCAGAGTGAGTTCCGGCACCCGATCGCCGGGAACCTCTTCGGGACAGTGCTCATCAGCCTGCTCCTGCTGCCCTTCGTGCTCCAGCCACTCAGCCCGTTCCTGGCGGCGGCGGCCTGGATGCTCGGCGCCGGCGGGATGATCCTATTCGCCTTTCTGATCGTCAGCCGCTGGATGGGCAGCCGACATCAGCTTGCCCACGCAACACCGGCCTGGATCGTGCCGGTGGTCGGCCTTCTCGACGTGCCACTGGCGGGGCCGGCGCTCGGACTGCCGCACACCCAGACCCTGATGATGTTCTCATTGAGCATCGGGTTGTTCTTTGCGGTTCCCCTCTTCACCCTGGTTTTTGCCCGGCTCGTGTTCGAGGAGCCCCTGGTCCCAGCCCAGCGGCCGACCCTGATGATCCTCGTGGCCCCCTTCGCGGTCGGTTTCTCTAGCTATGTGGCGACGTTCGGTCGGGTCGACGCCTTCGCAGAAGCACTTTTCCTCATCGCCCTGTTCGTCTTTGCCGTGCTTTTAGGCCGCCTGCGCGATCTACTGCGGTGCTGCCCGTTCCGGATCTCGTGGTGGGCTGTAAGCTTCCCCATCGCCGCCATGGCGGTAGCAGCGTCACGTTATGCGGGGCATGCTCAGGCAATCGCCGCGGATGCGCTGGCGCTGCTGTTGCTCGGCCTTGCCACGGTGATCGTCGTCGGCCTCGCGATGCGCACGCTCGTCGGCATTGCCCGGGGCGAACTCCGTCAACTCGCCGGTTAGTCCACGTACTCCGTCGGCCGGCGAACGCGGAGAAGACTGTTCGAGCGCCGGTGCGCAGGCGGACCAGTGTGGTACCCGTTGCAAGACCGCGCGCCTGCTTGACTAAGACGCGCGATCGATGCTGCTTCTGATCGTACGATGGGGGAAAGACATGGAAACCATCGGCCGCGACCTGAACGAAATGCAGCGCGTACCCCTGGCCGCCGCGCATGTCGCTGCGCTCCGAGCCGCCGGTACCCAGCGGCTTTACCCGGCCGGGACGTTCCTCGCCCGCGCCGGCGAACCGGCCGACCGCTTCGTCTACGTCATCGCCGGCGAGGTCGAAGTGGTGAACCCGTTCACCGACGAGCGCCACCTTCCGTCCACCCTCGGGCCGACGCAGTTCATGGGCGAAATCTCGATCCTGAACGGCGGCACCTGGTCGATGCCCATGCGGGCGGTCACCGAGACCTGCGTCATCGAGGTGCCGCGGGCAGACATGCTGCGGCTGATGTCCGAGATTCCCGAAATGTCGGACATCGTCATCACGGTGCTGGCGGCACGGCGGCGGCGGCAGCTCGATTCGCGCGACGGCACGCTGGTCCTCATCGGCGAGGATGACGACCGGGCCGTCCGGCGGATCGCGGAATTCGCGAGCCGCAACCGCTTCCCCTATCGATCCTACGCGCTCGGCACCCCGGAGGCGGGGGCCATCGCGAAGAGCTGCGCGATCTCCTCCGCTCGGCCGGCCGTGATCTTCGGCCGGGACGTCGTGGTGACGGACCCGACCCCGGACAAGGTCGCGCAGCTGCTCGGGCTGAACTACAACCTCGTCGACGACGAGGCCTTCGACGTGCTCATCGTCGGCGGCGGCCCCGCCGGCGTGGCGGCCGGCGTCTATGCCGGGGCGGAGGGGCTGCGCGCCCTGGTAATCGAGGATCTCGCGATCGGCGGCCAGGCCGGCACGTCCAGCCGCATCGAGAACTACATGGGCTTCCCGACCGGCATCTCCGGGGCCGACCTCGTCTGGCGCGGCGAGGTCCAGGCGATGAAGTTCGGGACGCGGTTCGCGATGCCGCGCCGGGTGGTGAAGCTGGAGCGGCTCGAAGACGACGCCTTCTGCGCGACCTTCGACAACGACCAGCGGGTTCGCGGGCGCGCGGTCATCGCCGCGACGGGCGTGCAGTACCGGCGATTGCCGATCGACCGCCTCGAAGCCTTCGAGGGCGCAGGCATCTATTACGCCGCGACGGAAATCGAGGCGCGCTACTGCAGGAACACCGAGACGATCATCATCGGCGGCGGCAACTCGGCCGGTCAGGCGGCGATGTTCCTCAGCCGCTCGGCGGGCCACGTGCGCCTCCTTGTGCGCGGACGGTCCCTCGCCACCTCGATGTCGAGCTACCTGTCCAACCGCCTGGAGGCGGAGCCCGCGATCACGATCGAATACGGCGCCGAGGTGACCGCCCTGCAGGGTGCGGATCACCTCGAAGCGGTGACGATCCGCAACGTCGCCGACGGCACCCTGCGCACGGTCTCGACCTGCGCCCTGTTCGTGATGGTGGGTGCCGCGCCCAACACCGGCTGGCTTTCCGGCCTCGCCAAGCTCGATGCCCACGGGTTCGTGCTGACCGGGGAGGCGATCGGCGAGACCTCGCCCTACGCGACGTCGCAGCCCGGCCTCTTCGCGGTCGGCGATGTGCGCGCCAACTCGGTCAAGCGCGTCGCATCCTCGGTGGGCGAGGGATCGGTCGTCATCTCCAAGGTTTGGGACTACGTCAACGCGTGATCGCCTTGCTTTCACCCGTTAGTGAACGTCGGTTTTGCGGATACTTCATCCGAAAGCGACTGGCAAAAATCCACCCGACCCGATCGTAGAGCGGACTGACGGGTCCCGACCCAACCTTGCCGTTCACGACAGCTTGCGCTGCTCCCCGAAGCAGTCGTTCGTTCCAGGGTCGTCAGGAGGCGCGGCGAACACCGCCCATCTCCTCGCGGACCCTGACGAGGTCCCGGGTAGGGGGTAGACCGAAGAAGCGCGCGTACTCCCGGCTGAACTGCGTCGCGCTTTCATACCCCACATCGAACGCTGTCGCCGTCGCGCTGTCGCCGCCTGAGACGAGGCGTGTGCGGGCCTGAAGCAGGCGGATGCGCTTCTGGAATTGGATGGGGCTCAGGGCCGTCGCAGCCTTGAAGTGGCGATGGAACGCCGATGGGCTCATCGCTGCCATGTCCGCGAGCGTCTCGACCCTCAGCGCCTCGGCGAAGTGCTCGCGTATCCATTGGATGGCGATGTTGATCCTCGCCAACGTTGTGTCGGGGGTCGCAATGTCACGCAGCATCCACCCTAAGGACCCCTGAAGGACACGATACAGGATCTCGCGCTCGTAGGCTGGGGCCAAGGCGGGGATGTCTGCGGGGCGATCCATGAGCCGCAGCATGCGCAGCCAGGCATCCAGTAGCTCCGGCGTCACCGCTGCGATCGAGAATGCTACCTCCAGCGTGGGCCTCTGAGGCGTGCGCGCGAGGTCGGCGAGCAGGTTCGCAATGAGTGTCGGGTCGAGGGTTAGGCTGACCGCCATGTAGGGGGCGCCGGAAGGGGTGGCCATGACGTTGCCGGCAGCCGGCAGATCGACCGACATGACGAAGTACGTCGCCGGATCGTAGTGCAGCGTGCGTTCGCCGACCGTCATCGTCTTGGTCCCCTGAAGGATCAGGTTGACCATCGGGTCGTAGACGGCGGCGAGATCGTGCTCGGGAACCTTGCCCCGCACCATCGCCACGCGCGGGATGCCGGTCTCTGTTCTCCGGTTCTGCGCACGGGCGACCAAGGCACGAAGTTCGTGGAGTTGCTCTTCCATCGACATACCATCGACGGATTGCCCGTCCGCGACAATCGAAAAGCAGGAATAGGCAAGATAGCGGCAGGATCGGGCGAGCCGGCCGCCCGAGCCCTGGGATAGCTTCTGCTCACACCAGGAAGCGGGATCCATGAGCAAGATCGTCATCATCACCGGAGGAAGCCGCGGCATCGGGGCAAGCGCTGCCGTCCATTGCACACGGCGTGGCATGGGCGTGATCCTCACCTACAAGGACAATCCCGAGGCGGCCGAAGCCACTGTCAGGCGGATCGAGTCCATCGGCGGCAAGGCTGTAGCGCTGCGCCTGGACGTGGGCGAGACCAACACGTTCAACGCGTTCCGCGAGGCGGTTCAGAGCTCCCTGCAATCCGTATGGGGGCGGACCGATTTCGACGCGCTCGTCAACAACGCGGGCTTCGGTCTCTACAGCCCGATCCCAAGCGTCACCGAGGCGGAGTTCGACAGCCTCTTTGCCGTCCATCTCAAGGGACCGTTCTTCCTTACCCAGGTCCTCTTGCCCATGATCGCGCAGGGAGGCCAGGTCGTGAACCTGACGAGCGCCACCACCCGCGTCGCCACGACAGGCGTGGCGCCCTATGCGGCCTTCAAGGGCGGCCTGGAGGTACTCACCCGCTACATGGCCAAGGAGTTCGGGCCCAGGGGCATCCGCGCCAACGCCATCTCCCCTGGCGCGATCCGGACCGAGCTCGGCGGCGGGCTCAACGGCGAGTTCGAAGCGTTGCTGGCTTCGCAGACCGCGCTCGGCCGGGTCGGGGAGCCCGACGACGTCGGTCGCGTCATCGCTGCCCTGATCTCCGACGACAGCGCCTGGATTAACGCGCAGTCGGTCGAGGTCTCGGGCGGCTACAGCATCTAACCGGACAGGCGAGGAAGTACCGATGCTCGATCACGTCTTCTTGTCCGTCAGCGACCTCGACCGCTCGACAGCCTTCTACCTGGCGGCACTTGCCCCCCTAGGGATCACGGACCGCGCCGATTACGACGGACAGGACGGCCCTCCGGGGCACCCCGACCTGAGGGGGTTCGGTCGTAAGGGCCGCATGTTCCTTTGGCTGCGCCCTGGCACCGTCGAGGGCCGTGCAGCACATGTCGGCATCATTGCAGCCTCGCAGACGCAAGTCGATGACGCCTACGCCGCCGCCATCGCGGCAGGCGCTGCCGACAACGGTGCGCCGGGCGCTCGTCTCTACTACGACCCCCGCTACTATGCCGGCGGGGTGCTTGATCCGGACGGCTATAGCCTGGAGTTCGTCTACAAGAGCTGGCAGCACGCCCGGCCCTGATCACCCCTTCCGTTGTAAACACCCAGCATCGCCGAGCTACGAGGCTCGCAGGGACGCGTCCAAGCATATGAACAATCTGATGATCTACGGTGCGACCGGTTACACCGGTGGGCTGGTGGCGGAGCGCGCCCAAACCGCCGGCATCAAATTCGTGATCGCTGGCCGGGATGGTCCAAAGTTGAACGCGGCGTCCGCTCGGCTCGGCATCGCGCACCGCACTTTCGGTCTCGATGACGCCCAGGCATTGCGGAAGCACATCGCCGGCACATCGGTCCTGTTGAACTGTGCGGGTCCCTTCGCAAGGACGGCGGAGCCGCTAATGCGAGCCTGCATCGAGGCCGGCGTCCACTACCTGGACATCACGGCCGAGATCAATGTCTACCGCTTGGCCGAGAGGTTGTCCGACGCAGCCGCGGCGGCAGGGGTCATGCTCCTCCCGGGGGTCGGTTGGGACGTCGTGCCGACCGATTGCCTGGCGGCCCATGTGGCGCGTCGCGTCGAAGCCCCGCGGCGGCTGCGGATCGCCCTGCAGGTGGCGGGCTCGATGTCCCGCGGTTCGGCCATCAGTGCCGGCGAGATCATCGGTGGGGGCCTGTTGGCCCGTGCCGGGGGCGCTCTGGTTGCAAAGACGGACAGCCGGCCGGTCTTCTTCGACTTCGGCGTGGGAGAGGTCGCGTGCGCACCACTCTCCTTCGGGGACCTGGTTACGGCTTGGCGTTCGACGGGTATCCCGAACATCGAGATGTTCGTGCATGTCGCCGGGGATGCCTTCCCGGTTGGCGACCTCTCCCTCTTGCCTGACGGTCCCAGCGCAGAGGAGCGCGACGCCAATCGAGCCCGGGCCGTAGCCGAGGTCACCGGCATCGCAGGTAGCGTCCGCCGCTCGGTCATCGAGACGCTGAACGGCTACTCCTACACGCCGCTGGCGGCGGTCGAGGCTGCCCGGCGGGTCCTGTCCGGAGACCATAAACCCGGCTTCCAGACACCGGCCCTGATATTCGGTCCAGGCTTTGCCGAGACCATCGCGGATACGTGCATCGTCGACCTATGAAGCGGTGGCGTGCGATCCTATTCGGACGCCACTGAGTGCTCCTGGAACTCCCCCTCCAGGGCGCGGCCCGCGATGCGTGCGGTTTCGACCAGGCGCTTCTGCGACAGGCCGATGCAGGCAAACGAGGAAAGGCCTCGCAGCGTCACGAGCACGTAATCGGTGACCTGCCGCGCGCGGGTCGGATGCTTGGACGCGATGTAGGTATGGATGGCGTCCGAGCCGGCTTGTCCCAGCGATTCCGCCGCTCGTCGAGCAGTCTCGTCGTCTGCGCGCATGCCCTCGGTGATCATGCAGCCCCTGAGGCACGGATCGCCGCCATACTGGCGGGCGGCGGCAACGAGCAGCGCGGTCAAGGCCTCGGCTGGCGGCCGCTCGGGCAACAGGATGCGCGCCAGCGGCAGCGCGCTGTTCTCGGCATGCCGCTGCATTGCACGCTCGAACAGCTCCGCCTTGCTGCCATAGGCGGCGTAGAGACTGGGCGGGTTGATCCCGAGTTCACGGGTCAGGTCTGCGATGCTTACGGCATCGTAGCCCCGTGCGTGGAAGAGGGCTTGGGCCTTGGCAACGCCCTCCTCGCGGTCGAAGGCTGGCCGCCGCTTTCGCTGTGACGCTTCCATTCCGCATGCACCTCCAAGCCCCACATATAGCGACCGCTATATAATCGCAAGGCTCTGGTCCTTCGCTATGTAGCGACCGCTAAATAAGGGCTTGCCTTCGTCCATCCGTCTATGTAGCGATCACTACACAGGCGCCGTTCGGAAGTGCCGCAAAAGGGTTTGAAGCATGTCGTTCGAAGGCAAGGTCGCGATGGTGACGGGTGGCTCCTCGGGTTTGGGGCTGGCAATCGCGAAGGAACTTGCGAGCTTGGGCGCTCGCGTGGTGATCACAGGACGTCGCCAGCAGCCACTTGATGACGCCGTCGCCACGCTGGGGGGCAACGCCTCGGCGCTTCGGGCTGATGTTTCCAAGCCTGATGTGATCGAGACACTCTTCTCGCGAGTGCGCGACGAGCATGGCCGCCTCGATGTCCTCGTCGCCAACGCCGGAGGCGGTGAGATCGAGTCTCTCGGCTCAATCACTGAAGCGGCCTACGACCGCATGTTCGACACGAATGTGAAGGGCGTCCTCTTCACCGTCCAGCATGCCCTGCCGCTCATGCCGCCCGGCGGCTCGGTCGTCATCGTCGGCTCGACGGCGTCCATCCAGCCCGGCCCCGGCCTGAGCGTCTACGGGGCGACCAAGGCTGCCCTACGCGCCCTGGTGCGAAGCTGGGTGCTCGACATCAAGGGAAGCGGCATCCGCATCAATCTCCTCAGCCCCGGGCCGGTGAACACCCCTTCGCTGAAGGGGATCTTCGCAAGCCCCGAGGAGGCGGATGCCGCCCTCTCGTTCCTTGCGGAGCGCAGCACGCTCGGACGCATCGGCGAGCCGGAGGAGATCGGACGTGCGGTGGCGTTCCTCGCCAGCGACGCCGCCAGCTACGTCAACGGCACGGAACTGTTCGCCGATGGCGGCGCCTCGCAGGTCTAATCGACCGCACTCTGTCCCATCACAATCGAGCAACCGTGATCGCGCTCGCCCCCATGCGATCATCGTGTGGTGTGCCGTCGGCCCTTTACCGCCCGTGCCGGCGACACCGATGGCACCGTGCGGCGATCGTGCACCAAGCCTGCCGGGTCTTCCGCTGCAGCCCATCGTAACCGGACGGTACATCGACAGCTTCGAGCGTCACGACGGCACATGGCGCTTCGTGTTGCGCGAAGTCGAGGGCCGTCTGTTCGGCGACGTCAGCAACCATGTGGCTGCCCCGGCCGAAGCTACCGCAAGGTGATGCTGTCATAACGGTCAAACGATAGGCGCCGGTGACCGACGCGAACAAGGGCCTCGGGCTCGCCATTTCGAAGGGGCTTGCCCAAGCGGGTCTGTCGGTCCGGATGGGCGCCCGCGACCGCAGATCCTGATTTTAGTTTCCAACACGGAGTGCAAGCGATGATGAATGGGGAGATCAGTTCGACCGGCGGCGCAATCCTGGATCATATCGAGTTCGCAGTTGCGGACGCAGAGCGGTCGCGGCGCTTCTACGAAGGAGCGCTCCGCCCATTTGGCATGGCCGTCGTCATCCGTGTGGGTCCCGAGCAATCACGCACGGGTGGCGTACGGTACGGCATAGGACGGGACGGATATCCCAGTATCTGGTTCCATGATGGAGAGGCGCCAGGTACGCCTATCCACCTTGCACTTGCGACAACCGGCCGAGACGTTGTGGATGCTTTTTACCATAGTGCACTCGCGGCCGGAGGGACTGATAACGGCGCTCCCGGTATTCGCGAACGTTACCACCCGAACTACTACGCTGCCTTTGTTTTTGACCCTGATGGAAACAACATCGAAGCGATTTGTCAGTCCTGTTGATGGGATACGACCGGGGCAGGTCCGCTTCATGATTAGGACGGCAGAAGCAGACGAGTGACCTATCCTAGTCACGTTCCTTAGCCCTCGGTCTGTCGTCAAAATGACCGTTTTTCCGTCACGCAGAATCAGCTGCTATCGCCACAACGTTGCCGTTAAGGCCAACTTACGCTGTACTCAAAGGCCCGCCATCGCGGGTAATGCCATTATGAAAGCTGCGTGCACGCACGTGGGCTGAGTATGCCAGATCGTTTGCAATGCAACAGAGGCAGTACAGTCTCGTTGTGGATCATGTAAGGTGTCAATTCAGTTTTATGTTGGATCGTACACCTCTGATAAGCACCACAGGCCGCAACTTGAGGATGCAAGTACGCCAGATTCATTTTTGGGAATCGGTACTCTGTATTGATTTGACTCACTTACAAATGTGTCGTTCATTCGGTCACGGAAATCTGAAGCCATAAGAGGCTTTGCGTATCCGAAGGAGACGACAATGCCGTTTGGCACCCGTCCGCTGAACCCTTTGGTCCACAAAATCGAAAGCTTCGTTCGCCTCTCCGATGTCGAGCGAACGCTCTTGCAGGAGATTGGTACATCCAGCCGGAATGTCGAGCCGCGAAAAGCGCTCATAGAGGAAGGCGAGGAACCGCCCGGCGCTTTTCTGATCCTGGAAGGCTCGGCCTATCGCTACAAGCAGCGGAAGAATGGGCGGCGCCAAATCACAGCGCTCCTCATCCCAGGTGACCTGGGCAATCTCAATGCTCCTCTGCTATGCAGGATGAACCACTCCATTGGCACGTTCTCCGCCTGCCGCGTCGTATGGCTGACCCCTGAAACAATAGAGCAATTACAGCAGCATCAGAACATCGCTTACGGTCTGCGCATGAGCGCCCTTGTGGATGAGGCGATGCTACACGAATGGCTACTAAACGTCGGAGGCCGCACGTCTATTGAGCGCTTGGCGCATCTCCTCTGCGAATTGTATCTTCGCTATCAGACGGTCGGGTGGGCTCGTGGACAGAGCTATGAGCTGCCTCTGAAACAAGCTGATCTGGCGGACCTCACCGGCATATCAAACGTGCACGTCAATCGAACGCTGCAGGAACTCCGGCGCAGACGGCTGATCGAATGGAAGAACCGTCGTCTGAGCATCCTGGACTGGGCGGGCCTGAAAGCTCTAGCCGAGTTCGACGCCAGCTACCTGTACCTGCGAGAAGGTAGAAACGGCTTTGCGTCCGACGATCTGCCGTTGCGCTTGAGTAGTGCCGAACCAGACAACCGATTCGCCTTCCAGAGCGGCGGTTTCACGTCGGTTCGGCTTAAACGCTCGAAGTCCCGCTTCCATAACCCTCTCCAAAAACCGAGCGACGCTTCGCCTTAGATAAACCGACGGTATTTCCGGCACCGAGTGTCTGTCGGCGTCAGCCCTACCGCTTCGTGAAGCGGACCGGCGAGTGTCGACCCGATACGGTCGACGGAAGTGGGATCACTCGCATCCTAAAGCAGTCGTGAGCTTCCCAACGTGACACCGTGCATCGAAACCGCGCGCCAGTTGGGCAAGGCTGACCGAACCTAGCCGCGCGATCAGCAACGCTTCGGCTTCGCGCAACGTATCCTCAATCGCCTCGTTGACGGCCTTCTCGACGGCGCAATCGGGGTTTGACCGATCGCTGCCGATCGCGAAGACCCGAGGGCCGCCGACCGCACGATGGACATCAAGCAACGAAACCGCGTCCAGATCTGCGGCGATGCTCCATCCACCGCCGTGCCCTTTTTCCGACCTCACGTAACCGGCATTTCGCAGCCCTGCCATCGTCCGGCGGACGACAACGGGGTTTGTTCCAAGCATTCGCCCGATGGCTTCGGACGTCATAGGTCCTTCGTGACGCGCCATGTGAAGAAGCACGTGAAGCGTTCGGGAAAGGCGGCTGTCGTTGCGCACGGCGCGATCCTCGGCGGCTGCATTGAGATTGGCAACCGCAAAAAGTCACGATACTTTATAAGTTACGCGATTGAAGGAGCTATGCCGATGCGAGATTTTGAGAACCCAGACCGGTGGGACAAGATCGCCCTCCACTACGAGACGACTGCCCATCCGTTCACCGCCCGCTTTGCCGAAGCAGCTCTCGCTCAGGTGCCCTTGAACGCTCGAAGCCGTGTCCTCGATGTCGCAGCGGGAACGGGTGCGCTGACGCTCGCCGCGGCACGGACGGGTGCACAGGTTCTCGCGATCGATTTCTCGCCCGCCATGGTCGCTCGGATCACGGCAGCGGGATTGTCCAATGTCGACGCGAAGGTGATGGACGGACAAGCCCTAGCTCTGCCTAACGGGAGCTTCGATGCCGTGTTCTCGATCTTCGGCGTGATCATGTTCCCCGATTGGCGAGAGGGGCTTGCCGAAATGGCGCGGGTTACCCGGCCCGGCGGCCGAGGTGTCGTCGCGACTTGGCAGGAACAGGGGGCGGCGACGTTCCTGTTGCTGGGGCAGATCCGCCGCAAGCTATTTCCCGAACGCGAGACCAGGGCGATGCCTGAAGGAGTAAAGGCGCTGGGCGATCCCGAGGGGTTCACTCGTGAACTGGTCGCTGCCGGGTATCGCGATTGCCGGATCGAGCAGGTGGTCTTCGATTACGAATTAGACATCGTCATGCTCGACGACCCGGACACGGTATTCGGCATCTCGCCGGATTGGGCCGATTTGAACGATGCGGACAAGGCTGCGGTGATCTCAGAGGTGCGACGAATGGCGGGCGATCGATCGGTGCTGCCCATCCCCTCGACAGCACTGATCGCAGTGGCACAGCGGTAGAAGCCATGCCGTGCAAGAAGCGGTGCACCGAAGAGTGAGACTGCGCGGGATCAGTCGTTCGGGCGTATGTCTGATTTGGCGAACCGCGTTCCAGAAGCAGACCGGCAGACATTCACCCGTTTCGGCCGTAGCCCGCTGCCTTACCGAACAGACTGCAAGCGGCCGTTCCCACCTTCCGCAATGGGTCGACACCCGCCGGTCCGGTTCACGATACGATAGGGCCGAAGCCTGCAGAAGTTCGGCGTCGGAAAAACGGTTGTTTTGCGGACTGAGAAAGGGATTGCCTAACGGTAGCCCCTCCATTCTCATCCAGCCACATGATCCACGATCAGCCATAGCATCAGCGGAGGCGATGGCGAACCCTGTTCCGAAGGAAGGCCATGGGCGACCTGTTCTGCGGGCCTTATGGGTGTGTGACGGTGGGGTGAGTTTGATACGTCCAAGGGTGACGCGTCAGAGGCGCCCGTCACGCTATGGCCCTGGAAAGAAACAGGATCCCGTTGACGAGGAAACGACCTTACCCTGTGCGCTGAGCCATCCAGCTACCGCTGCATTCGATCAGGCCACCGCTTGTGCGCCACGTCCCGCTGCCGTTGCCCTGACGGGTGAGCTTGCCCGAGATCGGCACTCTGTTCGAGCCCTGCGTGATCGTAGCTTGCACAGCTCCGGCAGCCGATACACCGCCGTCGACATCGATATCCTCTCCTGGGACTGAGGCATCGCTGTTTTTGATCCGAACCTGGTAGGTCTTTGTCGCTGAACAGGGCCCTTCGGCGGTTGACGCCACAATGCTCCATGAACCGTCATACTGGTCTGGAACTCGGACCTTCTTCGTGGCTGCATTCACCGAGGAGAGACTGCCTACCATGAGGCAGGCTACTAAGATCGAGGTACAAACGTGGGCCATACAAAGCTCCAAGGCTTCGATCATCAGGACGGCCGCACGTAGAAGGTCTCAGGCCGTTTCGTCGCACAGTGAGGGGGTGAGCGGACGAACCCCTCCCACCCCGCATCGCTGCTAGGGGAGGGTGGGAAGCCCTATTCCGAGCTTCCCGTAGGATCACATACCGCGGTTCATCATCCGGCTTTTCATCATGCGGCGCTTCATCATCTGCTTCCGCATCATGCGCTTCTTCATCATCATCCGCTCACTCCGCATCATGCGGACCTGGGTGACGCCGGTTTCAGACTGAAGGCCGTTGGCAGTCATGGGAGCAGCTGATGCGGAGCCTGCACCAAGTGCGAGCCCACCAAGAAGGGTCATAGCGGCAAGCGCGAGGGTGGTCTTTCTCATTTTCCGTCTCCTAGAAGAACCGTGTTAGGGATCTTCATAAAAGTAGAAAATCATCCCGTAAGTTCCTGTAATAAATAGATAATTCCGCGTCTGAACGCAGCGCGCATAACTACGAGAGCGTCGAGGCAATGCCATCGCGCCTTTACCCTGAGAATGGGCACATGCCACCCTTTACGGAGACGGCTTTCGGGAAGTTTCAAAAACTGCTGGGAGGAGGTCGCGCTGCGTCCCCATTCGCTAACAGCCGATGGATTCACGTCGCAGAACTGGCTTTAGAAAGGTTCCGCTGACAGGCAGACCATTATTTTTGGAACAGGGACGTAGCTTGACCATTAGAGATGCACTATTTCGCTCTGTCTCGGGCCGCCGTCATGAAGATTTCTCTGGTTCTATCTCTCACTGTTGCCACCGTATTCGCTTCGCTCGTTCCCGCTTCGGCTGAGGATCGGCAGGTTACGGTTTACTCGGGCGCCAACTCCATCACGATCCCCGCCTCAACCCTTGCAGCCACGCAGTCGTCGCAGCAGGTGGCTACCTCCGATGCGGCTCCCGCTCGTAAAATCCGGGTCGTGCTGGCTTCTCCCTACCGTTCCATGAACTAGGCACCGCAGCTTACACGCCGGACGGCCGAGGTTTGTCGCTTCATGGGGGCGTAGGCACGGAATGAAGCAAGCAGTTGTCGGGCTGATCGGGTTCCTGGCAGCCCTGACCGCACAGATTGGTCCTGGCTTCGCGCTGGAGGTCTCCCGCAGCATCGAGATCCAAACGCCACCTGCCGCAGTCTGGGCACTCATGGGTGACTTTTGCGCCATTGAGAAATGGCATCCGATGGTCGAAAGCTGCACCCTATCGAACGACGACAGCGACGAAGGCAGGGCGGTCGCGACCCGGAGTCTCGTCGCAGCCGGCAACCTGGGGACCATTGTCGAGGTCGAGACGAGCCGGGACGAAAAGGCGATGAGCTACAGCTACGCCTACGTCGGAGGGCCGCTACCCGTGAAGGCCTACAACGCGACGATCGCCGTGCATCCCAATGGCAGTGGGTCGACCGTGGTCTGGACCGCTACCTTCGATGCAGCCGGGATGACCGATGCGGAGGCGATGGCCGACATCGAAGGCGTCTACGAACAGGGTTTAGCCGGCATCGCGAAGGAGGCGAGCCGGTAGCCTCGCGTCCTTCGACACGCTCTCAGCTAGAACTCTCAAAGTGCCGAGGCGGCAATCTCCTCGATCGTGCGACCCGAGGCTACCGATCGCGGTTCCTGCTCTAAAATATCTGGAACATTCGGTCCGCATGCTGCTGCGTCGTCCGCCTTGATGAGCAGCCACGAGACATGCCGATCGCGCGAACGGGGTTTCATCCGGCGCAGCCGCCAACGACCCATCAGCTTGCTTCCCTGCAGGGTGAACGAAAGAGAGCCGACGCTCAGCGCCTGGTTCGGATCGCCCTCAGGTTCCCAGATGCCGCGGTCCCAGAGCAGCACCGTACCGGCTCCATAGCTGCCCTCGCCAATGACTCCCTCGAAGCTTCCGTAGCCGAGTTGATGATCCTCGACCTGAACAGCGAGGCGACGTTCGCCAGCTACCAGACTCGGCCCACGGGTCACGGCCCAGCTTTTCAGCACGCCATCCAGTTCCAGCCGGAAGTCGTAGTGAAGTCGGCTTGCTGCATGTTTCTGCACGTAGAAAGACAGGGGGGCAGACATTGATGGCTACTCCTTGGGTCGTGGAAGGATAGGAATAGGCAATACGCCGGCTCAGTTGCCAATCCGGGCGGTTCATTTGCTTCAGACGTGGGAGCCGAAAAAGCTGCATTCGCATGAGGAGGTATCAAATTCCATTGTCAGCTTAGGCGTTTAAGGCCAGAGAGTGCCTAACAGCCAAAGAGAACGATTATAGACCACATGAGCGAACGCCCTCCCGCGGGGAATCAGGCCGAGTTGGCCACCTACGCCATCCTCGATACGCCGGCCGAGGCCGAGTTCGATGACATCGTGAAGGTGGCGTCCGAGGTCTGCGGCATGCCCGTCTCGCTGATCTCGCTTCTCGACCGCGACAACGACCGCCAGTGGTTCAAGGCGGAGACCGGTTTCGGGCGGAGCGAGACGCCGCTGTCGCAGTCGATCTGCACCCATACGGTGCAGCAGGACGACGTGTTCGAGATCGAGGACCTGACGAAGGACCCCCGCACCTCGGGCAATCCCTTGGTGACTGGTGGACCGCGGGCTCGCTTCTATGCCGGTGCCCCCCTCCGCACCTCGGATGGCGTCTCCCTCGGGGCGCTCTGCGTCCTCGACACCAAACCGAACAAGCTGACGGCTTCCCAAGCGTTCGTGCTGCGCACGTTGGCGCATCAGGTCGTGACCACCCTGGAGCTACGCCGCTCCCTCCGGCAACGCCGTGAGAGCGACCGGCGCAACAAGGCGATCCTGGAGAGCGCCATCGACTACGCCATCGTCTCCATGAACCTCGATGGCACGGTGACGAGTTGGTCCCCCGGTGCCGAACAGATCCTCGGCTGGGACGAGGCGGAGATGTGCGGCAAGCCGGCCCACGTGTTCTTCACCGAGGAGGACGTGGCGGAGGGCATCCCCGAGAAGGAAATGGGTGCCGCCCTGTTGCATGGGCGCGGGGCGGACGAGCGCTGGCACGTGCGCAAGGACGGTAGCCGGTTCTGGGCCAACGGCGAGATGATGCCTCTCCGCGACGAGGACGGCCGGCATGAGGGCTTCATTAAGGTCCTGCGCGACCGTACGGCCCAGCGGAACGCCGCGGCCAAGGAACAGGCGGACGCCGCCTTCATGCGCAGCGTGCTGTCGTCTTCGGCCGACTGCATCAAGGTGCTCGATCCCAACGGCAGGCTGATCTTCATGAACGAAGGCGGCCTCGGTGTCATGGAGGCCGACGACTTCGATCAGTTCAGGGGGCGCGAGTGGACCGCCTTCTGGCAGGGCCAAGCCCATGCGGACGCCATGGCTGCCTTTTGGACGGCTCTGGCTGGCGGCACAGGACACTTTCAGGGACCGGCGCCCACGCTCAGGGGCACGTTGAAATGGTGGGATGTTCAGATCACGCCCATTCGCGGAGCTGATGGCCAACCGGAACGCTTGCTCGTGGTCTCGCGGGATGTGACCGCGCAACGGGCTTCCGAGTTGCAAGTCGCCGAGAGCGAGAAGCGCTGGCGCGGCCTGTTCGAGGGCATGCAGGAGGGGTTCTTCAGCGGCGAGATCATACGCAATGAGGAAGGACGGGCGACCGACTACCGCTTCGTGGAGATCAACCCAGCCTTTGCCTCGCAATCCGGGCTACCCGTGGAGACCGTGGGACGCACCGTCCGCGAAGTCATTCCGAGCCTTCCCGATTGGCCCATCCAAACCTACGGTCGGGTTGTCGACACGGGTATCCCGGAGGTCTTCGAGATTTCAGTGCCGGAGCTCGGCCGCATCTTCGAGGTCCGCGCCTACCGCGAGACGGAGCAGCGCTTTGCGGCGATGTTCATCGACGTCTCGGAACGCAAGCAGGCCGAGGCACGGCGAGCTGCACTTGCCGAACTGGGCGACCGACTTCGCAATATGAACGACCGGGTTGAGATCGCGCGGATGGCGGCCGAGATCCTGGGCCGTACGCTCGGGCTTTCCCATGGCGGTTACGGCGCAGTGGACCACGACAGGGAAACCATCGCCGTCGGAGAAGGCTGGACCACTCCGGGGATACCGAGCCTCGGGGGCGTGCACGGGTTCCGCGATTACGGCACCTACATCGACAACCTGAAAGTCGGGCGAGCCGTGGTCATCGACGATGTCGCCGGTGATCCCCGTACGGCGGATGATGCAGATACCCTCGCGGCCATCCATGTGCGCTCTCTGCTGAACCTCCCGATCATGGAGCACGGCCGGTTCGTGGCCATGCTGTTCGCGCTCAAGGCCCAGCCATACGCCTGGAAACCCGAGGAGATCAGCTTCGCCAACAACATCGCGGACCGGACCCGCGCGGCGCTGGCACGGATCGAGGCGGAGGACCGGCAGAAGACGCTGAACCTCGAACTTGGTCATCGCATGAAGAACATGCTGGCGATGGTGCAGGCCATCGCCACACAGACCATGCGGACAGCGACCGACGTCAACACCGCCAGAGATGTTCTGGCAGGGCGCCTCATCGCGCTTGGCAACTCACACGATCTACTTCTTGGCGGTGAGCTCGGGGCTGCGCCGATCCGGACGCTGATCGAGAGCGCCCTGCGGACCCATCAAGACAACCCGGGCCGCTTCGTCCTGGATGGGCCGGTCCTAACCGTTGGGTCCAAAGCGGCGATGTCGCTGTCGCTGATCCTGCACGAGCTCGCTACCAACGCGGCCAAGTACGGCGCGCTTTCGACGGCCCAGGGCAAAGTCTCGCTGGTCTGGGAAATTCGCCAAGAAGAGGACGAGTCCCGCTGTACCTTGCAGTGGTCGGAAGAAGGTGGCCCCCCAGTCGTTCCACCGACACGGACGGGCTTCGGGTCCCGGCTGATCGGCCGCGGACTAGCTGGGAGCTTTGGCGGCGAGGTGGACCTGTCCTACCCGATAACGGGCGTCATCTGCACGATCGACGCGCCGCTAAGCGGCTTGAAGGCCGAGGATACGCCTCAGGTCCACTAGAGGCGAGACAGGCTACTCGGCCTGGCTTCCGAGCGATTCATCGAGGCGACGCAACAGGTCACCAAGCTCCTCGGATGGCGGCTCGGTCGGCAGGGCATCATACATAGCGCGCAGCTTCTGACCGAGATTTCGCTCGGTTGCGTTTGCGGTTGATGAGTAGAGCAACTGATTCTGGAGAAAAGGCATAGGATCCTCGCCTTCGGCGTCCGACATATGAACGCCCTAGCGATGCTGTCTGGTCGATCAGTTCAACGGGCTGAAGAAGCTGATACCAAGATTATCAAGGTGTGCTGAGAGCGTTAAGTTCCTATCATGAGTTAAGATGTGCGTGAGTGACATCCAAGTCCCGCTGCAAGGCAGAGGCAAAAGACCCCACCATGGCTGGGCGGGGCTGATGGTCGGCCACTGAGGTGCTACCTCTACCTGCGAAGGGATGGGTGTATGGATCTGAGGGATTACCGCCAGCGTCGTATGACTTGCAGCGGCAGGAGAGATGCAGGCTCATCGTTTTCTCAGGTGTAGGTAGGTCTCATCAAACTCGGCAGCGCGCACAAGTTCATCCCAGGCCTGAATGACCAGCGTGTCGCTACGGAGGGTAATGAGCCCGTTAGCCCGCATCTCTTGCAGCGTGCGGTTGATGTGCACATTCGAGAGGCCGGTGGCGTCCCCGAGGTCAGTCTGCGTCATCGGCAAAGAGCAGCGATGCTCGCTCGCCAAGCCCACGGCTTCCTGCTTTAGGTACAGTTCGCAGAAGAGGTGGGCGAGATGCTCATAGGCCGAACGCCGGCCCATGCACGCCATCCACCCACGGAAGATCCCTGCATCCACCAGCGTGTCGCGCCAGAGCACGGCGGCGAGGCGTGGGAAGCGGTAGGTGAGATCCCTCATTGCCTCGTGAGGGATAAAGGCCACGGTAGCATCCGTCATCGTGGCGAGGCTGTGATCCATCCGTGGGATGTGCAGGCTCTGCAAATCTGGGATGTCACCGGGGATGTGGAACGAGAAGATCTGGCGCTTACCCTCGCTTAAAAACTTGTAGCGGAAGGCCCAGCCATCGAGGATGAGACAGCACTGCTTGGCCGTATCGCCATCGCGAATAATGTCGAGATCCGCCTTGAGGGCTTGAACCTTGACGGGCAAGCTCTCGACGGCTTGGCGCTCCTCCTCCGTGAGGGGGGAGATGCTCTCCAGCTTGGTGATCATCGGCTGTAAGAACTGGGAAGACATCGAGGCCATGTGGCTTCGCCTTGCATTGCAGGCGGAAGCGCGCGGCTCTCCCAGGCATCAGCACCTGTGTCGGAACGGCTGACGATTTTTTCAACATAACGCAGTAACTGTCCATGCGTACCATCATACGTTAGTAACGCTTAAGGGCGACGTGGAACTGCGATAAAAGGCGAATGGCTGCTCAGCTAAGTTTTTCGTCCGAACGCAGACTGGCAATAATATAACCCGATCCAGGCTTGAAACACTGCCTCACCAAGAGTCTGCAAGCAGACCTTCCGAGGGTCTGTAAGGGGTCGATAGCAGGCTCACCGACGATGTCCGCTTCCATGGATCGCTGACTCAAAGCGGACTGACGGCAATCCACCCAACCGGTCTTGGGTCGCCGCCCACCAAGCAACCGGGAAGCAGACCTTCCCAGGGTCTGACAAGGTTCGGGAGCGGATGATACCAATTGTTAGAATTGGACCACTAGCCGCTCAGATCCTTAAGTGTTCGAGAGAAAGTCCTGGGAATTTGACGCTTGCAATGTCGTCGGCGAGCATTTTCGTCGGGAAGCCTCGTCCGTAGCCGGCATCTACTCCGGTATCAGCCCATCCGCCGAGAGCCCGTCGCCGGTCTTCCGGAACGCCAGCCTCACGGAGCCGGTCGGCCCAGCCGTGTCGGAAGGAGTGAAAAGTGGTCGAGGCTTTCGCTGCGCCGCAACTCTTCAAAAAGCGAGCGAACCATTTCTGAAATGCGTCGGAGAAGTATCCACGGCTATCCGCGCTCAACTCTGGGAACAGCCTACCTTGGGACGCTTTTCGAGCGTCCGCTACGAAGTCGAGAAACCCCATGGCGAGGATTTCAGGGTGTAGCGGGACGATGCGGGTTCCCGCCTTGCTCTTAACCCGCTGTGAGGCTTCGGCGGCCCGAACTAGGATCACCGCTACGCCGTCGCGCTCCGCAATGTCATCCGGTACAAGCTGGCAGCACTCATTCAGCCGAAGCCCATGGAACAGGCTCAGGATTGGCACCCAAAATCGCGCACGGCGTGGGCGGAGAGGACCAACCTTGGCGTAGCCTATCTCGTCGTCAGTGCATCCGGTGTAGAGCGGTGCGTTGAAAATGGCCCGCATTTGTTGAAGCGAGAACGGCTCCCGCTTCGCCTGGGGGGCTTCCTCAATCGTTAGCCCAGCGGCGGGGTTCTTGCTCAACCACTCCTCCCGGACGGCCCAATTGAAGAGCGTTGCCATCTTCGTGATGTGGGAGTTCACGGTCTGGGTGTTGAGCGGAGCCAGCCCTTCACGCTTTGCAGTCTCGGCAGCGTGGGCCAGCGAAAAGGTGGGGAACCGCTTCGTCGCATTCGGTGGTAGCGCCCGGAACAGGTCACGAACCTGCTTAGCGTGGTCGCGCGAGAGCCCTGTAACGTCCATGTCCGTACCAACCAACTCTCGGAGGGCGCGGAAGACCATCCCATAGTCCGCATTCGTCTTCCCGGTACGCGCGCCCCGACCGGGGTCGCTTTCGAAAGCGCGGATGAGATCGTCCAGCGTCCGTTTCGGCTGCGCATCAGGTCGCGGCGTGCCGTCGAAGAGTGGATCGCCTTTGCTACCGGTGCTGCCCGCGAGGGCGGCCACTTGTCGGGCGTTGAGCGCGAGCATGGCGCGCCGCACCACGCTTGCCAGTCGGCGGTAGGGATCACCGTTCCAGTCGACGTTCGGCCGGCGCACCGAACGGCGCAGCTTTCCAGGACCGTGCGGCTCCGGAGGCATGCCAGCGCGCAGTAGAATTTGATCTGTCGTCGCCCGTACCGCTTCGAGGTAATCGTCCGGCCGAGGACTTTCGAGGATTTGGCCCTCTGCCCGCGCATCGGCCAGGACCGTCTCCCAATCCACAAAACGCAGCTCGTCTCTCTCTTCGGGCGAGCGTGCAACTTGTTGCACGGCTTCTTCGAACCACCGGATGGCAAGGTCTTCGATTTCGCGCGGTGCCAGCCTCTCTAGGCGGCCGTATGCGAGAAGCTGCCGCGTATGAGCGATTTCTGAGCGCTGCCGCCTCACGGTCTCCCACTCTCGTTCCAGCCGCGCTTGCTCGATGCGAAACCGGGTAAGCGCGACGCGCCGATCCTTCGTCCGAAGGCTGCGAACGAGATGTGACCGCCCGACGTCACGGGCGATATCCACCGGCACCCGCATGCGGAGATAGTACGTGCCTTCGCGGGTCGTGAGATTGGGGTGGTGGGCCACAGGTTCACCGCTCGATGTGTCACAGTCGTGTGTCACAGTCGCATCTGAGAAGCTGTTTTCCATCAGTATCTTGTGCCACCACAGGCACTTAGAAGGCAAGTGGTGGGCCCGGCAGGACTCGAACCTGCAACCAGACCGTTATGAGCGGTCGGCTCTAACCATTGAGCTACAGGCCCAAACCGTTTCATTGCAACGGCTTAGTGGGGATACTGTCACGGCCGGCGCCGGCTGGCTACAGAAACCGCTACAGAAACCCTTCTCTGAGGTAACCGCAGGTGCCGATTTCGGCAAGCGCCTTTCGCCGTCCTCGGCTACCTTCGCACGATGCCGCCCCGCCGAAATCCTCGCCGATCCTACATGCGCGACGGCACCGAGCTGAAGCCGATGGACATCGCCAACGCCAAGGCGAACGGTGTGACGGGCGTCGAGGCGTCCTGCATGTGCGGCCACGAGGCGACGATCCCGTTCGGCGACATGCCGGACAATCTCTTCATCCCCGACATCGCCCTGCGCCTGCGCTGTTCAGCGTGTGGCGGCAAGGAGATCACCACCCGCCCAGACTGGCCTCGCCGGATAGACCTGGACGTGAAAAAGCCCGGCACGCCATGACGGCGGCCGGGCTTAAATTTTAGGCCGTCGCTTGTAGAAACAGCGCAACCTATTCACCATCAGCGATGCGACTCACTTGATGGTGCCGATACTATGTCTGAACGTCCGCGTTTTTGTCCAGCGGCCACGGATTTTGCTTACCGCGGCTTCGTATCGTTGATGCAGGCCGGTCGCTACCCCGGCTCAATAGGCTCGTGTCCGATATTTGGCAGACTTCGGGTCTCGTGTGCCGTGCCTCGGGTCTGCGATATGAGCCTACAGGATCGCCCTTCCCCTGCGGGTCCGCTTTCCCCGCCGCTGCATCACTGATCAAGTATATTCTCTTACGAGATCAAATTCAACCTTCGGCATCCTTGCTGGGCCGAAGAGTTGCGCGCCATTGGAAGCGAAGCTATTCACATGCCAAACCACCCGAGAGTCCGATTTTGCTTTTCGGTAATGAACGTTCCGCGGGAGGTCTTTTCTGTCGAACAGCGAAAATGCGGAGATTTACTTATCTTTTTCAAGCACGCCGACGGAATTTTTGATTCATCAGAAAATGTTCGTATTGGAATCAATGTCGTCATTGACAAGCCATTAAAGCAACAAAAGTACTCCGTCCATTTGTCGCCTGCAATGCCTGAAGTAAACTGCATAACGCATGAAATTCAATTGCACAGCGGCGAGTTCGAATTTCCAAGATATCATTTTACCCGAGGAATTAAGCTAGCAAATCGAGGAGCGCATCTGTTTTCGCGCAGATGCTTAGATCTGAATTTTCCCAAATACATTGCCCGGAGCCGAGAAACAGAAACTGAAATTACGCTCGATAGCTACAATAACAAATCATTCATACTTTATTATAGTGTTTTTGTTACAGGAGCGGATGAGCCCTTGGTTATACCAAGGGCTAGGTATTATAACATACATGTAGAAAAATTTCAGTTTCTAAATCTTATTGTATTATGGAGTTACTACCCTGGAGTTTCCAGCAACCTTGGGCATTTAAGCCACTCCATCACCTTTAAAAAAGAAGACCTCTCTCCGGAACTGCGCAACCTCATTGGCGGGGCTCATGAGGGCGTCGATGCAAACGACGCAGTGCGAGAACACTATGATTCAGGAAATTTATTCAAAGAAATGACCATAAGTGAGCAAGGTGGGGATATAGATAGGAGTAAAATATTGAATCTATTCATCAGAAACATGAATCTTTCAAAGGGATACAGTCATTCGGCTGAGTACAGAAAGCAGGTCAAGGAAATTAAGAAAATATTTGGATTTGACTGAAACGTTTGCCGAGGCTAAGAGATTGCATTAACTCAAAATTGCTTGGCACTAACGCCGGAAATCCCGGAGCCGAAGCTCCGGGGCGCACGGTGGACGACGGTGGATAGCGGGGACGGCTACCGCTGCGGCCGCCCGTGGAGCACCGCATCGAGCAGCTCGGAGCGCGTCGCGCGCATCTCTTCCCGTACCGAGGACACCATGCCGTCGATCCGACCCTCGAGGCGGGTGATGACGTCGCCGGTCACGTATTTCTGCGCGACTTCGACCTTGAAGGCGTTCAGTGCGTCGCCCTGACGTTCGACGTTGAGCTTCACTGACGCGAGGTCGAGCACCAGCGGACTGACGGCTTCCTTCTCTCGCATCTTGAGCTTCCCGGCGATCCAGTCGACCGCCTTCAGCAGTCCAACCACGAAGGCTGCGAACGCGAAGAGGGTGGCCCAAGTGATCGGGCCGCCCGAGAGGAACGAGGTGTCCATGATGCAAGCCCCCACGGGCGCGGTGGCGCGCCGGTGTTCCGGTCGCGCTGGATCAGTGACCCTCCCCCTCCTCAGGGGAGGGGTGCTACTTCGAGAAGACCTTGCGGACGGCCCCAGCGATGCCGGCGACACCGATCACCGCCATGACGATCGACCATTCCATCTGATCGTAGGGCGTCGGCAGCTTCGCCACGCGCCAGTTGAACAGGAAGGTCGAGTCGAGGACGATCGCGCCGAAGTGGATCATGCAGAGCCCGAACGCCGTCGGGATCATCCAGGCCGTCCAGGGCGAGAGGTGCTGCGCAGCGCGCTCGGCCGCGATCACCTTTCGCTCCTCGACATAGGCAGCAAGCTGCGCCTGTCCGACCGAGACGTCGGCGGCGACGTTCTGGCCATTGACCAGGACCGTACTGTCCGACCGCTTGTTGAGGTAGCCGAACAGGCCGTCGGCGAGGCCCGGCAGACCGAGCAGCAGCTTGGCGAGGAAGCTCCACATCAGCGCAGATCTCCGGCGGGCGGCGCCTTCGCGGCGGCGAGGGTGCGCAGGTAGGGCGCGAGCACCAGGCGGCCGACAGCCAGTCCGAGCCCGACGCGCGCGGCGACCGCCGGCGGCAGGTAGGCGGCGAAGTCGACGACGCCGAGACCGTCGAGGATCTCGGGCAGCGCCAGGACGAGGGCGGCGAGGTAGACCCGCCAGCCCTTCAGCTTGGACAGCCAAGCGCGCACACGCGTGCGGAATCGGCGACGAGGCATCAGGCTGCCTTTCGCGAGAGAGCGGCGTGCAGCCGGGCCCAGAAACCGAGCGGGGCGGGAGCGGGCGCCGCGGTTGCAGGATTGGCCGGTTTTGATGCGGGAACGGCCGGTTTATTTGACACAACGGGCTGTTTCGTTGCGCTGGATGCCATTCCATTTGACACAACGGCGGGGACGGGCACGCCCAGCGCATTCGGCAGGCGGGCGGCAGTCAGCGGCATCCCGCCGGCGACGAGGGCCGCCTCGAAGCGCACGGCATAGCCTGCGATCATAGCGGCCTTGTCCGTGCCGTTCACGGTGCGGCGGGCCCCAACGTAATCGCAGCGGTCACCGGCAATGTAGTCTTCGAGCGCCTTGCCGGTGAAGTCGCCCTTGATCGACACGCCGCGTGTCACGCCCTCGATGAGGATCTGTGCCGAGGTGGCTGGATCGAGCGCGAGGTCAGGATTCCCGACCAGATCGATGCCGAGCAGCTTACCCATCGCAGCGTAGTTCGCCTCGTGCGTGAGCTGCACATCGCCGCGACCGTAGAAGGACAGGCCCCGCGAGTTCGGCAGGGCATAGTTCCGGCTGATCTTCCCCTTGGCGTAAAGGCTGGCCACCGCCTTGCGGGCGGCGGCATCCGAGGTGGCGAACCCCTCGCGGACCGGCATCATGCGCCGGCCCGTCTCATGGAAGCTCGTCGCCAGGATGTAGGCGAGATGCCGGCGATCGAGCAGGAGCGCGTGCAGCAGGAACGCGTCGAGCAGGCGGTTCAGCCCGTCGACCTGGTTCTGCGTGAACGAGCCGAACAGCGATCGGATCGATGCGAAGAAGCGATCGCGGTCCAGGCGTGCGAAAGCACCCGCGTCGGTGGACGAGGTCATGTAGAACTCCAGGAGGCGGGCATAAAAAAACCGCCCAGAGGCGGCGGACGGACGGATGGGTGCGGGTCGCGTCAGCTGATCTACGGGATGGCGAACTTGAGCTTCAGGGCGGCTGAGACCGTTGCCACCTGTGCGGCGGACAGCTCGGTCTCGAACATTGGCATGCGACCGATAGGGCCTACCCAACCCAGGCCCGTGGACTGCCCAGCAACACCGCCGATCCCGATCTTCACGGCGGCGTCGGTCTCGATAGGGGCCGTGGTCGCGGTACCTTCGGTGACGAACACGCCGTTGAGGTAGATTCTCACCTTGTTGGTCGTGCGGTTGTACGAGTAGGCAACCACGAAGGGGACGTCGGCAGCGGGAACGTTGGCCACCTGGATCGAGGCAGACTGCGCGGGAGAGACCGAGTTGCCAAAGAGGATGTTACCAGTGCTGAGCAACCGCAGATAAGCAAAGATACTGGACCCCCTGGTCAGGGACACGAGATGCGCGGTGGTCGGCGTGGCCTTAAGGGAAGGCGCAATGGCCGCGACGACAAATCCGGTGAAGGACGCAGTCGGCGGAGCGTCGATGCGAAGGTCTGACGAAAAGTTGGCGCTGGCCCCAGAGCCCGCCCCGAACTCGATGACGGGCTGTCCATTGAAGCGTGCGTCCGAAGGCGTGATGGAACCAGCCGTGCGGGTCTGGACGATCGTCTTACCGGAGACCCGGTCTTTGCCGGTGAGGGTGGTGGACGGCGACGGAGCCAGCTCGGTGGGACGAACGTCGTAGCGCAGCAGGGGGACACCCTGAGCATCGACGATGCTGAGCAGAGCGCTATCGACGGGGTCGACGATGATTTGGGGCAATGCGCCCCCTGCAATCGGAGCGGTCACGCCACGATGGATTTTGAAACGGCCGACGGGCATTTTCAGGGTTTCCCTATGTGATCAGAGGACGGTGATGCGCTGGTGGCAGGCCCAATTCGGCATCGGGACGCCATCGATATCGAGGTCTGTGGCCTCGTCGCGGAAACAGCTCCTGGCGCCCGTCGTGGGGCCGGCATGGGCATCGACAGCGCCGTAGAGGGCGATGCCGATGTGAGCGGCGGTGAAGGCGCCCGGATCGCCGGAAAGGGTGACGACGATGTCATTGCCGCTGATAGCGACGGAGGAGATCGTGCGGGCTGTGCCGCCGGTCTGGTTCCACGAGATGCCGTAGTTGCCAGGGTCGCTGACGGTCGTCGTGTCCAAGGTCAGAGCACCAACCGGGACGTACATCGGCAGGCGGTAGACGGTGGCGCTGCTCTTAACGAACCCGGTGGCATGTAGCGGCCGGGCATCGAGGCCCTTCAGCATGCGGTCGGCCGTGCGAGCGTCGTAGCTCCCCTGGCGGGACTGCTTGACGATGTGAATGCCGTCGTCGACGTTCCGCTGAAGCGTATATTGCGGCCCGGAGCACCCGAACTTCTCCGGATACAGCAGCGCCACGCTAAGCTGGTCGAGAGGGACTTCCGACGTAGTCAAGCCATAGGCGGTGAACGCGCCCATCTGGCTCATGACGATCTTGGTGGGCACCCCGAAGCCGGCGAGGCAGTCATCCCACAGCGTCAGCATGTTGGCGCCGTACACGCCGGCCAGGGCTGAACGGTCAGCCTCACCATGAGTGAGGTGGACGAACGGCACGTAGGGGAGCCCGTTGACCGCAGCCATGATCCGGGCGCGCTTCTGCGCCACCAGCATGTTGGCCCAGATATTCGGCCGTGTGCCGCCCTTGCGAATGGCGGAGAAAGGCTGGCCGCCCATGGCGTGGCTGGAAATCAGCGCGCCGTCCGTGGCGGCGAGCCGACCCGGCTGAGTGATCCCCCACACGAACCCCATCGAAGGGCTTTCGGAAGAAGCAATTTCATAGGCGTCCACGATCGTCTGAATGTGGTCGCGGTTAAGCGGGGTCTCAGCGAGGTCGGTCGCGAGAGGGCCGCGAACCTTGTCACCCGCGTTGAACATGACCGCGCGGCCGGGATTGACGGGCCCCTTGTGGGTTGCCGGCGAGCCGACGCCGTCGCGGTTGGACTGGCCGATTCCGATGATGTGGAACAGACGGGTGACGGTTGGGATCAGCGACGTGGTGCAGGTCAGATCCTCTTCGTAGACCGTCACCGTCAGCCCGTTGTCGACGAGATAGGTGGCCTTAGTTGCGGTCGCGGTCGGACTGACGTTGACGGTGCCCGGAGGCGTGCCGAAAGTCAGAGGGACGCGGCGGCCATTCTTGAGGACCGCGACTTCTGCGCCATTCGTCCAGGCCGTGACCTGGCTGCCGCTGCCCGCGCTGCCGGGGTAGGACGAGCCGTCGAAGCGGATGCCACGGAAGACGGAGGTGCCGTCTTCGCAAAGGTCGGCGTAGAGCCATTCCGAGTTCAGGAAGGGCAACGTTTCAGTGGCGGTGAACACCCCGTCGTGGCCGACGCCCCACATGACCGTGCCGTCAGCGGACGTCTCGGCGTAGCGGTACCGATCGTCCAAAATCGAATAGGTGTCGGCAACGTCGACGGTGCCGTCGTAACGATAGCCGACGAGGAGCGTTTTGCCGTCTGCAGCCAATTCGCCATCGGCATAGGACTCACTGAGGAGCGCGAGGCCGAGGGCGGCTTCCTCAATGCGAGCCACCTCAGCCTTCAGGGCGGCAATCTCGTTCGGGCGCAGTCGCCCCCAGCCCGGCGGGGTCTGAGACCAGGAGAAGATGCCCGAGTTCGGCGTGTTGATAGCGCCCGTGACCGGATCGGTGTGCGTGCCGGTATCGCTTTCCGGGACTTCCGCGAGCGCACCGACGACCGTGCTTGTCAGGGTCGCAAGCTCAGCCCAGGTCTTTGCGCCGATGAAGCCGCCACCCTGCGCGGCGAGCAGGGCGCTCACCTGGTCGCTGATCTCGAGGATGGTGGTTTCCGCCGTTACAGTTCGGGCGGCGATGGGACCAATAATCCGGGAGACGTCGTCGTCGTTTACCTTGGTCGCAACCACGTCGGCGAGCGATGACACCTCGGCAGCGGTTGCCTTGTCCGCCAGAGCTTCGGAGATCGCCCCCTCCGCGACCATCTCGTCTTCGGTTTTGTTGGGCAGGCGGTCGACAGCCAAGAGGGATCGCACCTCAACCGTCGATAGGTCGGCATTGCCCTCGCCCTTGTTGCCCTTCAGCGTTTCGGCAGGGGCATGCGCAAGATCGTCGTTCCCGAAAAGGATCGGCGAGTCTGAACGGAAGGCGTCCAGATCCGGATCAAAGGTCAGCCGGTAGAGCCAACCTTCCCGGACGCGGGTGAGCGGCTGGCCGGCGACGTCGAGCCATGGCTTCGCAGCGTTGTCATCGACCTTGAGCCGTGGAGCACCCCTGAAATTGCGGTCAGCCAGAAGGACCAGGCCGAGGCCATACTTCAGGGTCGCGTCACCGAGTGAGGTCGCGGCGGTGAAGAGTGAACCGGACCCGCCCGTGCGGACCGTCCCGTCGTTCAGGTCGAACCGAAACCTTCCGTTCCTGCGGGAGACGTCGATACCCTGGCCGGGCACGACATTGATCGGAAAGGTGGGCAGGGCAGATGAGCCGAGCATGCGGATGCGCTCCGGGCATGAAAAAGCCCGCCGGGTGAGGGCGGGCGGAACGGGTTCAGACAGTCGCTCAGGTCAGCGAATTTCGACGGGCTCGTTCAGGATCTCGGCCGTCTCCGGACCGATCGTGACGACGAGACGGACATCGTAGAGGCCGGGGCGGACCCGGCTCATCATCGGCGCCGAGAACAGCGCCTCGACGATGCCGGGGTTCGAGACGAACAGGGAGCCATCGGCGAGGCTTGCCGTCAGGACCGGCGTAAAGTCGTGGAAGGTCGTGCAGAAGTTCCCGCTTGAGGGACGTGCAATCACCGTCATCACCAGCGCGGAGGCCGATGAGAAGTCGATCAGACCGTCATCGGATAGGTCGAGGCGACCGTCAGCGCAGGCAGAGCGGAAGACGCGTCGAAGTCGCCACTGCCCGCCGCGGGAGACGGTGCCGAGGCTGTTCAGGAAGGCCATCGGTCCGCCCTCACAGCTTCATGTAGAAGGTGCCGAGGCGCACCGGGGGCAGGTTGCTCGCGGGCCGTCCACCATTCGGGTTCGAGATCGAAACGGTGAGATTGATAGGAGGCTGATCGGTGACGGTGTCCGCCACGTTCCGCCAAATGCCGTCCACCTTCACCGTTGTACCACCGTCGCCATAGTCCAAGCTCGCCAAGGCCGAGTACGTCTTGTCGGTATCGGCGGGGGCATCGTAGACCGCCGTGCCGCCGGGCATTGCGACGGGCAGGTTCGAGGTATTGAGGAAGGTGAGGAAATCTCCGCCGATCTCGCCAATTTGCTGGGCGTTGAGGAACCCGAGCCGGGCCGTCACCGTGCCTGTCGAGTTGGGCGCTGCATTGCTGGAAAGCGTAAGCGTGTTGCCGGCGATGCCAACGACCTGCGTCCCGTTAGAGACCCCGGCAGCGTAGACGAACATGCCGAGCGCGATCCGAGTTGCGTCGCTCACGTTGGCGATGTTCGATCCCGCCGTGAGGGCCATCGCAACGATGGTCTGCATCACCCGGCTTTGCGAAGCGCCCATGTCATCGAGGCCGGCCGCGAGCCGCCCTTGCATGCTGGGAACGATGATCGATTTACCGGCGGCGAAATCTGCCGCTGCACCGCTCGTCCCACGCCCGCCGATCACTGGCGCGAACTGGTCACCGAAGTTGTTGTAAATATATGCGAACAGGGCGGACGTATCGGCGTTGGCTCGTTCCGATGCTCCGGAGCTGGCGTTCCCGATCGAGTTGCCGTTCATC
The DNA here is from genome assembly GCF_979256025.1 of Methylobacterium sp. AC832. Taxonomy (NCBI): domain Bacteria; kingdom Pseudomonadati; phylum Pseudomonadota; class Alphaproteobacteria; order Hyphomicrobiales; family Methylobacteriaceae; genus Methylobacterium; species Methylobacterium sp. AC832. The sequence goes on from NZ_CEEDMV010000003.1 coordinate 330,504, forward strand.
CGGACCCAGCCCGGCAGGATGGCCCCGTCAATGCGCCACTTCGTGTCGCCAGTGCCGAAGTAAGAGGCCGCATCCGGCGTGGGCGTCGGGTTGACCGGGTCCACGACCGGGACGGCTACGCCGAGGCCGTCGTCGTACCAAAGCTCGATGCCGTTCGTGCCGAGGATCTGTTCCGCGTAGAGGCCGTCCGGCAGGTAGACCCGAGGGAATCGCCCGTTCGCATCGGCCACGACCGGCTGTTGGTGCGCCTGCGTCAGTCCAGGGTTCGAGTAGGCGACGAGCGGCGTGGTCGTGCCGCCTTTGAAGAAGTTCGCCTTCAGGTCGAGGTACGGCCGGCCGGAGCCGTCGAGCACCTGAGTGCGTGAACGCGGCCAAGCCGGCATGCGGGGCTCCTGACATGCAAACGGCCGCCCTGATGAGCGGCCGGCATCGAAGGTGCTGGAATGAAAAAGCCCCGCGGTGAGGCGGGGCCGTGGTCGGGCGGCGGAGTTCTCGCGCACGTCTCTCGACGGTGGCTGTTTCGGGTGTTTCGCCCGTCGGGTCAAGTGGGCTGGATAAAACTGTGATGTGTGGAACGTGCGAAAATCAGAGCCATCAGTTGTGATTCAAAAAATGCCTTGCAATCATTCAAATGCGAATCATGACTAGAGGCAGTAAAATGACGTCAAGTAATACGACCCGTATAGGCTACGGTCTCAACTTTTTCTCGCCGTTGAGCGAGGAGCAATTTGCAGTTCTTGGAAAAATTACAGCTACTTTATCTGCTATAGACGGCACACTTGATTTTTTTATAATAAATTTGTCCGGAATTTCGAATTGGAAAGTGTATTCCGCACTCACTAACAGGCAGCAATTCGCAGCAAAGATTAAGGTTCTTAGAAAGCTTGCAAGGCTTCACTTTGATGAGAACGATCAAAAAATTTGGATGAATACTTTTACAATTCTTAATAATATCCAAGAACGCAGAAACGTTGCAATACATGGTAGATGGGGATATCTTCACGCTGAATTAAAGTTCACGAACGGCACGCTAAACAAGCGCGCTGACGACGGCATACCAGCAGCAAAAAACGGATGGGACGCCGAAACCGTACTCGAGGCAACCGATCTTCAGCAGTTATTGAATGACGTTGAATCTGCCGCTGGATTAGTTTTGGATTGCGCGGAAATTCTCAATTCTCGAATGGGCAGTCGACCAGTAGTCACGACTTTTGTTCTAGCCAAACCTTAAATGATTTTTGCAAGAACTCTGTGATTGTTTTAGTCGCAGAGTGCCTTTCAAGATCAAAATCGTGCAACATGTCGATGCCGCTCTCAACGAGCTTCTCCCAGTCGCTGGAGGCAGGGCCGTGCTGCCTCGTCCGCTCCGGGTCCATGCCGTTCTCGACATATGCTCGCATACGCTCAGCGTCGGCGATCGCCTGACCGACATCGGTCGTATGCTCAAGCGCCTTCATAAGGAAGAAATTACGGTCCGCCTGCTCGGAGGTAACCTCGGACCAAATGTGCACGGTGCCCACGATAGTCTTCCCGAATGACGCTCTGAAGTGCGATAGACAGAGCGTATCACAGCCCCGCCTATTCCGCGACGGGGCCGCCTGCTATCGTCTCGGCATGCCTCGCAGCCTCTCCCGCCCGCTATGGATGATCGCTCAAGCCGCTGCGGTCTGTGGCGGCCTGTGGCTCAGTCTTTTGGGCCCAGACGCACCCCGGCCGATTACTCCCGCGGGCGTGCTCGTCGCCGTCCTCGGCTGGGTGCTGATCGTGGCTTTCGTTACTGCCGTGGCCGTGAACCTATGGGATTGGGCGGCTCGGAAGGCGAAGGGCCTCCGCCGTTCCGGACTGCCCTCCGTGCGTCGCGAGGGTGACGATGCGGTTGAGCAGGGCAATGGTCGAGGCCCCCGGCTTGGCGTCGGCGAGCTGCGCCAGCCGCCGACCACCCTCCGGGGTCGTGAATAGCCGCGACAGCTCCTCGACGTTCTTTCCCGCCTGCCAGTTGTCGAACGCGTTCATGATGCGAGTCGGCAGCTTGAACCCGCCGGTCGCAGCCGCGCCGGCGAGCTCGCGCTTAAGGCCACCATCCTTTAACTCCTCGCGCAGAGCAGTGTTGAAGGTCGTCTTCGAACCGATGCCCTGACGCTGGCCGGTCGCCTCCATGATGTCGAGGAAGCGCGAGAAGCCGGCGTTGAGGGTTTCGCCACCGGGAAGCGCGCGGAGCACCGCCGACAGGTTCTCGGCTTCGAGGGGATTCCCCCGGACCACCTTCGCGAACTTCGCACCGCCAGCCTGGTTCGGCCCCGACTGTAGACGCGTCGTCGCCTTCGTGAACTCAGTCCCGAGATAAATGCGGACGAGCTCGCGAGCTGCTTTCTGATCACTCCGAACGAGGCCCTGAACCGCCTTCGTGATGTCCTGCGCCGACCCTTCGAGGACCTCGTCGGGGAAGAGGACCTTGATTGCAGCCTTCGCGTCCGGGCGCTCGGCGATCCTGCCCAGGGGCGAGCGCTCCACGGCCTCGCGACCGCGATATGCGGCGGCAAGGCGCTGCAGGCGCGAACGGGCTTCCGGCAACTGCGCGAGGATGTCCTCGTTCTGGCGCATGGCGGCGGACAAGCGAGAGGCGGACGCACCACCTTCGCCGCCGGACACCTGATCCAGGATGCGGGTCACCTCCCGGTCCTGGAAAGCGCGCCGCGCCTCCGGGGTGGCATTCGCCAGGAACTCGCGGGCCGCAGTTGCGCCCTGAAGGTTGCTCGGCACCTGCTCGGCGGGCGTGGCCATGCGCTTCGTCAGCGGATCTTGCTGGACGACACGTCCGAGCGGAGCGTTGCCTGAGAACGGCTCGAGCGGCTTCGAGTTCGCGGCGAAGTTCGCGTCGGCCGTCGCCACCTCCGGCACTGTCTTCAGCTGCCCGTCGAGCGTCGAGCGTGCAATCTGCAGGTCGCGGACCTTCGTGGCGTCGCCGACCTCCCGTGCCGACGATATGGCCTGATCCAGGCGCTCGCGAGCGTGGAGCAATCCCTCGACGCTGAGATCGGTCTCGCCGCCAGGGCCGAACAGGTCCTTACGGGCCTGAGTGAGGGCGCCGCGCACGTCGCCCTTTGCGGAGCGCATCTGCGTGTCGATGGCGTCGAGAGCCGCCTGTGGGTTCACCTGGCCGAACCGCACGTCGGGAATCGTCTCGGTGACGGTAGTCGACTTCATATACGGGTCGAGCGGGCCCTTCATCGCGCCGACGGTGCGCTCGTAGGCGGCAAGCGGGTCCGTCTCCTCCCCGCGCATAAGCGCGCCGACGACGCGCTCGCGGATGTCCGGGTGAATGCCCTTCGGGTCGACCTCGACGCGGGCGAGATCCTCGTCGAAGCGGCTTTCGGCCAGCGACCGGGCGTTCGCATATTCGTCCGCCGCCTGTCCGCCGGCGGCGCGGCCCTTCGGACGGCCGGCACTGTCGAGCGGGTAAGACGGCACCCCGCGCTGCTCGTTCTGCAGCTTGCGCAGCAGCTCGGAGGAGATGTCACGGGCCATGCCGCCATCAGCATCGGGGCGGAAGTAACCCTCCTCGATGAGGCGCTCGCGCCAGAAGTTGTCGAGGCCCTTGCCGTCCGGACGCGCGACCTTGCCAACGCCGGGCACCATGAAGCGGTGGAGATCCGTCGCTGCCGCATCGCCATCCAGGCGCAGACCGCCGTTCTTGGCGATGAAGCGGGCGAGGCTGACTCCGTTCGGATCGTCCGTGATCGCACCAGGTCGCTCAAACGCCTCGGCAGGGCGGGGCGCACCTGCCTCAAACTGTGGGCGTGAGAAAGCCGGCTGCGTGACGATCGGCTCGCCCGCCCGCTCCACCTCGATGGTGCGCTCGATGCCGACGTTCTCTGGGGCGTTCCGAGCCGCGGTGTAATCGGTAGCGGCCTGCGTCGAGCGGGCGGCTTCGCGCTGATCTGCGACGGACCGCATCTCGCGCTGAATGACCTGCCCGGCCTGATCCTGCGTCACCCGAGGACCGGCGCCCTGGGTCGCGCGGATGACGGCCTGCCCCTCCGGCGTGCCGGCGACGGCCGACCTCGCGGCGGATTGAACCGCTTCGCCGACGCGCGCAGAGGAGGCGACGGCAGGTGCAACGGCATCGAGAGCCTCACCGCCGGCGGCCCTGATCTGCCCCGGTCGCCTGGCAAAGAAATCGGCCATGCCGCCCTCGCCCTCGACGACGCGCATTACGTCACCGAGCCGGTTCGGACCGACGACCTGTTGCACCGCCTCCGGCCATGACAGCGGCACGCCGCGAGCGGAGGCATCCGTCACGAGCGACTGGATCTGGGTGACCTCGTCGGGCTTCAGCGTGCCAGCAGCGCGGTCGAAGATGCGCTCCGCCGAGCTGCGCCGCCCGACGGCGCCAGCGCCAAGGCCAGTCGCCAATGCAGCGCCGCCGCGAGCCCACGGCTCCAGTGCGGTGCCCTTCGTGGCCTGTCCAGCGGTCTCGCTGGCCAGCGCGGGCGCAACGGCGAATTTCGCGATCTGCTTGCCGACCTCGGCGCCGCCCTTCGCGATCGCAGAGGGACCGAACGAACCAGGGAGAAACTCGCCCACGGTCTGGGCATATTCCTCGGCAGTAGACTGAGGCTTGTAGACCTCTTTCCCCGCCTGCATCCCTGACAACACGGTTTCCTGCGTGGGGAATCCATCAGCGATCGAGGGGCGTGTACCGCCGGGTAGATCGCTTGTTGGAGTGCGCCCCGTGGCGCGCACGATGGCCTTGGCCGCCGGCCCCACCAGCATGCTGTCCGCCAGCCCGAGCACAGCATTCGGCAGGCCGACGAGACCCGCCACGCCGCGATCGACACCGGTCTCGAGCGAGCGGCCAAGGCCCTTTGCTGCGGCCCCGACGCGGGCGAGTGTCGACGGCGGCGCTTCCGGCGCTGGGTTGGCCGCGAGCAGCGCCTCGAACGGGTCCGAGGCCTTCCCGGCCTGTGCAACGGGCCCCTCCACCTTCGCAGGCGCAGGGTTCGCGGCGAGCAACTCGTCAAAAGGATCGCTCACTGATCAAGCCTCTTCGGGTCGATGCCGGCGTCGCTCAGCATTTTCTGCAGCTGAGGCTTCAGGTCCGGGCGGGCAGCGAGGGTTTTCTTCGCACGGTCGACATAGCTGCCGCCAGTGTAGCCCTGCGGGGGACGGCCGCCCTGGACCGGCTTCATCTCGGCCTCCGGTTCCTTCGTCTTCGCGGCCGCCTGATACTCCTTTAGTCGCTGGTACGGGCTTGGGAGCGTCTTGATCGCCTGATCCGCTTCAGACTGGCTGATCTCGCCACGAAGGGCCTTGCCCGCGAGATCACCGACCTGCGCCTGATAGTCGGCGAGGCCCCGGAAGGTGTCCGCAATGATGGCGTTACCCTCGGGGGTCTTCAGCAGGGACGTCAGCGAGTTCTTGAACGAGGCGCCCTCCCTGTCCGAGGTGGCACCGGAGCCCGGAACGCGCATCTGCGGCGTCAGCTTGTCGACAAGGGAGCTGTAGGCCTCGATCTCTCCGAGCTTGCCGCCCACGAGACCGTCCGCGACGGAATCGAGCCCGGCCGCCTTGGCGTACTGCGCCAAACCGGCCCGCGCCTCGGTGAACTTCCCCGTGCCGATCTGGGCGCCGAGATTTGCCAGCGTGTCGATGTCTGCGCGGAGCGGAACAGCGCGGTCGGCAGCGTCGACCATTTCGCCGTAGCGCTTGGCCTGGATCTCGTTCGCCTTCTCAGCGAACTTTCCGGCGCCCTTATTGTCGATCTTCACCTCGGTTTTTGCACCGCCGATAGTGAACGGCTTTCCGTCGGCACCCATGCCGACGGACGAGTCCTGCGGCACGTTCCAGGCCTGGCGCTCATCCGCCGTGAACGGACGCGGCTGTTGGCCAGCGATGATGACGCGCGACTTGCTGGGATCGGACGGATGCAGGGCGACCATGCCGACGCCGGGCATCGACTGGTACGTGAACTTGTCCTCTTTCTCCGGTGCCGAGTAGATCGGCTGGCCCGTAGCAAGGTCGACGACACTGTTCCCGACAGTCGCGGTCTGGCGCTTGGCCTGCCCCACGGGGACGATCGCCTGCGTCTGCTTGTTCACCCACGAGGACTGACCGTTGACGTCCTGGAGCGTCCAGGGGCTGTCCTTACCCTGCATGATTGACTGATAGACCGACGTCGCCATGGCGCGCGTGTTCGGGTTCTTCCAAGCCTGTTTCAGGATCTCGGCCTGCTCCGGCGAGATGCGAGACGTGCCACCGCCCATGCCGCCGAAACCCTGCGCCACCGGCGCGGCAGCAGGTGCAGCCGCCGGAGCGGGCTGACCGGGGATCTGAAACTGCGCAGCCTGTCCGCCTGCGACCGGCATATCGGCTTCCGGGGAAGCCTGCGTGGATGCCACGGCGGTCGGCGCTGTCTGGATCGCGTTCGGGTCGAAGCCACCGTCGGCCCTTGAGCCGAGGAATGCCGGAACGCGGGCGCCGGTCGGACGAGCTGGACCGGCCGGCATCGTCGCGGGCGCGCCAGCCGACATCATGCTCGGAACGCCCGGGACCGCACCGCCAGCGGGCAGGGCCGGGGTCGCCACGGGCTCGCGGCTGGCGAAGCGGCCAGTGCGCTCGGCATAGACCTCGCCGGCCGTCTTCGGCGAGCCGTCGCGATTGAAGAAGATCGAACGGTTCGCGCGCGCGGCACCGGGGCTCACGAAGGCGGTCGCGGGCGCGTCCGGGCTGTTCATCGCGCCGGGAATGAACTTCTGAGCGCCGCCGGCGCCGAGGAAGTGGGCAACGTAGAGGTTGCCCGGATTGATCGGGATGCCGGAGCCAGACAGGATCTTCGCGTTGTCGCCTGTGAAGGCCTGCATCGCCTTTTCTTGCTGGGCAGGATCACGCCACCCGCCTGGCTGCAAAGCTAGCTCGGGATGCGCCTTCGCCACGCTGCGCCAAGTCGAGTCGGTGAACTGGTACCGGCCCTTTGCGGTGCTGTTCGGATTGGCGGCGAGGTCGTTGCCGCCCGATTCCACAGCGCGCGTCGTCTTCAAGTAATCGCCGATCGAGCCGCTGGAGGCGGTGAAGGTCGGGGTCGCAGGCGTCGCGGGTGCCGTCTGGCCGAGCGTGCCCATGGTGATAGCCGGGGCCGACGCGGGCGTGCTCTGGAGCCCCATCAGCTTGCCGAAGTGTTCACCGGCCTCCTCGTCCTGCACACGCTTGCGAGAGGCGTCGTAGGAGTTCGAGAACGTGTCGCCGAGACCAGCGATCATTCCATAGATGTTCATGCCGCCGCTCACTGTGCACCCCCACCGAACCCGGAAAAGATCGAGCTGATGTTCTTGCCCATGTTGCCCAGCGCGCTCGGATTGCCCGCAAGCGAGCCGACCCCGTTGGCGACGAGGTTCAGTCCGCCCATCATCGCCTGGAAGCGATTGGCGGCGGCCTGTTGGCCGGCCATCTGGCCAGCGGCCTGCGCCTGGCCGATCCCCTGCGCGGTCTGGCTCGCGATGCCGGCCTTGGCCTGGCCGACGCCGAGGGCCGCGCTACCGAGCTGGCCGAACGTGCCGGCCTCGCCCGTGGTGGCGCCGTAGCGCTTCGTGTCGAGGCCGCTGAGGTTCTGTAGCCAGTTGCTCCAGTCCTGCGAGGCGAGCCCCTGCGAGAACTTCATCGCATCGGTATCGGCGTTGCCCGAGGCGAGCGTACCGGACGCGGCGCGCGTGCGCTGGAGCGCCTGCATGCCCTGATCGAGGTTGAAGCTGTAACCGGGGGATGACGTGAAGGCGGAGCGCGCGGCGCCAGCGCCTTCCTGACCGTTCACGCCCAACGCGTCCTGGTACAGTTTCGAGCCGGCGCCGTAACTGTCAGCAAGGCCACCGAAGATGTTGCCGGCTTGACCATAGGCATCCGAGGCCTGGCCGTAGGCGGTATCAAGGGCGCCGTTGGCCTGGTCCTGCCCCCTGGCGAGGGCCGCTTCCTGCGCAATCGCGGCGAGGCGTCCGGCGCGGCCTGAAAAGATCGATGCCATGACGGCCTCCTATCGCGCTTCGAGCGCGGCGATGCGGGCTTCGAGCTCGGCGGCGTAGGCGAGGAGGCCCGCGAGGAAGCGGAACCACTCGGGTGACAGCGCGAGCGTCGAGGCGTTCGGGATGGTCGGCTTGCTCATTCGGTGCGGGTCTCCACCGCCATCGCGCCGCCGAGCAGCGCGACATAGACTGGGTCGCTGACATCGATGCGCCAGGTGCGGCCCTGGACGCCGGTGAGGCCGGTACGCAGCAGGTTCACGCGGGCACGGGTCTCACCCTGCCGACCGAGGGAGCGGACGAGCGGGCTGGACCAGACCGCGCCGCCGTCATCGGACCACGACACCAAGACCTCCGGCGTCTCCACCGTGTCGCCGCCGCCGTCGCGACCGCGTCCGACCACGAAGTCGAAGTCGGCGCGGGGGATGGCGAGACGTGCGGGGAACTCCACGCCAGGACGGGATTCGACCCGGAAGCGCAGGGGAGCACCGTCTTCCTGGAACACGTCCTCGCGGACCTCGAGGAGCCCGGTGCCGCGGCGATCGCCGAGGAGCCAGCGCCCGAAAGCCTTCACTGACTGCGTCGCCCGCCAGCGCGATTCCGCATGGCTGGCGCGCTCGTGCCATTGCTCGGTGGTCAGGTCATAGACCCACGTCCGACCCGGCATCGAGATCGCCCAGAAGGCGTGACCAGCGACGAGATGAACGGAGGCCTCGATCGCGGAGGCGTCGATCTTCGCGGCAGCGGCAAGGTCGCGCTCAACGTCGTGGTTCGAGATGCGCTTCGGGGCGTATCCCGAGAGCTGATAGACGACGCCGTCGTCGCTCGCCCAGATGAGCTCGTTCGACCAGCCCTCTTCGTGCCCAGCGACCGCCCAAGGCCCGATCAGGCCGCGGGGGATACCGGTGAGGCGCGAAAGCGGGAATCCGTTGGCGTTTGCGGGCCCGCCATAGACGCCGATCTCCTGAGGCCCGAAGAGGAACAGCTCCGACCGGAACGCGATCGCGCGCATCAGGCCGCCCGGGCGGGCCTGTTCGGTCGTGTAATCGAGGGTGTTGAACGTCGTGTCGTTCAGGCCAGACGCGTAGCAGCGGCCATCGCCGCCGGTGAAGAAGAACCAGCCGAGCAGGAACTCGACTGAGTTCGGCGCCGGGAAGGAGCCAGGAATCGCAAGCGGCGTCGGGATGCCGTTCGATGTCAGGGTATAGGTGCCATACTCGGTGACACACACGGTCTGAGGCACTGGCGCCCGGTTGTTACGGGCGATGGTGATGCGCTGCGATCCAGGCAGGTCGCCGAGCGGCACCACCGAGCCGTCGGCGCGGATCTGGACCAGCTTGTCCCGGTAGGCCGCGAGGAGCGTGTCGCCCAGCGTGCGCATACCGCGCGGACCGCGCAGGCCGGTATCGGCGAAGCGGGCGAGGCCCGGAACGCGGCGGATCGAGACCGGACCCCGGCTGCCGTCGCCGAGCTGCTCGACGAAGGCGTTGATGAGCCGTCCGGAGCCCTCCTCGGCCGAGAGGCCGGGGCGGGACGAGGTGGGGAACGCGATCGCGGCCATCAGACGGCGTACCCACAGCGACGGCCCCAGAACGCTTCCGTGCGGAGCGGCGGCCGGGCGTCATAGAGGAAGGAGGCGTACCTCAGGCGCTGCTCGGCCGCCGGCACCATGGCCGCCAGCATCGCGACGCGGGCCGGCTCTATCTCGGAGAAGGAGAGGGCGCAGTCGGCCGCCAAGCACTGTGCGAACGCGCTCTGCAGCTCAGGGGCGAGAAGCGAGATGTCTGTCACGCCGCAGATATCGCGGCTGTAGAGCTCAAGTAGCTTCGGCTGGACTCGGGCGGTGATGACGGACCGATCCTTATCGGAAGCGGTCTGTCCCGCCGAAACGATGCCGAGCATCTCCAGGGTGACCTGAACCGCATCGAACACGGACGAGGTCGCGGTTCCAACGTCCAGCTGACGAGCCAGCGCCTTCAGAGCAGCTTCGGCGCGCTTGGCCTCGCCGGCGAGGAGAGTGCGGGTCTCGACGCCGATCCCGAAGGCCTGCGAGCACGCAGACGTCAGGATCGTGGCCAAATGGATCAGCGTCGCGTCGTCGGCCGCCGCGATCGAGGCGATGCTGACGATCTCGCGCAAGCGGAGATCCGCAAGGGTCGGAGCGATGCGAGCGGAGACGACCGCCCTGTCCTTAGCCGAACCGGTGTAGCCGGCGACGACCACACCGAGGCTTTCCAGCACGGCCTGGACCACGTCGAAGGTGCCGGAGGTGGCGACACCGCCGTCAAACTGACGGCTCATCCCGCGCAGGGCCGCCTCGGCACGGGCGGCGGGCTCGCGGAACGGATCCGCTGGCACGCCGAATGGCACAGCACAGGCAAGTGCCAGGATCGCGGCCACGTGCAGCTGCATGGCCGCATCCGCTGACCCAATAGCCGGGATTGCGATGATTTCGCGTTGCTTCAGGTCTGCCAGGACCGATGCCACGCGGGCCGAGACCACGGCGCGGTCATTCGTGGAGCCGGTCTGGCCGGCTTCGACGATCTGTAGCGTCTCAAGCACCGACTGCACGATGTCGAAGGTGCCCGACACCGCCGTGCCAGTATCAACCTGACGCGCGATGCGGCGAAGGGCCGTTTCGGCTTCCTGCCGTTCGGCCTTCAGGCCCTGGATCACCGCGTCGGAGGCACCCAGAAGAGGAGCGCAGCGAGCGGCGAGCAGGGTCGAGAGCGGGAGGAGGGTGCCCGAGTCCGCTACCGAGATCGAGGCAATCGAGATGACCTCGCGGCGGCGCAACTCGGCGAGTAGCACCGGGATCCTGGCCTCGACGACGGTGCGATCCTTGTCGCTGCCCGTCTGGCCACCAGCGACGACGCCGCACAGTTCCAGGACAGTCTGGACGAGGTCGAAATCCCCGGACGTGGCGCTTCCATCATCGATCTGGCGAACGATGGCATGCAGGGCAGTTTCGGAGCGCAGCCCCGCCGCCTGAACCGCGTCGCGCTTTGCCTCCGGGATGCTGAAATGACCGGCGCACCAGGCGGCCAAGGTCGAGGCGAGATGCGGGAGCGCCCCCGGCACCGCGACATCGAGGGAGGCGATATCGACAACGTGGCGCAGGCGCAGATCATCGAGCATCGGAGAGATGCGCGAGGTGACCGTCGCGCGATCCTTGGCGCTGGCGGACTGCCCGGCCTCGACGATCCCGAGGCTTTCGAGGGCGACCTGAACAACGTCGAAGGCTGCCCCGGTACCCACACCGGCATCGAGCTGGCGTGCAATCCTGCGAAGGCTTGCCTCGGCATCGAGGGCGTCAGCTTTCAGGGCTGCGATCGTGACGTCACTCGCCCCGAACTGCCGGGCACAACGGGAGGCCAGGATCATAGACAGATGGGGCAAGGTCCCCGCGTCTGCCGCTTCGAGCGACGCGAGGTTGATCACTTCGCGCTGGCGGAGATCAGCGAGGGTGACTGGCACACGGGCCAGGACGACGGACCGGTCCTTAGCAGAGCCAGTCTGCCCGCCGACGACGACACCAAGGGTCTCGAGGACAGACTGAACCGGATCGAAGGTTCCGGCCGTGGCCAAACCAGTGTCGAGCTGACGGGCGATCGCGCTTAACTCGGCCTCGGCGCGTTGAGCTGCCGCATCAAGCCGGGTCTGTGTCTGAGCATCGATCGGAAAGGAGCTACCGCAGGCGGCGGAAACGATCGTCGAAAGCGGGAGCAGGGCGGCTGCGTCCACCACATCGAGGCTGGCGAACGCGATCACCTCACGCTGGCGCAAACCGGCCAACACAGGAGCGATCCGAGCGGTGACGACAGAGCGATCTTTCGCCGACGCGGTGTAACCAGGCGCCACGACGCCAAGGTTCTCCAGCACCGTTTGCACCAGGTCGAAAGTGCCGCTGGTCGCTGCGCCGGTGTCGAGTTGCCGACCGATCAGGCGGAGGCTGGCCTCAGCGCGCTGCTCTTCGCCCCTCAGGCCAGTGAGCATAGGCTCGGCGATGCCGAACAGCGGGGCACAGCGCGCAGCCAGGATGTTGGTCAGCGGCAGCATCGTCGCGGCATCGGCCGAGGCGACGGTCGGGATAGTGATGATTTCGCGAAGCCGCAGATCAGCCAGGACAGTCGGGATCCGAGCCGAAATGACGCTGCGATCCTTCTCCGTCGCGGTTTGACCCGCAGCGACCACGCCGAGCATCTCAAGCACGGACTGGACAAGATCGAAGGTGCCGTCGGTGGCTGTGCCGACGTCGAACTGTCGGGAGAGAGCTTTGAGAGCCACTTCGGCACGCTCGGCCTCGCCAGCCAGCCGCGTGCGGGTTTCGACCTCGACGCCGAAGGACTGTGAACAGACCGACGACAGGATGGCCGCGATGTGGATCAGAGCGGCATCATCAGCTGCGTCGATCGAGGCAATGTTCACGATCTCGCGGAGACGAAGATCCGCGAGCGTCGGGGCAATGCGCGCCGACACGACGGCACGATCCTTCGCCGAACCCGAATAGCCCGCCGCCACCACGTTCAGGTTCTCAAGAACAGCCTGAACGACATCGAAGGTACCCGACGTCGCGACACCGCCATCGAACTGGCGGCTCATGGCGCGGAGCGACGCTTCAGCACGGGCAGCGGACTCGCGGAAGGGGTCCGCCGGTACGCCGAACGGCACGGCGCAGGCCAGCGCTAAGATCGCCGCCACATGGAGCTGCATCGCAGCGTCCGCGGACGCGATGGAAGGAATCTCGATGATTTCGCGCTGTTTCAGATCGGCTAGAACCGGTGCGATCCGAGCTGACACCACGGCCCGATCGTTCGCGGAGCTGGTCTGGCCCGCTTCGACGACCTGTAGCGTCTCGAGTACCGACTGCACGACGTCGAAGGCGCCCGACACGGCTGATCCGGTATCAACCTGGCGCGCGATCCGACGAAGAGCGGTTTCGGCCGCCTGACACTCGCCCTTCAGGCTCTGGACGACAGCATCCGGGGCACCGAGCAGGGCTGCGCATTTGCTGGCGAGCAGCGTCGCGAGAGAGAGGAGGGTGCCCTCATCGGCGGCGTCGATCGAGGAGAGTGAGATGACCTCACGACGACGCAGCTCAGCGAGTAGCACCGGGATACGGGCCTCGACGACGGTGCGATCCTTGTCGCTGCCCGTCTGGCCGCCGGCAACGACGCCGGACAGCTCCAAGACGGTCTGCACGAGGTCGAAGTCAGCTCCAGTCCCGACCCCGACATCGAGCTGACGGGCGATACGGCGCAAACTTGCCTCGGCGTCGATCGAGTCCGCCTTCAGCGCGGCGATCGTGACGTCGTTGGCGCCGAACTGCCTCGCACACCGGGACGCCAGGATGATTGCCAGATGGGGCAGGGTCCCTGCGTCCGCCGTCTCGAGCGACGCAAGGCTGATTACCTCACGCTGGCGAAGGTCGGCCAGAGTGACCGGCACGCGCGCTAGGACAACGGATCGATCCTTCGCGGAACCGGTCTGACCGCCAACGACCACCCCAAGGGTTTCAAGAACGGACTGGATTGGATCGAACGTCCCAACCGTCGCAACGCCCGTGTCGAGCTGCCGCGCCATTGCCTTCAGCGACGCTTCGGCCCGACCAGCCGCGGCCGCCAGCAGCGTGGAGACATCGGCCGGGATCCTGAACGCATCCGCGCAGGTCGCCGTCAGGATCGTGATGACATGCGGGAGCGTTGCGGGCGGTGCAGCGCCAAGGGAGGCGATGGACACGATCTCGCGTAGGCGGAGATCATCCAGCATCGAGGCGACACGGGCGGACACGACAGAGCGATCCGCAGCGCTCGCGGTCTGACCCGCCTCAACGACGCGCAAGCGCTCCAGCACGACCTGGATGGGATCGAGCGTGCCGGACACCGCCGAGCCTGTATCGAGCTGGCGAGTGAGAGCGCGAAGTGCAGCCTCTGCATCGACGGCTTCCGCCTTCAGCCCCTGCAGCATGGCCTCGGGGATGGCGAACAAGCGGGCGCAGCGTGCCGCCAGGAGCGCGGCGAGGTGAAGTTTTGTCGAGTCGTCCGCCGTGTCGACCGAGACGAGATTGATGACCTCGCGCTTACGCAGATCAGCCAGGAGGACGGCGACCCGAGCAGTGACCACCGCCCGATCTTTCAGCGATGCGGTCTGACCGGCCGAGAGCACACCCAGCATCTCGAGGACGGATTGCGTGAGGTCGAAGGTCCCGCTGGTGCCGGCACCGCTATCGAGTTGGCGGGTCTGACGGTGGAGCGCGGCCTCGGCGAGAAGGGCTTCCTCCTTCAGGGCCTTGCGCACGTCGGCGGGCAGACCCCACGCCATAGCGCAGGCCGACGTCAGGATGACGGAGAGCTGCAGCAGGGTCGAGGCATCGGCGTCGGCCGCAGACGCGATCGAGATCACCTCGCGGTTGCGCAGGTCGGCCAGGACCGCACCGACGCGGCCGGTGATGATGCTCCGATCCTTGTCCGAGGCGGTGCGACCGACCGCGACGGCGCCGAGGTTTTCCAGTGTGACCTGGACGAGGTCGAATGTCCCGCCGGTGGCGACGCCCGTGTCAAACTGCCGGACCAGGCTGTTCAACGCCTGCTCGGCGCCGCCGGCGGCCTGACCCAACGCAGCCTGTGCCGCCGCATCAGCTCCGAAGGTGGGAGCGCAGCGTGCGACCAGGATGGTGGCCAGATGCGGGAGCATCGCCGCGTCGGCCTGCGCCAAGGTCAGGAAGGTCGTGATCTCGCGCGCGCGGAGATCCGCGAGCATGGGCGCGACGCGGGCGTTGACGACGCCCCGATCCTGCGCCGACGGCGACTGCCCGGGGGAGACGACGCCGAGCGTCTCCAGGACATGCTGCACAATGTCGAAGGCGTCCGTGGCGGCCGTGGTCGAGAACTGCCGCGCCATGCTCTTAAGCATGGCCTCGGCTTCGGATGCGACCTGCGCCAGCTCGGTCCGCTTCGTCCCCGAGATCCCGAACGGGGTCGAGCAGGCGAAGGTGATGATGTCCGCAACGTAGAGGAACACCGCATCGTCGAGGGAATCGGCGTTGAGGCCGACGAACACCTCTCGACGTGCGAGTTCGGACAGCTTCGGGTCGATCCGGGCGTTGACCGTCTGGCGGTCCTCCGCCGCAGCCGACTGGCCAGCCGCCAGCACGCCCAGGTTCTGGAGTACGAGCTCGATCAGATCCTGACGCGTGCGGGCCATGTTACTTCCCAGCCTTGGCAGCGGGCTTCGGGGCGGTAGCGGCGTCGAGGTCGCTGCGCACGGCGGCCAGATCGGCGGCCATGGCTTCGAGCTTCCCGTTCAGCTCGTCGCGCTCGGCGACGGCAAACCCGCCATCCTCCTGCGCCTTGGCCAGCAGCTCCTTCAGCGAGACGATCTCGCCAGCAGCGGCCTCGAGGCCGGACTCGGCATCCTCGATTTCGCCCACGAGACGCTGGTTCTCTTCGGTGCCGGCGGTGATGATGCCGGTCAGGCGATCGATCTCGGCAAGCGCATTGGCGAGGTCGATGGACATAGCCGGCACATCGAGGTCCGCACGGTCGACGCGAAAGCCCGACACGGCATCGATCACAGCGTCACTGTACTGGCGCCCCTCGGCGCGTGCGGTCAGCGCCTCAGCCGTGGCGAGGCCCTGGTCGACGATGCAGGCCGGCGAGGCTTCCCAGCCATCCGGCAGAGCCTCGCCCGGGGCGAGGTTGAAAATCTCGGCGGACCCGTCGGGCTTGTAGCCCCAGGTCGAATTGGTCTGGTCCATCGTGGGCCCTTCGTCTGGATCGGAGAGGGACGCGCGGCCCCGGAACGACGAAGGGCGCCACGAGGGCGCCCTTTCGTCTTAGCGGTGGTAGGGGCTGGATCAGCCGGCGAGGCGGACGGCGAGGTCCGGGTAGATCGCCTCCCAGCCGAACAGGATGTCGGCGCGGACGATCTCGACGTCGTTGGTGATGTCGTAATCCTTCAGGAGGCGGATCGAGAGACCCTCGGCGCTCTCCTGAGCCTTCCAGGCGACGCCATCGGGCATTTCCAGGGGCACGGTCACCATGGCCAGTGCATTCTTGTGGAAGCAGAGGTTCTGGGGGAACACCTGGTTGGCCGCGCCAATGACGGTAATGGCGGCGTTGTGGACCGGAGCGGCCGACACGGTCTGGTAGGGACCCGACACGATGATCGCGGGCGAGATGGTGACGCTGGCGTTGCCGGAAACGTCGGCGCTCACGCCGGAGCGGACCACGAACTGCTGGAGGTAGGGCAGGGTCGTCTTGCCCGAACCGCCCTCGCCCGGGACCGGGTTCACGGCGAACACACCGGCGATGGTGAACACGTCACCTTCGCGCAGGACGTTGGCGGCCGAGGCGTCGAAGCCCTTCACCGACAGCTGCTGGACACCGGTCTTCATCACGTCGCGGTAGGCCGACGCCTGACCGGAACCGTTGATGAGCGGGGTGCCCGCCTTGGTGCCGACCTGGTGGCTGCGCAGGTTCACCGACTCGTGGGTGTTCACGCCCGCGAGGTTGCCGATCTCACCGGTGGCCCATGCATCGGCCGCCTGCTGCGGCATGTTCAGGGTGGTGAGGGTGCCGGCGATCTTGTGGAACGCCTCGGAGGTGAGGACGGCGCGGCGGTCCTGCTTCGGCACGGCCATCTCGGTCATGCGCTGGGCAACGGCGCCCATCGAGGCATAGTTCGAGGGCGTGGTGCCCGGAGTGCCAACGACGTTCCAGACCTTGCGGTAGAGCGCGGCACCATAGGTGTCGACGGTCTGCGCCAGGGTGATCATGGCGGGCTTGATGTAGCGCTCCGAGTACTCGTCGATCGAGAGCGTCAGGTCCTGGGTGTTGAAGTTCCAGGAGACGTGCTTGCGCTGGTCGATCTTGATGGAGGTGCTGCCCTCCTCGACGTCCTGGTTCTGGCGGACGGCGCCGTCGACGGTGACGAACTTCACCGGCTTGCGGATGGTGACGGTGTCACCGACCTTGGCGAACTCCTTCTTGTACTGGCGGTGAGCCAGCTTGCCGAAGACGAGGTTGTTCTTCAGCTGCATCAGCGCCTCTTTGGCGATGACGGCGGGGACGAGGGGCGTGGTGTTGGCCATAGCTCAGAGGTTCCTTGTGATCGTACTGAGAGGGGTCAGCCGCGCTTGCCCGCGCGCCATTTTTCGTACTCGGCGAAGGACATCTTCGACGGGTCCGGGCCGGTCGCGGCCGCACCGGTGACTGGCTTGGCGGGGGCGGGGGCAGACGGGGTTCGGTTGGGTTTCGCCAGGGTCAGGCGATGTTCGAGCGCACCCACAGCCTTGGCGGCCTGGATCGGGCTCATCCCGTTGAGCTTCGTCAGCTCGGCGGGGTTCTTAGCGAGGTAATAGGCGAGGAGACCGCCCTTCTCGCTGTCGACGACGAGGTCCTGAACGTGCGGCTTCACCTCACGGCTCGCGGCACTCTTCACGACGGTGTCGAAATCCGCGATCTTCTCGCGAGCCTCGTCCATCCGGTCCTGGAAAGCCTCGACGGCCGCTTCACGGGCCTGCGCCTGTCGGGTCGAGGACTGCGCCTCGCGCTCGGTGACACGCTGCTCGGCGAGGGCCTTGCGGATGCGATAGTCCGCCTTGGCGTCCTCGTAGGACACGTAATCCTCGAAGTCGGCCTCCTTCGGAGCCGCACCGATTTCCTTCTCGATAGCTGCCTTCCGGTCACCACTGTCGCCCGTCGGCGCACTGCGGGTCGCGGCAAGCTCAGCCTCGAGGCGGGCGATGCGATCCTGCATCCGGGTGATCCCCGAACGCTTCTTGGGCTTCTCCTCGGCACCCTCGTCGTCGGCATCAGCCTTCGGAGCGGGGGCGGCGGGTTCGGCCGGGTCTGTCCCTGGCGTTGCGGCGGTAGTGTCACCCTCGGCCGGCTGGCCGGGAATGGAAGCGTCCGCCGCTTCCGAGGTCTCTGCGCCCGCAGCCTGCGTTTCCGCTGGCCCGCCAAGCACGATCAGGTCCTCGTCCATGTGTGTCGTCCATAGAAAAACCCGCCACGCGCGAGCGGGACGGGTTGGGGCATCATCGCGGCCTGCGCGGATCGCTGGCCTGCGTGAAGGGGAGTGGACGCGCTTATTCGGCCGGATGAGGCGGCGGCGCGTCGATCAAAAGGGGTGTGAAAAGCGGACGGGGCCCGGCTGGGCTCGCGCGTCTCGCGACGGATAGCTAATGCGCGGAGATTGCCCGTCGGGTCAAGAGGGTTGGCGACGGTCCGCTAGGCGACTTGGAACTGTATCAGCGGGACGCGTGTCGAGATCTCGGTAAAGCTGAGGGCACCGATATCAGTAGGCCACACGCCAAACGTCGCCGGCCGAGAATACCCCGCCGGCTGGGAGCCGATGGCGCTGCCGATGGCGCCCGTCGCACTACCAATTCGGGAGGTATGGTTGGATGCCGCCGGCCCCTGCGCCATCAGGACTGCTGTGGTGTTGTCGAGCTGCAAGGCGAACCAGTAGTCGCCCGCTTCCAGCGTTGCTTGCGAGACGAGGGCGGCATCCACCAGCGCGATGGCGTCGGTCGAACCGGACACCGTGTTGGCGACCAGAAGGCCGGGCTTCGCCGTGTCAGCGTTGTGCTTGTAGATGCCTAACTGAAAAAGACCGCCGGCGAAAAGTGTCGTGACGCGCGCGCCGAGCTTGGCAATCGTGACTGGACGCTCGAGGGAGCCGAACCCGAGCGTCATGCTGTTGGCAGTAGCAGCGACGCCAGCTGCAGGCGGGCCCTGACCGAACGGAGTGTAGAACCGGCCGGGGACGTAGCCGGGGTGCCCCCCGTTCTGGGCGCCAGTAGCGCCGCCGAGAGATTTGATCATGGAAGCCTCGTGTCATCTCGTGCGGTGCGAGGTCAGATACCGTCGCCGACAGTGAACTCGATGTCCGGTGCGCCGCTCGCGACGAGCACAGCCACATGCCGCTGATTCCGTTCGAGGGTCTGGACCTCGACGGCACCGGGCGGAATGCTCTGCGCGCCCGGGCTCGCGCCCGTCGGCGCGACTGGCAGCGCCATGCCAGCGCCGGCGCCGAACTCGAGGGACACAGCGACGGCACCGCGGTTCCAGATCCGCACCTGCCCCCCACTACCGAGCGGGAATCCCGTCAAGAGTGGCGCCGCGCCCGCCACCGTGTTCGCCTGAAGGCGGATCGTCCCATTCGGGACCGCTCGAAACGCTCGTTCCATCACGACACCATCATCGGAGCCGCGGGCTCGCCCAACGCGCTCGGGTCAAAAGAAAGGGCGCCCTGTGGCGCCCCGGTCAGTTCAGCGGGCATCTCGCCCGGCTGCATCATGTCGAGCGGCGGCGGGCCGCCCTGCTCCATGGGATCGCCCATCCCGTCGTCGGGCGGGCCGGCCTCCGGAGGCGTCATCTCCTCCATCAGCATCGTGACCATGTCGCCGAGCTGCTGGAGAGCGGAGGCCATCGCGTCGATGCGCGGATCCTCGACGGGAGCGGAGGGCGTGGCGCCGGCGACAGGCTCGGGAGGACGTGCGGCCTCGGCCATGCGCGCCTCATGGTCGAGCTGCGCCTTTTCCACCTCGGCCTGGATCTTCGCCATCTCGGCCTGCAGCTTCTGGTGCTCCACCTGGAGCTTGGCGCCGTCGAGCTCGTGCTGTGCCTCGGCAAGCTGCGCCTGGCGTTCCTGCGCCTGCATGGCGGCCTGCTCCTGAGGCGAGGGCGGCATCGCAGCGGGCGGAGGCTCACCGGCTTCCTGCGCCTCCTTCGCCTGGATCGCCGGCGGCAGCATCGTGCGGATGCGCTCGGCGACCTTGTCGGCCATCGGCCAATCCTGCGCCTTCGCCATCAGGTCGATGACCATCGGGGCGATCTCGGGCGCCGCCTGGACAAGCGAGATCATGCCATCGAGCGCGGCCTCACGGCGGGTCGTGTAGGACGCGCCCATCTCCATCGCGACGTCATAAGCACCAACCGTAACGTCGTTGCGCACCGCCTCGGGCTGGTCGTCGAGTGACATACCCTCAGGCTTGTTGATTTCGACGCGGTCGACCTTGCCGTCCTCGCCCACGATGCGGAGCGTGCGGTTCGTGTCGTAGATGTGCGGGATCAGATCGCAGACGATCGCGCCCGTGTGGCGGATCGCACGGCTGAAATTGACGATGTAGACGAACGACCCGACGTCGCCCTCTTGCTGGCGGGCCCGGATCGCCTTGCCTGACGTCTCGTTCGAGCGAGCGCCGAGCGAGGCGTCATAGATGCCGGTGATCGCCTTCATGTCCTCGGCGGCGTCACGCGTCAGCTCGGCAAGGCCGGCGCTGGCAACCGGAGGCGGGACGCGCTGGGGAGCGGCGTTCGGCGCGCGCGGGTCGAGGTTGAACGGCAGGAAGGGATGGTTCTCGGTGTTGGCCGTCTGCCAGACGTGCTCGTAGCCCTTGAACATCTCGACGGTACCGGTGAACGGCGCCTTGGGCTGTAGCGCCACCACTTCGGTCTGGGTCGAGCGAGCATAGTTGTAGGCGCGCTGCGCATCCTTGGCCTTGCGGATGATGCCGCGGCGGACGCGCTTCTTGCCGATCGTCGTCTCAATGCCGAGCACGGGCACCACCGGGATGAACCGGCCGGGCCAGGGCGTCGGCCCTTCGAGCACATCCGTACCGCTGACGATGTAGCGCTCGATCTTGTGGCCGTCGCGCTTCTCGATGCGGGCGCCGGTGGCCTCCGCCATCGCTAGCTTCTCGGCGTGGTCCTCATCGGCGGTGTCGGTCAGGTCGAGGATCTCACCGTCCGGCATCAGGGCCAGGGTCTTCTTGATCGGGGTCTTCACCCAATACTCGGCGACGCGCACAGCATCGTTCGTGGACCACTCGGCGAGCCCGCGCCCGGTCAGGTCCTCATCACCGATCTCGGCGGCCGGATGGTCGGGATACGTCTCCTCGTAGATGTCACGGGACATATCCACGGGCACGAAGCAGAACTTCGCGTCCTCACGAGTCGGCAGCACCGCGTCCGGGTCCCAGCGCACGCCGAACCCGTCGGGAATCGGAGCGATGCGGATCTCCTGCTCAAACGTGCTGTCCGAGCCGTATTCCGTCATCACCTTCCAGTGGCCGATTCCGGCGGAAACCTGCTGATCTGCGGCCGAAAAGTATGCTGCGGGGGCATCGCTACGGTTCTCTACGTAGCGCACCAGGCCGGCGATCGTATCGGCCGTCTTCGGGTCGCCGCGGCTGTCCACCGGCACGACCTTGATGGCCGGGCGCATCTGACGGATGTCGCCCGTGATCTGCGCGATGGTGGTGCCGAGGCGGTCGAACTCGAGGCAGGGCCGGCCCTCGCGCGAATCCTTGGCCGCCTGCGTCCACTGCGCGCCGGGGATCTCGACGAACTCGATGTCCTCGTATGACGCCGAGCGGTTCTCGCGGTCCGCCTCGTCCGCACGACGCCACCGCTTCATGGCGATCTCGTGTACGGTCGACGCGGCCTTGCCCTTCTCCGCCTTCTCGGCGGCAGGCTTGCTCGTGCGCTTGGGCTGCTTGGCCATCAGTTACCCATCCATCCGCCGCCGCCACGACGGGCGGGGATCTTCAGCTTCAGAGGCTCGGCGTCGATCACGGGCTCGGCGAAGGTCAGCGCGACGGCATCCCACAGGTCAGGCGAGGGGATGCCCATGCCGCGCATCTTCTCCTTCGACCAAAGCTGGAGCTGGTGGCGCGAGTTGTGACCGTAGCCCGTCGAGCAGGCGTCGGCCTGGAGCTCGTCCTCGTCCGGGATGTCGACGCCGGCGACGTCCTCGAGCCATTCGAGGGAGTTCATCCAGATCTCGGCGCGCCGGTTCAGCGGACCGGGCAGCTCCTCGCCATTCGTGGGCGAGTAGCGCTTCGGCTGGAGAGGCGAGCCGCCGAAGTTCACCGGAACGACGATGTTGCGCCCGCCCGGGCCATAGCCGCGCTCGACGAGGATGTCATAGACGCCGGCGCCGTAACCGCCCGTCACGTCGATGAAGGCCTTCACCGGGTTGTCGCGATCGATCTCGCCGGCGAGGTAATTCGCGCTCTCCGGGATGGAGAGGCCGGGCTTGCCGCCGGCCCACAGGACCTTGCGGCCGCGCCGCTTGGCCAGCGCGTGGCGGTCGCCGCCCTGGTGCGCGGGATCGTACCCGAACACGAGCGGGCCCGAAGGCTCCACGGTGCGTTTGCGGGCGGCCATAACCAGCTTGGCGCTGATCAGCCCGTTGGTATTCGCCATCTGGAAAGCCTCGGCCGCCGTCGCGGGGTATTCCTGCCGGAACAGGGACTCGCCGAGATCCGCGATGCGCAGGCGACGCCAGTACATCTGTGCGGCATCGAGCCCGTAGGCTTCGGCGTAATCGACCTCGGACTCGCCCTGGTCGTCGGGGTCTGGGTTCAGCGTGAAGTCGGCGGGCGGAGCCTTCCGGTACTCCTCCTGCCAGAACCAGGGCACGAAGATCGCGATGAACTCGCTCTCCCCACGCTCGGCCTTGCGCCACATCTGGTGGTAATAGTTGCCGACGCCGTGCGCCGTGCTTTCGAGGATGACCTCGGTCCCAGGCTCATCCGCGATTGCCTGCATGACACCCGATGCGTGGGTGTTGGCGAAGGGCCAGAACGCGACCTCCGAGCCGTGGAAGAGCTGCAGGGTGTTACCGCGGCCCGACCCCTTCGAGCCGGCGGTACCGACCTTGTAGCCGCTGTCGAGGCGATCGAAGAGCAGCTCCTTCGCGTTGGCCGCGCTCGTCGACGGCTTGACCAGCGGCGGGCAGTGCTCGTGGTACCGGTTGACCATCTCGAACAGTGCCTCGGTGGCTTTCTGTTCGTGGGTCAGGATGTAGGTCCGAACGCCTCGACTATGCGTCGTGCGCCAGTAGTACCGGGCGCCGATGTAGGTCGAGCATCCCTGTTGCCGGCCCTTCAGTACCAGCGCTCGGATCTTGCCCGTCTCGCGTCGCTGCTCTTCCAGCTTCGCGTGAATGTAGAGCTGGGCGCGGTTCAACGTGAACGGCACGACCTTGCCCGACTTGGTGCGGATCTTCATGCACCGCGGGGCATAGTGCTCGAAATCATCCTTCAAGCGCTGCATGACCGCGCGCTGACGGTCCGTGAGCGGCTCCCTCGACGCTTCCGACATCGCCACCGCCCTATTCCAGCTCGGCGAGCGAATCCTCGAAGCTCCGAGACGTCACTTCGACCTTGTCCTTCCACATCCCGAGGTGACGGCCGACGAGCTCGAGCGCCTTATCCTTGGAGTGGAGCTTCATCTCCATGCCGTCTTTCGTGACCTTCACGCCGGCATAAAGCGAGCGGGCCGAAGCCGACGCCCGAGCGCTATCCTTGAAGACCGCGCGCCCCTCGCCCTCGCCGAAGCATTCCGGACATTCCGGGTTCGGATCGCGGGTCGCGTTGAACCCCATCCCACCCTCGGAATCGAAGAAGGTCGTCTCCTTGCCCTTCTTCACGGCCTCTTCGTTCGCCTTGGCGTGCTCGGCTTCAGCGCGCTCGAGTTCGCGCGGCGTCCGCTGGAAACGGAAGCCTTCCCCCCAGCAGTACCGGCAGCAGCCGCGGCGATGCTCAACGAGCGAGTTCGCATCGGTCGAGGCGATCCGCCAGAGCTCGGTCAGGACCTGGTCAGCGGTGATCGCAGTACGCTGAGAACGCTCGGCCTGCGCCAGATCAACCGCGGCTGCGATCTCAGGTTTTCTCAGGTTCTCCCAGCCCGTCTGCGCGGCCGTATCTTCGCTGTAGCCAGCACGGATCGCAGCCTGCGTCGCGTTCAAGTCGACGAGGTATTCCTCGACGAAGCGGCGTTGCTTATCCGTCAGCGACACAGGTTCAACCCTTCCGCCGCTCGCAAGCGACCTTGTGAAACTCGCCCGGGCCCAGGCTCAGATGCGTGGCCAGCACCGGGCCGACCTGCGCGCATTCCGTGACCTGCGCGACGGGCTGGACGACCATGTCGAGGGCGTTGTCGCGCGAGCAGTCCGAGCCGGCGACACCAGCGGCACAGACGAGGACGACAGCGAGGAATCCGGTCATGCGCTCGGCATCCCGTCGATGGCGGTGCAGCGGGCGCGGATCTCGCGGGGATCACCGGGCAGGCCGAAGCGCGCAATGTTCGCGGCGCGGCCCTGGCAGGCGTAGAGGCCGCCCCAGACGCGCGGGGAGGCGGTGAGCGGACGGCAGACCGTACCGCGGCAAGCCTCGGCCTCGATGCGGTAGCCGATGGTCTCGGCATGCGCCGGCTGCGGGATGAACAGATGCACCCACAGCACGATGGCGCCGACGATCGCGAGGATGGCCGGGATGCGCCACAGGTCGTTGACCGGCGGCGGCGAGGGGGCGGCGACGTTGCCGAGCACGGCACGCGCACACCCAATCACGCCCGGATCGCCGTCCTCGGCAGCTGCAGCCAGATACTCGGCTCGCAGCTCCGGCGTGTCGAGATAGTCGAGCGAGGAATATGGGCGGAGCGAGACAACGCTCATCAGTGCACCGTGCGCGAGATCGGATAGCCCCAGGCAGTCGGGGCGGGCGGACGCGGACGCATCGCGGAGAGCGCGAGGCCGGCGAGCACGAGCAGGGCGCAGAGACGGGGCATCAGGCGGCTACCGCAGTCGGACGGCCGGGGCCGTTGTCGCCGCGCAGGGGGCGGCTCCCGTAGAGACCGCGGGCCCGGTCGCGTAGCTCGCGCTGGAGGCTACGGAGGGTGCGGAAGGGCTTGGCTTCCGAGAACGGCACCACCGCCATGGAGGCGAGGCGACGGCGCGAATCCGCGATGCGCCGATCGCAGTCGACGATCTCGCGCAGAATGCCCGGCAGACGGGCGTGTTGAGCTTCGGTCACAGGCGGAACCCCTGAAGGAAGGCGCGCCGCACCTCGTAACTCTCGGCAGCGGTGCGGCATTCGCTGGCGATGACGGTGGCGAGGCGCTCGTGCATCGCGCTGGGGGCGTGCCCCGCGTAGACGTCGAAGGCATCGGCCGCGTCGTGAAGGCTGGCGCTGGTCTCGCCCACCATGGGCCCGAGCTGCTCGACGACCTGGTCGACGAGAGCGGCAGGGTTCGGCGTCATGCGTCGGTCCTCATGGGATACTCGTCGGTGCGCACCGCGCCGCCGGGGGTGAAGGTGATCTGCAGCCAGGTCTTCGCTTCGCGCTCGACGGTCACGAGCATCGCCAGGACCTCGACGGACTGCGCGGCGGTCGGGTGACCGCCCACGACCTCGAGGGCGAACCCGTCGAGCCAAAGCAGGAAGGCGCGCGGGCTCATCGGCGGATCCGGATGCTGGAGGGCGGCAGTCAGCGATGACCCTTGAGGCCGAGGACGCGGCGCGTCGCGCTCTCGGCGTTCAGGCGATGCAGACGGCGCAGAACGCGGGGCGGCTTGCCTTCGGCGCGGCGCACGAAAGCTTCCCAGACCCGACCGGCGAGCAGGGCGTTACGGCCCACCTGGAGGAGGTGAGCGGCGACGAATACGTTCATGTTGGGGACCTTCGATCAGCCAATGATCGCGGCGTGTGCGCCCGGCTGGAGGACGTGCTGTTCGGTCCCTGTCCAGGAGAACAGGTATTCGACCGCGCCGCGATATTTCGGATTGTCGAGCAGGTACCCGACGCCACCGGCGTTCCAGGTTTTGCCCGTGGGTGATGCGATGCCGTCGGCGTTCAAGCCGTCCGCTATCGCCTGAAGGGTGCGCTTCGTCCGATGGGACGGTCCGCGCTCCCGGAAGATCCTCCGGACCACCGCAGCTTGCTCCGGAACGATCCGGAGGCCGCCCTCGCGGTCCGCCTCGTAGCCGTAGGGGACACGCCCCCCGGCGAACCCGCCCCGCCCCGCCTTGGACAGCTTGCCGCCGGCGGTCCGGTCCCGGATCGTGAAGCGCTCGCTCTCAGCCATGCCGGCAAGGATCGCGAACACCGTGCGGCCCATCGGCGTGGCCGTGTCGATCGGCTCGGTGACCGACCGGATGCCGATGTCATGCTGCTCGGCGAGCTCGGCCACGGTGGTGACCGCGTACCGAATTTCGCGGGCGAGCCGGTCGAACTTGTAGACCAGCAGGATGGAGAAGGCCCCGGCCTCGGCGAGCTCGACCACGCGACTGAAGCCGGGGCGTTCAGTCGGCTTCGTCGCGCCAGACACGCCGCCGTCGGTGATGAGCTCCACAAGCTCGTAAGCCTGGCTCTCAGCGAAGGCGCGAAGGGCGCGTTCCTGCGTTTCGAGGCCGAAGCCGTTGGTGGCTTGCTCGTCCGTCGAAACCCGGAGATAGGCGACCGCCTTGGTGGAGAGGACCGCCTTCGCGGCCTCCTGGGTTTTTATTCTGGCCTTGATGCGAGACGTGCGTTTGGACCCCGACAGCATAGCCAAGGTCCTCTAATTGCTCGCTTATTTCCGCTGCATCCGGCTACGGATGATATAAATTCCGAATTGTCTTGGTAATTCGGAATTCCGACGTTTCAGGCGCTCGCCGCAACCCGTTTAGCCCGGCCGCGAAACGCGACGACGGTACGGGAGCCGGGCAGGGCCCCGGCCTGGAAAGAGCCGAGAACCGGACGGCGCGGAGCGGTCTCGCGTGGCACATCGGTCCCGGTCAGATCACGGTAGAGGCGGCGAAGGCCGGCGCGCAGCTCGTCGATCTGACAGAGCGACGTCTCGACGGTGTGCCGATGCCCCGGAACCCGGAGGCGGTCGGCTTGGCGGAGAAGGTCGGCGACCCGCTCGGCTTGCTCGCGATCCGTCGTCATCGGGTTCCGATCATGGCAGATTTGTCCGCGCACGTCTTCGGCCTCAACGCCTAAGCTGTTGAGCCGGTTCGCCGGACTGGAATGAAGGTACGCGGCCTTCCACCGCGCTCGTCGCCCTGGAGAGGCGATCGGTTCCGTTTCAACCCGGAACCACTATGGCCGGCCTCTCCACGTACAGCGACTTCCGCCGGGCCGCGTGGTCGGCCCCGGCATGTGCCCTTCCGCCGGCGTCGCCCGGCGGTGGCCCGTCTCGCAAAGGTGGCTTCGGTAATCCACGCCCGTGCGACGAGAGCAGTGGGCCTAAGCCAGGGGGATGAGGGTCTGGAAACGAGAACGCCCGCGGGCCTTGCGGCTGCGGGCGTGCGTCTCGTGACCGTGCGTTTCTGCAACGGATTGCCCGTCGGGTCAACCTGCCCTTCGTGAGGTATCGATGCCAATCAGTCGTCGGAACTTGAGAGGCGACGCTGGATCGCGCCTTCAAGCTCCCCCATCAGCCTCCGCCCGTGATCACGAAGCAGCCTTATCGCATCTCTGGTTTTATCTCTTGGCTCCGCGTGGAGATTCATCTCAATTTCTCCCATTGCGTGCGCCATAAGATCGTCAACCTCGGCAAATTTCTTTCGAAGCTCCCCGTCGATAAATATGCTGAAGTGTTGCTTATGGTTTACGTATATATTGTTTTTGGCATTTGCCTCGTTGTAGATTTTTATTCGCTCAAACGTATTAAATAGCTCATCTTTATCAGTGGAATTAACTATTTGGAGAATCTCTGAGCCGCTATAGCCGCGGCTAAGCATTACGGCTTCGATTTGCTGCTCAGTTCTCATGTTCAAGAAGTATGCATTTACTGGCCCAACAGATGCTCGCATTGTTGCATAAAATGCATCGCTAAGCTTTCTCCACGCTTCCGGCAAAACGCTGTATTCGTGCTGATTGTACTTTTGGTCGCGATCAATCTTTTTTGCGAAATCGTGTTTTAAGCCCTCAATTGCTTTTGACTGTTCAGCTTTCCATGCCTCGATTTCTTTAGTTTGACCGGACCTGAATGCCTCAAGCTTAATCTCGTAGTCACTTGAAACGCGTCGATTGATTATGATCTGCACTACCCAACCCATAACTATGAGCGCCAAACCGATTAAAACCCAAGTCGGCCCCCCAGCACGATAAGCTGCACTCAACCCGCGATCCAGTAAATCTACCATTCCAACATTCCTTACCGGTCAAACTATCTTGTTTATCAGGTGCGCGAGGAAAGCGCCTTCATCACCTCGTCCGGGCTGATCTTCGCCGCGAGCAGGAACCGAAGGAATCGCGCGGCGGTCGGCGGCACCTCGCGATCGCCGGCGGCCCACTTCCTGGAAGTCCTGCCGTCGACGCCGAGGAGCCGAGCCGCTCCGGCCTGCGTCAGGGCGAGCGCCTCGAGGGTGGTCCGATATTCATCCGGCGACATGGCATCGGCGGTGCTGCGTTCGGTCGGTTCGTTGGTCATGTCGTCTCCTCGAAAATGGTGAGAGGGGCCGAAGCCCCTCCCGTTCAGTCGGCGGTGATGTTGTTGATGCTGTCGACCAGCGCCGAGCGGCGCCCTTCGAACTCGGGCCGGGGCAGGGCGTGGAAGATGGACCGGGCCAGCGAGCGCAGATCGTCGGAGCCGCGATCGAAGGCTTGGAGGCGGAGCGAGCAGACGAGGCTCTCGCGCTCGTCGACGGTGAGGCCTTCCAGGACCTGGATCAGGTTCGCGCGGGCGGCGTCACTGCATTCGCGCTCGCAGAAGACATAATCGGAGCCGAAGCGGACGATCTGGCCGTCGACGGTGTGGGTGTTCGAGGACTTGAGGTCCTGCATCCCGTCGAAGGAGGCGCCGGCGAACCGGCCGGCGATCGCCTCGACCTGCGCAGTGCGGGGGCCATCGACCCAGCCGACGCGGATGGAGGCGCCGCCGGCATAGGTGGAGCTGCGGACGGAGAACTTGATTTCCGGGAAGGCCTGCTTGAGGGCCTTGCGGATCATCTTCGCCGTTTCGGCGCAGGAGACGTAGAGGCGGGTCTGGGTGAGGTTGGCGATCGAAGCGGGAAGGGCTGTGGCGGTCATCTGTCTCTCCATCACCGGCCGACATCGGCCTTGCGATGGGTCTGTTATAGGCCCATTGGGCCTATGCGTCAACAGATAATAGGCCCAATGGGCCTACATTATTTAGAAGCGGCAGGCGGGGTTGTGAGGTTTCGCGCCCGGTCCGAGTATTCATCGTTCGGCATCTTCGCGGCAGGCCCGTGCGCGGTATGCTGCGCCTCGGTCAGCTCGTCGAGGAGCCAGCGGAACCGCTTGGCGATGTCGGTGGAGGCCTTCTCGCTGGGAGCACGCCCGCGAGCGATGACGTAGCCGGAGAAGCTTTGCCCCTCGGCGAGGATGGCGCGGAGGAATCGCACACCGCTGTCACCGATCACGCGGGCAGCGCGCTCGTTCATAGCCTTGACCGCCTTCGCGGTCTCGATGCGGCTGAGCATCCGGATGTCTTCGATGGTGAAGGCGTGGGAGACGACCTGCGAGCCGGGGCCGGTGCTGGACATCGTGCTGTCCCAGGTGCCGCCGGACCGGACGCCGAGCTGCTTCTCCCACATGGCCTGCAGCATGCGGCCGACCTGGAACTGCGCTTCCGTGATGCGGCCGGCGGAGCGTTCGGCGGCGAGGACGTCGACGCGGCGGTTGACGGTGGTCGTCACGAAGGTGCTGGCGTCGTAGGGATCGCGGAACGTGCCCTTGCCCTCGACGACCTCGACGTCCCGAGCGGTAATCGGGGCGAGGCGGATGTTCTTGTTGCGCCGCGTCGACGGCGCCACGCGGGTCGCGGTCTTACGGGTGGTGCTGGACGACTGCTTGGCCGACGCGGTCACGGTGGTGCCCCTGTGCAGGTCCGATCCGTATTGCCGGGCCTGATTTCTTCCGTCCATTTGCCTTGGCACGAATGTCAATGGGAGAAACATTGCGTGAACGCCGCGCTACGGGGTGCGAATTATTTCGATCACCCGAACGCTGCCCCGGTATGGTCGGAATGAAGGGGCGCCTGATTATTGACGCACGAGATCTGCCACAGCCTGAAAGAGCTCTGTTTCGAAGACCGGCTTCTCGAGCTTCGGTCTCGATCGGTAATCCGACCGATCCTCGACATGCGACTCAGCAGTAGCGAATACGTATGGTACGCCTCGCTCACTGAGCTTATCCGCAACCTCGTAGACCTTCTCATCACCTAACGAGACGTCAAGCACTGCGGCATCTATTATCTCGGATGCGATAAGTGTAAGCGCCGTTTTTACATCCGGGGACGGCCCGACGACCTCAACTCCTACATCATTTAAGTTCCGCACCATGTCCATTGCGATCAAATAGTTATCTTCAACTATAAGCACGCGACAACCACGAAGAGCATCAATATAATTTAACATAGCATATTCACTGCGGGAGGAAAGTCTAGGCTACACGTTCGCTATCCTCTGGCATTCACCCAAGTTAGAATGTAGCAAGCCTGCTCTTTATTGTCCGAAATCGTACCTAACAACATCCCAGCGCTGCCTACCTGCTCAACCCGATCGAGATCAGCTCGACCGCCATGTCGACGCCCCGCGTGGCGCTGTCCCGGTTCCAGCCGTTGATCCGGCAGGCCTCCCGGAAGCTAGGCTCGCGTCCGACCTGCGCATTCAGCCAGGCCTTCAGCTGCGCCTTCATCCGCCAGTCGGCGACGTGGACCTCGGGCCAGCGCTGGACCCGGATGTCGCCGGGCTTCGGGCCGGCCTGTGCGTCCGCCTCGCTGTGCCCCGCCCAGGCGGCGACGAGCCAGAGGCGGACGAGGGTCGTGGGGTACTGCCGGGGCGGATCTGGGCCTTCGGGACGTGCGAGCATGGATCTCCTACTGGAACCTAGAAAAACGGTCCGGGGCAAAGCCCATTTCGCGGGCGATGTTGGGGTTGGGCAGCGATTCCATCTGGACCGCGATCCGAGCGTCCTCGATCACTTCGTCGGGCGTCGTACAGTCGGGATGGCCCGGCCGGCAGTGGTTCGGCCAAGCGTCCGACCAGTGGCCGCGGAAGTGCTCCGAGGCGAGGTGGACCTGTTGGGCCCGGATCATTTCCGGCGTCACGGTGGTGGGCTTCCGCTGGATGCCCGACACGGTGCGGACCTGCTTCGGAGCTGCTTCGAGCCGATCCTTCGCCGACCGGCGAATCCAGCCAACCAGGGATTTCCAGCTGCGGGGCCGGAATCCCGGATCCGCCATGGCTGCCGCGATGCCGGCCTCGACATCGTCGCGGGTCAACCCCTCGTCGAGTAGCTCCTCGATCGGCTGGGTGCGCAGGTCCTGGACGACGGGTTCAGTCCCAACGAGGCTGCGCAACCATGGGCCGATCTCGTCGGTGCCCTTCTGGACCGGCGAAGCCGAAGCCTGGACCGTGCCCGGGCTGCGCGTCTGCGCACCCGTACCTCCTCCATCCTCCTCTCCTATTCCCCCTCCTCCTCCATCCTCCTCTCCGGGGGGTACTGGTTCCCCACCGGTACCGAACTCGTCCTCAACCATTGCGGAACCTGTTCCGTCCCCGCGTGCGTAACCGAGCAGTTCATCGGGAAAAACTCCGGACCGGTTCGGCTTTTTGGGGCGCTGATACTTCTGGAAATTCCTGATCACGCCGAAGGTCTTGCCCTTCGCCTCGAACGGCCGAATGAAGTTGAGACGCTTCAACTCGTCGAGCAAGGCGGCCACATCGACGTTGTCCGCCGGCATAAGCCGGACCTTCAGCGTGAGGGGCTTCCACTCGAAAACCCCGTCGTCGTGCGCCTCACACCAAAGGCCCATGATCAGAACGCGGGCCTGCATCGAGGCCGTCATGAAGGCCTCATCGGTGAAGATGCCCGGATGGATGCTGCGGATTCTCGGCATGACTCAGGCCCCAGGCTGAAGGTTGCGGATCGCGTTCAGAGCCGGGTCGATCCAGGCGCGCACGATGTGGTTCGCGCGACCGATCCGGTTCTTGTCGATGATGATTTCGAGGAGGTGCCGGCAGCCCGCATGCTCGGCGAGCGCTTCGGGATTCTGTTCCCGGTACTTGCCTGACCGCTCGATGTAGTAGGCGGGCCGGTAGAGGAACGCGACGGCGTCCGAGTTCTCCTCGAACGCACCGGCGCCGCGGATGTCCGCGAGGCTGGGCCGGCGGTCCTCGACGGACTTCCCCTCGGTGTTCCGGTTGCACTGCGCGAGCAGTAGGACCGGCACGTCGAGATGCTTGGCCAGGGAGAGGGCGCCGTCGGCGACCTCCTTCAGTCCCTCATCCTCGCGATTGTAGGCGCGCGACGGGCGAACGATGTGCGCGTGGTCGATCACCACCATGCCCAGCGGCACGCCCTTGCGGGCATACGAGTTCGCCAGGCGGTCGGAGGCGGCGGCGATGTCGCCGATGGTGCGCCCGCCACCGTCCTCGATGTGAAAGTGCTCGCCGCGCATCTCGTAGACCGCATCGGCCACATGATCGGCCTCGCTCGGAGACAGGCCGCGCCGACGCATGATCTGCTCATAGGCGAGCTTCGTCCCGCGATCGAAGAGCCAGCTCGACGTGCGGCGGGCCTGGATCTGCTTCCGGGTCATCTCGAGAGAATGGTAGATCGCGAGATGCCCCTGGCGGCCGATCGCGCTGGCCTGCTCCACCCCGAAGATGGATTTCCCCATGGCAGTACGAGCCGCGACCGTGATCAGCGTCGAGGGTTGAGGACCGCCGCCGATTTCCTTGTCGAAGGCCTCGACGCGGGTGTGAGGCACCGCCCGCCCATGGCCCTGCAGGTCGGCGGTGATGTCCGCGATCAGCTCGTCTCCGGCCTGGTCCGCCGAGACCGACATCACCTTGCGGTCGACGAAGGACGCACGGATCTGGTCGACACGGGCATAGACCCGTTCGAGGTGCGGGCCCGGCACGAAGCCAGTACCGTCGGCCGCCTTGTTCGTGATCGCAGCCAGTTCGCGCAGCTGCCAGTATTGCTGGATCGTCCGCGCGTATTCCGGTGCCGAGACGGGCGTGCATGCCAGGACGACGAGCCGGCCGAGGTAGGACAGCACGTTCTGGCCACCGAGATCGAAGGCAAGGTTCGTCGCGCCGAGCGCCGCCTTCACCTTGATGCCGTTCGGCGTATCGCCGGCGGCCACCAGGTCGCCCATGACCTGCCAGATGGCCCGGTGCGCCTCCTCGAAGAAGTGCTCGGGCGCGACCAGGTGCTGAACCAGCGGGAAGACGTGCGGCGCCTGCATGATGCAGCCGATAAGCCCGGCCTCGGACTCGACGCTGGCGATGGGCGCGACGGCGGCCGGGGCGGCAGGCGACCGACCGTAATCGCCGCGGTACTCTTCGAGCGGCACGACATTATTGCCGAAGCCGTCGCGGTCGAGGGGCTCGTTCATGCCGAGGCCCTCTGGTCGAGAGGAGCGAGCTCGCGCCGGAGCATCTCCTTCACGTAGCCCTCGCCTTTCGCCTTCTCGATCTCGGCGAGGTCGTTGAGCAGCAGTGCAGCTTCAGCAAGGGCGAGGTCGCAGTCGAACCACTTGTACTGATCGTCGCCGCGGGTGCGGGTGTAGAGGTCCCACCAGCGCTTCGCGGCCTCGCCGACGACGGCAGCCAGCCGCGAGACCGGCACGGGCGAGGTCGGCTGCAGGATGTTGTACCGAGCCATCGCGCCTACTCCGCCGAGCCGAAGAGAGAGGCTTGCCGGGCGTCAGCGCGATCAAGCATCCGGAGGACCGTTTCTCCGCGATGCGCACGGTCCCAGACGAACCATGCGTTCAGCATGGGTGGCGCCCCCTGACCGGTGAAGTCGATCTTCCACCTCATGAGGTAGACGCGGGCGGGCGGGTGCTTCGCCCAGAACGGCCCGAGACCGCCGGCTCCAGGGAAACCCCAGTTCAGCATCAGGGCCATGTACTCGACGTCGAGGGTGTTCAGCGCGTGGTAGAGCCACCGAGCGCGTCCGTTGCCCCAGCTGCATTCTGAGAAAGGCGGATTCGTCAGGATGGCGCGGGATGGGGCCTTCGCGAAATCGTAAAACGACCGAAGCTCCGCTCCACACCCACGGTCGATGAGATCGGACGCGATGACGTGAAGGCCGATCGCCTTCATCTCGCGGACCATCGCGCCGTCGCCGGCCGCGGGCTCCCACACGGATTCGAAGGTCCGCAACCGCGCGACCTCGGCCGACAGGATTGCGCGTGTCGGCTCCGGAGGCGTCGGATAGAAGTCATCCGTCTCGCGGGCTAATGCGTCGACCAGGACGATTTCGCCGGTCAGCAGGTCGCGAATATGGACGGGCTTTGGTTTCTTGCCGGTGGCGCGGAATAGTCCGCGAGCAGACGGTGCGTTCAAAGGATCGCCCCCCAATCGAGGGTGTCGATCATCTCGCGGTAGGCCGGGCGAGCGGTCAGCTCGCTGGTCACCATCGCGCCGGCAATGAGGTAGCGGACGTCGAGGAAGGCAGGGTCGCGCGAGCCGAACACGCGCACCCATCCGTTGCTGCAGGAGACGATGAGCCACATCAGGCGGCCTCGTCCAAAGCAGGAGCAGAGGCGCCGATGGCAGCGATCGCCGGAACCCAAGGCTGGACGGTGATCACCAGCTCAGGCTTGTCCGAGTAGAATTTCCGGACGCTGCCATCGACAACGGTGGAATCATCGCCCCACACGACCTCGTTCAGCGCGTCGCAGACCTTCCCGATGTTGTCCCAATCGGGCTTCACGACCGGGCGGATGACACCGTTACGCGCCTGCCGCTTCTTAGCCTGCGACCAGCTCGTGGGAATCGGCATGAACGCATAGACGACCACCACCAGGGGGCCGACCAGCGGCAAGCGTCCGACCATCTCGTCGACAGCGGCCGCCTTCAGGGCAGCTTCGTAGCGAGCCGTTTCCGGGTCCGGGTATTCCTGGACGAACGGCTTCTTTCCGCCGCGCGGAGCAACGACGCGGGCGCGATGCCGGCCTTTGCCCCGCGGGTCACCGGGAAGAGTGATGACGATCTGATCGGACATGGCGGTGCTGCGGTCCTACTCGGCGGACGCGGTCTGACGCTGCGGCCCATTGCCGAGCGCTGGGGCACCGGGGAGGGCGTTGCGTGGGCCCTTCGCCGTCTGCTCCTTCAAGAAGGCGTCGCCGGCGGCCGTGCTGTCGCGCATGGCTTCGCTGGGCGTGGTCGCCTTGGCGTCGCGTTTTGCACTGGCCTTCGCATTGGCCTTCGTGAACTCGCGCTCGGCCTCCTCGAGCGGCAGGCCGGGCGAGCCCTGCGCCTGGCCCTTGCGGGACTTCTCGTCGGCTTCAGCTGCGGTGGCAGCGTCCGCGATCATCTTGCCGACGTCGTCGAACAAGTCGCTCTGCTCACCCCAGCCCATCATCTGGTGAGCCATCAGGAAGCCGAGGACGAAGTCTTTCCGCTTCACGTCCTCCATCTTGTGGCAGTCGAGGATGAGCTTCACCGATTTCGCCGGCAGTCCGCTCTGCGCGCAGTAATCCGAGAGCGCCGTCGACTTGTTCGAGTTCGCGTTCGCAGCGCGCTGGGATGCGCCGGCCGCGTCGCGGATCGCATCCTGCAGCTGGGCTGCCGTCGTCTTGATGATCCTGGGCGTCGCGCCCTTCGGTTTCCTGGCCATGGTGACCTCTCAGGTTCGGGGAGGGAGCGACGCGGCGGACGACCGCGAAGGGGAGGATTCGGGGGAAGGCCTACGGGCGCGGCTCACCGCGCGAGCGGGTGTCCTGCGCGCCGAGACGCGGGACACGAGGCGGCTCGGCAGCGGCGGCCAAGCGCTCGCGGAGCAGGTAGCCTTCGAGCGGCCAGATCTTCTCGCGGGCATTCCTCTGAGCGATCTGGCGACCGATCTCAGCGTCGAAGTTCTCGGGGCTCGCCGCAGCGCTCTCCCCGGTGACGATGAAGCCGTTCCGCAGCTTCAGGGCGCAGATGGTCAGCGTCGAGCCCGGGAAGACGTAGAAGTCGGCGCCGACGATCGTGTCGTCGATGTCCTGCGGTGACAGGCGCGGCGCGTTGAGGCCCTTCGCCTGGATTGCGGCTTCGGTGTTTTGCTCGTCGATCGACATGCTCACTCTCCCTCGATTGCCCGCCACAGCGGCAGGTCGTTCACGTCCAGAGCAGCCCGCGAACGCGCTCGCGGATTCGTCGCCACATGCGAGCGGACCAGTGCGGTTGGGGCCGCGCGTCCTGGACCTCGCGAAGCTGCCGTTCGACCGACAGCCTCTCGCTGCGCCGACGGTGCCACCTGTCCGCGTGCTGAAAGAGCCGCATGGAGTTCCTCCGTCAGGGTTGCGATGCGGGCTTCTTCGGCGTCAGCCGCGGCCTCGATGCGCTTGCAGAGCCGGTCGTAGGCTCGGGTCAGGTTGATGGCGTCGCGCAGGCGAACACCGATGTTGGGGTCTCGGCCGATGACGCCGCGGACCCACGTCGGCGACTTGCCGATGAGGCTGGCGAGTGCCTCGTAGGCATGCATCTGGGAGTGACCCCGGCCGCGCAGGGCCTCGATGGCCCGAACGGCGTGTGGCCGGACAAACGCAAGTTCTTCCTCGGCGGTCATCATGCGACGCGCCTCCCGTGATTTTGCCAGCATTCCGCAAATCCCCTGTGCTTCAAGATGAGCGCAGCAAGGGGGATAGATGAGTGCAGGAGGTTGGACGGGTTACGCAGCACACGCACACGGTCGGAGCGGCTGGGGAGCAGGAGCCGACCGTGAGGAAAGGAAGAGGACGCGCCGTCCGGGGTCCGAGTCAGGGGCCGGACGGCGCGCTCACGCACCGGAGCCAAGCGAACGGCTCGACGGGCGCGATGGAAGTGGGAGGCCATCATTGATGAGCCTCCGGGAAATTCAGGCGAGCGAAATCGCCGAAATGAAGCAATGCAGCCCGGTCGTAGGCCATCGCTGCATCAATATCGGAGGTGAAGGAACCGATATGCTTGTTTTTACCTGCGACCTTGATGTGCGCGTACCAAGAAGATTTCCTAGAATAGACGCCCTTGAACCGCTGCAAGCCATTGACCTTTTTCCGTCGGTTCTGTGCATTGCCGGCCGCGGAACAGAGGCGAAGGTTCTCCCGTCGATTGTCGAGGGTATCGCCGTTGATGTGATCAACGATCTGGCCCTTGCCCGCCTGCATGATGCGGCGATGCATGAACTCGGTAATGCACCGCCGCCCTGCTCCGGAGCCGGCCGAGTAGGCGCGAACGGCGTAGAAGGCAGCTCCGTCGGAACGCGGCATGGGGCGCCAGGAGATCTGGCCAACAACGCTGGCATCCTCATCGCTGACGAGAGCGACCAAGCCCTTGCCCAAAGGAATGGCGACGCTCATGCGAACCTCGCCGCGATGAGGCACACGGCCCCGGCCGCGAGGAACACGCCCGCGAACGCCGCGCCTGTGCGCATGGCGGCAGGATCACCGCTCACGCGGTTGCTGGACAGGCTGGCGATCATCACCGCGTCGATGGTGAAGACCGCCCCGCAGATGGTGAGGACGAGCGACGCCATGTCAGTGCAGCCCCTGCGACGGGGACGAGGCAGCAGCACCAGTGGTGACGAAGCGTGCGGACAGTCCGCCCTCATCGCACGCCGCCTGCAGGGCCTCGCACACGATGCCGGGCCGGTGCGCAGCCGGGGCACGAGCAGCCAGTTCGCCGAGCACGGAACCGACAGCGCGCGCGATCGTGGACAGATCGGTCACCGGCACGCCACCGACCACAGCTTCGGGGTGCGAGAGAACGTGCTCCTCGATCAGGTCACGGATTCTGCAGTGGAGGCAGGGCGCAGCCATCACGCGGCGCTCGCTTCGGAGGCGGCGGGCTGATGCGCACGCACCAGCACGTCATTGTCGATCGCGACTTCCCGCGCCTTTGCGGCTTCGACGATGCGGGGCCAATAGGCCACCGGGATCGACGAGCGCTGACGCATGTCGCTGCCCCGGGCACCGGGGTGTTTGGAGAAGCCGCAGATGCGCCCGAACTCGGTCGGACCACCTAGAGCGTCGATGATTTCGCGAACTGATTTCATGGCAAGCGAGACGCTACGCCTAATGCGTAGCGACTGTCAACGCACATTGCGTAACACGTTGTGCGTAGCTGCGCGGATGGATACGCCCGCAGAACGCCTTCAGTTTCTCCGCAAGCGCGCAGGGTTCGCCACGGCGACCGATGCCGCACGAGCCTATGGCTGGACGGTTTCGACCTATCTCGGTCACGAGAACGGGGATCGCACTCCAGGCAGAGAGAGCGCGAAGCGCTACGCGGCTGCCTTCAAAGAGCGTTGGGAGTGGATCCTCGAGGGGGGCCAGACCGCATTAGGCGTCGACGTCGACACCGTTCCTATCGTCGGTGACGTCGGAGCAGGCGGGCGCGTGAACTTCGAGGGCGAGTCGCAGGGGAGCAATGACCGGGCTCCGAAGCCTCCGGGATCATCGCCCAACACCGTAGCGGCGCGAGTACGCGGTGATTCCATGCCCGGAATCGCCGAGGATCAGTGGCTGATCTACTATGACGAGCGGGTTGCGGGCGTGCCGGATGATTACGTCGGCGAACTTTGCATCGTCTGGTTAAGTGATGAACGGGTCTACGTGAAGAAAGTGTACCGGGGTAGAGACCCCGGCACATTCGATCTTATGTCTAGCGGCTACGAGCCTATTAGAAACGAAGAGGTGGATTGGTCCGCAAAAGTGACGTGGATCAAACCTCGCTAATAGTCATCGACCTCTGGCACTTCGCCAATTCTAGCGAGGAATGTCGGGTTCTCGAAATCGTTGTCTCCGTCATTTCCATCCCTAGCATACGCGAGGGCGCCGACGGCCCGGTTCTCGTTGACAAGCCGTTCTGCCAGCCTTTTGGCTGCTTCCGGACTATGGCAACTCCTGACCGGTGCGGCGGCAATACGTCCCTTTGTGGTTTTAACGAAGGGCTGGACAGCGAAATACTGAACCTGTGCCATTACAAACCTCGGCGTGACTCTGCTTCTACGCCAGGGTGCAACCTTCATGAGAACGGAACAAGAACAAACTTTGCTTATCCCCATTCGCCTGTTCCGGCTGTGGATAAGTTGACGCTCCACGCTCTGTAAAATGGCGCTACGCATTATGCGTTGACACCAATTACGCATCATGCGTAGTATCTGGACATCGCCCCACGGTGATGGAGCCACAACGTGACCCGCCACACTCCACTTCGCGACAGCCATCCGCAGAACCTTCACCAGGATGGCACGATCGTTTTCCGGATCGTCCTGCGCCAGGCCCGCGCCCATCGCCGCGCCTATGACCGCGACCTCGCCGACGCCCTGCGCGCTGGTCGCATCACCGGGCTTCCGGATCGCCTGAAGCGGCTGCGCGTCGCCATGAAGACGCTGCGGAACGAGATCGCCCACAACCGGGCCTTCTACGCCGTCACGAACGAGCCGACGCACGTCTACGAGCAGGTCGACGTCGAGTACGCCGGGCAGGTCTGGAAAGAGCTGGTCTACGTCGGCCCGATCGCCCCGGCGGTCGTTGAACTGCGCGAGGCCGCGTGATGGCTGGGCCCGCCGTCTCCCTTACGAATTTGGAGCTCGGTTCAGCCGAGCGCTTCGACGGCACGCCCGTCACCGACAGCGCGATCATCTACGCTGGCGACATTACGATCATGTTCGACGGCGAAGGTTCGGACGCCCTCGCTGCCGGGGTTGCCCGTGCCGCTTCCTCGCATGGGGATATGGTCTCAGCGCTGAAGCTGGCCCTCGAGTATTGGGCTCATCGTCAGCGACGGTACAAGAACCGGCATCCCGTCTGGGTTCAGGATGCCCGCGCCGCCCTCGCGAAAGCGGAGGGGCTGTGATGTCGGCCGCTCCCCGCACCCTCGCCGATACCGGCATCTCCGGCGTCATCGTCGACCGCGAGACCTACACCTCGCAGGACGTCTTCAACGCAGGTTTCGACGCCCGGGATGAGGGCATTTCCCTCGGCATGGTCTTCGCAGCCCTAGAGCACGCTCGGCACGCTCAGATGTCGGCGCAGAGCGCCGTGACCCGCATTCAGCGTCAGCTTCCGAAGGTAGCGACGGCCTCCGCTGATGCCGTCCGCCGGCATGATTTGCCCGAGCTTGTCGCGCAGTTCCGCGCCCTCGCTGACGCCCTCGAGGCCGCTGCGAAATCCCCCGCTCCCGCTCTGCGCGAAGCCGCCTGACCGGCGCTCGCCCGCACCCTTCCGCCCTCGAACCTCGCAAGGCCCGCCATGTCGGCCGCACCCATCCTCACCGCTCTTGGTATCGCGGGCATCGTGACCACCGTCGCGGTCGCCTTCATGCCGATCCTCTTCGCCGACATGCGCCGGGCCGTGAAGCGTGGCCTTCGCCACGACGGCAAGACGGACGCCACGGCGCTCACCCTGATGATCTTCGGTCTGTTGCTCATGGGCGCGGCCGGCGTCGGGTCAGTCTGGCTGGGGGCGAACTGGTCATGAGCCGCGCCCTCCGCCTCGCGGTCGGCTTCGTCCCGACCGTCACTCTCTGGCTCATCGCAGCCCTGGGCGAACGCCTCGAATACCACGCCGGCCGGGGCTTCTTCCGCCTCCGCGACTGGATGGATTGCCCCCGATGAAGCGCTCATCCGCACAGGCCAAGGCCGCAGCCGCCCTCGCACAGCTCGGCAGTCGGACGCCATGGGCGACGCTCACCCGGAGCGGACGCGACGTCATCGATGCCGATGGCCGCATCGTCCTTCACGTGATCCCGACCGGCAACGCCAGAGCGGACCACGACCTCGCCGCCGTCATCGCCTTCGTCGTGAACGCCCTTTGCGGCGCGGACGACAGCGCCCTTCAGCACGAGGAGGCCGTGCACGAGAGCTCGGCCGCCTTCATCGCCCGGGTGTCCCTGCCCGATTCCTTCCCTGACGCCGCTGAATGAGCCCCGCCATGAAGATCCTTCAACTCCAGGCCGAGAACGTGAAGCGGCTGAAAGCCGTCTCCATCACGCCCGACGGCAACATCGTCGAGATCACCGGCCGCAACGGCCAGGGCAAGTCCAGCGTCCTCGACGCGATCTGGTGGGCCCTCGCGGGTACGTCGCACATTCAGGCCGTGCCGATCCGTAAGGGCGAGAACGAGGCTCGCATCCGCCTGGACCTCGGCGAGATCAAGGTGACCCGCACGTTCAAGCGCCAGGACGACGGCACCTTCCCCACGAAGATCCTTGTCGAGAGCGCGGACGGAGCCCGCTATCCCTCGCCACAGCGGATGCTCGACAGCCTCCTCGGCGCCCTGTCGTTCGACCCGCTGGCCTTCACCCGCATGGACGGGAAGGAACAGCTCGAGGCGTTGAAGCGCTTCGTCCCCGGTGTCGATTTCGACGCGATCGACAAGGCGAACAAGGCCGATTTCACCACGCGCACCGAGGTGAACCGCGAGGCGCGCACCCTGCGCTCGCAGGCCGCCGGCATCACCCTGCCGGAGGACGCCCCGTTGGAGCGGATCGACGACGCGGCCCTCGTCGCCGAGATGCAGCAGGCGGGCGAGCACAACGCCCTGGTGGAGCGCCGGCGGGCGAACCGAGAGTCGTTCATCGCCGAAACGGAGCGCATGGAGGCTCGCGGCGCCGATCTTCGGGCGCAGGCCCAGGCCCTATACGACCAAGCCGTCGAGGTGGAGTCCATCGCCGCCGGGAAGCGTCGTCAGCTCGCTGAGGCCGAGCCGCTTCCCGAGCCCATCGACACCCTGGATCTGCGCCAGCGCATCGCCGACGCCGGTCGCGTGAACGCCCTCGTCGCCCAGCGCGAGCAGCGGGATCGCATCGAGGCGCAGGCGAAGGACGTCGAGGCCCAGGCCGCCGCCCTCACCAAGGCAATCGAGGACCGCACCGCGCAGCGTCGCGAGGCTATCGCCAAGGCCGAGATGCCCGTGCCCGGCATCGGATTCGGTGAAGACGAGATCCTGCTCGACGGCATCCCGTTCGACCAGGCGTCGAGCGCCGAGCAGCTACGGACGTCGGTGGCAATCGCCATCGCGATGAACCCGAAGCTGCGCGTGATCCGCGTCCAGGATGGATCGCTCCTCGACGAGGACGCCATGCGGATCCTCGCGGAGATGGCAGCCGCCGCCGACTATCAGGTCTGGATCGAGGTCGTTCAGTCCGGCCGGTCGGCCGCCATCGTCATCGAGGACGGCGCCGTCGCTGGCGGTCTCCTCGCGGCTGCGGAGTGATCGCCATGCAGATCGACCGCATCCCCTTCACCACCCGCGAGGCTTGGCTCGCAGCCCGGCAGCAGGACGTCACCGCGTCCGTCGCGGGCGCCATCCTCGGCGTTCACGAGTACACCACGGCCTTCGAGCTGTGGGCGCTGAAAAGCGGGCTGCTTTCGGAGGACCCGACCGAGTCCCCGGCAATGCGACGCGGCCGTCTCCTCGAAGACGACGCTCTTGCCATCCTCGCGGAGGAGCGCCCGACCTGGACCGTCGAGGCTGGCGATCAGACCTACCTCCGGGCGCCGTCCGTTCGGATCGGGTGCACCCCTGATGCCTACGCCACCGATCCTGATCGCCCCGGCCGAGGCATCGTGCAGGTCAAGACAACGTCCGACCTCATCTTCCGCAAGAAATGGAAGGACGAGGACGGCACGGTAAACCTGCCGATCTGGATCGCTGTGCAAGCCATCGTCGAGGCGCGGCTCACCGGCGCATCGTGGGCCTGTGTCGCCCTCCTCGTGGTCGGTCACGGCCTCGATCTACACGTCATCGACATCCCGCTTCACGCTGGGATTTGGGACCGGCTCGTCCAGGAATCGGCGGCATTCTGGCATCGGGTCGAAACCGGCGAGGCCCCGGCAGCCGACTATGCCCGCGATGGCGACACCATCGGTGCGCTGTGGCCGCCGGACGATCAGGTCGAGGCGCTCGATCTGTCCGCCGACAACCGCCTGCCTGCGATCCTCGACGAACAGGAGGGGATCAAGGCCCGCATGAAGATCGACAAAGAACGCCTCGACGAGATCAAGGCCGAGATCGTCGAAAAGCTCGCCGGCGCCACGCTCGCTCGTCTCGGCGACGGCCGCGAGATCACCCGGACGATGCAGCGCCGGTCCGAATTCACGGTCAAGGCCAGCATTTTCCCCGTCCTGCGCATCCGCGCCCAGAAGAAGGCCAAAGCAGCATGAGCAACGCCCTCGCACTTACCGACACCGAGCGTCGCATAGCGGAGCGCATCGACACGACGGCAGCCAACGCGCTCGCCGTCTCCGATCAAGCAGGCGGTCTGTCGTTCGTCAGCATGGCGCAGATCATGGAGTTCGCGAAGATGATGTCCGTAGGCGGCATCGCGATCCCGAAGCATCTGCGCGCCAATCCCGGGGCCTGCATGGCGGTGACGCTCCAGGCCGTCGAATGGCGGATGTCGCCCTACGCCGTGGCGAACAAGAGCTACAGCGTGAACGACCGGCTCGCCTACGAGTCCCAGCTCGTGCAAGCCGTCATCCTGCAGCGCGCGCCGATCAAGGGCCGCTTCAAGGTCAGGTACGAGGGAGAGGGCGCCAAGCGGAAGTGCACCGTCACCGCGACGCTGAACGACGGCTCGGATGAGTCGGTCGATTACACCTCACCCGAGTTCGGCCTGATCCTGCCGAAGAACTCGCCGCTGTGGAAGACCGACCCTGATCAGCAGCTGTTCTATTACTCTGGCCGTGCTCTCTGCCGTCGGCATTTCCCTGACGTGCTCCTCGGCGTCTACGCCAAGGATGAGATCGAGGATGTTCCGGCCCTTGCGTCCGGCCCCCGCGACGCCAGCCCTGCGAAGGGCATCAATGCTCGGCTGGACGCGCTGGCAGCTGGGCCGAAGCCGGTGGTGGAAGCCGTCGACGACTTCGTGTCGGTGGCCACGGATGCAGCCGAGGCGAGTGAAGACGAGGATCGCACCGTCGAGCACGACGATGTCGAGCGCGAGCCGGAAATCGACCCAGAGAGCCGCGATTACAAGCTCGGTTACGAGGGCGGAATCCAGGGGCTCCGCAAGGGCCTGACGGCCGACATCAAGAACGACCCCGTGCGCCTCGCCAACTTTGAGGCGGGCCAGACCGCCGGCCGGGCGCAGTCCGAGAAGGAGGACTGAGCCATGCTGATCCGTGTCGTCGATCTAGAAACCACCGGCTTCGAGCCGCCCGCTGGCATCTGCGAGATCGGGTTCTGCGACCTCGTGAAGGACGGGGAGGGCTGGTTCGTCGGCATGCCCGGCAGTCTGCTCGTCGATCCCGGCCATCCGATCCCGCCCGAGACGTCCGCTGTGCATCACATCGTCGATGCCGACGTGGTCAGCGCCCCGGTCTTCGAGGAAGCAGCGCTGAGCACCTTCTTCGACGAAGAGCGGATGCAGGCGGAGCGCCTGGTGCTCGTCGCCCATAACGCCAAGTTCGAGCGCCAGTGGCTTACCCCAGAGGTTACGGGCGAAGCCGATTGGATCTGCACGTACAAATGCGCGCTACGCATCTGGCCCGACGCTCCGGCGCACAACAACGGGACGCTGCGGTACTGGCTCAACCCCGAGGGCCTCGCTCGCCATCGGGCTGATCCGGCGCACCGTGCCGGGCCGGACGCCTACGTGACCGCCTTCATCCTGCGCGAGATGCTCAAGGTGACGTCGCTCGACGATCTGGTCGACATCTCATCGCGGCCAGCGCTCCTCCCGAAGTGCAACTTCGGCAAGCACCGCGGCACGCCGTGGGCCGACGTGCCGTCCGATTACCTGCGCTGGGCCTCTGGTCAGCAGATGGACGAGGACGTCGCCTTCACGGTTCGGCACCACCTGGCCGAACGAGCGAAGCGCTGACCCCCCCCTCGCATCTCGC
This sequence comes from Methylobacterium sp. AC832, assembly GCF_979256025.1. Classification (NCBI taxonomy): domain Bacteria; kingdom Pseudomonadati; phylum Pseudomonadota; class Alphaproteobacteria; order Hyphomicrobiales; family Methylobacteriaceae; genus Methylobacterium; species Methylobacterium sp. AC832. The sequence goes on from NZ_CEEDMV010000003.1 coordinate 375,083, forward strand.
ATCAGGAGACCGCCGCATGAACACGAAATCCACCACCGACATCGACCGCACCGTCGGCCTGCGCATCACCACTCTGCGCAAGGCCAAGGGCCTGTCGCAGACCGAACTCGGCCAGGCCATCGGCGTCACGTTCCAGCAGGTCCAGAAATACGAGAAGGGCGCGAACCGGGTCAGCGGCGGTCGCCTGCAGCAGGTCGCCCAGGTCCTGGAGGTGCCGGTCTCGGCCTTGTTCGGCGAGGACGAGACAGAGGGCCAGAGCGAGGTGTTCGGCTTCCTCGCCGAGACCGGGGCCGTGGATCTGCTCCACGCCTACGCGTCGATCCAGGATGCCGAACTGCGCAGGAACGTCCTCGCCATCGTGCGCACCGCCGTGCGGATGAGCGTCGGCCCGGTTGAGGGCAACGCGTGATGTTGACCGCCCACGAACCCCGAACCCATGCCGAAATGCATGCCCGCAAGATCCTGGCGGATCGCCGTGGAGAGGAAGCTGCCTTGCGCCTAGTCGCGCCGGCGGCGAAGATCGCCATCCCTGCGCTACCCCCGATGCCTACCGGTGACATCGTCCTCGGCACCGCCGACTCCGGCGGTAACGTCGGCATCGACTTGCAGGCCCTCATCGAGGGGCGTCTCCTCGTTCAGGGCGCGTCCGGCTCCGGCAAGTCATGGACGCTGCGCCGGTTGCTGGAGCAGACCGCCGGGAAGGTTCAGCAGGTCGTCATCGATCCGGAGGGCGAGTTCAGCAGCCTCGCGGAGGCCTACGGGCATCTTCGCGTGGAAGCGCACCGCCTCGATGCGGCGGCACTCGCCACCCTGGCGCATAAGGTCAGGGAGCACCGTCTCTCGATCCTCGTCGACTTCTCGGACCTCGATCGCGAGGGCCAGATGATCGCAATCGCGGCGCTGTTCGGTGCGTTGATCGACAGCCCGCCGGAGCACTGGAACTCGACGATCGTCGCCGTCGACGAGGCGCACCTATTCGCGCCGTTCGGCGGTCACTCGTCGGCGCCGGCGTCGGTGCGCAATGCTTCGATCGCAGCCGTTACGGACCTTATGAGCCGAGGCCGCAAGCGCGGGCTCGCCGGCATCCTGGCGACCCAGCGCCTCAACCGACTGTCGAAATCGGTCATCTCCGAGGCCCACAATTACCTCATCGGCCTGAACACCCTGGATCTCGACATCAGGCGTGCGGCCGAGACCATCGGATGGGATGCCCGTCGAGCCTTCGACCGGCTCCCTATGCTCAAGCCCGGCGAGTTCGTGGCGGTCGGTTCGGCGTTCTCCCGCAGCCCAGCCGTGACGCATGTCGGGCCAGTGCAGACGCAGCACCGTGGCGCCGCCCCGACGCTCGCAGCGCCCGCACCGCTCGATGCCAATGCAGCTGCTCGGCTCCTGGATCTCGAGCACCTGGCCGGCGTCTCGGCGGCCGATGCTGAAACCCGCGCGGCCGCCGCGATCTCACCGGGCCTTCGGGCTGTTCGGGCCTTCATCCGGGATCCTGCCTTCGCTGTCGCCGGCAAGGCATGGGGAGCGCTTCTGCCCCTCGCTCCGGAAGGCGCCACCGTCGTCGAGCTCGCCGCCTTCCTGGAAGTGCCGGCTGCCGAACTCACCGCCGGCCTGGCCCTCCTGGATGTTCAGGGGGTGCTCGAGTTCAGCGGGGAGGGCGCCAGCCGTGCCGTCCGCGTCGAGAGAAACCTCGCGAAGGAGCTGCGCCAGTGAACACGCTCACCCCCGTATCCTTCAAGAAGGGCCGAGCGAGCGAGCCTCGGCTTTCGACCCCATACGTCCCCGGCAAGCGCCACCCCCGCTTCTGGACGGACGCCGAGGACCAGGTCGTTCGGGATCACTACCCGACCGGCGGCGTCGCCGGCTGCCTGATGCGCCTGCCCGGCCGGACAGCCTCTGGGGTCCACCAAGCCGCACGCCGCCTCGGCATCGGTTCGGAGAAGATGACGGCCGAGCGTCAGACGCACGCCTACGGTCCCGAGATGGACGAGCGGATCAAGCAGGCCTGGCCGAACCTGAAAGGTCGGGGCGCCGTCGATAACCTCGCGCTCGAGCTCGACGTGCCGCGCTGGTGGCTCTCGAAGCGCGCGACAAAGCTCGGTCTGACCAATCCTCACCGGAAAGAGCCGCCGTGGACTGAGGCGGAGAACGCGCTCATGCGGAAGGTGCCGCTCCATAACCCGGAGATGGCCGCTCGCATGTTTCGCGAGCACGGATTCCATCGCACCGCCACAGCCATCGTTGTCCGCGCTAAGCGGTTGGAGATCTCCCGCCGGACGCACGAGACGCTTTCGGCGCGAGCAGCTGCAGACATCCTCGGTGTCGACAACAAGACGATCACGGCGTGGTGCATCGCCGGCGACATCAAGGCTGGGCGCCGCGGGTCGAAGCGGTTGTCCCAGCAGGGCGGCGACGTGTGGGCCATCGAGCCTGCCGACCTTCGCCGGTTCGTTCTCGACAACCTGGACCGCATCGACATCCGCAAGGTCGACAAGTTCGCCTTCGTCGACCTGATCGCAGGGAAGGCCGCGTGATGGTCGCCTACAGCTTCAAGAAGCAGTTCGGCCCGCCGATCCTGGCAGGCACCAAGGCGCAGACGATCCGCGCCGACCGGAAGCGCCACGCGCGGCCGGGCGAGGAGCTGCAGCTCTACACCGGGATGCGGACCAAGCATTGCCGGCTCATCGCGCGGGTACCCTGCATTGATATCCAGCCCGTGCGGCTGGTCTTCTCGAAGCGCGGTGCAGCCGAACTGATCCAGGTCGGCGACGGGTATCTCGTGAGCAGCGCCGCGATGGACAATTTCGCGCGCGCGGATGGCTTCCGGGACATCCCCGACATGGCAGCTTTCTGGTGGAGCGAGCATCCGCCCGAGGGGGGCAATGTCCTTGTGTTCGAGGGCGTGGTGATCCGTTGGACGCCGCTCGCCCCGGCCGACGCGCTCGACATCGGAGCCGCAGCATGACGGGCATGAGCGCGGACACTGACCCGAAGCCTGACGGCTGGCACCCCTGGCCGCAAGCCGAAGGGCACACGATGCGTGACGCTCTCTACGTCGGCGGCGGTGCCGTCGCCACCGTGGAGGCATTTTCCGACAACGGTCCCTGGTACGCCAACGCGATCACGCCGGAAGGCGAGAGTGTCCGGCGTGGGCCAGGGTCGACGCTTGAAGGTGCCATTGCTTGGGCCGAGCAGATCACCGGATACCGGGTGAAGAGGGTGCCGAGCATCGCAGAGGGGAGGGCGGATTGAGCACGCTTCCAAGCGCCGCCCGCGCCAGCGGGATCACCGAACACACGCCGCTCCGGCTCGCCGCAGCGGCAGAGATCGCCTTCCCGAGCGGAGGCATGACGGTTTCCGGCCTGCGCCGAGAAGCTGCTCGCGGTCGGCTTGCGATCATGCGAATTGCGGGGAAGGATTGGACGACGCTCCGCGCCATCGAGGACATGAAACGCCAATGCCACGTCCAGCCAAAGGCGCTCGACTCTACCTCGTCCCCGATCGCTGCGACGCCACCGGCCGCGTCACCCGACCCTCGAAATGGGTCATCCGAGACGGCGCCAAAGTGCACGCCACAGGATGCGCTCCAGACGATGTTGCAGGGGCTCATCAAGCCCTCGCCGATTACCTCCGCGCGTCCCACAGGCCGGCGCGCACGGAACGTGGTCTCTCTTCCATCAAGATCGCCGACGTCCTGAGTATCTACACCGCCGACGTCGTGAAGCCTCACCCCGACGTCGCCCGGATCGCCCGCCGCATCGCGCGGCTGAATGAATGGTGGGGGAATCGCTCGCTCGCCGAGGTCACGGGAGCGACCTGCCGAGCCTATACCGCGTCGAGGGGATCACCAGGCGGTGCCCGTCGGGATCTTCAGGACCTGTCGGCCGCCATCGGTCATCACCACCGCGAAGGCTACCACCGCGAGATCGTGAAGGTGGCGCTCCCGAAGCGCGGGGACGCCCGCGAGCGCTGGCTCTCGCGCTCCGAGATCGCACACTTGGTCTGGACGATGTGGCGTGCCCGGGAGGGTGATCGCATCGACGCCGACGGTAAGCGGAAGACCGGCAACACCACGAAGGGGCGCCACACGATGCGCCATCTCGCGCGCTTCGTCCTGCTTGCCTACACGACCGGAAGCCGACCGGGGGCAGCACTGACGGCGAGTTGGCATGCCGCCGCCGGCCGCTCCTATCTCGATCTGGACGCCGGGATCTTCTACCGGCTGCGCGAGGGCGCCCAGGCGACGAACAAGCGCCAGCCGCCCGTCCGCCTGCCGAAGGGTATCCTGGCGCATCTCCGCCGGTGGCAGCGCCTCGCCGGCCCCGACGCCTCGGGCTACGTCGTGGAATGGCGCGGCAAGCCGATCGAACGCGTGAAGGTCGGGTTCGCGAATGCCGTCGAGCTGGCCGGGTTGGGCGAGGGCGTGAGCCCGCATACCCTGCGCCATTCGGCGATCACGCACATGATGCAGTGCGGCGTCCCGACCTATGAGGCCGCAGGCTTCTCGGGGATGGGTGAGGAGGTCCTGCGCCGCCACTACGCTCACCATCACCCGGACCACATGGGCGAGGCCGTCTCTGCGATGGGCGGGGCAGGGCGCAAAGCGGGTGCGCTACAGGAACGCTACAGATTAGCGTGAACCGAACGCGAACGTTGCAGTATATTCGTAGCCGACCGTCGTTGATTTCATTGGCTTTTTAAGCAAAGCCGGACGTTATGAGCGGTCGGCTCTAACCATTGAGCTACAGGCCCCACGCCTATCCCGTAAAAGGAAAGAGGGGGCTTCGTCCAGCCGTGGGGAGTCCGAAGATCACGGATTTTCGCTGGTTGGCCCTCTCCCGTCATTGCGCGATCGAGGCGTGCGGTATCCGTTCCGGGCAGCCTGTTTATGCCGGACGGTTCAGATATTGACGGGTGGTGTAGAGCCGGATCGGCTTTTGTCGTCCTGTCAGCGAAGCTCCAGACGCCGACCGTCGCTGGTCGAGATTCATCCCTCGGCGACCGGCAGGCCCTCCGACATATGCGCAGCGATGAGATTCGGGCTGTGGGGTCGAAGGCGGGGCACAGCGGTGTTGGATGAGAATGGAGACTCCCATGGGGCAAGGTCGTCTTCGCGTTAAGGTCATGTTAACCCTAGGCCGACGATCGTTCCCCGACGGACCAGGGGTCTGCCGATCCGATTGAGGAGCCGATGGGCCGCACGATCCTCGCTTGCCGGCTCGCCGCTTCATCTCTCGCCTGCGCCCTTGCAGGATCGCCCGTTCTGGCCCAGGAACCGCTCCTCCTGAGAATCAGGCCTCCCGACGCCGCTCCGGCCGAGATCGGCGCCAGCGGGGGAATGCCATCGGCGGAGGAAGTGGCACGGGCCCGGGCCGCTCGTGAAGCGGTGTGGGAGCGAGCCGACCGCCGCGCCCGCATCGCGATCGCCTCCGTCTGCAGCGGCTGTCTGCAGCCGGAGCGGCCGGCGCGGCCCAATCCTCAACCGCGCCCGGAGGACGCCGTCGTCCGGACGCAGACGACACCGCCCGCCGCCGACACGGCTCCGGCCCACACACTCGCCCAGACATCCACGAGCCAGACAGGTATTCCATGACCCAGTCGCACCCCACCAGCGGCGCCGAGCCGGATCCCGCCTGCCCGGTCTCCCTCGACCTGCTCGGAGCGGTCTACCGTGCCGAGCCCGAGGACCTGCCCGAGATCCTCGCCGAAATCCCCCCCACCACTCGCGCCAAGCTTGCCGTCTATCTCTACGGCAAGAGCCACATGCATCAGCTCGGCCTCTCTGTCGCCCGAGCCTGCGAGCGGGACGACCTCGTGCGTGTCGCGGGCGAGATCGGCTCGGTGGTCCATGGCCAGGCGCAGATGAAATCCGCACGGCCCGCGGCTCCGAACCCCGCCGCCCCGCCGCCGCCCCGCAAGATCAGCCTCGGCGGCGGTTCGGCCCCGAAGAAGATCAGCCTCGGCGGGTCCTCTGCGAAGTCGCGCTCCTTCGATTGAGACGCGCTCACGGAATCGTGCATCCGTGACGTCGGTTCGACAGAGCCGCCCGTTTCGACCATGGCGAGCCGCGTGGCATAAGCGCGGCCATTGCGCCCATCGGCGTGGAGAGGACTGACATGTTCGGTGCGTGGTGGAAGCTCGGCATGGACGCGACCCTGCTCGCGATGGAATCGCAGCAGGTGATCGGCCTTCGTCTCGCGAAGCTTTCCCTGGGCGGTCCGGCCGCGCAGATCGAGGCTCAGCGTATGGTCAGCGAGAAGATCATGGCGGCCGGCGAGGCTGCCATGATGATCGCGACCGGGGTCTCCACGCAGAAGGTGGTCACGGGATACCGCCGAAAGGTCCGCGCCAACGCGCGACGCCTCTCGCAAGCCTGAGACGCCCTGGCCGCGGGGCGACATTAACCGAGCATTAACCAACCTCCGCTTCCATCGGGGCCACCACCCACGAGGAGAGCGCGAATGAATCCCTTCGAGCAGCTGGTGCGCGAGCGCGCCTATGACATTTGGGAAAGCGAGGGCCGAGTGTTCGGCCGCGCCGAGGATCACTGGCTGACGGCCGAGGCCGAGTTGCGCGCGGCGAGCCTTTCCGCACCGGTCTACGTTCAGCCCGTGACCGCCGATCTCAGCCTGGCACCGAGCCCGGCCAAGACCCTGAAACCCCGCGCCTCGCGGAGCACCGCCGCCAAGGCCGTCGCCGAGAAGGCCGTGGTCCAGGCGTCCGAGACCGCGCCGCGCCAGACCAGGACGGCCAGCGCCAAATCGTCTTCGGCCAAGGCTGCTTCTGCCAAAACACCGGCCGCGCCCAAGGCGCCCAAGGCCGCCTCGACCAAAACTGCCGCGACCAAGACTGCATCGAGCTCCACGGCGACGAAGCCGCTCCGCGCCACGAAGCCGCGCGCCGTGGCGCCGATGGAATCCGCCGCGACCGTGCATTGACGGCAAGCGGCTCCGCTCAAGCCCGCCGCCCCTCGCCGGGCGTCGGGCTTCTTTTTTGTACCTTGTGATTCAGGCGGCGCGCCGTCGCTCGCTCCACCACCAAAGCGCGGCCGCCACCATGGCGAGCGCGAGCGGGACTACGTTGAACACTGCCACAGCCGGCCAAGCCTGGGCTGTCCAGAACCATCCGCCGGCCGAACCAAGGCAGCTCGAACCGAGATAGTCAGCGCGAAGGTACAGGGACGCTGCATGGCCCTTGGACTCGGTCGCCATCCGACCGACCCAGCCGCTCGCCACCGAACGCGCCACGAAGAACCCGACCGTGACCGCCGCAACGCCGACGATCATGCCGGGAAGCGAGGGCAGCAGCGTGAGGGCGATGCCCACCGGCATGATCAGGATCCCCGAGGCGAGGATAGGACCACGACCGAACCGGTCCGCCAGGGAGCCTGCGGTCGAGGATGACATCACCCCGAACAGGAACACGGCGAAGACCAGACTGATCTGGACCTGGTTGAGGCCGTAGGGCAGGGCACTCAGCCGGAACGTCAGGTCGTTGAAGGTCGCGACGAAGACGCCGAGAACGAGGAACCCGGTGGCGAAGAGCAGCGGCAGGCCGGGATGACGCAGGTGACAGGCCCAGGCTCCCAGATGGTAGGCCGTGTTGATGCCCGAACGCCTGATGAAACGGACCATGTCGAGCGCGGCATCTGGGTCGGGGAAATGCTGAGAGCGTAGGGACAGGTCGGGCAGAACCAATGGAGATCCTCTCCGTTCTGGTCCGCCCTTCCCATGGCGCAGCGATGGGATGGGCGGAACGTCGCGACAACCTTTGCTGTTATAGGATCACGTGATCGATTCGCGCCGGATCCCGGCCAGTGCTTCCGAGGCCTGTGATGAAGACCGCCTTTTCCGCCTTGCTCGCCCTGACGATGATGGCGGCTCCCTTTGCCGCCGAGGCCGGTTCCGGTCCCTATCGGGATCGTCCGGTGGTGCGGGACATCGACTCCACCGGTGGCATCACGGTGGGTGGCCGGGCGCCGTGGAACCAGGCCTGGGAATACGATTCCGGCAGCGATAACGACCGCCGGCCGGAACTGCCCTATTATCAGCAGGGCCGTGGCCAGCAGACCGGCGGGCCGGCACGCAACCTCTTGCCCGATGACGGTCTCCACATTGTCCCGCGCTGAGGGTCCAGTCTGGAACCGCTCTGCAAGCCACACATGACACAAATGCGTCAGAACCGGCCGCCGGCTATGAATAGTCGGCGAAAGGGACTGGCGGAGGCGGACGTCTTCGCGTAGCGAACCGCCCGGGGAAAAGTGATCCCGAGCGACGGAACGCAGACCATGGCGCATCAGGCCCAGTCGAGCTTCGATTCTCAGCGTCCTTATGAGCGGATGGCGCTCCAGGACCAGGTCGAGGCCGCAGTTCAAGACGGCACGACCCCGATCAGCCGGCTTCTGCGGCTGATGTTCGCCGTCGATGCGGATGCAACGGCCAACGAGAACCTGCGCCTGCGCCTGCGGGCGCGTATCGGCGCACCGCGCAGCGTCTGATCGTCGGCAGACGTAGCCTATCGCCGCCGACGTGCGGAGCGTGGCTGGGAACGCGCCATGCAAGTCATGTAGATCTGCCGGCCGACCGCGTAGAGCCCAATCCCACCCGGATCGGGCGTGACGAACACCTTCGCACGCGCCTCGTTACGGCAGGCTGCATCCTGCGGGCTCTTGATCGGGGCCTCTGCTCGAGCCTGCGAGACCAATCCCAACAATCCCACAGCGACCATGCAGGCGATGCGGCGTCCTCGACGGCCAGCCGATTCTCCACCGCATGATCCGGTAGTTTCACCCATGAGTTTACCCCCCTTCGTTGCGGCTAAGGTAGGGCGGTTCGTCGGAAAAGCGCATCGGTATTAGGTGCCGAATATCCGCTTCCCTCCGGCACGACTCCCTATGGTTTGATCCAGAGGCAGGAGGGCTCGTCCCTCACCGCGAGGCATTCGAACGGAGCGCCGCCGATCATGGCGCGGTGTTCCGGTGCGCCGACACGATCGCGGGCGATTCGGCGGCAGCCGGGATGGTCGCCGAGATCGGCCCGAGCCTGCCCCATCAAGACCCGCAGGTTGACCAAGGTATCGCAGGCGACCACCTCGCTCGCCGACATCGAGCCGGCGCCGGCCAGGGTCGTTCCCGCCATGCCCACTCCCGTCATGATCGACAGGAGAGCGATTCCCCGGCGTTGCGACAGCTTCATGGTGTGGATCTCCGGCTTCGCTCTACCGGAGGCGATATAGGGCGCGCTGCGGCATCGCCCGCCGCCATGCCGCGCCGTCAGCGCTTGGATTTGGGGGGCGGCGCCTTTTTGACCGCTCGCGCCGGATCGGCCGGGACGACCGTTCCGGCGATGGTCCAGGAACAGATGCTGGTTCCGGTGATGCCAACGCAGTCGTACTCGTTGCCGTTGAGGGCGGCATGGTCCGTGATGGCATTGACCGTATCACGTCCGAGAAGATTGCAACTCAGGTGGTCGGCCTTCGGATCGGCCAGGGTCGCGGCCGCTTTCTTGAGGTCACCTTCCGACTGGCGCAGGAGAAGACGCAGATTGGCCAATGACGGGCAGCCAATCGCCGGCGCGGAGGGCAGGGCCGCCGACGACGGCAGGGGCGTCGGAGCTTTGGCCGGCTGCGCTTCGGCGCGCGCCGCCCCTATCGCTGCGAGGAACAAGGCCGCCAGTGGGCGGGAACGGGATCCACGCCTCATGCTGCGCGCCTCGCCTTCGCGTAGCGCTTCACCGCACGGTCCCGACGAAGCCGCGACAGGCGCTCAATCCAGAAAATGCCGTCGAGCTGGTCGATCTCGTGCTGCAGGCAGGCCGCCTCGAACCCCTCCGATTCGATTTCATGCCAGGCCCCGTCGAGATCGGCATAGCGAAGGCGTATCCGCGCCGCCCGCTCCACGATGTCGGAGACGCCCGGCATCGAGACGCTGCCCTCGGTCTGAGGCTCCGTCTCGGGTGAGGCGAAGACGATCTCCGGATTGACGTAGATCGTCGCCGGCGTACCGGGCTCGAGCCGCAAAGCCACTACGCGGGCGAACCACCCCACATGTGGCCCGGCGAGGCCGATGGCCGAAACCCGGGCGAGGGCGGCGACGAGATCCGCGGCATCGCGGCGAAGGTCCTCGTCGAACACGCTTACCGGTTCGGCGCGCAGACGCAGCCGTGGATCGGGGTAGAGGATCAGCGACTGGACCGGCACGGGGTAGGGGACCTTCGGCAGAGAAGCTTCGGCAAATACCCTTTGAATGAGGCGATGCGTGGATACGCGATCGGCCCGGCGCTGTCCAAGCAAGGCCCTCGCGGCATCTGGGCTCGGGTTCGGCCGGGGCACCCATCCGCGACAGCGAAGCCGTGCCTCGCGGATCGTGCCCGTGGTGCCCCGCCTTCCGCTTCCGCGCGCCATGCCGTAAGGCCGCGGGACAGATCTCAGGACAACGATGCGCGCATGATCCGCCTCGAGAAAATCGGCAAGCAGAACGGACGGCAGATCGTCTTCATCGAGGCATCCGCCGCGCTCCAGAAGGGCGAGAAGGTCGGCCTCGTGGGGCCGAACGGCGCCGGCAAGACCACCCTGTTCCGGATGATCACCGGCGAGGAGGAGCCCGACGAGGGTCAGGTCGCCACCGACAGGGGCATCACCATCGGCTATTTCAGCCAGGATGTCGGCGAGATGTCGGGCTGCTCCGTCGTCTCCGCCGTGATGGACGGGGCCGGCCCGGTAAGCGTGGTCGCCACAGAACTGAAGCAGATCGAAGCCGGCCTCGCCGATCCCGACCGGATGGACGAGATGGATGCGCTCGTGGAGCGCTACGGCGAGGTCCAGGCCCGGTTCGAAGAGCTCGACGGCTACGCCCTCGAAGGTCGTGCCTACGAGGTGCTGGCGGGGCTGAGCTTCTCCCCGGAGATGATGGACGGCGACGTCGGCAAGCTCTCGGGCGGCTGGAAGATGCGCGTGGCTTTGGCCCGCATCCTCCTGATGAACCCGGACGTGATGCTCCTCGACGAGCCGTCCAACCATCTCGACATCGAGAGCCTGATCTGGCTCGAGGCGTTCCTCAAGAACTACGAGGGCGCCCTGCTGATGACCTCGCACGACCGCGAGTTCATGAACCGCATCGTCTCCAAGGTGATCGAGATCGACGGCGGCACACTCACCACCTATTCAGGCGACTACGGCTTCTACGAGCAGCAGCGGGCCCTGAACGAGACGCACCAGCAGGCGCAGTTCGAGCGCCAGCAGGCGATGCTCGCCAAGGAGATCAAGTTCATCGAGCGCTTCAAGGCGCGGGCCTCCCACGCCGCACAGGTGCAGAGCCGGGTGAAGAAGCTCGACAAGATCGAGCGGGTGGAGCCCCCCAAGCGCCGGCAATCGGTGGCGTTCGAGTTCCAGCCGGCGCCGCGCTCCGGCGACGACGTCGTCATCATCAAGAACGTGCACAAACGCTACGGCAGCCGCACCATCTACGAGGGACTCGACTTCTCGATCCGCCGCCGGGAGCGCTGGTGCGTGATGGGTATCAACGGTGCCGGCAAATCCACCCTGCTCAAGCTCGTGACCGGCTCGACCCCGCCCGACGACGGCAGCATCGCCGTGGGGGGAAGCGTCAAGCTCGGCTACTTCGCCCAGCACGCCATGGACCTCCTCGACGGCGAGCTCACCGTGTTCCAGGACCTGGAGCGCTCGTTCCCGCAGGCGGGCCAGGGGAGCCTGCGGGCGCTGGCCGGCTGCTTCGGCTTCTCCGGCGACGATGTCGAGAAGCGATGCCGCGTGCTCTCGGGCGGCGAGAAGGCCCGGCTGGTCATGGCCAAGATGCTGTTCGACCCGCCGAACTTCCTCGTCCTCGACGAGCCGACCAACCACCTCGACATGGGCACCAAGGAGATGCTCATCACGGCGCTCGCGAACTACGAGGGCACGATGCTGTTCGTGAGCCACGACCGGCACTTCCTCGCCGCCCTGTCGAACCGCGTCCTCGAACTCACCGCCGACGGCATCCATCAATATGGCGGCGGCTACACCGAATACGTCGCGCGCACCGGCCAGGAGGCACCGGGGCTGAGGAGCTGAGCGGCTGGTTTCCCCCTCTCACCGCGGGCGGGGCGAGGGGATGCACGGTAACGAAAGCGCCTCGAACCCGATCACCCCAGGAGACCGACCATGGATGCCAAACTTGCTGACATCGTCAGGGCGGCGGCGGCACAGGCCCGGCGCAAGGCCCGCGCCTTCGACGGATCGTCGTCGAAGGACGCATTGCCCTGGGCGGTGATCGAGGCCTTCGATGCCGACGTGCGTGGGCATGTCGAGCGCGACCGCCGGATCGAAGAGGAACGCGACCGGGTTCTCATCGCCGCCGTCAATTTCGCCGAGACACCGGTCGAGGACGGCGAGGAGGCGGTCGGGGCCGCGCGGGATGCCCTTATCGATGCGATCGACTACCTCGAACAGGCCGTCCTGCGCTTCGGAAGCGTCAACCGCCAGGGAGCCAGGCTCGGCTACGGCGAGACGGGACAGAGGGTAACCGACGGACGGTGAGGGTTTCGCCCTCCGGGGGTGAACCCGGACGGTCGACATGAGAACGGGCCAGGCTCCCGCGAGCCCGACCCGTTTGTAGGTCCACGCGGTGGAATCGGGTCAGGCGGCCCGCACCGTGGCGAGGAAGCGGTGCACTTCTCCGGTGAGATGTTCGGATTGCTGAGAGAGTTCGCCAGCGGCTCCGAGCACTTGGCTCGCGGCGGCTCCGGTCTCTTCGGCAGCACTGGCCACGCCGGCAATGTTGCTCGTCACCTCGTTGGTACCGGCCGAGGCCTGCGAGACGTTGCGCACGATCTCCTGCGTCGCCGCGCTCTGCTGCTCGACCGCCGCCGCGATGGCAGTCGCCACGGCATTGATGTCCCGGATCCGCATCGTGATCGAACCGATGGCCGAGACCGCCTGACCGGTGGCGCCCTGGATGTGGCCGATCTGCTGGGAGATCTCCTCCGTGGCGCGGGCCGTCTGGTTGGCCAGTTCCTTCACCTCGGCGGCGACCACCGCGAAGCCCCGGCCCGCTTCACCGGCGCGCGCGGCCTCGATGGTGGCGTTGAGGGCGAGCAGGTTGGTCTGGCTGGCGATGGTCGAGATCAGGCTCACGACATCCCCGATCCGGCTCACGGCACCGCTGAGTTCCTGCACGAGGCCGGCCGTGGTGTCGGCCTCCGTGACGGCGGATTGTGCGAGAGTGGCGGAGCTCGAGACCTGTCGGCCGATTTCCTGCACGGACGTGCCGAGTTCCTCGGCAGCGGCAGCGACGGTGTTCACGTTGACGGCGGCCTCCTCGGCTGCGGCGGCCACGGTGGTGGATTGCGACGCGGTCTGCGTCGCCGTCACCGTCATGGCCTGCGCCGTGGCCTGAAGCTCGGTGGCGGAGGAGGAGACCATGCCGATGATGCCGCCGACGGCCGTCTCGAAATCCTCGGCCATCTTGCGCATTCCAGCACGGCGCTGCTCCTCGGCGGAAGCCCGGGCGAGGACCGTGTCCCCTTCGAGCTGACGCGTGCGGATCAGGTTGGTCCGGAACACTTCCACCGCCTGGGCCATCTCGCCGATCTCGTCGCGGCGGCCCATGGACGGAACGGCGGTCGTCTCGTCACCGCCGGCGATGTGACGCATGGCCTGGGTCATGCGCTCGATCGGGCGGGCAACGCCGAGGAACGAGAAGATCATGGCTGAGACGGCCATCACGATGCAGACCGTGAGCATGATGATCGAGATCCGGATCGCTTCGGCCTGCTGGCTGCGCGCCGCCTCTCCGGCGGCGTTGGCAGCTACCACGTTGATCTCGACCAGACGGGTGGCCGCGTCGGCGACCGCCCGATAATTCGCGTGGTTGCCTTCGCGGAAGAAGCTCAGCGCCTGGTCCCTGTCGGTCTCGCGCATGGAGCGGAGCTTTCCCCAATCGGCCTTCAGAATCTCCATCTTGGCGATCAGATCCTCATAGATCGCCTTTTCTTCCGCTCCGGAGATCAGGGACTTGTAGTCTTCGATGGACTTGTTGCGCTCCAGCATCATTTCGTTCGCAAGCTTGAGATCGGCCTGCTCGATGGTGCTGTTGGGAGCGGTCAGGTAGCGCAGCTGGGACGTGCGGACCCGGAGCACCAGACGATTGATCTTGTCGGCCTGGGTCACCGACGGCACGGCATTGTCGACCAGAACGGCAATCTTCGTGCCGATGTCCTGAAGCTTGTATAGGGCCACCAAGCCCTGCGCTGCCGAAATCGAAACGACGATGCTGAACAGACCGATCAGTACGGCCTTGATCGACAATCGCATGACTTATACTCCCCCAACGATACAATGATAATAACCGAATAAAGAGTCTTATTTAATATTTTATAACTACTTGTATGAAATATAGTTCATCGATATTTGATTTATATTCGCTCCGCTTGAACGATCGCGTATTCAAATTTACGTAAATAAAAACTCTGCCCGCCCCACCGATGACTTGAATAACGACAAAACATGTATTGTCACGTCCAACTCGCGAAAACCTTACCGCGAAACTTATTTCAGTATTCGCGAGCATCACAACTGACCACCAATATCGACGCAGCAGCGGTAGTGTGAGGCGTGCCTGATTTCCCTCGACCACGAGTAGAAGGGTCTCGCGCGGAGGTTCGCGGCATCATGGCTCCAGGCGAGCCGGGCAAGATCGCTCAGCCGAGCCAGCCCGTCAGGACGTAGCAGCATGCGGCGATGAGGGCGGCGGCGGGCAGGGTCAGGACCCAGGCGACGACGATGTTCCCGGCAATGCCCCAACGGACCGCCGAGGTCCGGCGGGCCGCGCCCACGCCGACGATGGCGCCGGTGATGGTGTGCGTGGTCGAGACCGGGACACCGAGCCATGTCGCCAGGAACAGGGTGATTGCGCCACCCGTCTCGGCGCAGAAGCCCTGCATCGGGTTCAGGCGGGTGATCTTCGAGCCCATCGTGTGGACGATGCGCCAGCCGCCGAAGAGGGTCCCGAGCGCCATGGCCGATTGGCAGGCCAGGACCACCCAGAGGGGAACGTGGAAGCTGCTCCCCAGATGCCCCTGCGAGTAGAGCAGCACAGCGATGATCCCCATGGTCTTCTGGGCGTCGTTGCCGCCATGTCCGAGGGAATAGAGCGAGGCCGAGACGAATTGCAGGAGCCGGAAGCTCCGGTCGACCCCGAAGGGCGTGGCGCGCCGGCAGGTCCAGGACACGATCAGCACGAGGAGGAGGGCGAGCAGGAACCCCACGAGCGGGGACAGCACGATGGCAGCGATCGTCTTCGACAGGCCGGACCAGACCACGACGTCGAACCCCGCCTTGGTGATGCCCGCCCCGACGAGGCCGCCCACCAGCGCATGCGAAGAACTCGACGGAATGCCGAGCACCCAGGTGGCGATGTTCCAGGCGATGGCGCCGACCAGCGCGCTCAGGATGACGCGCGGATCGACGATCCCGGCATCGACGATCCCGGTCCCCAGGGTCTGCGCCACATGGAGGCCGAAGAACAGGAAGGCGATGAAGTTGAAGAACGCCGCCCAGAGCACCGCGTATTGCGGGCGCAGCACCCGCGTCGAGACGATGGTGGCGATGGAATTGGCCGCGTCGTGCAAGCCGTTGAGGAAGTCGAAGAACAGGGCGACGGCGATGAGGCCGGCCAGCGCCGGCAGCGCGAGGGAGGCGGCGTCCATGCCCGTCACACGTTCTCGATCACGATGCCGCTGATCTCGTTGGCGACGTCCTCGAACCGGTCGACCACATCCTCCAGGTGCCCGTAGATCTCGGCGCCGATGATGTAGGCCATGGTGTCGCCGTCGCCGCCATCCTTGCGATGGGCCCGGTAGAGAGCCTTGAGGCCACGCTCCTGCAACTCGTCCGAGCGGCCCTCGACGCGGGTGATGCGCTCCGTGAGGGTGTTGATGCGTCCCGCATGGGTGCCGACGGCGTTGAGCAGGGGGATCGTCTCGGCCGTGAGACGCGCCGCCTCGAGCACGGTGTCGCCCATCTCGCGCATGAGGGGGTCGAAAGAACGGATTTCGTAGAGGGTGATCGTCTTCACGGTCTTGTTCATCTGGTCGATGGCGTCGTCCATCGACTGGATCAGATCCTTGATGTCGCCGCGGTCGAAGGGGGTGATGAAGCTGCGCCGGACCGCGAGCAGAACCTCTGCGGTGATCGCGTCGGCCTCGTGCTCGCGATCGACGATCACCTGGCAGTAGCGCGGCACGCCGTCGCCGCCCTTCAGGACGCCCTGGAGTGCCTCCGCTCCCGCGACGAGGGTCTGGGAATGGCGTTCGAATAGGTCGAAGAAGCGATCCTCCCGCGGCATCAAGGCCCGAAACCAGCCCATCATTCGGCGTGCCCCTTCCCGATGTGGCGGGCACTCTCCGCTCGGCGCCGCAGGCTATGTCAGCCGTCAGGTGACCGTGGCCCTGAGAGTCCTGCCGGCCGATAACGTCTTCGAGGCCGCTCCGGTGCCGGTCATTCGCTCCGACCCCATCAATATTCCCATTCGGCGCCCACCCCCACGGCGGTGCGACCGTCGCTGCCGGCCTCGCCCTGGATCTTGATGCGACGGGTCACGTCGTAATCCACGGTGGCAGCGGTATCCTGGGGCTTGGCGCCCGCCTTCACGCCGACGCTGAGACGGTCGCTGAGATAGCGCGAGGCACCCAGGGCCGGACCGCCGCTGGCTCCGGTGGAAACGTCCAGGCTGTCGAGGCCGAGCCCCTTGCGGGCCTGTTCGAACACGTCCGGGCCGCCGGCCCCGCCGGAGAGCTGCGACACGGCCTGGGCGAGCTGGAGCGCCTGGAAGGGCGAGAGTCCCCCGGCCGCCTTCTTGAACAGCAGCCGCGACAGCACTTCGTCCTGCGGCAGGGACGGGTCGGAGGTGAGGACGAAGTCGGGCTGGTTGGCGGGGCCGGTCACGGCGACGCGGGCGGTGACCTCGGCGGCCTTGGTCTCGGCCTGGAAGTCGAGATCGGGGATCGCGAGCTCGCCGTTGAAGGCCAGGCGGCCGCGGGTGAAATCGAGGCGCTGACCGATGATGCTGAGGCGCCCGCGACGCATGGCGAAATCGCCCACCGCCACCGGGTCGCGCGAAGTGCCGGTGAGGCGCAGGTCACCGCCGAGTTCCGCGTCGATTCCGCGTCCACGCACGAAGATGCGGTTCGGCGCATGGACGGCCACGTCCAGCGTGGCGTCGAAGGGCGGGGGCGCCTTCCTGCGCTTGCCCAATGCGGCGACCTTCGCCTTGCGGTCGGCCTTCGCATCGAGGCGCACCCGTACGTCGGCGGGCGTATTGACCCGGCGCACGCCGGGCAGGGGCTGCACGGTCGCGGGCAGCCGATCGGGGACCGTCACATCGACGGAGACGAGGTCGACCCGTCCCGACACTTTCGGCGTCCGCGCCAAAGGACCGCTCAGGGCGAGGTTGAGGCTCGCAGTGGCGGTGACGATGGGGCTGGAGACGAGCTCGGCCCGCTCGGCGGTGATCTTGAACGCGCCGGGGAACCCGCCATTCGGGTCCAGGGCCACGCGCCCGCTGGCCTGAAGGCCGCCGCCGTTCCGGGTCTGCGCTGTCAGGCGCTCCACCACGAGGGTATCGCCCCGCCCGGTGACGCGGCCCTCGATCTGCTTGAGGGCGATGCCCTGGAGCGGATCGGTGAAGCTGCCGCCGGAGAGGGTGGCGGCACCCTCGGCACGGGGCGCGTCGAGGGTGCCCGAGACGCCCCCGTCGAGGGCGATCCGGCCGGCGACCCGCTGACCGCCGACGCTGAGCAGGCTGTTGGCCATGGCCGCGTCGAGGGTGCCGCGCAGTTTCAGCGCGATGGGTCCGCCCGCCGAGACGGGCAGGAAGCCGGCAAGGGTCAGCTCGGCGCCGCGACCGGCCGAGACCCGGCCCTCGATCCCGGCGCGGCCGTCGCCCAGTGTGCCACTCGCCTTGGCGTCGATGGGCGGCAGGCCGGCCTTGCGTGTCTCCGGGGTCACCAGCTTCGCCACCGACAGGGCATAGCGCCCCTCCGGCCGCGCGCTGGTACCGCGGATATCGGCGTCCCCGTCGAGGGTGCCGGTGAGGGCGAGGCTCGGCGAAGCGATCCGGGCAAGAGCCAACGGCAGCGCCCGGATGCCGAGTTTCAGGTCGAGATTCGATCCGGCGCGGCCGGCGAGGCTGACCCGCCCGGTACCGGCGGCGATGACGAGACCGTCGATGACGGCCGAGCCCCGGTCGAGGGTGATCGTGGCGGGACCAGCCAGCGCCAGACGATCCTTGCCGCGTGACGCGGAGAAGCGCGACAGCTCGATCCGCGTGGCCTCGGCCGGAACCAGCCGGGCAGCCCCGTCGAGATCGAAACCTCGCGCCTTGGCGGTGAGGGTGATGTCGCTGGCATTGGGCGACCCCACGGCCAGGAGGCGCACGGTGTCGATGGACTCGCCGGCGGCGATGACCCGGTCGGCATTGACCCGGCCGTCCACCACGGGATGGGCGAGGAGATCGCGGCCGGTGAGGTCGGCGTCGAGCTGCGCGAGGCCGATCTCACCCGAGCGCAGGGAGGCGCCCTTGGCCTTCACCGACGCGTCCTGGCGTCCCCCATCGCGCGAGAGGGCGACGGTCGCGTCGAGGCTTCCGGCCAGCGGCGTGAGGGCGAGCGGCGACAGATCGTCGAGATTGGCGGCCGAGAGCATGACGCTGCCCTGCGTGAGGAGGGTGGCCGCATCGACGGCGGCCTTACCGGCGAGGGTAGCCGAGCCGAGATTCACCGCGAGCCGGTCGAGGGACCAATCTGCGCCCGAGCGGGCGAGATGCACGTCCCCGCGCAGGGTCTTGCCGCCGATCTCGCCGCCCAGCGCCACCGTTCCATCGAGCGCCCCGGTGAGGTCCTTGAGCGCCGCGGCTACGCGCACGTCCCGGATCGGGCGGCCGAGCGCCCGTCCGTCGGCAGCGGTGAGGGTGGCGGTGAGGTCCGGCTTTTCCAGGGTTCCGGAGAGCCGCCCGTCGAGGAGGGCGCGGCCGGCAAGGCGCGGATCGACGGCCGAGAGGGTCTTCACGTCCACGAGGAGCTTGGCGTCGGCGAGGCGTGCCGTGGCCTTGCCCTCCAGCCGGGCCACCATCTCGGCGCCGTCGAGCTTCACACCATCGAAGCTGTACCCATCGAAAACCTGGGAAAGCCTGCCCGAGAAATGCGGCTCGCGGCCCAGGAGCCGGTCGAGGGCCGGCAGGCCGAGAACGAGCCCTTGTGTCGTCGCATCCACATCGGCGGTCACGGCCTTGCGGGCCGGGTCCCCGCTCAAGTTCGCCTTAACGGCGACGCTGCCGGCCAGGGTCCGGTCGGCCACATCGGAGAAGGCCGAGAGATCGGCGAGACCCGCCTTCAGCGTGCCGGTGAGCGTGTTCTGGCCGACGCGGCCGGCATAGGAGAGCGTGGCGGTGGGCGCGTCGAGATCGAACGCCGCCACATCGACCACGCCATCGGGCTGGAGCGTGCCCCGGAAGCTGAAGGCACCGCGCGATCCGACCGCCCGGCGCAGGGCCGGGTCGGCGAGCTTCAACCCCTCCACATTGGCATCCGCACGGAGCGCGAAGCGGGTGGCGCTGGGATCGCCGCCCGTGGGTTCCATGGCGAGGCTGGCGGCGATCCGCTCGAGGACGTTGCCGTCTGCGCGCAGGCCCGCCGCCTTGAGGTCGCCGTTCACCCGTGGCCGCGCGATCGGCCCCTTCACGGTCCCGTCGAAGACGAGGGTGTCGAGCTCGGCATTGGCCGCCTTGGTGACGCTGCCATCGGTGGGGACGGCGCGGGCCGAGATGGTGAAGTCGGCGACCCGCTCGGGCGTGAGGCCGCCCGACGCGTCGAGGCGGGCGGTGCGGGAGGCAAGCGCGAGGCGGTCGATGCCGAACGCGCCGTTATCGGCAAAGCGCAGGGCGCCGTCGAGCTTGGTGGTGCCGGAGAAGATCGCAGCCGCCGGGCCGGGCAGGAGCCCCTCGATCCGCGAGGAGAGGTCGAGGGTGAGGGAGCGGTCGGCGCCGGCGCGGGCGATGCGGGCCGTGCCCTTGGCGCCGAGATCGGGGCCGGCATCGAAATCGAGCCGGGCGTTCCAGGCATCGAGGGTGCCGCGCCCGTCGAGATCGAGGTTGATCGGCGGCTCGCCGGGGAGATTGGCGAATTTGGAAAGGAGGCCACCGGCGGCCTCCACCAGGGTGGTCTTCACCTCGAGCTTCTCGCCCTTAGGCACGAAGAGCAGGCGGGCGACGAATTGCCCGGTGGCGTCGAGGCGGCGCACGGACAGGTCGAGGTCGAGCCCTTCGGACGGCGCGCCGAGCTTGGCCTTCCCCTCGGCGGACAGGCGTGCCGGCTGACCGGCGACGGTCTCGCCGAGGACGAGCTCGGCGAGCTTGAAGGCGGTGATCTCCACCTTCACGGGCAACTCGGGAAGCAGCGAGCCATCGGGCTCCGGCGTCGCCGAGACCGGGGCGGGGAGGGGACGGCGCAGCACTTCGAGGCGGCCGATCTCCAGGCTGTCGACCTGCAGCCGGCCGGAGAGGAGGGCGAGGCGGCTCCAGACGAGGCGCGCCTTGTCGAGCTTCAGCCAGGGACCGTTGCGATCGCTGATCACCACGTCGCGGATCGTGGCGTTCGACGAGAGCGCCCCGTCCACGGCACCGATGGACACCTGGGAGCCCGGCGTGGACAAAGCCTTCGACAACAACCCGCCGAGGACGGTCTTCTCGCCGTCGTCGGCGCGGGTGTAGGTCGCGGGAACGGCGATGCAGACGGTCAGAGAGACGATCGCCACGATGACGCGCGTTCTCCCTCCCCCCCTTGCGGGGGAGGGTGGCCCGCGAAGCGGGTCGGGAGAGGGGAGCGCCATGTCCGGAGAGGTCGGCCCCTCTCCCGCCTGCTCCGCAGGCACCCTCCCCCGCAGAGGGGGGAGGGTCGATGCGCACCGAACCATAACCCGTCCGAAAAATTCCATCAGAACGACTGCCCCAGGCTGATGTACAGGGCCACGGGACGTTCGCGGTTCCCCTTGATGCGGTCGAGGGGGAACGCCACGTCGACGCGGATCGGGCCGATGCCGGTATAATAGCGAAGACCGAGGCCCGCCGCGTAGCGGATGCGCTCCTCGAAATCGGGCAGGCTGCCCTCGAAGGCGGTGCCGGCGTCGAAGAACGGCACGATCCCGATCGTGTCCGTGATCTTGACCCGCGCCTCCACCGACGCTTCGAGCAGGCTACGCCCGCCCACCGGCAGGTTGAACGGCCCGCGCGGGCCCAGTGTCCGGTAGGGGAAGCCGCGCACCGAGCCGCCGCCGCCAGCAAAGAAGCGGATATTGGCCGGAATGTCCTCGAGGCTCGCGCCCGAGATCGAACCGAAGCCGATGCGGCCGGCGAGGATGTAGCGGGCCTCGTCGTCGATGGCGTAGTAGGTCGAGCCCTGCGCCTTGGCGACGAAGATCGACGGATCCGAGCCGAGGAATCCGGCATAGGGGGTCACCGAGGCGGTGGCCCGGAACCCCTGCGTCGGGTCGAGCAGGTTGTCGGTGGAATCGTAGGCCACCGACAGCGGCACGCCGACGAGGCGGTAATCGACCTTGCCGAGCGCGTCCTGCGAGCGGCCCGCCTGACCGTCGACGCCGATCTGCGCGTAGAACGTGTCGGAGAACCGGTGCCGGATGCCGATCGTACCGCCGGCCGCGTCCGAGACGTAGGATTGCTGGGCCTCGCGGCCCGCGAAGACATTGGCCACGAGATCGTTGCGCGTGCCCCATAGAGCCGGCTTGACGAAGGTCGCGGAGATCCGGCCGCCCAGCCCGTTCGAATCGATCCCGGCGGCCTTGCGCTGCGCAGCGTAGAGGTCGTTACCGAGATAATAGATGTCGGCATCGAGCCGCAGAGTCTCGCCGCCGCCGAACAGGTTGCGGTTGGCATAATAGGCACGGATGCCCGGGCCATCGACCGTGGAGAAGCGGGCCGCGACCCCGATCAGGTTACGGTCGCGCTCGGTCACGTCGACGAAGATCGGCAGGTTGCCCTGCGCGTCGAGCGCCTCGCCCTCGCGTACCCGGACGGAACCCAGGGCCTCCACCTTGGCGACGGACCGGCGAATGTCGGCCACGGCCTTGGGCGAATAGGGATCGCCCGGCTCGCTATAGATGAAGGAGCGCACCACCGCCGGGTCGATGCCGGTGGTACCGCGCACGGCGACCTCGCCCAGCCCCGCGATCGGCCCGGGATCGATGGTGAAGCGCACATCCATGACGTGTGCCTCGTCATCCACCACAGGATCGCGCGAAACCGCCTTGGCGAAAGGATGGCCCAGCGCGCGGAAGCGGTCGACGATCTTCGCCTCGCGGGCGAGCACGGTGGCCGAGCGTGCGGGGACGTCGTCACCCACCCGGGTGAAACGCTCGGGCAGCACCTCGGACGGGAAATCGTTGCCGCGCGGATCGGAAGCCGTCACCGTGCGGAGCTTATAGAGCGGGCCGGCATCGACGACGATCTTCACGGGCACCAAGGCCCGGTTCCGGCCGCCCTCGGCGGCACGCGCCGCAGCCGCCACCGAGGCCTCGCCCGTCAGTTCGACGCCATCGATGCGGATGGCGACCTTGCCCTGGTAATAGCCGTAGCCGGAGAGCACGTCTGACAGGCGGCGAAGGTCCGCCTCCGCACGCCGCACGATGCCCTCGCCGTCGGGCGGAGCGTCCTGGCGAAGGCGATAGAGCGTGGAGGTGTCCTGCAGAGCCTGCAGCACGTCGTCATCCTCGAGCCCCTGAAACTTCACCGAATAGGGCAGCGTCTCGCCGCTCGGTGCCGGCGGCTCTTCTTCGGAACCGAACATACCGAACAGGTCGAAGGCGATGGCGGGGGAGGCGGCTAAGGTGCTCATCGACACGCCGCCGAGGACGGCCATGGCCACGCCCGCGCAGCCGTGTTTCAGGCCTCTGCCCTTTAGGTCACGCGTGTTCGACGTCACGAAACACGGCCCGCCCGTGATTCGGACCGGTCCGCTCTCGCCCCTTGCAACGGTATGCCCGCAAAGGTTCGTCCGTCAGCCGTCGATTCCGTCATCCCGCCCCCGCTTCGATGCCGGTCAACCTTCCGTGACGACCCCTCACCGGGTCGTTAAGGTCGTTCCTCGCCTCATGTCGCAGAGTGGCAAGCCTAGACCGCACCACCCACGAGGGCAATCTCGGCCGGTGCCGCAGCCCTTCGTTCAGTCGGCCCCGGGGAAGGATGGAAATCGCGCACCTCGACGGGAACCCGGAACGGCCGGGAGCCTTGTCTGAACATCGCAGGCACCCTAACTTTCACCTATCGGACCTTGTCTTCCACGATCCCCCGCCGGTTCAATCCGGGTCGCACGCCCAGCAGTCATTGCAGAACTGCCGCGGTCTGTCGCTTCGATCTCATCGCATCTCCGAAACCCTGCGCCCTGTCGGCCGCACGTCGTTTTCTGCGGCCCGAGAGGCCCCTCCCCACACAATTCGAGACGAGGGCGCGAAGACTGCAATCGCGTTCCTCCCGACGACGAGAAGGACATCACCATGAGCACGGGCACCGTGAAATGGTTCAACGAAACCAAGGGCTACGGCTTCATTCAGCCTGATGACGGCGGCAAGGACGTGTTCGTCCATATCTCGGCCGTGGAACGCGCGGGTATGCGCAATCTCATCGAGGGACAGAAGCTGTCCTACGAGATCGAGAACGACCGTCGCACCGGCAAGCAGTCCGCCGGCAACCTTCAGGCGGCCTGAACCGCTAAGGGCGAGGGCCGTTCAGTGAGGCCTTCGTTCAACACATGCGTAGGAAGCCGCCCTGTCATGGGCGGCTTCTGTTGATTCCGGCCGAATCGTGAGGCATTGGGCTTTTCGATTCGATCCCGTCTTCCGATGATTCACAGCAAGGCTCAGCGCCGCGCGCTTCCGCTCGCGGAACGGGCCGAGACGCACCACCCGAGAAAGGTCAGATGAGCGCCTTCGACTACAGGAATTTCGACGACCGCCGTAAGAACTCCGCCAGCGCCAAGCAGATGCTGCTGGAAAAATTCAAGGCCCGTCCTCCGGCGGATGACCCGGAAATGGTTGCCAAGGCCCAGGCCCGCGCCGCGGTTGCCCGCGCCCGGGACGAGAGGGCTCGCGAACGCGAAGCCGCCCGCATCGCGGCCGAAAAGAAGGCCGCTGAAGAGAAGCGCGCTCGCGAGGAGGCGGAGCTCGCCGCACAGATCGCCCGCGAAGAGGAAGAGACGCGTCTCGCCGCCGAACGCAAGGCGATCGAACTCGCCGAGAAGAAGGCCCAGCGCGATGCGCGCTACGCGGCTCGCAAGGCCAAGGCTCGCCGCTGACACCCACAGAGGAAGCCCTCCCGGGGAAGGGTTAGCCTCGCCGCTCCGGGGGGCGCCGGACGCTGGATGAGACAAGGGCTCGGAACGTCGTACCGGATTTCGCATCCGCTGCGGCGCTCCGGGCCCTTCGCGTTTCTTCGCGGCACACGCGCCGAGAATGGAGCACGATGACAGGCATTGAACAGATGCTCGGAACGCGAGATTCGGCGCGCCGGTTCAATGCCGCATCAGGACTAGCGACAGGAGGCCGAAGTTTAAGCCTCGCCCTCAGCTTCGCCTTCGTCTTTCTCGGAGGTCGTCTCGACCTCGCCCTTCGGCTCGGTATCGGCCTCGGGGCGGGGGCCGGCCTTGAACGAGCGGCGCGGGGCGTTGCCGCGCTTCATCTGCGCCGGCTTCTCGATAGCGCCGAGACGCTCGGAGAGCTGCTTGGCCCGTTCGTTGAAATCGTTAGTGGTGCGCGACTGGGACGCACCACTTTTAAACGCATTCGCCACTTGGGCCTCATGGAGTTGCCCAGGGCACGGGTTCGTGCGGGGTTGCTCACATTATAGCACGGTTTGTCACGCCGCGGGCAGCTAACTGTCCGACTTCGGTCTCATCGGTCCCGAAACGGGCCGGTGCGGCCCGATTCGAGGAGGGGTCCGGCTTCAGAACCGGGCCGTCAGGAACAGCCGAACGTTGCGACCTGGCAGCAGGATCTCGTCCTTCTTGAACGACGCGGAGTTGCGGATATCGTCGTCGAGGAGGTTGCGCCCCTGGAGCCCCACCGTGACCTCGGTGGCACCGTAGATCGCCGGGTCGACGGACTGCGTGTAGGCCAGTTCGGCGCGGAGGTCGTTCCAGCCCCGGGTCAGCGTCTCGAACGGCGCGATCTCCGTATGGTCGAAGGCGTGAAGCAGGTTCACACGGCCGAACCAGCCATTCGCTCGCAGGAAGGCGCCACCACCCAGACGATGGGGAGGAATGCGCGGAACGTAGGAACCGTCGTCGAACTGCGCCCGTACGAAATCGTATTGCGCCTCGATCCCGGCCCAGCCGTCGCCAACGGGAAGGATGTCGAGCTGCGCGCCGATCTCGGCGCCGTAGAAGGTCGTGTTGGCCTGGGAGTAGACGATCTGGCGCAATTCGTCGCCGCTGCCGCAAGAGGCGAAATCGTCGTCGCAGCGGTTGCCCGTATCCCGGCGGTAGATGAAGCCGGTATAGCGCGTCACATATCCGGTCGCGTCGAGGCGCAGGGGACCTTCGGCCCGGCGCAGACTGAGCTCCATCGTGCGGGCGCGTTCCAGCTTCAGGGTCGGATCACCGATCTCGAAGGTCGCGGAGGCGTGGTGCGGTCCCTGCGAGAACAGCTCGTAGCTGGTGGGCGCGCGCTCGACATAGGAGCCGTTAATGCTCGCCACGAACCCGTAGGGGAGGTCCTGCAGAGCGCCGAAGCTCAGAATCTTGGGGGCGAAGCGGCGGGTCAGTGGGTAGCTCGACGGATCGATGCCGCCGGGCAGATAGTCGGTCGGGAACAGCGTGGCGATGCTGTTGAGCCGGTCGTTCCCGATCCGGCCGGCCGCCTGGAAGCGCAGGCCGCCCCCGACTGCAAGTTCCTCGAACAAATAGGCGGCCAGGGAGCGCGATTCCGTCGGCGGCAGGAAGCTCTCGAGCTGCGAATTGAGGACGCGCCGGCTGGTCTGCACGCCAACCGCGCCGGTCAGGGTGCCGAGCGCGGTGACGACCGGTACGTGCTGCGCCTCGAACCTGGCCTCGACCTCGCGGTTCTTGAAGATGGCCTGCACGCCTTCGGGGCCGGCCACCTCCTCATGGTCGTGCTCATGCTCATGGTCGTGATGCGCCAGACCGATCTCTTCGTGGCGGTAGACCGAGCCGCCGGCCCAGAACCGTAGAACCTCGAACGGCCCTTGGAGCGGTCGGTACTCGCCACGTGCGAGCACCCGGTCCTGCTTCGGGTTCAGACTTGAGCGGGTCTCTTCCGACTCGCCACCGGGGATCTGGTACATCGCCTCGTAATGGCTGAACGACACGCCGAGAAATCCGCGATCGCCGATCGCCGAGACTCCGATGGAGCCGCCCTGCGTCTCGGTGGCCGAGTTGCGCTGGATGCCGCCGGGAATCGCGTAGGAATCGGTGGCCGTCTTGAAGCCGTCGGCATGGACCGCGATGCCGTTGGCCCCGGCATCGACGCTCGCCGCGCCGAGCCGACCGTTATCGACACTGGAATAGCCGGTGGTGACCTGGCCGGAGACACCCCGGGCCGGAATGAAGGTCGGCACTTGGTTATTCTCGGACGAGACCACGCCGCCGATAGCGCCCGAGCCGTAGCGCAGGGTCGCCGGGCCCCGGATCACCTCGATCCGATCGGCGGTGAGCGGGTTGACCGGCACCGCATGGTCCTCGCCGAGATCGGATACGCCGCCATTGACGATTCCGTTCTCCTGAATTCGCACCCGCGCATTGTCGAGGCCGCGAATGATCGGCCGCGAAGCCGCGCCCGGCGCATAGGTCGAGGACGAGATACCGGGGCGGTCGGATAGGGCGTCGCCGAGGGTGCGGGGCTGGTTGCGCTGAATCTCGGAGCGGGTCACCACCGTGACGGGGGAAAAGCTGTCGCCGACGACCGGTAGCACGCCGGTGGGAAACCCACCCACGGCGGAAGGGCCGGGGGCGGGAAGGATCGGGCTCGCGGAGGTCACGCTGAGTTCGGAGAGCGTCGCCTCGGCCTGCTGGGCCGCTACGGGAGCGACCATCGCGCCGGATGTCAGGCCCGCGCCGGATAGCATCGTCCCGGCCAGCCAGATCCTCGATCGTCTCGTCCGCATCAGGCCCCTCAAGAATTATGTTATAATGTTTCATCCGCGAGAGCGTCTATTTCCGCAAGGGGGGGAGGGCGCTGATGGACGGTTGGAGCCCCGCCTGTTGCCGAACTGCATCAACGGCAGGCGCCGCTGCGACGAAGGCGGCGCTTGCGGGAGGCTCGGCGCAGGCAAACATTCTTGCTCGTGATCTCCCTCTCCCTCCTTGGCACCACCTTCCGAATGCTCGGCCTCCTTCTGCTCGGTCTGTTCCTTCTGCCACTTGGCACCCATGCGCTGTGGTGGACGGCGCGGGGCGGCGGCGCAGCGGATTGGGCAGTGGCCGACTGGTCGAGCGCCGGGCTGTTGCGCCCGCCCAAAGCGACCGATCCGGCCCTCGTCAGGGTCTATGCGGCGCGTGTCGGGCGCTGGCGCGGGATCTTTGCCCATCACAGCTGGATCGTGGTGAAACCGGCCGGTGCCGCCCGCTACACCCGCTACGACGTGGTCGGCTGGGGGATGCCGGTCCGCACGGATGGCTGGGCCGCAGACGGCCGCTGGTTCGGCAACGATCCGCAAACCATTCTCGCCCTCGACGGGGACGATGCCGCCCGCGCTATCCCGGCGATCCGCGCGGCCGTGGCCGACTACCCCTACCGGGCGCTCGGAACCTACCGGGCTTGGCCAGGCCCGAACTCGAACAGCTTCGCGGCGCATGTGCTGGCCCGCCTGCCGGAGCCGCAGGTCACTCTTCCGCCGACGGCGCTGGGGAAGGATTGGGCGCCTCCCGGACGCATCGTCGAGCGCACGCCGAGCGGCACCGGAATCAGGCTGACCGTCGGCGGCTATGCCGGTATCACTGTCGGCTGGGTCGAGGGGGTCGAGATCAACCTGCTCGGCCTCGTCGCAGGACTCGACCTGCGCCGCCCGGCGATCAAACTTCCCGGTTGGGGAAGAATCGGAGTGGCATGAGCCCGGATCGAACGATGACGTCCCTTCTTATTCGTGCCGCCGAACCCGACGATTCCGATGCGATCTGGTCCATCCTCGAGCCGGTGATCCGGGCGGGCGAGACCTATGCGCTTCCGCGTGACGGATCCCGCAAGGCCATGCTGGACTATTGGTTCGCCCCGGCAAACCAGGTCTTCATCGCCGTGGACGAGGGCAGGGTGCTCGGTACCTTCATGCTCAAGGCGAACCAGCAGGGTGGCGGGGCCCATGTGGCCAATGCCGGTTTCATGACGCATCCCGACGCGGTCGGCCGCGGCATCGCCCGCGCCATGGGACGACACGCCATCGACGATGCCGCCCGGCAGGGCTTCCTGGCAATGCAGTTCAACTTCGTCGTCGCCAGCAATACCCGCGCGGTAGCCCTGTGGAAGCGCCTCGGCTTCTCGGAACTTGCGCGCCTGCCCGACGCGTTCCGGCATCCGACCCTCGGATTGGTCGATGCCCTGGTGATGCACCGGAAGCTCGGGACCGACGCCGAATCGTGAAGCGCTTACGCGACCTTTGCGCTCGCGACGGAACCTCGGCTCGCCGGAAACCTTGTCGGGTGATTCCTGCAGCGAGCCTCATGCCAGATTCTTCCTTGCCACCCGACGCGACGCCACCCTTGCGCGTCACCGTCGATCTCAACCGTTGCCAAGCCTATGCTCAGTGCTGCTACGCGGCGCCGGGGCATTTCGTTCTGCATGGGCGAGAGGCTTTGTTCTACGACCCCGCTCCCTCTTCCTCCACCCGTCTCGCCATCGAGCGCGCTCGGGTGTCCTGCCCGGTCCAGGCGATCCGCGTCGAGGATCCGGAGCGACAGGGCCGATGAGAAGCATGGACGCCGAAAGGAAGAACACCGGGGGACATACGGTGGTGGTCGGCGCGTCCCTGGCGGGCCTGCGCGGGGCCGAGGCCCTGCGCCGCGCGGGCTTTGCCGGCCGCCTCACCCTTGTCGGCGATGAGCCACATCGCCCCTACGACCGGCCGCCGCTCTCCAAATCCGCTCTTACGGGCGAGGTGGCGCCCGAAGCGACGGTCCTGCCGAACCTCCACGCCCTCGCTGCCGATTGGCGGCTCGGCGTGGCCGCCACCGGTCTCGACAGGCAGGCGCGCGAGGTCCGCCTCGCCGACGGTACGACCTTGTCGTATGACCGGCTTCTCATCGCCACGGGTTCGCGCGCACGATCATGGCCGAACCCGACCGAGGCAGGCCTTGCCGGGGTCCATACCCTGCGCGGGCGCGACGATGCCGCCGCCCTGCGTCAGGCGCTCGCCGCCGGCCCCAAGCGCGTCCTCATCATCGGCGCGGGTTTCATCGGCTGCGAGGTCGCGGCCTCCTGCCGGGCCCTCGACCGCGCCGTCACGCTGATCGATCCGGGGCCGGCGCCCCTCGCCCGGATTCTCGGGCAGCCGGTGGGCGAGATCGTCGCTGCCCTGCACCGAGCTCTCGGCGTCGACCTGCGCAGCCGGACCAAGGTCGCGCGGCTCGAAGGCAATGAGGCAGGCCGGGTGGTCCGGGCCATTCTCGAGGACGGCAATGTAGTCGAAACCGACCTCGTGGTGGTGGCGTTGGGCGCGGTGCGCAACACTGAATGGCTGAGTGGATCGGGGCTCGATGCCGGGCCGGGCGGCGTCGTCTGCAACGAGGCCGGCCACGCCCTCGACACCGAGGGGCGTCCGGACAGGGCCATCGCCGCGGCCGGCGACGTGGCGCGGTTCCCCCATCCGCTCTTTGACGGACGTCCCGTCGCCCTTGAACATTGGGGACACGCCGTGGCGCAGGGCGAGCACGCCGGGCGCCTTCTCGCGGGCGAAGCCAATGAGACGGACTATGACGAGATGCCCGCCTTCTGGTCGTCCCAGGGCGGGATCACGATCAAGTCGGTCGGCCTCACCGAAGGGGCGGATTCCATGGTCTTCGCGCAGGGGAGCCCGAAGGAGGGCCGCTTCGTCGTCGTCTACGGCGCGAAAGGCCGCTGCATCGCAGCCGTGTCGTTCGATTCCGCCCGGTGGCTTCCCGCCTATGCCGAGCAGATCGCCGCCCGCGCACCATTCCCCCCCATCCGCGGTGGAACCGACGAACACAATCTGACGGTGCTGTCGCCGGGCTTTCCCGAGAAACGGACATCGCCATGAAGACCGGACAGCTGTTCGAGGCGGTCAAGGACGAGGCGAACCGGGCCGATCCCTATCCGCTCTATGCCCGACTGCGCGAGACGCCCGTCTCACGCCAGGACGACGGCATCTATGTGGTCTCGACCCATGCGGCGATCACGAGCCTTCTGCACGATCCGCGGATCAGTTCGGAGACACTGCCGCCGAGCGAACGCCCCCGGACCGGTAATCCGTTCTCGGACTGGATCGTCAACCCGGTCAAGGACCACCTCACCAACACCCATCGCCCCTTCATCTTCCGCGATCCACCGGATCACGACAGGTTGCGGATGGCCGTGATGGGGCAATTCACCCATCAGCGCGTTCATGCCATGCGTGGGCGCTCGCATGACCTCGTGGCCGACCTCCTGGACAAGCAGAGCGATGCGACGAGCTTCGACCTCGTCTGCGACCTCGCCTATCCGCTTCCCGTCACGGTGATCTGCGAAATGCTCGGCGTGCCGCCGGAGGACGAGCCGCAATTCCACGGCTGGGCGACGCAGCTCGCCTCGGCCCTCGAACCGGACAACCTCGGCAACGAAGAGGCACGAGCGAAGAACATCACCACCTTCGACGAGATCTCCACCTACATGCGTGGCCTCATCAAGGAAAAGCGCCGACATCCGCAAGACGACATGCTGTCGGGCCTGAGTGCCGGTTCCGGGCCAGGCGGCGAACCGGGGATGGGCGAAGTCGACCTCATCGCCAGCGCCATCCTGCTGCTGGTGGCCGGGCACGAAACCACCGTGAACCTCATCGCCAACAGCACGCTGGCTCTGGTGCGCCACCCCGATATCCTCGCGCGGCTCGCCGGCGAGCCGGACCTCGCCCCGCGTCTCATCGAAGAGATGCTGCGCTACGACCCACCGGTGCATTTCCGGACAAGGCGGGCATTGAGCGCCATCGACATCGCCGGCATCACCATCCCGGAGGGTGCCGACATTGTCCTCCTCCTCGCCTCCGGAAATCGCGACCCGGCGGTGTTCTGCGATCCGGACCGGTTCGATCCGGATCGCCCCGATATCCGTCATTTCGGCTTCGGCGGCGGACTCCATTATTGCGCGGGCGCGCCGCTCGCCCGGTTCGAGGCCGAGGCGGCCCTGGTGGCGCTGGCACAACGCCTCGTCCATCCGCGTCTGATCGACGATCCGCCTCCCTATCGCTCGGGCGCTGCCTTGCGCGGGCCCATGCATCTTCGGCTTGCCATCGATGGAGTGGCACCTCGGCGCTGAGGCCGCGAGCATGCGCGGAGGCGATTGAGGCCTTGCCGCCACACCGTGTCCGAAAAGCCAGAGCAATGCGCCTTTCCCCTCTCGATCGTCCCGCATTGCCTTGCCGTCAGCGCAATTGGCGGTGACGCAGCGGTCTATTGCCGATGTCCCCGCCGGGAAGAGAGATCGATGCCGCGTCAAGTCCTGTCGACCGTTGCCCTCGTCGCCCTTGCCGCAGGCCTCGGCGCCTGCAGCTCGTCGCGCCTCGATGGGCCGAGCCGCGGCAGCCGTGCCGGTCTGGGTGCCCAGGCCGCCCTCGAGCCGGCCGCTCCGGCCATGCCCGCCGGTCCGGTGACCTCTTCCCCCCTTGCTCCTCCCCCCGGCGCCAGCGCCGCCCCTGTCGACGCCCCGCCTCCGGTAGGTACGGACGTGGCCGTCGCGCCTGCCCCGGTCGTTGCCGAGCCGGTCTATGTGCCACCGCCGGCTCCGCCGGTCGTGTCGAGCGGTCGCTCCTCGGTGGTGGGAAGCTGGAACGCCAGGGACGCCACGGGCGCGACCTGCAAGGTCTCCCTGTCGAGCGCCCCCGCCCTCGACCTCTACAAGGCGAATGCGTCCGGTTGCGCCAACAAGGATCTGGCGAAGGTCACGGCCTGGGATTACCGCGACGGCGAGGTCTATCTCTACCAGCCAGGCGGCACCGTGACGGCCCGCCTGCGCCAGGGCGGCGGGGCGCTGGACGGTGCGCTCTCGAAGTCCGGCGCGTCGCTGGCATTGGCGCGGTAGGGCCTTATCCGGCACCTGACAGAGGCCGCCTGAAGCCCTGCGGACGCTCAGGTTTCAGGAGGCGGCCCGAGCCCCCTCAAGGCGTGACCCGTAGCCCCAGCAGCCAGGTATTGGCACTGAAGCTCGACCCAGCGGAACTGCTGTCGATCTGCTGGTAGATGTAGCTGCCGCGCAGGGAGAGCCAGCGGTTGAAGCGGTAGTCGAGCCGTGCGGTGGCTGAGAAACCACGCTCGGTGATGTTGACCCGGTCGTAGTCGCTGGCGAGGTAACCGCCGCCCAGCGTGATCGACAGGTTGCGCAGGAGGTCGTGCTGCACCTCCAGCGTCACCGCCTTGGTCAGCACGCCGCTCGATCCCGGGACGGCGGTTTCGATGATGCCGGTGGCCGCGTTGAGCCGCACCGTGGTGAGCGGGCTCGCCGTCCAGATCAGGGCCGCATTGATGATCGGCGCGGTGAGGTCCTTCAGGCCCGGATCGACATAGGTCCGATGCTGGAGACCCGCCGAGACCTCGCCGTTGACGAAACGGGTGAGCGCCACGCGCGCGCCGCCCGTGACCGTAATGCCATCGGAATTCCGGCGGATCCCGTTGGAATCCGTGCGCAGGTCATAGACGCGGGTATCGGCCAGGACATCGACGAAGGGCGAGATGACGGGCGAGATCTCGTAGGAGGCGCGCAGCCTCAACCCGTACTGGTTCAGGTTGCGGTCGCTCTGGTTCAGGATCGCCCCGTTGGAGAGCGTCGCGCTCTCGAACTCCGACCGGTCGATGAGGCCCCGCAGGGAGACCTGGAGACGGTTGAACGTCTCGGTGACACCAATCGTCGTACCGTAACTCGCCACGATCGGGCGGTTCGAGAGCGTGGCATTGATGTCGGGCGAGCCCGGCCGCTGCGTGTCGACGAGGAAGCGGGTCTCCACATCGACGGTGGTGCTGCGGTTGGCGTCGAGGCGCAGGCGAACGGTACCCGCGCCGTTGGGCCGGCTGGCGGCCTGGTTGTCAGGGAAGTCGAGATAGCCGCCGCGGAGTTCGCCCGCGAGTTCGTGCGAGGACCAGTCGCTGCGGAAGGCGAGTTCGCCCTCGGTGCGCAGGGCGAGCGACCCCTTGGCGCGGTTGGGCGTGACCTGGTCCGGATTGGTGTCGTAGCCCACGCTCTGCTGGAACACCGGCAGGAAGGTGAAGGTCCCGAGCTTGATGCCGAGGGGGGCATAGGCCTCGTCCACCACCAGCGGCCTGCGCAGGGCCGAGCCGAGGAAAGCACCCGGCGTGCTGATCCCGGCGAGCGGTAGCAGGGTCAGGGACGGCGCCAGGGGCGGGGCGGGTGACGGGGTCGGCAGCGGCGCGCCGACGACGGCGTTGCGGATCACCGGGGTCAGGCGCAGGTCCGGCGACGGTGTCCGCACGATGGAACGGACCGGCCGCGTCGTCGCCACGCCGAAACGACGAGGTGGGATCGCGCGCAGGCGCAAGAGATCGGTGGGATTGCGGTTGTTGCCGGCGCTCGAAGCCACAGGCGGAACGGGCGAAGGGGAGCGCCGCCGGGCAGCGGTGCCGGCCGAACCATCGTCCGTCTGCGAAGAAGCGCCGTCGCTTGGGGAGGCGGCACCCGTCAATGCATCGCCGGACGCGCCGCTCCCACGCAGGGTCGGACCACCCGTGGTACCGGCACCCGTGGCGGAGGAGGGATTCGTGCTGCCGAAAGTCGGGGTAGCAAGCTGTGTCGCCGGGCGCGACTGGGCCTGCGCCTGCACCCCCGGCAAGGCGACGGCGGCCGTCAGGATCAGGCTACGAAGCCCCGTCCTGTGCCATCCTGCGGTCGGCCCTGCACGCATCCCGGACGACTGTCTCTCCGCGGCCCTGGCGTCGAACGTCTCGCGCGACAAGACCACTGCCCGGGATGTTTCTCGGACGTCCCTTCGCGCATCCCGGACCGGCGCGATGGACGCGGCGGCCAAAGATCGTCCCAGAGGATCGCCCACGTCCAAGACGCACGGCCCTTACATCGGGACGGCTCCTCGCCGACCCCAACGTGGTAAAAGAACAGGGTTAGCGTTGTCTTAAGGACGGGGCGCCGAAGGGGCTAAAGTCGTTCACGCCCGTGATCGGCTCACGGCGCGAACGCTCCCGGCCATGAGGGCGAAAAGACCGACGATCCAGGGCGCTGCGCCCTGCTTCACCAGGTTACGGACGAGCCAGGCGCGGCGCGCTCCATGGCGTTCAGGACGTCGACCAGTGCGTCGGCCGCAGCGAAGGCAAGCCCGACCTGCCGGACACCATTCACCAATGCCGGGCGGCCGGTCTTGGTGTCGAACACTGTCCAAAGGTCGAGGCTCCGATCATCTGATCGGAGGTCGTAGGTGATACGGCAATCGATGAACATCTCTGTTCCATAGGAATCCCGGGTTAGGTCGAGCCCGTTGGTCCTGGGAACACTAGCATCCCGCCCATTGCTGCCATCCCCCATTTGGGGGATGAGGGACCTCCCGCTAGCAGCCGGATCCCCGACAGGACGCTGTCCATCTGCAATGCCGTCGCCGCGGGGGTGTCTGGTTCGTATCAACCGAGCCGGTGATAGGCCTTGAACCAGCGCACGAAGGCCGGGATGCCGATTTCGATCGGCGTCGTCGGGGCATAGCCGAGGTCACGGGAGATGGCGCTGAGATCGGCATAGGTCTCCCTCACGTCGCCGGACTGCATCGGCTCGGACCGACGGATCGCCGGACGCCCGCAAGCTTCCTCCAGCACGTCGATCATGCGCAGAAGCGGCACCGACGTGTTGTTGCCGATGTTGTAGAGCCGGTGCGGCGCATGACTGCCGCCCGCCTTCTCCGCGCCGTCATCGGGCGGCGGATTGTCGAGGCAGGCGAGGATGCCGGCGACGATGTCATCGATATAGGTGAAATCCCGCCGCATCGCACCGTCGTTGAACACACGGATCGGCTCGCCCGCGAAGATGGCTTTGGCGAACAGCCACAAGGCCATGTCGGGCCGTCCCCACGGCCCGTAGACGGTGAAGAAGCGCAGGCCCGTCTGGGGCAGGCGATAAAGATGGGCGTAGGTCTCGCTCATCAACTCGTCCGCTTTCTTTGTGGCGGCATAGAGCGAGACCGGATGGTCGACACGGTCCTCGACCCGGAAGGGCAGGGAGGTATTGCCGCCATAGACCGAGGAGGACGAGGCATAGGCGAGATGCGCCACACCCCGGTGGCGCGCAAATTCCAGGATGTTGAGGTGACCGACCACGTTGGCCTGAACGTAGGCGCGCGGGTTCTCGATGGAGTAGCGCACCCCGGCCTGCGCCCCGAGATGGACGATCCTGTCGATCCCATGCCCGTCCAGCCCCCTGTCCAGGGCCTCGTGATCCGAGAAGTCGAGGGGAAGGAAGCGGAACGAGTCGCCCCGGCGCGTCGCGATATCGGTAATCCGGTCACGCTTGAGTGCGACCGAATAATAATCATTGAGATTGTCGATGCCGAAGACCGTCTCGCCACGTGCGAGCAAGCGATCGGCCACATGGTAACCGATGAAGCCCGCCGCTCCGGTCACGAGAATCGCCATTTCGGGTCGAGGCCTCATCGTGGTCCGAACCGCCTGCCGACGAGGCCGGCGGCGGTCCGGAAAGGTTCGTTCAGAGTCGCTCGTAGAGTTCCTTGAGGCGGCCGCGATAGATCTCGGGGCTATACTTCGCCGCCTGGACCTTGCCCATCTCGGAGAGGCGCCCGCGCAGATCCGCATCCGAATCCACGGCGCGGATCGCGTCGGCGATGTCGCGGGCATCGTAGGGGTTGATCAGAAGCGCGGCATCGCCGGCGACCTCAGGCGTCGAGCCCTCCTTGGAGGTGATGACCGGGGTGCCGAGCAGCATGCTCTCCAACACCGGCAGGCCGAAGCCTTCGTAGAGGGAGGGGAACACCACGCCCTTGGCGCCGCGGATGAGACTGACGAGAAGGGAGAACGGCGCGTAGTCGAACCGCCGGATGCGGTCGCGCTGGTAGGTCATGTTGTCGATCTGTTCGAGATACGAGTTCGTCGTCGGATTGATGAACTTGAACTCGACATCCGATTTCCAGGCCGCGCCGCCGACGATGACGAGAGGCGCCGAGACCTGGCTGGCAAGATAGGCTTCGACGAGGCGGCCGACATTCTTCTTGGGCTCGATGGCGCCAAAGAACAGGAAATAGCCCTTATAGGGCAAGCCGAACGCGCCCTCGATCTCGCGACGGACCACGTCTTCGGGCTTCTCGGCGAACTTCTTCGGGATTTCCACCGACTGGTAGGTGTTGGTGATCCGGTGCTCGGGGCAGCCGAGCAGGTTGATGATGTCGCGGCGCGAGGTCTCGGACACGGTGACGATGTGATCGGCATCCTTCACGATGCGCCGCATCAGGCGCAGGTAACGCCGCTTGATGTCGCCGGTTGTGAAGGGCAGGCGCAGGGGCACGAGGTCGTGCAGGGTGTAGATGTTCTTGGCGCCCGGAATCCGGATCGGCAGAGGATAGGTCCAATGCATGATGTCGGGCGTGCGCAGGCCGCTGACGCGTAGCGTGCGGTTGTAGGTCTTGAAATAGCTGAGCGAGACGTCGAACAGATTCACGCTGTTCCAGATCTGATCGAAATACGGCATCCGCGCTTCGAACGTCTTGCTGATGACGGTGCCGGTGATCGGCACTTTCACCGCACGCCGCCCGAGAGGTGAGGTGAGCTGGTCGCGGATATAGCGCAGGATCACCAGCCATTGGGGCGGGGTACCGACCGCCGGATCGAAGAACGAGATCTCGCGCAGGAGCGGATCGATGCCTGGCGAGGCGCGGGTCCCGTAGAGGACATCGGTCCGATAGCCGAGCTCGTGCAACTCGTAGCTCAGGTTGCGGGCATAGGTGGCGACGCCGGTACCCTTCTCCAGCCCGAGGTTATACCCATCCAGCATCACACTTTTAGGCATTCCAGACTTCCTTGGATGGTTCTGCGATGGGTCGTTGGCGACAAGGATAGAAGACTCGGACCAAATGAAAGAGTTGGACCAAGTGCCGTCTTCGCGTCGGCGGCCCGGGTCCATGACGGAAGCATTCCGTTCCTGCTCCCCGGGCGGTGACGTCTCCGAAAGGGACGGAGTTCAGCTCTCCCAGATCGCCGCGTGGACGACGATATGACGCGTTCCGCGGAGCCGGAAGCCTAGAACTTCAGCGCTTTGAGCACTTTCGGCTCCACCGGCCAGGGGGTCGCCTCGTACTCGACCGCCTTCGGCAGCGGGAAGGCCTCGAACAGGGCCTGGGGCGAGTAGGCCAAGGGACGCCATGTGGCCTTGATCCAGTCGAGGGCCTTGTCCCATTCAGGCTTGGCGCGCCGCTCCAGGCAGAAGGCGTTGAGGCGGGTCACACCGGCGCCGAGATAGAAATCCCGCACCCGGTGATCGACTTTCTCCTGATCGTCGTCGAGTTTGAGTTCCCGGCCTTCACCCTGGCCATAGGTAGCGAACCAGGAACTGGGAATACCGTAGCATTCCGCGATCACGAGGCCGTGGAGCGAGGTGGAGAGGATGTGTCGGCAGGACACGATCTCCTCAACCTTGGCGCGCAAGGACGGCGCATCACGGTCGGTGATCGTGTTGATGATCCGGATGTCACCCTTGCGCTCGGGGGGAATGCCGTAGCGGGTCATCACGTCGAGAACAGTGGCGGCGGGGTCCTGGGAGGCAAGCTCGGTCAGGTGAACGATGACGCCGATCTCATGGGTTTTCACCACGTGATCCATGGGCCAGAATTTAGGCAGCAGGTAAACGGGGTCGCCGTAGATCTCCGGAACCGCGATACCCTGCGCCCTCAGCACGGCGCCGGTCTTGGGGCCACGCACGGCATGGACGTGGAACTCGGTTCCCGCAGGCCGCTGATAAGGCGCCGGGTTCGGACTACCCGGGCAGCGCTGGGCATCGAGACCGGTGCCCCACATGTGGACCGTCCCGTTGCGGATGGCGTGTCCAATGGTACCGACCGCGACGAGACGCTCGGAATTGCTGTCGAAGGCGGCATGCCGCACGACACATCCCGAGATGGCGGCGACCATCACGGCACTCAGTGCGTCACCAAAATTTGCGTGGGGAAACTTCTGAGAGCTGGCCGCCCAGGCCAAGGGAACTGAACCGGGCGGCAAGGTCGACCTAACGCGCTTCAGGAGAGCGGCGGAAGTCTTTTTTTTTTCTAACTTCGCCGCGTCGTCCAAGGCAGCATCTTCGACAGTCGGTTGGGGGGCATTTTTTTCAGCCATAGCTTGGGGAGCGCCTTTGGAAGGTTCATCAGGAAATCGGGCAGCCACCGCCTTGGCACCTCCCGGAAATTCCTTGCGGTCGAGACGGTTCAATTCGCCGACATCGTGGCGGAGTTTCAGGTCGGTCAGTGCCTTGTGCTCCCAGATCGTCTCGCCGGGCGCGGCGGAGATCGGGCTCAGATCGACAGGGAAGGCGTTGATCAAGGCATCGCCATCGAAGCTCTTCGGCGACCAGCTCTTGTCGATGGCCTTCATGATGGCGGGCCAGTCGCTCGGCTTGGGCCGCGGCTGATTGTAGACATCGATCTTCGGCAGGCCGAGGCCGGTATAGAGATCGACGATGCGCAGGTCGACATCCCCCTCGGGGGTAAGCTCCACCGATTGCAGCCCGTCTTTGCTCAGGCTCGGCGCGAAATACAGGCAGGGAATGCCGTAGGATTCCGCGATCACCATCCCGTGGAGGCTGGTGGAAACGATCCGCTCGCAGGACAGGATCTCGTCGATCTTCGACTGAAGCGCGCCGACATGCAGTTCGGTGACGGTCGTGATGAGATGGACGTCGTCGGCGAGTTCGGCCGGAATTCTGAAGCGCGCGATTTCCTTGCGCGGCACCGCCTCCATCTCGCGATTGGCGAGCTCCGACAGATGTAGGATGACACCGAGCTTGTAGCGCTTCTTGACGGTCGGCTTGTAGAAAAGCGGCAGCAGCCAGACTGGGTCACCGTAGGGAACGGCATGCGAGAGGGTCTTGGCCGAGAGGAGCGATTCCGAGACCGGCCCACGTGTGGCGGTCACGGTAAAGTGCGAATCCGCCGAAGGAACGAACGGCTTCTTTTCGTTCGCCGGCGCCGAGGGGTTGGCCCAGTTCGAGCAGCCCGTCCCCCAGAACCAGACCTCACCATTGGCGAAGCCGTGTCCGATCGTACCGACGCAGGACAGGCGAGGCGCGAAGGACTTCATCGGCGTTCTGCGGATCGGCTTGCCCGAAAGCAGCGCGATCATCACCGGGCTCAAAGCGTCGCCGAAGTTGAGATAGTTCATGTCCATGGTCGAACCGGCCCAGGCCAGCGGAATCTCGCCTTTTTCACGCACGTACCGGGTGATGGATGTCGCCATAGATCACGTCCTCAATTCTTGGATTATCTAAACGAAAACGACGACCTCATCGTCACTGCACAACCTAGACCCACAAGCATCAACACGATCGACGCTCTAGCTTTCGTCCCACGGCAATCAATATTTAGGAGCCAAACAAAGTGATATCGATGCTTAGGTGACTATAAACCCAGCAATCCAACGCGACCAAAGATCTTATCTCGCCGACAGACAGCAAGGTCATCTCGCATTTGATTGCCTCGATCCCGAATCCATGGATCCTCTTCAAGTCATTGGTGCGCCTGATTAAGGCGGTTCCTGCGGGGTGTCCAGGGCAGGAGTTCACGTTAATGGGAAGGCAGCGAGGGAGCGACCAGCATCACGATGTCGTCTGAGAGACGCGCTGCCTGGCGGTGTCCGCCGGCGCCGGGGTCCCGTGGGACGGGGTGGGACGTTTGACGGCCCGAGCGGTCTTGGCCTCCTCGTCCACACGTCGAAGGGCCGCCATGATCTGCCGGCCCGTATCGGTCCAGGTAGCGGGGCGATAGTTCCTGTCGATCTCGCGCTCCTTCGCCCGGAGCAACCCGGGATCGCTAGCGTAAGATTTGATCTTGGCGGCCCATTCGCTCGTCATATGGGGAGGGGCATAATCGACGAAGTGCTGACCGACTTCGGGCAGGGACGTGGTCTTCGAGACGATGCCGAATTTGCCAAAGCTCAGGGCCTCGGCGACCGGGAGGCCCCACCCCTCGTAGCGGGAGGGAAACAGGAACATCTGGCAGTTCTTGTAGAGGGTCCGCAGCGCCAGATCGTCCACTTTGGCGAGGAAGTGAAGCTTACGGGCCAGCGGCGTGCGCCTGACAATAGCGCGTAGCATCATGCGCTTCCTGCGCTTGCTGTGCCCGACGCAAACCAGGCTCGGGGCCGCCTCCTCATTGCCCTTGAAGGCCAATGACCAAGCCTTGATGGCGACCCGGTGATTCTTCCGCGGATGCACCGAAGAGACATAGAGGATGTAGGGCCCCTTCACCTTCAACGGCCTCGGCGGGGTGTTGTCACCGATCTGCGACACTCCGAAATCGAGGGTCACGATCCGCCCGCAATCGAACCCCTGATAGGTGATCAAGGCTTCCGCGGTGGCGCGAGATGGCGTGAAGATCACATCCGCCGTCTCGAGCACGAGATCGATCCAGCGCTTGAACGTCTCATGGGCTGAACGGAAGGTGAGCTTCGGCTGCTCGATCGGCAGCATGTCGTGGACCAGGATCGCCTTGCGGCAGGAGATGTTGGCGGATTTCAGCGCGCTGACGATGCCGGCATAATTCGAGCGCGACCAGCTCGCCCCGAGCATGACGAGCCACGGGGCGGACCGGGGCATGGAACTGTCGGCAGCCGCCGCCGGCTGGTTCTTGAAGATGCGGACATAACTCAGCTCCTCCACCGCCTTGGCGACGAGGGAGCGCCCCTTGACGGTATTGGTCCGGCCATAGGCCTCGATGAGCTCCAACATCGGGGCACTGATGGGCGCGAGCCGCCGTTTGAAGGGGGTGATGCCGATGGGAGTGATGACGCAGTCGAGATCGTCCGCCTGTATAGCGCTGGTGATCTCATAGACGACGCGTTGGATCCCGGTGATCGGCAACCCTCTTTTGAAGAAGGACACCAGATCCGTGTAGTCCATCAGGATGTTTGCAGACTTCATCGAACGTGCAATGCGGTTCCGACGATGGAGATAGACCGCAGCATGACATGCCCCCGTCTCTGACTGCCCCCGGAGTCAGCGATCTTTGCCATCGTTAGGAAGGCCCCGTCCGCTCGAGAACATAGAAGCTCAATGCGAGCACTACACGCCGAAAATATGACGTCCCCCGCACCGAGTGACGCTACCGCATTGCACTACCCACGCATAGCCGGTCCGGCGGAACGAAGCGCTCATGGATGGCCGAGGTTGAACAGGAATAGGTTTGAAATGAGGAGACCGCTCGGCCTCACACCCATACCTCGTTCGGCGTCACAATCGACCGAAGAGGAAATTGGCTCCCCGAGTAGGACTCGAACCTACGACAAAGCGATTAACAGTCGCTTGCTCTACCAACTGAGCTATCGGGGACCACGGCGGGGTCTCTACACACGGCTTTGGCGGGACGCAAGGCCTCTTCGCATATTTGTCGGCTTTGTTTACGGCCTCGCCACCGTTTGGCCTCCTGTCGCGGAATCCCCGTTGCGGATGGGGCCCGGGCTCTGTAAGAGACCGGTCACCCCGGATCGACCGTCCGATCCGGTGGCGCCATTCCCTCATCGATGGGATGTGCGAGAGGCCTCGTGGCGGAGTGGTTACGCAGAGGACTGCAAATCCTTGCACCCCGGTTCGATTCCGGGCGAGGCCTCCAATTTCTCTCTCGATGGGCCACGGTGAGGCGAAGAAGGCCGGCAATGGCCGACCTTCCTCATCCCGTCGCTTCCGTCCACCCGAACGAACGCGTCACCGCCTTGCCCCAGGCGGCGTAGAGCCGGTTGCGCCGGTCCTCGTCCATTCGTGGGTGCCAGCGATGGTCGACGCCCCAATTGGCGACGAGGTCGCCCGTGCCGGCCCAGTAGCCCGTGGCGAGGCCTGCCGCGTATGCGGCGCCCAGTGCTGTGGTCTCGGTCACCTTCGGGCGCAGAACCGGCACCGCGAGGAGGTTCGCCTGGAACTGCATGAGGAGGTCGTTGCGGACCATGCCGCCATCGGCCCGTAATTCCTTGATGGCGATCCCGGAATCCGTCTCCATCGCCTCGATGACCTCGCGGGTCTGGTAGGCGGTGGCCTCCAAAGCGGCGCGGGCGATGTGGCCCTTGTTGGCGTAGCGGGTGAGGCCCGCGATGATGCCGCGCGCACTCTCGCGCCAATGCGGCGCGTAGAGCCCGGAAAAGGCCGGCACGAAATACACGTCGCCATTGTCCTCCACGGTGCGGGCGAGGGGCTCGATCTCGGCACTGTCCCGAATGAGGCCGAGGTTGTCGCGCAACCATTGCACCAGGGCCCCCGTAATGGCGATGGACCCTTCCAGCGCATAGACCGGCGCCTGATCACCGAGCCGGTAGGCGAGGGTGGTGACGAGGCCGCAGGTGGAAGGTACCGGCGCCGTGCCGGTATTCATCAGCACGAAACAGCCGGTGCCGTAGGTGTTCTTGGCCTCGCCGGGAGAGAAGCAGGCCTGGCCGAACAGGGCCGCCTGCTGGTCGCCGAGGATGCCGGCGATGGGAACCCCGGGGAGGGCGCCGCGCGTCTCGCCATAGACCATGCTCGAGGAGACGATCTTCGGCAGCATCGCCCGCGGGATGCCGAAGGCCGAGATCATGCCGGGATCCCAATCGAGGGTGTCGAGAGCCATGAGCTGGGTTCGGCTGGCATTGGTTGCGTCGGTGACGTGCAGACCGCCCGCGGGTCCGCCCGTGAGGTTCCAGACGAGCCAGCTATCGATGGTGCCGAACAGGACATCCCCGGCCTCCGCCGCTACGCGGGCGCCGGGTACCCGGTCGAGAAGCCATGCGAGTTTGAGGCCGGAGAAGTAGCTCGCCAAGGGTAGCCCCGTGACCGTCCGGAAGCGGTCCTTGCCGCCATCGCGCGCGAACTCGCTCACGAGCCCGT
The DNA here is from genome assembly GCF_979256025.1 of Methylobacterium sp. AC832. Classification (NCBI taxonomy): domain Bacteria; kingdom Pseudomonadati; phylum Pseudomonadota; class Alphaproteobacteria; order Hyphomicrobiales; family Methylobacteriaceae; genus Methylobacterium; species Methylobacterium sp. AC832. Next base: position 418,361 of record NZ_CEEDMV010000003.1, read on the forward strand.
CCACTCGCGTATCCTGCCAGACCAGGGCGTTGTGAAGCGGGCGCCCGGTGGCGCGATCCCAGATCAACGTCGTCTCGCGCTGGTTGGTGATGCCGATGGAGACGAGGTCGGAAGCGACCAGCCCCGCCATCGCCAGGGCCTCGCGCATGACGATGCGGGTGTTGCGCCAGATCTCGTTCGCGTCGTGCTCCACATGGCCGGGGCAGGGATAGATCTGCTCGTGCTCACGCTGGGCCGACGCGACGATTGCGCCGCCGCGATCGAAGACGATGAAGCGCGTGCTGCTCGTGCCCTGATCGAGGGCACCGACATAACGGGTCATGGCCGCCTCCCATCCTTGGAGCGTGTCGTTCCTGTACGGCTCGCGAGGCCGGGCGCGAGTCCATCGGCTCTCAGGCTGCGCTGGCCTTGCCGGTCATATAGTCTTCGAGCCGGGCCTGTCCCTCGGGTGACAGATGCAGGCCGAGTTTCGAGCGGCGCCAGAGGATGTCCTGCGCGCTGCGTGCCCATTCGCGATCGATCAGGTAATCCACCTCCGCCGCCGTGAGTCCCTCTCCGAAATCGGTGCCGAGATCGGCGAGGCTCCGTGCCGGGCCCAGTAGCTCGTCCGTGCAGGTGCCATAGGCACGGGCCAGGCGCCGCGCCATCATCGGCGGTAGGAAGGGCCGTCGCGCCATGAGATCGCCGAGGAACCTCGTGATATCGGCATTCGGCAAGTCGCCGCCGGGAAGAATCCCAGTGGCGGTCCAGGCGGGCTTCAACCCCGGTCGATAGGGGGCGAGCTTACCGATCGCGTGTTCGGCGAGGCGCCGGTAGGTGGTGATCTTGCCGCCATAGACCGAGAGCACGGGCAGGCGGCCATCGCGGTCCGAGACATCGAGGACGTAGTCGCGAGTCACCGCGGAGACATTCGTGGCGGCATCGTCGAAGAGCGGGCGCACGCCCGAGAAGCTCCACACCACGTCGTTGGGGCCGACCCGAGCCCGGAACGACCGGTTGATGCAGTCGCAGAGATAGCGGGTCTCGTCCTCGGAGATTCGGACCGGGCCCGGCTCCCCCCCATGGGGCACATCCGTGGTACCGATGAGGGTGAAGTCGCGCTCGTAGGGGATCGCGAAGACGATCCGCCCGTCCGGCTGTTGCAGGATATAGGCCTGCGCGCCGTCATAGAGCCTCTTCACGACGATATGGCTACCCTTGACGAGCCTGACCGTCGCACGGCTTGCGAGGCCGAGCGTGCGCCCCAGGGTCTCACTGACCCAGGGACCAGCGGCGTTGACGACCATGCCCGCACGTACGGTCTCGCGGCGGCCGGATACGACGTCGCGGATTGTGGCGACCCAGGATGTCTCATCGCGATGGGCGGATTCGACGGCGGTGCGCGTCCGGATTTCGGCGCCGCGCTCGCGCGCATCCATGGCGTTGAGCACCACGAGGCGGCTATCCTCGACCCAGCAATCCGAATAAGCGAACCCGCGCGTCAGGCGCGGCTGCAACGGCGCGCCCAGATCCGTGCCTTGCAGGCGCAGGGAGGCCGAGCCGGGCAGGGTCTGCAGGCGGGCGAGGTGGTCGTAGAGAAACAGACCGAGCCTCAGCATCCAGGCAGGGCGTAAGCCCTCGTCGTGTGGCAGGACGAAGCGCAGCGGCCAGATGATGTGGGGAGCGAGCCGCAATAGGCGCTCGCGCTCGGCCAGTGCCTCCCGCACCAGTCGGAACTCGTAATGTTCAAGGTAGCGAAGACCGCCATGAATGAGTTTCGTCGAGGCGGACGAAGTGAACTCGGACAGATCGCCCTTCTCGCAGAGCAGCACCCCGAGGCCGCGCCCGGCCGCGTCGCGAGCGATACCCGCGCCGTTGATGCCGCCGCCAATGACGAGAAGATCGTATTCGCGCGCGCTCAACCCGCGACCTCCCTCGCCCCATGGCGGGAGCGCTCTTGTCCGGCGGGGCTCATTCCACGCGGACCCTGTGACGTTCCTCGAACACTGACGGTCCCTGCCCAAACGCCGCCGGAATGAATCGGGCCTCACGCTCTCTTCGCCAACCCCGGACAAGTATGGATGTTTCGGTGAGCTGACATTTACGCACGATTTTCCCATCGGACGAATGGCCCCACGGCCGCAGCACATACGGCCAGTCAGGAGCGGGGGCGCGCGTGCGTCGCGTCGGGAGTGCGTGACATGGATGTCGGCGGGTTGCATCTCCCTCGGCAAGGCCGGTCTAGGCTGGGCGGGGAAGTCGACTCCGCCGCCCGCGAGACGCCGACCGTGGAAATACATCCTCGGTGATTTTGGCGTCATCGGGGTGGTTGACCGGACGGGAGCAGTGGCTTATGCGAACAACCTCGTTCGGAGGCGCTCACGAAGCTTCCGGCCCAGTTCGAAGAGCGGCGGTAAAAAACGCCTTGTCTTCAAAGGGTTCGTTGGGGGATAGTTTAACGGTAGAACAGTGGACTCTGACTCCTCTAGTCGAGGTTCGAATCCTCGTCCCCCAGCCACTGATTTAACTACGCTTTTTCCGTTTCATACCAAGAACAGCTAGGCCCGGTCGGGTACCCGGTCGGGAAATTGTGTTCTTGTTTCGAGCTTCCTGATGGCCGCAATGGCTAGTGCCGGGTCACGGTTCAGGTAGTGAGCATCCAAGATCGAGCGCACATCGTTCAGCGAGTGCCCGGTCAGGGTCGCAATCTCAGCTTCAGAGCATCCAGCAAGCGCCAGACGGCTCACCGCCGTGCCGCGCAGGTCGTGGAACGTCACACCGCTCACCGCGGCTGCTTGGCATGCTTTCCGCCACGACGAGCGGAAGCCGTCACTCGTCCAGGGGCGGCCTTCAGAGTTCACGAGGACGATCGGGCTCTTGCGCACCGTGGCCGTCAGGGCCTCGCGCAGTGGTCCGCTGACCGGGATGACGACCCGCGCGCCGGTCTTGCTCTGCTGCAGGCGAATCGTCTCGCCGTCATAGGCCGACCAGGTGAGGCGGAGAAGGTCGCCTTGCCGCTGACCGGTCCAGAGGGCCAGGATGAGGGGCAGGCGCATGTGCACGGGCGCCTTTGCCAGGAACGCAGCCTCGTCCGTTGCCGTCCACACCTTGTCGGTGCGCTTGGCCCGGTAGAGACGGCCACCCTTCTCACAGGGGTTCACCAGTACGAGGCCGCGATCGAGCGCCCATGATAGGACACGGGCCAGGACGCTCCAGGCATAATCAGCCTGCCGACGAGACCGTGCGCCTCGTCGAACTCTTGGAGCCTCGTCGAACTCTTGGAGCCTCGTCGACCCGGCAGATGAGAGAGGCTGGCGTTGTCCTCCACCGACGCGCCGATGCAGCGCAGGCCCGTAACCGGGCCAGAGCCCTGCTCACATCGCCCCTTCGTCGCGACGCTCGACCCTTCGCTGATCCCCGCCCATCGACGGCACGAGAGAAGTGGATCGTCGATCGGGAGTCTTCCTCTCGCCCCGACCCTGCCACCATCCGCTCCATGACCGTTTTGACCGGTTCGAGCGCTCTGGCACGCGCCGTGCTTTGTGGTTTTTGACCACTTTGACGGATACGTGGCTTTGGGAGTTTCGGGATGGCCGACGGGATTGATCGCAGGCGTTTTCTGCAAGGCAGTGCGGCACTGGCCGGTGTCAGCCAGATCAATCCGGACTTCCTGATCTCCTCCGCTTTCGCGCAAGGGGGAAAGCCGCTGGTGTTCCTGTCCGCCGAGAACATCACCGGCAACTGGGATCCAACCGCTCACACCACGCTCTCGCAGAAGAACATCGAGGGATTCGTGATGGGCTTCCTCACCCGCACGCCGATGACGCTCGATGACCCGAGCAAGGTGGTCTACGAGCTCGCCACCGATATCCAGCTGATCGAGCCCACCCGCCTGCAGATCAAGCTGCGCGAGGGCATCCACTTCCACGACGGCAAACCGTTCAAGGCCGAGGACGTCAAGGCCACCTTGGAATACGGCTCGGGCAAGGACCGGCCGGCGCAATGGTATCCCGGCCCGACCGACACGCTGACCATCACGACGCCCGACGACGAGACCGTCATCGTCGACACGTCGAAGGGCGGCTATCCCGCCCATCTCTTCATCTTCCTGGCGTCGTTCCTGCCGATCATGTCGGCCAAGGACATCGCGGAAGGGCCGGGCGGCGCCCTGACCCGCCGGCTCAACGGTACGGGTCCGTTCCGCTTCGTCGAACAGCGCGGCAACAGCACCGTCCTCGCCGCCTTCGACGGCTACTTCAAGGGTAAGCCGGCGATCCCGGGCATCGACTTCACCTTCACCGGCGACTCGACCACCCGGATGCTCTCGCTGATGAACGGGCAGGCCTCGATCGTCGAACGGCTCGAGCCCGAGCAGGTCGAGACCGTGAAGGCCAACCCGAAGATCGCGATCAATCAGGTCGTCTCCGTCGAGAACAAGTATCTCTGGTTCCGCTGCTCCAAACCGCCCTTCAACGACGTGCGGGTCCGGATGGCGGCCTGCCACTCCATCGACCGGGCGATGATCGTCGAGCTTCTGGGTGCGGCCGGCCACGCATCCGCGAACTACGTCTCGCCCGTGAAATTCGGCTACGTCGATCTTAAGAACTATCCGGCCTACGACCCCGCTAAGGCGCAGGCGCTGCTGGCCGAGGCCGGCTTCCCGAAGGGGAAGGGGCTGCCGCCGCTCGAATACATCACGTCGGTGGGTTTCTACCCGAAGACCAAGGAATACGGCGAGGTCATCACCGCGATGCTCAACGAGCAGGGGTTCCCGGTGAGCCTCACCGTCCTGGAACCGGCGGCATGGAACGAGCGCCTTTACCATCGCCCCGGCGGCGGCCCTGGCCACATGGTCGATTGCGGCTGGTCCACGGGCTCGCCGGAGCCGGATCTGGTGCTGCGCACCCATTTCCACTCGTCCTCGCACCGGATCACCGGCATCGAGGACGCCGCGATCGACGCGAGCCTCGACAAGGAGCGGGCCGCGCCCACGCTGGAAGCACGCAAGGCGATCCTTCAGGACGAGACCATGCCGCTCCTCGCGGCGAAAGTGCCGGCTTTGTCGCTGTTCACCTCCGTGATGATCCACGCGATGCAGAAGGAGCTGCAGGGTCTCTATGTCTATCCCGACGGCTCCATCGACGCCTCCAAGACGGTCTGATCGACCAGCCCGATCCCATGCGCGTTGGGCGCGTAACACGGTCCGCTCCGGCGGGAGCCGTGTCGCGCCCTGCCGAACCCGTCACCGGACCTGCTCCCGATGTTCGTTCTCAGTTTCCTCGCCCGGCGCCTCGCGCAGGGTGCGGTCATCATCTTCCTGGTCTCGCTGCTGATCTTCACGCTGCTTCGGGTCGTGCCGGGCGATCCCGTGCGGCTCATGGCCGGCGGCATGGCGCCCGAAGCCCTGATCGAGCAGATCGCCACCCAGATGGGTCTGCGCGATCCCATCCCGGTCCAGTTCGGACGCTACATGGTGCGCGTCGTCCAGGGCGATCTCGGCCAGAGTTTCGTGCGGCCGGCCAACGGCGCGTCGACCGGCGGCGCGACCTTCAACGACACCACCCGCGGCGAGCGTGCGAAGGTCCTGGACCTCATTTTCGATGCCCTGCCGATGACCCTGCAACTGGCGGCATTGGCCCTGCTCTTCGCTCTCGTTTTCTCCAGCCTTCTCGGGATCGCGGCGGGCCTACGCCCGGGCGGCATCGCCGATAAGCTGGCTTTCACCGTCTCGTCGGTCTTCGTCTCGCTGCCGAATTTCTGGCTCGGCATCGTCCTGGCGCTGCTTCTGTCAGTGAAGCTCGGCTGGCTGCCGGCGATCGGCTATGGCGGCTTCTCCTACACCGTGCTGCCGGCCCTGGTGCTCGCGGTGGAACTGTCGCCGGTGCTGATCCGGACTTTGTCGGGGGCCGTCGCCGCACAGATGAGCGAATCCTACGTCGCCGTCGGCCATGTCCGCGGATTGTCGCCGAGCCGGATCGTCGCCGCCCATGCCCTGCGCAACGCCTCCGTCCCGTTGCTCAACCTGCTCGGCGTGCAGTTCTCCAGCCTGCTCGGCGGCGTGATCATCGTCGAATACATCTTCGATTATCCCGGTTTGGGACTGCTCACCATCAATGCGGTGCTGCAGCGCGACTTCCCGCTGATCCAGGGCATCGCGATCGTCACCAGCGCGATCTTCGTCCTCATCAATATCCTCGTCGATCTCGCCGCCACCTCCATCGATCCGAGGCTCGAATACTGATGAGCGCCCTCGACGCCACCCTGGTCGCCCAGCCATTGCGGGTCGACGTCGCCGCCTCCCGCTCGATCGGCCGGCGCATCCTCTCGCATGCCGGCCGCTCCACCGAGTTCCGCATCGGCTTCGCGCTGTTCACGCTCCTCGCCCTCGCCGCTGCCTTCTACCCCGAGCTCAGCGGCATCGATCCCTTGAAGATGAACGTGCGCGCGCGCCTGCTGCCGCCGCTGTTCGTCGGTGAGACCTGGAGCTGGGCCCACCCGCTCGGCACCGACCAGATCGGCCGCGACATGCTGGTGCGCAGCCTCGTCGGCCTGCGCTACTCCTTCCTGATCGGCGTTGCCTCGGTCGCCGTCACTCTCCTGATCGGTTGTGCCCTCGGCACGATCGCGGGTTATTTCGGCGGTCGCACGGATACGGTGGTGATGCGCATCACCGACGCGCAACTCTCGATCCCGATGATCATCTTGGCCATCGCTGTGCTCGGCGTCTCGCGTCCGACGATCCCGGCAATCATCCTGGTACTCGGCCTGTCGAACTGGCCAGTCTATGCCCGGGTGATGCGGTCGATGGTCATGGCCGAGCGGGGCCGTGAATACGTGCGGGCCGCGCAGGTCTCCGGGGCGACGCACCCGCGCATCATCCTCACCCTGCTGGTGCCCCTACTGGTGCCGCCGCTGCTCTTCACCTCGGTGCTCGACGTCGCCCGGATGATGATCTTCGAGTCGACGCTAGGATTCCTCGGTCTCGGCGTGCAACCGCCGACACCGACCTTCGGCAACATCATCGCCGATGGCCGCAAGTACCTCCTCAATGCCTGGTGGATCGCCACCATGCCGGGAGTCTTCCTGTGCCTGACGCTGACCAGCATCAACCTGATCGGCGCTGCCTTCGAGCGCGCGCGCAACACGATTCACGGAGGCGCCTGATGGGCCCCGTCCTCTCCGTCCGCGACCTGCGGATCGACCTGAACCTTCCGGGGCGCGAGCGCCGAATCCTCGACGGCATCTCGTTCGACGTCGCGCCACGTGAGATCGTCGGCGTGGTCGGCGCTTCCGGCGCCGGCAAGACGGTGCTGTCCCGGGCGGTGGTCAACTGGATCGCCCCGCCCCTGGTCATCGGCGGCGGCGAGGTTCGGTTCCGCGACCGCAACCTTCTCACGCTGCCCCCGCGCGAGATGCGGCGGCTACGCCGCGACATCGCCTATGTCGGCGCCAATCCCATGGGTGCCCTCGATCCGACCCTCCCGGTCGGGCGCCAGATCGTGGAGAAGATCCGGGCGGTGGCGCCGGAGGTGAATGCGGCCGAAGCGCAGGACCGCGTGATCGCGATGCTCGACGCGGTGCGCATTCCCTCGGCAAGCGCGCGCTTTCACGATTACCCGTCGCAATTCTCCGGCGGAATGATGCAGCGGGCCCTGATCGTCGACGCCATGATCTCGAACCCGGCGCTTCTGGTCGCCGACAACGTGACCCAGCCCCTCGACGTCACCGTCGCCGCCCAGGTGATCCGCCTGATGCGCGAGCTGACCGAGGGGTTCGACACCGCGATCCTGTTCGTCTCGTCCTCGCTCCCCGTCGCCCGCGAGGCGGCGAGCCGTATCCTCGTCATCGATGAGGGCAGGCTGGTGGAGGAGCAGCCGACCGAAGCGCTGATCGCCGCGCCCCGCCATCCCTATACCCGCGAACTCGTGGCGCAGATCCCTGCGATCTGGAGCGCGCGGCCGACGGTGCCGGCCGTCCCGCGGAAGGGCGCAATGCCGGGCTCCGCCATCGTCAGCCTGCGGGACGTGTCGCAGACCTACCGGGTGAAGAAGCGCGGCAGCTTTGCCGGGACGAGCGCGCTGCGCGCGGTTCGCCATGTCACCTTCGACATCCACAAGGGCGACAGCTTCGCGGTGGTCGGCGAATCCGGCTGCGGCAAGTCCACCCTGATGCGCCTGCTCAGCCGCCTGGAACGGCCCAGCAGCGGCGAGGTCCTGTGTGAGGGGAGGGACATTGCAGGGCTTTCCGGGTCCGAGCTTCTCGCCTTCCGGCGCAAGCTTCAGCTCGTGCTCCAGGATCCGTTCGACTCGCTGCCTCCGCGCACGGGCATCGGTGCGATGCTCGAAGCGCCCCTGCGCACTCATGGCTGGCGCGACGGCCGGCGTATCCGCGACAAGGTACGGGACGTCATGAACGATGTGGGTTTGCCCGTCTCGCTCTACGACCAGTTGCCCCTCGGGCTTTCCGCCGGGCAGCGCCAGCGCATCAACGTCGCCCGCGCCATGGTGCTCGACCCGGAGATCCTGCTCATGGACGAGACCCTCTCGGCCCTCGACCAGACGGAACAGTTCAAATTGCTGGCCTTGTTCGACACGCTCCAGCGCGCGCACGGCCTCACCTACATCTACATCAGCCACGACCTCGCCATGGTGCGCAAAGCCTGCAACCGTATCGCCGTGATGTATCTCGGCGAGGTCGTGGAACTCGCCGATAACGAGCGCCTCTTCTTCGATCCTGGCCATCCCTATACGCGGACCCTGCTGTCGGCGATGCCGACCCTGGAGGAGCGGCGCTACCGGCCGGAGGATTGTCTCCTCGAGGGCGAGCCCCCGAGCCCGATCGACCTGCCGACCGGCTGCTCGTTCCGGTCACGCTGCCCGCAGGCATTCGAGACCTGCGTGACCCTGAGCCCGCACCTCGGCGTGCGCGGATCGCGCGATCTCGCCGCCTGCCATCTCGAGACGGATCCCGCCCCGAACCGTGTCGCCGGACTCGTCTGATGCACGGCTTGTTCCTTCGGCGGGTCCATCTCCCGGTCGGCGTCGGGACCGGGGCACATGGCCCCGGATCGGCGGCAAAGGAGGGAATGCCTGCGATGGGGATCACCGGGCGTCGCCTCGATCTCGTCCTCGATGCGCTCGAACGCGACGGGCGGGTGACCGTGAAAGACCTCGCGACCCGGCTCGCCATCAGCACCGAGACCGTGCGGCGCGACCTGCGCGACCTCGAACTGCGTGGCCATGCGCGGCGGGTCTATGGCGGGGCCGTCCTCGACCGGAGAGAGAGCGACAGGCCCTTCGATGAACGTGTCCGGGTCGCCGCCCGGGAGAAGGCGCGGATCGCAGAGGCCGCCCTGCCACTCGTCGAGGACGGCATGACCGTCTTCATCGATGCGGGCACCACGACACTGGCCTTCGCTCGCAAGTTGCTGGGCCGGCGCATCCGGGTCCACACCAACTCCATCGACATCGCAGCGCTTCTGGCGGGCGATCCCCAGGCGCAGGTCACCGTGCTGGGCGGAGACATGAAGCCGGACTACAGGGCCCTGTTCGGCCATCGCACGAACACCGTCCTGCGCGAGCACATCTACGACGTGGCGATCATGGGCATCGTCACCGTGCATCACGCGCTCGGGTTCATGGATCTGGGCGAGGACGAGGCGGTCCTGCGCCGTTTCGCCGTGGAGCGCACGCGCCACTCCGTCATCCTGGCCGATTCCTCCAAGTTCGGCCGGCTTGGCACGATCCGCACCTTCGGCCTCGACGCCGTCGACACCCTCGTCACCAACGCCCCTCTCACGCGCGATATCGCGCGGGCCTTTCAGCGCACACAAGTGGATGTGATCCATGCCTGAGACGACCTCACCCTCTTCCGTACGGATCGACCCCGCGCGCCTCCAGGCCATGATGGAGGCCGTCTCCGTTTTCGGCGGCGGAGCGGGCGGCTCCATGACCCGCCTGACCCTCTCGCCCGAAGACGGACAGGCGCGCGACTGGCTCGCCACGTGGTTCCGCGAGAACGGCTTCGCGGAAAAGGTCGATCCTATCGGCAATCAGTTCGGGCGCCTCGATCTGGCCGGCGCCAACGCCCCCGTGGTGATGGTCGGTTCCCATATCGACAGCCAGCCCAATGGCGGCCGTTTCGACGGCGCACTCGGTGTGATCTCCGCCTGCGAGGCCATCCTGGCGGTCCGCGAGAGTCTGGAAAAGAGCGGCGGCCGGTCCGCCTGCAACTTCGTGGCTGCCAACTGGACCAACGAGGAAGGGGCTCGCTTCCAGCCGAGCCTCCTCGGCAGCAGCGTCTTCACGGGGGCGGCGGACCTGGCCTGGGCCCTCGGCCGGCGGGACGGGGCGGGGATCTCGGTCGGCGAAGCTTTGGAGAGCATCGGCTATGCCGGGACCGATACCGTCCCGATTCCAGACGCCTATCTCGAGTTGCACATCGAAGGCGAGTCGGTCCTCGAGCGGGAAGGGCTGCGGTTCGGTGCCTTCACGCGGTTCTGGGGAGCCGTGAAGTATCGCCTCGCCTTCCTCGGGCGGCAGGCCCATACCGGGCCGACCCCGATGGCGGCGCGCCACGACGCTCTCCTGGCCGGGGCCTATGTCATCACCGATCTCAAGGCGCTGGCCGGGGAATTCGGGCTCGACCTGCACACCTCCGTCGGCCGGATGGAGGTGTATCCGAACTCGCCCAACACCGTTCCGAGCGAGGCCGTGCTGTTCATCGAGCTCCGTTCCGGATCGCAGGCGATCCTGGCCGAGGCGGAGACGCGGCTGCTGGCGAGCATCGAGGCGGCGGCGGCACGGGCCGAAGTCGGGCATGAGATCCGCTCCATCGACCGCCGCGCGGCCGGACGGATGTCGCCCGGTCTCGTCCACCTCGCCGAGCGCGCGAGCGACGCCAACGGCGCCCCGGCCCGATCCCTCGACACGATCGGCGGCCATGATGCGATCAGCCTCGCGGCGGTGTGCCCCTCCATCGTGCTGGCCGTCCCCAGTGTCGGCGGCGTGATCCACCACCCGACCGAGTTCACCACGCCGGAGGATCATGCCTTCGGCACGCAAGTCCTGGCGGATATGCTCCTTATCCTGGCCAACGAGGGCCTGTCGGTCCTCGAAGTGGAGAAGGAGCGCCGGTGAAAGCGCTCGGCATGCCGGCGGATACGCAGGAACGCCTTGCCGAAGCGGCCCTTGCCGCCGCGCCCATGCTGGCGGGGAGGGCGGTCCATTATCGGGAGGCTGTGCCGGGGGTCGCCTCACCGTCCTATCACGGCGTCGAATCGACCTCGTACCTCGTCGGCGAGGCCGCGGATGCGGCACCTTGCTACTTCCTGAAGGTGGGGGAGCGCGCGGCCGCGGCCTTGCTCGATCCCTCCGCTGCCTTCCGGGCAGCGCAACGGATCGCCTCCCTGGGTCTTGCGCCTCGCCCCCTCCACTTGGCCGAGGCGGAGGGCGCGATCCTGTTCGAGTCTCTGGGCCCCGAATGGCGTCCCGCCACCCTCGACGCGTTGCGCCGGCCCGAGCGCATGGTCACGGTCTTCGAAGCCTTCCGGCGCATCGGTGCCGGCGAACCGTTCGAACGTCGTTGGAGCGTCTTCGAGGCGATCCGCGGGCTTCGCGCATTCCTCGGCGAGGAGGCCGACACCCTGCCGCAGGATTCCTGGTTCCTGTTCGATTGGGTCGACGCCATCGAGGCGGCGCTGACAGCCGCCGGAACCGAGATCCGTCCGGCCCATGCCGACCCCCATGCCTCGAACCTGCTGTTCTCCCCGGACGGCGCGCTCCAGCTCGTGGATTTCGACATGGCCTGTGACACCGACCCCCATTACCAGCTCGGCGCCTTTCTCAGCGAAGCCTGCCAGTTCGACGCCCAGATGAAGCCTGCGATCGAGATGGCGGAAGGGGCTTACCGCGACGCCATCTTCCACCGTTGCAGGGCCTATGCCGCCGCCGACGATCTCCATTGGGGCCTCCGGGCCCTGGCTATGGACCGCCTGTCACCCCGTCGCGCCCTGGAATTCCGCAAATATGCGGCCTGGCGCTTCCTGCGGTGCCGGATGCGGGTCGGTGGATCGGGTTTCGAGGAAAGCCTGAGATCCCTGTGACGAGGCGAGCATGATATCCCTGGGCGGCGGCACCACCGATACCGAACGCGCCTTCGAGGCCATTCTCCGCTCGGTCGCGCCATGGCAGGGACGCCCCATGCGCTATCGCCCGGTCCTGGGCGGCATCAGCAACATGAATTGGCGCGTCGAGATCGATGGCGAACCGCATGCCTATTTCGTGAAGATGCCCGGTCGCGGAACGGAAATGTTCATCGATCGCGCCGCCGCCCGCGCCGCCAGCCGGCAGGCCGAAGCGATCGGCCTCGGGCCCCGTACCTTCGATCATCTCGACGCACGGGACATCGAGATCGCCGAGTTCGTCGATGGCCGACGCCCCTCGACCCACCGCGACTTCGCCGACCCCGCCCTGCGGGCCGAGGCGATGGGCGTCTATCGCCGATTCCACGCAGCGCCGCTGCTGCCCCTCACCAAGACCGTGTTCGACATGATCGCCGAACATGACCGGCAGGTGGCCGAACTCCAGGCGCCGATGCCGCCCGATCATGTGTGGCTGACGCGCCAGACGCGCTTGGCGCAGTCGGCGCTCGAAGCCTCCGGTCTCGATCTCGTACCCTGTTTCAACGATCCGATGCCGGGCAACTTCCTCATTGGCGAGGATGGCTCCATCCTGCTGATCGACTTCGAATACGCCTCCAACAACGATCGCCTCTACGACCTCGCGATCTGGAGCGGAGAGATGTTCTTCCCCGAGAGCGTCGATCGCGAGCTGATCGAGGCGTATTTCGGGCGCTACGACAAGGCATCGTTCGCCCGCCTGATGGTGCACAAAGCACTCGCCGACGTGAAATGGTCGACCTGGGCGATGGTGCAGAACACCATCTCCACCCTCGATTTCGACTTCTACAAATACGGAATCTGGAAACACATGCGGGCCCGCTCGATCATGAACGATCCGTGCTGGCCGATCTTTCTGAAGGCGCTCTGATCACTGGGCTTCATCGACGCAGCGCCGAGACGATCGTCTCGGCGAGCGAGCCCGGCGATGCCATGCTCCCTCTCGCGGATCCCGGTCACGATGGCCGGCCCGCGTCCTCATCCGTCGGATTCGATCCGTACCTGGATATCGCCCCCGTTCCTGCGGGTCGGGTAGGTGCGGAGGTCGCGAAAGAACCATCCCGGCGAGACGGCACCGTCCGTCAGCGCGAACCATGCCGCGTGCCTTGGGCAGAACAGGCGTCCCCCGGAGCAATGGCCGAGGGCGAGATCCGCCCCTTCATGCGGGCAGGCCCGTTCCGCCGCGAAGATGCCGTCACCGTCCCGCACGAGCACGAGATGGCGCCCGGCGACGAAGACGGGGAGAATGGCCCGGCCGTCCAGGGCCCCGATCCGGCAGGCATGGATCCAGGCCCCGCCTTCAACCGCCGAGATAGGCTTGGCGCACATGCGGGTCCGCGATCAGCGTAGAGCCCGGCCCCGCCAGTACGATGCGGCCGGTCTCCAGCAGGTAGGCGTAGTCGCAGAGTTCGAGAGCCGCGAAGGCGTTCTGCTCCACGAGGAGGACCGTGGTGCCGGTGTCGCAGATCGCCCGGATGACGGCGAACATGCGCTCGACGATGTTGGGGGCGAGCCCCAGCGAAGGCTCGTCGAACAGGACGAGCCGGGGGCGGGACATCAGCGCACGGCCGATGGCCAGCATCTGCTGCTCGCCGCCCGAAAGGGTACCGGCAGCCTGGTGCTTGCGCTCGGCGAGGCGCGGGAACTCGCCATAGATACGCGCGAGATCTGCGGAGACTCCGGTCGGATCGCGCCGCAGATAGGCGCCCATGGCGAGGTTCTCCGCGACGCTCATCTGCGGGAACACCCGCCGCCCCTCCGGGCAATGGGCGATGCCCTGGGCCAGCACCTTGCGCGGGTCGGTGCCGGTGATGTCCCGGCCGGCAAAATGAATGCTGCCCGAGCGCGCTGGGATCAGTCCCGAGACGGCCCGGAGCGTCGTCGACTTGCCGGCGCCGTTGGCGCCGACCAACGCCACGAGCTGTCCCTCCTCGACCTTGAGCGAGAGCCCCTTCAGGGCCGTCACCGTGCCATAGCCGCAGACGAGATCGCGGATCTCAAGCATCGATCGTCTCCCTGGCGGCCTGTGCGGCTTCGCGGGCGGCACTTCCCTGGCCGAGATAGGCCTCGATCACGGCCGGATCGGATCGGATCGCCGCCGGCGGCCCCTCGGCGATGAGGCGGCCGTAATTCAGCACCACGATCCGGTCGGACACTTCCATGACCATCGGCATGTCGTGCTCGACGAGGAGGATGGTGACGCCGCGCTCGCGGATCGAGCGGATCAGACGCACGAAGACCTGGGTCTCGGAGGCGTTCATGCCCGAGACCGGCTCGTCGAGGAGCAGCATGGCAGGCTCGGTGGCCAGCGCCAGCGCGACCCCGACGAGGCGTTGTTCGCCATAGGCCAGGGACCCGGCTTTCTCCTGGGCCCGGCCGGAGAGCCCGACCCAGTCGAGGAGTTCACGGGCCCGGTCTCGCAGAGCCGCCTCGCCGGTGCGGTCCCGCCCGAGCAGCGTGTCGACCAGCCGCGCGCGGCCCCGCCGATGCAGGCCGATCATCACATTGTCGAACACGGTGTCGTCGGGGAACACACTCGTGCGCTGGAACGTCCGACTCAGGCCGAGACGGACGATCTCGTGCGGCTGCAACCCCTGGAGGCTGGTGCCGCGGAACCGGACCTGACCCTGGCTGGGCTTCAGAAAGCCCGTCATCACGTTGAAGGCCGTCGTCTTGCCGGCCCCGTTCGGGCCGATCAGGCTGACGATCTCGCCGGGATGGACGTCGAAATGCAGGTCGGCGATGGCGACGAGGCCGCCGAAGCGCACGCCGACATGGTCCACCGACAGGATGGGAGCGCGGATCTCGCTCATGGCCTGGCCTCCACGGGCATCCGGGCGGTTGCACCACCGGGCGCGTGACGGCGCGTGGCGAGACGGGCGAGGCCCGGCACGATACCCCGGGGCATGACGAACTGGATCACGATCAGCACGAGGCCGAACACCATCCATTGCGCCTCCGGCACCATGACCGGCCGCAGGGCGACGGGAAGCAGGCCGAAGATCAGGCCGCCGACGACGGGGCCGAGCAGCGTACCCTTGCCGCCGCCCACCACCATGATGACCATGGTCACCGTGGTGGAGAACAGGAACACGTCGGGATCGATGATGCGCAGGTAATGGGCGTAGAGGCTGCCGGCCGCCCCCGCCATCGCCGCCGAGATCACCGCCGCGAGGGTCAGGGTCCGGGTGGCGTTGATGCCGACCGAGAGGGCCAGGGACTCGTTCTCCTTCAGGCCCCGCATGGCCCGTCCGAAGCGCGAACGCACGAGGCGGGCGATGAGGGCGTAGCAGAGCGTGCCAACCACGAGGACGAGGTAGTAGTTCTGCAGCTTCGTGCGCAGGGTGACGGAGCCGAGGCCGGGCAGGCCGAGGCTGAAGGGTGGGATGCCCGTCAGCGCCAGGGGGCCCTGCGTCAGCTCAACCCAGTTGAGGGCGACGAGCCGCACCACCTCGGCGAAGGAGATCGTCACGATGACGAAATAGGCACCCCGCACTCGGAAGGACAGGCGGCCGACGAGGTAGCCGCAGGCGGCCGTCACCAGCACGGCGAGGCCGAAGCCCACCACAGGCGGCCACGGCTCGTGTACGATGCGAAGGCCCCAGAGCAACTCCACGTCGAAGCCGAGGCTCGTAAGGGCGCTGACATAGGCGCCGATGCCGAAGAAAGCGATGTGCCCGAGGCTGAGCTGCCCGGTGAAGCCGAGCAGCAGGTTCAGGCTCATTGCCGCGATGGTGACGATGCCCGTCGTGATCAGCGCGTTCAGCAGGTAGGGGTTGTGGCCCAGCGCGAAGGGCAGGGCGGCCAGCGCCGCCAGGAGGGCGAGAGCGGGGAGGTGCCGGGTCATCCGATGCGCTCCGCCTTGGCGAAGAGGCCCGTCGGCTTGAAGATCAGCACCGCGATGATGATCAGGAAGCCCATGGCGTCCCGGTAGCCCGACGAGATGTAGCCGGCGCCCAGCTCCTCAGCCAGCGCCAGAATAAAGCCGCCGATGGCCGCCCCGGTGACGTTGCCGAGCCCGCCGAGAATCACGATGGCGAAAGCCTTCAGCTCGGCCATGCCGCCCATCTGCGGGAACACCACATAGACCGGCCCAAGGAGCGCACCGGCCGCTGCCGCGAGGCTGGAGCCGATGGCGAAGGTCGCGGTATAGACGAGCCGCACGTTGACCCCCATCAGCGAGGCGGTGTCATGGTCCTGGAAGGTGGCCCGCATGGCCAGCCCGAGGCGGGTCCGGTTGATGAGCCAGTAGGTCAGGCCGATCAGCGCGAGAGCCGCGCCCAGTACGAACAGCCGCAGCCACGACACCGAGACGGGTCCGAGTTGGAGGGGCGCATCCGGGAACGGCGTCGGGATCGATTTCGCGACGCCGCCGAACAGCCAGAGCGTGCCCGATTGCAGGACGATGCCGGCGCCGATCATCACCAGCATGGTCGTGTCCATGTCGGCGCTGCGTAAGGGCCGCAGCAGCACGAGGTCGAGGATTGCGCCGAGCAGGAGGCCGCCGAGGATCGCGGTCGGCAGAGCGGCGAAGAAGCCGAGCCCGAGGGCGGTAACGGCGAGGTACATGACGTAGGCGCCCACCGTGTAGAGCGCCCCGTGGGTGAAGTTCACCACGTTCATGATGCCGAAGATCAGGGTCAGCCCGATGCCCAGCAGGGCATAGGTGCCCCCCAGGACCAGGGTGTTGAGGAGGTGCTGCAGGAATTCGGTCATCGAGGCCTCGCCTGTAAGCAGGTGATACGGTCGTCGGCTGAGCGTCAGTGCAGAGTCAGCGAGCTTGGCGCGGGTCCCTGTCCGTCAGCGTGACGGCAATTGCGCGGGATGGGCGGCCCTCCTCCCCAGCGGATCTCGGGCCTGCCCGAGATCCGTCGAGCTTGTGGGGAGGAGTTGGAGGTGGGGGTGGTTGAGCGACCCTCAGCTTGCGGGGGCTAGCGGAGCCACCCCCACTCCTAACCTCTCCCCACAAGGGGGAGAGGGACGCGCTCTGCCTGCAAAAACAGATGGGGGAATCCAGTAGCCCTAAGGAGAAGAGCCTGTTCCGCATGTGATACCCGAGGGGTGCGAGCCGGGAGGCTTGCGCCCGGCTAAAGCGTCGGCACCACGACCTTCCCGCCGTCGATCTTGACGAGATAGACGTCCGGCTTGCTCTGGCCGCTCTCGGACCCGGCGGGGCCGGCCTTGGCGAAGCGAATCTGTCCGTTGAGGCCGGTGAAATCGACCGACCAGAACCCCTTCTTGATCGAGGCCGCATCGGCGGCGCCGCCCTTTTCGATGGCCGCCGCGATGGCGCGGATGCCGTCGTAGCCCCGGAAGCTCTCGGTGACGCCGGCGAACTCGAAGCCGCGCTTCTTCCACTCGCCGATGAAATAGGCGGTGGCCGCCGGGTTCGGGGTTTTGTCCGGGTACCAGGGCAGGAAGGTGGTGAGATGCATCGTCCCCTCGGCGGCGTTGCCCGCCTGGGCGATGATCTGGTCGGGGTTCTGGGAGCCGCCGGTGGTGATGATCCGCTTCTTGAGGCCGAGCGCCGCCATCTGCTTGAACAGGAGCGTCAGCTGATCGACGGCAGCCGTGATCATGATCGTGTCGGCATCCGAGCCCTTCAGCTTGGACAATTGAGCGCTCATGTCCTGCGCGCCCTGGTCCATGGTCTCCACGAGGCCGACCGTGACGCCCTTGCCCTTGAGCATCTTGCCGAAATCGGCCGCCGCCCCCCGGCCCCAGTCGTTGTTGATGGCCAGGAAATCGACCTTCTTCAGCCCGAGCTTCTCCACCATCGGCGCGAAGGCCTCGGCTTCCAGGGCCGAGGGCGGCGAGATGCGAAAGACGTAAGGGTTGCCCGAAGTGGTGATCTTGCCCGACGACGACGTCTCCACCAGCATCGCGGTTTCGTAATCGGCGAGCTTTGGCATCACCGCGAGCGTCAGGCTGGACCCCCAGGCCCCCATGAGCACCGGGGTCTTGTCGCTGGTGATCAATTTCTCGGCCACCGCCGCCGCCTCGGTGGGGTTGCTCTTGTTGTCCTCGACGACGAGTTCGAGCTTCTTTCCCAAGACACCGCCCTTGGCGTTGATCTCGTCGGCGGCGATCCGGGCGCCGTTGACCACGTAGGTGCCCGACGCCGCGAACGGACCGGTGAGGGGCTCGTTGACGCCGATCCGGATCGCCTGCGCGTGGGCTACCCCCGCCGACAGGACGAAGGCGAGGGTCAGGGCGGGAATCGTGTGGCTGCGCGTCATGGTGGTCTCCGGTCTTGAGCAGGATCGCGGGCAGGATCGCGGGGGGAGGCGACGGTCAGGGACGGCGGCCCCATGCGGCGAGGCGCCGGCGCAGGGAAGTCGTCAGCATCGTGAGGAGCAGGCGCAGGGGGTTGAGGCCCGTGGAAGCCGGGGCCGGCGCACCGGAGAGGCGGGCTTCGAGGTTCGCGGCGAAGTCGGCCCCGAGGCGTCCGGCGAGGTCGCGCACGAGCCCCGGCCGCCCGAACTGCGCCAGCGGCCCCTTGAGGGTGTAGCCGACGGCGAGATCGATCCGGGCGGTACCGAGAGCTTCGCCCGATCCGACGCGGTAGCGGATCTCGCCCTGCGTGGCGGAGCGTCCGCCTGCGTCGCTGCCGGCACCGAGGATGCGTCCCGTGCGGGCCGCCTCATCGCGAAAGATCCGGGCGCGGCCGCGAAAGCGCGCGGCGATCGGCCCGATCCGCACCTGAAGCGCGCCCTCGACCGCGTCCGGGTTCGGCTGGCCCGTCAGCATGGCGCCGGGCAGGCAGGCGGCCACGGCCTCGACGTCGCCGAACAGAGCGAAGACGGTGTCGGGCGGGTGCGCCACGGTGAAGGACTGGTCGAACCGGTGGGCCGGCACGAAATCGCCGTCGAGATCGGCGATCGACGGCGCGGCCTCGGCCTGTGCAACGGGGCGCAGGGGCGTGCGGGCCGCCTCCGATGCGGTGCCGGACGACGTGCCGAGGCGCGCGCCGACGGGGCCGAGGCCGCGCTGTCCGCCGGTCGTCGGCCCGATACCGCGGGCGCGACGCTCGGCGATGACGCTGCGCACCGCGCGGACGATGCCGACATAACCGGTGCAGCGGCACAGGTTGCCCGAGAGGCCGGCGCGGATGCGGCGCTCGTCGGCGTCCGGCAGGCGCAGGACGAGATCACGGGCGGCGATGAGCATGCCGGGCGTGCAGTAGCCGCACTGGAGGGCGTGCTCACGGTTGAAGGCGGCGCGCAATTCACCGGCGATCGGGTCGTCGTCGAGGCCTTCGATGGTGGTGATGTCGGCCCCCGCGCAGGCCCCCGAAACGGTCAGGCAGGCCCGCGCCGGCTCGCCGTCGAGCAGCACCGTGCAGGCGCCACAGATTCCGTGCTCGCAGCCGAGATGGGTCCCGGTCAGGTCGAGGGTGTCGCGCAGGACGTCGCCGAGATGCGTGCGCGGCTCGGCCCGCAGGCTGCGCGCACGACCGTTCACGGTGAAGTTTAGCGGCAGGCAGTCGTCGCGAAGGGCTGACGCGGCGGTGCTCATGCGGCCTCGCTGACAGTAGGTGTGAGGGAGGGCGGCGCGGCGGCCGCCTGCGCGATGGCGCGGCCCAGCACGGTGACGTGGACGTGGCGGTCGACGGCGTCGGTCATCCCGGCCTCGCGCAGGCGCGCATCGGCGGCCCGGGCATCGAAGCGTTCGGCGAAGTCGGGACCGATCCGGCCGCCGAACAGGTCGGATGCGTCCGGGATCACGAGGGGCGCACGCTCGATGGCGCCGATCACCACACGACCGCGCCCGGCATGGGGCTCGATCCGTACGGCCCCGATGGCGTGGGCGAACTCGCCGATCTTGGAGCAATGCTTGACGTAGCCCCAGGCAGTGCCGGGAGGGAGGGCGGGAATCCGCACGGCGATCAGCATTTCGCCGGGCGCCAGGGCCACGTCGAGGGCGCCGGTGACGAAGTCCTCCAGGGCCAGCCGGCGGCGACCGGATGTCGAGGCCAGTTCGACCTCGGCGCCGAGCGCGATCAGCGACGTGACCCAGTCTGCGGCCGGATCGGCATGGACGAGGGAGCCGCCGATCGTGCCGCGATTGCGCACCGGCCGGTAGGCGATGGCCATCGCCACCCGCGCCATGGCGCCGCCCGTGAGGTCGGGGACGCGCCCGTCCTCGATATCCGCATGGGTGATGCAGGCGCCGAGCACCAGGGTCTCGCCTTCGACCGAGGCCCGACGCAGCTCGGGGATGCCCGTGATGTCGAGGACGAGGTCGGGTTCGACGAGGCGCAGGTTCAGCATCGGTCCGAGGGATTGCCCCCCGGCCATCAGCTTCACGCTGCCCTCGGCGGTGGCGAGCCGGGCGAGCAGGGCGGACAGATCGCCGGGGCGCTCATAGGCGAAGCGGGCGGGCTTCATACGGCCTCCCGGCTGCGGGCAGAGGCCGCGTCGCGAGCCTCCAGCACGGCCTCGACGATGCGGTGCTGGCTCACCGGCGCATGCAGCATCGCCACACCGAGGGGACGCAGGGCGTCGTTGATGGCGTTGGCGAGCGCGGCCGGGGGCGCGATGGCCCCGCCCTCGCCGATCCCCTTCACGCCGAACTGCGTGTAGGGGGAGGGGGTCTCCATGTGGTCGATGCGGGGTTCGGGCACCTCCGCCGGCCCCGGCAGGAGGTAGTCGGCGAAGGTGGAGGCCAGCGGCTGGCCCCGGGAATCGAAGCGCATCTCCTCGTAGAGGGCCGTACCGATCCCCTGCGCGAGGCCGCCATAGATCTGGCCGTCCACCACCAGCGGGTTCACCAGGGTGCCGCCATCCTCGACGATGACGTAGTCGAGGATTTCCACCGCCCCGAGATCGGGGTCCACGGCGACGAGGGCCGCGTGGGCCGCGTACGAGAAGGTGCCGGAATCGCGTTGCGGCTTATAACCGGCGGTGACTTCGAGGCCGCCCGGATTCACGTCCAGGCTCAAATCCTGCGGGCGCCGGTACCAGGTGTGGGCGATCTGCGCGAGGCCGACATCGCCCGAGGGACCGACGACGCGGCCCGCCTCGAAACGGCAGTCCGCCGGGTCGGCCTGGAGCAGGTGCGCCCCGATGCGGAGCGCCCGCAAGCTGAGTTCGCGGCAGGCCGCCGCCACGGCGCCGCCGGCCATCACCATCACGCGCGAGCCCCAGGAGCCCGTGGAATACGGCGTCATCGCGGTGTCGCCATGGACGAGGCGCGTGCGGGCCACCGGAACGCCGAGGATCTCGTGCGCCACCTGCGCCAGGGTCGTCTCCAATCCCTGCCCGTGCGAATGGGCACCGATCCGGAGTTCGAGGCCGCCATCGGGGGTGAGGCGCGCACCCGCCTGCTCGTGGCCCGGCACCATGGGGATGCCCCAGCCGGAATAGACCGAGGTGCCGTGGGCCGCCTGCTCGCAATAGATCGAAAGCCCCAGGCCGATGCGGCGCCCGTCGGGCTCGGGAATCCGCTGGCGCGCCCGTACGGCGTCGACATCGATGGCTTTCAGGGCGCGTCTCAGCGCCTGCGGGTAGTCGCCGCTGTCGAAATGCTTGGCGGTGATGTTGTCGAAGGGCATCTGCTCGGCCCGCACGAGGTTCTTCTCGCGCACCGTCCAGGGCTCGAGGCCGGCCTCGGCCGCCACCGCGTCGAGGATGAGCTCCATGGCGAAACACACGCCGGTCCGGGCGACGCCGCGATAGGGCAGGATCGGGCACTTGTTGGTGGCGACCGACCAGGTCCGGCAGCGATAGGCCGGGAAGTCGTAAGGGCCGGGCAGGATGCTCGCCACCTGCGCGGCCTCAAGGCAGGCGGAGAACGGGTAGGCCGAATAGGCCCCGGAATCGACGGTGGCCTCGCAATCGATGCCCCGGAGGGTGCCGTCCCGCTCCGCATAGGCGGTGATGCGGTAATGGTGCTCGCGGCAATTCGCGTTGGCGGTGAGGTGTTCGCGCCGGTCTTCCAGCCAGCGCACGGGGTGGCCGACGCGGAGCGCCAGCCAGGCGAGGCAGACATCCTCGGCGAGCAGGATCGCCTTGTAGCCGAAGCCGCCGCCGACATCGGGCGAGACGATGCGCAGGCGCCCCTGCTCGATCCCGAGACATTCGGAGAGGCCGTTGCGCACGATATGCGGCATCTGGCTCGCCGTGTGGACCACGAGCTGATCCATGCGGTGGTCGAGATGCACCACCGTGCCCCGCCCCTCGATGGGCGCCATGCACTGGCGTCCGGTGGAGATGGTCCGCGAGACCTTGATCGGGGCATCGAGCGCCGCGGCGAAGTTCACGTCGACCAGGGTCTCCAGGAAGACGTTGTCGCCCCAATGCTCGTGGACCAGGGCGGAGCCGGGCTCGCGGGCGGCGAGCATGTCGTGCACGGCTGGAAGCTCTTCGAGGTCGAGGACGATGGCGGCGGCGATGTCCTCGGCTTGCGCTCGCGTCGGCGCGAGGCAGATCGCCAGCAATTCACCGACCTGCCGGACCTTGTCCTTGGCAAGGACCGGCTGCTCGGAGACCTTGAAACCGGCGAGCCCCGAAACGGCCCGGATCGGCTGCACGTCCGCGAGGTCGGCCGCCGTGAACACGTGGTGGCGAAACGCCTCCGGTACGTGGATCGCCCGGATACGGGCATGCGCCAGGGGGCTGCGCACGAAGGCGACGTCCTGCAGGCCGGGCAGGCGCAGGTCGCCGACATAGTGTCCGCGCCCGCGCATCAGGCGGTCGTCTTCCTTGCGGGGCAGGCGTGCGCCGACGCCCTCGGTGAGCAGGATCGCGTCGCTCATGCGTGTCTCCCCTCGATGAGATCGATGGCGGCGCGCACCAGCACGCCGCCGGGACGACGCAGTTCGTTCAAGATCGAGAAGTGCTCGGCCCCCGCCACGGGGACGAGCGGCCCCGGCGCGTGGTGGGCGCTACGCAGGGTGTGGAAGTCGCGGGCGTCGTGGACGAGGGCCGGGCGCTCGGCCGTGCCGTAGGCGATGGCCAGGGGTTTCCCCACCACCGGCAGGCGCAGCGGCGACAAGGCCGCGACCTCAGCGTCGGTAAGGGAGAGGGCCTGGTTCAGCCCGGTGTCACGGATGGGCCCGAGTTCGTAGACTCCCGAAATCGCGAGCCCCGCCACCACGGCCGGGTGATGGAGCTGCATCGCCGCGAGATGCGCCCCCGCCGACCAGCCGGCGAGGACCAGCGGACCACTGAGGCCATGCGCCGGCCCGTGCTCGGCCAGCCAGTCGAGGGCCAGGCCGATCTCCTCGACGATTTGCGTCGGGCTCGCCTCGGGGGCGAGGGTGTGGCCCGGCATCGCCACGGACCAGCCAGCAGCGGCGGGGCCTTCGGCGAAGCAGGCGAACAGGTCACGAGAATTGCGCTGCCAATAGCCGCCATGGATGAAGACGAGGCAGGGCGCCGCCGGGTTTGTCGCCGGATAGAGGTCGAGGGCCGTGCGGGGCGCGGACGCATAGGGGATGTCGAGGGCGCCCGGATGCGCAGCGCGGTAGGCGGCGGAGGCCGCGTTGCGCGCCGCGGCCTGGGCGGCGGCATCGGGCACCGCCGCGTTGTTGTCGTAGGCGGCATCGCGCGCTGCCAGGTCGAGGCAGGACCAATCGTGCCGGGGGTCGGGCAGCAGCGGGGACGGATCGGCCCTCATGCGGTCGTCTCCTGGGATACCGGGGTCAGGCCGCGATGGCGCTGGGCAGGATCGGCGAGTCGGCGTCGAAGCGGCGGCCGGCGCGCAGGCAGAAGGCCGGCTGCAGCAGGCGCTGGGCGATGACCTGGGTGTCCTCGTTGTCGCGCAGGAGGAACCGGCCGCGATGGTCGTGCAGCACCGAGACGTCGGCGGCGAAGCCCGGCGTCAGGGCACCGATCCGGTCGGACAGGCCCAGCATCTCGGCCGGATGCTTCGTCACCATGGGGACGACCTGTTCGAGGCTGAGGCCGAGCGCCATCATCGAGCTCATGGCCTGGGTCAGGCTGAAGCGGGCTTGGCCCAGGAAGGGGTGGTTCTCGTCATCGTGGTGCTCGTCGGGCGTGCCCGCCGGCCGAGGCACCTCGGTGTTGTAGCCGTGCATGTCGGCGCCCAGCGTGTAGGGCACGACGCCCGCCGGCAGGGAGGCGCGGGCGACCCGATAGGAGAAGTGGCTGCCATGCCCGACATCGACCCGGAGGCCCGCATCCATCGCCGCCCGGATGATCGGGTGGACGACGCCCTCCTCGTTGATAAAGCCGCCGGGATGCCGGGTGAACGGGTGGGCGAGGAAATCCCCGGGACGCAGCAGCGGGATCACCCGCTCCATGATGGTGTTGGCGTCCTCGCCATTGGCGCCGTTCTCGGGCAGGCCCCAGAGCTGGCCGAAATGCACGTAGAGCGGCAGGTCGGCCCGGCGGCTGATCTCGGCCGCCATCTCCATCACCTTGATGCCCCAAC
The DNA here is from genome assembly GCF_979256025.1 of Methylobacterium sp. AC832. Classification (NCBI taxonomy): domain Bacteria; kingdom Pseudomonadati; phylum Pseudomonadota; class Alphaproteobacteria; order Hyphomicrobiales; family Methylobacteriaceae; genus Methylobacterium; species Methylobacterium sp. AC832. The sequence continues at coordinate 442,917 of NZ_CEEDMV010000003.1, forward strand.
GGGCGAAGCCCCCGATCTCTGCATGACCCTTGATGCCGCGCACGAGGTCGCGGTTCTCCACCGCCGACTTCACCGTGGCGTCGATGTCGACCCCGTCCGGGCTGTAGAGGTTCGGGTAGAAGTGACCTTCGAGGCCCCCGACCAGATAGGCGGAAAGGAACGCGTAGATCCGGGTCTCGGCCCTCTCCGCGATGAAGTGGCGGAAGCCCGGCAGGGTCATGCAGGACGCGCCGCCCTGGTCGATCACCGTGGTCACGCCCGAGCGCACGCCGACCATGTCCGGCGGCAGTCCGAACCGTCCGGTGACGTATTGGTAGACGTGCCCGTGGGTGTCGATCATCCCCGGCAGGACGAGCTTGCCGGAGACGTTCACCACCTCGGTGGCGGCGGACGGTATTATGCTGTCCTCGACGGCGGCGATCCGCCCGTCGCGGATGGCGACGTCCTTGATGCCATCGATGCCCGAGGCCGGGCAGATGACCCGTCCGCCGCACAGCAGCATGTCGTAGCGACCAGCGTCCATTCCGTCTCCTCCATCGTCGCGCGTCGGCCTTCGCCTTGCCTCGCACGGACGTGACCAGGGAAATGCGAAGTATGCTTCGTATATCTGCCTAGGCATGTTACGTGCCAGGAACCGTCCGGGCTTCGGATCGGGAGCGGGAGACGGGACGCAGATGAACGAAAGCGGGCTGGCTGAAGCGGATGCGGCGCCCTCACCGGAGGCTCTTCAGCCCCTCGGAACGCCCTGGCTCCTGCCGGAACGGCCGGGCTTTCTGATGCGGCGGCTGCATCAGATCCATGTCAGCCTATTTTCAGAGCGTTGTGGCGCTTTCCGCGTCACTCCCCTGCAGTACAGCCTGCTCTCTCTACTGGCAGAACGTGAGGAAGCCGACCAGACAACCTTGGCCAACGCGGTCGCCTTGGACAGAACGACGACGACCGGCGCCCTCAAACGCCTGGAGCTACGCGGATACGTCGAACGCTCTGCTTCGCCGACCGATCGGCGTTCTCAACGCTGTCGCCTGACCCAGGCAGGCCGTGCCCTGCTGGGGCAGATGGAGACGGCCGCGCGTCAGGCCCATGACGCGACGCTCGAACCCCTTTCGGAAGAGGAGCAGGCGACACTGATCCGGCTCATGAAGAAGATCACCGCCGCCCATCAGCAGCGGCGCGACGCGGACGGGCTCGTGAATTGAGCGGCCCCGCAGAGAAGCGCCCGCAGGCCTCCAGCGCGCAGGCGGGTGACCGCCCGACGATCATGCAGAATGCACTGTCTCGCATCGCGGTTGAACACTTGGAACGCGCTTCCGCGGCGGTTCCCCGACATGGCGAACCGCCGGTGGAGCGGCATCGTCCGCCGACACCCGAAACTGCGCATCCGCTGTAATCGTGCTCTTCAGGAAGGCCATGACGGCCCGGATGCGGGGCACGAATTGAAGATCTGCGTGAACGTTCAGCCAGAGTTCCCGGGTCGTGAAGGCACTCCCGTGCAGAACCGGAACGAGGTCGTCACGGGCCGTCACCGCAAAGCTCGGCAGCAGAACGAGGCCGAGCCCTCCGAGTGCCGCGCTCTTCTGTGCGATCATGCTGGTGGAACGGAACACCGTCCGGGGCTCGTCGAGCACGTCGTCCAGCCAGCGGACGCAATCGACCTGTATGAGATCCTCGACGTAAGAGACGAAGCGGTGCTCCTTCAGCGCCCATAGATCGACGGGGCATCCATGCCGCGCGAGGTAGCTCGGCGCCGCATACAGGCCAAGCCGGAACGCTCCGATCTGCTCCGAGACCAACCCTCTCCCCGGTGGCTTGAAGAAGCTGAGGAAGAGGTCGGCCTCGCGACGGTTGACGTAGACGGTCTGAGCCGAGGTCACGAGGTCGATCATCAAGTCGGGGTGGCGGTCTCTCAAGCTCGAGAGGCGCTCGGCGAGGTACAGGGAGGCAATGCCTTCCATCGTGGCGAGCCGTACGCGCCCCCCGATACGGCCATCGCCGGAATGATCCTCGTGCCGGAGGGAGATGACCGCGCTCTCGACCTGCTCGGCATGCTGGAGCATGCGCTGCCCCATATCGCTGAGACGGAGCCCCGACGGCACGCGCTCGAAGAGTGCGAGGCCGAGGACACTCTCCAGGTTCGCCAGCCTCCGGCTCACAGTGGATTGGTCGACCTTCAGGCGCTTGGCCGCGGCGGCGAGACTCCCGCCACGGGCCGCTCCCAGGAAGACCTTGATGTCGTTCCAGTCCAGGAGATCGAAGGTCTGCATGGTCGAAGCGGGCGCAAGATGTGCGCCAGTCGCCCCTGTGCGCCGGCCCGGACATCATCCCGGAGACATCCTGCAAGGCGCCTTGCAGAATTGCCCGCTTCGCAAGCCGATTCCACCACGTAACTTCGGCGTGGAAAGGGAAACCCCGATGCTTCCACGGTTCAAGGCCGCAGCAATTCACGCAGCACCCGTCTTCCTCGATGCCGCCGCGACCACCGCCAAGGCGGTCGCCCTGATCGAAGAAGCGGCCCGGGCCGGCGCCGCGCTGGTCGCCTTTCCCGAGACCTTCATCCCGGCCTTTCCGGTCTGGGCCGCCCTCTCGGCTCCCATCGACAACCACGATCTGTTCGCCCGCATGGCGGAGCAATCAGTCCTCGTCGACGGACCGGAGATCGCGCGGATCCGGCAGGCGGCGCGGGCAGCGGGCATCTTCGTATCGATCGGCATCAGCGAGCGCTCGCCCGCCAGCGTGGGCTGCCTTTGGAACGCAAACCTTTTCATCGGGGAGGATGGCACGATCCTCAACCACCACCGCAAGCTGATGCCGACCTATTACGAGAAGCTCATCTGGGCCTCGGGCGACGGGGCTGGGCTTAAAGTGGTGGAGACGGGGATCGGCCGCATCGGCCAGCTCATCTGCGGCGAAAACACCAACCCGCTCGCCCGCTATGCCCTGATGGCGCAGGGCGAGCAGTTCCACATCTCGTCCTGGCCTCCGGTCTGGCCGACACGTCGGCCGCAGGGCGGCGGCAATTACGACAACCTCGCCGCCAACCGCCTGCGCGCCAGTGCCCATTGCTTCGAGGCCAAGGCCTTCGGACTGGTCACGGCCGGCGTGCTGGACCGGGACGCCTACGACTTCCTGGCGGCGCGCGATCCGGGCGCCGCCGAGGTGCTCGACGGAACGCCGCGCGCCGCCTCGTTCTTCGTCGATCCGACCGGCACGCAGATCGGCGAGGCGCTGCAGGAGGAGGGGATTCTCTACGCTGAGATCGACCTCAACGCCTGCGTCGAGCCCAAGCAGTTCCACGACGTGGTGGGCTACTACAACCGCTTCGACGTCTTCGACCTCGCCGTGAACCGCCAGCGGCTCGCGCCCGCACAGTTCCGGGACGGTCCGGCGCTTGCGCCCGAGCCGCTGCCGCCTGTGGCGACCGGCGCGTGACTTGCTGACGCCAAGCCGACACGCCCCTGCATTCCTGATCCCGACCGAGTCCCAAGCACAGAAACCTTAGAGCACCCGAACAGCCCCCTCGAAGCCAGACCGGAGAGACCCCTGATGCTCGATCGTCGCACGCTCCTCCTCGCCGGTGCCGCCGGCCTGATGCTGCCGGACCTGCGCGGTGCCCGCGCCCAGAGCCCCGCCCAGATCGGCACCTTTCCGGAGGGGGTGGGCACGGATTCGGTGTTCGTGGGCCTCAACATGCCGTTGACCGGGGTGTTCTCCGGCGACGGCAGCGACCTCAAGCTCGGCTATGAGCTGGCCATCGCGCAGATCAACGCGGGCGGCGAGATCCCCGCTGCCTGGGGCCTCAAGGGCAAGGGCGTCCTCGGGCGCCAGATCCGCCACAAGATCGCCGACACCGAGGGCAAGCCCAACGTCGCGGTCCAGGCCGCGACCCAGTTCATCCAGCGCGACAAAGCCATCATGTTTCAGGGCTCCGTCAGCAGCGCCGAGGCCATCGCCCTGGAAGAGCTCGCGAGCCGCGACAAGGTCCTCTACATGGTCGGCATCGCCGGCTCGAACGACGTCACCGGCAAGAACTGCCAACGCTACGGCTTCCGCTCGCAGCAGAACGCCTACATGGCCGCCAAGGCCCTCGCGCCCGTCGTCGCGAAGGCATTGGGCAAGAACCTCAAGGCCGCCTTCCTCGTCCCCGACTATACCTATGGCCAGACGGTCTACGATTCCTTCTCAAAATTCTCGAAGGAGCAGGGCTGGACACAGGTGCTGAAGGAGACGGTGCCCCTGGGCACGGCCGATTACAGCTCGGCGCTTCTCAACATCGCCAACAGCGGCGCCGATGTCTTCGTCAACATCTGCTTCGGGTCCGACGCGGTGGCCTCCACGAAGCAGGCCGAACAGTTCGGCGTCCTCTCCAGCATGAAGCTCGTGGTGCCCAACCTCTCCTCCTTCCAGGACAAGGAGGTGGGGCCCGAGCTGATGCAGGGCGTCTACGGTTCCTGCGACTTCTGGTGGACGCTGGAGGACCGCTATCCCCTGGCCAAGACCTTCGTGGAGGCGTTCTTTGCCCGAAACAAGTACCGTCCGCGCTGGGGCGCCCACATCGCCTACATGCAGACCTACCTCTGGGCACTCTCGGTGGAGCGGGCAGGGGGGTTCAACCCTGTCGACATCATCAAGGTGATGGAGGGCTCGAAGTCCCAGCCCTACGAGACCACGATCGGCCGCGTCTATTACAGGGCAGAGGACCACCAGATGGTCCGGCCGATCCCGATCCTGCGCGGCAAGGCGCCTTCGGCCATGAAGGGCCCGGAAGATTTCTACGAAGTCGTCGATCTCGTCGACGGCGAGACGGTGATGAACCCGCCCGACCTGTTCGGGTGCAAGCTCGGCCCCTACACCTGAGGCACACGACCATGCCGAGCACCGCCGTCCTCCTTTCCCAGGCCTTCAACGGCCTCGCCCTCGGCAGCCTGCTGGCGCTGGTCTCCAGCGGGCTCACCATCATCCTGGGCACGCTGGGCGTGCTCAACTTCGCCCATGGCGCATTGTTCGCGGTGGGCGCCTACACCGCCTTCGTGATGATGCAGGCGACGCACTCCTTCGTGCTCGCCCTGCTCGGCGGCTGCGCCGTGATGCTCATCATCGGCTTTGCCATGGAGCGGCTCATCATCCGCCATTTCTATGCCCGGCCGGACGAGGACCAGATCCTCGTCACCTACGGGATCGGCATGGTGCTGGTGGAAGCCTTGCGGACCTGGTTCGGCGGCAACAGCCAGCGGGTGCCGGTCCCCTCCTGGGGTACCGGCGCGACGAAGCTCGGCTTTCTGGTCTACCCGACCTACCGTCTCCAGCTGATCGGCATCATCGCGGCGCTGCTGGTGGGCCTCTACCTCGTCCTGTACCGAACCTCGGTGGGACTGGTCGTGCGGGCCGGCATCGAGAATGCCGGCATGGTCGGCATCCTCGGCATCGACGTGCGACGCACCTTCCTGTTCGTCTTCGCGGTGGGCATCGTCGCCGTCGGCCTCGCCGGCATGCTCTACGCCCCCGTCGTCGCGGTCACGCCCGACATGGGCGCGAGCTTCATGGTTCAGTCCTTCGTGGTGATCGTGCTGGGGGGCCTCGGCTCCTTCCCCGGCGCCATCGTCGGCGGCCTGATCGCCGGCGAAATCATCAGCCTGACCAGTGCCTTCAACTCCGCCTATTCGGAGGTGATGCTCTACGGCCTGATGGCCCTCGTCCTGGTGGCGCGGCCGCAAGGGCTGTTCGGCACGGAGGGCCGGGTCTGATGGGCGTCCGTCCGCTGCAGAGAGCCTGGCCCGAACTCGCCCTCCTCGTCGTCCTCCTCACCGCGCCGATCCTCCTGCCGCCGCTCGGCTTCTCGCACGACCTGCTGTCGCGGGCGCTCAACTGGGCGCTGTTCGGCCTTGGCCTCGACATCCTGTTCGGGCTCGCCGGCCTGCTCTCCTTCGGCCAAGCGGCCTTCTACGGGGCAGGCGGGTTCGTCGCCGCCTATCTGCTGGTCTCGGGTCTGATCCAGAGTGTCTGGCTCGCCTTCCTGATCGGCACGCTGGCGGCCGGCCTGTTCGGCCTCGCGGTCGGCTGGCTCGCCGTGCGACGCATCGGCATCTACTTTGCCATGATCACCCTGGCCTTCGGGCAGATGGCCTATTTCATCCAGAACTCGCCGCTCTCCGACTATACCGGCGGTGAGAACGGCATCGCGGGGGTTCCCGTGCCGGTGCTCGGCTTCGGGGCAGGGGCCGTCAGGATCACCGCCGGCCTACCCATGTACGCGCTCCTCGCGGCGACCTTCTTCCTCGGCTTCATTCTGGCCCGGCGCATCGTGCACTCGCCGGTCGGGCTCATCCTGAAAGCGATCAAGGAGAACACCCCGCGCGTGGCCATGCTCGGCCACGACGTGCCGGCCTACAAGCTCGCGGCCTTCACCATCGCGGCCCTCTATGCGGGCCTTGCCGGCGCGATGCTGGGTTCCTTCCAGAGCTACATGCCGCCGGACGCCTTCGCGCTGGAGACCTCGGGCCAGCTGGTGGTGCAGACCATCGTGGGCGGGGTCGGAACGCTCGTGGGGCCCCTCGTGGGCGCCGTGCTCTGGCTGTGGCTGCGCGACAACCTCCAGCTCATTCCGGGCTTCGGCTCCCTCTGGAAGCTGATCCTGGGCGTAGCCTTCATCGGCTTGGTGATGGGCCTGCGGCGCGGCATCTGCGGAGAGATCCTGCATCGCTGGCAACAGCGCGGCGAGGCGATCCGCCTCCGCGCCGCGAAGGCACGCACGGAGGCGATCGAGGACGCCATCGCTTCGGGAGGTATCGTCGCGCCGGAAATCCCGGCCGAGGTCGCGCTGCCCATGCCACGACCGGCAGTGAACGGTCGCACCGCCCATGCGGAGATCGCATTGGAAGCTCGAGGGCTCGCCCGACATTACGGGGGCCTCAAGGCCGTGGACGGCGTGAGTTTCCAGGTCCGGCGCGGCTCGATCCATGCGGTGATCGGCCCGAACGGCGCCGGCAAGAGCACGCTCTTCAAGATGCTCTCCGACGAGGTGACCCCAAGCGCGGGATCGGTCCTGCTGTTCGGCGAGCGGCTCACGGGGGCGGGCGTGACGGAGGCGACGCAGCGCGGCGTCGCCAAGAGCAACCAGCTCAACCAGCTCTTTCTCAACCTCTCCGTACGGGAGAACCTGCGGGTGGCGGCCCTCGCCAGGGCTCGCGGGCGATTCCGTCTCGACCTTCTCGCCCCAGCCACGAGCCGGGCGGAGGTGGAGGCGCAGGTCGAGACCATGCTGAGCATCCTCGATCTCGGGATGCGGGCCGAGACGCGCGTCGGCATCCTCGCCTATGGCGAGAAGCGCCGGCTCGAGATCGGCATGGCCTTGGCCACCAGCCCCAACGTTCTCCTCCTCGACGAGCCACTGGCCGGCATGAGCCCCTCGGAACGCGTCGCGACCTGCGCACTCATCAGGCGGATCGGTCGTTCCTGCACGATCCTCCTCGTCGAGCACGACCTCGATGCCGTCTTCGATCTCGCCGAGCGAATCACCGTCCTGAGCGAAGGGCGCCTTCTCGCGGACGGGCCCGCCGAGACCGTGCGCCGCGACCCGGCGGTGCAGAAGGCCTATCTGGGTGCTGCCCCGGATGAAGCCTCCGGCGAGGGGACCACGATCCTGGGAGCCACGCATGAGCCTGCTTGAGGTCGAGGGCATCAACACCCTCTATGGGGATTCGCACGTCCTCTTCGACGTCTCGCTCCGGGTCGAGGAGAACGAGGTCGTGGCCCTGCTCGGCCGCAACGGGGCCGGCAAGACCACGACGCTCCGGACCCTGATGGGCGCCCTCTCCCCACGTAGCGGCACGATCCGCCTCGATGGCAAACAGATCCAGGGATTACCACCCGAGAAGATCGCGCGGGTCGGCATGCAGCTCGTGCCCGAAGAACGCGCCATCTTCGGCACCCTCACGGTGGAGGAGAACCTGCGCGTCGCCCGCCTCACCGCACCGAAGGGCTGGTCCCTCGACCGGGTCTGGGAAGTCTTCCCGCGCCTGAAGGAGCGCCGGACGTCGCGGGGCCGGACCTTGTCGGGCGGCGAGCAGCAGATGCTGTCGATCGCCCGAGCACTCATCCGCGACCCCCGGATCATCCTCCTCGACGAACCGTTCGAGGGCCTCGCGCCGCTGATCGTGCAGGACCTGATCGCCCTCACGCGCCGCCTCGCCCAGGAGGGCCGGACGATCGTCGTGGTGGAGCAGAACGTGGCCGCGGTGCTCAGCTTCGCCCAGCGGGTCTACGGCTTCAACAACGGCCACGTCGTCTATGAAGGATCGGCAGCCGACCTTCGCCGCGACCCCTCGCCGATGCGCGCCTTCATGGGGCTGGCCGCATGAGGTCCACCGTCCGCCGAGGCAATGGCCCGGCCCCACTCTCGACCCAGGCGGTTTCCATGCGATCCTGAGCGTCCGAACCCCGTTCCGAGAAGGCGGTCGCTCGCGGCCGAATCGTTCATGCGCCGCTTCCGTCACGCCAAGATCGTCGCCACCGTCGGCCCCGCCAGCGCGTCGCCCGAGATGCTGCGCCGGCTGTTCCTGGCGGGCGTCGACACCTTCCGCCTCAATTTCAGCCACGGCACGCAGGCCGACCACGCGGTGGTCCATGCCGCGATCCGCGCGCTCGAGCACGAGGTGGGCCGGCCCATCGGCATTCTGCAGGATCTCCAGGGCCCCAAGATCCGCCTGGGAACACTCGCCGGCGGCCGCCTCGACGTGGTCCCGGGTGAGAGCCTCCGCTTCGTCCTCGATGGCGCCGAAGGCGGGCGCGACGCCATCCCCCTTCCGCACCCGGAGATCTTCGCCGCCGTCGCGCCGGGGCAGGACCTGCTCATCGACGACGGTCGCGTGCGGGTGCGTGTCACCGGCCTCACCCGCGACAGCATCATCGCCGAGGTAGTGATCGGCGGCACCCTCTCGAACCGCAAGGGCGTCAACCTCCCCGGCACGCTGCTGGACGTCTCGCCGCTCACCGCCAAGGACCGGGCCGACCTCGCCTTCGGGCTGGAGCTCGGCGTCGACTGGGTCGCGCTCTCCTTCGTGCAGAAGCCCTCCGACGTGATCGAGGCGCGCGGGCTGATCGGCGACCGGGCCGGCATCATGACCAAGGTGGAGAAGCCCCAGGCCCTGGAGCGCATCGACGACATCATCCGCCTCTCGGACGCCGTGATGGTGGCGCGCGGCGACCTTGGCGTGGAGATCCCGCAGGAGGACGTTCCGGGGCGCCAGAAGGAGCTGATCCGCGCCTGCCGCCTCGCGGTGAAGCCCGTGGTGGTGGCGACCCAGATGCTCGATTCGATGGTCTCGGCCCCGACACCGACCCGGGCCGAAGCCTCGGACGTCGCCACCGCGATCTATGACGGGGCGGATGCGGTGATGCTCTCGGCGGAATCCGCCACGGGAAAATTTCCCGTGGAGACCGTGGAAATGATGGCCCGGATCATCCATCGCACTGAGACGCACAAGCTCTACCGCTCGCTCATCACCGCCTCGGACCCCGAAGAGGAGGAAACGCCACCTCATGCCATCGCCTCTGCGACGGCCAGCCTCGCCGATGCGGTGAACGCCGCCGCCATCGTGGCCTACACGCTCAGCGGAACCACCGCCGCGCGCATCGCACGCCGGCGCCCGGAGGTGCCGATCCTGGCGCTCACGCCGGACCTCGAGACCTCGCGCCGGCTCTGCCTGCTCTGGGGCGCGCACAGCGTCCAGGCCGCGGAGGTCACCACCTACGAGGAGATGGTGGCGGGCGCCATCGACCAAGCCGTGAAAGAGGGCTTCGCCAAGCCCACGGATCTCGTCGTCATCACCGCCGGCATCCCTTTCGCCGTGGCCGGTACGACGAACAACGTCCGCATCGCTCACGTGCCGTCCGCATAGGCCGTATCAGCCGGAGCGCGCGACGACGGTCCGAACAAGGGGCACGCCTGGCGACCCGGCCCAAACCCGGCCGGTTCGCCCGCAAGCCGCGCGATCCTTGCGTCGGAGCGGTCTCTACGGTTCTGTGACGATCGATGCGAGAAACTCCGGGACGGGCAGGCCACGAGCCGGATAGATCGTGGCTCGCTGCGTTGGCCTCCGACGAGAAGGATTTCCATGCGTACGACCGCGTCTCTGGCCCTCGCCGTCCTCATGGCGCTGGCGCCGCTCGCCGCCCGGTCCGCTCCGGATGACACCGTGCTCGCAGCGGTGAAGGCGCAGGACGGCCCGTATCGCGAGACGCTGAAGGGGTTGGTCGATCTCGATAGCGGCACCGGCGACGTGTCCGGCCTGTCCAAGGTCGAAGTGCTCCTGAAGGCCCGCCTCGAAGCCTCGGGACTCGCAGTCAGCACCCGCAACGCCCCCGTCTTCGGCGGAAACACGGTGATCGGTACGCGATCGGGCAGCGGCACGCGCAAGATCATGCTGCTGGTGCATTACGACACCGTGTTCGGCACGGGCGACGCTGCCAAGCGCCCCTATACCGAGCGCGACGGCCGCGCTTATGGACCGGGTGTCGCCGATGCGAAGGGCGGCATCGCGATGATCCTGCACCTCCTTTCCATCCTGGAGACCTTGCGGTTCGACGGTTATGGTACCCTCACGGTGGTCTTCAATCCCGATGAGGAGCGCGGCTCGCGTGGGTCGCGCGACGAGATCGCCAGGATCGCCCGCGATCAGGACGTGGTCCTGTCGTTCGAACCCTCCTTCGCCGAAGCCGGCGTCGATGCCGTCACCGTGGCGACGAAGGGCATCAACTACGCGAGCCTCACCGTGAAAGGCCGTGCCTCCCATGCCGGCGGCGCGCCGGAAGCCGGACGCAACGCGGTGGTCGAACTCTCCCACCAGGTCCTCCAGCTTCAGGATCTCGGAGACCCAGCCAAGGGGACGAGCCTGCACTGGACCGTGGTCCACGGCGGCACCAAGCCGAACATCATTCCCGATGACGCCAAGGCGGAGGGCGACATGCGCTACTTCGTGCCGAGCGAGTACGACCGCGTCCTGTCCGAGGGACGGAAGATCGCCGAATCGCATCGCGTTCCCGATACGCAGGTGACCTTCGATCTCGCCAAAGGCCGCCCGCCGCTGCCGAGCAATCCGGGGACGAAGGCCCTCGGGGAACGCGCGCGCGCCATCTATGCCGAAATGGGTGCCGAGCTCATGCTGGCGGAGATCGGCGGGGGGACGGATGCGGGCTACGCCTTCCAGCCGGACAGCCCGGCGAAACCCGCTATCCTCGAATCCCTCGGCATCGTCGGGGGCCGCTATCACAGCACGGACGAGTTCGCGGTCCTCGCCAGCATCACGCCGCGGCTCTACCTCGCGACCCGCCTGTTCATGGAGGTGTCGAAGGAGGCAGGCCGCTGATCGTGACAGGTCAGCGTGTCGTGCCCGGATCTTCGCCCAGTGAGATCGTGCGCTCGACCACGTGCTCCAGCCGCGCGTTCTCGGCCGTGAGAGTCATGCGAAGCTTCAAAGACCCGCCCGGCACCTGACCCTCACGGGCCACACGCTCAATCTCACGCTGCGACGTCACTCCGACTTCCTTCAGGAACTTGCGCAGTTCGATGTTGAAGCGATCCTCGTCCATGACGTGTTCCTCCGTTTTGCCCCGATAGAGGCGATGGGACCGGTTATGACCCGGCGGGTCCGTATAGGCTCATCCCTCGAAACGGGATGTGGGCCGGGCCGGGATGCTGGCCCGGCGAACCGAGGATGGTTCAGTTCCAGATGTCGCTCAGTTCCAGGTGTCACTCAGTTCCAAGTGTGGAGCAGAGCGCGCCAACCATCGCCATGAGGCTCCAGAACATTCACCCAATTGCCCCCATAGCTCTGGGACTGACCTCCCTCTCCCGGTCCGGTCAGCTGCCAGAGCCCGGTGAGGATGACGGTCTCGCCCCTCTGCGTGGTGTCCTGGACCGTGATCTTATGGTCCTTGAATCCCTTCGCCTGCAGGTCGGCGAAGAAAGCGGAAATCTTGTCCGCTCCCTGGACGGGCGAGCCCCCCGCCGGGATCACCTTTCCCTCTTCGCTGTAGAGCTTTCCCAATGCGGCGGTGTCGCCCTTATTGAAGGTCTGATCCCAGAGATCAGCGATCGCTTGGCCTTGTAAACTCATCTCTTCTCCATCCGTTTCTTCGACGGTTCTGCGAGCACATATCGAAGCCGTGGTGCCCAGGGCCAAATGCCCGGAGTCCCGCCCTTGCCTTCCCGCGCGTTCCGAGCCGGCGATGCGGAATGTAGAGCGCCGTTCACCGAAGGGGATGGCCTCCGCCGGTTCGGAGGTCGGATGGAGGTTAGTTCCGGTTCCGCATCATCCCCATCCGTCGATCGAACCTCGCCTAAACCTCAGCAGCGGGCGACGCCGTGGATCGCCCGACATGGCGTATCGAGGCTGAGGGCCCGGTTCGGCGAGACCGACCGGCGTCGCGAATTCCCTCGACCGCTCGCATTGCCGTGCCACGACACCGACGATGAGTGGCGGCACCGATGACACAGGCACTGCCATGCGATGACGTCACCGCCTGCCGGCCTAAGAAAGCTCGTGCGTTCGGCGTGCGAACTTTGCATACGATTCCGAATGGCAGGTTCGAGCGTTGCCCGTTCGCGGCCCTCGGCCGGACCGCCCCAAGGAGTCCCTGATGGGCATTTTTCAGAACCTGCTCGAACGCGTCACCGCCTATGTCGGCGACAAGACGCTGATGTATGCGGCCGTATCCGCAGCCTCGAACGTCATCGTGGCCGACAGTGAGGTGGACGAGGCGGAGGTCGAGGTCGCACTCGCGGCCATGCGGGCGAATCCCATCATCGAGAAGGGATACGATACGCTGATGCTGGAGGCGGAACTGTTCGACGGGATCGCGCGGGCCCGGACCCGCGTCGGGCGGGCGGACAATCTGAGCCGCGTGGCCGCCATCGCCGACAGGTCCATCGATCAACGAAACGGGGTGTTCCTGATCGCGGCCGATGCCGCCGATCACGAGGGGATCAGCGACGTCGAGCACATCGCTCTCGATGAAATCGCCGCCGCCCTTCTGGTCGACAAGGAGGCTCTGCTCCGGCTGGCTCCGGTGAAGCCGTCGATCCCGTCGTAACCGGGGCGATGCGTCCTGCATGGCCGATCTAAGTCATCGATGCGAACCGGCACATCGAAGGGTGTGTCCGGCGGGCGACACCGAATGGTTAAAATCATATTAACCATTCATGACGACCACACGTTAGAAATCCTTCGACTATAGAGCCGGCATCCAACCCTTGCCGGTCATTGCCATGATCCTCGCTTCCCGCAACATCGTCAACGAACACCGCGAGATCGCCGCCATCGCGATCACCTACGGAATCTTTCTCAGTGGGATCATGCTCCTCACTTGGACTATGGCCTGACGCCGTCCACAGCGAGCCGGGCCCCTGTGTCCGGCTTCGCCCACGGCCTCGGAATCTGTGCCGGCACGACGGACGCAGCCTGAACTTGCCCTCGGGTCAAGCAGTGCACTGACGTCGTACGCCGGGAGCGCAAAACGAATGCGGTCTTCGTCAAGGAACCGATGAGCCTTCAAAGATGTTCGTCCATCCAAATTGGAGGAAATGAATGTCTGACAGCGCTTTAGCTTCGGTTATCGTCCCGTCTCTCCGGGCGGCTCGCTCGGCAAGGGAGCGGTTGGCACGTGCCGGGTTCGCCCGCAACAGCGTGGATATCGAACGCCACGGCGACGAATTCGAAGTGTCCATCAGCACGAGGACTGAGAATCTGGAGCGCGCTCAGAACATCCTTCAGGGCAACCCCGTGGTCGGCGATCTTCGCGATGCGGGCTCACGTGCGCTCGGCGCCTTCCACAACAACCGGCCGCTCGCGCTGGGCCTCGCGGCACTGGCGGGCTTTGCCATCTTCCACGTCTCGAAGAGGCGGTGAGGCCGAACGCGCCAACGAAAGGGCGAGCCCGGTAGTCGCAAAGCGGGCAGATGGGCGCCGTTTTGCTCCGGGCCGAAGTGGCGGTTAGACTGACCACCATGAAACATGAACCGATCCGCCGGTTTGTCATCGCGTGCCGTTTCGGCGCGGCGATGCTCGGCGGATTGTCCATGACGATGACGACCACCGTCTTCGCTCAGTCTCCGTCACCGGCAGTTGCGGTAAACAACTGGGCGGACCTTCGCGCGACGCTTGCGTCCTGCTGGTCGGTCCCGCCGGATACCAGGGGATCGCTGATCGCGTTCCTGTTCGGCATCAGCAAGACGGGTGAGCTACGTGGTGCACCTCTCGTCACGGCGCGCCGCCTCCAGGGCGATCAGGACGCCAGAAAACGGTTCGAGGAGGCAGCGAGGGATGCCGTGAACCGTTGTTTTCCCATGACGGTGACGCCGTCCTTCGGAGCCATCCTGGGCGAAAGCCCCATCCGCCTGCGCTTCGTCAATACGCCGCCGACGGCGGCCTACCAGATCAACAGCAACATCACGATCTTCGCACCACCCTGATCGCGCCGCATCGGGGCGGAGACGGTGTGCTTCAGATCCGTCGCTGTTTCATGAGCCGGAATGGCTCGGAACAGGCGACAGCGATAAGCGCATGCAAAAAGGGCCGCCTCGCGGCGACCCCTTCGTTTCCTCATACGGTTTCGGCTCAGTAGCCGTAGTAACCACCGTATCCGTAGCCATAGGCCGGCGCGGGAGCGTAACCGCCGTAATAGCCGACGGGGCGGCCATAGCCGTAACCGTCGTAGCCGTAACCACCGTTATAGGCTCCGGCCGCGATGGCTCCGGCAGCCAAGCCAGCGACGCCGAGGCCGATGGCGGCACCAGGACCGATGCCGCGACGGCCATATCCGTAACCACGACCGTAGCCGCCGCCGTAGCGACCGTAACCACCGCTGTAACGGCCATAACCGCCGCGATGACCGTATCCACCGTGGCCGCCGAAGCCACCATGACCGTATCCGCCGCCATGGCCCCAACCACGGGCTTCCGCAGGTGCCGCCGCGAGGAGGGCACCGAGGCTGACGGCCGCGGCCGAGAGGAGTGCGAGCTTGCGCATTCGAAACATCCTGTTGTGAGGTATGCCCATCAACGGACCGGGCGCCCGGCCGTTCCCATCGCCCCCCTGGGCGCTGGCGACGCAGGCCGTCGAGACGCCTCTAGGACCATTGGGATCGGCCATCCCGTTTGCCCGCATTGCCAAGGAGAACCGTCATGAAAGTCGTCGCGGATCTGTGCATCGTCCCCATGGGGGTCGGCCCCTCGGTCTCCTCCTACGTGAAGGAGATCAAGACCATCCTCGAGACCAGCCACCTCAACGCCGAGATGCATGCCAACGGCACGAATATCGAGGGCGAGCTCGCCGACATCTGCCGGCTCATCGAACTCTGCGAAGAGAAGCTGAGCCAGCTCGGCGTTCAGCGGGTCTTCTTTACCATGGCCTTCTCGTCGCGGCGGGACAAGGAACAGTCCATGGCCGACAAGCTGACGGCTGTTTCCTGATCCGTTGGCACCTTGGCGGCGCAGCAGAGTTGACCCTCCCCGTTCCCCGGATGAGGACCGAGCCCGCATGCATCCATCCCGACGTGCGTTCCTGGCCGGTGCCGGCCTGGCTCCCCTGATCGTGCCGCTGCTGCAGCGCGCCACGTCCCCGGCCCATGCGGAGGAGGGCGGTCTCATCCGCCGCGCCATCCCGTCCTCCGGCGAAACGCTCCCCGCCATGGGGATCGGCACCTCGCGCCGCTACGAGGTCGAGCCGGTCCCCGAAAAGATCGCGCCCCTGCGTGAGGCGGTGCAGCGGTTCGTGGCGCTCGGCGGCTCGGTCATCGACACGGCGCCGAGCTACGGCACGGCCGAGGACGTCCTCGGCAAGATCCTGTCCCAGGACGGTCTGCGCGAGAAAGTGTTCCTCTGCAGCAAGGTCGGGACACCGGGCCGCGAGGCCGGCGCGGCCGAGATCGCACGATCCTTCCGCCGCATGGCGACCGACAGGATCGACCTCGTGGCGGTCCACAACCTCAGCGATACGGCAATGAACCTCGCCACGTTGCGTGAGCTCAAGGCCGAAAAGAAGATCCGCTACATCGGCGTCACGGTCTGGCGAGACAGCCAGTTCGCGGATCTCGAGGCGGTGATGCGCCGCGAGAGGATGGATTTCATCCAGGTCAATTACGCCCTCGACGACCGCCGCGCCGCCGAACGCATCCTGCCGCTGGCGAAAGAGCGCGGCATGGCGGTGATGGTGAACGTGCCCTTCGGGCGCGACCGCCTGTTCAAGGCCGTGCAGGGACGAGACCTGCCGCCCTGGACGGCGGAGTTCGACTGCGCGAGCTGGCCGCAATTCTTCCTGAAATACGTTCTCGCCCACGAGGCCGTCACCTGCCCGATCCCCGGCATGGCCAAGACGGCCTATGTCGAGGACAATCTCGGCGCGGCACGCGGCCGGTTGCCCGATGCCGCCCAGCGAACCCGAATGGAGGCCTATGTCGACGCGCTCTGATGTCCTCAACCGCCGTGCCGTCATCGCTCTCGCAGGCGGCTTTCTCGCCGCTTCGAGCCTGCTGGCATCACCCTGTCCCGCCTCGGCCCAGGCTGCACCGCAGCCGGTCCGCATCGGCATTGTCGGGGCCGGTAATATCGGCGGCACGATCGGTGGCCTCTGGGCGAAAGCCGGCCACGAGGTGATGCTGTCGTCGCGCCACCCCGAGGAGCTGAAGGGTCTCGTCGAGGCGCTCGGACCGAAGGCGAGGGCGGGCAGCCCGGCCGAGGCCATCGCGTTCGGCGACGTCATCCTCATCGCGGTGCCCTACAAGGCTTATCCGCAGCTGGCGCAGGACCATGCCGCAGCGCTCAAGGGCAAGGTGGTGATCGATGCCGGCAACGCGACCCAGGCCCGTGACGGCGAGGTCTATGGCGAGGTCCAGGCCAACGGCATCGCGGCGGTCTCGGCCAAATATCTGAACGGGGCGAAGATCGTCCGGGCCTTCAACGCGGCCAATTACAAGATCTTCGCCAAGAACGCCCATCGCCAAGGCGGACGCATGGCGATCCCCATCGCCGGCGACGATCCCGCGGCGCTCGCGATCGCTTCCCAACTCGTCAAGGATGCGGGCTTCGATCCGGTGGAGGTCGGGCCGCTGGCCAAGGCGGACAGCTTCGCCATGGGCTCTCCCGGCTTCGGCCTCGACCTGAATGCGGAGGAATCGCGGGCGCGCTTCGGGGTCACCCGTTGAGCGACGGGCCAGGGCTGGCAAAGCCGCTGACCGCCGGTAGCGGTGGCTACGTCCCGCCCTGGCTGCGTCGGCTCATCGACGTACGGGCGGAGGAGGTGCCGGCCCTTGCATGGTCCTGGGCCTACATCTTCTCGATCCTGGCCGCCTACTACGTCCTCCGGCCGATCCGCGACCAGATGGGTGTCGCCGGCGGGATCGAGAACCTGCCCTGGTTGTTCACCGGCACCCTCGTGGGCATGCTGGCGCTGAACGTCCCCTTCGCCTGGCTCGTGAAGACATTGCCACGCGCCCGGTTCGTGCCGCTGACCTATCGGTTCTTCGCCGCCAACATCGTGCTGTTCGCTGGGGCGCTCTATTTCGCCGGGCCGGAGGGCGACGTCTGGATCGGCCGGGCCTTCTTCGTCTGGCTCTCGATCTTCAACCTGTTCGTGGTCTCGGTGTTCTGGGCCACCATCGTCGATGTGTTCTCCACCGAGCAGGGCAAGCGCCTGTTCGGCTTCATCGCCGCCGGCGCGACTCTCGGGGCGATCGCCGGATCGGCGACGACGGCGATCCTCGCCCGCGACGTGCCGACCTGGGTGCTCCTCATCGGCGCGGCCCTGCTCCTCGAGGTGGCGGTGTTCAGCATGCGTGGCCTCGCGCGCCTGTCCGACCGCTTGAACCGGGCTCCCGTCACGGGCGACGCCGCCCCGTCGGAGGCCATCGGCGGCAGTGCCTTCGCGGGCATCACCCGCACGTTCAAGTCGCCCTACCTGCTCAATATCGGGCTGTTCCTGCTGCTGTTCTCGGTGACCTCGACCTTCCTGTATTTCGAGCAGGCCGGCATCGCCAAGCGCAGCTTCCCCGACCGTGGGTCGCAGACGGCCTTCTTCGCCAGCGTCGATCTGCTGGTGAACCTGCTCACCCTCGGCGTGCAATTCTTCCTCACCGGCCGGATCGTGCGGCGCATCGGGGTCGGCCCCGCCCTCGCGCTTCTGCCGGCGGCCAGCATCCTGGGATTCGCGGCGCTCGCCCTCTCTCCCACGATCACGGCCATCGTGGCGTTCCAGGTTTTCCGGCGGGCCGGCAACTTCGCCATCGCCCGGCCGATCCGCGAGGTGCTGTTCACGGTGGTCCCGCGTGAGGACCGCTACAAGGCGAAGAACTTCATCGACACCGTGGTCTACCGCACCGGCGACCAGATCGGCGCATGGTCCTTCGCGGGGATCGCGGCCCTCGGCCTCGGTTCGACGGCCGTGGCGGTCACGGCAGTGCCACTCTCGGCGGCCTGGCTCCTGAACAGCCTCTGGCTCGGCCGTCGGCAGGAGGCGAGGCGGGTCGCGATGGAAGAAGCGGAAGGCTCCGGCAAGGATCGGGCGACCGGGCCGTCGCGCGACCGCTGACATCGACATTCGAGGAGCCGTTATGTCCGCAGGCAAGCCAGCCGTCCTGTTCGTGTGCCTGGGCAACATCTGTCGTTCGCCCCTGGCGGAGGCGGCGTTCCGCGTCGAGGCCGAGCGGGCGGGTCTCGACGTGGAGGTCGATTCGGCCGGCACCGGCGGCTGGCATGCGGGCGAACCACCAGATCCGCGTGCCCTGGCCGTCGCCCGGCGCAACGGCGTCGACATCTCCGGCTACCGCGCCCGTCAGGTCGAGCCGGCGGATTTTGCCCGCTGCAGCCACATCGTCGCCCTCGATGGCGACAATCTCGCCGTGCTGCGTCGGCTTCGACCGAAAGAGGGCGCCGCGTTGTCGCTTCTCCTCGACCATGTGCCCGGGCGCAGGGGCGAGGCGGTCGCCGACCCCTATTACGGCGCCGATACGGGGTTCGACGCCACCTGGGCCGACGTGACCCTGGGCGCCCGTCACCTCGTGCGTGCGCTCAAGGCATGACGCCTCTGGCCGAGCCATGATGCCACTGGCAGAGCGTGGAGCGGCATTGCTCGGGCGCCGTCTCGTGCGGGTCGAGCCCATGAGCGGCGGCAACCTCTCCGGCCTCGTGCGGATCGCGCTCGACGACGGAAGCGCGGCGATCGTCAAGGATGGACCTGATCCACTGGCGGAAGCCGAGATGCTCCGCGCGATCCGCGCCGCCGGAATTCCCGCGCCGGAAGTGTTCGCGGCCGATGCCCGGACCCTCGTGATCGAGCCCCTGCCGGCCCGAGGCGGCAACGCGGATGCGGATCTCGGCCGCGTGATGGCGCGCCTCCATGCCGTGACCGGCGACAATTACGGCTGGACCCCTGATTACGCCTTCGGGACGGTGCGGATCGACAATCGCCGGAGCGAGGATTGGCCTGACTTCTGGGCCGAGCGCCGCCTGCTCTGCCACGCTCCTCATCTCGACCCCACGCTCCGGCGAAGAATCGAGGCCCTGGCAAGGACGCTCCCCGAGCGTCTCCCGGCCCGACCCCGCCCGGCCCTGCTGCATGGCGACCTGTGGAGCGGCAACGTCCTGATCGACGGCGACCGCATCTCCGGGCTCATCGACCCCGCCTGCTACTACGGCCATGCCGAAGTGGACCTCGCGATGCTGTCGCTGTTCGGTGCGCCCGGTCCCGCCTTCCGGGAGGCGTATGGTGCGGCCGAATCGGGCATGCCCGAGCGTCGGGCGATCTATCAGTTGTGGCCGGCGCTGGTGCATCTGCGCCTGTTCGGATCGGGTTACCGCTCCATGGTCGAGACGCTGCTCGACACCACCGGCTGCTGAAACCTCCGCCCATTCCATCAGGCCGGAAGCGGAGCCGTCTTCCGTCGACCCGACCACGCCTCGAACCTTGCGTTTTGAGGGCCGATCCACGACAACCCGGCAAGCTTCGGCGCTGGCGTCCGGCCTCTTCCGAATATCCGGATGAGGCGGAGGGGCGCCTACGGTCGATGCGGCGAGGGAAGACGAAACCCATGCTCGATTACGCGCAGGCGCGACGCCTCATGGTGGATTGTCAGTTGCGGACTTTCGATGTCAACGACATCCCCGTCCTCGACGCTTTCGAAGCCGTGCCGCGCGAGCGCTTCGTGCCGCAGGGCCGTGAGGACTTCGCCTATATCGACCAATCCCTCCGCATCACCGGACAGGATCCGGCGACATCGGATCGCGCCGTCCCGGCCCCGATGATTCTGGCCCGCATGATCCAGGCGCTGCAGCTCGCGCCGGGCCAGGTCGCCCTCGATGTCGCCACCGGCTACGGTTACGCCGCCGCCATCATGCGGCAGCTCGGAGTGCGGGTCGTCGCCCTCGAATCCGACGAGACCCTCGCCGCCGAGGCCGAGAGCCGCCTGTCGGGCACGGACGGTATCGAGATCGTTCACGGTCCTTTGCAGGAGGGGGCGGCGAAGGCGGGGCCGTTCGACGCGATCCTCGTGAACGGCCGCGTCGAGACGAGGCCTCAATCCCTCCTCGATCAGTTGAAGGATGGCGGACGCCTCGTCTGCGTGATGGGTCGCGACAGGGCCGCGAAGGCCACCCTGTTCATCAGGACCGGGGATGCTTTCGGAGCGCGGCCGCTCTTCGACGCCTCGCTTCCGGCCCTCTCGGCGTTCAGCGCGGATTCGCATTTTTCGTTCTAGCCGCGGGAGCAGGTGTCGCTTTTATGCGGCACTGCGCCATCAATCTCGCGCCTAATCCCTCTCCGCCGATGCCCTGAAGCACAACCTCCGCTAAGCTGACCTGTGAGGCGGGCAATCCGGATGGCACCCTAGGCGCTATGGCTGTGACGAACAGCCGACCGGTTCATCGAGAAACCGCAAGGGCAGATGGACGTGAGACAACGCAAACTTGCGAAAAGCTTCCGGCTACGGCTGGGTGGCTTCGCCGCGCTGACGCTCGCCGCCGCCTCTCCGGCCGTGGCCGAGACGCTGGATAGCGCGCTGGCCCGTGCCTATGGCGCCAACCCGGCGCTGAACGCCTCGCGTGCGGGATTGCGCGCTACCGATGAGAACGTCGCGCAGGCCAAGTCCGGCTACCGCCCCACCGTGAGTCTCGACGCCGATATCGGCCTGACCCAGAGTCAGGGCCGTGTGAGCGGCATCTCTCTCAATCAGGTGACGAAGCCCGGCGGCGCCGGGCTGACGATCAACCAGACCCTGTTCAACGGCTTTCAGACCGACAACCAGACCCGTCGGGCCCAGTCGGACGTGCTCGGCACGCGCGAATCGCTGCGCGCCACCGAGATGACGACCCTGTTCAACGCCGCCCAGATCTACATGTCGGTCCTCAGCGACACGGCGACCCTGGAACTGCGCCGCAACAACGTCGAGGTGCTCGAGGAGCAGCTGCGCCAGACCCGCGACCGCTTCAATGTCGGCGAGGTCACCCGGACAGACGTCGCCCAGGCCGAGGCGCGTCTCGCCGGCGCGCGCTCCGACGTCAGCGGCGCGGAGGCGAACCTGCGCGCCAGCATCGGCACGTACCGGCGCATCATCGGCGTCGAGCCGCGGCAGCTGGCGCCGGGACGTCCCCTCGACCGGTTCGTGCCGCCGAACCTCGACAACGCCATCTCCATCGGCCTGAAGGAGCATCCGCAGATCATGTCCTCGCTTCATGCGGTGGATGTGGCCGAAGCGCAGGTGAAGATTTTCGAAGGCGCGCTCTATCCGACCGCCGCCCTGCAAGGCAGCGTCCAGCAGCGCTACGATACGCAGTTCCCGGGCGATAACGGCGTGACCGCCTCCATCGTCGGCCGCATCTCGGTCCCTCTCTACGAGGGCGGCCAGACCTATTCGCAGATCCGCCAGGCCAAGGAACTGGTGGGTCAGGCGCGGATCAACGTCGAGGATATCCGCGACCAGGTCCGGTCGGCCATCGTCACGGCCTGGGGTCGTCTCGAGGCAGCTAAGGCCCAGGTCATCGCATCGCAGGCCCAGGTGCAGGCCAACGAAGTGGCGTTGAACGGCGTGCGCGAGGAGGCCCGTGTCGGCCAGCGCACCACGCTCGACGTGCTGAACGCTCAGCAGGAACTGCTGAACTCGCGCGTGAACCTCATTCTCGCCCAGCGCGACCGCGTGGTGAATTCCTACGGCGTGGTCCAGGCGGTAGGCCGCCTCACCGTGCGCTTCACGTCGATCCCGGTGGTGGCTTACAGCCCGAAGGAGCATTTCGACCAGATCAAGGATCTCTGGTACGGCGTGCGTACGCCTGACGGACGCTGAGGGTCGCGAGGAACTCGCAGGGCGTCGGTGTTATCCTGTGCCTTGCGCCCTGCCGGTCCTTGTTTCCGGCGCCCGTGGTGAAATACTCAGAGCGATCGAAATACTTCTTTAACCATGTGACCCGAGCGTCGTCCGGATGAGTGCAGCGAGCCCCAAGACGCCGGAAAAGGGCCAGGAACCCTCCATGGAGGAGATCCTGGCGTCCATTCGCCGGATCATCGCCGACGACCAGAACGCCAAGGCGGAGGTGGTCTCGCCGGTTCGCTCCACTCCGCCGCTGCCGGAGAACGACGACGTGCTCGACCTCGCCGAGGTCGCGCAGCCCCGCAAGCCCCAGCCCGCCCCCATGGAGGAGCCGGAGATCGACTTCGCCGAGAGCGGGCAGATCGACTTCGACTCGATTTCCTTCGACGACGACGAGCCCGAACCGGAGCCCCTGCCGCCACCGGTGGTGCGTCAGCCCGAGCCGCCCCGCGCCGCCCCCCGCCAGGAACCGGTGGAGGCCCCGCGCGAGAGCCTGAAGCAGCGCCTCGTTTCCGACCTGACCGATGCCAGCGTCGGCCATGCGTTCCAGCTTCTTGCCGGCACGAGGGTGAGCCAGAATGCCCGGACCATCGAGGACATGGTGCAGGACATGCTCCGGCCGATGCTGCAATCCTGGCTCGACGACAACCTGCCGGGCATGGTCGAACGCCTCGTCCGCGCCGAGATCGAGCGCGTGGCGCGGGGCCGCTGACCGCCCTGCGATGTTGACGCGGGGGACGTGACGGGGTGAAAGCGGGCCAACATGCGGTCTCACGGCCGCCCCGCACGAACTGGCCCGACTTCGCCCATGATGGACAAGACCTTCGATCCCGCCGCCGTCGAGGCGCGCATCGCGTCCGCCTGGGAGGCGGGTGACGCATTCAAGGCCGGACGGCCGGAGCGCGCGGGCGCCAAGCCCTTCACCATGGTGATCCCACCGCCGAACGTCACCGGCAGCCTGCATATGGGTCACGCCCTCAACAACACTCTGCAGGACATCCTCTGCCGCTTCGAACGCATGCGCGGGCGCGACGTGCTGTGGCAGCCGGGCACGGACCATGCCGGCATCGCGACCCAGATGGTGGTGGAGCGCCGCCTCGCCGAGGCGAAGCAGCCGGGCCGGCGGGAGCTCGGCCGCGAGGCCTTCGTCGAGAAGGTCTGGGCCTGGAAGGCCGAGTCCGGCGGGGCCATCGTCAACCAGCTGAAGCGGCTGGGCGCCTCCTGCGACTGGTCGCGCGAGCGCTTCACCATGGGCCTGTCCGGCCAGCCCGACGACCAGATGGTCCGCGCCGTCACCAAGACCTTCGTCGATCTCCACGCTCAGGGGCTGATCTACCGCGACAAGCGCCTGGTGAACTGGGATCCGAAGTTCCAGACCGCGATCTCGGATCTCGAAGTCCTGCAGGTCGAGGTGAAGGGCCATCTCTGGCACTTCGATTATCCGATCGTCGACGAGGCAGGCTCCGAGACCGGCGAGGTCATCACCGTGGCCACCACCCGCCCCGAGACCATGCTCGGCGACACGGCGGTCGCGGTCCATCCCGACGACGAGCGCTATACGCATCTCGTCGGCAAGCATGTGCGCCTGCCGCTGGTCGGCCGTCTGATCCCCATCGTCGCCGATACCTATTCGGACCCGGAGAAGGGCACCGGCGCCGTCAAGATTACCCCGGCGCACGACTTCAACGATTTCGAGGTGGGCAAGCGAGCCGGCTGCACGCCGATTAACATCCTGGATCCGGAAGCGCGCATAACCCTCGACGGAAACGCGGCTTTCCTGAAGGACTCGAACCCTGAGCCCGAGGCTCTGGCCCTGCACGGCCTCGACCGGTTCGAGGCGCGGAAGCGCGTCGTCGCCCTGATGGAGGCGCGCGAGCGCCTGCGGCTCACCGAGCCCAACACCCATGCGGTCCCGCATGGCGACCGTTCGAACGTGGTCATCGAGCCCTACCTCACCGACCAATGGTACGTGAACGTGAAGCCTCTGGCCGAGCGTGCGCTACAGGCCGTGCGCGATGGGAAAACCCGTTTCGTTCCGGAGAATTACGAGCGGACCTTCTTCCAGTGGCTTGAGAATATCGAGCCCTGGTGCATCTCGCGCCAGCTCTGGTGGGGCCACCAGATCCCGGTCTGGTACGATGACGAGGGCGGCATCTTCGTGGCCTCCAGCGAGACGGAAGCCCTGGAGCAGGCGACGGCCAAGCACGGCCGCGCCGTGGCCCTGCGTCGCGACGAGGATGTCCTCGACACGTGGTTCTCCTCCGCCCTGTGGCCGTTCTCGACGCTCGGCTGGCCCGACGCGACGCCGGAGCTCGACCGCTACTATCCGACCAACACCCTGGTCACCGGCAAGGACATCATCTTCTTCTGGGTCGCCCGGATGATGATGCTCGGCCTCCACGTCACCGACAGGGTGCCGTTCGATACGGTCTATCTCCACACCCTGGTGCGCGACGCCTCGGGCGCCAAGATGTCGAAGTCGAAGGGCAATGTCGTCGATCCGCTCGGCCTCATCGACCAGTACGGCGCCGATGCCCTCCGCTTCACCCTGGCCGCCATGGCCGCGCAGGGCAGGGACATCAAGCTCGCGGTGAACCGTGTCGAAGGCTACCGCAACTTCGCGACCAAGCTCTGGAACGCCTCGCGCTTCGCCGAGATGAACGGCTGCGTGCTCCGCGCCGATTACCGCCCGGAAGCCGCCACCGAGACCCTGAACCGCTGGGCGCTGGGCGAGGCCGCGCGCGCCGTGGCCGAGGTGTCGACGGCGCTCGACGCCTACCGCTTCAACGACGCGGCGGCGGCCGCCTACCGCTTCGTCTGGAATATTTTTTGTGATTGGTATCTCGAACTCGCCAAGCCGGTGCTTCAGGGCGAGAGCGTCGATGCCGGCCTCAAGGCCGAGACGCAGGCCACGGTGGCGTTCCTGATCGACCAGATCGCCAAGCTGCTGCACCCGTTCATGCCGTTCCTCACCGAGGAACTCTGGGCGATCAAGGGCGAGGGCATCGCCGAGCGTGGGCTCCTGGCGCTGGCGCCGTGGCCCGACCTGTCGGGGCTGGCGGATGCTCGGGCCGAAGCCGAGATCGGCTGGGTGGTGGACCTCGTCTCCGAGATCCGCTCCGCCCGTTCGGAGACCAACGTGCCGGCCGGTGCCCAGATTCCCCTGGTCATCGTCGGCGCCGACGAGGCCCTGCTGGCGCGGGCAGCGCAGTGGCAGGACACGCTCCTGCGCCTCGCCCGCCTGTCGGAGATTTCCTTCGCCGAGACCGCGCCGAAGAACGCGGTCCAGCTGCTGGTGCGCGGCTCGGTGGCGGCGCTGCCCCTGGAGGGCATCGTCGACCTCAAGGCCGAGGTCGCCCGCCTGAACAAGGAGGCGGTGAAGGCGGCCTCCGAGATCGGAAAGATCGAGGCCAAGCTCGGCAATGCCGACTTCCTCGCCCGCGCGCCCGACGAG
Organism: Methylobacterium sp. AC832; assembly: GCF_979256025.1. Lineage (NCBI taxonomy): Bacteria > Pseudomonadati > Pseudomonadota > Alphaproteobacteria > Hyphomicrobiales > Methylobacteriaceae > Methylobacterium > Methylobacterium sp. AC832. The sequence goes on from NZ_CEEDMV010000003.1 coordinate 468,712, forward strand.
GTGGTGGACGAGCAGCGCGAGCGCCGCGACGCGGAAGCGGCACGTCTGGAGAAGATCCGGGAAGCCCTGGCGCGGTTGTCCGACGCGTGATCCTGCGCCGGCTGGGCAAGGGCCTCGCCGGCCTGTTGGCCCTCCTCGTCCTCGCCGCGATCGTCACGGCGAGGTCCGGCGACCCGGCGCTCTATCCCGCTCCGGACGACGACTCACAAAACATCGAACTCGTCAGCCACGGCTGGCATTCGGGGCTGGTGATCCCACGCGAGGCCCTCACCGGGGAGGGCGCCGGTACGGCGCTCCGCCACATCGCCACGCGCTTCCGGGCCTATCCTGGGATCGAGTTCGGCTGGGGCGAGGCCCGCTTCTACCGGGCGACGCCGACACTGGCTCAGTTCGACCTGCGCCTCGCCCTCGAAGCCCTGTTCACCCCCGGCGGCCGCGACGGCGTCGTCCAGGTGGTGGGCCTCGAAGACGATACCCGGACGAGCTTCCCGCATTCGGACATCGTCCCCATCCGGGTCTCGAAGGCCGGCCTCGCCCGTCTGCTCGCCCGCCTCGACGCGAGCTTCCGCTTCGCCGACAACGTCCCCATCGAGGGCGGTCCCGGCCTCTACGGGCCGAGCCTGTTCTACGAAGGGCAGGGCCGCTTCAGCGCCGCCAACGTCTGCAACCACTGGGCCGCCCGCCTCCTCCACGCCGCCGGCCTGCCGATCACGCCCGTCCTAGACACGCACCCGGCGGGATTGCTGCTGGATCTGAGATGGCGGGCGAGGGTGAGGGCGCTCCCGGCTCCCAACCTGTCCAAACCGTAATCTCGGCGACACGGCCGGGTCAGGCTGAGGTCTCTACATGGAGGGTCATGGCCCCGCTCAGCGGGGACACGACCTTTCCGGAGAGACCTGTCCATGACGTCGTCCACCTCTCGCCTGCGCCGCAACGCCCTCGCCTCCGTCGCCGCCATCGCCATCGCTGCGACGGGAGCCGCGGGCATCAGCCTGACTCAGCCCTCCACCCCGGCCTATGCCCAGGCCCTGTCCAAGAACCCCATCGACGTGCCGGACCATCCGCCCGGCTCCTTCGCCAGCGTGGTCGACAAGGTGAAGCCCGGCGTGGTCGCCGTGAAGGTGAAGCTCGACGACAGCGCCGGCATGGACGACGATGACGGCCCCGGGCAGGGCCAGGGCCAGCAGGTTCCGCCGCAGCTGCGCGAGTTCTTCAAGCGCTTCGGCCAGGGCGGCCCGGGGCAGGGCCAGGGCTTCGGCGGCCCGTCGCCCAAGCGCCAGGGCCAGCGTGGCGCCATGGGTTCGGGCTTCATCATCTCGGCCGATGGCTACGTCGTCACCAACAATCACGTGGTCGACAAGGCCAAGACCGTGCAGGTCACGCTCGACGACAACCGCACCCTCGACGCCAAGGTCATCGGCAAGGACCCCAAGACCGATCTGGCGCTGCTCAAGATCACCGAAGGCGGCACTTTCCCCTACGTCTCGCTGGGCAAGACCGCACCCCGTGTCGGCGATTGGGTGGTGGCCATCGGCAACCCGTTCGGCCTCGGCGGCACGGTGACGGCCGGCATCGTCTCGGCCCGTGGCCGCGATATCGGCGCCGGCCCCTATGACGACTTCCTGCAGATCGATGCGCCCATCAACAAGGGCAATTCCGGCGGCCCGACCTTCAATGTCGGCGGCGAAGTGGTGGGCGTGAACACCGCCATCGCCTCCCCCTCGGGCGGCAGCGTGGGCCTGGCCTTCGCTATCCCGGCCGAGACCGTGCAGGCGGTGGTCGACCAGCTCCGGGCGGACGGCAAGGTGGCCCGCGGCTATCTCGGCGTGCAGGTCCAGCCGGTGACGAAGGACATCGCCGACGGCCTCGGCCTCGACAAGGCCAAGGGCGCCCTCGTCGACCACGCCGAACCCGGCACCCCGGCGGCCAAGGCCGGCCTCAAATCCGGCGACGTGATCGAATCGGTCAATGGCGCGCCGGTGAACGATGCCCGTGAATTGTCCCGCCGCATCGCCGGCCTGAAGCCCGGCGCCAAGGTGGAGCTCGCCTATCTGCGCGGCGGCAAGTCCGACACCGCCACGGTGGAGCTCGGCGCCCTGCCGAACGACCCGAAGGCAGGCAACGACAACCGCAGCAGCTCGTCGAGCGACGGCCAGCCGCGCCTCGGCCTCAGCCTCGCCCCGGCCTCGCAGGTCGGCGCCGGCGACGAGGGCGTCGCGGTGATGGATGTCGATCCCGACGGTCCGGCCGCGGCCAAGGGCATCGAGCAGGGCGACATCATCCTCGATGTGGCCGGCTCCAGCGTCTCGAAGCCTTCGGAGATCGCCGAGCGCATCAAGGCGGCCGAGGCCAGCGGCCGCAAGGCGGTGCTGATGCGGGTCAAGAGCACCAAGGGCGTGACCCGCTTCGTCGCCGTGGCCCTCAACAAGGCCGGCTGAACACCCAGCCGGGGGCGCGATGAGCCCCCGGCCTCTTCGCAGACGAGGTCTCGACCAGAGCCGGCCCGTTCCTTCGGACCGGCTCTTCGCGTGACTGTCCCCTCAGCCGACAGGACCGAATCTTGCCTCGGTCACGAAGGTGCCTTCGCGCACGCCGATGCCGGATCCTGTCGCAATCCAGAGACATGACGAAGCGAAGCTACGGGTCTGCTGTTGCGAACATGGGAGGGGGGAGAATCCGATGCCTGTTCTGAAGCGGATCCTGGTGGCTGGCCTGCCCCTCGTCGCTCTCTCCTCGACGATCGCTCCGACAGGGCCTGCCCATGCCAAGTCGGTGGCGGCGAAGCCGGTCTGGGCCACGGGCACCTTCGTTTTTGCGGATCTCTGCACGACGCCCGAAAGTGGCGAGCGGGCAGGGCGGCGGATCACGCTCAAGCGTTCTCCCACCGGCAACGTGCTGGTTTACGAAACCCCATTCCAATCGGCGCAGGCCGAAAGCCTCACCCTCGATGACGACACCAAGGGCTTGTCGTTCCTGGTCGGTGGCGAACGAGGCCATGTCGCCTTCCACGGAACCCTGGCAACGGATGCGCTGGTGGGCACGGTGGAAGACGAGACCGGCGCCTATCCGTTGCGACTGCGCCGGGTCCTTCGCTCGCACGCCCACGAGCCCTGTCCCGCCGATGTCACGGGATCGATCGGAACGCCACGCTGAGATCGTTGGGCTCGAGCGGCGGCCTGCTTTAGGATCGGGCCCATGAAAGCCCGATCCTTCCCATCCATCGCCTGCCTCCTGACCGCCATCGCCTTGTCCTCGACACCGGATCCGGCGACAGCGGGCGATTCCTGCGATCGACTCACCGCACGGATGATCCGGGCCACCGGCGCGTCTCTGGCCGGGCGCGAGGCGTCCCTCGCCGTGTTCCGCGCCGAGGATGCCGATCGCATGAGCCTCGATTGCCGGGCGCCGGCGCGGATGGCGTTCGGGGCACGGGATCAGGCGCCGGCCGGAGCCTTTTTCGTCCTAATCGGCCTGGCGGCGGAAGGGCTGGTGGGTGCGAAGGCCGGCAAGGTCGAGGCCCTGGCCCGCACCCTCCATCGGGAGTCTCGCCTTACGGGGGTGCCGCAGGCGGGACAGGCGGGGAACGCGGCCGTGCGATGCGAGACGAGCGGGCAGGGGCTCGCCGATACCCTCGGCCTGGGCGGCGCGGCGCCCGACCTCACGCGCTGCATGCTCACCCGGCATCGTCGGACGATCCTTCGCCGTCGCGCAGGCCTTTTCGACGGGGCTCAGTTGGGCTAGACCGGGCGCCATGTCTGAACCCGCTCGCTCACCCGCCGGTCCCGTCGTGATGGCGGGGTCCACCGCCTTCGCCAACCACCTGCCCTTCGCGCTCATTGCCGGCCCATGCCAGCTCGAGAGCCGCGACCACGCCATCGAAATTGCCGACGCGCTCAAGGGCATGACCGACCGTCTCGGGATCGGCCTCGTCTTCAAGGGCTCGTTCGACAAGGCCAACCGGACCTCCGGCTCCACCGCGCGCGGTCTCGGCCTCGCCGGGGCATTGCCGATCTTCGCCGACATCAAGGAAAGGTTCGGTCTCCCGGTCCTCACCGACGTCCACGAAGCATCGCAATGCGCGCCGGCGGCGGAGATCATCGACGTCCTCCAGATCCCGGCCTTCCTGTGCAGGCAGACCGACCTGCTCCTGGCGGCCGCCGCCACCGGCCGCGTGGTGAACGTGAAGAAGGGCCAGTTCCTCGCCCCCTGGGACATGGCTCATGTCGCCGCCAAGGTCACGAATGCCGGTAATCCCAACGTGCTGGTCACCGAACGGGGAGCCTCGTTCGGCTACAACACCCTCGTCTCCGACATGCGCAGCCTGCCGATCATGGCCCAGGTGACGCACGGTGCGCCGGTGGTGTTCGACGCGACCCATTCGGTGCAGCAGCCGGGCGGGCAGGGCGCCACTTCCGGCGGGCAGCGCGAGTTCGTGGCGGTGCTGGCCCGTGCCGCCGTGGCGGTGGGCGTCGCTGGCCTGTTCATCGAGACGCATCCCGATCCGGATCATGCCCCGTCGGACGGTCCCAACATGGTCCCTCTCCGGGCGATGCCGGCGTTACTGGAGACCCTGCAGGCTTTCGATCGCTTGGCAAAGTCGAGCGGCTGACCGAGTCACGCCCCTCGGAATCGTTCGACCAGACGTGACAATGGAACCGACCTGCCCATACTTCGTTGTTTTGGCTTAAGCACAGCGACGATTTGAGGAGCTCCATGCGCAAGTTCGCACTGATCACAGCCGTCACCCTTTCCCTCGGCGCCATGGCTGCCGGGACGGCAGCGGAAGCCCGCCCCGGACATGGTCACGGCTACGGTCGCGGCGGCCATGGCGGTTATGCCCACGGCGGCTACGGCCATCGTGGCTACGGAAACCGTGGATACGGCAATCGCGGCTACGCCTACGGTGGCGGGCATCGCCGTGGCATCGGGACCGGCGCTGCCGTCGGCCTTGGCATCGCTGGCTTGGCGGCTGGCGCCATCGCAGCCGGCGCCGCCCGCGATTCCTACTACAACAATGGCTATGGCCGTCCGGCCTATGGGCGACCCGCTTACGGCTACGGCTACTGAACCGAGCTAAGTCACGCGTTCTCGAAGGGCGGCCGGTTTTGACCGGCCGCCTTTTTTCTTGGCCGCTACGATGCCACGCCAGCGTGAGAAGCTGCCTCGATGCTCAAGCTAGAGCCGGAAGATCGTCGAAACGGGCACGGGCTAATCAGCCGCGCCCGCGATATGGCGCGATCCCCTGGTCCGGGAGCCAGAGCGTTTTCGGCGGCTCGCCGGTCTGCCAGAACACGTCGATGGGGATACCGCCCCGCGCATTCCAATAGCCACCGATGCGGAAATACCGGGGCATGAGGAGATCGACGAGCGTCATGCCGATCCCGACCGTGCAATCCTCATGGAATGCGCCGTGATTGCGAAACGAGCCGAGATAGAGCTTCAGAGATTTGGATTCCACGAGCCAAAGATCCGGCACGTAGTCGATCATCAGGATGCCGAAATCGGGCTGGCCGGTCACGGGACAGATCGAGGTGAATTCGGGGGCGGTGAACCGTGCCAGATAATCCGTTCCCGGATGAGGGTTCGGCACCCGGTCCAGGCGCGCCGTCTCGGGGGAGGCGGGCAGGGGGGTCGGCTGGCCGAGCTGAAGAGATTCGTCGGAGGAGGGTGGGTTGGTCATGTCCGCCGCTATAGCGCAGGCTGCGTGCCAGGGAAACCTCCACCCCGGAATGCTTCATGAAATCAACGGCCTAGTCTCCTGGCTGCAAGGTCCGCCCCGACCTCGGTGAGAGAAGCGGGGTGGGGGACCACAACCCGTGAAGCGGAACGTCTCGTAACCTAAGCAAAGATTTCTGACCGACCGGCGAGCTTCATCGGCGAGGGGCGCTTGCCGGATGCGGCACGTTGACGGATAAGCCTGCCCTGTATCAGACCGGTCCATAGGGCGCGCTCGCCGACGGCGCACGCCCGCGGGACGATGACGACATGGCCGGATACCGGCCGCAACATCTTGAGAGCAGGGGCACGCATGACCGCGATCACCAACATCGCCGCCCGCGAGATCCTCGATAGCCGGGGCAACCCGACCGTCGAAGTGGACGTCCTCCTCGAAGACGGCTCCTTCGGCCGAGCCGCCGTGCCGTCCGGCGCCTCCACCGGTGCCCACGAGGCGGTGGAGCTGCGTGACGGTGACAAGGGTCGCTACAGCGGCAAGGGCGTGCGCAAGGCGGTGGCCGCGGTCCGTGGCGATATCCTCGACGCCATCGGCGGCATGGATGCCGAGGATCAGATCGCCGTCGACGAGGCGATGATCGAGCTCGACGGTACCCCCAACAAGGCGCGGCTGGGTGCCAACGCCATCCTCGGCGTATCCCTGGCGGTCGCCAAGGCAGCGGCCGAGACCGCCGGCCTGCCGCTCTACCGCTATGTCGGCGGAACCCAGGGGCGGGTGCTGCCGGTGCCGATGATGAACATCATCAACGGCGGCGCGCATGCCGACAACCCGATCGACTTCCAAGAATTCATGATCATGCCGGTGGGTGCGTCCTCGCTGGCCGAGGCCGTCCGCATGGGCGCCGAAGTGTTCCACACCCTTAAGAGCGCCCTCAAGAAGGCCGGTCACAACACCAATGTCGGCGATGAGGGTGGTTTCGCCCCCAACCTCCCCTCGGCCGAGGCCGGGCTCGACTTCGTGATGGAATCGATCCAGGCGGCGGGCTTCAAGCCCGGCACCGACATCGTGCTCGCCCTGGACTGCGCCGCCACCGAGTTCTTCAAGGACGGTGCCTACCATTACGAAGGCGAGGGCCAGACCCGCTCGATCGAGGCCCAGGTCGATTACCTCGCCAAGCTCGTGGATTCCTACCCGATCCTCTCCATCGAGGACGGGATGTCGGAAGACGACTGGGCCGGCTGGAAGCTCCTGACCGAGAAGGTCGGCAACCGCTGCCAGCTCGTGGGCGACGATCTCTTCGTCACCAACGTCACCCGCCTGTCGCGCGGCATCGCCGAGAACACCGCCAATTCGATCCTCGTGAAGGTCAACCAGATCGGCACCCTCACCGAGACGCTGGCCGCCGTCGATATGGCGCAACGCGCCGGCTACACCGCCGTGATGTCGCATCGTTCAGGCGAGACCGAGGATTCCACCATCGCGGATCTGGCCGTCGCCACCAATTGCGGGCAGATCAAGACCGGCTCGCTCGCCCGCTCGGACAGATTGGCCAAGTACAACCAGCTCATCCGCATCGAGGAAGGCCTCGGCGCTCAGGGCCGCTACGCCGGCAAGGCCGCCCTCAAGGCCTTCGCCTCCCGCTGACGCGCGGGGGGCGTCCCGAAACACGGGTGCTCCTCCGTCATCACATTGAAAGACGGCCACACCTCCGCTTCCATCGGGGGTGTGGCCGTTTCGCTTGTATCGGCGTTGTCCCCGGACACGGCCTCCCTCTCTGGAGCCGATGAAGAGGGACATAACCGCCCACCATGACCCCACCCGCCGCACTGACCGTCTATTACGACGGGGCCTGTCCGCTCTGTTCCGCCGAGATCCGGACCTACCGGCGTAGTCGCGGGGCCGAACGCCTCGCCTTCGTCGATGTCAGCGGCGACGACGCCCCCGCCACGCTCGGCCCCGATCTCAGCCGCGAAGCCGCGCAAGCACGTTTCCACGTCCGGGACGATCAGGGGCGTCTCGCCTCCGGGGCGTCGGGCTTCATCCGGCTCTGGCGCGAGTTGCCCGGCTGGGGCTGGCTCGCAGCCTTCGCGAGTCTGCCCGGCATGCCGATCCTGGCCGAGGCCGCCTATCGCGGGTTCCTGCCCCTGCGCCCTCATCTCGCCAAACTGTTCTCCCGGTTCTCGGGGACCTCCTGCGACACCGCCTGCCGCCCACCCAAGGCGTGATACCCGGCCGTCCGCCGGGCCTCGGTGAGCGCAACTCTCTTCACGGGGATGCGATGACCGCTTGGCGCGATCCGGCGTTATAGCCGGGTGCCGTAGCGCGAGTCCCATCGATGCAGAACCCCATCCAGGCCTTCCTGCTGCGCCCGCGGCTTCTCGGGGCGATCGTGTTCGCAGTGGTGCTGTCGGTGGCCCTGCCCTTCGCGTCGCTCTGGACGCGCCTCCTCGTCGGCTGGTGCGTCGGCGTCGTCGTCTACACCGCCCTCGTCATCTGGCGGACCTCGTCCCTGTCGCGGGACGCCCTGCGCCAGGAAGCCTCGCGGCTCGACGACAGCGCACCGGTGATCTCGCTCTTCGCCATCCTGGCAGGGCTCGCGAGTTGCGGCGCCGTGGCGATGCTGGTGATCGGAGGACGGGAGCCAGACGCTCCGCGCCTTGCCCACCTTGCCCTGGCGATCATGACGATGCTCTGCGCCTGGGTCTTCGTGCAGGTGATCTTCACCGTGCATTACGCCCATCTCTATTACGGTGAGGTCGACGAGGGTCGGAACCGTGGCGGAATCGACTTTCCCGGCGGAGAGGAGCCGGATTTCTGGGACTTCCTCTACTTCTCCGTCACCATCGGGGCGACCTCACAGACCTCCGATACCGACATCACCAGTAAGGCGTTCCGCCGGATCGTGACGGCGCAGACGATCTACGCCTACCTGTTCAACACCAGCGTCCTGGCTCTGGCGGTGAACATGGCCGCGGGCTTCGCCCAGCAGTGAACCTCGAAGGGGGTCAGGACCCCTTCACCCGTGTCGCGACACGATCGCCGTCATCGGTCGCAGTCCGGACGATCGTCTGGCCGTGATCGACTTGGCCATCACTCGCCCGGCTGTCTCGTGCCTTGTCTCGACGCGTCCGCCAGCGGTCGCCGCTGCGTGTGAGCATGAGGTAGAGCGAGTGCGGATTGGTGAGGAAGTAGCGCCAGAACAGGCGCCGGGGCTCCTGCAGCAACCGCCAGAGCCATTCGAAACCGGTCCGCTGGACCCAGGCCGGCGCCCGGCTGCGGCTTCCGGAGAGAAAGTTGAACAGGCCGCCCGACGTCTTGATGAGGGCGACGTTCCGCAGGAGCGGACCGTGATCGCGCACGAAGGCCTGCTCGCGCGGTACCCCGAGGGCGATCCAGAGAATGTCCGGCGCCAGGGCGTCGATTTCGGCGACCTTTGCGGCCAACGCGTCGCCCACGAGGTAGCCATGGTGGTGACCGACGATGCGCAGCCCTGGATACAGGCGCTGTGTCGTCGCCACCGCCGCGCGGTTCTCGTTCTCGGTGGCGCCATAGAGATAGAAGGTCACGCCTTCCGCCAGGGCCTTGCGGGCGACCTCGTGATAGAGGTCGGTGGTGGCGACCCGTTCGGGCAGGGCCCGGTCCCCGACGAAGCGGGACATGGTCACCATCGGCTGTCCGTCGGCGCTGATGACATCCGCCATGTCCATCAGCCGGGCGAACTCAATGTCGCGTGCGTGCCGTGACATCACCTCGCCATTGGCCGAGGTGAAGTAGAGGGGCGTTCCGGGGCGCGGATGACGGCGCACGGCCTCGGTCATCAGATTCACGGTCTCCCGCATTCCCAGAGCCGCGATCGATACGCCGCCGAGAGAGGTCAGGGGAACCGGTTCGGGCAGAACCGGAGACGGTGTCGTCATCGTGCCCCTCCGATCAGCGCGGCAGCGCCGGACACGCTGAACGATGCGGCAGAGGCACGCTTGACCGATGGACGTTGTCCCGGATCGGGTTTGTCGAAAGGCTTCTTCGGGGCCTGCTCGGGCTCGGGACGGGAGACGGTTCTAGGCGGCGGCACCGGCTCCGACGGACGCCTTGGCTCCACTCGGACGGGGGGCTCGATGGCCGGCCTGTTCTCCGGGTCCCTGGCTTTGCCACGGATGAAAGCCATCGCCGACCGCCGCGGATCTGGCAGATCTGGCGCGCGGAAGGCGGGCGGGCTCACCGGGATGCGTCTATCCTTCGGAATACCCGCCGGAACCGGTGCATCGGCCGAACGGGACATCTCGACCGGCTTGGATTCGCGGCGCGGCTCGGTTTCGCGGCGCGGCTCGGGCGGCCGGGCGGGAATGGGAGCGGGGGCTGGCCCCGCAACCTGCGCCGGATTGAAGGCTTGGACCGGCTCCGACACGGGAGCCCGCTTGAAAGCCTGGGCCATCTTGGGAGCCGGCTCCGGCTCTCGTGCCGGACTGGCGGCCTTCACCGCCATGGGGGGCTCAGCGACCCTGGGCCCACGGACAGGGTCCGACCGGCCGAACCGGGCCCAATCGTCGAGCAGGGCGAGGAGAATGCCGAGCCCGAGCCCCGCCAGGAGACCCATCGCAATCAGCGTCCGCGCCGGGGGCGGGAAGCTGCGCATGATCGGCTTCGTCGCCGGAGAGACGACCCGGGCATTGCCCATGTCGAGATAGGCCTGCTGGCCGGTCTCGCGCGAGCGGGTGAGGAAGGCTTCGTAGACCGAGCGGCTGGCCTCGGCCTCCCGTTCGAGTTCCCGCAGGCGGATCGACGCCTGGGCGAGACCGACCGTTCGGCCCTTGGCTTGATCGAAGTTCTTCTCCAGGGCCGATGCGGTGGCGCGCGCCTTGGCGAGGTCGGTCTGCGCCGCCTGTGTGAAACGGGAGACCTCCTGATCGATGGAGCGGCGTGCCTGGGTGACCTGCTTGACCATGGAGGAGACGGAAGGATGGCGCGGCCCGAGCTCGTTGGTGAGCTCGGCCTGACGCCGGGTGAGGTCCGCGTATTGGCTGCGCAGGGCAGCCACGGTCTGCGAGGAGAGGATATCGTCCGTCGCCCCGGCATCCAGCCCGGCGCGGGCAATGCGCTGGCTCTGTTCGACGCGGGCCTGCGCCTCGACCACCCGAGCGCGGGCGGCGGCGAGTTGCGCGTTGATCTGCGTCAGCTGCTGATCGCTCACGAGGGCGTCGCGGGTGCCGACGAGCCCGGTCTCGGCCCGATAGGCCTGAACCCGATTCTCCGCGGCGTTGAGCGCGGTGCGCAATTCGCCGAGCCGCGCCGTGAGTCCGGAATTGGCGCGGTTGGCGGCCTCCGTCCGGGCGGCGGCATCCTCGGCGAGATAGGCGGCCACCACCGCGTTGGCGAGGCGCGCAGCCTTCGCCGCATCCCGCGCCCAGACCGAGACGTCGATCACGTAGGTCCGCCCCGTTCGGCGCACGGAGATGCGCTGCTGCAGGAGCCCGACCGCCGCATTCGCGTCGCCCTCGTCATCCGAAGGCGCATCCTGACTTCCGAACCCCAGGGCAGCGACGACCTTCGAGACCATCCCGCCCGACGCGGCCGTGAATTCGTCGTCCCTGGTGAGGCCGGTGGCATCGACGACCCGGCGCAGCACGCTGCTCGAGGTGATGAGACGGGTCTGGCTCTCCACCACGCTCTGATAGGCGTTGGAATCCTGGCCGCCGGTGGTCAGTTCGCGGGAGACGAGGTTCAGGTCGCGCGGGTCGATATAGATCTGCGCCTCGGCGGTGTAGCGCGGGCTCAGCAGCTTTCCCCCGACGAGGCCGATCCCGGCCAGGACGAGCGCGCAGGCGAAGATCCAGACGATGCGTCGGCGCAAGGCCGAGAAGACACCCCCGACGGAGAGGCGATAGCCGTCGCGTACCGGCTCGGCCGGGCCGGGCCTGCCGGATGCAGGGGGATCGTCGTAGACCAACATCAATCGCCTCCCACCATCACGGAGTTCCGAGAAGACACGAGCCCCGGCGCGCCCCGGGATTGCTGGTGTGACGATCCCGCTTCGGTCCGTTCGTGTCCCGAGCCGGCACAGTCCGTAGAGCGCGCGGCCGAATGCACGAGGGAATAGCAACTGCGAGTCCAAATTAGATTAAATTCTCAGGCGGCCCTCAACGAATGCGCAACAACGCGGAACGATGATGAATCACGTCTTTACACCTCCCGCCGGAATTGGATGGGACGCCTGAAGACACGCCTTCGTCATGGCACCGGACAGGACAAGAAGCCTCGGATGCGGGCGGGCTCACGCGTCGCGTGGGCCGTTCTTCGAGAGCTGCATCGAGGTCTAGCCCGAAAGGCGGGATGCCTCTTCCACCGGGCGCCGTTCCCCAGCGACGCCAAGGGCCCGCGCCATCCCCTCCGCCATCGAGACCACCGGGATGCCGCGCCGGTTCGCGGCCAGGAGAGTGGCCTCGAGCAAGGCGGGGGAGCAGCCGTAGGGGCTTGCCCCCTCGGTCACGTCATGGCCGAAAAAGATCACCCAGCCGTTACGGGCCACCGCCTCGTCCATCAGACGCGCGAGGAGAACGGCGTCGAGGCAGCGGTCGAAGAGCGGGTTGGCGCGCAGGAAATAGCGGTCGATGCGTCCGGCATTCAGGCCCGGCATGATGCTGCGGCCGGATCCATAGGTCCGGCTCAGCACGCGCTTTGCGGCCAGCGACGCATAGCCGTAGGGAAAGGCGAAATTCTCCAGCACCAGTCCCGGCACGAGGGAAGCGAGCGCATCCCGGTTACGCCGGAGATCCGCGGCGAAGCGCGGTGCGTCGAGGGTGGGCACGAGGCGGTGATCATGGGTATGGCAACCGATTTCGTGCCCGCGGCGATGGATCTCCGCCAAGGCCTCGACGCCTGCGACCCGCCAATGCTCGGTGGCGGTGCCGAGGAGGGTGCGGGAGACGTAGAACGTGCCTTTCACGCCATGCGCGTCGAGGAGGGCAGCGCCCGTCTCGCAGGCACTGTCCGGCACGTCGTCGAACGTGACGCTCACCATCGGGCCAGGCAGGCGGGGAAGTAAGGGAGCGGTCGGGATATGCCGCGACAGACGATGCGAGAGCCGCGCCCGGAAGGAGAGCTGCGCCTTGAGTTCGGTCACGTCGCGATCGAGGATGGCGTCGGGGGTCATTGCGGTGTCGGATGCCCGGACCGCTTGCGCAGCATCAGGTGATAATCACCGCGCTGCAGGTTGAAGCGCCGCCCCGTCACCCTGTTCACCACATCGGTCACGCCGTCGGTGAAGGCGGCGAGGCGCGGACGGCATATCCGCATCTCCGCATAGCGCGGGCTCTCGTAGACATGTTCGTAGATCGGCTCGAGCCCGAGGCGATCGAGGAACGGCTTCAGCCGGGCCGGCAGGACGAGCGGGTGATAATGGACTGGAAATGGAGGTTCGCCCGGCTCGCCCGCCCGCTCGTGACCGCGGATATGGCGATAAAACCAGACGTGGAACCAATGCGGCGAATATTTCGTCACGAGGCCGGAGAGCGACCGCGGATGCGGTGCGCCGATCAGCAGGAGACCGCCGGGCTTCAGGCATTCGGCGAAGCGCTCCATCGCCGCGCCGACATCGGGCAGATGCTCGATGACGTTGTAGCTCGTCACGAGGTCGAAGGTCAGGGGCGTGAAACGGTGGGTCTGGACGTCGCCGCAGATCACCGTATCGGCATAGCCGTTGTTGCTCACCTGGGTCGGGTCGATATCGACCACGGTCACGCGGGAGCGGCGCAGCACCGAGACCGGAAGATAGGAGGATGCTCCGCCGCCGGCCTCGTAGACCGAGACCTCGCCCGCCGGAAGCAGTTCCTCGAGAATTTCGTGGACCTTCGCGAGGCTGAACCCGGCCTCGCCCGCCGGCATCTCCGTGTCCTGGTGGAGGTCCTCCCGCCCGACCTGCCCCGCCATGGAGGCGGTGTCGTCCTGTGCCGTGGCCTTCATGCTCCGTCTCTATTCCGTCGTGATGGGGCGAGACGGAAGCGAAGACTTCTGCGAGGGCATGGGAGAGAATCCGCCTTCCGGAAAGTGCGTCGACCGTGCTCTCGCACATGACACGGCAAATCTTACTTTTCCAAGTACCGGGCGCGGGGAAACGTGTTCGCGCGCCTGTCGGTCCCTTTCATCATTCATCACCCGCGAGGGATTTGCCTCGGCGTGCGATATGCCTCAGCAAGTCGAGGCGCAGGCGGAATGAAGCCTCAGGCCGCTTCCGTCCGCAGCTTGGAACGCTCTTCTCCACCCTCGGCACGGAACGCGTCGATACTGGCGCGGATGGTGGAGAGCGGCGTCGATCCGAAGGACTGGATGCAGAAGGCTCGCTCCGTCGGCGTGGCGACGTCCAGCATCGCCAGGATATCGGCCTCGCTCAGGGCGTCGTCGTCCCAATGGGTCCGGCAGAAGCTCTGCGTCGTCACCGCATGCCGCGCCATCACCGAGGGCGTGTTGGTGACGAAGGTGCCGTAGATCATGTATTCTGAAAAGTGGCGGTCCCGGCACAGGGCGGCGACCCAGCCACGGCCGGTCACCGCCTCGATCCGGTCGGTCATCGCCCGTGTCGTTGCCTGGTCCCAGATGATGATCTGGTCGATGTAATCGTCGGCGGGTACGCTTTGCGGCTTGGTGGCGAGGAGCCGGCTCGCGGTGCCGAGCCATTGGATGTGGCGTGGCCGGTTGGCTCCGACACCGCCGGGATGGACGTGGAACGGCGTCGGATTGGGCTCGGCCAAGGCGGCGAGGTCGAAGTCCCGGAAGAAGCAGACGTCGGAATCGATCAGGCAGTAGCGTGCCTCCGGCAGCCTGCGCGTGGCCTCGATCTTGACGAACTGCTGGATGTGCCAGCCGCTGACCGGCTTACCGAACGGCGTGAGCCAGTAGCGGAGCCGGCGCCGACGCAGGAACGGGATCGGCCTGATCCACCAGGGCAGGAACTGCGACTGCGGCAGGATCCGCCGGTCGGGACGGGCAAAGCGCGCAAACAGCGCCACGTCCCTGTCGTCGACGAGGACGTAATGGCAGCCGCGCGACGCCGCGTGCCGATCGATGCTCTCGAACAGCAGGGCGCATCGTTCCAGATCGCCCCGGTGGCTGAGGGTGATCAGGCCCACCGTCTCGGCTCGGTCCTGCTCGGCCCGGCCCTGCTCCGCGGCTGCGAAGGCACGATCTCCGGTCTCGGCCTTCATGCGCACCTCCTCCGATCCGCCGCCCTTCATCGGGGGGACCGATGCGCCGGGAAGGGTGAAGGCTTCCGTCATCGGACCGCGCCTGTCATGGGATGTCGCGATCACGGTGCCGTGTTCCGCCACAAAAGACCGTAGAGGGTAAAGAAGGAGAACGCGTAGATCGCGACATAGATCGCGTTCAGCCACAGGCTCCACTGCGCCGGATCGGGAAGTGCCGTGAGAAGCAGGGCGAAGCCCAGGGCCTTGAGGGCGATGAGGGTCGCGGTGACGCCCGCGCGCAACCCCATCCGACCGAAGGCGAAGAACAACTCGCCATGAAATTCCAGAAGATTGCGCACCGCCGGCACGGCGACGATGACGGCGAGCATGCCGTAGGCCGCCGATACGTTAGGACCGAGAAGGTCGGGGCGGATGTGCAGGACCGCGACCATGAAGACGAGGGCACCGGTCGAGACGACCGCCACCATCGCTTCCACCTTCAGAGATTCGCGCAGGCTCGCCCGGGTGGCGCGGCCGGCCTGGATGAGCTTACGCGAATACATCATGAACATCGGCCGCAATGGCACACCGGTGAAATCGATGAGCCGCATCGAGATCGCGTAGATACCCGCCATGCGCTCGCCGGCCAGCGTCAGGACGATGAGTTTGTCGATCTCGCCCTGAGCGAGGAACATGAAATAGGAGGCGGCAAAGAGCAGCCCGTCGCGCAGCCGGCCCTTGAGCAGCGCCGCGCGGAACCGCATCCGCGTGCGCGGATGGAAGCGGATGGCGAGGACGACGACCGAGACCGCGTTACCGACGAGATAGTATACGGCCCAGGTTTCGGCGTTGCCGCCGCCCGCAGCCCAGAACGCCACGGCGGCGGCGGCGCGGAAGCCGATGGGAAGCGACATCACCGTCGCCGCCGCGGCGTAGCGGCCGAGCCCGTTATTGACCTGGACTAGGAGCTCGATCTGGCGCCAGAGCGCCACCTCGACCACGATGATCGCCAGGTAGCCGGGCAGGGCGATCACGTCCCGGAACAGAAACGCGTAGAGAGCCAGCGAGAGGCCGAACATGATCGGCAGGGCGAGTCCGAAACAGGCATAGTAGACGGCGAGATATCCCCCCATCGACGAACGCCTTCCGGCCGCCGACCGCATCACGAAGGATTGGAAGCCGAACCCCGCCAGACAGCCGATCATCACGCCCGCCGCCGAGACGGAGGCGAAGACCCCCATTTCGGCGAGGCTCAAGGTGTTGGCGAGAACAAGGAAATAGACCATCTGAAGCACGAGGCGCCCACCCGCCCCGGCCAGAAGCTGGCCGTAACCGATCAGCACGGTGCGGTGGGTCGCCCACGCGCCGGCGACGAGACGCATGGGCGTGCGATGCAACTCTCCGATGCGGCGTCCCACACCGGGTCGCCCGGCAGGGAGCGCCGGCGCGACGGGCGTCGGATTTCGGGACAGTTGGGCGGTCATGGCCGAGGCTTCCGCAGGGCCCGTGCCATGGCGCGGGAAAGAGAAGGGCAGGCTCCGTCCGGAGCGGTCGGGCTGGAGAGATGTCCTATCCTGGAGAACGGGGCGCCGTCATACCCTGGTGATCGGCGTATTCCTGCCGAGGGCACAAGTCCTGGTGAACACCACGTCCTGATGGACCCATAGGTCTCGGCTGTCGGATCGCGGGAGGCATCCCACAAGGATGGATGCATCGCAGGGTCATCCGTGACGGATACCATTCCCTGTTCGGCTCAGAACCTGTGTACGGACCTGAACTTGCAGAACTCCCCACTATCTCCCGGCGGGATGTGCCGTTTTGGGCGACTTCTCACTCTTCCCAGGATCTCGGCATGAAACAGGGCCCTCCCCATCGCCGGTCCGTCCTCAAGGGAGCGCTGGGCGGCATCCTTGGGCTGGGAGGCGCGCTCGCCCATCGCGCCGCCGTCGCCTCTCCGCGCAAAATCCCATTCGGGGCGGCGGTTCGCGGGGACGCTCTCGCGGCGGATGCGAGCTATCGCGCCGCCCTGGCGGAGAGGTGCCGCTTGCTGGTCCCGGAGGGCAGCCTGAAATGGCCGGTCCTGCGGCCCAACCGGGAAACGTTCGATTTCGGGGATGCCGACACGATCGCCGCCTTCGCCCGTAGCAACGGACTCGGCCTGCGGGGTCACACCCTGGCCTGGTACGGCGGCATGCCCGCCTGGGCGGAGGCGATCACGAGCCCCGTCGAGGCCGAATGGGTGCTGACCAGCCATATCGAAGCGGTGGTCTCCCGCTATCGCGGCTTCATCGGATCCTGGGATGTGGTGAACGAGCCGATGCCCGAAAATCCGGTCTCGCCACGGGACTTGCGCTCCTTCGTCTGGACGAAAACCCTCGGCGCCGAGTACATCCCCATCGCCTTCAAGGCGGCTCATGCCGCCGATCCGGCCGCCCAGCTCGTCCTCAACGAATACGACATCGAATTCGTCGGACCGCGCTTCGCCATGCGCCGAGCCGGCATCCTCGCCATCGCACGCTCCCTCGTCGATCGAGGTATCCCGATTCATGCCATCGGATTGCAGGCCCATCTGTTCGCGGATCGGGAGATCGACCGCGACGGCCTCCAGGCTTTCCTGCGGGAGATCAAGGCGCTGAAGCTCGACGTTCTGGTCACCGAACTCGATGTGATCGACGTGGGACTGCCGACCGACGCCGCCACCCGAGATGCGATGATCGCGCGCAAGGCGGCCGATTTCCTCCACGCGGTGGACGAGGTGACGCCGCCGAGCGCGGTCCTTACCTGGGGTATTACGGATCGTTATACCTGGGTACCGATATACTTCACCCGACCCGACGGCACGGCGAACCGGCCGCTCCCACTGGATTCCGACCTGAGGCCCAAGCCGCTGATGACCGTGATTGAGCGCTTCACCGGAAGCGCGTCGTGAAGGCGCGCGCCAATCCATTCGACGCGGTGGTCTGCGTCCCGACCTTCAAACGGCCGGAGCACCTCGTCCAGACCCTCGCCTCCCTGGCGCGTCAGCGGACCGGCTTCCGCTTCGCCGTCGTGGTGGTGGACAACGACGGCGCGTCGCAGGCCGGCTTGGCGGCCGCCGAGGCGGTGTTCGCGAAGGGACCGCTCCAGGGCCAATGCGTGGTCGAGCAGCGCCAGGGCAATTGCTCGGCGATCAACCGGGCCTTCACCACTGCCCTCGCGGCCTATCCCGACACCCGTTATTTCCTGATGATCGACGACGACGAGCTGGCACAGCCCGACTGGCTGGAGCGCATGGTGGCCACGGCGCAGCGCACGGGGGTCGGCATCGTCGGCGGCCCGGTGATCCCGCGCTTCGAACCGGGAACACGGCCCGGCCTCGACAACCACCCCGCCTTCGCCCCCGCCTACGACAAGAGCGGGCCGGTTCCGGTGATCTACGGCAGCGGCAATTGCGTGATTACGCGGCGCACCTTCGCGCTGATGGGAGCTCCACCCTTCGACACGAGCTACAATTTCCTCGGCGGCGGCGACACCGACTTCTTCACCCGTGCCCGCCGCTCCGGTGTGACCTTCTACTGGGAGGCGGATGCGGTCATCACCGAGACGGTGCCTCTCGCCCGCACGCGGACGGGATGGCTCGCCGCACGCGGCCTGCGGATCGGGGCCGTCAATTACCGGATCGAGCGCAAGCATGCGCAGGGCAGTCTTGGTCTCGTGACCCTGGCCGGCAAATCCTTTGCCATCCTCGGGGTCTCGTTCGGACGCGCCATCCTCAATCTGGTCCGGACACGGGAGCCCACCATCGCCCTGCACCCGATCCTCGTGGCCCTCGGGCGCTGCTTCGCGGCCCTGGGCATCGAACCGCAGCCCTACCGTGCCAGCACCCCGCGCCTGCGGACTCGCGGGAGATGAAGGAGGCGGATCGATGAAGACGGGGGCGATCGGAGTGCCGGCATCGGAGGCAGCGCCCGGGGGATGGCGCCGCCTGCAGGCGGTACTCGCCGACACGCCCGCCATCCTCATCGCACGCAAGGTCGTCTTCCTCGCTGTCCTGCTGCTCAGCTGGATCTCTCTCAAACCGTTCCAGGATCTCAGCAATCCGGACGTTCTGGAACTCGCCACGGGGCGGGAGGGGCTCACCTATGCGAGCTTCGGCCTTTTCGCGCTGCTGTGCCTCGCCCTGACTCTCCCGGCTCACGCCAAAGCCTTGCGCGGCTTCGCCTCGCCCTGGTTCCTGGCGCTCGGAGCCTGGCTCGCCGTCAATGTCGTTCTGTCACAGGATCCCGTGACGTCGGTCAAGCGCCTGACCCTGGCGGGCTCCGTGATGCTGGCGGCCGCCTGCCTGCCCTTGCTGGCGCGGTCGCGGAACGATCTGCGCAACCTCCTCGCCATCGCCTCCCTGCTGCTGCTGGGCGCATGCTATCTCGGCATGCTGCTCGCGCCGGACCTTGCCATCCATCAGGCGAAGGACGTGGGCGAGCCCATGCTCGCGGGCAATTGGCGCGGCGTGTTCGGCCATAAGAACAGTGCGGCGGCGGTCATGGCCATGCTGGTCTTCATCGGCATCGCCGTGGCGCGTTCGGGGCTCGTGACGGTGGGCCTCGTCATCGTCGCCCTGTCGGGGCTGTTCCTCCTCGGCTCGGAAGGCAAGAGCGCGACGGCGCTCCTGGTGGCTTCGCTGGCGATCACGGGCCTGTTCGGCGTCATCCGTTCCCTCGCGGGCCGAATCCTCCTCACGCTGGTTCCGATCTTCACGATCAACCTGTTCAGCGTCGGCACGGTGGTGAGCGAGCCCCTGGCCGCCATCGTGCGGGCTCTGCCCGTGGATTCCACCTTCACCGGCCGGACCGATGTGTGGCAGTTCGCCATCGAGGCCCTCACGGCGCGTCCGCTCACCGGCTACGGCTTCTCGGCATTCTGGAACAACGTCACCGTGCGCGCCGCGTCCGATGACGGGTCGAGCTGGGCCGGATACGCCTCGCACAGCCACAACAGCTACCTCGACACCGCCGTCACCCTGGGCCTGCCCGGCCTCGTTCTCGTTCTCGCGATCTTCGTCGCCGCCCCCCTGCGGGACGTGATGAGGATCGAGGCGAACGGCCGGGCCGACCCGCTGGTGACGATGTTCGTGCAGGTCTGGCTCTTCGGCCTGCTGCTCTCCTGCATGGAGAGCTTCTTCTTCGATGGAGGAGACCCGGTCTGGGTCACCTTCCTGATCTCCGTCTTCGGTCTGCGCTACCTCGCCCGTTTCCGCAGCGCGTGAGACGCCCCGGAGGCGTCTCATCCCGAAAGTGGGACGCCCTGTCCGGCAGTCTCAGAACTCGATGATGCCGACGGCCCAGCCGCCGAGAGTCATCAGCGCGCCGAACCAGAGCAGGGTCGCGACGCAGCCGACGACCAGCCCTCCGACCGCCCAATGCGCGGACCAGCCGGTCTTGTTCTCATACGGCACGGTGCCTGGATCAGATTGGGTCATGGCATGCCTCTTCAGCCCTTCGATCCCAGGGAGAGGGCAAAGTTCACACCTCCCAAAGTTCACACCTCCCAAGCGTCGTACCTCCCAAGCTTGGTCGCGCCTCGGCCGAGGGCGTCCCTCAGGCTGCCGGCGGCATCGGCGAACCAGACGTGGCGATCGATGGCGGGGGGCAGCGTCGGCCGTGTCGACGCTGCAAGGGCGAGGTCGACATAGGCCTCGGGTCCGGCTCCGCCCGGGGCGAGGACGATGGCCCCACCGGACAGGAGCGCCTGGAAGCGCGGATGGTGATCGAATTCGTCCGCGCGCACCGGCTCGGTAACGATGACCGGCCGGCCGGCCTGGACGCAGGCCAGGATGCTGGCGCGGCGCGCGGTGAGCCCCTCGGGGAGGACGTAGACGAAGGCGTCCACTTCGTCGAACAGGCCGAACAGCTCCTCCGGCGAGGCGACATAGCCGGAGACCACCACCGTCTCGGAGAGGTCGAGCGCCGCGACCTTGGCCCGGAATATCTCTTCGATCCCGTCGGAGGCGCGGATGAACGAACCGATGAAGACGACGAGCGGGTCGGCGCCGCGCGCCTTCAGGCTGGCGGCAATGTCGAGGATCGCCTCCGGCTGCTTGCCCGGATAGATCGAGCCGAAATGACCGACCACGAGACGCCCTCCCTCGCGGGCGGCGCGCATCCGCGCGGACAGGGCGCTCGGCACGGTGGTTTCGGGCCGCGTGATGTTCGGGGGCAGGGGCATCATCACCGCCCGCCGCGCGAGACGGCCGATCACGGGATCGGCGGCGAGCTCGTCCCGGACCTGGGGCGACAGCAGGACGATTGTGTCCGCGAAGAGGAGAAGCGGCCGGAGGACGAGCCGGCGCAGGCGGTGCATGCTGCCCCATTCATGCAGGATCGCGACCCGTCGCCGACGCCGCAGGAACGCGATGGCGAAGGCCGAAGGGGGGCCGATCAGCGCCCGCTTCCAGGGCACCAGCGGCAGATTGGCGATGACGGCGCGGGCATTCCCCACGGCGCGCCAGATTTCGCCGAGCGGCACGCGGCCCGGCTCCAAGGGGAGGGTCTCCTGTGGCTGACCCTGACGCCTGAGGGCCTCGATCAACTGTCCGGCGAAATCGCCGACTCCGCAGGGCGGATGCCCCGTACCGACGAGATGCAGCCAGGGGGAGGGTACCCGCGTCTCTCCCGGTCCAGGGCGTTGCGTCATGCGGTGAGGTTCCGGAGAAGGATGTAACCGGCCCGTCCTAGCAGGCCGTCGCTTGCGAAAGACTTTCGGCCGAGCAGTTTAAAACGCTCGATCCACCCGCCAACGGCCCTTCTACGAAGAGCATGACACCGTATTCACGCGGCCCACGCAGGAATCTTTTTCAGTCGGCACCGCGAATGCAAAGATTTTATCAACGTCGGATATGATGTCCGGAAATGGATCGGCCCTGTCCCGCAGGGGGACCGACCCACCTCATCTGAAGAACAGCGGGACACGATACGGATTGACCGTAGCCATGAACGACCCGATCTTCACCTCCTGGGACGAGCCCCACAGCGCCCTTTGGGGGCATCAGCCGCTGCGGCTCGAGCATCGGCTGCACCAGTCTCCCCTGTTCTCGCGGGAGGCCTTGGCCGATCTGATCGACACCTATCCAAGCGGCCAGTACAGCCTCGTCCATATGGGCGCCGCCGGACAGCGCAAGTTCTGGCGCGAGGGCGAGACCGGGGGACTTCCCGGCGCGCAGGTGATCGAGTCCATCGCCCAGGGGCGGATGTGGCTCAACCTGCGCAATATCGAGACCGTGGACCGGCGCTACCGCGACACGCTCGACGCCATGTTCGAGGAGTTGGCCCAGCGAGTACCCGGCTTCTCTCCGGCGAAATCCACCTGCGGCATCCTGATCTCGTCGCCCAACGCCCAGGTCTATTATCATGCCGACCTGCCGGGGCAGCACCTGTGGCAGATCATCGGCGCCAAGCGAGTCTACGTCTATCCCTCGACCCCGCCCTTCGTGACGCCGAAGCATCTCGAGGACATCGCCCTCTTCGATGTTGAGGTCGATATGCCCTATGCGCCCTGGTACGATTCCCATGCCCAGGTGATGGAGCTGTCGCCCGGCCAGATGCTGAGCTGGCCGCTCAATGCCCCGCACCGGGTCGAGAATCTCGACTGCCTCAACGTGTCGATGACGGTCTCCTTCGTGGACGAGCCGATCCGCCGCAAGCAGATCGTCAACCTCGCCAACGGCATGCTGCGCCATCGCTTCGGCCGCGAGCCGGCGAGCCACGCCATCACCGGGCCGGGCTACTGGTCCAAGGCGGTGATGCAGAAGCTGCTGCGCAACAGTGATTGGGTGAAGAAGGAGCGCGCGGCCCGCCGTGCCGTCGATTTCCGCCTCGATGCGGCCCGACCGGGCCAGATCCTCGAACTCTCCGCTCCGGCGTGAGCGGGACGGCGCTGCCGGCCCATCGCCGGAGCATCGCGCCATCGGGAAAGGGAGCCTCCGGAGCGCGGAGCTACGAAGTGGCGATCGCATTTGACTGGACGGAGTGCGTGCCCGGATGGACGGGTGCGCCGACGCCGTTTCAGGATCCGGTCTGGATCGAGACCTGGTATGAATCGCTCCAAGACCGCGTGGGGCTGACGCCCCTCCTGGTGACGGCGCGGGACAGGGCGACGGGCGCGCTCGCGCTGCATCTTCCCCTCGTGATCGACGAGACGGGGACCCGCCGCATCATCGCCTTCGCCGATCTCGGCCTCACCGATTACAACGCGCCGCTCCTCGGCCCAGCGGCTCCGAGAGACCATGCCGGCGCCCTGGAGCTATGGCAGGCGATCCGCTCCGCGCTGCCGCGCGCCGACCTTCTCTCCCTGCGCAAAATGCCGGCGACCTTCGCCGACGGGCCCAATCCGCTGTCCCTCCTCAGAGGTGTGTCCCCGTGCCCGCTCAACGGCAACGAGGTCAGGACGGGCGAGGATTGGGAGGCCTATCATCGCAGCCTCGCCAAGACCGTGCGCAAGGAGCTGGAGCGAAGCTGGAGGGTGTTTTCCCGCGAGTCCGAGACGGCCTTCCGCATCGTCACCGACCAGGGCGAGGCCCAGCGGGTTCTCGAGGTGATGGCGCGCCAGCAGGAGGCGCGCATGCGCAGCATCGGCGCCGATTACCGCCTCGACGAGGCCGAGTTCGACGCCTTCTACCGTCGCCTCGTCGGACGGGGCCTCGGCCACGGCTACGCCGTCGTTAGCGCCCTGACATCGGGCGACGAGGTCGTCGCGGCGTTGCTCGGCATCCGCAATGCCGACACCTACGTCATGATCCGCATCAGCAATGCCGGGGGGGAATGGTCCCATTGCTCGCCCGGGCGCCTCGTCATCGACAAGACCATGGAGGCACTTCATCAAGAGGGTTGCCGCTCGTTCGACTTCAGCATCGGCGATTACGATTACAAGCGCCGTTTCAACGTCGAGCCCCTGCCGCTGGTCGATTTCACCGTTTCCCTCGGCTGGCGTGGCCTGAAGAGCGCGGCGCGGGCACGGCTGGTCTCGACCCTCCGCCGCTATCCCGCCCTCGACCGGCGGATGCGGGACGTCGCACGCCGGGCCGCCATCCTGTGGCGAGAACGACGCCCGTGACGGCGAGCCGTCTCTGAGATTTTCCCGGCCATTTCCCTCGAAATCCGGGAGCCTTTTTTCTGCCCGCTGCTCTATTCCGAAGTCGTACTTTCACGCACCGGACGGAGATAGCCTCGGATGACCCAGCCTCGTCGCCTCCATCTCGGCGCCTTCATGCGGCCGATCGGCATCCACACCGCCTGGTGGCGCTATCCCGGTGGATATCCGGATGCGAATTTCAGCTTTCCCCATCTCAAGCGCTTCGCCCAGCGACTGGAGGCGGCCAAGTTCGATGCATTCTTCATGGCCGACCATCTGGCGGTGATGAACATGCCCATGGCCGCGCTGAAACGCAGCGCCACCGTGACGTCCTTCGACCCGATGACCCTGCTGCCAGCGCTCGCTGCCGTTACCGAACGGATCGGGCTCATCGCCACGGCCTCCACGACCTATAACGAGCCGTACCATGTGGCCCGGAAGTTCGCCTCCCTCGACCATATCTCGAACGGCCGCGCCGGCTGGAACCTCGTCACCTCCGGCAACCCGGACGAGGCCCTGAATTTCGGCCGGGACGCTCATCTCGACCACGCGGTCCGGTATGCCCGCGCCCGCGAGTTCTTCGATGTGGTCACCGGCCTGTGGGATTCCTGGGCCGACGACGCCTTCATCCGCGACGTGGAGGAGGGGGTCTATTTCGACCCCGACAAACTCCATGTCCTCGACCATTCCGGCGAATTCCTGAAGGTGAAGGGCCCCCTCAACATCGCCCGCCCCGTCCAGGGCTGGCCGGTGATCGTGCAGGCGGGGGCATCGGAGGCCGGACGCCAGATCGCCGCCGAGACCGCCGAGATGGTGTTCGGCGCCGGCTCGAAACTCGCCGCCGCCCAGGACTTCTACGCCGACGTGAAAGGCAGGATGCCCGTCGCCGGCCGCGACCCCGACCATCTCAAGATCCTGCCCGGCGCCTTCATCGTCCTCGGCGAGACGCGCGACGAAGCCGAGGCCAAGAAGGCCCGGCTCGATGCGCTCGTGCCCACGGACAGCGGCATCGCCAACCTCTCGGTGCGCCTCGGCGTCGATGCTTCGGAGTTCGACCTCGACGCGCCCCTGCCCGATCTCCCGGAGACCAATGCCAGCAAGAGCGCCCAGGCCCAGATCGTCGGCTATGCCCGGAAGACCGGGGCCACGGTGCGCGCGCTCGCCCAGCGGGTCGGCGGCTATGGCGGCCTCACCATGGTGGGGACGCCGGCCGAGGTGGCCGACCAGATGGAGGAATGGCTCGTGACGCGGGCCTGCGACGGGTTCAACGTCATGTTCCCCTACGTGCCGGAAGGTCTCGACGACGTGGTCGACACCCTGGTGCCGGAACTCCAGCGCCGGGGCCTGTTCCGCACCGAATACGAAGGCACGACCCTACGCGACCATCTCGGCCTGCCGCGCCCGGCCAACCAATTCTTCCCAACCTGACGAACGGGCCGCCCTCCGACCGGGGAGGGCGGCTTTCTCGGGTCAGGCGGCGCGGCGGTTGACCTGGCTCTCGGCCATCCGCGTCAGGCGCTCGTCGGTGGCGCGCTCCTCGTCCAGGGTCTGCTGCAGCACGCTGGCGCAATCGTCCCGGCCGAGCTGCTTGGCCCAGGCCACGAGGGTGCCATAGCGCGTGATCTCATAATGCTCCACCGCCTGCGCGGAGGCGATGAGGGCGGCATCGAGGACCTGCTTGTCGCCGATCTCTCCGGAGACCTCGTTGGTCTCCTTGATGATCCCGTCGATGGCCGGGCAAGTCACCGCCTTCGGCGTATGACCATGCATCTGAAACACCTGCTCCAGGCGCTTGATCTGACCCTCGGTCTCCGAAAGGTGCTTCTCGAACCCGCTCTTGAGTTCGGGATCGGTCGCCTTGGCGATCATCTTCGGCAGCGCCTTGGTGATCTGGTTCTCGGCGTAATAAATGTCCTGCAGGGTATGGACGAACAGATCGTCGAGAGTCTGGATGTCCTTGCTGAAAAGACCCATGGCTCGTTCCTCCTTAGTTTGAATGACGTCGTGACAGGCCAAACGGGATCGATCCGGCGGACACAATATGAACCGGATCGTTCTCCCGCATCCATGCGCACACGGCAAAGCTTGACCAAAGTTAAGCGATGATATCGGCGTGCGCTTGCTAGGCTTGATCAAGATATTTACGCCGTCATGGTTCCGAACAACCTGATGCGCGGGAGGTCTGGATTTGATCCGTCCTCACATGGGAGCAAGACGATACGCTCGGCTGCTCGAGGGCAGCGCGCCGATGACGAAGCACAATCGCCACAAAGCCGTCCGTCATCGGCATGAGCAGGAGCGAAAGAGGAGTCCGGCCGCGGCAGCGCACCATACATTCACTCATGAAACAAATTCAGGCATGCTCGAATTACCGGCATGGCGTGCCTTTCTCACGTTTAGCCAGTGCAAATATCAGATACCGCTCATATCATAACGAGACGTCGGGGGCATGAAGGCCCAGCAGCTTTTGGAGACGTTGGATCATGACTTTGAGCTCACCTCGGAATTCAGCCGAAATCTTTGCTTTCGTGCCCAGGAAGGTTGCAGCATCGGCGCGTGCCCATTCGACAGGCACACGCATGGGCAGCAACGCCGTGGTGGACCTCGCTTCACGCATCTCGCGCCCCATGGAACTGCCGAGGATGGATTTCTGCGACGGCTGGTACCACGCCGAGGCGATCCTGGACGACGGGCGCAACCGCAAGGCCTGACGGGCGCGACGTATCGCGGGACGTGATATCGCTCCGGTGCCGGAGTGCGGGGCATGCCGCGTCTCCGAGCGACCGGAGACCGCGATGAAGCCCCCGATCGGACGCGAGACCACGCTCTGCATGTCCCTGTCGGGACGGCCGGGTCATTTCGGGTCGCGTTTCCACAACCGGCTCTACGAGCTCATGGGGCTCGACTACGTCTACAAGGCCTTCACCACGACCGACCTGCCGGCTGCGATCGGCGGCATACGGGCTCTGGGCATTCGTGGCTGCGCCGTCTCGATGCCGTTCAAGGAGACCGTGATCCCGCTTCTCGATCGCCTCGAAGCTTCGGCCGCGGCCATCGACAGCGTCAACACGGTGGTGAACGAGGCCGGCTGCCTCACCGGCTACAACACCGATTACATCGCGGTCCGCCTGCTCCTCGAGAAGCACGGCATCGATCCGCAGACACCGTTCCTCCTGCGCGGGTCTGGCGGCATGGCCAAGGCCGTCGTCGCGGCCCTGCGCGATGCGGGCTTCGTGGATGGTACGGTCGTCGCCCGTAATGAACCGGCCGGGCGCGCCCTGGCGGAAAGCCATGGCTATGGCTGGCGCCCCGAGATCGGCGAGGCGCAGGCCCCGCTCCTCGTCAACGTCACGCCCCTCGGCATGGAAGGGCCGGAGGCCGAAGCCCTCGCCTTTCCGCCCCCTCAGATCGCTGCCTGCGCCGTCGCCTTCGACGTGGTGGCGCTGCCCTCGACGACGCCCTTCCTACGGGCGGCCGAAAGCATGGGAAAGCGCGTCATCACCGGCCACGACGTGGTGGTACTGCAGGCTCTCGAGCAGTTCGTTCTCTATACGGGCCGAACTCCCGGCGAGGATCAAGTGGCCGAGGCCGCGGCCTTCGCCCGGACATGACGGAAACGGTCCGTCCGCATGCGGCTTCCCCCTCTGTTCCATGAGAGAAAACTAAGGGAATCCTGCAGAATATTTCCGTCTTTCTGCTTGCTATGGGGCAGGGCGGACAATAGGTATTGCTCAAGCGCGGTCGTGCCGCGCATCTGAGATGTCTTCTAAAGAAGACTTGCAACGCAGGAGAAACATCATGGCTTGGACTGCCCCCGTCGTTCAGGAAGTGTGTGTCGGCATGGAAGTCACCAGCTACGAGTCGGCTGAGATCGACACCTTCAACTAAGTCGGCCGGAAGCGTCTACGCTTCCCACTGATAGAGCGAGACCAAGGTCTCCGCGAGAAGCCGCCTTCGGGCGGCTTTTTGCGTTCATGATACTGGGTGACGCCTGCACCGTTCAGGGTTTGGTATCGGTTTCGCGCTCGCGCCGTCGGCTCAGGATGGCATCGAGGCGCGCGACGATAATGGCGAGTTCGCTCTGACGCCTGACGCCGAGCTTGCCGAAGATCGCTTTCAGGTGAACCCGCACCGTGCCCTCCCGGACCGCGAGCAATTCCGCCGCCTCCCGGGGCGAGCTTCCCCGGCCGATCTCCATCGCCACAAGAGCCTGCATCCGCGTCAGGCCCAGTTGCTCGAGCTGCGGGGCGACGGAAACCAACACCGGCGGCGTGACGGGATGGAGCAGGAGCAGGACCCCGCCCTTGGCCGAGCCGATCAATTCGAGACCGGGCTCACCGGTGCGCAGGGGCATCGCCTCCGCCAGCAGCCGGGGGGACCCATCCGACGAACGCAGGATGATGGGTTCGGCCGCGCAGGGCCTGTTCTCCGCCAGGGCGGAGGCGACGAGGCGGTCGAGTCTCGGGCCATCGGCCGCCACGACGGTCCTCACGGGCTGGCCCGGGGCGATCTTGAGACAGCCGGCAACCATCCTCTCGGAACCGGGATTGACGAACCGCACGGCGCCACCCCGATCGAGCAGGACGACGCCGATCTCTGCCCGCGCCAGGGCCGAGCCGAGATCGGCCGCCTGCCGGTGGGCGACGCCGAGCCGCGCCGTGAGGTCGAAGGCCCGCGCGACATGCGGCCCCAACAGCGTGAGCAGGGCGATCTCCCCGGCTTCGAAATACCCTTTGCCGGCCTCGCGCAGGGCGCTCACCGTCATCAGCCCGCCGCCGGGATCGGGGGCGAAGAAGGCCACGAGTTCGTCGAGCCCGTGCTTGGCGCAGAAATCCTGAAAGAAGGGATCCTTGCGCTTGTCCTCCGGCGTGAACAGCATCGCATCCGCCACGACGAGGCCGGGCCGCATCCCGAGCCCCCGCGCGCGGGCGATACGGCTGTCATGCTCCCACCACCCGCCGCTATACGCGTCGTGCACCTCCCGCAGGCTGTCCGAATGGAGTGTGTCCGCCGTCCGGCGAGGATCGTAGGAGACGATCACCGTCCCCCGCGCTCCGAGGCAGGCGCTCACCTGCTCGAGAACACCCGGCCAGAGCGAGGCATCGAGGGCGGCCGCGTAGCAGGCATCGACGAGACGCAGCGGGTCAGGATTGGTCATGGCGATCCGACGAACCCGAGTGGGCGGCGCTTTTCATACAGGCAACTCCACGGGACAACAGGACACGGATCGGCTCGTCCGATCGTCTTACGATGTCCGCCAGTCCGGCGGGGTCGTTCCCGCGAGGAGCCCGACGAGTTCGGCTTGGCGGTTGGTTCCGGTCTTGGACAGGACGGATCGCAGCTGCGTCCGGACCGTGCTGGTGGCGACGCCGGTCCGCAGGGCGATGTCCTCCACCGTCCTGCACAGGGCGATCTCGCGCGCCACCCGCGCTTCGGCCACGGTCAGGTCGAACAGGCCGGACAAAACAGTGAGGTCGGGCGCGGCGCCTTGCGCCACGGGCGTGAAGATCGCGATGGCGGAGGCGGCGTTGAACAGGTCCGCCGCCGCCCGCCGGATCGTCAGGAGATGCAGGATCACCGGGCCGCGCTCGTCCGTGGCCGGGATCGGGATGGACCGGGTCGAGGTCCGCCGCTCCGTCGCCAGTCCTTCGAGGGCCCGCTCCAGCAGGCGGTCCGCCTCCGGGTTGGACAGGGTCAGGCGATGCGCCTCCCGGATGGTGCTTCCGAGGAACGCCGCGCAGCCGGCATTGATGGCCAGGATCTGGGATTGCCTGCCGAGGATCGCGGCGGGAATGTCGACGACATCGAGCGCCTGAGCCGCCACCCTGACGGTCTGCAGCCGCAGCCTCGCCGACATGGTGGCTGCCCGGGCGAGGTGAGGGCGCAGGGCATCGAGGCGGGCGACGATCTCGCCGGGGACGGGACCGCGCGCGAATTCCCGCTCCACGTTGAGGATGAGCCGATCCCCGCTCGGCACCGCGATGGCGCTGGCGACGCCCCAACCCAGGCCCCTCGACCGCAGAAAGTCCCGAAAGACCGGCTCCACCTCCATCTCGGCGGCGGTGTAGACGTCGAGGTCGGTGAGGAAGCCGGCATGTTCCCTGGCGAACAACCGCGCCGGCCTGTCGGTCCGCGCCGGCCAGCCCCCGGCGACATATTCGGCGATCCCCGCCTCGAAGCCCGGGGACGTGACGTATCTGAACTCGCTGCCCACCGTCGTGAACAAAAGCGCGCCTTGTCCCTCGCCGACCCGCACCAGTTCGGCCAGTACACTAGGCCACATCTCCGGAATGACGGCGGCTTCGTAGATATGGTCGATCAGGACTTCGGAACTGACGATCATTGGCATCGTCTAAACCAGATCCAGCACACGTTATGATGAAGATCGACATCATTATGTAGTCCGCATCGATGGGCCGGCCGCGGCGGACTCCGCATGAATGCCGAAATGCTTGATTTTAAGGCATGGCTTATCATGGCTTGAGCCCACCAGCACAGTCCACAAGCGAATCGTTGACTCGACATACTCCGTTTGGGGGATGTGCGGCATGCAATCGGGTGCTCTAACCGCGCCGGGCAAACGAATGACCGTCGTGATGTTCGAGATTCGAGACGGTCACGACGCCTTTCCAGGGGAAGATGACCATCACGGCGACGCGCAACGTTCCGGGCACCTACGCAACGATCGCCGATGCCATCGCGGCTTCGGATCCCGGAGATACGATCGCGGCCTCCGCTGCATATGGCGGGAATGAGACGGCTACCGTGACGGTCGACGACCTTCGTTTCAGCTCCCCCTCCAGCGTTACCGGCACGGATTCGGTGCTGGTTTCCAATGCCGGCCTGACCGCTGGTGTCACCACCATCGGATCGGCCAGGAACGACACCCTCATCGGTGGCCTCGGCAACGACACCTACGTCACCGAGGCCCTGGACGGCGGCACCGACCTCGTCCTGAGCTCGGTCTCCCTAACCCTCGGCGACAATGTCGAAAACCTGACCCTGACGGGCGCGATCGCCCTCGACGGCACCGGCAACGCCCTGGCCAACCGGATCACCGGCAATGCCGCCGCCAACGTCCTCGACGGCGGCACTGGCCGCGATACCCTCATCGGTGGCCTCGGCAACGACATCTACGTCACCGATGGCGGCGACACGATCGTCGAGGCGCTCGGCGCCGGAACCGATCTCGTTCGGAGTTCGGCGACCCTGACCCTTGGCGGAAATCTGGAGAACCTCACCCTCACCGGAACGGGGGCGATCAAGGCGACGGGCAACGCCCTCGACAACGTGCTTTTGGGCAACGATGCCGCCAGCGTCCTCAATGGCGGGACCGGTACCGACAGGCTCACCGGTGGATTGGGCAACGACACCTACATCACCGATGGTGGCGACAAGATCTTCGAGGTGGCGGGGGGCGGCATCGATCTCGTGCGGAGTTCGGTGGCGTTCAGCCTCGGCAACGAGCTCGAGAGCCTTCTCCTCACCGGCAGCGCGGACATCATCGGGAATGGCAACGCCCTCGCCAACACGCTCACCGGCAATAGCGGTGCCAACATGCTCAATGGCGGTCTGGGCGACGACATCCTGAAGGGCGGAGCCGGTGCCGACATCTTCTTCTTCAAAACGGCGCTCGGCTCGGGCAATGTCGACAGCATCGTCGACTTCGCCGCCATCGACGACACGCTCCGACTCGAGAACGGAATCTTCACGGCACTGACCAAGACCGGAACCCTGGCGACGGGTGCCTTCAAGGATCTCGGCGCGGCCGGTGCCATCCTCGATGCGGACGACCGGATCCTCTACGATTCGCGGACGGGCGCCGTCTCCTACGACGTGGACGGCAGCGGATCGGCCGACGCCCTCCAGTTCGCCCTCCTCACCTCGCGCCCAGTCCTGACATTCCAAGATATCCTCATGGTCTAGGACACCTGACGGGCCTCCCGCTGACGATCGGGGTCACGCGGAACGGGGCGGGAGCCCGATTTCATAAGAGCCACGCGCCGACACCCGGCGGCATGAAACTGCCCGGTCTGGGGATTGCCCCGGGCTCCCCGGGGAGGCGGGGACCGAGGCGCCATGGCCTCGGAACGGTAGAAGACATCGTTCACCCTGTCTCGAAACCACGCCGCAACGTATCGCCGCCATGATGTGGCATTCACGCGCCGAACGGCGGCAAGATCGAGGCTTCCATGATCACGGATCTTCACGTCTGGCGGCTCTTCATCGCGCTCGGCGCCTTGGGCGCGGCGACCGCACCGCTGCTGAAGCCGTTTCTGTCTTAGAACGGCCAAGCCGATGTGCGCGCCGGCACAGCGAAACGGATCGCGGCCAGCTATGAACCATTCAGCCGCCATAGGCGCATGATCTCAAGGTGACGATCCGACCGCGACGCAGCCCCAGGAATCCGACATGACAGTTGCACGTCCCTTCCGCTGGCTGCTCGCCCTCGTCACGCTGGTCCTGCCGGCATCGCTGATCCAGGCTCGGCCTCCGGTCGACGGATGTGAACGCGGCAAGGCGAAGGATGCTCAGAGTCAGGTCGTCTTCCGCCACTACATCTGATCCTGATCCCGGATCGGCGGCAGCTTCGCGGAATCCGTCGTCCTGTTCCCGGAATTCCGGAATGGCATCCCCTCATCTCAGCCGCTCGCCCTCGTTGGACGGCAGAACCACGATGAAGCGGCAAGGCCACCGGCTCCCTTCAGCTATGGTTCAACCAGTATGGTCTAGCTTGGGCAGCCTTACGAGATAGGCCGCCCCAGTCCGGTGGCGGCGGGATTGCGCAAGGCGCGTCGCGCACCCCGTGGAAGCCATGCTCGCTCTCCCCACAACGACCCTCGGCACGCCCGTCCTGCACATCCCGCCCAGGGGGGCGGAGCTTCCCCGCCCCGGCGCGGAGGCGTCCCAGGCCTTCCTACGTAGCATGATACCCGGCCTCGATCTCGCCTTCGGCCTCGAGAGCGCTGCCGACCTGCCCGAGGACATGACACGGCTGATCGCCCGGCTTCATGCCGGCCCCCTGGGTGCGCTTTCACAGGAAACGGCTTCGGACAGCACTCGATTGTCGGCGCCTGCCTACGAGCCAGCCTGATGGCGGCGATGGAGCGGCAAGCCCAGGCGCGGCGAAACGGGCGGCGTGGCGATGATCGAAGGGATCCAGCTCCCCCGCCCTGCAGCGTTCTTGCAACTATTGACCGTCGACTGCTCTATGCAGGTCCGAATCTTTGACCAACCGCCAGCTCTTCGAACGCTCTATCTATTTATAACTATCAGTAAATATTCCAATATTGACAGAAATTTCAACCACAATAAGATTAGTTTATAAAATAGACACCTCATCCAACAAAAACACATTAAGGTCTTTTCAATTTAGTTCAGCCGGGTTACTTTTCCTCAGCCGAGAGTGCATCGTTTTACGCGGGAGCGTTCGACGCCGCTGAAGGATCAAGATGTTCCTCGACGACGAGACTTTGCAGGACATCGAAAACTCGCTCGTCACATCCGCGCTTCAGTCTCATGACTGGGACAAAGCAGTCGCCAAAATCGCGACTTCCACGGGCGCGAGAGGGGTCGTCGCCATCCCGTTGAAGGGACGCGTACCCGGCCTGCCGATGAGCGCCAGTCTCGAAGCGGTGGCCGACGGCTATTTTCGCGACGGCTTGTCGAAGAACGATTACCGCGTGAGAGGCGTCCCCAAGCTTCTCAAGACAGGCATGTTCGTCGATCAGGACTACGCGACGCCGGAGGCCATGCGATCCGAAGCATTCTACGCCGACTACTTGCGCAGCCACGGCTTTCAATGGTCCGCCGGACTGATGGTCCAGGCGGGCGATGATGCTTGGGTGATGATGATGCAGCGGACCATCCAACAGGGGCCCTACACCTTGGATGAGCAGATCGCCTTGCGGCGCCTCATCGCCCCCCTCAACCGGGCCGCCCAACCGGCCCACAGCCTCGGCGAGGCGCGTCTCACGGGCATCGCCGACGCCCTGGAAACGGTCCGCAATCCTAGCGTGCTCCTCGACAGGACGGGACGGGTTCTGCGGGTGAGCAGCGGCGCGGAACGCCTGTTCGGCCCCGATCTGGCTGTGCGGCTCGGGGAACTCGTCGTTCCCTCCGATGCTCAGGCCACGGCCCGGCTTCGCGCGCATATCACCGCCGCCATCTGGTCCGATCCGCAAGCTGTCTCACTCGCCTCCGCGCCGATCGTCATCCACCGGGAGGCCAAGCGGCCTCTCACTCTCCGGGTTCAGCCCCTGCGCAAGGCGGGGCTGGAGTATTTCGACGGCTGCCGCGCCATTCTGACGATCACGGACCTCGATGACAGCCGGGAACTCGCCGGTGACATCCTGAAAACGTTGTACGGGCTGACGCCACGGGAAGCCGAGCTCTGCCACAGCCTGCTGGCCGGCCACAGCACCGGCGAATGCGCGGACAGGCTCGGCATGTCGATCCATACCACCCGGACCCATCTGAAGAAGATCTTCGTCAAGACGGATACGGCGAGCCAGACGGAACTGATGATCGTCCTGAGCCGAAACTTCGGCCTCTGAGCAGACGACGAGGCGCTCGGTCGCGCGGCGAGATCAGCGAGGATCGCGATGCGCGCCGATGAAGTCGACGAAGGCCCTCAGCGGCGCGGGAAGGTAGCGCCGGCCCGGATAATACAGGAACGGGCCGGAGAACGATTGCCACCATGGCTCCAGCACGGGCTCCAGAACCCCGCTCTCGAGATGCGGGCGTAGCCAATCCTCGAACAGGGTAATGATCCCGGTCCCCGCAATGGCGGCATCCACCGCGAGGTCGGTGGCGGCCCCGACCCGGACGATGAGGGGACCGCTGGGGTCGATGCGAACGACCTCACCCTCACGCTCGAATTCCCACGCCGTCGTCGCGCCACTCGCGAAACGGCCGCCGAGGCAGGCGTGACTCAGCAGGTCTCTCGGATGGGCGGGACGCCCGTGACGATCGAGATAGGACGGGGAGGCGGCCGTGGCGAAGCGCTGCCGGCGCGGCCCGATCGGAACCGCGATCATGTCCTGTTCGAGCCGCTCGTCGTAGCGGATCCCGGCGTCACATCCAGCGGCCAGCACATCCACGAAACCGTCCTCGGCCACGATGTCGAGCCTGATATCGGGATAGGCCGCCAGGAAGGGCGGCACGATCCGCGGCAACACGAGCCGCGCGGCGCTGACCGGCACGTTGAGCCTGAGCGTGCCGGCCGGACGATCGCGAAAGCCGTTGACGACGTCCAGCGCGGCATCCAACTCGTTTAAGGCCGGCATCAATCGTTCGAGGAGGCGTGCGCCCGCTTCGGTCGGCGCGACGCTGCGGGTCGTCCGGTTGAGGAGCCGGACGCCCAGCCTGGCTTCCAGCCGGCGGACCGCCTCGCTCAAGCCGGATGCGCTCGCGCCGCTCGCCCGTGCGCCGTCGCGAAACCCGCCGGCTTCCGCAACGGCGACGAACGCCGCCAAATCCCCGAGATCGGTCGCCATTGTTCGCCTTTTCGCACATCCCGTGCGGATAAGGGCGCATTATCACGCAATCCATGAGGCATTACAGTCCTGGTCATCCTACAGGAGAGTCGCATGACCAAGATCGGACAGGCCGGGACCTACGCCCTCGGAGACCGCACCGTGAAGCGCCTGGGCTACGGCGCGATGCAATTGGCGGGGCCGGGCGTTTTCGGTCCTCCGAAGGACCGGGCCGCCGCCATCGCAGTGCTGCGCGAAGCGGTCGAGCGCGGCGTCAACCACATCGACACCAGCGATTTCTACGGACCGCACGTCACCAACCATATCATCCGCGAAGCGCTCCACCCCTATCCGGACGACCTCATGATCGTCACCAAGATCGGAGCCAGGCGCGGTGCGGACGCCTCCTGGAATCCCGCTTTCTCCGCAGCGGAGCTCACGAGCGCCGTCCATGACAACCTGCGCAACCTCGGCGTCGACGCCCTCGACGTGGTCAACCTGCGCATCATGCTCGACGTGCATGGACCGGCCGAAGGCTCCATCGAGGCGCCGCTCTCCATCCTCGCCGATCTCCAACGACAGGGCCTCGTCCGCCGGATTGGGCTGAGCAACGTAACGGCGCGGCAGGTGGCGGAGAGCCGATCCCTCGCGACGATCGTCTGCGTCCAGAACCAGTACAATCTGGTCCATCGAGCCGATGACGCACTGATCGACGATCTCGCCGCATCCGGCACCGCCTATGTCCCGTTCTTCCCGCTCGGCGGCTTCAGCCCGATCCAGTCGGCGGCCCTGAACGAGATTGCCGAGGGGCTCGGCGCGACGCCCATGCAGGTCGCGCTGGCCTGGCTCCTGCGCCGCTCTCCCAACATCCTGCTGATCCCCGGCACGTCGTCGGTCGAGCACCTGCGCGAGAACATGGCCGCGGTGGAACTCGACCTGTCCGACAACACGATGGCGGCGCTCGACCGTATCGCACCCTCGACCTGACACAGGCCGGCAGAGGATCATCGACGAGCGAGGCGATGCTCTTCGCCGATGATCGACCGGGGATGATCCGGCGCGCGAACCGATGCGGACGATGGCGTGAGGGGGAAGAGAGCCGCCCACACGCCGTCGGCACAACTCGTCCGAATGGCACTCGCATGGACGAGACCGGAACGGCCATTCTCGAAATCAGGCCCTGGTCACAGCCACTTCCGCCATCGTAGGCCCTGCGACACTCATTCCCAAACTATTCAGGGATTATATAACCAACACTTTTGTATTTGATTGTCCTATCAAATAATTCGATGCTGGAATGCCACATACATCGATGGCATAGGCTTGATCAGGATCTTTAATCCGCTGCACCACGTGCGTGCCGACACGCCACAAAGGAAATTATTACTTCATATTGGCTTCACACAGAAGAAGCAGCCGGGATACGGAGGCTTCACAAGAAAAGAAAGCCATTGCCCATATGAAGTCTTACATCGCCGCCCTCTCGACTGCTCTCGTCGTGGGACTGACATCGATCTCGCCTACGATGGCGATGGAGCGTCCCTCGCGTTACACGGCGTTCGCTCCCTACGACGTCGAGACCACCAACGCGATCCGAGCCGATCGTCGAGCCCCCGCGTCCTTCGGTTGTCCGATGAGTTCGGCCGCGGAGGGCAACGCAAACCAGCAGACCCGCGACGTCATGCAATACGGCCAGACGTCCGGCGGAAGCCGCTGCTAACCCAGTCAGGACAGTTCATTGGCATCGATGCTGAAAGTCTTTTCCTACATCATGGTCGGCGTTGCATCGGTGATGCTGGCCGCGACCATCGTGGGCTCCGCCAATATACTGATAAATTCGTAACACGTCGTCCCGGACTACAATCCGGGACGATCTTCGAGATCCCCGGCAGGATCGGTTCGCTCCCCTGCGGCAGTATCCGTTAGGGGAACGGGTCGATCCGTCATTCGCTCGCACGAGGCGCGAGGGAACCCACACCCGGCAGACACTCGCCGTCCGGCCTCAGGGCCGGCGCATCTGCTTGCCGGCGTAAGCCACGAGCTGGGAAAAGGCCAAGGCCGCTGCCGAGGCCTGGACACGGCTCGGATACGGCATCGGAGAATGGGCGACCTCCTGGCCGTAAGCGTCACGCAGTGACCAGCCCCAGCGCCCGACCCGCTCCTCCAGCACGTCGAAATGCATGGCCCGGTCTCCGCTCGTGCGGGGTGACGGCACGCGTGCCGCCGAACCGGCATTCGCACGCTTCGCCATGCCCGAGGGCAGGCCGGCGTGAGAGAGATTTCCCGATATCCACAGGTCGGCCGTCTGCATCTTGACCTCCGCGCTTGAACTCTATGTTCTCTATATGTTCTTATGCGCGGAGTGTCCACCATGCTGGCCGATCCTTTGCTGCGGCTTGCGGCCCTAGCTACGTCCGAAGCGACGAACATGGCCGGCGGGGAGGCAGCTACCGGCAACGTCGCACCGGCGCAGAGCAGGATCCGGGGCTTATCTCCCGGTTCGGTGGCCTGACATGGAGCGCCTCTGCGACGTGAGGGCCTCGCACCTCGTCATCGCCTGCGGTCCTTGCGAGCGCCGGGGCATCTATCGGGTCGCCCGCCTCCGCCAGCAATTCGGCGATCACGCCTCGGTTCTGGATGTCTATGTGAGGCTCACGCAAACCTGCCGCTGGCAGCGTGAGGTCGGCAGCCGGCCGCCCAATGTCTACGCGGTCGGGTGTCGGGCCAAGCTCGACACGTCGGGCGGGGCCGTCGCGAACGGACTTCCCTCAAGGACATAGGCGAAGGGCAGCCTTCCGATTCCGCCGGGACCGGATTCACGCATCGTCTTCGCGGCCGAACACCTCGCCCTCTTCGGCCAGCCAGGCATCCGCCTCGTCCGTCCGCAACTCCAGCAGGGCGCGGTACTCTCGCAGCCGCTGCTGAAGCTGCGTGCCCGCCTCCTCGCAATCGGCCGGCTCATCCGTGTCGAGGGCGCAGCTCTCGATCACCTCCGAGGTCTGGCGATCGACGGCCGCGCGGTCGGCCTCGCTCAATCCGGTCAGATCGCCGAGACCGAGTTCCGATGCGATCAGGGCCGCGATCTCCTCGCGCTTCTCCTCGAGCTTCGACATCGTCTGACCCATCCCTGGAATCCATTCTTCCGAATCCGTTGCCTCGATGATCGGTCACCTTGCCGCCACGGAGCAAGGGGAGGGCGCCAGGGGACGGCGAAGCGCTGGTCAATCCGCCAAGGCCCTGTCATGGCTGGCCGGTGACCGATGATCTCAGCAACTCCCATCCCCTGCGGCCCTCCCGTCTCGGATGGTCCGACTTCTTCGAGGAGCAACGTGAACCGGCCGAGGCCGGTCTCGTGCCCATGCGGATCGCGACGGTCCACCGCTCCCGGCTGACCGCCCTATCCCTCACGGGGCCGGTGGGGCTCGTGCTTCCGGTCCATACCCAGACCGGCGATTTCGCCGTGGGCGATTGGGTGCTGGTCGAGCCCGAGACCGGGACGATGCAGCGCCGTCTGTCACGCAGGAGCGTGCTGCAACGGCGCAACGAAGGCGGAGGCCCGCTGCAGTTGGCGGCGGCCAATGTCGATACCCTCTTCGTCGTCACGTCGTGCAACGCCGATTTCAACATCGCCCGGCTGGAGCGCTACCTGGCGCTCGCCAATCAGGGCGGGACGAACCCAGTGATCGTCCTCACCAAAGCCGATATGGCGCCCGATGCCGAGAGCTACCGGCGGCAGGCCGCCGGCCTGCAGCGCGACCTCGCCGTCGTCACGGTCAATCCGCGCCTTCCGGACGCCGTGACGCTCCTCGCCCCCTGGTGCGGCGAAGGTCTGACCGTAGCGGTCGTCGGCTCATCGGGGGTGGGGAAATCGACCCTGGTCAATACGCTCGCCGGCCCGGACCAGGACCTCCCCCAGGAGACCGGCGGGATCCGCGAACACGACGCCAAGGGGCGCCACACCACCACCTCGCGCTCTCTCCATGCCATCGCGGGCGGCGGCTGGGTCATCGATACGCCGGGGATGCGCACGCTGCATGTGAGCGACGCCGCGGAGGGCATCGATACGCTGTTCGCCGAGATCGTCGAGCTGGCCCCCTCCTGCCGCTTCCGGGACTGCACCCATGCCCACGAGCCGGGCTGCGCCGTGCAGGCCGCCGTCGCGGAGGGCACGCTCGATCCCGAACGTCTGACCCGGTGGCGCAAGCTCCTCGACGAGAACCGGGCCAACACCCCGGTGGTCACCGGCCCGCGCGGCAGCCGTAGGCGTTGACCGGCAGCCGCAGGCGTTGACCCGCCGCCTGACTTCGCACACCCCGACTTCGCCCGACCTCCTGCGGACGCCCCTCCCCGAATGCTCCTTCCCGAACGAACTCTCGTCATCGTCCGCCACGGGCAGAGCCACGACAACGAGCGTGACCTCTTCTCCGGCATCCGAGATCCCGATCTGACGAAACGCGGCGTCAGCGAGGCGCAGAGCGCCGGGCGCCGGCTGAAAGAGCTCGGATCCGTCGTCGATCTCGCCTTCACCAGCGAGTTGACGCGGGCCCGGCGCACGATGGCCCTCATCCTGGCGGGCCTCGGGCAGCCCGACCTCACCGTCCACCGGAGCGCCGCGCTGAACGAGCGCGATTACGGCGAGCTCGCCGGGTTGAACAAGCGCGAATCCCAGGAACGCTGGGGGGTCGAGCAAGTCCGTGCCTGGCGCAAATCCTTCGATGCGATACCGCCGGGCGGCGAAAGCCTGGCGATGACCGCCGACCGAATGCTGCCGTATTACCGGGACGAGATCGAATCCCGGGTCCGGGAGGGCAGGCGGGTTCTTCTCGTGGCGCATGGCAATTCGCTGCGGGCGCTGATCATGCATCTCGACGGGATCAGCGCCACCGAGGTGGCCGACGTGCATCTCGCCACGGCCCAGATGCTGGCCTACCGCTTCGACGAGCGGGGCGGGGTGGTCGACAAACAGGCGATCTCCGCCTGAGCCCGGAGGTCGATCGGCGAGGAGACCGGAAGGCGGCTGCTGGCTCGGCGTCAGCGGGCTCTCAGGGCGTCCCGGTCCCGTGCGAGTTGGCGCCGCGTCCGCATCGGCTCCAGGTTCGAGAGGGACATCAACCGATACCCGAAGGCGAAGAGACCGAGCGTCACGGCGGCGAAGGCACCGCCGACGATCAGCGACGCGATCGCCTCCGAACCGATCAGGAGCGCCAGCCCTTTGACGAAGGCGACCAGGAGCACGAACAATCCGATCAGGACGAAGAGTGCCGCCATCAGAAACAGGGCAAGCGGACGCGCCACCTGATTGACCGCCGAACCGATCTCGGCCTGGAACAGGGCAAGTTGCTTGGAGACCAGGATCTGGGTTTCGCCGATGGCGTCGCCGAGGAGGAGCAGGAGTCCCTTGTCATTCCGGCTGCTCATGCATTCCCTCTTATCCGCACGTCCTGGTCCGGACCCGATCGATCCATGAGCTGCACAATTCAGATAGTGCGCCGGTGTCGCGCGGCAATCGTCATCCGCCGTTGCCCGCTGCCGGGATCAGATCGCCAGCCCGAGTTGGCGCGGTCCCTCCGTCTCGCCCTGCTGCAGGCCCGACAGGGAGACGCCGAGCAGGCGAACGCTGCGGCGGAGCGGGAACACCGTGCGCAGCAATCCCAGCGCCGTGTGCATCATCGTATCGCGGCCGGCGACCGGGGCCTCGAAGGACTGCGCCCGAGTGATCTGGACGAAATCCGAGAATTTCACCTTCAGCGTGACGGTGCGGCCGGCGACGCCCTTGGCGCTGCAGGACGCCCAGACCTTGTCGATGAGCGGCGCCAGTCGCGCCTCCATGGCATCGAACTCGGTGAGGTCCTCCGAGAAGGTGGTCTCCGCCCCCACCGACTTCCGAATCCGATGGGCACGCACCTGCCGCTCGTCGATGCCGCGCGCCACCGAATGATAATAGGCCGCCGAGCTCCCGAAGGCCGCCTGCAGCTCTTCCAGGGAGCGGGCCTTCAAGTCACGGCCGGTGAGGATGCCGAGGCGCTTCATCTTCGCCTCGGTGACGGGGCCGACGCCGTGGAACCGGCCGATGGCCAGATCCTCGACGAAGCCAGGGCCCATCACGGGCGTGATCACGAACAGCGCGTCGGGTTTGCGGAAGTCCGAGGCGACCTTCGCGAGGAACTTGTTGTAGGAGACGCCGGCCGATGCCACGAGACCGGTCCGCGCGAAGATCTCCGCCCGGATCACCCGCGCCACCTCGGTGGCGGTGGCCAGCCCCTGCAGGTTCTCGGTGACGTCGAGATAGGCCTCGTCGAGGGCCACCGGTTCGATGATCGCGGTATGCTGGGCAAAGACCGCGCGGATCTCTTCGGAGATCGCCCGATAGACCTCGAAGCGCGGCTTGACGAAGACGAGGTCGGGGCACAGGCGCCGGGCCGTGACGGAGGGCATGGCCGAGCGCACACCGAAGGCTCGCGCCTCATAGCTGGCGGCCGCCACCACGCCGCGCTCGCGCGACCCGCCGACCGCAAGGGGCCGCCCTCGCAGAGCCGGATCGTCGCGCTGCTCGACGGACGCGTAGAACGCATCCATGTCGATATGGATGATCTTGCGGACGGGGGCAGTGTCGGCAGGGCTCGACATCGGATCGGGCTGTCACATCGGTGCACGGGGCAGCAGGCAGGCAACGCGTTCGGCCTTTGTTCCTCGCGATTTTCAGCCCTCGGGTCAACCGGCGACGAGGATCCGGCTTTTGCCGGCGAGCCATCGAACCGAACCGGTTCCAAGACGCATGACGTGTTTCGTCCGCCCGCAGGGTCCGCTCCCACGCAGGAGCGCATCGTTATAAACGGGATGATCCGGCCGGTGGGCTGAGTAATCGCCCCCCACCCGACTGGTTCGACGCATAAGCAATCTACGTGATGGAAGAAGATGACGTTGACGGCATCATGGTTCCATCCGTTTCACTACGGGGGAAGGGAGTAGACATGATGCCGAAGCGGACGCTCTGCAGCCGGCGTATCCTGGTGGTGGAGGACGAGTACTTCCTGGCCGACGAACTGTCGCGCGGTTTGTCCGATGCCGGCGCCGAGGTGCTCGGTCCCATCGCCACCCTCGAGGGTGCCCTCGCCCTCCTCAAAGGCCCGATGCCGCCCGACGCCGCCATCCTGGACGTGAATCTCGGGGGTGACGAGGTTTACCCGGTGGCCGACGCCCTCCGTGCCCTCGACGTACCGTTCCTGTTCACCACCGGCTACGATCTGGCGACGATCCCGAACCGATACGCATCCGCCCGGCGGCTGGAGAAACCGGTGAGCAATGCGGCCGTCTTTCGGGAGCTCGACCTCATCCTCGGCGACCGGGCATCCCGGACGGACGCGGACGGATAGGGCGTGCACCGCCGGCTCGTCCCCTCGACGTCGATCGGTCCGTCTCGAGCGAAAGCGGCACCTTGGAGATTGGACCAATGCGTATTCGGCGTTCGGCACAAGTTTAAATTGATTCAGCGCGCCCTATCGCGGAAAGATTGATGACATTCGCGCTGGCGAGCGAAATTGAGTACGCTGGCGGTGTTCCTGGCTGCTTCGACCTCGAACGAACGACGAGCACCCAAGAGAGATGACCCTCACGGAGTCACCGGATGCGCTGGCCGGCCTCGAAGAGGTCCTGATCACCGACGCGTTGCTGAGGCGTCCCGTACGGCCTCCCGACTACGAGGCGGAAGCCCATGCGCTGGCCGAACTGGCCCAGGCGCTGGCCGTCCGGCCGGACACGGTCCTGCAGCGTCTGGCGGATCTCGTCGTCGAGATGGGCATGGCCGAGTCGGCCGGCATCAGCATTCTCGGGTCGGGAGAGCCG
Source organism: Methylobacterium sp. AC832 (assembly GCF_979256025.1). Lineage (NCBI taxonomy): Bacteria > Pseudomonadati > Pseudomonadota > Alphaproteobacteria > Hyphomicrobiales > Methylobacteriaceae > Methylobacterium > Methylobacterium sp. AC832. Next base: position 511,980 of record NZ_CEEDMV010000003.1, read on the forward strand.
ACGAAAAGCTTCCACTGGCCGGCAATCGCAGGACCATGGGCCGCTCATATGGGCGGCTCGATCTCCTTCGACGAGAGCCCCTGCGGACTCGTGGTGAGCCGCAATATTCCCCTGCTGCTTTCCCGCCCCCATACCCGCTTCCCGGCCGCCCGTGTCGAGCCGCTGATCCGGGAACTCCTGCTGGTGCCGTTCCGTGCCTGCGATGAGCCGGTCGGTACGCTCTGGGCCGGCATGCATGACCCCGATCGCGGCTTCGACGGCGAGGATCTCAGGCTCCTCACTCGGCTGACGCACTTCGCCTCCGCCGCTTACGCCATGACCGGCGCCCTCGATGAGGCACGGGCCGGCAGGAGCGAACTGGAGCAGCGGGTCATGGACCGTACCCGCGCCCTGACGGAAGCCCATGACGCACTACGCAAAACCGAAGCGTGGCATCGTGCCGAACTGGAACGGGAGGTGAGGGAGCACACGGCCGAGCTGAAGCTGAGCCGTGACCTGCTGCAGGCTACGCTGGACAGTTCCATGGACATGATCCAGGTCTTCGAGGCTGTCCGGGACGCTTCGGGCGAGATCGTCGATTTCCGCTGGCGGTTGAACAACCACACGTCGGAACGGCACCTCGGCGAGGTGAGGGGACAAAGCCTCCTCGAACGCAGTCCAGGCGTGGTTCAGGAAGGGACCTTCGAGGCTTTTCGGCAGGTCGTGCAGACAGGCCGGTCCTCGGTCGCCGAACGCCGCACCGCACACGAGCGAGGAGACGGCTGGCTCTACCAATCGGTGGTGAAGCTCGGCGACGGCGTCGCGACCACTGCCAAGGAGATCACCGCCTGGAAGGCGGCTCAGGAGGAGATCCTGCGTCTACAAGACGAGGTCGCGCAAACGAAACTGGAGGAGAGCGAGGCGATGTACCGCCATCTGTTCAACTCCATCGACGAGGGCTTCTGCATCGTCGAGATGATCTTCGACGACCGGCAGCGTCCGGTCGATTACCGGTTCCTCTCCGTCAATCCTGCATTCGGTCACCAGACCGGGCTCGGCAACGCCGTCGGCCGGACGATGCGGGAGTTGCTCCCCGGGCTCGAGGCGAACTGGTTCGAGACGTTCGGCCGGATCGCCCTGAACGGCGTGGCGGAACGGTTCGAACGCCGGTCGAGCGCCATCGGGCGCTGGTACGACGTCTATGCCTTTCGCGTCGGCACCACCGAACAGCAGCGGGTCGCCATCCTGTTCAAGGACATCCAACCTCGCAAGCGCACCGAGGCGGCCCTGCGGGAGAGCGAGGAGCGCTTCCGTGCCTTCGTCACCGCCAGTTCGGACGTCGTCTACCGGATGAGCCCGGACTGGTCCGAGCTGCAACGGCTGGAGGGACGCGCCTTCCGGAGCGCCACGGACCAGCCGAACAAGACCTGGCTCGACCGCTACATCCGCCCCGGCGACCAGGCGGAGGTCCGCGCCGCCATCGACCGGGCAATCGCGACGCGATCGATCTTCGAGCTGGAACATGCGGTGATCCGCAGCGACGGGTCGCTCGGCTGGAGCCTGTCCCGTGCCGTGCCGACGCTCACGGAGTGGGGCGAGATCAAGGAATGGCTGGGAACGGCCAGCGATGTGACGGCGCGCAGGAAAGCCGAGACGGCGTTGCGCGAGAGCGAGGAGCGCCTCAGCCAATTCGGCGAAGCCTCTTCCAACGTGCTCTGGATGCGCGATGCCTCGACCTTCCAGTGGGTCTATCTCACGCCTGCCTTCGAGACGATCTACGGTCTCGACCGTGCGACGGCAGTCGCCGGCGACCACATGACCAGCTGGGTCGAGCTGATCGTGCCGGAAGACCGCGAGCGTGCGGTCGAGAGCCTGCAACGGGTCCGGACGGGCGAGAGCGTCACCTTCGAGTATCGCGTCAGGCGGCCCAGTGACGGCGGCATCCGCTGGCTGCGGGACACCGATTTTCCCATGCGCGACGCGGCCGGTGCCGTGTGCTGGATCGGCGGCGTCGGCCGGGACATCACCGAGGAGAAGGAGACGGCCGAGCATATGAGCGTGCTCGTGGCGGAGCTGCAGCACCGCACCCGCAATCTCATGGGCGTGGTGCGCGCCACCGTCGACAAGACCCTGCGCAACAGCACGGATCTCGCCGATTTCCGGGCGCGCTACGGCCCGCGCCTGGCGGCCCTCGCCCGTGTGCAGGGATTACTGTCCCGCCTCGCCGAGGGTGAGAGAGTCAGTTTCGACGAGTTGATCCGGAGCGAAGTGGCCGCGCTCGACGGCGGGGCCTCCCGCGTCAGCATGATCGGGCCGGCGGCGATCGCGCTGCGCTCCTCGACGGTCCAGATCTTCGCCCTGGCCCTGCACGAACTGGCGACGAATGCGCTGAAATACGGGGCGCTCGCGCAGCGGCAGGCACGCCTCGAAATTCGCTGGCACGTGGAGTATCCCAGACCGGACGATGGCCCATGGCTGCATGTGGACTGGCGTGAGCACGGCGTGCGGATGCCATCTCGGGATGATCAGCCGCAGGGAGGCGGCTCCGGCCGCGAACTGATCGAACGGGCATTGCCCTACCAACTCGGGGCCAGAACAACCTACGTGATGGAAGCCGACGGCATTCACTGCACCATTGCACTTCCCGTATCGGAACGCACGATCCGCCAGAAGGACACCGATGCCGCACAGCATATTCCAAGGCCGACGCATCCTCGTCGCGGAGGATGAGTATTTCCTGGCGGACGAGTTGCGGCGCGAATTGCAGGATGCCGGAGCTGAAATGCTGGGCCCGGTCGCCTCCGTGCGGAGCGGCCTCCAGATCCTGGAGGCACGTACGAAGCCGGATGCAGCAAGTCTGGACGTGAATCTCGGGGGCGAGTGCGTCTACCCGCTCGCGGACGTTCTGATCGCCCGATCCGTGCCGTTCGTCTTCACGACGGGCTACGACCAGGGCGTCATCCCGGACGCCTACGCCCATGTTCTCCGCCTGGAAAAGCCGGTCGAGCCCGAAACGGTGCTTGCCGCGATCGAGACGCTCCTCAAGGCTTGACGGCGGCACCCGTGCAAGGTCTTGCTTTCATTTCCAGGGGGGTCAATGAGAAGCTCCCCGAAAACTTAACACAAGTAAATTATTGTGTGTGGGCAATTCTCTATTCGTGCTCTGCGCACGACGAGGAAAGCATGCCGCAACATCTCCTTCGCAAGCTTGAGCACTTCACCAAGCTCTCGCATGACGACCGGCAGGCCTTGGAGATCGCGGCCAGCAAGCAGCGGATTTTTGCAAAACACTCCGATATCATCAGCGAAGGTGACGATCCTCATCACGTCAACCTGATCTTGGAAGGGTGGGCCTGTCGCTACAAGCAGCTCGACGATGGCCGGCGTCAGATCATCTCCTTCTTCGTGCCCGGCGATCTCTGCGACAGCCACGTCTATCTCCTGCGCGAGATGGACCATTCCATCGTTGCCCTCACCCCCGTCAAACTGGCGGAGATCTCGCGCGCCGCGCTGGAACAGATCGCCAACGACAATGTGCGGCTCACCAAGGCACTCTGGTGGGACACCCTGGTGACGGTCGCGGTCCAGCGCGAATGGACGGTCAATCTCGGCCAGCGCACGGCCTTCGAGCGCGTCGGTCATCTCCTCTGCGAACTCTTCCTGCGCTTGCAGAGCGTCGGCCTGACGGAGGGCACCACCTGTGACCTGCCGCTGACGCAGGTGGAACTGGCGGATGCGCTCGGGCTCTCGAACGTGCACATCAACCGCACGCTGCAGGAATTGCGACGCGCCGGCCTGATCGTGCTGAAGGGTGGGCGCCTGACCATTCCCGACTTTCTTGCCCTGCAGAGGGCATCCTTGTTCAATCCGAGTTATCTTCACCTCGACCACGAAGGCCATCATTTCGATGCCAACGGATCGATGTGATCCTGAACCGGTTCTGCCTCAAGCATGCCGTGGAGCTGCGATGACGATGGGATCCAACCCGACGGACACCGAAGAGCAGGTGGTGCTGCTGGCCGAATTGCAGCACCGAGTGCGCAACACGCTGGCGACGATGCGCATGATCGCGCGGCGTTCGGCCGAATTCAGCGAGAGCCTGGAGGATTACACCGCGCATCTCGACGGGCGGTTGGCCGCCATGGCCCGGGTGCAGAACGTCATCATCCAGAACCCCTTGGCCGGGGTCGATCTCGACCGCCTCGTCACTGACGAACTCACCAGCGCGCTCGCCTACCAGGATGGACGCACGCAGGTCGACGGACCGGACCTGCGGCTGCATCTGCGCGCGGCCGAACCCCTCGCGCTCGCGCTGCATGAGCTTTCGACGAACGCCCTCAAGTTCGGGGCCCTGTCCACGCCAGGGGGCGGCCTGGCCGTGACATGGCGGATCGAGGAGCGGAAAATCGAGGAGCGGGATGGCGGCCCCTACCTCGTGTTCGACTGGGTGGAGCGTGGCGTGCCGCTGGACGAGCGCGAGCCCCGCCGCAAGGGCTTTGGCACGGTGGTTCTGGGCGAGATGCTAGCGCACAACCTGAAGGCCGAGGCGAGCTTCACCTTCACGCCCGACGGCTTACGCTACCGTATGGCGATGCCCCTCACCAGCCGGACCCTGCAGGGGGACGCCGTCCCCCTTTCGCTCCCCGAGAAGAAGGATGGGCACCCTTAGCAGGGAATCGATGCCGTCTCGACGATGCCTGCTCGGCACCGTCCGGAGGATCGGACCGCGTTCGCTATCAAACCTCCCCGCGGTGACGACGGGTGGTCAGAAGCTGCCGCTCAGGGGCACGGGTGGGGACCGGTCGGCATCCTCGTCCCGCTTGCCCGAATTCAGCATATCGTCCAGCATCGACAGGAGGTCGAGGAGTTCCAGCTTCCCCTCATGCGATATGTCGGCGGCCTTCACGCGTCGCTGGATCGTGGTTCTGACGCTCGACAATGCCTCGTGGTAGCCCTCGGCGCGTTCGGTACTCATGATCGGTTCCCTGCTCGGCGACCATGGCGAGATAGGGCAATGGGCCGAGGCGCCCATCCCTCCCGCCTCCCCGATCAGAGGCAGGAATCCGGCGCGGCCTCGAGCCTGCCATCAGAAATCGCGGACAGGAACGCCCGGTAATCCGCCTCGTTCTGATCTCCGTAGGCGTGCGCCCAGTCCGCGAAGGCCTCGCGCAGATCCGCGCGGCCATCATGACCGCAATAGCCGGCGATGGCGGCCGCATCACCCGTACGGGCATGCGCCCGAGCGAGGAGGGCGCCGTAGGCGTGGGAGAAGTACAGCAAGGGCTGCCCTGCCATCCTGGCGATGGGAATCTCCCCCTTCATGTTCTTCATCTGGCGGACATAGAACGGCCGGTCGTCGATCGACGTCCAACCGAGCAGGGGGTCTCCCACCGCCTGCAGGAGCTTCTGCCCGTAGATGACGCGCTCGCCCTCGTGGCTCGCATAGGGTTCGGGCATGCCGGTCAGATAGGGCGCATGGGCCGGGCGAACGGCCTCCTTGACCTGAAGGAAGAGCGCGTCCTGATCGGAATTGCCGCAGAGCAGGGCGACGTAGGCGCGGGTTCCGACACTTCCGACACCGACCACCCGGTGGGCCACATCGACCACGTGATAGCGGTTGAGCATGAAGCGGCGCTCGCGCGGCAAGGTCTCGGCATAGCGTTCGAGGCCCGAGGTCACCTTCTGGCGCGTCTCCTCGTCGACGCGCATGAGGATCGGCGGCTCCTCGCTGAAGCGCCAGCTGCCATCCGTGCGTCGCTCGCCGACCCGGTCGAGCAGGCTCTTGTTGTTCTTGCGGCGCGCCTTCTCGACGGCCTTGCGCACCACCGTCTGGGATTGCGCGTCGATCTCGATACCGGAAAATTCGAGCTGGTCGGCCCGCGCCGCCCGCTGCCACACGTCGAGGGAACCACGGGGCGCCAGATCGTCCATGGTGTGCTGATACCCGGCAACGGCCGCGAGCACGGCTGCCCGCCGCTCCACGGCCCGTACGCCATCGTCGCGCGCCGCCACCTCGATGCTGGCGCAGAGCCGTTTCAGGTCCCATTCCCAGGGCCCGATCGTCACTTCGTCGAAATCGTTGAGATCGAACACCACTTCGCCCTGCGGTGTCCCGAACAATCCGAAATTCGAGATGTGGGCGTCGCCGTTCATCACGACGTCGATCGTCCCGTGGGGTCCTTGCGCCAGGTCCCAGGCCATCACATGCGCCGCGCCGCGCAGGAAGGCGAACGGGGAGCTCGCCATGCGGGCGACCCTGAGCGGGATCAGATGGGCCTGCCTGCCATCATGAGCGGCCTCGATCAGCGAGACCGGATCGGGACGGTCGGAGCCGATGTCGAGAGAGGCATGGACCGCGTGAGGCACTTTCCCCCGCAAGGTCTTGCCGGCGGCCCGGCGCTTCTCCCAGGGCTCTACCCCGGTGCGGAGATCGATGTGGGGGAAGTCCGCCAACGGTTCCAGGACAGCGTCCGGCCCAGTCTCGACGGCATCGTTCGGCTCGGCGTGTATGACGTCGGAAACATCCGTCGATCGATCCAAGTCGCGATCCTTCTCAAAGCGATGGATTAGAACGGGGGTGGATCGCGGGCAACACGATGCCGGCAGCTTTTGCATTCATTCGACATCTCACGAAACACATCATCGCGAACAGCCTCGAAGAGATGCGCGAGGAGAAGACATCAGCGATGGGAAAGCCCGAGGCGGGCGGATGGGCCGCCCGTCACTCCACCTCGCTCACGGCCCGGTTCGACCGTGCGGCGGCGCATGCTTTCCCGCCCGTGGATGACATGATGTCGGACAGAAGAGACGTAGCGTTGGAAGCTCAGCGAAGAGTTCCCGGCTCCTGTCAAAGCCAACGGCCACGAAGGCCGGGCCAAAGTGCGCGTACATCCGGCGTCACCCTGTCCCGGCATCGTGGCCGTCTCCGATGAAGCGACGAGGTCGCGATCGGTATGTCCCCTAGATGGGGGCAATATAGTTAATAATCAATGATCACCGTGCCGGATCGCGGTTACTCCGCGGCCTCGACCTTTGCGTCGTCCTCGTCGAGGATGCTTTCCAAATCGCCGGTCAGCGCGTCCAGCTGCTCGGCGGTCGCAACGATCTTGAACTTGGTCCCGTCCTCGGCTTCCACTGCGATCTCGACGTGGTCGCCAACCTTCGCCGCGAGGGCCTGTTTCAGGGTGTAGGTCGTGGCCTTGTCATTCGCTGCCATGAGGGTCTCCTTGTTCGGCAGCGGCCAACGCATCAATGCGCGGAAAAGCCCCGGCGCCCGCCGGGTTTCGGGGGCTTTTCGTGTGCGACTTAGTGGCCCGCTTCCCCGGCCACCGGCTATAGCCGGTGCTCCCGACGCTACAGAAGGCATCTCATGCCGCAGGTTCGAAGACAGAGCCTTCGAGCGTCGAGTAACGCCCAAGATGGGACCCTCGCGCCCGGTTCCTACGTTTCACCCTCTGATGGACAGCGAACCCGGAGATCCATGGCGTGGCGCACGAAACCGGCTATCCACCTCTGAATACCCTGAAACAGGTTGCCGATGGCGTCTGGATCGTGGACGCGGCCCCCATCCATGCGGGCGGGATACCGTTGCCGATCCGCATGACGGTTCTACGGTTGGCGGGTGGCGAACTGCTCCTGCACTCGCCCATCCCGTACAATCCAGGCCTACAGCGCGGCTTGGAGGAACTCGGCCGCATCGGTCATCTCGTGGCCCCGAGCGTCGGCCATTGGATGTTCCTCCGGGATTGGCAGGCGGCCTGTCCGAACGCGATCACCTGGGCGGTCCCGGGACTCGAGGATCGTGGCCAGGTTCGCCGCTCCGGTGTCCGGATCGACGCCGAGCTCGGGAACAGACCGCCCCGCCTCTGGGCCGACGAGATCGACCAGGTGCTGGTCGCCGGCCCCGTGTTCAAAGAGGTCTGCCTCTTTCACCGACCGAGTGGCACGCTTCTCCTCACCGACCTCATCATCAACCTGCGGGCGGATGATCTGTCCGCCGTGCCGCGGTCCCTGGCCCGCATGCTCGGGATCGTCTCCCCCGACGGAAAGGCGCCGCTCTATCTCAGGCTTCTTCTGCGCGCGAACCGTAGCGAGGTCGCGCGAGCGGCCGAACGTCTGGTGGGATTCGAGCCGGAGAGAGTGATCTTCACGCACGGCGAATGGTTCGACCGTGACGCGGCCGCGAAACTGCGCCGCTCGCTCTCATGGCTTCTGGGACACGACAGCGGCGGCGGGCGACTTCTGTCCCGGCCGAGCGGCCCATCTTCCGTCGCTCCTTCGTTGCGTGGGTCAGACGAGGGCGCCGCCGTTCCTGAAACGGAGAGGGCCCGGCGGAACCCCGCCGAGCCCTTCACGTGCTGCAACGCCGGGACGGTCAGCCGCGTTGGCCGCCCATCATCGCCTGCATCTTGGTCAGCTGGGAAATGTGAAGCCGGATGAGCGGGATGGCGCCCTGGGCAATGCGGCGGAGCTGGGGATCTTCGCCGCTCTCGGCGTAGGAGCCATGAATGGCATAGGCTTCCTGGTGGCCTTGCAGCGAGGCGCTCACGAAGGCCGCATCATATTGCGGGCCGGGCTGGGTCGCGGCAAGCTGCGAGAGGAGCTGAGCCTTCTGCTCGTCCGTGGTCATGCCGCCGGGCGGAGGGGCCCCCAGCGCACCGCCGGCGACACCGACAGCGGCGCCGGCCACCCCACCCGCGACAGCCAGAGGCGCCGCGACGAGTCCCCCGATGAGACCTCCGGGGCCGGGAGGGCCGCCTGCCGCCGCGGAGGCCAACCCCTCCGAATAGGGAGCCAACTTGCGGGACAGGCTTACCTGCTCGACCACCTCCGCGCGGGAGAACTTCTTCACCCGAGGGTTCGTCGTCTTGTCGAACGCATCACGCGCCGAGTTCTCGAGAAACAAGCCGCCCTTGGTCGCCATGTTGAGGTAGACCGGCGTGGGCATGCCACCACCGGGAACGGGCTGGGCCGCCGCGGTGCGGGTGACGGCAAGGGAAGCGGTGGCCGTGAGCATGCCAAGTACGAAGGCGCGACGATGCATTGCAGTGCTCCGAGTGCTTGAGGACGCACCTCGCCGATGTAGCTTAGCTTTAGGTGCTCAGCCAAAAACCATGCTGATCAAGCAATGTTCCAAGAATAAACGGCGACATCGCGTCAATTATAGAAGGTTTATAGCAAATATCAATCATCGAGCGATATTTGGGGTCCCGGATCAAATAGCCTGATACAGCGATTGTTGCGCTCAAGCTTTCCGCCGCAGCCCTTCATCGGGCTTCGCCCTCTTGGACCGGGCTCATGGCGCCCTACCTTGCGGCAATGACACAGCCTCCAGACGACAACCTCGACCACCGCGCCCTCGGCTACTACGCCCCCGGCAAGGGATTGAGGCGCGAGGATTGCCCCTATGCCGAGGGCACCGAGGCGCATGCGGAATGGATCGCCGGATATGATGCGGCGGTCAGGGAAGGCGAGGGCGGCAAAGCTTGAAGTGGGAAGGCTTGAAGTGGGAAGGCCTGAAGCGGCAAGGCTTCGGCAAGTCGGCCTCCATAATGTCAGCCTCAGCGAGGCCCCGTCTGAGCGTGACGAGGGGCCTCACAGGCCCCTCGCACTGTCCCACGGGCTTACACCCTGTCGGCTACCGTCAATCGTAAGGCTCGAAATCGGGCCCAGGGTGCCGAAACCCGACCGGACGAGGACCATAAGGGCGATGGTCGTAGACCCGCTCCCGGTCCACGATGACCTCCCGAACCACCGGACGCGGCCGATAGACGGCCGGCCTTTCCTCGATCACCTCGCGGACGACGCGGCGCGGCGCATAGACCGGCGGTCGCTCGATGATCTCCTCACGCACGAACCGTTGCGGGCGAACGACCTGGCGCTCGACAACCGTGCGCCGAGTGACCACGGTCGCGGGCTCATCGTAGCCGCCATAGCCGTAATCGCCGGCCTGTGCAGTCACCGAACCGACGCTCAAGCAAGCTCCCAGGGTCAGCGCAGAGAGTGCGCCCAAGGCGAACAGTCTCATCGTCTTCTCCTTCAGTCACGAGACACGCCGCCCGAAGACGGCTTGCCCTAAAAACTCTTGGACCTTCGTTTTGGATGTGTCGGACCCGGAGAAAATCTTAAACGAAGCCGACTCTCCGGCTCGGCGGAACATCCGGGACTGGACTTCGGAACCGTAGCCATGATGCGCAGATCCCCCCACGCGTCATGAGCGCGACGCTGGTGGCGCGGACCGTAGAGCCCCCTGCGGCAGGTTCGCCGAGGCTGGAACGCGGATCGCCGCCACCGGTTCGGGTACCGGAGAATAACTCTCCGGAGCACGCGTTTCCTTGAAGGTCACCACAGCCGGGTTGCGCTTCCTGATCGCCGAAAGCGAGCCTCCCGAAGCGCGCGACGAACGCCGGAAAAGCGTCGGGCGGTCATCCGGAGAAACCTATCTCGATCTCCTGGCTCGGCTCGCACCCGGCGCGACCTGTCACCGGGTCACGCCGGCCGACGCGGACAGCGCCCTGCCGCCGGGTGAAACGCCGGACGGCTACGATGCCGTCTTCTTCAGCGGCTCGCCGCTCGCCCTCTACGAGGAGACCCCGGAAGTTCGGCGCGCGGTCGCCTTCATGCGGGCCACTTTCGCATCCGGCACCCCCGCCTTCGGCTCCTGCGCCGGGCTGCAACTCGCCACCGTCGCAGCCGGCGGAACCGTGCGACGCAACCTTCACGGCCCGGAGGCAGGCTTTGCCCGCCGCATCACCGCCACCGAGAGTGGCCGTGCCCATCCCATGCTGGCCGGCCGACCCGCCGCCTATGACGCTCCGAGCATTCATACCGACGAGGTGGAGACTCTGCCGGCGGGCGCGTCCCTCCTGGCGAGCAACCGGGGTACCACGGTCCAGGCCGCCGAGATTCGCCATGACGGGGGCGTCTTCTGGGGCGTGCAGTACCACCCCGAAATCGGCCTCGACGAGGTTGCGGGCGCCCTGCGCCGCCAGGCCGACGATCTCGTGGAGAGCGGGCTCGGCCTGTCCCCCGCCGAGGTCGAGGCGCAGGCCGCCCTGGTCGAGAACCTCCATCGCGAGCCGGACCGGCGCGACCTCGCCTGGCGGCTGGGACTCGACGATCAGGTCACCGACCCCGAGCGGCGCCAGACGGAAATCCAGAACTTCATCGACGCCTTGCTGAGGTATGGACGGTCACTGGCGCCCTGATCGCGCGTGACAGAACCCCATCCGGCAGAGCCGGCGCGGCTCGGTCTCACACCACGAAGAGGTCGTGGTGACTGAGATCGACCCCGTCGTTCAGGATGGCGAACCGGACGGCCTGTCCCGCACCGCTGCCATCCGCGTCATAGAACAGGTTTCCGGTGTCGTGATCGTAGAGGATGCGATCGTCGGCATCGGTCCTGGCCACGCTCACATCCTTGAACGCGTCGGCGGCGAGGCGACCGGGGGCCAGCGCCGTGAAGATGGCGTCGTCGAGCCGGATGCGATCCTCGCCCACGGTAAAATCGGTAAGGCGATCGATATTGTTGGTCCCGAGTGTGGTCGAGAACGCGAAGACGTCGCGTCCGGCGAGCCCCCTCATGATATCGGAACCCAATCCCCCATCGAGGGTGTTGGCGCCCTCGTTGCCGCGCAACAGGTTGTCGAACTCGTTCCCGACGAGGTGCAGACGCGACGTTCCGGTGGCGATCGCCAGTTTCAGTATCTCGATCTCCTGGCCGGCGGCCAGGGCATAGCTCGTCGACGCCACGACCGTATCGCGGCCCTCGTCGCCCGTCTCGAAGACACGGTCGGCGAGGCGGTCGACGATGTAGGTGTCGTTGCCGGCAGCACCGTAAAGGCTGTCCGTACCGCCCTTGCCGTTCAGGACGTTGTCGCCGGCATTGCCGCGCAACACCTGGTTGATCTCGTTGCCCACGAGCTTGAAGGCGTCCGTGGCGGTGGCGTCCCTGGCGGCCAGAAACTCGACGGACTGGCCGGTGCCGAGGGCGTAGCCGCCATCCGTGAGAACCCGGTCGTAGCCCTGATGTGCGAGTTCGTAGACGCGATCGGCTTTGCTATCGACGATGTAGGTGTCGCCGCCCTTCAGGCCGTAGAGGAAGTCCGACCGGCCGCCGCCGTCGAGAAGGTTGGCGGTATCGTTGCCGACGATGGTGTCGCGCCCGCTTCCACCGATGGCGGTCTCGATCACCGTGCCCTGAGCGATGGCGATGTTGTTCGTCAGGCCGGCGACGCTGCTGAAGGCCCCCGCGCGGAGATCGACGAAGGCGGCCTTCGCGAAACCCGACAGGTCCAGGATATTGTGGCGGCCTTCGTTGAAGAGGGTCAGAACCGGCTGCGTGTTGAGGCCGAAATCGTAGATTTTCTCCAGGGGACCGGTGATCGAGCTGTTGAAGCCGTAGGTCTGCCCGCCCGAGAACGGCGTGCCGGCCGGCGACGCGGCGCCATAGAGCTGCTGGATCGCAAGGATGTCGAGCTGCATCAGCGATTGGCTGGATTTGCGGGTTTCGCCATCGGCATGGCCCCAATCCGTGCCGGCGACCGGATCGCTCGCGCGGTACTTGGCGTCATGCGCCTTGGTCCAGTCGATATAGGACATGACCGACCATTCGCGGTCGTCATAGGCACTGAATTGCTGGGTCGCCGGATCGACCTTGCCGTTGTAGCGGCCATCATGTCCGAGACCCAGCACATGGCCGATCTCGTGCACGATGGTCCCGAACCCGTATCCGGCGGCCTCGTGGAGGGAGCCCGACAGGTCGAACCCATGCTTGCTCGTATCGATCGAGACCACGACCTGACTCTGAGGCGTGCCCAGGGTGCTTCCGCTGCCGCGTGAACTCGTGTTGCTCGTGTCGGCCCGGCCATCGTTCCCGCGATGGATCAGGACGTCGGCGGCCGTGCTCGACGAAGCCGCCACGAAACGGACATCCGCCACGCCCGACCAGGTCGCGAAGGCCCGCAGGACGGTGGCCTGCTCGTTCGCGGAGAACGACGAGTCCGGATCGAAGGCATAGGTGATCGTCGCTCCGGTTCCGGCGGTGGGCACCCCCCATTTATGCGCCGTCCTACCCTCCCAGCCGGCGAAGCTCGCCTCCGTCAGCGTTCCGTCGGGCGAGAGCCCGTTGATGAACGACACCTCCTCGGCCATCGTCGGAGAGACCGGCGCGCCGTTGGTCTTGAACCCGATGAGACCTTTATCCGCATCGTAGACGTAGGTGTGGTCGCGGAAGAAATGGGCTCCCGTATTCATGAACGAGGCCGAGCCGTGGGTGGCGCGGCTCTCCCAGACGTTCGAGGGCGTATCCCCTCCCTCGTCGCCGAGGACGAAGCCGTAACTGGTCGCCGCACCGTTCGAGCCGGGAACGGTCACGGTGAATGCGCTGCCATCCGGCATCAAATGGCCCGGCTTCGTGATGCCGGGGTAATGGACGAAGGCTTCCGGCGTGCCGGTGTCGAAGAGCAGGTCCATTCCACTATGGACCGTGCCGTCGATGACGACGGAGCCGGTCGGCCAGAGCCAATCCTGCGGGCTGCCCGGCAACGGCGCCGAAAGGGCCTCGTCGAGCTTCTGCACGGTCCAGCCCGCCCCCTCGTCGGCGCCGGACCAGCCGAGATGCATGCCCTCGCGATCGATCATGTAGCTATGGGCCATCTCCCCGCTCTTCATCTCGGCGAGGTTCAGGACGGCATTGTTCGCGGAGGTGAGCGTGGTCCCCTTCACATCCGTGGCGAAGCCGGTGTTGAACCCGACGCCGAGCATATGCGTCTTGGTGCCCTCGCCGCGGACGAGAGCCGTCACCGTGGTCGTCGGCACGCTGCCATCCGGCAGGGTCGCGTCGGGGAAGGCGAGGATCAGCGGAACCCAGTGCCCGGTTTCGACGATGCCGTCGCTGCTGTATGTCAGGCTCCCCTCTTGATATTCTGGATACTGCGTCCAGTCGATCGGCCCGACCGCGGCCTCGACGAGCTCTTGCGGAAGGACGGTCGCCCAGGATCCGGTATCCACCTGGAAGATGCCGGTGGCGGGCGACACGTCGACCCCCGTCCCGTGGTTCGCCTCGGGGGTCGCACCGGGGGTCGAATGTGCCGCGGGCAGGGTCTGGCTCAGCGACGCGGGAACGGGCTTTCCGTCGGCCCCGGCGATGCCGACCACGGAGACATGCGCGTACATGCCGCTCTGCAGGCCGGCAGAGTCCAGCGGGCTGTAGGCCAGCTTCCCGACCGAGGTGTAGAGAGGGATGAGGACCTGAGAATTCTGAACGCCCGTCGCCATTGTATCGACCCATCACCCGCACGTCTGGCGGACTGAGCCGTTCCCGATCTCGAGATCGATCGGGAGCATGGCGACAGCCCCTGCAACATCGCTCCATGTCATCGATGAATTCTGTAAAGAAACCCGTACGGCCAGCTTTGGCGAAGACCGGTGCGATACCTCGCTGGCGCCGACCCGATATCGGGCGTCGCTGAGCCTGATCCGTCGAGGCCTCTTCGCGCGACGGCGCGGCACCGGTCGTTCGCATCGCAAGTCATCGTCCTCACCGAAGACGCTCAAAGGCCGTTGTCGTCCTCCCATCCCCGGCAACGAGAGAGTTTCGCCATACTCTCGACGCAAAAGCCGAGCTTGCCAGTCTCAGCTGGCCATTGAGGCGCGACCGGAGCACTCGTTCTTCGGTCCGCAGGGCAGGGAAGGTCCGGGATCATGATCATGGACGGTGGGATTATCGATCCGCTCGGGCATGGAACGCGGCCTCTCACCCGCCGGTCTTTCCTGGCCGGCTCGGCCGCTGGATTGAGTGCCTTGGGGCTCGCCGGCTGCGCGACATCCGACGGCCTGATCCTCGCCGAGGCGGCGAAGATCTACGGGCCGATGCCGGACGAGAAATTCCCGATCCCGGCCGCCGATATCAGCAAGGTCGACCCGAAATATTATCGCCGGACGGTTCGCTACGACACCAAGGAAGCTCCCGGCACGATCGTCGTCGATCCCGGCAATTTCTACGTCTACCGCATCGAGGGCGACGGCTCCGCCACCCGCTACGGCGCGAATGTCGGCCGCGATGGCTTCCTCTGGAGCGGCGACGCCTATGTCGGCCGCAAGTCCGAATGGGCGACCTGGACACCGCCGAAGGAGATGATCCGGCGTCAGCCCGAGGTCGCCAAATATGCCCGCGGCATGCCGGGCGGCCTGGACAATCCGCTCGGCGCCCGCACCCTTCATCTCTACCAGAACGGCGCCTATACGCTCTACACGATCTATGCCAGCAGCGAGCCCGACACGATCGGCACGGGCATCACGAGCGGCTGTGTCGGTCTGCTCAGCCAGGACATGATCCACCTCTATTCGCGGACACCGGTCAAAACCAAGGTGGTCATCCTGCCGGCGTAAGCAAACGCGCAGGAACAAGTCCGGAGCGGTACTTTCGCGTCATCGTCGCGGGGACCGGCTTTGCTTCATGAGTGGGTATTCGCAGCCTGCACGCAATCCAGCGCTCGTCGTCAGAGACGGTCGCCCGGCCCGGCGGCTCCGACGATCCATTCCCTCGCATCGAGAGCTCCGCTTTGCCGCGCTTCGCGTATCCCTCGCGGCATGGTGCTCGATCGTCGGAGCGCGCCGCGGGATCGAGCCTCTAGGCCAGGCGCATGGCCACGACCCCCGCCACGATGATGACCACCGCCGCCGTTCGCGACAGGAGAAGCGGCTCCTTCAGCACGATGACGGAGATCAGCATCGCGAACAGGACGCTGGTCTCACGCGTCGCCGCGACCAGGGGAATGGGCGCGACCGTCATCGCCCAGATCGCGATCCAGTAGGAGCCGAGGGCCAGGGCTCCGCCCCCGAGTCCCGGCACCATGAGGCCCCGCACGGAGCGCAGCACGTCGCGGCCCCGCGTCCAGAGCACGAAAACCGGCAGCGGGATCGCGTCGATCACGAAAAGTGCGGCGGCATAGGCGTGGGGGTCGCCCGCCGCCCGCGCGCCGAGCCCGTCCACCAGCGTGTAGCCGGAGATCAGGGCGCCGGTGAGGAGCGCGTGTGCCAGGGCCGCCCGGCTCAGGCGCTGGCCGCCGGCTTTCGCGAACACCATCAGGGCGACCCCGGCGCAGAGGATGCCAATCCCGAGGGCGGCGAGGGGGGCCAGCGCCTCCTGCAGCACCAGGAGCGAGGCGCAGGCCGTCAGCAGCGGGGCGCTGCCGCGCGCGATCGGGTAGACCTGCCCCATATCCCCGTGCCGGTAGGCCTCGGCCAGGGCGATGTAATAGCCGAGATGCAGCAGGATCGAACCCGCCAGCCAGGGCCAGGCGGCGGCTTGGGGCCATCCGAACCAAAGCGAGGCCGGAAGCGCGAACAGCCCGGCCGAGGCCGAGATCAGCGCCATGGTGAGAATCGGCTCGAGGCGCAGCTTCGCCACCGCGTTCCAGCCCGCATGCATGAAGGCGGCGGCAAGCACCGCGCAGAAGACGGGCAGGCTCATGCCAGTGGCCATCATGAGATCTCGCGTCCTGTGAGGGCAGCGCCACGCCGACGAGCGGCCAAAAACGTCGTCCGTTCCTAATGCAGGCCCGCTGCAAAAGAAATCAAAAAGCCACAAAAAACCACATCAGGGCGCGACGATCAGGTCGAGGCCGCGTCGGGTCAGGGCGTCCCGGAGAAGGGGCGGGGGCTCGACATCGACGATGAGACCGGTCCCCGCCGGGATCGGCGCGAGGCGAATCGGGGTCAGGCGACCGAACTTGGTGCTGTCGGCCACCACGTAGCCCTGCTCCGCCGCCGCCAGCATGTGGGTGCGCAACTCGGTGGGGAGCGGCGCGAAGTCGGTGATCTCGCCGCTTGGTGAAATGCCGCCGGCACCCACGAAGGCGAGGTCGGCGCGAAAGCGCGCCAGGGCGGTGAGCGCCTCGGTGCCGAAAGCCGCCTCGTCTGCGCCCTCGATCTCGCCCCCGAGGAAATGGACCCGCACGCCGGCGACACGGCAGAGCAGGAGCCCCACCGGCAGGCTGTTTGTGCAGATCGTCAGCCCCTTGGGTATGGGGCGGGAAAAGAGCGGGTCGCGGCCGGCCAGCGCGTTCGCCACCGCCAGGGTGGTGGCGCCGGAATCGAGCACCACCACCATGCCGTCCTCGACGAGCCCCGCCGCGACCCGTCCGATCGCGGCCTTGCCCGCCGGATTGTCGCGCTCGCGGAAGGCCAGGACGGGTTCGTCCGCGCGCCGGGTCGCGCCTCCGTGCACGATGGCGAGCCGGCCCCGCTCGGCCAGGGCCTTCAGGTCGCGCCGGATCGTCTCGCGGGAGACGCCGAAACGGTCCGCCATCGCCTCGACGCTGACGCTGCCGTCCTGGCCGAGCCGTGCCAGAATCGCGTCGTGGCGGGAGGCGGCCAGCGCCCGGCTCTCCGGTGCGGAGGGCTTCCGGCTCATCGCGTCGCCTCCGCCGCATCGACCGCCAGTTCGAACACGACACGGATCAGGCGCAGGTTCCGGCGTCGCGCCAGACAGGCGATCGCGTGGCGATTGACGAGGTCCGGCCCGTCGATCGGGATCGCGGCGATCCGGGCGTCCTCGCCGCATTCCAGGGACGAGACGATGCCGATGCCGATTCCGGCGGCGGCGGCCTCGATCACCGCCTCGCGGCTGTCGAGTTCCATCAGCACGGCGGGCGTGATGCCGATGCGCCGGCAGGCACGATCGAAGGTTCGGCGGGTCACGGAGGTGGGCTCGCGCAGCACCATGGCGGCGCCGTCGAGTTCGGCCAGATCCAGCGCCGCGCGACCCGCCAGGGGATGGTCGCGCGGGACCACGGCGCAGATGCGCGAGACCGCGATCTCCGCGAGGTGGAGGTCCGGATGCGCCTCGGCCTCGGTGAGCACGGCGACGCTCGCCCGCTCCGACAGCAGGGCCTCGCGGGTATCGGCGGCGTTGCCGAGAATCAGCCCGACGACGATGCCGGGATGGCGGGCCCGCAGGCGGGCGAGCAGCGGCATCACGATATGGGGCGAATCCACCGCGATCTCGACCCGCCCCGAAACCAGCGTCCGGTTGGCCTCCAGGAGATCCTCCGCCTGCTCCACGAGGCCGAAGAGCGGGCCGGTGAGTTCGGACAGCGCCCGGCCCTGCGGAGTCAGTTCCGCCGCCCGCGCCGTGCGCCGGAACAGAACGAGGTCGTAGCGCTCCTCTAGCGCCTTGATGTGCCCGGTCACCGCCGGCTGGCTGATGCAGAGGCGCTGGGCCGCGCGTGTGAAGCTGCCCTCCCGCGCGACGGCGTCGAAGGCGCGCAGCTGGAACAGGTTCATGGCGACCTATCGGCGAGACTGATGACGGGCATCACAAGAAACGATTTGATCTGATGGCTTGCCCGAACGCAAGATTTACCTGTCCCGAAGCGCTCCCGGCGCTTCCGGCAGATCGGGCAGGATCACCATGACAGCCGCTCCCATTCTCCTGACTCCCGGCCCGCTGACGACGTCGGAGCGCACCCGCGCGGCGATGATGACCGATTGGGGCTCCTGGGACGGCAGCTTCAACGCCCTGACGGCCAGCGTCTGCGAGCGCCTCGTCGCCATCGCCAACGGCACCGGCAGCCATGTCTGCGTGCCAATCCAGGGCAGCGGCACCTTCGCGGTCGAGGCGGCGATCGGCACCCTGGTGCCGCGCACCGGCAAGGTCCTGGTCCTCGTCAACGGCGCCTACGGCAAGCGCCTCGCCAAGATCTGCGAAGCTCTGGGCCGCGATCATAGCGTCTACGAGACCGCCGACGACGTGCCCACGACGCCCGAGGCCGTCGACGGCCTGCTCGCGGCCGATCCCACGATCAGCCATGTCGGGCTGATCCATTGCGAGACCAGCACCGGCATCCTCAACCCCCTGCCGGAGATCGCCGCAATGGTCGCCCGCCACGGGCGCGGCCTCATCGTCGATGCGATGAGCTCCTTCGGGGCGCTCCCCATCGACGCGGCCACGGTTCCGTTCGAGGCGTTGATCGCCGCCTCGGGCAAGTGCCTCGAAGGCGTGCCCGGCATGGGCTTCGTGATCGCGCGGGCGGATGCCCTGGCGCGAGCCGAGGGCAACTCAGCCTCATTGGCTCTGAACCTCAGCGACCAGCACGATTACATGCAGCGCACCGGGCAGTGGCGCTTCACCCCGCCGACCCACGTGGTCGCGGCGCTCCACGAGGCGCTGCTGCAATACGACGAGGAGGGCGGCCTGCCGGCCCGCCACGCCAAGTACGCGCGCAATTGCGAGGTGCTGATCCGCGGCATGGAGCGCCTCGGCCTCAAATCCTTCCTGGCGCCCGAGATCCAGGCGCCGATCATCGTGACCTTCCACGCCCCGCGCGACCCGAAGTACCGCTTCGCCGATTTCTACGCCGCCGTCCGCGCACGGGGCTTCATCCTCTATCCGGGCAAGCTCACGCAGATGGAGACGTTTCGCGTGGGCTGCATCGGCCACGTCGAATCCGCCGACATGGAGCGCGCGGTCGAGGCCGTCGCGGCGGTGTTCACCGAACTGAGCATCACGACCGTCTGACCGCCCGTTCCTCGGCCTCCCGCGCGTTCCGCGGGTCACCCGGAAAGTCCCACCATGTCCTACACCCCCCCGAAGAAACTCCAGGCCGCGATCCTCGACTGGGCCGGGACCGTCGTCGATTTCGGCTCCTTCGCGCCGACCCAGATCTTCGTCGAGGCCTTCGCGGAATTCGGCGTCGCCGTCAGCCTGCCCGAAGCGCGCGGCCCGATGGGCATGGGCAAGTGGGACCACATCCGCACGCTCCTGAACCAGCCCGAGATCGCGGCGCGCTACGCGGCAGCCCACGGGCATCCGGCCACCGACACCGACGTCACCGCGATCTACGAGCGCTTCATGCCGTTGCAGATCGAGAAGATCGCCGAACACTCGGCCGTGATCCCCGGCGCCCTCGACGCCATCGCCGACCTCAGGGCAGGGGGGCTCAAGATCGGCTCCTGCTCAGGTTACCCGGCGCGCGTCATGGAGCGCGTGGTCGCGCTCGCCGCCACCAACGGCTACGTCGCCGACCATGTGGTGGCCACGGACGAAGTTCCGAACGGGCGCCCCTTTCCGGCCCAGGCGCTGGCGAACGTCATCGCGCTCGGCATCGACGACGTCGCCGCCTGCGTGAAGGTGGACGACACGGTGCCGGGCATCCTCGAAGGCCGCAAAGCCGGCATGTGGACGGTGGCGCTCACCTGCTCGGGTAACGCGCTGGGGCTGACCTACGACGCGTTCCGCGCGCTGTCCGCCGATCGCCTCGCCTCCGAGCGGAGGCGGATCGCCACCCTGTTCGCGGAATCCAAGCCCCACTTCCTCATCGACACGATCGCCGACCTGCCGGGCGTCGTCGCCGATATCAACGGATTGCTGGCGGCCGGACGCATGCCACAGGCCTGCTAGAGCTGCACCCGACCACGTTGGGCCGGGTGCAGCTCTAGACCTCTATTTTGCCGCGATCCTTTTCGCCGAACCGGCATCCGCTTCGGCGGAGAACACTCTAAGGGACACCGCGTCACGGCTGGAGACCGTTTCACGGGAGCAATCGAAAGGTTTCAACATCGACCCGCGGCCAAGCGCTGGGGGTCGATTTCGGCCGTCCGCAATCAACGTAAGTAATTCTGCGCCATGATCTTGAAATAGGCAGCATATGCAAAAAGCCTGGACTTGATTGCACGGGGTTTTGTCTTCTTCCTGTCATGCATCAGGATTTAAACGTCGGAACGACAAGACTCCGGAGCATTATCGATGAAAATCCTCGGCCTCCTCGCTCTGACCCTCGCCCTGACGTCGCCGACCCTGGCCATGGCCGCCGAGCGCACAAAGCTCACGATCTACACGGCCCTCGAGAACGATCAGCTCGTTCCCTTCAAAGCCGGGATTGAGCGGGCGGTGCCGGAGGTCGAGGTGGTCTGGGTGCGCGATTCGACGGGCGTCATCACCGCACGGTTCCTGGCCGAGAAGGATAATCCCCGCGCCGACATGGTGATGGGGCTGGCCGCCTCCAGCCTGCTGCTGTTCGAGAAGCAGGGCCTGCTCGCCACCTACGAGCCGAAGGGCGCCGATGCGCTGAAGCCCGCCTTCCGCGATTCCATCGGCCCCTACAGCTGGACCGGAACCGACGCCTCCATCGGCGTGGTCTGTTTCAATACGGCGGAAGCCGAGAAGGACGGGGTGAAGACCCCCGTGCGCTGGGCCGATCTCCTGGTGCCCGCACTGAAGGGCAAGGTGGTGATGCCGCATCCCGCCTCCTCGGGCACCGGTTACCTGCTGGTCGCCGGCTGGCTCCAGGGCATGGGCGAGGAGGCCGGCTGGGCCTACATGGACAAACTCCACGAGAACATCGCCGCCTACCTGCATTCGGGCTCGGCCCCCTGCGTCCAGGCCGCGCGCGGCGAGCGCACCGCCGGCCTGTCGCTGGACATGCGCGGCGCCTCGGAGAAGACGAAGGGCGCACCTCTGGCCGTCGTCGTCCCCGCCGACGGCACGGGCTGGGACGAAGAGGCCTACGCCATCGTCGGCACCACCAAGCACCTGGATCTGGCCCGCAAGGTCGCCGACTGGGGCACCACCAAGGCCGCCAACGAACTCTACGCCAAGAGCTACGCGGTGGTGGCCTATCCGGGCGTCGCCAACGTGCCGGCGAACTACCCCGCCAATGCCGAGGCCGCGATGATCAAGAACGATCTCGGCTGGATGGCCGACAACCGTGAGCGGGTGCTCGCCGAATGGTCGCGCCGCTACGAGGCGAAGGCTGCCAAGAAGTAGCCGCGACGACGCAAAGCGAGCCTGAACGACCACACGAAAGAGTAGGGGGCACCGCCATGACGCTTCGCGATGCGACGCCGTTCCTCAGGGTTTCGGGATTGTCGAAGCGTTACGGGGCCTTCACCGCCCTCGACGGAATCGACCTGGAAATCGGCCGGGGCGAGTTCGTCTGCTTCCTCGGTCCCTCCGGCTGCGGCAAGACCACCCTGCTGCGCCTGATCGCCGGGCTCGACCGTCAGGATTCGGGACGTATCGTGATCGGCGGCGTCGACGTCTCGACGGCGCCCCCGGCGGCGCGCGACTTCGGCATCGTGTTCCAATCCTACGCGCTGTTTCCGAACCTGACGGTGGCGGCCAACGTCGCCTACGGCCTCGTCAACGGGCGAATGCCGAAGGCGCAGGTCACCGCGCGGGTCGCCGAACTCCTGGCCCTGGTCGGGCTGCCCGAGCAGGGGCCTAAATATCCGGTCCAGCTTTCGGGGGGCCAGCAGCAGCGGGTGGCCCTCGCCCGGGCGCTGGCGACCTCGCCCTCCCTGCTCCTCCTCGACGAACCGCTCTCGGCCCTCGACGCCAAGGTCCGTACCCGGCTGCGCGACGAGATCCGCCAGCTTCAGAAGCGCCTCGGGATCACCACCATCATGGTCACGCACGACCAGGAGGAGGCGCTCGCCATGGCCGACCGGGTCGTGGTGATGAATCGCGGCGCGATCGAGCAGGTCGGCACCCCGGCGGAGATCTACCGGAACCCGGCCACCGCCTTCGTGGCCGACTTCATCGGCGCCATGACGTTCCTCGACGCCCGGGTGGGATCGGCCCGGCAGATCCGGGTCGGTGCCGTCGATCTCGTCTGCGAGGACGGGCGCGGCTTCGTCCCCGGCAGTCCCGTGCGCCTCGGCTTCCGCCCGGAGGAGATCCGGGTCGGCAACGTGCGTCCCACCGATGTCAACGCCTTCCAGGTGCGGGTGCGCAGCCTCGAATTCCTCGGAGCCTTCACCCGCGCCCGCCTGGAACCGAGCCTCGACCTGGGCGGCTCCCTGGTCGCCGACGTCTCGGCCAATCTCCACGGCGACCTCGCCCTGACGGAAGGCCAGTACCTCTACGTCTCCCTGCCGCCGGCGGCCCTGCGGGCCTTCCCCGTGGCCGCCCGCCCGTGAGCCGCGCCATGGCCGAGTCCGTCCTGGGGACATCTCCCCTCGTTGTCTCCCTGCCGGAGGCGGCCCTGTCCCTGCCGGAGGCGGTCCTGTCCCTACCGGAGGCCTTGCCCGCCAAGCGCCGCACCGTGCCCGAAGCCGCCATCGGCACCGCCCTGATCGCGGTGCTGTGCCTGTTCCTTCTGCTCATCATCGCGCTGCCGCTGGGCACGCTGCTGATCAAGAGCCTGGAGGCGCCGGATGGCGGGATGGCGGGCCTGTCCAACTTCCGCACCTACTTCGCGACGCCGACCCTGGTCGATGCGCTGCTCAACAGCCTCACCGTGGCCGGCATCGTCGTGGCACTCGTGGTGCCCCTGGCCTTCGGCTACGCCTACGCGCTCACCCGCACGGCGATGCCGTTCAAGGGCCTATTCCTGGCCCTGGCCCTGCTGCCGCTGTTCGCGCCCTCGCTGCTCTCGGGGATCGCGCTCACCTACATCCTCGGCAACCAGGGCTTCCTACGCGGGCTCCTGTTCGGCCACAGCGTCTACGGGCCGATCGGCATCACCCTCGCCGAATGCCTCTACGCCTTCCCGCACGCCCTCATCATCCTCGTCACCGCCCTCGGCCTCTCGGACGGACGCCTCTACGAGGCCGCCTCCGCCATGGGCACGAGCCGCCTGCGCACCTTCGTGACCGTGACGCTGCCGGGCGCCCGCTACGGCCTCGTCAGCGCGGCCTTCGTGGTCTTCACCCTCGTGGTCACGGATTTCGGCATCCCGAAGGTGATCGGCGGCCAGTACCCGGTGCTCGCCACCGACGCCTACCGCCAGGTAGTCGGCCAGCAGAACTTCCCCATGGGCGCCGTGGTCGGCCTCCTGATGCTGGTGCCGGCGGTGCTGGCCTTCATCGTCGACCGGCTCATCCAGCGACGGCAATCGTCCCTGCTCTCGGCCCGCTCCGTACCCTACGAACCGAAGCCCCATCCGGTCCGCGACCGCCTCGTCCTGGTCTACGCCATGCTCGTGGCCGGCGTGATCGTGGGCACCTACGGGGTCGCGGTCTGGGCCTCGTTCATCCGCTACTGGCCCTACAATCTCGGCCTGACCCTGGACCATTACGACTTCGCGGCGGCCGATTCCGATGGCTGGTCGCCCTACTGGAACTCGCTCGCCATGGCGCTCTCGGTCGCGGCCATCGGCACGATGACGGTGTTCTGCGGGGCCTACCTCATCGAGAAGCTGAAGCTGTTTCCCGCCGGTCGGGCCTTCGCGCAGTTGCTGGCGATGCTGCCGCTCGCGGTGCCGGGCCTCGTGCTCGGCCTCGGCTACGTGTTCTTCTTCAACGCGCCCTGGAACCCGCTGAACGTCCTCTACGGGACCCTGGCGCTCCTCGTGATCAACACGCTGGCGCATTACTACACGGTCGCCCACGTCACGGCGACGACGGCCCTGAAGCAGATCGACCCGGAATTCGAGGCGGTGTCGGCCTCCCTGAAGGTACCGTTCTGGCAGACCTTCCGCCGGGTCAGCCTGCCGATCTGCCTGCCGACCGTGCTCGAACTGTTCGTCTACCTGTTCGTCAACGCCATGACGACGGTCTCGGCGGTGATCTTCCTCTACGGGCCGAGCACCAAGCTCGCCGCCATCGCCATCGTCCACATGGACGAGGCCGGCACCACGGCCGCCGCCGCCGCAATGGCGAGCGTGATCATGGCGACCGCCCTCGGTGCCCGCCTCGCTCTGGCGCTGGTCAACCGCTTCGTGATCGCCCGCGCCCAGGGCTGGCGCCGCCGCGAGGCGACCGCATGAGCCGGGACGCACGGATCGCCGAATCCGAGGGCGACACCAACCGCACCGACCGGCGCGCCGCCTGGCAGGCGCGGAGCCTCGACACGGCGACGCGCGGGCTGCTCGCCCGGGATTCGGACGCCTTCCTGCACCAGTCGGTCTCGACGCCCTGCCTCAACGCGATCGTGCGGGCGGTGGGCATCTGGATCGAGGACGCGGCCGGGCGCCGCTACATGGATTTCCACGGCAACAACGTCCACCATATCGGCTACGGCCATCCGCGCCTCAAGCGCGCCATTGCCGAGCAGATGGACGCGCTGCCCTTCGCGCCCAGGCGCTACGCCTGCGAGCCTGCCGTGGCTCTCGCCGAGAAGCTCGCGGCGATCACACCGGGCAACCTCGCGAAGGTGCTGTTCACCACCGGCGGCTCGGACGCGGTCGAGGTGGCGGTGAAGGTCGCCCGCACGGCCACCGGCCGGCACAAGACTCTGTCGTTCTGGGATGCCTTCCACGGCGCCGGCACCGGCTCGGCGGCGATGTCGGGCGAGATGCTGTTCCGCTCCGGCCCCGCTGGGCCCCTGGTGGCCGGTGCCCTGCACGTCGCCCCCTTCGGCGGCTATCGCTGCCCCTACGGCACCGACAGCGCCGAGGCGAGCGGCCGGGCCTGCGCCCGGATGATCGATTACGTCCTCACCCGCGACCCCGACGTGGCGGCCCTCGTCGCCGAGCCGACGCGGGCAGTGCCCTACATCCCGCCGCCGGGCTTCTGGGCGGAGGTCCGGCGCATCTGCGACCGGCACGGCGTATTGCTGATCTTCGACGAGATCCCCACCGGCCTGGGCAAGACCGGGCGGATGTTCTCCTGCGAGCATGACGGCGTCGCCCCCGACATCCTGGTGATCGGCAAGGGGCTCGGCGGCGGCATCCTGCCCATCGCGGCGGTGATCGCCGACCCGAGCCTCGATGTCGGCGGCGCCTGGGCGTTCGGCCACTATACCCACGAGAAGAACCCGGTGACGACGCGGGCCGCCCTGGAGACGATCCGGATCATCGAGGACGAGGATCTCGTCGCCAACGCCGCGCGCGTCGGGGCGCTGGCCGTTGCCCGCCTCGGCGCCATGATGGACCGTTGCCCGTCCATCGGCGACGTGCGCGGCCGGGGCTGCCTCATCGGCATCGAACTCGTGCGCGACCGCGCCAGCCGCGAGCCCGATGCCGACCTCGCCGAGGCGGTGCTCTACCGGGCGCTCGATGCCGGCCTGTCGTTCAAGACCACCATGGGCAACGTCCTGACCCTGACGCCGCCGCTGACCGTCACGTCGGAGCAGATGATGGACGCCCTCGACATCGTCGAGACAGCCATCGAGGAAGCGACACGAGAGCGCCGGAGATAACCGGCCCCCTGCTGCTCCGCGACGGTTCTTGCGGTTCGCAGTCAAGTCCCGGGAGCACAACCATGCATTCGGCGCCCCTCAGGCCACAGTCGCGCCCGCCGGAGTGGGAACTCAGGTCTATCCGGCCTTACACAGCTCGATGAAACCGGGCTTTCCGGCCGACGACCGCGATGGAGGGGGCCATCAGCGCCCCGGTCCGACGTTGTCGGCGGCGAAGGCGTCCCGGCCGCCGAGGGGTTTCGGCCGCCCCTCCGTGCTGTCGCGGGCGGTCTGGCGTTCCATCTCCGAGTTGATCTCGGCGCCGAGCAGGACGACCACGATCGACAGCCACATCCACGACATCAAGCCGATGCCGGCGCCGAGCGACCCGTAGATGCGGTTGTAGCTGTCGAAGCTGGCGACGTACCAGGAGAACACCCCGGAGGTGCAGACCCAGAGAAACGCCGCCAGCGCACTGCCCCAGGTCACCCAGCGCCATTTCGCCCGGCGCCGGCTCGGGCCGTAGCGATAGATCAGCGACAGGCTCAGACTCACCACGACCAGGATGACCGGCCACCGCGCCACGGACAGGAGCGTGTCGGCCAATCCCCCGAACCCGACCCGCTCCAGGATCGCGGGAAGGAGGACGACGACGCTGATCGTCAGGAGGAGAAACGCGGCCCCGCCGAGTGTGAACAGGAAGGTCGTGGCATAGAACCGGACCAGGGTCCGGTCCTCCCGCTCCCGGTAGATGACGTTGAGGGCATCGAAGAGGGCGCTGACGCCGGAATTCGCGCTCCACAGGGCGATGAGCAGGCTGATCGTCGAGGTGAGACCGAGCGACCCCGTGCTGCGTTCGGCGATCCGCACCAGCTGCTCGGCCAAAAGATCGAGGGCCGCGGTGGGGAGGATGTAGGTCAGGAGGCCGACATGCTGGCTGATCACGGCGGGATCGGAAAACACCCCGTAGATCGAGACCACGGCGACGAGACCGGGAAACACGGCGAGCAGGGCGAAGAAGGCGACGCCGCCGGCGGTGGTCAGCACGCGATCCTGCGGCAGGGCCCACAGGACACGCCAGAGGATGTCCTTCCATCCGGCCCCAGGAATGTCGGAGGGACGGCTGGCATCGCGGCCCCGGTCCGGCTCCCGCGCCCGCTGCCGCGCCGTCTCGAGGGCGGCGGCATTCTGCGACCGCGTGCCGACCGAGCGCCAGTCGTCTCCCTCGTCAACGTCCTGGACCATGGCTGCGTCTCTGTGGGGGCCGGGTCGCGTCATCGGGCCGCAAGCCTCGGAACCGGCAAGCCTCGGGACCGGCCAAACCGGGAACCCGACGATGGGCGCCATCTCACCTTATGGCATCCGCCAGGACGGCGCATCGGCGTCAGAAAAGCACGGCGCATCGGCGCTGGAAAAGCCCGGCCCATGAGGCGACGGCAATCCGAGCCGAGCCTGGGTCCCGCCTCAATCCTGCGATAGCCCGTACCGACCTTGACAGCCCGTTAACCGGCCGGTCGTCCAGGTTGCATGGGACGGCAGTTTTCGGGGGCACGAGTGTTCGGACGAATTGAACGGGATGGGCGTGCTGCGCTCGTCCTGACGGCACTACTCGCCCTGCCGGCCTGCGCCGGCCGCCCGTCCGGCGTGCTCCTGCCCATCGCCGATGCGGGGGCGGTGCCCGGGACCTCGCGTGTCGACATGCTCGTCGCGACGACCCGCAAATCCGCGGCGGACAAGGGCGTTCTGTTCTCCGGCGAGCGGGGCGAGGCCGTGACCTATACCGACCTCGCGGTCTCTATCCCGCCGGACGCCACGCGACAGCCCGGCTCGGTTCAATGGCCGAAATCCGTTCCGGGCAATCCGGCCACCGACTTCGTGGCGCTACGCGCCGACCCGGTCGAGCGGTCGAAGGTCGCCACCTGGACAGGTCGGTCGGTCCGGCGCGGGGCCAAGCGCCACGCTCTCGTCTTCGTGCACGGCTTCAACAACAAGTTCGAGGACGCGGTCTTTCGGTTCGCGCAGATCGTGCATGATTCCGGCGCCGAGGTCGCACCCGTCCTGTTCACGTGGCCGTCGCGCGGCAGTGTGCTCGCCTATGGGTACGACCGGGAGAGTACCAACTTCTCCCGCAACGCCCTGGAGACGCTGTTGCGCGACCTCGCGCGGGACCCGAATGTCGGTGAGATCACCGTCCTGGCCCACTCGATGGGCAACTGGCTCGCCCTGGAAAGCCTCCGTCAGATGGCCATCCGCGACAAGCGCGTGGCCCCCAAGATCCGAAACGTGATCCTGGCGGCACCCGACGTCGATATGGACCTCGCCCGCGCTGCGTTCCACGACATGGGCAAGGACCGCCCACGCTTGACGCTGATGGTGTCCGGGGACGACCAGGCTCTCGCCGTCTCCCGCTTGGTCTGGGGTGACAGCGTACGATTGGGGGCCATCGACCCTGCTGCCGAGCCCTATCGTTCCGAGTTGGAACGGGAGAACGTCGCAGTCCTGAACCTGTCGACAGTGAAGTCGGACGATGCGCTCAACCACGGCAAGTTCGCATCCGGCGAAGTCGTCGCCCTGCTGGGTAGACGGCTTGCCGACGGCCAGCCGATCTCGGACGGGCAGATCGGCATCGGCGACCGGCTGGTGAGTACGGCCGCGGGTGCCGCATCGACGGTGGCGACGGGGGCGGCGTTGGCGGTTGCGGCCCCGGTCGCGCTCGTCGACCCGCAGACCCGTGAAACATATGGCGAGCACCTGTCGAACATGGGCTCGGGCCTCCGCGACACCGTGGGCTCCACAGTCGACCTCGCCGGTGCCCCGGTTCGCGCGCTGGGTGGAAGCGGGCGTTAGCGGGTCGCTCAGACGGAGGCGGAGACGTCCGGTCTCACGGCGGGGCAGGGGCAGGGCGGGCGTCGGAGAATGCCGGCGTCCCGGCGCTACGACCCGATGAGATTCCGTTAGCTTCGTCAAGGCGCTGCTTCGTCGTCAGGATCGGCTTGGCTGCGTCCATGGCTTCGGGATGCCGTACCGATCTCCTCCACCGCTCTCGCGACCCGTTCCGGCCCCTCGTCGGCACGCCTGCTCCGCTGCAATGTCGGCATCGCGGGGGTTGACGAGCCGCTATCTCACAGCCAGTTATATAGTACACTACATGATAGCAAGCTTCACAAATGGCAGACGATCGACAAAGCACCGCCGCGGAATTCTCCTTCGCGCTCAACGCGGCCGCCAACCGCATGGTGCGGCTGCACAAGCCGTTCCTGGAGCCGCTGGGCCTGACGTTCTCGCAGTACCTCGTCGCCCTCGAATTGATGAACGGCTCACCGCAATCCGTAGGCGAGTTGTGTGCCCGGCTCGACATGGAGACCGGCACACTGACGCCGTTGCTCAAGCGGCTGGAAGCCGCTGGCGTGGTCACGCGGACGCGTGACGCGTCCGACGAACGCCGGGTTCTGATCGATCTCACCCCGCATGGCCGGGCCATGGAAGACGCGCTTCGCAGCATTCCCGACAAGATCCGGACGGCGTGCCAGCTGACCCCGGACGGCCTCGAATCGCTACGGCGCACGCTGGACGCTCTCGCGCGCCCGACCACCGCCCCCTGAAGGGGCCATCCATCCAACTGCACAGGAACCAGGCATGAACATCGGCGTCATCGGCACCGGCAATATCGGCGGCACGCTCGCCCGCAAGCTCAGCGCGGCAGGGCACGAGGTCCGCGTCGCGAATTCCAAGGGCCCCGACGGCGTCCGCGCCTTCGCCCAGGAGATCGGCGCGACTCCGGTCGATATCCGTGGCGCCGTCGAGGGCGCGGACCTCGTGATCCTGTCGATCCCGTTCCCCGCCGTGGCGACGCTGCCGAAGGACCTGTTCGACGGCTTGCCCGCGGCCACTCCCATAGTCGACACGGGCAATTACTATCCCGGCCTGCGCGATCCGCAGATCGCCGAACTCGACGCCGGGAAGACGGAGAGCGTCTGGGTGTCGGAACAGATCGGCCGCCCCATCATCAAGGCGTTCAACAACATCCTCGCCCATTCCCTCGCCGAACTCGGTCGTCCGGCGGGTGCGCCCGACCGGATCGCCGTCGCCGTGGCCGGCGATGACGATGCCGCGAAGCGGACCGTCATGGGCATCGTGGACCAGATCGGCTTCGACCCGGTGGATGCCGGAATGCTGGCGGAATCCTGGCGTCAGCAGCCCGCCACCCCGAGCTATTGCTGCGACTACGACGCGGAGACGATGCACGAGGCCCTGCTCGCCGCGGTGAAGGGAGAGGCTCCGAAGACCTTGAACCGGGTCTACGGCCTCATGGGAAAGCTCGGTCCCAACCCCAGCCATGCCGACATCATCGCCATGAACCGTTCGGTGCATTCCGGCAATTGAGAACGGCCAACGCGAACCCTGGGAATACGCGACTTAAAAACCTGCTCCTGCACCGAGGTGACCCTGGCAGACCTGCCCGAAGCACTGGCGGCCGCCGATCTGGCACGCTCGCGCAGGCGGCGGGACCTGATGTTCGCAGTCTAACCAGGAGCGGTTCGAATTCGGGACCAATCCGGGTCGGGACTTCATCGTGTGGCTCTCGCAGATCCTCAACGCGGCTCAGAGCCAGCATTCCTGTCCGCCTCTCGTGACGGACAGGCCTCGGGATGGGCGTTCCAGGTGGCTCACGCCGAAGCCCAGTGGCTTCGAGGCCGTACGCGCCCGGCGCGTCGAGAGGCGAGGGGGCGCGCAGCCTGATGACGGATACACCGCGCCCGCCGGCTCAGGCGCCGATCTCATAGAAGAAGCTCGATGCGGTCGGCCGACAACACCACCGCATCCGGGCGATGGCCGGTAAGGTCGGTCGCGTAGTGCAGTGCATCGTGCCGTGTGCGGAACAGACCGCCGCCGAGGCCGTGGACTTCCATGGCGACCCAGTTCCCCTGCGGGTCCTGGCCAACGATGAAGCGTCTGGAGGGAGGCTCGGCCGCTTTCGAGGCGAGGGCGGCGACCGGAATGGTGACAGGCATGGAACGGCCGGGGTTCGCGCGATCCATCGGTGGACCGCCCCCAAAAGCTGTATCCGGGCGCATAAAGGTTCGAGCGGGAG
Organism: Methylobacterium sp. AC832; assembly: GCF_979256025.1. Taxonomy (NCBI): domain Bacteria; kingdom Pseudomonadati; phylum Pseudomonadota; class Alphaproteobacteria; order Hyphomicrobiales; family Methylobacteriaceae; genus Methylobacterium; species Methylobacterium sp. AC832. The sequence goes on from NZ_CEEDMV010000003.1 coordinate 543,116, forward strand.
ACGGCGGCTTCCGCATGACTATCCCATCAGGATTCCCCGCAAATGCAAGGACCGACCGGAAGACGCACTTGCGCGCTACTAGGGCACCGCCCCGTCCATCTTACGCGGACGTATCCCATGACACTCGATCCCCAACGTTCTCGGAGATCGGGCATCGGGAAGGGACGGTATCCCTCTCAGACGAACCGCAGGTTGCTGCGCGTCAGCTGGTCGATGGACGCGCAGCCCATCAACCTCATGTCGCGTTCGATTTCGGACCGCATCAGGTCCAGGGCGCGCTCGACGCCCGGCTGACCGGCTGCGGCGAGAGGGAACAGGTAGTACCGACCCAGGCCGACCGCCTTCGCGCCGAGTGACAGGGCCTTCAACACGTGGGTACCGCGCTGAACGCCCCCATCCATGATCACGTCGATCCGGTCGCCGACCGCGTCCACGATCTCCGCGAGCTGATCGAATGCCGAGCAGGAGCCGTCGAGCTGGCGTCCGCCGTGATTGGACAGCACGATACCGGTGCAGCCGATCTCGACCGCGCGCTTGGCATCGTCCACCGACATCACGCCTTTGAGGCAGAACTGGCCGCCCCATTCCCGAACCATGGCGGCCACGTCGTCCCATGACAGGCAGGGATCAAGCATCTCGGTGAAGTAGCGGCTGATCGAGAGCGCCCCCCCACCCATGTCCACATGGCCGTCGAGCTGAGGCAGCTTGAAGCTCTCGTGGGTCAGGTAGTTGATCGCCCAGGCCGGCTTCACCGCGAACTGCATCATCCCGGCGAGGGTCAGGCGAAATGGGATGGAAAAGCCCGTCCGCTTGTCGCGTTCGCGGTTGCCGCCCGTGATGCTGTCGACCGTCAGCATCATCACCTCGATACCCGCCTGCTTGGCCCGTTCCATCATCGCGCGGTTCAGGCCGCGGTCCTTGTGGAAGTAGAACTGATAGACCTGCGGACCGCTGCTGATTCGGCGCGCCTCTTCCAGGCTCACCGTCCCGAGGGAGGACACGCCGAACATCGTTCCATGCTTGCCGGCCGCAGCGGCGACGGCCCGCTCGCCCTGGTGGTGGAACAGCCGCTGCAAGGCGGTCGGCGAGCAATAGACCGGCATGGCGAGCTTCTGGCCCATCACCGTCACGGACATGTCGATCTCGCCCACGCCACGCAGGACGTTGGGGACGAGCTGGCAGGTGTCGAACGCGGCGGTGTTGCGCCGGTAGGTCACTTCGTCGTCCGCTGCCCCGTCGATGTAGTCGAAGATCGGTCCCGGCAGGCGCGCCTGTGCCATGCGGCGGAAATCGTGGAAGCTGTGACAGTCGCTCAGACGCATCGTGGGTCTCCGCGGGCGCGTCGCGCCATCGCCGAATGAAGGAAAGAAGCGGGGGCGCTCCTGCGCCCCCTGCCAAGATCTGCGCTCTCTTATCGCCGAACCGGCATCCACTTCGGCGGTGAGCGCTCTAGCAGGTTTCAATGCGCCGGGACCATGGCTGTGAAGGACGGCAGATAGGTTTGCGGCATCACCAGCACACCGACGAGGCAGGCAAGCGCGATCGAGTGGAAGATGTCGTAGCGCAATATCGTCGCCTCAGTGCCGTACCACTGCGTCGCAGTGGAGGCGACGACGATGGACTGCGCGTCGATCATCTTGCCTATTACGCCCCCGGAGGAATTGGATGCCGCCATCAGGACCGGCGACAGCCCGAGTTGCACCGCCGTGATCTTCTGCAGGCCGCCGAACAACACGTTCGAGGCCGCAAGGGCAACACCGAGCCAACCCAGCATGGCACCGCTGCCGGAGTACGCGGTGACAGATGCACCACATCGGCACCGCTCACGCCAACGGCGTGCAGCGCGAGGAAGCGGATGCGGATGCAGAGGGCGTCAGGCTCAAGCGAGTTGGAGGTGCCGGATCCGGCGACCTGGGGCGATGGCCTGGGCCGCCGTGGCGATGCCCCGTGCATCGATGCCGAAATGCCGGTGGAGGTCGGCGATCGTGCCGGTCTGCCCAAAATGCGAGACGCCGAGGGCGCGGGTGCGGTGACCCAGCACCGAGCCGAGCCAGCCGAGGGTGGCCGGGTGGCCGTCGAGGACGGTGACGAGGCCGCAATGGCTGGGCACGTCGGCGAGCAGTCGCTCGATATGGCTCGACGCGCCCGGCGCCCCCCGCTCGCGCAGCCCTTGCGCGGCGGTCCAGCCGGCCTGCAGCCGGTCGGCGGAGGTGACGGCGAGGAGGCCGACATCGCGCCGATCCTCGGCCATCAGGCCCGTGGCGGCGATCGCCTCGGGGGCGATGGCGCCCTGATAGGCGACGACGACCTCCGCGTTCGGGCCGGGCCGGCGCAGCCAGTAGGCCCCCGCCACCATATCGGCGGCAAGATCCGAATCGATCACTCGGACCGGCTGCTCCACGGCCCGCGTCGAGAGCCGGAAATAGGCCGAGCCGCCGGCCGCATCGGGCAGGCAGGTGACCGGGTCGGGCTCGGGCGCGCCGCTCCGCTGCATATGCGCGAAGGCGAAGCGCAGCAGCACGGCGAGTTCGTCCACGAAGGCCGGCTCGAAGGCGGAGAGCCCGTCCTGGCCCATGCCGATCAGCGGCGTCTTGATCGACTGGTGGGCGCCGCCCTCGGGGGCGAGGGTGATGCCGGCCGGCGTCGCCACCAGGATGAAGCGCGCATCCTGGTAGCAGGCGTAGTTCAGGGCGTCCAAGCCGCGCTCGATGAAGGGATCGTAGAGGGTGCCCACCGGCAGCAGGCGCTCGCCGAAGATCGCGTGCGACAGGCCGAGCGCCGAGAGCGCGGTGAACAGGTTCGATTCGGCGATGCCGAGTTCGAGGTGCTGGCCGGTGGGCAAGAAGGTCCAGTTGAAGGTCGAGGGAATGCGCTCCTGGCGGAAGAGGTCGGCCATGGCTTGCTTGGCGAAGAGGCCACGCCGGTTCACCCAGGCACCGAGATTGGTCGAGACCGTGACGTCGGGCGAGGTGGTGACGATGCGCGCCGCGAAGGCGCCGTCGGTCTTGGCGATCTCGTGCATCAGCAGGCCGAACCCGGCTTGGGTCGAGAGCGAGGCCTGCCTCGGAGTCGCGAAGCGCTCCGGCACCGGGATCGCCGGGGCCTCGTAGCGGCGGCGCCCCCGCTGGACGAAGGGCACCTCGGCGAGGAAGCGCCGCATGGCCTCCGGCGCGATGTCGAGGCCCTCGAAAGGGTCCCATTCGCGGCCGGGCCGGATGCCCATCTCGGCCCGGAAGCCCTCGACCTGGGTCGGGGTCAGCAGGCCCGCATGGTTGTCCTTGTGGCCAGCGAGCGGCAGGCCGTGGCCCTTGATCGTGTAGGCGATGAAGCAGACCGGACGGTCATGGGCGCGGGCCGCCTCGAAGGCCTCCAGCAGCATGGGCAGGTCGTGGCCGCCGAGATTGCCCATCAGGGCGGCGAGTTCCGCATCCGAGCGCCGGTCGATCAGGGCCGAAACGTCGCCCTGGTCGCCAAGTTCCTCCGTGAGGCGCCGACGCCAGGCCGCGCCGCCCTGGAAGGCCAGCGCCGAATAGGTCTGGTTCGGGCAGGCCTCGATCCAGTCCTTCAGGCGCCCGCCGCCCGGTTCCGCGAAGGCGGCGCGCTGGAGCGTGCCGTGGCGGAGCACGACGACGTCCCAGCCGAAATTACGGAACATCGCCTCGAATTTCGACCACAATCCCTCGCGCACCACCGCGTCGAGGCTCTGGCGGTTGTAGTCGACGATCCACCAGGTGTTGCGCAGGCCGTGCTTCCAGCCCTCCAGCAGGGCCTCGAAGATGTTGCCTTCGTCCATCTCGGCATCGCCGATGAGGGCGACCATCTTGCCCTCGGGCCGCTCGCCGCCCCACCCCTTCGCCCGTACGTAATCCTGCGTCAGCGACGCGAAGAGCGTCTGCGCCACGCCGAGGCCGACCGAGCCCGTGGAGAAGTCGACGTCGTCCACGTCCTTGGTGCGCGACGGATAGGACTGGGCGCCGCCGAAGCCCCGGAAGTTCTCCAGCTTATCACGGGTCTGCTGGCCGAACTGGTATTGCAGGGCGTGGAAGACCGGGCTCGCATGGGGCTTCACCGCGACCCGGTCTTCCGGGCGCAGCACGGCGCCGTAGAGCGTCGTCATGATCGCGCAGAGCGAGGCCGAGGAGGCCTGGTGGCCGCCCACCTTCAACCCGTCCGCCGAGGCGCGGAGGTGGTTGGCGTTGTGGATGATCCAGGTCGAGAGCCAGAGGCTCTTCCGGGCCAGCGCGGTCAGGTGGGGTAATCGCGGATCGCTCATGGGCCAATCGTAGCCACGGCGTGGGGCGAAAAGGGACCAAACCCACTTGCCGGATGCAAGGATTGTGGCTCAGATCGGCTGCCGGGGTCACGATCGCGAGTGTTCTGTGCCAAAAGCCGATTTCGACGCCATCGACTGCAAGATCCTCGTCGCGCTCCAGGAGGATGCCCGTCTGACGGTGCTGCAACTCGGCGAACGGGTCGGGCTTTCCGCCTCGCCCTGCGCGCGGCGCGTGCGCCGCCTGGAGGCCGCCGGGGTGATCAAGGCCTACGTGGCGGTCGTCGACCAGGTGGCGGTCGGGCTGCCGGTCAGCGTCTTCGCCTCGGTGAAGCTGGAACGCCAGCGCGAGGAGGAGCTCGACCGCTTCGCCATGGCCGTCACCCGCTGGCCGGAGGTGGTCGATTGCTACCTGATGACGGGGCAGCGCGACTACCTGCTCCGGATCGTCGTCGAGGATCTCGAAGCCTACGAGCGCTTTCTCAAGAATAAGCTCACCCGCCTCGACGGCGTCGCAGCGATCGAATCGAGCTTCGCCCTCGGCCAGATCAAGCGCGCGAACGCGTTGCCGATCCGGGCGGAGGATGGAAAACGGTGAAGACCGGGCCTCGCCCTCGATCCGCTAGGGTCGGAACATCCAGGCGATGACACGTCGCCTCTGAGCCGACCTGCTCTCGTGGTGCCCCCGGCCCACCGAAGGGTGGAACGGGGGCACGGGTTGCTCGCAGCCGCGACGATCAGGCCGCCATGGGTCCGTAACGACGGTGACCCTTCACGTCGAACCGGTCCAGCATCATCACCTTGTCCCAGACCCGCACGAAATCCGCCACGAACCGGCTTTGGCCATCGCTGCCGGCATAGGCATCGGCGATGTTGCGCAGCTGCGCGTTCGACCCGAAGACGAGATCGTTGCGCGTGGCCTGGAACTTCGTCTGCCCGCTCTCGCGGTCCTTGAGGGCGAAGGACGTCCCGGCCGAGTCGGCCTTCTCCCAGACCAGATTCGTATCGGTCAGGTTCCGGAAGAAGTCCGTCGTCAGCACGCCGACCCGGTCGGTGAAGATGCCCCGGTTCGACCCGTCGTGGTTGGCGTTGAGGGCGCGCAGGCCGCCGGTCAGCACCACCCATTCCGGCGCGGTCAGCGTCAGCAGGTTGGCCTTGTCGAGGAACATCTCCTCCGGCGCCAGACGCTGCGCCATCTCCCCGAACCCGTCATCGACGTAGTTGCGGAAGCCGTCCACGACGGGCTTCAGCCACTGGAACATCTCGACGTCGGTCAGGTCCTGCGTGGTATCGACCCGGCCGGGCGTGAACGGCACCTGCGTCTCGACCCCGGCGTCCCGAGCCGCTTTCTCCACGGCGACGCAGCCGGCGAGCACGATGAGGTCGGCCAGCGAGACCTGCTTGCCGTCACTGCGCCCATGGTTGAAGTCGGCCATGACCCCACGGAGCGCCTCGACCACGGGTGCGGCTCGCCGGTTGACGGCCCAATCCTTCTGCGGGGCCAGGGCGAGCCGGCCGCCATTGGCGCCGCCGCGCTTGTCGCTGTCCCGGTAGGTCGAGGCCGCCGAGAAGGCCGTGAAGGCCAGGTCCGAGACCGAGAGGTTCCGGGCCAGGATCGCCTGCTTGAGGGCGGCGATCTCGGCCTCGCCGACCGGGGCATAGGCGGCATCGGGGATCGGATCCTGCCACAGCAGACCGTCCTCGATCGTCACCTCCGGGCCGAGGTAGCGGTGCTTGGGGCCCATGTCGCGGTGGGTGAGCTTGTACCAGGCCTTGGAGAAGGCCTGCGTGAAGGCATCGAAGTCGTTGAGGAACTTCTCGCAGACCTTGCGGTATTCCGGATCGACCTTGAGGGCGATGTCGGAGGTCATCATCATGAGCGGATGCATCTGCCCCGCCACATGGGCGTCGGGGGTCTTGGGCGCGTTCGGATCCGTCGGGGTCCATTGCAGGGCACCGGCCGGGCTCTTGGTCTGCTCCCACTCGAACCGGAAGAGGTTCTCGAGGTAGGCATTGTCCCATTGCGTCGGATCGGGAGTCCAGCTGCCCTCGATGCCGTTCGTCATCGTGTCCTTGCCCGAGCCGGCGCCGTTCGGGTTGTGCCAGCCGAGCCCCATCGCCTCCATCGGCGCCATCTCGGGCGGCGGTCCGATCTCCTTGGCGGGCGTCATGCCGTGGCTCTTGCCGAAGGCATGACCGCCGGCGATGAGCGCCACGGTCTCCTCGTCGTTCATGGCCATGCGGGTGAACGTCGTCCGGATGTCGTTGGCCGAGCCCTGCGGGTCCCCGTTCGCGTAGGGTCCCTCGGGGTTCACGTAGATCAGCGACTGGTGGGAAGCGGCGAGGGGGTTCTCCAGGTCGTAGTCGGCGTCGCCGTTCTTGCCGCGCCAGCGCTCGTCACGGTTGACCATTTCGTCGAAGCTCGAGACCTTGCCCATCTCGACGACCTCGGGGCCCCAGTAGGTGGCGTTGTCCGCCTCCCAGGCGTCGAGACGTCCGCCGGCGAATCCGTAGGTCGGCAGGCCCATGATCTCCAGGGCGCAGTTGCCGGTGAGCACCATCAGGTCGGCCCAGGAGAGGGCATTGCCGTATTTGTGCTTGATCGGCTGCAGCAGCCGGCGCGACTTGTCGGTGTTGCCGTTGTCCCACCAGCTCGAGATCGGCGCGAAGCGCTGCATCCCGGTGCCGGCCCCGCCCCGCCCGTCCGCGATGCGGTAGGTACCGGCCGAGTGCCAGGCCATGCGGACCATCTGCGGGCCGTAATTCTTGTAATCGGACGGCCACCACGCCACCGACGAGGTCAGGAACTGCTTGATGTCGCTTTTCAGGGCATCGAGGTCGATCGTCCGGAATGCGCTGCCATAGTCGAAATCCGGTCCAAGCGGATCCGACGCGACCCCATTCTGGTGCAAGAGTTCGACCCTCAGACGGTGGGGATACCAGTTCTCCAGTGCCGGACGGCTGCCGAGTGCTCCGCCGATGCGATCGCCGCCAAACGGGCACTTGCCGGCCATCGGGTACGATTCGGTATTGGTCTTGTCGATCATCAACTCGTTCATCAACGTTTCCCTTGGCGCAGGGCCGGCGCCATCGGACGGATCGGGTCGCCTGTCTGTCGCCTGATGCGACGTGGAGCGTGCAACGCCTCGAGCGACAGCAACTTTCGCGCGACCCGACGCTGCGAGCGAAATCTGGCGCGTCTAACAAAAATCAAGGTGCGGTCGCCTTCGATCTTTGCGGGACGCCGTCGGAAACGCCTGACGCGAAGCCGCCTCACGTTTGCGCGAGGCCTCGGCGCGCAACCCGCTTCAGAGCCGAGCGCGATGATGCGCACAGCGGTAGTACCGCAAACGTCGCTCTGCCGAGGGAGATCGCAAGGGGGATCGGGTGCGTCATCATCCGATCCTCCGGGCGACGGGAGCGAGGCGATCCGATGCGACCGCCGCCAGGAGGCCGATGCTGAGGCCGACGGCCATCAGAAAGGGGAGACGCGGCTCGACGTAATAGAGGGAGGTGCCGAGGATCGGCCCCACCACGAATCCGAGAGCCATGGCGGCGGAGACCAGTCCGGCGGCGGCGCCCTGCTCAGCCTGCCCGACCGCCAGGGAGGCCGTGGTCTGCAGACCCGGCATGATGACGCCGTAGCCGACGCCCAAGGCGGTACAGCCAGCGACGATGAGGGCAAGATTCTGTGCCAAGGCGAGGGCGACGAAACCTGTCAGTAGTCCTGCCGCTCCAAGTCTCAGCATCGTACACGGCGTCGGCGAGAGCTGTCTGACGATGAGGATCTGGCTCGCCAGGGCGGCCAGGGCGAAGCCGACGTGTCGCGTCGCAGCCGCAGAGTCGAGGCCGAGCAGGTCCTGGACGTAGAAGGACAGGGTCTGCTGGGTCAACCTCGGCAGCCACAAGGGGCCTGCCGTGCGAGCCGCCATCGAGGCCGCGGGCGCACAGCTGTTGTTCCCCCCGCCCTACAGCCCCGAACCGAAGGACCGCGCAGCGACTTCAACTCTATCGAGATGGCCTTCTCGGAGCTGAAAGCGCTGCTGCGCAAAGCCGAGGAACGGACCGTCGAGGGAATGTGGTCGGCCATCGGGCGCCTCGTCGACGCCGTCACACCCGACGAGTGCGCCAACTTCTTCGCCGCAGCAGGATATGAGCCAGATTAAATCGAGAACGCTCTAAGGGTGGTGGCTCGGGGCTCATAAGGAGCGTGGCTCTTTCCTTTCAGCGGAAAGAAGCTCGCGTCCATATTCTGCAGCATGACAACCGATTTGCTCTAGCAGTTCGCCCGACTACCAGAGCGCAAGCGAGCTTGGCGGTAGCGTCAGAGTCAGCCTGGGATCGGTGGATCGAACGCGGTCGGGGCGACCACGTACAACAACTCATTGCATGTCGTTTTATTAAGGTTCCGCTCACCTTGGTGTCATACCAGCTACGTCATTCAATTTTTTATCAAGTTCTGGCTGCGGCGTTGCCTCGTTGCTTCAAGAGCGGGCCATAAAGATGAACCGTATCCCCAGATGTGACGACGAAAGGTTAGAGCATGTCTGGCGCGACTAACACCAATCAGAATAATTCCGAAGATGGATCCGTGCAGGAAGCCGTCAACACTGCCGTCAGTGGAATAGAGGTCGGCACCCTGCTCAAGGCATTGTCTTGGTCCATGGCGCCCAAAGTCGTGCAAGCGCAGGTCGACGCCCCCGCCGACGCCGACGCTAGCGAGGTGCCTCAGATGAGCGGACCTTTCGCTGATGCTCGCTTCGTCGTCAAAGATGGGTAATTATTCACAGAGGATGGGCGAGTGCTCGTGTCGGAGCCAATGTATGTGGCGAATACGGGGTTCGGCCAATGGGCTTATGACACGTCGGCCACCTACGCGCTGAACACTCTAAATGTAAGCGAAGCACGTGTGTTCACAAGTGCGCTAAAAGTATTCGGCGACTTTGTGAGGGTCGGAGGCGAGGCCAGCGGACCAATTGCCGCCGTCGTTGGGGTGGGCATCCTACTTTATCCGGTGGCCAAGGGGTCGCCGGATGAGCAGGTGTCGACGCTGCAACCCGGCACCCCTTGGAACCCGGACGGCACGCCCACGGCGCCATCGATCCTCCCCACCCATGGGGCAGTGCAAGTCCTCGCTGTCGCCAATCAAGCCCAGCTCGCCGCCGCCATCGAGACGGTCAACGCCTCGCCTGGCAACTACGCGATCCATGTCACGGCCGACATCTCCCTGAATGCGGACCTTCCAGCGCTGAACCAGCCCCTCGGCGTGGTTCGGATCGACGGCGAAGGACACGTGCTCGACGGTGCCGATACTTACCGCGGCCTGATGGTGGACGATACGCAGGCTCTCTTGAAAGACCTTACTATTCAGGACGCTGTCGCCCAGGGGGGCGCCGGCGGCATCGGCAAGGCCGGCGGCGGCGGCGGCGGCGGCGGCGGCGGCGGCGCGGGTCTCGGTGGCGGCGTGCTTGCGGTCAACCACGCGACGATCGCCCTCGATGACGTCTCGTTCACGAACGACGCCGCTACCGGCGGACAGGGCGGCGCAAGGGAGGCCGGCGCTCTGCTCGGGAGTGCGGGATATGGCGGCGGCGGTGGCATGGGCGGCGCCGGGGGAGCGGGAAGCGCCTGGCATTCGAGCGTCGGGGGTGTGTTCGGCGATATCGGCCAGCACCTCACCCCCCTAGTTCAGGCCGACGAGGACGATGGGCGGGACGGCAGCAGCGGCGGTGGCGGCGGCCTCGGCATTGCGGCGACGGGGAGCGCCAGCGGCCCTGGTGGGCGCAGTTCCATCCTGACCGGCGCGGATGGTGGCTTGGGCTTGGACGATGGCACATCCGCCAACAACGATGCCGCGGGCGTCGGTGGAGGCCTCGGCGCCAATGGCGTTCAGGGTGGTTGGGGAGGCGGTGGCGCCGGCAGCGCCGGAGATGGCGACAGCGGCGACGTCGGCGGTAATGGCGGGTATGGCGGCGGCGGCGGTGGTGGTGGTGGAGCCGCCGGCTACGGCGGTGGCGGTGGCGGTGGTGGCGGCGCCGTTGGCATCATGGGCGTCGACCAGGGCCAGGCCGGATTCGGCGGCGGTGCCGGTGCTACGGACGGCGGTGGCGGTGGAGCGGGTCTCGGCGGCGGTGCCTTCGCCGACGCTACCAGCACGATCAGTATCGAAGGTGGCAGCTTCACCGGCGACACGGCGACCGGTGGCCAGGGTGCGAGCGGTGGAGGAAGCGGCCAGGGATACGGAAATTCGATCTTCCTCTCGGGCAATCAGGTCCTGACGGCCTTCGCCAAGCCGGGCGAGACGACGACACTCGGTGGGGGAATCTCCGACCAGTCCGGCGTCCATGATCCGAGCGGTCAGGGCGGCGCGGCAGTGGTGATGGCCGTCGGCGGCGGTACCGTCGCGATCACGGAAGAGAACGCCCTCTCGGGAGGCATCGTCATCGGTGACGGCACTACGCTGGAGCTCGCGGTGAGCGGGGCCGCAGGCGCCACCAGTGCGATCGCCTTCGGAGATACCGGCGACGGCGCGACCTTGCGCGTGGATGCTCCCGCCCTTCCCGCTGGCGGCCTTCTCGTTACGGGCTTGCGCGATATGCAGACCGGTGATCGGGTAGACTTCGCAGGTCTCGCCGGTGCGACCCAGGTCACGGTTGGGACGGTCGGCGGAGCCATGGCTACGGACGGGCAAACCGCCACACAGGTCACGGCCTCGAACGGCGCGCAGTCGGAGTCGGTCCTGATCGAAGGTCTGAACGCCGGGGCTACCTTCGCCGTGGCGAGCGATGGCCAGGGCGGCTCGACCTTGACCATGACCCAGGCGATGCCGGCACCGACTGGGTTGGTCGAGACGACCGCTGCGGATGGCTCGCCGGTCGTGTCCGGTCAGGCCCAGGCCCAGGCCCAGGCCGGAAGCTCCGTCACCCTGTATCAGGTGCAAGCGCAGGCTGGCATCCTGCTTCAACTCGGGACTGCGACCGCCACATCGAATGGCACGTTCAGCCTGTCGCCCGATACTCTGCCGGATGCCGGCGCCGGCCCCATCGCGGCACTGTCTGCCGACGCCTCGGGCAACCGGTCGGCACTGTCCGCCGCACTCGCCCTTCCGGCTGGGACCGGCGGTACGCCACCCGCCACCGATGCGAGTTTCGGCACGCCGACCCCGGGAAGCATCGTCCTGCGCGTCGGCACCGAGGCGCAGCTCACCGCGGCGATCGACCAAGCCAATGCCGGCACCACGCCGGGGCCGCTGGCGATCGAGTTCACCAATGACATCACCCTCATGGGTGCGAACGACCTGCCCGTGCTGCAGGGCAGCAGCCCCGTCACCATCCTGGGCCAAGGGCATACTCTCGACGGTAACGACTTCGTACGTGGGCTGATGGTGCTCGGCGGGAATGCAGCCATCGAGGACCTGACGATTGCCGATACGGTCGCGTCCGGCGGAATGGGAGGTATCGGCGCGTCCGGCGGTGGCGGCGGCGCGGGCCTCGGTGGCGGCCTGATGGTGGCCGGCGGTGCGAACGTTCTGCTCGCCGACGTCCACTTCTCCAATGACTCCGCGCAAGGCGGTGAGGGAGGGATCTCCGGCGCCTACGGCGAGGGCTACGGCGGCGGCGGCGGCCTCGGCGGGAGTGGTGGCAACACCGCCTCCAGTCTGGTCGGGCTTTCCGGCGGCGGCGGTGGTATCGGAGCCCAGGCGGTCGGGGGCAACGGCATTGATGCCGCGACGGGATCGCAGGGGACGGCGGGTCCGATCACAGGTGCTCCGTCGGATGCCGGCACCGGAGCTCACGGAAGTGTCGCGGGCGGCGGCGGCGATGGTGGTAGTGCCATCTGGCAAGGCGGCGCAGGTGCCGGCGGTGGGATCTACGGTTTGAGCGGCGCCGACACGAGTGAGGGCGGCGAGGGAAGTACTGGTGGCTGGGGCGGCGGCGGCGGCGGCAACAACACCTATGGCGGCAATGGTGGCTTCGGCGGCGGCGGCGGCGGGTCTCAGACCCAGGGAGGCTATCGCGGCTTCGGCGGCGGCGGCGGTGGCGGCGCACCGTTTTTGTCAGGCACAGGCGCCCCAGGGGGCTTCGGTGGCGGTGCGGGAGGGGACGGCACGAACAACCCCCAGAGTGACGGCGGTGGCGGCGGCCTGGGTGCGGGAGGCGCGGTCTTCGTCGAGCAGGGGTCGAGCCTGACGGTCGTCAATTCCGGCAGCACGGGCGATACCGTCGCCGGCGGCCAGGGACAGAACGGCGGCGGCGACGGCCAGGCCTATGGCGCGGGCTGGTTCATTCAGGGCAATCAGGCGATCACACTCGGGGCTCTCACCGGTCAAACCACGACCATCAACGACGTCATTTCCGACGAGACCGGGTCACATGATGCAAGTGGCGCGACCGGTGCCGGTACCGTAATCGCCGCAGGGCCCGGCACGGTCGCGCTCGAGGTGCAGAATACCTATACCGGCGGCACCGTCATCGACGGCGGCACCCTCGAACTCGGTGCGGCCGGTGCGGCCGGCACCGGCGACATCACGTTTGCAACCGGCAGTGTGGGCACGCTGAAGGTGGACGCGGCGGTCACGAGAAGCGGCACCCTCCTCAACGGCATCTCCGGACTGGCGGCCGGCGACGCGATCGACCTCGCCGGCGTCGCGTACCAGCAGGGGGCGATGACCCAGGCCATCGGTGCGCCCGGTAGCGCACCAACCGCCGCCGGCGGTATGGCAGCCTCGCAGGTGCTGATCGGCAACGGCACAGACCATGCCGTTCTGGCGATCGAGGGACTGGCACCGCAGGCTGCCTTGACCCTGGCGAGCGACGGCCAAGGGGGAACTCTGGTGAGCCTCGCTCAGCCGGCCGGGACTGCCTCAGCCGATTCCTCGGCCGTAGCCGCAGCCGCTCCGGGGGGCGCCGATGCGGCACCTGCGACGGAGCTGTTCACCCTGCCGCCAGGGCAGATCAGCAGCCTTGGAACCGGCGATCCACGGAATGCGGTCAACAGCATGCTGTTTCAGGCCTCGTCTCCTCCCGGAGTTGCGGTCCCGGTTCCCGCGCCAGCCGGTGGAGTCGCGGCGGCGATCCACGATCCGGAGGCGCAGGCCGGTCTCTTGCCGATGCCCGGAGAGGACGACCGTCACGGAGTAGCGGGGCTCGCCCACGAGTCCGGTCAAGCCACCTCAAGCCTCCATCAACGCTGAAACGAGCCGTGCGGCCTCTTTCGGGAGGCCGGACACCCTCAGATCCGCCAGGACCACAACGATGCCGGACTCCCCTTCCACCGCCGGCCCGCCTCCTGGCGGGCCGGACGGTTCCGATCCGGCTGAACTGCGCATCGCCGCCGTCGCGGCGGCGGCGCGCTTTCACGGCATCGACCTCGATCGCACCCGGTTGAGGGAGGAGGGCGTGCCACCCTCACCCGCTGCTTTGGCGGCTTGGCTATCGGAGGCAGGGCTCTGGGCGCGGGCGGTCAAGCTCTCCTGGCGCCAACTCGCCTAGGCCGCACCCGACCGCCCGGTTGTCGTGCTCTTCACCAATGGAAGCGCCGGCCTGGTCGTCGCGGCCGATACCAAGCGCGACCTCGCCTGGCTGCGGGATCCGGCTAATCCACGGGGCGAGCCGGTCCCGATGGACGCCCTGCGGCTTTCACAATGGTGGTCGGGCGAGGCGCTGTTGGTTCGAAAGGGACGTGGTGTTGCGCAGGCCGAGGCACCGTTCGGTTTCGCCTCCGTGGCCCGCCTGGTTTTTGGCCAGCGCGAAATCCTTCGCCACGTCGTGCTGGCATCCCTGGTCCTCAGCGTCCTGGCCATCGTTCCCGCATTGCTGACCTCCATCGTGCTCGATCGGCTGCTGGTCTATCAGAGCTGGTCCACCCTGACCCTGGTGGGCGTCATGGTCGGCATCACCGTGCTATTCGAGGCGCTGCTGACCCATGCTCGAGGCGAAGCGCTACAGGTTCTGTCTACCCGGATCGACGCACAGCTCAATCTTGCTGTGTTCGAGCGACTCCTGATGTTGCCGCTCGATCATTTCGAGCGGCATCCCACGGGCGAGACCAACCACCGCATCGGCCAGATCTTCCGGATTCGCGCGTTTCTGACCGGAAAGTTGATGAGTACCGTCCTCGACGGCACCACGCTGCTGGTGTTGCTGCCGGTGGTGTTCTGGCTTCAACCCATCCTTGCCGCGATGGTGCTGGCAGCGTCCGGCGTCGTCGCCCTCGTGATCATAGCCTTCATGCCGGCGATGCGCCGCGCCTATGGCCGGGCGATCGCCGCCGAGGTGCGCAAGAGCGGGCTGCTAGTCGAGACGGTGCAGGGCATCCGGACGGTCAAGTCGCTGGTGCTCGAGCCGCAACGGCGGGAGGCATGGGACGCCGCCGTCGCCGAGGCTGGCCTCGCGCAGGTTGCGGCGGGCCGGCTCGGCCGCTGGCCGCGCACCCTGACCCTCCCGGCGGAGCGCTTCATCGATCGCGGGGTCCTGCTGGTTGCCGCCTACCTCGTTCTCGACGGAGTCTCCGGCGTACAGGTCGGTGCGCTCGTCGCCTTCGTCATGCTGAGCGGCCGACTCGCGGCGCCCCTCATCGGTTTCGCCCGGCTGCTCGAAGACGTGGAGGAGGTTCGCACATCCGTGCAGCAGGTCGCGCTGGTGCTGAACAACCCGACCGAGACCGCGGCGATGCAAGGCGGCATCTCACCGCGGATCGCCGGCGCCCTGCGCCTCGGAGGCGTAAGCTTCACCTATCCCGGAGCCCGTGGACCGGCCCTCGACGGCGTTTCATTCGGAATCCCGGCCGGAACGATGCTCGGTATCGTCGGCCGCTCCGGCTCAGGCAAGAGTACCATTACGCGGCTTCTCCAGGGGATCAGCCGAGACTATTCCGGAACGGTGCGGGTCGATGGGACCGACCTGCGTGAGATCAACTTGGCGCATCTGCGCCGTTCGTTCGGCATCGTGCTGCAGGACAACGTACTGTTCCGCGGGACGGTCGCCGACAATATCCTGGCCGGACGTCCCAATCTCACCCTTGAAGACGCCATGGAGGCGGCCCGTCTCGCGGGAGCGGACGAGTTCATCGAGCGCCTGCCGCAGGGCTACGGCACGTGGATCGAGGAGGGCTCGTCCAATCTGTCCGGGGGCCAGCGTCAGCGTCTCGCCATCGCGCGAGCCTTGGTCGCCGACCCGCCGGTGCTGATCCTCGACGAAGCCACGAGTGCCCTCGATCCCGAGAGCGAGGCAGTGGTGAATGCCAACCTGCAGCGGATCGCCCGCGGTCGCACGATGGTGATCGTGTCGCACCGCCTGTCCTCGCTCCTGGATTGCGACCTCATCGCGGTTCTCGACCAAGGACGCCTCGTCGATATCGCGCCGCACGACGCGCTGGTCGAGCGATGCGCGATCTACCAGCAGCTCTGGCGTCAGCAAAACCGTTACCTCGACCGTGAACCCAAGGGGCGGCCGGTCCAGGCGCCGGCCGATGCCCACGAACTTGTCGCGGCGGAGATCTGAGATGTACGGGTTCCATCGTCAGCCGGACGACGGCGCTGCCGCTCTCCTCGACTTCGCCGGCCCCAGCCGCGCCCTGGTCACGCTGCCAATGCAGCCGCTGGCGCGCAGCACTACCCTAGTGATCAGTACGCTGATGCTGAGCAGTCTCGCGGCGCTCGCGTTCATCCCGATCGACAAGGTGGTCACCGGACGCGGCATCGTGGCGGCCCCTAACGGGACGCTCGTGGTCCAGCCGCTGGATACCAGTATCGTGCGCGCCATCCACGTCGAACCCGGGCAACTGGTTCGCAAGGGCGACATGCTCGCTCAACTCGATCCCACCTTCACCGGCTCGGACCAGTCGAGCCGGCAGGAGCAGGTCGCGAGCCTGACGGCCCAGATCGAGCGACTCCAGGCGGAGATCGCCGGTCGGCCCTACGCCCCTTCGACGCAGGATCCCGTGCACGTGCAGCAGGCCGCCCTCTTCGAGGAGCGGATGGCCGAACACCGCGCGACCCTCGCGCGCTTCGACGCCGAGACCGGCGCGCTTCAGGCGCAATTGCAGCGGGCGCAAACCGACGTCGCGATCGGCACCAAGCGTCTCGGCATCGCCACCGATCTGGCGAGCCGCCGGGCCGAGTTGCAGCGGCTGCAGGTCGGCAGCCTGATGAACACGCTGGCGGCCAACGACACGCAGGCGCAGATGCAGCAATCCCTCGAGGAGGCACAGAGTGCCGTCACGGCGGGACTGAGCGCCCTGGAAGCCAAAGCCAGCGAACGCGAGGCTTATGCCCGCGGCCGGATCGCCCACAACGAGGCGGACCTGACGTTGCTACAAAGCCGGCTCTCAGGCGCCCAAGCGGCTCTGGCCAAGGCGAACCTGCGCCAAGGACTGGTCTCCTTGAGGCACAGGCCGATGCGATCGTGCTGAGTGTCGCCCGTGTTTCCGTCGGGTCGGTGCTGCAATCCGGCGCGGAACTGATCACCCTCGTGCCGAACGATGCTCATCTCGAGGTGGAAGCGGCGGTGTCGGGTCGTGATGTCGGCTGGGTTCGGCCCGGCCAGGCCGTGACGGTGAAGTTCGATACTTTGCCGTTCTCGCGCTACGGAACGGCGCAGGGAACCGTCCAGGCGATCAGCCCTGCAAGCTTCACCGAGCGCTCGGACCCGGCCGCGGCATCCCTGCCGCGGCAGGATAGCACCGAGCCATACTACCGGGTCAGGGTGTCCCTCGACCGGACAGCCCTGCACGACGTGCCGGAGGGGTTTCGGGTGGTATCGGGCATGCCGGTGGCAGCGGATGTCTCTGTGGGCCGACGCACGGTGCTGGACTATCTGCTGATGCGTGTGCTCACTCCGCTTCAGGATGGCATGCGTGAACCGTGACCCAGATGGCCCCTTCAGGTGGATGATGACGTGGCCATGCGCGACCTTGCGGCGGCATGGCCTCTCACGGCTCGCTCGACAGGATGTACGCGGGTTGCGCAGCCTTGCACGCGCGGCACGAGCTGGCGATGTCGAGGCGTGTTTCCACCTCGGGCAAAGCTATTCCACCGGCAAGACGGTTCCCCAATGTGCAACGGAAGCTATCCGATGGCTGCGCCTTGCTGCGAGTGCGGGACATTCGGGTGCGCAATTCCACCTCGCTGCCTTGCTGGCACAAGGCAATCGCGCCAGTCCGCGCTCGCAAGGTCCGTTCGACAGCGGCTGCGCCCGAGACATCGTGGAAGCCGCCTCATGGGCACAGCGCGCCGCCGAAGGTGGCATAGCGGATGCGCAGGTCCTGTACGCCTGGATTCTTCGGGATGGCCCGGCGGAATTGCGTGACCCGGAAGCTTCGGCTGTCTGGTATCGCCGCGCGGCCGAGAGCGGATCCCCGGAGGGGTGGCTCGGCACCGGGATTGCGCTACTGCGGGCAGCCCCTGGTCCCGCGGATGAGGCGACCGGCGCCGCAGCGGTGACTCGAGCAGCGGATGCTCGTTTGCCGGCCGCGTTGCATCTCCTGGGCATGCTGACGGAGGCGGGGATCGGTGTGCCCGTAGACAAATCGGCGGCTCATCGCCTGTTCCAGGCCGCCGCTGCAGGCGGCTCGCCAGCGGCCCAAGCCAAGTGGGGAGATATCCTGTTGCATGGCCGTGATGGAGGCCGGCGAAACGTCGGAGAGGGGCTGCGCTGGTTGCGCCGTGCTGCCCATTCGGGAGATGCGGAGGCCGCGGCCTTACTGGGCGACTTATGCTTCCGTGGCGAGGCTGTTCCGGTTGATGTAGTCGCAGCCAAAGCTTGGTATCGTCGGGCTGCGGCACTCGGGCACGAAGCTGCTCGGCGGATCTTGCATGAAATGCCAGATAACGCCTCTCCTTAAGGTCATCAGATCGCTTGAAATGTCATCGATCCGTTCGTGCCGGAAGCAAGAAACTGCGGCACGAGCCAAGATTGCGCGATGATTATTTGTAGAGGTGATGGGCGTCCATCGGTCGAAAACAGCCGTTTCCTCCGCTGGTACTGACACAGGCAGTCGACCTTGGTCATGACGTTGCAGGAGAAAAGCCGATTTTTCGCTATAACATTCCTATCGGCTCCGATCTTTCGTAATGGTTGTGCTCCAGGTAAGGACTGGTTCAGGCTTATACTGCGCAGGCAGGTAGCTGTCCGCTAGGCTTCCCTGAACGCCGCAGAACGGAGGCGAGGATGCCACGCTACCGTTACGACGCTCGTCGAGCCTGAGGAGATGTCCGGATCGGTGAATCCGAAGCGTCCACCCTTCAGCATCATCGTCATCGCCTGTCTCGGCCTTGTCCCACGCTACATCAAGGACTTCACCGTCCATCCGTCCAACGCCGATGAATTCGCATGTGTAGATACCCTGTATTGGCTCGTCTGCACGCACCAGGACTGTAAAAGTCGTTTTATCCCGTGGTATGATTTGAAGACTGCCGGTCCCGCTGATCCACGCACCCGCAAATCCCTCTCGCGGAGGGCCGATTGCGTCGAGCCAGTGCTGCCACGTCTCGAGGTAGCGTTGCAGACGGCCGGCCCCTGTCGCATGGGCATTGTCGCTATCCTCGACAAAGAACCTTTGTTTGTCTTGAAGATCACTTGTCAGGGCTTGGTCACCCTGAAGTCGCCCTTTAGCCTGTTCGTAGGCGGCTGTAACCGCGGAATTGAGGCGCTTTATGATGGGATCTTTGCAAACTGCCGGATCCGGAATGGCAGATCTATCGCCACATGGAGACGAGGCAACTAGAGAGCTTTCCTGTGCGATGGAGGCCACGGGCAACAAGGCGAGTAGCCCGATGCTTCGGCACAGCATTCTACCGAACCTGTTTCGATTTTGGCTGCGTCGTTCACAAGATTGGCTCATTGGATCCATCCAAGGATGGAAAAATATTAGAAGGGAATTTCCTGTCGCCGAGAAAAACCTTCTAATTTTCCCTCTGGACAAAACTATAAGCACTCAACGCAAGCACAGCACATATAAGACCCGCCACAGCACTGGCATAGAAACTATGCGGAATATTCAGCAGAATCATGGCGAGATATGCCAGTAGATTGGAAAATCCCATAAATAACCCGATAAACCACTTTCTGTTTGCGGGACTGGTTCCATTTTTAGGCATGGTATGGTCCAAAAGTGTGCTAAGCGATCTCTAGTGGAGAGGGTAACGGCTTAAAATCTCGTTAGTGCGCTGAACTGTCTTGTCATATCGACAAGCATAGACCGCTGGAAGAACTCCGTGGCCGTTGTTCCACTCGCTGAAGATAAGGTCGCCGCAATCCGCATCCCGGAACGCCATCCAAGCTCGTTGAGCTGCCGCGAGTTGTGCTGTCCATGCAGTCTTTGCCTTGGCAACCTCCCCGGGGTCATCTTGACCGCGGTCATCCTGCTCGATCACCGATTGAGCCTTCTTGTACGCGACGTTCAGTTTTTTATCCGCTTCGTTGAGGGCGTTCATTATGCAAACCCCTGTCGCGGTAGTGGTGGGCTCGCTCGTACATAATTTGGCCGAAGGCTGATCTGCCAGCGCCAAGCCCGCAGAGCATGTAATTATACCTAAAATTCCGCCTATAACCGCGACTAAGCGAAAGCGATATACATGGCTTGCCGCATCAATGATGATTTCAGGGCGATTGTTCACTTTGATTGTTCCGCGCCAACCATGTCGTAGATGCGCCTTATACAATCATCTTTACGAGCGTGCATCTGTCCGCGCAGGCGTATCTCCCGTTATGGTATATCGGGGGTATAGCTATTGCCAATTCGTGGTCCTGCCGTTTCCAAGCGCGAACTGGTGGTGAAAATCTGACAGATGTCGCCCTCCCGAAGCGTCCGAGATGGGTGGCTTTCTTCAGGTCTGCCTCCGGGCGGAGGCCGCCAAAGCAGATCTATTGGTCAGGCCAGCGTCACGCCTGCACTACGATGCGGTGACCGTCGGGGTTCGGCCCTGTACGAAAGGTATCTCCTCCACAGCAAGGAAAATCGGGAGAAGGACGGTGGTGAACGCCATCGGCGGCGGCCTTGAAGCGGTGGTCGGCGGGGATGAAGACGTGGTGGCTTCGACGTTGGGCATCGGAGTTGATCGGCAGGATGGTCAGCGGTCCGAGCCCGGTGGGGTCGAAAGCGTCGAGATGGGTGGACGAAGGGGTGTGGTCGCTGGCGGGGCAGCGGGATGAGGGCGTTGTCGGCCATGATAAAATCCTGCCATGCGGCCGCGCTGGTGCGGTCAGGTCAGGATTCCCGTTGCCCGTCGGATCATGAACGAGAATGGGTAGCGGCAGTGGCGGTGGCGGCGTGCCGGACAAAGGCTCGGTAGTAGCGGGATGCCGGATCGGTGTCGGCGGAGTGGGCAGGGGGACGTGCCGACGTGGTGGCTGCGTGGGCAGCGCGTAGGTCGTATGTGGCGTAGGAGCTGGCCGTACAGGAGTGCCTGCGGCCGTACGTAGTGCCGTAGGTGGTTGGGTGCATGCCGGCGCATACCGGGCGGCTACATGCCGTACTCGCTATCCCATCCGGTACTCCAATGCCCTTATACTTTTATAGCGCGTTCAAGTATCCGAAAACACACGGGTGTGCCCGGTCCCTCTGCAGCGTTGCGCCGGTGTGTCGTCCGTCTCGATGGTGCCACGAGTGCTACGACGCCGGTTAGTCGTCCTGCTTCAGCCTTGTGCGGGTGACGAAACGGTTCATCGTGTGTTCCGCGAGATCACGCAGTGCATAAGCCATCTCGTCGAGCCAGAACGGCTCCAGGCGATACCGGATGCGTAAGACCAGTTCGGTCTGGTTCTGCCCTGATCTTGAGCGGATCGGGGTCCAGTCGAACGAGAGAGCCAATCCGGTCCCATCCTTACCCTGATCGACGCCGGTCATTCCATCTGTGACGGCCGTGAATCGTTGCTGCGATATGCTCGTCGTCCAGAGGGGGCATCGCTCCTCGATTGCACCGTCGTCGCGGCGAAGCGTGAGGGCTCCTCGTTCACCCCGTACGAGAGCGAAGTCGATACCGACGAGGGGGAGCCGGAAAGAATCCGGGCGTACTGCAAAGAGATTCGATCGCTGTAGAATCGGTAGGATCGCATCGTTTGCGACGCAAATTATGCGAACGGTCTCGATCGTGCCTCCGATGTCGGCGGGGGCAATACGGCGTCGAGCCATCGTGAGACATCCTGTCAAAAGGACGCCTCACCGCAGCTTGTTTCGACGCACAACGAAAGAGCAAATAGTTGGGCGAGGCAGAGGATCTGACTCAAAACTTTCATTGTAAGGGGTAAGTCGATGCGTCGGCGTATGTAGTAAGGCTGCAGCGAGGCGTTGCCGAACGTGCTCGGCAACGTTTGTATAATTCTGAAGCTGCTTAGTAGATAGTACTATGCTCTGCAGGGAACGCACTTACCTCTTTCAAATTTTTTGCCGCCAGGGCAACGCTGCCTGCCAGTATATGCGGTTGAGGGATTTGCCAAAGTCCAACGCCAAGAAAGACAATATCGGTAACGTAGTCGATATTGTGTCCGTCTTGGCGCCGAGGGATGCTACGGCATGAGCAATCTTTTTCGCCAAATCGACGTGCCGAAGCGGCGATTTATTTATAGCTAAGTTAGATATCTGCAGCCCTATTACAGCTGATTTCTACGGAAAAATCTTTGCAATCCGCAGCTGGAGGAATGTCGACTGTTTCGTTCCGTTCTCGACAATGAAGTCCTGGCCAATCATCGCTTGGATTTGAAGGGTCGGCTCGGGAAAATAGGCGACCGCGAGACGGCCATATTGGGTGGCCTGCGAATTTCGCAGCGACGTCTGCTCGAAGGATTGGTTGCCACCGATCTTGCCGCCGAGGCCACCGCCTACTTCCAAAGCAGGATTGATCTTGTACCGCAGATAGGCCTGCAGCTCGAATTGAGGATCCTGTGAGAGCCGACCGATGCCACCGAGGTTATAGCGTGTGTTGTCCGAGTAAAAGGCGACATCGCCGATCAGATCGAGCGACCAAACCGGATTGAAGTGCTTGACGTAGGCCGCCTGAATGACGCCCTGCCAGCGATTGGTTCCAAAATTCAGCGCCTTGTTCTCGTCATACGTCCCCGTCGGGGCGATGAGATAAGGTGTGATGGCGAAGACATCGTTGAATTCGGTATTGAGTTTGAACTTGAAGGCGGTGGCCATGATGATGTCGCCCACGCCGCCCGGCGATCCAAGGGGTGACAGGACACCGCCGGTCGAGATCGCCCCAACCGGGAGGAGAAATTGCGGGTCGACCGTCACGCCCGGGGCGATCTCATAAACATGCAGCAGGCGGATGATGCCAACATTCGTCTCGAGCTTCGCATCCGATGTCGTTTTGGCACCCCGCGCGTAGGCTTCGTCTCCACGGCCATGCTGATAATACAGCAATCCGATTGTCGCCCCGGAGGGGAACTGTTCGTAATCGCCGGGATTCACTTCAAGCGCCTCGGCACTAAAGCTCATGCATGTGGATAGGGCAGCCGAAATCAGGCTCAGACCAAATCTTGATTTCATGAGAGACCCCTCGACCCCAGATCAAATGTCGGGGTTTTTCTTCAGGGTCAGCATCCGGATTTTCCGCCTGCGGTCTTTATCCGCAACCATCTTTCGTTGTTCGATTCCTGCTGAAGCCGGCAGCGCGAGCGCGAACGGGCGTTCGCAACGATTTGATCGTCTCGATCCATCCGAAGGAATGGCCGGCCGACGGGAACTCGTCCGGGCTCCGTGGTCATGGCCATGGACGCGACTCGGCCCGGCTCTGCACGCCGCCGGGTTGCGCCTGCGGAACAGCAGGCGTCGAGCGCCGAATGAGACCGATACCGCTCCCGAACCAGCGCTCTCGACCTTTGCATCGTGTCATGGAGAAGAGCGCGCTCAATCGATCCTCCGATCTGCGGTCTTCTTGCGGACCCCATCCATGTCCGGAGGTTGGAGACGTCTCTTCGGAGCAAACCGCAGCGTCTATTTCTGAGCGGAGGAACGCATCTGGGCCGGGGTCACGCCCATCGCCTTACGAAAGGCGCGCGTGAAATTCGCCTGCGACGAGAAGCCGATCGCCGCTGCGATCTCGGAGATCGGAGTCTCCTCGGTCACGAGCCGATGCTTGGCGCGTTCGAGCCTGCGCCCACTCACATACTCGTAGGGCGTACGCCCCGTCGCCGCACGGAAACTGCGGGTGAAATGAGCCACGCTCATGCAGGCGGCCGACGCCAGATCGGCGACCGCGAAATCCTCGAAGAGGTGCGCCGTGATGTAATTCTCAACCCGTTCCAGGCGTCGTCGATCAAGGGGCTTGTCGCCGCTCTCCGGGATGCGGATGGTCGCGGCCGAATAGCGATGGACCAGATGGGCCGCCAACGCGACTCCCAGTGTTTCGATAAGAAGACGTCCGGCTGCGGTCTCGTGCTCCATTTCATCGATGACGCGACAGGCAACATATTCAATGAAAGGATCCTGCTGGATCACATCGTAGCGCAATTCACACCGGGCGGGGTCTATGTCGAGATCCCGCAGCATCGTCTGCTCGAATGGGTGAGCCGGCATGAACATATGCAGGCAATCGACCATCGGATCGGCGATATTGATATAGTTTTCTTCGATTCCGGCTGGGCAGAGCCAAATCGTGCCCCGATGGCCATGAGTCTTTTGACGCCGTCCGTCCCCGACGCGTTCGACGAAGGTGCGACCGCCCAACTGGACGGCAATTTCGGTATCGCGTGGGGTGAGGGACGGGAGCTCGCCGGGCATATGGCTCCAGCGTTCTGCGTGCAGAGTCGACCAGCGCAAATCGTTGGAGGTGTCGAGCAACCGGCCTGTCACGTACTTGTCGACCGAATGGCCCAGCATGGCTCCCTCTTTCGCGTCAGCACTTGGAATCGCTCCAACCGGTGCACAAACCGCGCCATTGAGCCTGAGGTTTAGAAAGACCGTCCGTTCCGCCGGGCTGAGGACCGCAGTCGAGGAATACGAAGGCGCAGGTCCCGATAATGCCCACGGCCTCGATTATTGGCACGCTCTCCTCCTGTTCGAGAATTACTCAACCGGAGAGTGGATATGGCTCGCGAAGTCGTCATCGGCGCATGCCCGCACGATTGCCCCGATACCTGCTCGATCCTCACGACGGTGGAGGACGGCAAGGCGATCGCTGTCCGGGGCAACCCGGATCATCCCTTCACCAAAGGGCGCCTCTGCGTGAAGGTCAACGATTACCAGAACCGGGTTTATAGCGACCAGCGCGTGCTCTACCCGATGAAGCGCGTCGGTCCGAAGGGAAGCGGCCAGTTCGCGCGCATCACTTGGGACGAGGCTCTGGACGAGATCGCGGGCCGTTGGAAGGCCATCATCGCCGAGAGCGGAGCCAAGGCGATCCTTCCCTACAGCTATCTGGGCACCCAGGGCATCATCAACGGCCTCAACGTCGGCGATCCCCTCTTCAACAAGCTCGGCGCCAGCGTCTGTGAGCGCACCTTCTGCGATTCCGGTGCCTGTACCGCCTACATGATGACGATCGGGCATACGCCGGGCGTGGACCCCGAGAGTTTCGTCCATTCCAAATACATCATCCTGTGGGCCTGCAATACGCTCAGCACCAACTCGCACCATTGGCCGTTCATCGAGCAGGCCAAGCGGAACGGTGCCAAGCTCGTCGTCATCGATCCCGTCCGCACCCGCACGGCGCGGCTGGCCGACTGGCACATCCCGATCCAGCCCGGCACCGACGGCGCCCTGGCGATGGCGATGATGCACATCATCATCAAGGAAGGGCTCACGGACCGCGACTACATCGACAAACACACTCTCGGGTTCGACGAACTCGCCGTGCGGTGCGAGGCCTACACGCCGGAATTCGCCTCGGCCGAGACCGGTATCCCGGTCGAGGACATCCTGAAGCTCACCCGTGAATACGCCACGACACCGGCAGCGGTGGTGCGGATCGGCGTGGCGGTCGAGCGCCATGCGGGCGGCGGCCAGACCGTCCGGGCGATCGCCTGCCTTCCGGCGCTGATCGGCGCCTGGAAGCATGTCGGCGGTGGCCTGCTCCAATTGCCGATCTGGGCCTTCCCCGTGAATTGGGCGGGCTTGATGCGACCGGATCTCCAGCCGGAATCGATGCGGGTCATCAATTCCTGGCGCCTCGGCCCGGCTCTTACCGGCGAGATGTCCCTCGACCCGCCAATCCGGTCCTTAATGGTCTACAACGCCAATCCCATGGCGATGGTCTCGCAGCAGCAGGTGATCGAGCAGGGCCTTGCGCGCGAGGACCTGTTCACGGTCGTGAGCGAGCATTTCTTCACCGACACCGCGCGCTACGCCGATATCGTGCTGCCGGCGACGACCCAGCTCGAGCAGGAGGACATCATGTTCTCCTGGGGGCACCTGTATCTGTCCTACAACAACCAGGCCATCGCCCCCCTCGGGGAGGCCGTCTCGAATACCGAACTGTTCCGTCGACTCGCCAAGGCGCTCGGGATCGACGATCCGTTCTTCTTCCGGTCGGACGAGGAGATGATCGAAGCCTCGATGGATTGGTCGAGCCCGGTCCTCGCCGGGATCACTCTCGATGAGTTGAAACAGAAGGGCTACATGCGTCTGACGATGGACGCGGCCGATTCCTGGGCCCCACACCGGGACGGCAATTTTCCGACGGCCTCCGGCAAGTGCGAGTTCAAGTCGAGCCTGGCCGAAGGCGGAAACTTCGTAGTGCCCTTGTTCCGCCAGGGCTATGGCGGCGATCAGGCGGGTGAGCCGGTCGATCCGCTGCCGCACTATGTGCCCCCGAACGAGAACCCGCGCACCGCGCCGGCGCTGGCCGAGCGCTTCCCCCTCAGCCTGATCTCGCCGAAAAGCCACGCGTTCATGAATTCGAACTACGGCAACCTTCCGGCTCAGGTGGCGCAGGCGGGCGAGCAGCAGGCGGTGCTCCTGCACCCGGAGGATGCCGCGCCCCGTGGCATCGGCGCAGGAACGCCGATCCGCGTGTTCAACGAACGGGGCGCCTTCGAGGCCTTCGCCACCCTGTCGGCCGATGTGATGCGCGGGGTGGTCGTTGCCCCGGCGGGCTTCTGGCAGCGCTCCAACCAGCGCGGGCCGACCGTCCACGCCCTGACGCCCCCGGCCTTCGCCGATCTCGGCCGTGCCCCGACCTTCTCGGACATGCTCGTGGACGTGGCCGCCGCCTGACGGCCCTCTCAGCCTCCCGTCAATGCCAGAGTGAGTAAGACGTCCATGGCTTATGTCGTCACCGATGCGTGTCGAGGGTGTCGTTACACCGAATGCGTCACCGTCTGCCCCGTCGAATGCTTCCATCTCGACGAGCAGATGACCCACATCGACCCTGAGAACTGCATCGATTGCGGCGGTTGCGCGCCGATCTGCCCGGTCGGCGCGATCCACCCGTCCTGGCAGATGCCGGCGGGCAAGTCCGAATGGGTCGAGATCAATCGCCTGCGGGCAGCCGAGACCCCGGTGATCGCCGCCAAGATTCCGCCGTTGCCCGGCGCCGACGAGCAGGCAAGGCGGCTGGCCTCATGAGTGCGCTCGCTCGCATCGCAGTGGTCGGGAGCGGTCCTGCCGGCTTCTACGCGACCGAGGCGCTCCTGCGCTCCGGCGTGCCGGTGGCAGTGGACATGTTCGAGCGCCTGCCCGCTCCGTTCGGGCTGGTCAGGTTCGGCGTCGCGCCGGACCACCCGAAGTTGAAGCAGGTGACCACGGTGTTCGACCGGATCGCCGGTCTCTCCGGCTTCCGCTTCATCGGCGGGGTCGAGGTTGGGGCCGATGTCGGCGTGGCCGAACTGAGTGCCTGCTATCATGCCGTCATTCTGGCGAACGGCGCCTCCCTGGACCGGCAGATGGATATTCCCGGCGAAGATCTGGCCGGCAGCCATCAGGCGGGCGCTTTCATCGGCTGGTACAACGGTCATCCCGACGCGGCCCACTTGAGCTTCGACCTCTCGGCGGAGCGGGCGGTGGTGGTCGGACACGGCAACGTGGCGCTCGACGTGGCCCGCATCCTCCTCAAGACCACCGACGAGTTGCGCCATACCGATATCGCGGCCCATGCGCTGGACGCCTTGGCGGAGAGC
Organism: Methylobacterium sp. AC832; assembly: GCF_979256025.1. Classification (NCBI taxonomy): domain Bacteria; kingdom Pseudomonadati; phylum Pseudomonadota; class Alphaproteobacteria; order Hyphomicrobiales; family Methylobacteriaceae; genus Methylobacterium; species Methylobacterium sp. AC832. Next base: position 570,443 of record NZ_CEEDMV010000003.1, read on the forward strand.
CGGATCCGGGAGGTTCAGATCGTTGGGCGCGGCGGAGTCGAGCGCGCGCGTTTTTCCCCCAAGGAACTTGGTGAGTTCGGCGATCTGCGCGATTGCGAAACGGGGCTCGACCCCGATGACCTGCCCGAGGGCATTCCGGAGCCGTCGATCAACGCCGGCATGGAGGCACGCGCCATCGCTCCGATCCTGCGCGGTTTCGCCGACGCACGGGGCGGTACGGGCAAGCGGCGGCGTTGTATGATCCGCTTCGGGCTGGAGCCCGTCCGCCTGTCAGGCGAGGGCCACGTGCAAAGCCTGCATCTGCGCCGAACCGGCTCGGACAGGACGATCGACCTCGATTGCGGCCTCGTCATCTCCAGCATCGGTCGCCGGACCGCGCCGGTGCAGGGCGTCCCCTACGATGCGCGGGCGGGCATTCACGTCAATCTCGGCGGGCGGATTCAGGCGGAGGGCGTACCGGTGCCCGGCCTCTATACCTGCGGCTGGAGCAAGCGCGGCCCCCACGGCACGATCGGGACGAATCGCGCCTGTGGCGTGGAGACGGCCACGGCCTTGCTCGCCGACCTGGCGTCTCTCCCGGCTCCGATCGGGAACGCCGACGCGCTGTTCGCCAGCCTCGCAAAGCGGACCGGGCACATCCTCGATTATGCCGCCTGGCGCCGGATCGAAGCCGCCGAAGCCGCCCGTGGTCGAGCGGTCGGAAAACCCCGCGAGAAGTTCGTGACGCGCGCAGAGATGCTCGCGGTCGCGGGCGTGGCGGCTTGAGATGGCAGCACAGAATGCGGCCTCCACCTGCGGGCTCATCGACCGCTTCGGACGACGCGTGACCTATCTGCGTCTCTCGGTCACCGACCGGTGCGACCTGCGCTGCGTCTACTGCATGTCGGAAGACATGACCTTTCGCTCTCGACGGGACATCCTCAGCCTGGACGAATTGGCTCGGCTGGCGCGTCTGTTCATCGCCCGCGGCATCGACAAGCTGCGCATCACCGGGGGGGAGCCGCTGGTGCGGCCCGGCATCCTCGGCCTGTTCGAGCAACTCTCCCAGCCGCTCCGAGACGGCTCGTTGCGCGAACTGACCCTTACGACGAACGGAACGCAGCTCGCCCGTTTCGCCGAGGATCTCGCCCGGACGGGGGTGCGCCGGATCAACGTCTCGCTCGACACCCTCGACCCGGAGCGCTTCCGGATGCTGACCCGTGGCGGTTCCCTCGCCAAGGTGCTGGAGGGGATCGCCGCGGCCCGCGCGGCGGGGCTCGCGGTCAAGCTCAACGCGGTCGCATTGAAGGACGGGACGGAGGGCGAGATCCACGATCTCATCGCCTTTGCCCACGATCGGAACATGACGCTGAGCCTCATCGAGACCATGCCGCTCGGCGATGTCGGTGTCGATCGCCTCGATCAGTACCTACCCCTAGACGCCTTGCGCCGGCGGATCGAGGAGCGTTGGTCGCTCATCGACGTCCCGATGCGAAGCGGCGGCCCGGCCCGGTATGCGCGTGTCGCGGAGACGGGTGGCCTGATCGGGTTCATCACCCCGCACACGCACAACTTCTGCGCGGATTGCAACAGGGTGCGGATCACGGCGTCGGGCACGTTGCATACATGCCTGGGCCAGGACGACGCGACGGACCTGCGGACACTCCTGCGAACCGGCGGGACGGACGACGATCTCGTGAGAATCATCGACGTGGCCCTCGGCCGGAAGCCCAAAGGCCACGATTTCGTTTTGAGCGGTGGCGCAGCCACCCAGCTTGCGAGAAAGATGTCCGAAACCGGGGGATGAACCTAATCGTGGCCATGTCGTTGATGAGCAAATTGTGAAGATTTTAGCTTTGAACTCTACCTCGCCAATTCAGGATCTGCGGATTTTACGGAAGATTAATCTTGAGAAAGATCGAAGCAAGTCGGTGGAAAACCACCCTCGGCGGACGTGCGGTGAACCAGGCATACGGCCATGGTCAACGGCTACGGTGTTGTTCGGTCATGTGAGTCGCTGCGTACGATCACATTGGCATCGACGAGACCGAACGCCCGCCGCAATTGGTGGATGATCATGGGCCGCTGCAGACGACGGTCTGCATATAGAACGAAGCGGTGCGGCATCGTCTCGTAGACGATGCGGCCACGGGGGAAATGTTCGTACTCGTAGGATGCGATCAACGTCGGCAGGCCCCGTTTGCGGAGACCGGCTGGACGCAGGCGGCGCCAGCCTTCCCAAACATCGTAGTGCGCGCCGGGATAGGTCAAGCAGTCGCCATAGGGCTCCGCCTCCGACAGCGGGAGCGCGGCATAAACCAGTTCCCAAGGGCCATCGCGCTCACGTAGGCCCCAGAAGATGCCGACGCTCGGTGGCGGGGAAGTCGTAGCCAACGGTGTCGGCCCATCTGTCGACTGGTCGAGGGTGTTCGTCATGCGTCGCCACACCCTTCAGAGAATGAACTTCCAGTCGATCCGTCGTACTCGCGCGGCCGTGTCTCTGAAATGCGTGTCGGCAGTGAAAAAGGCGGCCCTGCGAATCCATCGGTGACACATGCCCTGAGCAGTCGCCCGTTATTCAAACGCATCCGCCCGGCCGGATATCAGCACCTCTGGGCAAAAAGCAGCGCTAATTAAAACGCTGCAATGCACCCCCGGGGCTTGGCCCCGCGCGCGCGAGGCGAAGTCCACCGAGATCTAGCTTTCGCCAACACAAACCATACGAAATGTTGGGTAAATTGGCGGCTGAAGCAGGCCGTCTAGCAAAATTCTATAACGTTCGCAATGATTTGGCTTGGCAACATGGCGGAAGGGGTGGGATTCGAACCCACGGTGGAGTTGCCCCCACGGCGGTTTTCAAGACCGCTGCCTTAAACCACTCGGCCACCCTTCCAAGCCGTTGCGCAGGCTAGATCATTTGCCTTCGCCGACGCTTGATTCTACGTCCGTCGCTGCCGGATTTATACCCAATCATCCGGCTGCCTTGTCTATGGCGGCGCGCATGGCAGCGTCAACCTTCGCGGCGGCATCCTCCTGCATTCCCGGCATCACGCGGGAGTACAGATCGAGGGCAATGCCGATGCTGGAATGGCCGAGGCGCTCCTGCGCGATCTTGGGGTGGATGCCACTCGTCGACATCTGCGTCGCGTGGCTGTGCTGCAGGTCGTGGAAGCGGATGCGAGGGCAGGGCTGTCGGCAGGGCTTCGGGGCCGCCGCTCCGTTGGGCCGCGTACCGGCGGTAGAAGGTGGCACGCGAGATACCGGGTTTCTCCAGGGTGGCCCGTACCGGCAGGTGAGACGGCTCGACCAGCCGGATGATCGCCAGCTTCCCGGGGACCGGATACCTCGTGCCCCGTCGCCCCCAGCCCCGCCCATGCCCTTTTCGAGCAGGCATTTCCGCCGTTCGACCTCCGGTCATGGCCGGGGACCCCGAAGCGCTCTCCGGCAGGTTCCCGCCCCTCAGATACTTGGGTGCAGGCCGCGGACTGTGCTGACGCTCTCCAGTACCGCGGCGGCGTGCAGGATCGTGGTCTCTGCCTGCCAGCGCCCCACCAACTGCACGTTGATGGGCAGACCCTCCCGGCTGGTCCCGAAGCGCATCGACAGCCCAGGCAAGCCCGTCACGTTCAGGGGCACCGTCGCGCCCTGCAGGTAGGTCAGGTCGACCGTCTCGCCGTTCACGACGAGTTCGGTGATGCCGTGTTCGTGCGCCGGCACCGGCAGCACCGGGGTGAGAAGGACGTCGTAATCTCGGAAGTAGGTCGCATAGCCGTCCCGGAGACGCTCCGCCGCCTGCTCGGCCGCGATGTAGTCCTCCATCGAGGTGTCGGGCAGCGACAGCATGGTCTTGGCCATCGTGTACATCTGGTCCTCGTGTCCGGCGGTCGCCTCCCGGAAGGCCGGCTTCATCTCCATGACGTGGAGCTTGTTGAACACGTCGAGGGCGAAGTCGCGCTCCAGTGCCGGGATGTGGACCTCCTCGACGGGGTGCCCCTCGCCCTTGAGCGCCTCGGCCGCCGCCTTGACGGTCGCCACCACCTCCGTGTCGATGGGACCGAAGCCCGGCCCGACCATCCAGCCGACGCGAAGCTTGCGGTCCGGCGCGGCGCCGATACCGGCGTCGAACGGGACGGCGCCGGTCGCGAAGGCGTCCAGTCCATCGGGGCCGGCCAGTTGCGAGAAGGCGAGCGCGAGGTCGCGGATGCTGCGCGCCATCGGGCCGACATGCCAGAAGCGGCGGGGCGCCCGTGGCCAGATGCCGGTCATCGGCACGCGCCCATGGGTCCCCTTCAGCGAGACGATGCCGGTCTGCGCCGCCGGTCCGCGTACCGAGATGGCGAGGTCGGTGCCGAGGCCCAGCGGCGACATGCCCGCCGCGATGGCCGCCGACTCGCCGCCGCTCGATCCGCCCGGTGTACGGGTGAGATCCCAAGGATTGTTCGAGCGGCCGGAGAGCAGGTTGTCGCTCTCGATCCAGTAGGAGAACTCGGGAAGGTTGGTCTTGGCGAGCAGGATGCCGCCGGCCTTCTTCATGCGGGCGACGCTGGTCGCGTCGGTATCGGGGGTGCGGCCCTTGAAGATGGGTGAGCCGCGCTGGGTCATCACGCCGGCGGTGTCGATGGAATCCTTGACGGTGAACGGCACGCCGTGCAGGGGACCGAGTTCCCTGCCCGCCATGACCGCTGCCTCGGCCTCCTTCGCGACGGAAAGTGCATTCTCCGCGACGGTGACGATCGCGTTGACCTTGGAATCGACCGCCGCGATGCGGTCGAGATGGGCCTGCACCACCTCGACAGGCGAGACCTGCCGGGTGCGGATCAGCTCTGCGAGACGGGTCGCGTCCGAGAAGAGGATGTCGGTGGCCATGGGATGAGATCCTTCGAGACCGCCGGTGCGGCCGGATCGCGCTGGCTCGGCCAAGCGACGATCATGGTTCGAGCGGGTGGTCGGGTGCGGGCGCCACCTCGGGCGCCCGCATCCTCAGCGGTTCGCGAGGTGGGCGACGAGGCGCTCGGCGGCGGGGCCGGAGGAGGCCGGGTTCTGGCCGGTGACGAGCAGGCCGTCCGTGACGACGAAGGGTCCCCAATCGGCTCCCTTGGCGTAGAGACCTCCGTTCCGCTTGAGCTCGTCCTCGACCAGGAATGGAACCACCTGGGTGAGACCGACGGCCTCCTCCTCGGTGTTCGTGAAGCCGGTGACGTTCCGGCCTTCGACGAGGGGCTTCCCGCCTTCCGCCTTGGCATGGCGCAGGACGCCGGGGGCGTGACAGACCAGGGCTACGGGCTTGCCCGCGCCGAGCGTCGTCTCAATCAGCCTGATCGAGGCCGGGTCCTCTGCGAGGTCCCAGAGGGGCCCGTGACCGCCGGGATAGAAGACGGCGTCGAAACCCTCGTGGCCGACGGCGTCGAGCCTGCCCGTCTCGGCGAGCACCGCCATGGCCGCCGCGTCGGCTTCGAAGCGGCGCGTCGTGTCGGTCTGGAAGCTCGGCTCGGCGCTCTTCGGATCGAGCGGTGGGCGGCCGCCCTCGGGCGACACCAGGACCACCACCGCGCCCGCATCCTTGAACACGTAGTAGGGGGCCGCGAGTTCCTCCAGCCAGAAGCCGGTCTTCCGGCCGGTATCGCCGAGGCGGTCGTGCGAGGTCAGCACCATGAGGATCTTCATCGTTGTTCTCCGGATCTTTCGCTTGGGGTGAGCAGGACGTCTTGGGTTATCGGGACTTTCGCCGGGTCCGCACGGTGGCGGCTCGGGGAAGGTGGACCGGCGCTATCGCGCCTTTGCGGTGCGTCCCGTGGCCGGATCTCGCACCGGCGCCGCCTGCAAGGGGCGGAGTTCCGGGTTCGCGCCACGGACCTCCTCGAACCGGGCCATGCGGACGGCGCCGATCGTCTCCAGGGTGATCCGTTCCTGCGCAGTTGCTTCCGGCATGGTCAGGAACGCCATCAGCCCGGCGAAGGGGAGGGTCGCGGCGACAGATGTCTTCGTGTGGTGGGGCATGGGTTTTCTCCGTCTGGGTTCTGTTCGCCGGCCGGCCCGAGGAAGGTGATCGACTCCCAGATAAGTAGACCGGTCGTCTCGTTTTTGGGCTTGGTAGAAGGTGGTTCTCGGCAACGTCGGAATGAGGGGGGTCAATGCGAGCGGAGGCCGAGGATGCGCCGGGTCGTCCCCAGGGCAGCCTCGAACGGTGCGTCGGTCCGGACGATCTTGGCCATCAGGCTCGCACCCAGCCAGACGTGGTAGAGCATCTCGGCGATCGTCCGCGGCTCGCCCTCGACTGTGAGCGAGCCCTCCGCCACGCCCGCCGCGATCGCTCCCGACAGGCGTTCGATGATCCCGGCGGTCCCGCTCTTGAGGGCAAGGCGCATGGCCTCGGACAGGTCCGAGACCTCTGCTGCGAGCTTCACCGCGAGGCACTTGCGCTGGTCGTCGATGCTTCCCTGCGTTGCCTGCCATTTCCGCCAGTAGTTCATCAGTCGCTCGGCATGGCTCAAGCCGGGCTCAGCGAGGGTTGTGTCGAGATCGGCAAGGTAGCTTTCGAAGTAATCCGCCAGAAGAGCCTCGCCGAAGGCCTCCTTCGAGCCGAAATAGTGGTAGAACGACCCCTTGGGCACGCCGGCCGTGGCCAGGATCTCATTGAGACCGACCCCTGAGAAACCCTTCGCGCCCACGAGGCCGTAGGCGGTATCGAGGATGCCCTGTCGTGTGTCGGTATGTGGGGTGACGCGTGCCATGACCCTTAGCTAGTACGAATTAGACCGGTCGTCTAGAGGGCGCGCTCCATTTTTTGCTGGAAGCGCTTTTATGTGCTGCCGGGCCAACGAACCGATCCTGCCGCGGTTCTCATGGGCCGGACCGGCCTGCGCCGCACCAAGTCCGAGAGCCTCGACCGGGAGGAGGCCGGGCAATCGCCGCAGCCAGGCTCAGGCCGAGACCGGCGTGCGGAGCGGCGAGTAAGCCGCGCGGTAGCTGCGCGGGCCGATCACGGGAAGCAGGAGGTTTCCGGCCCAGCCCGGCCTCCGCGCGGTGCGGGACAGGCGTTCGGTCATGGCCTGGACATGGGCCACGCGGGGCCGGCGCAGCGCTTCGTAGCGCGGATCGACTGTGCCCCACTCCGCCCGCTGCGCGAGCGGAGCGCGTCTTCCAGGCCGAGTTGGCCGAGAGCCTGGACCGCGTTGCCCGGCAGGCTGATGGCCAGGCCCGCGATGCCGCCGCCGGCGATGAGCACCCTGCCTATTGCGCGATCGTTCACTGTGTTTCGCCTTGCAGCCTGCCACGACGTTACTGGGACCGGGACGCCGTCGGGCGCGCGATCATGCTGGATAAGACGCCATCCCGGCGGATCAGCCCATGCATCAGGGCCGCGCCGAGATGGGCGAGGACGAGACCGAACAGGGTGTAGGCGAGGAGTGTGTGAAGCGGACGGAGCCACGCATAGAGGCTTGGATCGCGCGGCAGGATCGGCGGCAGGACGAGGGAGCCAACGAGCCCGATCGGATAGCCGGCCGCCGACAGCATCGCCCAGCCGACCAGCGGCAGAGCGAGCATCAATCCATAGAGCAAGACGTGCGAGACATGAGCCGCCCGCCGCTGCCAGCCCGGAAGGTCCGACGGCAGGCCGGGCGGGGGATGGCGCCAGCGGTTGAGCAGGCGTAGCAGCGCGAGGACCAGGATGCCGATCCCGAGTGGGCGGTGCAGCGCGACCAGGGTGTGGTAATGCGCCAGCGAGGTCACCATCGCCACGCCGATGAACAGCATGGCGAGGATCATGGCCGCCATGGTCCAGTGCAGCAGCCGGGCCGGCAGGTTGAAGCGCGCGGTGTGGTTCACAATCCGGCTCCCGATGCAGGCGTGTTCTGGACGGCGCTCGGCGTTTTCGGTTCGCCGGCGCGGCGCGTGAAGGATTGCGAATAGGCAGCCGAACGGGCGCTGAGCAGCGGATCGTCCGATCCCAGGATGCCGCCGGGCAGGACGAGAGGATCGAAATTGACGTCGCGGCAATTGCCGTCCGCTTCCGGCTGCGTGTCCGCGACGATCACGGTCCCGACGTCCAGGCTCTGCCGCTCGACCGGCCAGGGAAGCGTCGCATCCGCCGTGGGGTCGCCGGGCTGCCCCAGGGTGACGACGAGATGCCACCGCACGGGCGCCCGGCGGACGGCAGAGTCGAAGTCGTCGAACAGAACGTTCTTGTCCGCGCGAGCCCTCTGGGCCGGGCTCTCCGCCGTCGCGGCCTGTTCCGGCACGAACGCCCAGCGCACCGGCGTCCGGGTCCCGTCTGCGGCGATGAACCGGAAGGCGTTCAGGCTCCGGAACGTGTCGTCGGCAAAGCCTGAGGTGATCGTCCGCGCCTTGATCAGGGAAGCCGCTTTCGCGCTCTCGGGATGCGCGGCGAAGAACGCCTTGAGCGCCTCGGGATCGGGCTTGCCCGTGGCCGGATCGGGCTTGGCGGCGAGAAGCTGCGCATAGAACCCCTCCGGGCTGCGGACCGGGAAAACCGGAATGTCGTTGTTGCCTGTGCGCCATTCCTCGCCGTCGGGAAGGTGGAAACGCAGCGCGAGGCTGCGCACCGTCGTGGCCGCGTCCGCCGCGTAGGGCTGGCCGCCCGCCAGCGCGATGCGGCCGGTGACGGGCGTGACCTGTCCCGCGGCGAAGAGCGACGCCGTCGACAGGCGTGCCCCCCGGCCGCTGCTCTCGAAACTGCCGGCGAGGCAGAGCCCTTTGGCGTGGTTGCGCCGAAAGCCCGGATGGGGGCCATTCACCTGCTCGAAGCGGTCGACGATCCGCGCCTGGGTCAGGTCCCCCGGAGAGAGCCAGCCGCCCGCATAGGCGAAGGCCCCCGTCGTGCCGGCGACGAGCGCCCCGATGGCGGCGAGGCGGAGACAAGCGGCACGCGGGCTCAAGGCCGGATCGGCCCCGGTGAGGTCGTTCAGGAGGGACATATCGGGCCTTCAGATGGCTTTCGCGGTGGCGCGGCGGATCTCGTTGGCGAGCGGGTGCAGGATCGTGGGGTCGGCCGCACCCACGAGGCTGTAGCCGAGCCCGTCCTGGGCCCAGGCGTAGCCGTTCGACGTCTCCGTCGTGTGGGCGCGCATCGGCGCGTCGCCGGGTACGCTCATGGGCCGCATCAACATGACGAAGCGCGCGCCGTGCCCATCGTCGTACATCAGCAGCCCGGCGGGCCCCTGCTGCGTGGCGACGAGACGCCCGCCCATGAGGCGGTAGCCGGAGCCGCTCAGGTCCGGCACGGCGACCGGCCGCTTCATCCGGGCGGAAAACCAGCCGGCGAGTTCGTCCCGGTTCGCGGCGGCGAGCTCGACGGGGCGGGTGTGGTCGGGCGCATAGACCGCGTAGTTCATGCTCGCGGACTGGGCCAGCGCCTCGATGCCGGTGGGCACGGGCGAGACCAGCTCGCGCAGGCCCCAGCCACCGGCGCCTCCGACGAGGAGCAGCAGCCCCGCCGCCATCGCCTGCCAGATCGGAGAAGCCTGCCAGATCGGATGTGCCGGCCGGCGGCGCGCCTCGACGATCCGCGCTAGGTTCAGCCGGGCCGGCACCGGCTCGGCGGCGATGGGCGCGAAGGCGGCCCGCATGTCCTCACGCAGGGCGACCATGCGCTCGACCCGGATCCGCGCCTCGGGATGGGAGTCGAGATAGGCCTCGACCTCACGCTTCCGCGCCGTATCGAGCCGCTCGTCCACGAGGCCCTGGAGATCGTCGTCACCGATCGGACGCATGCTCATTTCACCCTCCGCAGGAGCGGGCGCTTGGCGGGGACGGAGGCTTCGGTGCCGTCCATCGACTGGATCATCCGGTCCCGGGCTCGGGACAGGCGGGACATCACGGTCCCGGTCGGAATCGCGAGGATGTCGGCGGTCTCGGCGTAGGATAGGCCCTCCACCGTCACCAGCAGGAGCACGCTGGGCTGCTCTTCCGGCAGCGCGTCCAGCGCCGTCATCAGGTCCCGGTGGCGCAGGCCGCTCTCCTGTGTCGGCGCCACCGCGAGGTTCGCCTCCGCCGTGTCCTCGATCGGCATGTGGGCGCCGCGGCGAGCGCGCTGGCGCATCTGCGTCACGGCGAGATTGTGGAGGATGGCGAAGAGCCAGGTCCGCGCGTCGCCGTCGGCCTGGCGCTGGTGCCAGCGGGTGACGGCCCGCTCGAGGCAATCCTGCACCAGATCGTCGGCATCGGTCGGATTGCGCAGGAGGGCGTGCGCGTAGCGGCGCAGGGCCGGGATCAGCGGCTCGATGAGGCGCATCATGTCCATCATCTCCTGTCTCCTGGCATGGGCGGGGCTCCCGTAGAACGCTGGCCGGACCGAACGGATTTCGGGGCCGGCGACAGGAGCATGGACGCCGCGAAATCGTGTTTATTCCACGCCTGCACGAAAAATTTTTCACCCGGCACCGAGTATTCGTTCACGCTATTGTGGTCTCGATCATGGCGTTGGAATTTTTCGATAGGGTCATGGAATAAGCAGCCGAAGATGTCGTCTGTCCGGCATCACTGCTTGACGATCTTGGATCGAGCAGGAATTACCGGAGACCTGACATGACGATGATCAAGACCGTTTCGGCCGTCGTTTTCGCGTCCGCCTGCACGCTCGCCGCCCTGACCGGGGCCTCTGAGGCCCGGCCCGGCCCGCATCGGATGGAGAGCCCGACGATCACCGGCTCGATCCCGGCGCCGGCGCAATCCGCGTACTGGCTCGGCGGGCCGGACACCGACAGCGGAAACGCCAAGAACCCGGCTCTGCCGGGCTATGCCCAGGCCCGTGGCCAGGAGACGGGCGGCCCGGCCCGCGAGCTGATCCCGAACTAGAGCGCTCACCGCCGAAGTGGCTGCCGGTTCGGCGAAAAAGAGCGCGGCAAAACAAAGCTCTAGAGCTGCACCCGACCCGACGTGGCCGGGCGCAGCTCTAGGGCCATGCCGGCCTATGGCGTCCGTATCCGACCGGATCGGGCGCCATGCCATGTCGGACGTCGGCGCCGAAACACGAACCTAGAGACGGTGTCCCGCGAAGCGCTCGGCGAGACGCCGGTTCCTGAACGCCTCGGTGACCCAGTCGACGAATGCGCGAGTCTTGGCAGGCAGCAGGGTTCGGCTGGCGTAATAGAGCGAGATCGCTCCCGCATCGGCATACCAACCCGGCAGCAGCTGGATCAGGCGGCCCGCCTCCAATGCCGGCAGGACGTCGGGTACCGCCAGCATGGTGACGCCCAGCCCGAGAAGAGCCGCTTCCTGCATCGCCGCCGGGTCGTTGACGACCATGGTTGCAGACAGGTGCGCTGGCATCTCCTCGCCTGCGGGATTGCGCATGGTCCATTGCTGGAGGCGGCCGGTCCGGAGCGAACGCTGGACGATGCCTTGGAGCGGTTGAAGCCCGGTCGGATCGTCGGGGCGTGGGCGGCCTTCCATGTAGGCCGGCGAGGCGACCGCGATGACGTGCGCGGGGGCCAGAGCATGAGCGATGAGACCGGGCGCCAGGTCGAACCCGGCACCGATCGCGGCGTCGTAGCCCTCCGTGACGAGATCGACCCGACGGTTCTCGAAATGCCATTCCGGGCGGATCAGAGGATAGCGTTCGAGGAACGGCGGCAAGAGCGGCAGGATGTGCATCGTGCCGAATGTCAGGGCCATGCTGACTTTCAGGGTACCGGCCGGTTCGCCGCCAGCGGTGGCGATCCCGGCGATGGCCGCCTGGATGCCTTCCAGATTGTCCGCGACCGCGAGGCGGAAGGTTTCGCCCGCTTCCGTCAGACTCAGCTTCCGCGTCGAACGATGAAACAGCCGCACACCGAGGTTCCGCTCCAGCACGGCGGCGTTCCGGCTGACGGCGGCCGGAGTCAGCGACAAGCGCCGGGCGGCCTCGGAGAAGCTGCCGTGCTCCGCGCTGCGGATGAAGGATTCCAGGTTCGCCAGGGTTTCCACGATGCCACCTTCAAGGGATGATTGAAGGTGTAGCAACCCAATCCCGGCTAAACCAAGGGCAATACCTCGGCCATATTCGTTCCACCAAGAGGACAGGAGCAGCATCATGGGCCAGGACCCGCAACCGCTCGCCGGCAAGGTGGCCCTTGTCACCGGCGGATCGCGTGGCATCGGCGCCGCCATCGTTCGTCGTCTCGCGCGAGACGGCGCCGATCTGGCCTTCAGCTATTCCGCATCGCGGGATCGGGCCGACCGGATCGTCGCCGAATTGACGGCATCGGGACGCCGCGCCATCGCGATCCGTGCCGACCAGGCTGACGCATCCGAGGTCGCCGGCCTGGTCCGCCAGACGCATGCCACGTTCGGTCGGCTCGACATCCTGGTCAATTCGGCCGGCGTCTTCGTCACCGGCATGGTGGACGATCCGGAAGCCGACCGTGCCGCGTTCGATCGGCAACTCGATATCAACGTGAAGGGCGTCGCCGCCGCGGTCCGCGCTGCCGTTCCGCTCATGACGCATGGGGGACGCATCGTCTCGATCGGCACGACAGGGGCCGTGCATGTCCCCTTCGCGGGTGCGGCGGACTACGTCGCCACGAAGGCGGCCGTGGCGGCTTACACGCGGGGCTGGGCACGGGATCTCGGTCCCCGCGACATCACCGTCAACCTCGTCCAGCCGGGTGCGATCGACACCGAGATGAACCCCGAGGACGGCCCCTTCGCCACGACACTGAAGGGCCTCGCGGCCCTCGGCCGCTACGGCCGTCCGGAGGATATCGCCGGAGCGGTCGCGTTCCTCGTCGGTCCCGACGCCGGGTACGTCACGGGCGCCACACTGAATGTCGACGGTGGCCAATCCGCCTGACGCCTCCTCTCGACCTCCCTCGCAAGGACACCTCTCCATGCCCTCCATCGGCATCATCGGCGCCGGCCAGATCGGCCGTGCCATTGCCAGCGCCCTCGCTCGGCAGGGGATTCCGGCGATCCTCGCGAACAGTCGCGGTCCAGACAGCCTCGCCGAGGCCATTGCTTCGTTAGGCCCGACGATCACGCCCGGCACGCGCGAGGACGCCGCCGCCCGGGACATGATCATCGTCGCGGTCAATTGGTCGAAGCTGCCGACTGCGCTGGGCGGCCTGCCGGATTTCGGCGGCCGGATCGTGGTGGACGCCAACAATCCGATCGAGGCACCGTCGTTCGAGCCGGTGGATCTCGGGGGCGTTTCGTCCTCCGAGATCGTCGCCACCCTGGTCCCCGGTGCCCGGGTGGTGAAGGCGTTCAACCATCTCCGGCCACCGCTCCTGGCAGGCGATCCGGCCAGCGAAGGCGGTCGGCGCGTCCTCTTCTATTCAGGCGACGATGCCGAGGCGAAAGCGACGGTTCGTACGCTCATCGACCGGCTCGGCTTCTTCGGTATCGACCTCGGTTCTCTCGCGGATGGCGGCCGTCTTGCACAGTTCCCAGGGGGGCCATTGCCCGCCCTCAACCTCGTCAGGTTCGCTTGATGACGATGCGGCCAAGCACAATAGCCTTGTCACACCCCTGAAACGACCCCCGCTCTACGCTCCATCGATCCGTACTGCTTCGGCAAACAGCAGGAACACGACCATGCCCTACGTCTCTACATCCGACGGCGTCGACATCTTCTTCAAGGATTGGGGCCCGAGAGATGCGCCAGCCATCGTCTTCCACCATGGCTGGCCGCTCTCCTCCGACGATTGGGACACGCAGATGCTCTTCTTCCTCGCGAAGGGTTTCCGGGTGGTCGCACATGACAGGCGCGGTCACGGTCGCTCGGCGCAGGTCTCGGATGGGCACACGATGGACGCTTACGCCGCGGATGCGGCCGCCGTCGTCCGGCACCTCGACCTGCGCGACGCCGTCCATGTCGGCCATTCCACCGGGGGCGGTGAGGTCGCCCGCTATGTCGCCCGGCACGGTCAACCGGACGGCCGGGTCGCCAAGGTCGTGCTCGTCAGCGCCGTGACGCCGCTCATGCTCAAGACCGCCGGCAATCCGGGCGGCCTGCCGGTCGAGGTCTTCGACGGTTTCCGTCAGGCGCTCGCCGCCAACCGGGCGCAATTCTTCATCGACGTGCCGACAGGGCCTTTCTACGGCTTCAACCGCGATGGCGCGACGGTGCAGCCCGGCGTGATCACGAATTGGTGGCGCCAAGGCATGATGGGCAGTGCCAAGGCACATTACGACGGCATTGCGGCCTTCTCGGAAACCGACCAGCGCGACGACCTGACGTCGATCACCGTCCCGACCCTCGTTCTGCACGGCGAGGACGACCAGATCGTGCCGATCGGGGCGGCGGCGCGGGAATCGATCAAGCTCCTCCGGAACGGGACCCTGAAGACCTATCCCGGCTTCAGCCACGGCATGCTGACCGTCAATGCCGACACGCTCAACGCCGACATTCTCACCTTCGTGAGGGGTTAGGTTCTCCCCTGCACGAGGGCTGCGGCGACGTGGCCCGCCGACCGCGAGGATCGTCCGGCAGCGTCGATCGGCTGCCGGCACCCTGCGCGGTCTCGTTCGAAGTTCGGTCGCCGACCGGCGACGCCGATTGAGGGACAACGAGGCACGTAATGATCGAAGACACCCCCGAGATCGCCCTGGTGCGTCTGTTCTTCGAACGCATCAACGCAGATCGCTTCGATGACGCGATCGATCTCCTGGCCGAGGACGTCGTCTACCACAACATCCCGCTGCCGGAGATCCGTGGCCGGGAGAACGCGCGAAGCTTCCATAAAGCTTTCGGGGTCGGCAGTCGCATTCGTGTCGACTGGCAGCTCCTGCACATCGCAAACGATGGCGATACGGTTCTGACCGAGAGGCTCGATCTCTTCACCGACCGGAACGGCGGCCGCATCACCCTTCCCACCATGGGCAGCATGCGCGTTGGCAACGGCGCGATCACGGAATGGCGGGATTATTTCGACCTCGCCAGTTTCGAGCGACAGGCCGCTGCGCTGGAAGCCTGACTCGCCGCTCTCGGGCGTCGAGCGCAGGGTTCGGCTGTCGAGGATGGCCGTCCCTATCCGGCGGCCTTCTCGGCCGTGGAGCCGACCAGCGGCGGCGTCTGCTGGTGCTGAACCACGCGCCAGACCTCGTGTGACAGCCGGCGATAGGTCGAGGTGCAATGCGCCTGATAGGTCTCGCCGTCCCGCGAGGCCTTCGCATGATAGGCGATGACGATCAGCCCTTCCTGCGGACGAGAGATCTGTCCCCCGGAGAGCTCGACCTCCGACCAGCGGGGCGTGTCCGCGACGGCCTCGATGGCCTGCGAGCCGCTCAGCACGAAGGGGGGGTGCGGCAGCACCATCAGGCATTCGTCGTCGACCAGTTCACGGTAATGGTCCGCCCCACCGGTCCAGAGACTCTTCTCGAAGGACCAGACGCGATCGTCGTCCATTGTGCTCTCCCACGGGCTGCTGTCTTTCAGAGAAGATCGCGGAGCGCGGTTCGTTCCTGGCGCGGCAGCCTACACAGATGCGCTCCGGCCGATGACGATGCGCGAGCGAGGGGCCTCCATCGTCCAGTCGAAAGGATGGAACAGGCGTGTTCCTGCGCGGCGGCATCTCAGGGGCCGCCGTTCCCGTTTGGGGATGACCGGCACTTTTCCGCCTTGAAAATAAGCATTCTGCTCGCTAATTAGGCACTCGCGAGGCCACGTCCTCCCCCTCCTGCAGGGTCGAAGTCCGGGACGGCCCGGCCCTTGAAGCAGGGGGCCGATATGGCTTGGGTCTATCTCGGAATTGCCGGTGTCCTCGAGATCGTCTGGGCATCCATGATGAAGCAATCGGACGGCTTCACCCGCCTCTGGCCGACGGTCATCACCTTGGTGGCGATGGTCGGAAGCTTCGGGCTGTTGGCCATGGCCATGCGAACGCTGCCGCTGGGGACTGCCTACACGATCTGGACGGGTATCGGCGCGATCGGCGCTTTCGTGGTCGGCGTGACGGTCCTCGGAGAGGAAGCCAGCCTCACCCGCATGATCGCGGCTGTCCTCATCGTCTCAGGACTCGTGACCATGAAACTCGCGAGCGCTCACTAACTATCCCCGGTCCCCCGTGCATCGGCTCCATGTGGCCGCCGGGGAGGGCGGCTTCGATGCCCCCCTGGTCCCAAACCAGATGCGCTGCGATCGGCCCGCACCGCTCGGCCGAGGATTCCGCAGCCGACAGCTTTGGTCAGTGCCACGAAGTTCACTCACGACGAGCGCTTCGTGGGAGGCTTCTCTGCAGCGGCATCCGCGGCATCGCGCTCGAGCCGCTGGGCCTTCAGCCGAACGATCTGGTCGTCCCGCGCTGTCTCACGGACTTTGACTTCTTCCCAGACCTGACCGGCCGTATCGGCACGTTCGGCGGCCTTGGCAGCCCTCGTGTCCTTACGGTCCTGCCGGCCGACTTTGTCATCCGTCATTCGATCGTCTCCAATTCCGGAAGCGGTAGTGTGATGACCCATCGCGCGCGGGAAGCAGGTCCGAGGAAAGGCTTCGACGGCGAGTGGTTCACGCCGATGTCGAGAAAAGCATCATGGCGTCAGCCTCCGTATCGAGAGGATTGTCCGAGACGAAAGACCGCCGCTGGAGCGCTCGCTCGCTTGCCTCCGCACCGCATTTCTCCACGTGGACAACGCGGTTCACGACCTGAAGGTTCGGAGCGCCCCAATAGGCCAGCAATGTCGGCCAAGCAGCGTCGCGGTCTTCGCGCCAGACGCGATAGAGCGGTGTGCGATGGTCGACCTCGGCCGTCTTCAGCAGGCGCTTCCCGGAGGCGGCGCAGCGATGGCGCTGATGCGCCTTCAAAACCTTCACCTGGTCGCTCGGCGCCACCCAGAACTTCCAGGCCGTGACGCAGGCCGAATGCCAGCGGGCGTTCTTGTTCGGCGTGCCGGTGCCCCACAGATCCTTGTGCCAGCCGAAGCGGAAGACCGGCTGTCCGCAGATGCAGCAATGGCCGGGCCCTTGCGCGTGCGCAGGCTCGCGATAGGGCGAAGGGGGCATCCGGAAGGTCGCGGCGAGGCCCGAACCCTTCTCCGAACCGAGACGCCACGTCCATCCCTCCGGCTGGCCTGAGCGTGCGGCCAGTGCCCGCGCCAGGCGATCGGCCCGGAGGACGTGGTTGCGCCAGTAGCTCTCGACGGCGAGGCGCGGCGTGGGCGGCGTCAGCGGGCGTGACAGCGCATGCTGCAGGACCGGCGCCGGGAAGAGGGCGGGAAGCGAGCGTTCAAGCCGGGCGCGGGAGCGTCCATTGCGCTCCGCGCGCCACTCCGATGCAGCGGTCACGCCGGATCGAGGACGCGAGCGGGGGAAACCGCCGGTGCCGGTGCCGGGACCGGTACGCCGGCGATGGCATCGGCGAGGAAATTCAAGCGTAGCGCGAGGTCGCTCACCTCGTTCAAGGCGATGGCTTTATCGCCGCTCTTCACCGCCCGGGTGATGTCGCTGATCTGCATCTTCGCCATGCGCGACAATTCGGCGGAAAGCTGGTCCCTGGTCATCGGTATCCATCTCGGTTCGGCGGTTTCGTGCCTAACGAGGCCTAAAGCCGGAGGGTTACCGGGCGGTTTCAGCCGGCGAACCGAGACGGCGTGCGGATGTCCGTGCCGCCAGCCTCACTGCCGAGGTGCGGGCGTGGGGGTCGGCTGCGTCGGCGCTTGCTGGTTGGGGCCCTGCGGCGCGGGGGCCGGCTGCCGAGGCGCCGTGTCGGGGGCAGCCTGGTCGTCCGACAGCGTCTGGTTCGCCTTGGTCTGCAGCTGATCCGCCGTCTGCTGGTTGATGAGCCCATAGGACACGGCAGCCGCGAGAGCCACGGCGATGACAGCCCCGATGATCGTCTTCGTGAGCTTGCTCTGCATGGACATGCCTCCTGCGGTCGCCCTCACCTGAGGCGTCCTCGAAGGAACAACGGTGATGGCTCGCAGGCTGGTTCCAACTCCGGTGTTTCGTCCCCCTCGAACGGGCGGGCCAGCCACGCCAGAGCGCTCTCAGCCGAAGTGGATGCCGATCGGGAGACCGATACTGACGTTGAGCCGGACGCGGATGGAGAGACGTCGATGGAGGCCCTCCTGGCGGCCCGTGTCGGATCGTCATGGGCGAGGAGCGGAGATCGGGATATCCAGGAGCCCCTGAGCTCCGGCCCATCATCATGATCCCGAGCGGTCGTATGCTTGACGGGACCTCCGGTCGGGCGCGTCCTCAACCCTCCGGCCGATCAGGCTGAACTTGGAGATGCTCTCGATGATGCGCCTTCACACCGTATCGCCGTTTCTCGTTGCCGCCGTCATGGTCGGCGTGTCGATCCAGGCTCACGCAGAGGCCCCCGACAAGACGCTGTCCCGGGCGACCGCCAGCGAGGGGGCAACGACGAAGCGGGTGATCTTCTCGTGCCCGAAGGACGTCTTGCTCACGGTCGAGTTCGTCACCTCCGACCCGGCACAGCCTGCGATCGTCCGGCCTCCCGAAGGGCCGGAGATCACTCTGCCGGCACAGCCTTCGGGCTCAGGGTTTCGCTACGGCGACGACACGCACGAGCTGCGCGGCAAGGGCCAGGAGGTCACGTGGACCGACCAGTCCAAGCACCCCATCGTCTGCACGGAGCAGAAGCCACCCGCGGGTGGGACAGAGCCGAACTGAGCTCCGCTCCGGCGGCCGTTCGGCGGCGGGCCAAAGGCCGAACGAGTGCTGCCGCCTTTGGCCCACCCAACGCCTCGATACGGACAGGGGCAGAGAACGACGAGCGAACGCCTTCGGATCGAAAGACCGAGCCCGGGCAATACTGTCGCTGATCTCGAGGGACTGCGCGGAATGGCCGGAAGCGAATCTGAAGTCCGCTTCCTCAAATTACTCGGTCATCCTTCCAAGCCGTTGCGAAGGCGCGATGGCGTGCCTTCGCCGACGCCTGGGCTGTCGTCCGTCGCTGAACGGGCTCGCTCCCGTCATCCGGCGGCCTTGTCCCCGGCCGCATGCGGGGCAGCGTACCCGTGGCGGCGGCGTGCGGCAGCGAGACCGAACCGCCCTCGTCTGTCGGATCGTGACGGTCGGCCCGGTCATCCCTCGACAATCCCCATCCGGCCGGGGCCGGGACGTGGCGCGAACGAAAACGGCCGGGGTTTCCCCCGGCCGCTTAGTGTCGTGACGGCTGATCCGCTTAGCGGAGGAGCTGCAGGATGCCCTGCTGCGCCGTGTTGGCGAGCGAGAGGGCCGAGATGCCGATCGACTGGCGGGTCGACAGGGCCTGGGAATTGGCGGCTTCCTCGTTGAGGTCCGCGTTCGTCAGGTTGGCCGAGCCGGTGTCGAGGATGTTGATCAGGTTCTTCGAGAAGTCCTGACGGTTCTGGACCACCGAGAGGTTGGAGCCGAAGGTCGAAGCCTGTCCGCGAAGCTGGCTGGTGGCCGCCGTAATGGCCGTCAGCGTCTCGTTGATCTCCGTGTCGGACTGGAAGCCGCCGGTGGAAGCGGTGAGGCCGAGGCCATCCGAGTCGAGCTTGGCGCCCGAGATCGTCAGGCTGGACGAGCCGGTCTCGTTGAAGGTCACCTTCAGGGAGTTCTCGCTGGTATCGTCGCCGCTCCGATAGAGCAGGTTGATGCCGTTGTAGCTCGAATCCTTGGCCTGCTGGGTGATCTGGTTCAGGATTTCGTTGAACTGCTTGGCCAGCGACTGGCGGGTCGTGTTGGTGGAGCCGGTGCTGTCCTTGCCGAAGCCGGAGATCGCCGTCGCGGTGTTGGTGGCCGTGCCGTTGATCGTCGAGGTTTGGGTTCCGAGGCCGATATTGACGTTGTTCGCCACGGTCGCGCCCTGCGCGGCGGTCACGGTGATCTTTTGATCTGAGCCTGCCTTGGTCGAGCTCAAAACCAGCTTGTTGCTGGCATCGAAGCTCGCGGATACGTTGCCAGCCAGGCCTGTATCCGCAGCGATCTGAGTGTTGATCGCAGCCGCGATGCTGTCTCTGCTGGCAAAGGCGGCCGTACCGCCGGCAGCTGTGATCGCGCTCGCATTAAGCGTGATCGTCTTGGCCGGGCCGGAACCGATCTGGATCGAGAACGACCCGTTCTTGGTACCGGAGAGATCGAGGCCGCCGGCGGTCGCGGGCGGTCCACCCGTCGCATCGGCGATCGCGACGGTCCCATTGATGCTGGCCTTGGCCGACCCATCGGTCGCATCCGATCCGGTCGCCGAGAGGCCGGTCGCCGCCGTACCCGTGCCGGCAGTGAACGTGCCGGTGGTATAGGCCGTGTCGTCGCCGAAACCGATGTCGATATTGTTCGCCCCTGTCGCCGAATATTCCTTGCCCTGGACGGTGACGGCCGCGCTCGGGCCGGTGTCTTGGCTCGTGAAGTTGAGCGCGCCGCCGGACACGCTGGCGGTGACGCTCGAACCGGCAGCCTTCAGCTGGACGTTGATGGCATCCGCCACGTCGGCCACGGCTCCAGAGGTGCCGAGGGCGGTTCCGTCCGCCTTCAGGCTGGTCGAGTCAATTGTGACGTCCACGGCGGAGGAGCCGTCGCCGATGGAGAGAGTTGCACCCGTCCCTGCGGCCGTAATGCCCGTGAAAGCGCCACCGAGTACCGTCGCAGCCGTCGGACCACCGGTGGTGGTGTCCTTGCCGTAGCCGATGTCGATCGACGAACCCGCAGAGCCGCGAACGTTCAGCTGTTGCGTCGCACCAGCACTGGCCGTGGAGAAGTTGATGCGGCCATCGGCAGCAACCGAGGCCGAGACCTTCCCTTTGAGAGAGGAGTTCGCGCTGACTTGACTGTTGATGGCCGAGACGACCTGCTGCGCGCTGACCTTCGTCAGGTCGTTGACGCTGCCCTTCAGGGTCGCGGCATCGAGGCGAATGGTCGAATAGCTCTTACCGCCATCGAGCGAGATGTCGACCGAGCCGTCCTTCGCCAGTGAGGAGAAATCCTGCGTGCCGTCCGTATTAGCGGAAAGCGCCTGAAAGGTCTTCGAACCGGACAGGGATGCCGTAGCCGCGGCCGTACCGCTCGACACGGCGCTCTTGTCGGCCAGCGCCTGGTTGGCGGTGGACTTGGCGGAATCGACCAGCTTCTGGATCGAGGTGATGCCCTGGTTGGCGGCCTGGATCGTCTGGACGCCGTTCGAGATGCCGTTGAGGAGCGAGCCGAGATCGCCCGAGCGGCCGGACAGGGCCTGCGAGGTGAAGAAGCTCGTCGGATCGTCGAGGGCCGAGTTGACCTTCTTGCCGGTCGACAGACGGTTCTGGGTCTGGGTCAGGAGGTCGGCGGTGCCCTGCAGCGAGAGCAGGTTCTGGCGCGTTGCCGCGGTAAGCGTGATGCCTGAAGACATGTGGTCCGATCCATTCTGATCTGGAAGCACCCCTTTTTTGGATGCAGCGTCACCAAACCACGAGGACGTTGCGAAGGTCTTAAGGCGAACGGTCAACGAAACATGTGGGAGATCCGCTGCATTCTCCTCATCTTCGCGGCCTCCGGAGCGATGCCGGATCCCGCGAAGCAACCCTCGCCAATGCGGTGACGTCTTGTTAACCGTCCGGACCGATGATCCCGCCCGAGCCCGAAGGACCGGTCATGCCCCTGAAGATCGAACTCAAGCCGTTCGAGCGGTTGCTGATCGGCGGGGCCGCGATCCGCAACGGGTCCCGGCGGTCGAGTTTCGTCATCGAGACGATGACGAAGTTCCTGCGCGAATCCGACATCATCACGGAGAGCGAGGCCGATACGGCCTGCAAGCGCCTCTACCTGACTCTCACGGTGCTCTATCTCTCCGACGACGTGTCGGAGATCGAGAACCTGTTCGTGGCCCAGGCGAGCGAATTGCTCGAGGCGGTACCGACCACGGCTCCCTATGTCCGGGACATCAACGCTCACGTGGCGGCGCGGGACTTCTACCGGGCGATGAAGCGGGGCAAGGACCTCATCCAGTACGAGGCCTCCCTGGCGGACCGTCTCGCCAAGGCACCCGATTCGGGAAGCGCCGACTGACCTTCCGGATCGGCCGCCGAGCGGGCAGGGGGCCGGCATCGGCCGCCCGGATCCGCGGGCTCTCGTGGAAACGAGCTCCGGGCACGGTCGATCCCCCCGTCTCACGCGGGCTACCGGATTCACACATCTGCCCTCGTTGGCAGACCGCGTCCCTCTCTCCCTTGTGGGGAGAGGTTAGGAGTGGGGGTGGTGGCTCCGCCAGCCTCCGAAGGATCAGGGTCGCCCAACCACCCCCACCTCCAACTCCTCCCCACAAGCTCGACGGATCTCGGGCAGGCCCGAGATCCGCTGGGGAGGAGGGCTCGTCAGCGCATCCCGCGACAGGCGTGACGATCGTAGCTCACGCCGGCGCGAGACGGGTGAGGCGGTCGAGGAGGGCGCGGTCGTGGAGGAGGGCCATGCGCTCCTTGGGGCTGAGCCACTCGGCGGCCTCGGCGACGGTCTCGGCCTCCACCACCTTGGCCTGGGCGAGGGCGCGGTCGGTGTCGATCACGCCGCGGGGGCGTTTGGGCATCTCGGGCAGCATCAGGGCATGGGCCTCCGCGAAGCCCGCATCGGCGTGGAGGGCGCGGATCGCATCCGAGTCGTCGAGGCCGACCTCGGCATTGCGGGCGGCGAGCGTGCCGGCGGTAACGGCGATGGCGGGCGGGTCGCGCTCCTCCGGGGTCATCAGCAGGCCGAGGCGCTTGAGGGCGAGGCCCCAGGACAGCTGGCCGCTCGCCCAGGAGATCGGGATCGCCAGGACAAGGCCGAGGATGGTGGGCGACATCCAGAGGAACAGCGAGGTGGCGATGGCGAAGGCGGCGATGCCGGTCACCAGCCCCAGCACCATGTGCCAGCGGTGGCGGCGGACGATGTCGCGCAAGGGTATCGAGCCGTCGTCGCGCCGCTGCGGGTTCCAGCCGGTATCGCGCCCGACCAGGATCTCGAAGACCGAGCCGGATTGGATCAGCATGGCGATGGGGGCGATGAGCGCGGAGAGGATCGTCTCGATCAGGCTCGACAGGACGAGGCGGATGGCGCCGCCCGAGGCCCGGCGCACCGGCCCGTCGATGAGGGCGAGGATCAGCCCCAGGAGCTTCGGCGCCAGCAGGATGCCCATGGTGAGCCCGAACAGCTGGAGCGCGCGCACGGGGTCGAAGCGCGGCCAGACCGGGTAGAGCCCGAATTCGGAGGTAAAGTATTCCGGCCGCACATAGGCGGTCTGGAGCACCAGGGCGATACCGACCACGAGCTGGCCGAGCCAGAGCGGTGAGGCGACGTAGCCGGCGATGCCGGTGGCGAAATGCTGGCGCGAAGCCAGCGTCAGGCCCGCCGCCCCGATGACGCGGCTGTGCTGGAGGTTGCCTTGCGCCCAGCGCCGGTCGCGCACCGCGACGTCGATGAGGGAGGGCGGGCTCTCCTCGTAGGAGCCGGGCAGGGCGGGCAGCATGGTCACGCTCCAGCCGGCCCGCCGGATTAGCGCCGCCTCGACGAAATCGTGGCTGAGGATGTGGCCGCCGAAGGGTGGTTTGCCCTTGAGATCGGGCAGGCCGCAGGCCTCCGCGAAGGCGCGGGTGCGGATGATGGCGTTGTGGCCCCAGTAATTGCCGTCGCGGCCCGACCAGACCGACAGGCCCGTGGCAATGACCGGGCCGTAGATGCGGGCGGCGAATTGCTGGACGCGGGCGAACAGGGTGTTGCGGTTGATGATGAGCGGCAGCGACTGGATGATGCCGGAATCCGGGTCCGCCTCCATGGCGGCGGCGAGATGGACCACGCAGGGTCCGGTCATCAGGCTGTCGGCGTCGAGCACCAGCATGTGGTCGTAGGCCCCGCCCCAGCGCGAGACGAAGTCGCCGATATTGCCGGCCTTGCGGTGATGGTTCTTCGCCCGGTGCCGGTAATAGAGCCGCGCATCCTCGCCCCAGCGCGCGCGCAGATCGAGGAAGGCGCGCTCCTCCGCGATCCAGGCATCGCCCACCGTCGAGTCCGACAGGACGAAATAGTCGAACGCCTCGCCGAGGCCGGTGGCGTCGATCTCCGCCCGCATGGCTTCCACGGCCGCGAAGGTGCGGGCGGTGGCCTCGTTGTAGACCGGCATGACGATGGCGGTCTTCGTGGCGAGCCGGGTCGGGGGAAGCGGCGCCTTCGGCCGGCGCAGGAGGGTGGCGAAGCCCAGGATCGCGCTCATGAAGGAGAGGGCGATCCAGGAGAAGTTCAGGGTGAAGAGCACGAGCAGCACATATTGCAGCGCCGTCGTTCCGCCCGAGACGGCCACGACCTCGTACATCTCCAGGGCGCCATAGGCGGTGAGCAGCGCCGCCCCGCCGAAGACGAAGGCGCGGGCGGCCCAGGGCCGTCGCGCGGGCTTGGCCGGACGGTGCCCAGATGCGGGGTCCCAGCGGTCGAGCGCCTGCACCGGCATGGGCAGCGGGGCTTCGGGCGGCATCGCGGGCCGGAAGGAAGCCGGGGCGGTGGGGGGAAGCGCGTGCGTGTTCAGGGTGTCCACCGGTAGAGCCAGGTTTCGGTGACGGAGGCCTCCCCGCGCTTGAGCACGAGGCGCAGTTCGCAGGACTTCCCGCCGCCCGTGTCGAGCTCGAAGGAGACCCGCACCGTCTTACGGTCGGGATAGCGATAGAGGGTCGGGGCCGCCACCGTGCCGGGCGAGGTCAGGAGCGTCGGCTGCAGGTCGGGATCGGCGAACAGGATGTCACCGGTGAAATCCACCAGGAAGAGGCGGCGGTTGCTCCCCGGCGCCTTGCCGCTGCGGGTGCCGGAGACGAGCGCCACGGGCGGCGCCTCCGGCGGCTGCCAGCACCAGTGCTGGCGATAGCTGAACGCATGCTCGGTGCCCGCCGCCAGCGTCGCCTTCGGCCGCCAATAGGCCAGGATGTTTTCGTTGAACTCGGAATCGCTCGGGATTTCGAGGAGCGTCACCGCGCCCGGCCCCCAATTGCCGAACGGTTCGAGCCAGAGCGACGGGCGCCACTCCCAATGCTGCACGTCGTCCTCGAAATCGGCGTAGCTGCGCGCCCGCTGCATCAGGCCGAACCCTTTGGGGTTCTCGTCGACGAAGGACGAGACCTGCAGCGTCTCCGGGTTGCGCGCGGGACGCCAGATCGCCTCATTGGCACCGGTGCGGATCTGCAGGCCGGTGGAGGCATAGGCGCCGGCGCGGGCATCGTCGGCACCGCGCCGGTCGTAGGGGCCGAAGAGGTAGCTCGTGGTCATGCCGCCGAGACCGAGATGGTCGATGGCCGCGCGCGCGAACACCGTACCCTCCACATCGCAGAGCGAATCGCCGCCGGGCCTCAGGCTCATTCTCAGGGCGGCGGTGGCCGAGGGGGAATCGACGAGGCAATGCAGCACCAGCGGGCCGCCGGGGCCCGGCCGCTCGACCCAGATGGCGCGGAGTTCGGGGAACTCCTCGCCGCGTGAATCGGCGGGGCGCAGGGTGAGGGCGCGCGCGGTGACGCCGAACCCCTGGCCGGTGGCGACGAGGCGAAAGAACGACGCCCCCTGGAAGGTGGCGAAATCGGTGAGTTCGCCGCCATCGAACCGGGCTCGGATGCGCAGGCCCGAATAGCCGGGATCGTCCTTGAACTCAGGCAGGGCGATGCCCTCCGCCTCGAACCGGGCGCGGTCGTAGGCCAGCGGCCGCACCGTGCCGTCCTCCACCAGGGCCAGGGCCACGCGGCCGGTGAAGACCGAGCCGCGATGCAGGGGCTCGAGGGTGAAGCCGAAGGCCTCGTTCGCCCAGATCGCGCTGCCCGGCACGGTCCGGATGGCGTTGTACTGCTCGCGGTTGAGCCCGGTCAGGGCGCCGGGCAGGTCGTCGGTGCGGGGGGCGGCATAGGGGCGTTTGGCAAGCTCGCGGGCGAGGTCGGGCACCGTATGGCCGAGGAACGGCGCGCCCTCGGCGGGGAGGGCGGGGGCATCGTCCGCCCAGGCGGTCGAGGCGGTGCCGGGGAGGGAGAGAGCCAGCGCGGCGGCGCTCGCCTGCAAGAAAAGCTCCCGGCGGCTCCGGTCCTGCGGTCCCGTCACCACGGGATCATCGGAGGAGGGTTCTGTCACGGCGCGGCGAAGTCCCGGAATCGTCGGCGTCATTGGACCTGTAATGTCGGCGCGGGAAGGCGCGGGGTGCGATGCAGTATGTCCCGGCTTTACCACGGCACGGCCCGAACCCAACCTTAAGCCGGAAGGAACCGAAACCGTTCACGGAAACGCGGATTTTCCGACAGGCGAGCAGTTCGGACGGGAGCGGGCGGCGAGGGGCGAGAGGGTCCCGGACTGGCCGAATGGCCGCGCTTGTGACAGATTCCAGGGGTCGTTCACCTCTTACGAGGCACCTCATGGCGCTCATCCCATGCCCTGCCTGCTCGCGACAGGTCTCCGCGCAAGCCGTGGCCTGTCCGGGATGCGGCCACCCCGGTGACGCCGCCTCCCCGGCGGGAGGCGGTGTGACGCGCATGCTGGGAACCGTCGCCGGCACCTATATCTCCTCCACCACCCTGGCGAGCCTGGTCCTGGGGGTCGTCATGTTCGTGTGCCTGGCCGCGGTGCTGATCACCCTGATCCTCAAGAGCTGATGCAAGAGCTGATGACTCGGACGGTTCGGACCGGATCTGCGTCCGCGCCCCCGGCTCGCCGGCCGCGCAGGCTTGCTACCCGACAAGCCACGCAGTAGCGCAGCCGGATAGGACGCGAGCCGGCCCCCGGCCCGACAGCGGCGGAGCGACGATGACGGCGCAGACCCCCCATTCGACCGAGCCCGCCAGGACGGGCGGACGCAGCCTCACGGCCATCGTTCTCGCCGCCGGCAAGGGCACGCGGATGCGGTCCGACCTGCCCAAGGTGCTGCACGCGGTGGCCGGGCGGACCATGCTCGGCCATGTTCTCGCCGCCGCAAGCGAGGCCGGGGCGACCCGCATCGCCGTGGTGGTCGAGCCGGGGCAGGAGGCGGTGGCGGCCGAGATCGCGCGGGCCGCACCCGGAGCCTCGGTCCATCCGCAGGTGGAGCGCCTCGGCACCGCCCATGCGGTTCTGGCCGCCCGCGAGGCCCTGGAGGCGGGCTCCGACGACGTGGTGATCGCGTTCGGCGACACCCCCCTCGTCACGGGGGCCACCCTCACCCGCCTGCGCGCGCCCCTGGCCGATGGGGCGACGGTGGCGGTGCTGGCTTTCACGGCGGAGAATCCCACCGGCTACGGACGGGTGCTGACGGAGGGCGGGCGGGTGCTCGCCATCCGCGAGGAGAAGGATGCGAGCGCAGAGGAACGCGCCGTCACCCTGTGCAATGCCGGCCTGATGGCGCTCTCCGGCCCCCATGCCCTCGCCCTGCTCACGCGGATCGGCAACGCCAACGCGGCGGGCGAGTACTACCTGCCGGACGCGGTCGCCCTTGCCGTGGACGACGGGCTCGCCGTGGCGGTGGTGCCCGTGGACGAGGCCGAGGCGCAGGGCGTCAACGACCGGGTCCAGCTCAGCGTCGCCGAGGCGACGATCCAGGCGCGGCTGCGCCGCGCGGCCCAGATCGGCGGGGCCACGCTGGTGGCGCCGGAAACGGTTTTTCTGAGTGTGGACACGGTGTTGGGCCGGGACGTTCTCGTGGAACCTCATGTGGTGTTCGGCCCCCACGTGACGGTCGGCGACCGTTGCGTGATTCATGCCTTCTCGCATCTCGAAGGCGCGACCCTGGCAGAGGGCGTCAGCATCGGCCCCTATGCGAGGCTTCGCCCCGGCGCGGTGCTGGAGACCGGCTCGCGTATCGGCAATTTCGTCGAGATGAAGAACGCCCGCCTCGGCGAGGGCGCCAAGGCCAACCACCTGACCTATCTCGGCGATGCCGAGATCGGGCCGGGCGCGAATGTCGGGGCCGGCACCATCACCTGCAATTACGACGGGGTGAACAAGCACCGGACCGAGATCGGGGCCGGGGCCTTCATCGGCTCGAACACCGCCCTGGTGGCGCCCGTGAGCGTCGGGGCCGGCGCCATCGTCGGCGCGGGCTCGGTCATTACGCATTCGGTGCCGGCCGATGCCCTCGCCATCGCCCGTAGCCGCCAACGCATCATCGAGGGTATGGCCAGTGGGATGCGGGCGGCACTGCAGGCGATGAAGGCCGCCAAGCGATCCTCGGGACTCTGAGGACGACTCCGCTCCGTCGCCGGTGCCTGCACGAGGCGCTGAACTGAAGCTGGCTTCATCGCATAATCTGGCTTTTCCATAACCTGGAGGTTATAGTTCCAGATGTCCTGGACCGTGGTGCTGCACGATGCATTCGATCCTGAATACGAAGCGTTGCCTGGGCCGGTCCAAGACACGATTGCAGCCTTATCGCTGCTTCTCATGGAGTACGGACCTGCGCTCGGGCGCCCGCATGTCGACACGCTTTCGGGGTCCCGGCATGCCAATATGAAGGAATTGCGGTTCCGGGCCGAGGATGGAGTATGGCGGGTCGCCTTCGCCTTCGATCCGGAGCGGCAAGCCATCCTCCTGATCGCGGGTGACAAGGCCGGGGTGGCGCAAAAGCGTTTCTATAAGGGACTCATCGCCAGGGCGGACGATCGGTTCGAGGACCACCTGGCAGCGCGGGAGCGATAGAATGGCACGGACGATGGAACAGGTGATCGCCGCAATGCCGCCCGACCGTCATGCGCGAATTCAGGCTCGCGCCGACGAGATGAAGGCCGAGATCGACGGGCTCAAGGCGCTGCGTCTGCTCGCTGACCGCAGTCAGGAAGACATCGCACGGGAGCTGGGCATCACGCAGCCCGCCGTTCTCAAGATGGAGCGTCAGACCGACCTCTACCTCTCGACGCTGCGTCGGTTCGTGGAAGCGGCGGGAGGCAAGCTGGAACTGCGTGTGGAGTTGCCCGGCAAAGGCGTGATTCACCTCACGAGCATGGGCGAGCTCGCGCCCTGACCGTCCATGACGCTGACCGGCATCGCTTTGCAACAAGACATCCGGCGCATGCTGCACCTGCAGAACGCCTCACCAGAATCATAAACCTCTTTTTTATCATGACTTTGTCTTACATTCTTGATGGTGAGAATGAGGATAGGCCATGCCGCCCAAGCGGCACAGTGACGGGATGGCTGGCGGCGAGGCGTCCCGATCCGATACAAGGCGGTTCTGGAAGGTGTGGGCCACGCCTTGCGTGGCCGCCGCCACGATCCCGGTCCGGGACTACCGGAGGCACGAGCCTTCCGCTCCCCGGCCAAGCCCACTCGTATGAGAAGTAGCGACCATGTGTGGAATCGTTGGCATCGTCGGGCATGAGGCGGTGGCGGGACAGGTGGTCGAAGCCCTGCGCCGCCTCGAATATCGCGGCTACGATTCGGCCGGCGTCGCCACCCTGGCCAATGGCCGGCTGGATCGCCGCCGCGCCGAGGGCAAGCTCTCCAACCTCGAACTCAGGCTGCGCGACGAGCCGCTGCCCGGCGCCATCGGCATCGGCCATACCCGCTGGGCCACCCATGGCCGGCCGAACGAGACCAATGCCCACCCCCATGCCACGGCGCGGCTGGCCGTCGTCCATAACGGCATCATCGAGAATTTCCGCGAGCTGAAGGCCGAGTTGCAGGCCAGCGGCGTGCGCTTCGAGAGCGAGACCGACACGGAGGTCGTGGCCCAGCTCGTCAGCGCCGAGATGGACAAGGGCCTGGGCCCGGTGGAGGCCGTGGCCGCCGCCCTGCCGCGCCTGCGCGGTGCCTTCGCCCTCGGCTTCATCTTCACCGGCTACGACGATCTCCTCATCGGCGCCCGCCACGGTGCGCCCCTGGCCATCGGCTTCGGCGATGGCGAGACCTATCTGGGCTCGGACGCCCTCGCGCTCGCCCCCTTCACCGAGGAGATCACCTATCTGGAGGAGGGCGACTGGGCGGTGCTGACCCGCGAGGGCGCCGCGATCCGCGACATTGACGGCATCCCGGTCTCGCGCCAGCGCCAGCGCATCGTCGCCCAGGCCTACCGGGTCGAGAAGGGCAATCACCGCCACTTCATGGCCAAGGAAATCCACGAGCAGCCCGAGGTGGTGGGCCGCACGCTGGCCCATTACGTCGATCTCGCCAATGGCCGGGTCGCCCTGCCCGAGGCGCTGCCGTTCGATTTCAAGGACCTCTCGCGGCTCTCGATCACCGCCTGCGGCACCGCCTATTATGCCGGGCTGGTGGCGAAATACTGGTTCGAATCCCTGGCGCGGCTGCCCGTGGAGATCGACGTCGCCTCCGAGGCGCGCTACCGCGAGCCGCCCCTCGATAAGGCCGGCCTGACCCTCGTCATCTCGCAATCGGGCGAGACCGCCGACACCCTGGCCTCCCTGCGCTACGCCAAGAGCCAAGGGCAGCACACCCTGGCGGTGGTCAACGTGCCGACCTCCACCATCGCCCGCGAGGCCTCGGCCGTGGTGCCGACGCTCGCCGGCCCCGAGATCGGCGTGGCCTCCACCAAGGCCTTCTCCTGCCAGCTCACGGTGCTCCTGTGCCTCGCCATCGCGGCAGGCCGGGCGCGGGGCACCCTGAGCGCCGAGCGCGAGCGCGAACTCGTCGACGCGCTCATCACCGTGCCGGGCCTGATGGCGGACGCGACCAAGCTGGAAGGCGAGATCGAGCTCCTCGCCCGTGAGGTCTCGAAGGCCCGCGACGTGCTCTATCTCGGCCGCGGCACGAGCTACCCGATGGCGATGGAAGGCGCGCTGAAGCTCAAGGAGATCAGCTACATCCACGCCGAGGGCTACGCCGCCGGCGAGCTCAAGCACGGCCCCATCGCCCTCATCGACGAGAGCGTGCCGGTCATCGTCATCGCGCCGCACGACGCGATTTTCGAGAAGACGGTGTCGAACATGCAGGAGGTCGCGGCGCGCGGCGGCCGCATCATCCTCATCGGCGACGCCAAGGGCGCGGCGGCGGCCGGCCTCGACACCATGGCGACGGTGACCATGCCCGACCTCGACCCGGTCGTGTCTCCCATCGTCTACGCCGTGCCGATCCAGCTCATCGCCTACCACACGGCCGTTTTCATGGGCAAAGACGTGGACCAGCCGCGCAACCTCGCCAAATCCGTGACGGTGGAATAGGCCGGAACCGCCACCGGAATCCGTCGATTGTCAGGCGCCCCTCGAAACCGGGTCGCGTGGCGGTCGAAGCGGGGGTCGCATGGCGGTCATACGGGGTCGCATGGCGGTCGCGCGAGACGACGCGGCATGGCCCATTGAATGGCCCGGTTGGGCGGCTCCCTGACGGGCGCACGGCGGCGGAGACCAGGTTTGACGTATCTCACGCTCGCCCTGCAGGGCATCGCCGGTCTGCTGGTGGCAGCGACGGTGCTGCCCCTGATCGAGACCAATCTCGGCTTCGTCCGCAGCCTGGACTTCCCCCGGCTCCAGATCGCGGTGGCGCTGGCGGCCTGCCTCGCCGGCCTTCTTCTGGTCTCCAGGGACACGACCTCCCTCATCCTCGCCATCGCCATGGCGGCGGCTTTGGTCATGCAGGTCCGCTACATCCTGCCCTTCACGCCGCTCGCCGCCACCCAGGCGAAGGCGGCCACGGCCTGCGAGCCGGGAGACCGGCTCAGCCTCGTGGTGCTCAACGTATTGCAGACGAACAGGAATTACGGCGCGGCCCTCGATCTCGTCACGCGTCGCTCGCCCGATCTCGTCCTGCTGCTGGAGACCGATTCCGCCTGGCAGGAGGCCATGTCCCCATTGCGCGCGCTCTACCCGAACCGGGTCGAGCAGCCGCAGGACAACACCTACGGCCTATTGTTCTATTCGCGCCTTCCCCTGCGCGGCCCCGAAATCCGCTTCCTGCTCCAGGACGACGTGCCGTCGCTGCGCACGCAGGTGGTGCTGCCGGACGGCGAGGCGGTGAGGCTCTATGGCCTGCATCCGCGCCCCCCGCATCCCGGCCATAGCAGCGCGCCGCGCGACGCCGAACTGGTGATCGTCGCCCGTGAAGTGGCGGAAGCGCCGGGTCCGACCATCGTCGCCGGCGATCTCAACGACGTGGCCTGGTCCCGCACGACCCAATTGTTCCAGAGTATCAGCGGCTTGCTCGATCCGCGCCGGGGCCGCGGCCTGTTCGCGACCTTCCACGCGCAGTGGCCTGTGATGCGCTGGCCCCTCGACCATGTCTTCTTCAGCGAGCACTTCCTGCTCGGCCACATGGAACGGCTGCCCGGCGTCGGCTCGGACCATTTCCCGATCACGGTCAGCCTCTGCGCCGCGCCGCAGGCCCCCGCCCGGCAGGAGAAGCCCGAGGCCACCGCGGAGGATCACCGCGATGCCCAGGAGGCCATCGAAGCCGTGCGTTGACGAACTGCGAAGTGGTGTCGACACAGTGCCTCTCCGGTATCAGACTGGGCCTCGCACAATGCCCGGCGCGCCCCGTGCTTGCCCGCCTCCGGGCCGGACAACCAACTTGAAAGCCGTTCCGGGCACAGGACGAGACGCCATGGCGCACGATCACGACCATCACCATGACCATCCGGACCACGCGCATGGCAGCAGCCTCACCCCCATCGAGGCGCGGGTGAGGGCGCTGGAATCGCTGCTTCTCGAGAAGGGCTACGTGGAGGCGGACGCACTCGATGCGCTCGTCGAAATGTACGAGACCCGCATCGGCCCCCATAACGGCGCCCGCGTCGTCGCCCGCGCCTGGACCGATCCGGCCTATCGCGACCGGCTCCTCGCCGACGGGACCCCGGCCATCGCGGAACTCGGCATCGGGGGGCGCGGGGGCGAGCATATGGTGGTGGTCGAGAACACGGCCGACAGCCACAACCTCGTCGTCTGCACCCTGTGTTCCTGCTATCCCTGGCCGGTGCTCGGGCTGCCGCCGGTCTGGTACAAGGCACCGCCCTACCGCGCCCGCGCCGTCCTCGACCCGCGCGGCGTCCTGGCCGAGTTCGGCCTCACCCTTCCCGAGGCGACCCGCATCACCGTGTGGGATTCCACCGCCGAGACCCGTTTCATGGTCCTGCCCCTGCGGCCCGCCGGCACCGAATCCCTCAACGAGGCCGAGCTCGCCGCCCTGGTCACGCGCGATTCCATGATCGGCACCGGGCTGCCGCTCACCCCGGAGGCCGGCCGATGAACGGAGCACAGGATCTCGGCGGGGCCCACGGATTCGGCACCGTCATGCCGGAGGCGAACGAGCCGGTTTTTCATGCGGAATGGGAACGGCGCGTCTTCGCCCTGGCTCTGGCGGTGGGCTATACCGGTACCTGGACCCTGGATGGCAGCCGCGCCGCGCGGGAATCGCTGCCCCCGGCGGAGTACCTGTTGTCGAGCTATTACGAGATCTGGCTCGCTGCCCTCGAAGCGCAGGTCGTCGCCCATGGCCTTGCCACGCAAGAAGAAATCGCCGCGGGCGCCAGCGCCGGGCCGGCGAGCCCGGTGAAACGGGTGCTGCGTGCCGAGGAGATCCCACCACGCTTTTCGGCGGGATTTCCCAGCGACCGGCCGCCGGATGCGCCGGCCTTATATGCGGTACGCGACCCCGTCTTGACCCGCAACGACCACCCCATTGGCCACACCCGCCTGCCGCGTTACGTCCGGGGCCGGCGTGGCGTCATCGAGCGGGTCCACGGCGCCTTCGTCCTGCCCGATGCCAGCGCGCAGGGCCGGGAGGCCCCGCCGCAATGGCTCTACACGGTGGGGTTCGAGGCCACCGAACTATGGGGGGCGAGCGCCGACCCGGGCGGGCGCGTCACCGTGGCCGCCTTCGAGGGGTATCTCCTGCCGGGAGCGGCGTCATGAGCCCGATTTGCCGGCCCGACGATCCGGGACCGTTCGCAGAACCGTGGGAGGCGCAGGTCTTCGCCCTGGTGGTCGCCCTGCAGGAGCGGGGCCTGTTCACGCAGGAGGAGTGGGCGCACGCCCTCGGACGCAGCATCCGCCCGGAAGGCGGGCCGGAGGCGGCCGCCGATTACGGACGCTGGCTCGCGACTCTGGAAGCCCTGCTCGCCGAACGCGGTGTCACCGATTCCGCGAGCGTCCAGGCCCGCAGCGACGCCTTCCTGCGTGCCGCCGCCGCGACCCCGCACGGCGAACCGATCCGGCAGGCCAACGACCCGCATCCGTCGCCCTGAGGACACCCCACCCCCAAACGGGGCAGGGCGACCGCCATGACATGCCGCCGCCGGCAGGGCAAAGTTCTGAACTTCCTGCGTTTCTGGATCCCGGGCTCCGCTACGCGGCCACGGGGTGCAGGCACAGGATTTCCGCGCCTTCGCGTCACGTCATGGATCTGGCACAACCGGCGCCGGCGAGGCATCCTGCCACTTCCCTCCCCGACGAGAACGGACACGACCATGGCAACGCCGCGCGACCTCAAGGTCCAGATGGCCGGCGAGACCCGCGCACGCGAACGGGCCCAAGCCCTGGCCTCGGCCAGCGCCACCCGGGCACAGCGCGCCGAACTCGCCCTCAAGGAGGCGCTCGCGGAACGGGATGCCTGGAAGGAGAGGGCGCTGGCGGCGGAGGCGGCGCTCGGCGAAACCAAGCCGTGATCCACGCCTGCGCTCGTCCGGCCAGGGGCGTGGCTTCCTCGCGCTTGAGGTGACACGCCCGACCCGCTAACCCTTGTCATGCAGGCTGAAGACCAGCCTCCCACGAGACAGGCCGCCCGTGCGCGAAACGCTCACCCCGTTGCCGGAACCAGACCCTGCCGTCGCACGGCCGCCGCCTCGGGTGAGCAAGAAGAGCCGCCTGCGGACCTACTTCCTCACCGGCATCATCGTCGCCGGGCCGTTGGCGATCACCATCTACATCACGTGGTGGTTCATCAGCCTCATCGACGGCTGGGTGAAGCCCCTGGTGCCGGCGAGCTATCTGCCGGACCATTATCTGCCCTTCTCGCTTCCGGGCATCGGCCTCGTCATCGCCTTCGTCGCGGTGACGCTGCTCGGCTTCCTCACCGCCAACCTCGTCGGCCGCAGCGTGGTGGAGTTCGGGGAGGTGCTGCTCGCACGCACCCCGGTGATCTCGGGCCTCTACAAGGGCCTGCGGCAGATCTTCGAGACGCTGTTCTCGGCCAACGGCACGTCGTTCCGCACCGTCGGCCTGGTCGAATTCCCGGTGAAGGGAACGTGGTCGGTGGTGTTCGTCTCGGCGCCGGCCGGACCGGACGTGCAAACGGCGCTCGGCGAGGAGAACGACCATGTGGGCGTGTTCCTACCCTGCGCGCCCAACCCCACGACGGGCTTCTTCTTCTACCTGCCACGGGCCGATATCATCGAAGTGCCCATGAGCATCGACGACGCAGCCAAGCTGGTGATGTCGGCGGGGGTGATCCAGCCGGAAGATCCGCAGGTCAGGCTGCAGGCCATGGCGGCATCGATCCGCGCGGCTCAGAACGGGCAGGCGGCCGGGCCGGAGGCGGTGCTCGAAGCCTCGTCCCGTCGCCAGGAGAAGCTCATCAGCACGGAGTGAAAAGCTCGCCCTCGCAGGGCTGCCGGTCCAAGTCTCTGGGCCGGTACATGACCCGACGCACACCTCCCGAAAAGCGAACCCGCCTTTCGGGAGCCTCGCTGGAACGCGCCTAGTTGTGAACCGTCATCGAGGCCTTCTCGATGGGCAGCGTCGGCGGCGAGGCATCGGCGACATGGCTGTTGGCGTGCGGGGCAATTGTGGAACCACCCCAGCCCATGGCGATCTGGGCGGTGACGGCCACCAAAAGCAGGACCATCAGCGCATTCGCGGCGATCTGGAAGGGGCGGGCGGATTGACGAACCGCGAGGAGGACATCGTCCGTTGTCTTCAGCGCGGGCTCCTTGCCATCCGAGATCGGAAGCAGCCACGGCTCGCTCGGAAGGGCGTGGACGCTCCCCATTTCGTGGGCACCCGGTAGGTTTTGGAACAGTCCGGCAGACATATCCATCCTCCTGAATTCGTTGTGGCAGCCCAGTCTGGCGGGCTGTTCGTTCATGTTCAGTTAAGAGGAGAATACGTTCATTTCAAGTTCAGGAAGTCCGTGCGGCACCGCACAACGGCTCGGGAAACGAGATCCGGAAATCAGCTTAGTCTTTGAAAAACAAGCTTTTTCAGGCACCATGTGGCTGCGGTGCCATGGTTCTCGAAGCTGAACTGCGCAGACGTCATCGGTGGTCGATTCGTCGCTTTTGTGGCGATGCGTTCAGGTTTGGCGTGGGTTCCTGACGGCCGGCGAATCGGCTCAACCGGCTCCGAGCAACCGAATCGCCGCGTCCCTTTCGAACAGGTAGAGTAGCACCCGGAGCGCCCTGCCACGCTCGGATCTGAGGCCGGGATCGCGCTCGACGATGAGCCGCGCATCATCGCGGGCGACCTCCAGCAGGCTGGCGTCGCTCTCGAGGCTCGCGAGGCGGAAGGCGGCCGCGCCCGATTGGCGCGTGCCCAGCACCTCGCCCTCGCCGCGCAGGCGCAGATCCTCCTCGGCGATGCGGAAACCGTCCTCGGTCTCGCGCATCATTTCGAGGCGGGCGCGGGAGACCTGTCCCAGCGGCCCGCGATAGAGCAGCAGGCAGGTGGAGGCCTTGGCCCCGCGCCCGACCCGTCCGCGCAGCTGGTGCAGCTGCGCGAGGCCGAACCGCTCGGCATGCTCGATCACCATGATCGTCGCCTCGGGCACGTCGACGCCCACCTCCACCACCGTTGTAGAGACCAGGATCTTCGTCTCGCCGGCGGCGAACCGCTCCATGGCGGCATCCTTGTCCGGCCCCGGCATCTTGCCGTGGATCAGCCCGACGGCGTCGCCGAATTCCTGCCGCAGGTCGGCGAAGCGATCCTCGGCGGCGGCGAGGTCGACATATTCGGATTCCGCCACCAGCGGGCAGATCCAGTAGACCCTGTCCCCGGCGGCAAGCGCCCGGCCGAGCCCCATCACCACCTCGTCGAGCCGGTCGATGGAGACGAGGCGGGTGGCGATGGCCTGGCGGCCGGCGGGCTTCTCGTCGAGGACCGAGACGTCCATGTCGCCGAAACAGGTCAGCGCCAGGGTGCGGGGGATCGGCGTCGCGGTCATCACCAGGATGTCCACCGCCGCCCCCTTGGCGCCGAGCGCGAGGCGCTGATGGACGCCGAACCGATGCTGCTCGTCCACCACGGCGACGCCGAGATCCTTGAAGATCACACTGTCCTGGAACAGGGCGTGGGTGCCGACCACGATATCGATATGGCCGTCGGCGAGGTCGGCCAGGGTGGCGCGGCGCTCCGAGACCTTGTCGCGCCCGGTGAGGAGGCGCAGGCGCAGCGAACCGACGAGCTCCGTCAGGCGCTCGAAATGCTGGCGCGCCAGGATCTCGGTGGGCGCCATCAGAGCCGCCTGCCGGCCGACCTCCACCGCCGAGGCCATGGCCAGCAGCGCCACCGCCGTCTTGCCCGAGCCGACATCGCCCTGGAGCAGGCGCAGCATGCGCCGGTCGGAGGCGAGATCCGCGCGGATCTCCTCGATGGCCCGGGCCTGGGCGCCGGTGAGCGCGAAGGGCAAGGCGGCCTCGATCCGGTCCTTGAGATGACCGTCGCCGGCATTGGCGCGGCCGGGCGCCCTGCGGTTGCGGGCCCGCATCAGGGCCAGCGCCAGCTGCGAGGCGAGGAGTTCGTCATAGGCGAGGCGACGGCGCGCCGGGGTGCGGGGCGTGACGCCATCGCTCGCCGGTGCCGGCGGCGCGTTCTCGGGCCGGTGCTCGGCCCTGAGCGCATCGGCGAAACCCGGCAGCCCTTCCCGCGCGAGCCAGGCCGGGTCCTGCCATTCGGGCAGGGTCGGCAGCCGGTCGAGGGCGGAATGCGCCAGTTTCGAGATCGCCCGCGAGGTCAGCCCCTCGGTCGCGCCGTAGACGAGCTCGACGGCGGGGAGGGCAGCGAGCCCCGCCTCGTCCACGATCCGCGACGGATGCACCATCTGCCGGTGCCCGTCCCACAGGTCGATGCGGCCGGAAATGTAGCGATGGGCGCCCAGCGGCAGCATCTTCTCCACGCGGGCCTGCGGCATGCCGAAGAACACCAGGGTGATGTCGCCGGTGCCGTCCTCCACCAGAACCCGGAAGGGACGCCGCCCCGCCCCGGGCTGCGGCGGGCGATAGCCGGTCACGGTGACACCCAACGTCACGGGCTCGCCCGGCGGCGCCTCGGCGATGGAGCCCATCATCGTGCGCGCCACCCCGCCCTGGGGCAGGTGGAACAGAAGATCGACGATCCGCGCTGGCTGTTCGGGCGTGCCGAGGAGCCGCTCGATCAGCGGCGCCAACTTCGGCCCGACGCCGGGGAGGGTCCGGGCCTGGGCGAAGAGCGGATCGAGGATGCTGGGGCGCAGGTTCGTCGGGCGGGGTTCGTCTGTCATGCAAAGCCGGTTGAGCCGCGCGAACGGAGATGGTGATGCCGCCGCGCGGGTCTATATAGACGACAGCAGGGCCCTACGCCGCTAACGCGGCACCGGGCCGCGCACAGTTTCCCCTGTCCCGGGATCACCGGATCCCAGGATCGCAGCATGACAGGCTGACCCCATGTCCGGAACCACCCGCACCAGCGCGGATCTCGATCCGCGCCGCCGCCGCACCCTCTTCCGCGCCTGGCATCGCGGCATGCGCGAGATGGACCTGATCATGGGCCGTTTCGCCGATGCGGAGATCGGTACGCTGAGCGATGAGGAATTGACGACCTTCGAAGCCCTGATCGAGCTGCCCGACCGCGACCTGTTCCGCTGGCTCACCGGCGAGGACGAGACGCCGCAGAATTACGACACGCCGGTATACCGCCGCCTCCAGGCGTTCCATAAGCACGACGCGCCGATTCATTAGCGGTCTAGGCGATGCGAGGCTCTCCTCCCCCTGTGGGGAGGAGTTGGAGGTGGGGTAGCGCCGCTCGCCTCCGCAGTGGGAGGGTCGCCCAACCACCCCCACCCTCGGTCCCTCCCCACAGGGGGGAGGGAGGCGCGTCGCGTCTCACTTTCCCATGAGTTCGAAAACCCCGACCCGATGGCCAAACCCCAGCCCAAAGCTCCCGCTCCCGCCCCGAAGCCCCAGACGGCGCGGTTCGCCCTGCCGAAATCCGGTGCGCTCGCCCGTGCGCTGGAGGCGCTGAAGCGCGGCGATAGCCCGACGCTCGCCAACGTGCCCGAAGGGTTCGATGCGGTGGTGGTGGCTGATCTCGCCCGCGCCCTGTCGCGGAGTTTCGAGGGGCCGGCGGTTCTGGTGCATGTGGCCCGTGATTCCGGGCGCTCGAACGCGTTCCAGACCGGACTGAAATTCGTCGCCCCCGAGATCGAGGTGATGAGCATCCCGGCCTGGGACTGCCAGCCCTACGACCGGGTCTCTCCGAACGCCGCCATCGCCGCCCAGCGGATGACCGCCCTGTCGCGGCTCTCGCGCTCGCGTTCGTCAGAGGAACAGCCGCGCATCCTCTGCACCACCGTCAACGCTTTGATCCAGAGAGTGCCTCCCAGAGAGAAGATCGCGGTGGAGACCTTCTCGGCGGCGATCGGCAACGTGGTGCCGATGGACACCGTCACCGCCTGGGTCGAGGCCAACGGCTTCCTGCGCACGGGGACGGTGCGCGAGACGGGTGAATACGCCGTGCGCGGCGGCATCCTCGACCTGTCGCCGCCGGGCCTGCCGAACCCGATCCGCCTCGACTTCTTCGGCGACACCCTGGAATCCATCCGCGCCTTCGATCCGGAGACCCAGCGCACGGTGGGCTCGCTCCGCTCCCTCGACCTCGTTCCGATGAGCGAGGTGCAATTGACCACGGAGACGATCCGGCGCTTCCGCCAGGGCTATATCTCCACCTTCGGCGCGGCGACCCGCGACGATCGGCTCTACGAGACCATCAGCGAGGGACGGCGCTATGCCGGCCTCGAGCACTGGATGCCGCTGTTCTACGACCATCTCGACACCCTGTTCGACTACGTGCCGGGCGTGCCGCTGGTCTTCGACGCACAGGCGGAGGAGGCGGTCGCCGAGCGCCTCACCCTGATCCGCGATTATTACGACGCCCGCGCCGAGGCGATGAAGACGCCGTCCACCGGCGTCGCGCCCTACAAGCCGCTCAGGCCGTCCTCCCTCTACCTGACGCAGAACGACTGGAAGGAGCGGGTCGCCGCCGCCTCCGTCGCGCGGCTCTCGCCCTTCGCAATGCCCGAGAGCCCGGACCGCCTCACCATCGATTGCGAGGGCAAGGCGGGCCGCAGCTTCGCGGCCGAGCGGGCGGACGAGACGGCCAGCGTGTTCGACGCCGCCGTCGCCCATGTGAAGGAACTCCAGGGATCGGGTCATCATGTGATCCTCGCATCCTGGTCCGACGGCTCGCGTGACCGGCTCTGTGGCGTGCTCACCGATCACGGCCTGAAGAAGCCGGTCTCCATCAACACCCTCACGGCGGTGAACGCCCTGAAGCGCGGCACCGACATGGCGGTGGCGGTGTGGGGGCTCGATTCCGGCTTCGTCGTCGACAAGCTCGCGGTCATCTCGGAAGGCGACATCCTCGGCGACCGGCTGGTGCGCCAGAAGCGCAAGTCTAAACGGCCACAGGACATCATCCTGGAGGTGCAGGCGCTGCAGCCCGGCGATCTCGTGGTCCATGCCGATCACGGCATCGGCCGGTTCGTCGGCCTCAAGACGGTGACGGCGGCGGGCGCGCCGCACGATTGCCTGGAGATCCAGTATGCCGGCGGACTGCTGCTGCTGCCGGTGGAGAATATCGAGCTTCTGACTCGCTACGGCTCGGAAGATGCCGAAGTTGCCCTCGATCGTCTCGGCGGCGGTGCCTGGCAGGCCCGCAAGGCCAAGATGAAGAAGCGCATCCTGGAGATGGCCGGCCAGCTCATCAAGATCGCGGCCGAGCGCTTCGTGCGCCAGGCACCCCGCCTCCAGGCTCCGGACGGCCTCTACGGCGAGTTCGCCGCCCGCTTCGCGTTCGAGGAGACAGAGGACCAGGCCACCGCCATCGACGCCGTCCTGTCCGACCTCAATGCCGGTCGTCCCATGGACCGCCTCGTCTGCGGCGATGTCGGCTTCGGCAAGACCGAGGTGGCGTTGCGCGCCGCCTTCGCGGGGGCCATGGGCGGCAAGCAGGTGGCGGTGGTGGTGCCCACCACCCTGCTGGCACGCCAGCATTACCGGACCTTCGCCGAGCGCTTCAAAGGGCTGCCGGTGCAGGTGGCGCAGCTCTCGCGCTTCGTCTCCGCCGCCGAGATGAAGCAGAACCGCGCGGGCCTCGCCGCCGGGACCGTCGACATCGTGGTCGGCACCCATGCGCTGCTCGCCAAGAACGTGGCCTTCAAGGATCTCGGCCTCATCATCGTCGACGAGGAGCAGCATTTCGGCGTGGCCCACAAGGAGCGCCTCAAGGCGCTCCAGGCCGATGTCCACGTGCTGACCCTCTCGGCGACGCCGATCCCGCGCACGCTCCAGCTCGCCATGACCGGGGTGCGCGAACTCTCGATCATCGCGACGCCACCGGTGGACCGCCTCGCGGTGCGCACCTTCGTGATCCCGTTCGATGCGCTGATGATCCGCGAGGCCCTGCTGCGCGAGCGCTATCGCGGCGGCCAGTCCTTCTATGTGGTGCCGCGGATCGAGGATCTGGCGGAGGTGAAGCGCTTCCTCGATACCGAGATGCCCGAGACCAAGGTGGCGGTCGCTCATGGCCAGATGGCGGCGGGCCAGCTCGAGGACGTGATGACCGCGTTCTACGAGGGCAAGTTCGACGTGCTGCTCTCCACCACCATCGTCGAATCCGGCCTCGACATCCCCACCGCCAACACCCTCATCGTGCACCGGGCCGACATGTTCGGCCTCGCCCAGCTCTACCAGCTGCGCGGCCGCGTCGGGCGCGCCAAGGCCCGCGCCTACGCCCTGTTCACGACCCCGGCGAACAAGCAGCTCACCGTGCAGGCGGAGAAGCGTCTCCAAGTGCTCCAGACCCTCGACACCCTGGGCGCGGGCTTCCAGCTCGCCTCCCACGATCTCGACATCCGCGGCGCCGGCAACCTGCTCGGCGACGCCCAGTCCGGCCATATCAAGGAGGTCGGCTACGAGCTCTACCAGCAGATGCTGGAGGATGCCGTCACCGCCCTCAAGGCCGGCATCGAGGAGCCGGTGGAGGAGGCGTGGTCACCCACCATCGCGCTGGGAGCACCGGTCACGATCCCGGAGGATTACGTCGAGGACCTCACCGTCCGCCTCGGCCTCTATCGCCGGCTCTCCACCCTGGAGAACGACGCCGAGATGGAGAGCTTCGGCGCCGAGCTCATCGACCGGTTCGGGCCGCTGCCGCCGGAGGTGGAGCAACTCCTCAAGATCGTCACGATCAAGATCCTGTGCCGCGACACCAACGTGGAGAAGGTCGAGGCCGGGCCGAAGGGCGTCGTCGTCCATTTCCGCGACAAGTCCTTCGCCAATCCGCAGGGGCTGGTGGCCTTCGTCGGCGGTCAGGCCTCCTTCGCCAAGGTGCGTCCGGACATGAGCATCGTGTTCATCCGCGAACTCGATTCCATCCCCGAGCGCCTGAAGATCACGACCTCGATCCTGCGCGAATTGTCCAAGATCGCCCGCGTCAAGAAGGCCGCGTGAGGGATAATCACGCCGGGTCGATCACCCCGGCGCATTCGGCGAAAAGCTCATGAAAAAGGCGGGCTCACCGGCCCGCCTCCATCGAAAAATCTTTTCTCAAACAAGCACCTGCGGCGCTGTCCTCATAGGCAGGATTAGAGGTCCGGTTCGTTCAGGACGTAAGGACCGATCCGGCTTTGCAGATCGACCGAGGCACCGCTGCCGCGTCCCGTCCGGCCATCGATGACGATGACGGGGATGCCTGCATGCTGCATCTGCTCGCGCAGGCGCTCGGAGAGCATGGCATAGGCCGGGTCGAGCCGGGTCGAGGTCTGAAGCAGGATGGCCGCGGGGCGGGCGATGACGGCGAGAACGTCGTCGGCGGCCTCGAGGGATGCGGTAACGCTCGCATAACCCAGCTCGGCAAGCTCGGCGGCGAGGGAGTGATCGATGGCGCGGTGACCATCATCGACGACCAACACTTGTTGCAGCGCACTCATGACTGTCAGGGTTAGCTCATCCATCGCCCCTTGGGAAGGGACCCGTGCGATAACACACGTGAACCCAGTTGGTTCGCCGGCTGCAGGGTGAAAATCCTCTTGCTATCCGGCGAAGAGCCCGCTCGCGACCCGTAGCGCCCTAGCCTCACGCTGCATCGTGCAAGACATCCGGAACTCACTCCAGACCGCTGTTCCGAAATAGGAAACTCGTTTCATAAAACAGCTGAATCACCGACTTCGGCACGGCCGCCGTGCCATGCGTCGAAAGCGGTGAATTTCGGGCACGACGACGCCGCCGGATGGTCAGCAGCGAAGGATCTCGGTTGCTCGTCCGGCAAATATTTTTGCCGCGAATGGGACGGCCCTCCACAGATCGGCGGCTTTTTCCGGCGGGATGCCGCGTTGCAGGGGGCTGGCTTTTGAGGCACGGCCCCGGAAAGCGAATCGCCCGTCCTCGTCACGGGCGATATCCAGAAGAGCCGGGAACGGTGCCAACGGATGAGCATCCGCGAGGAAGTGGGCGACGTCCCCATCGGCCCGCGAGGCGGTGAGGAGGGCCGCCTCGTCGAAGGCGAGGACATCGATCACCCGTCGCGGACCATGCACGGCGCCCGGTGCCAGCAGCCGCGTCGTCAGGCGGGTCGGCAACCGGTGAGCAAGGGTGACGGATTCGAGGCTGCGAGGGCAACGGCTCGCCGCGAGATTGCGCTCCAGGGCAGCGGGCACGACAAGATGCGTCGGTCCCGGTCGAGCCAGCGCCTCGGCGAGGTGGGCGGCGTCGAACGGCCCACATGTTTCGAGCGCGGCCCCGGCCACGAGGGCGGCGCCGAGGCCGGTGACGAGGCCCCTCAGGTCGGCTGGCGCGAGAAGGGTCAGGATTCGGTCGCGTGGTGCAATCCGGATCGTGGCGAGATGGACCGCGATCGATGCGATCAGCGCGTCCGCCGGGCGATAGACCGGCTGCGTGGGATCGGCAGCGGCGAAAGTGACGAGCCCGGCGCTCGACGGCGCGAACGGGCCGCCATGTCCATCGAGGACCATGCCGTCGAGACTGATGACCCCGTCGGGCACCTCCGGCCCGAAGGCCGCGAGGTAGCGCAGGCCGAAATAGCGCAGGGCGACACGGCGCAGGCCTTCGGCCGGCAGCATTCCGGCGATTTGGGATTGGGTGAGCACGGCCTGAATACCGGCGGCCTGGATGCCGGCCACGAGGGCGTCTTCGTCCCATGTCAGGGGTAGGAGGCAGGGAATGTGGCCCGCGGCCTCGATGGCCAGGTAGGAGAGCACGGTCTCCGACCCCGCGGCGGCGATCAGGCCCACACGGCTCGCCGGGGCCAGCCGCCATTGTCTCATCCCGCTGGCGAGGCGCGCGACGATCTCGGCGGCGGACCCATAGGTCCAGGTGATGGGGCTGCGCCCGGACCACCCGGCCTTGTCCTTGGGATCGATGAAGGCGACACGGCTCGGATCGGCATGGGCGGTCGCCGCCAGCAACGTGCAGAGGCCGGGCCTGACCACATCCGAATGCGGGCTCGGCACGACGGGCCTGTCCGCCGGAAGGGCGACGGGAGGAGCGTCGCCAAAGGGTATGATCGCTGGCTGCGCCGACACCTCCGCCTCAACTCCCCGCGTGCATCGACTTTCCGTGCCCTGCGGTGATGAACGGTTAGGGTTAAACTTTGCTTAAAAACGCCCTTTGGAAAGGGCAACCGACAGGTCATCCGCGATCTGGCGGACAGCGCAGGTGTCATGTCTTCGCCGTATTCCGCAGGGAAGCAGGCGGCCCGGTCGTTCGAGCGGGTTCGAGGCGTTGAACGCCCCGTTCGGCACCCTGGCGGGCCCATATTGGCCATCCAGGGTTCAGGAGCGGGTGATTTGCGCGCGCCGAGGGCTTGACCGCGCGAACCAGGGCGGCGAGGGCTCGGCCGAACGCCGTCCGCGGGTTTCGATCCGCATCATCGAGTTCAGGAAACGTCCTGCTGGGTTCAAGCGCCGCAGCATGT
Source organism: Methylobacterium sp. AC832 (assembly GCF_979256025.1). NCBI lineage: Bacteria > Pseudomonadati > Pseudomonadota > Alphaproteobacteria > Hyphomicrobiales > Methylobacteriaceae > Methylobacterium > Methylobacterium sp. AC832. The sequence continues at coordinate 615,335 of NZ_CEEDMV010000003.1, forward strand.
CTTCGTCATTCGCGATATCCAAGGGGTCAGAGCTGATGTTCTTTGCCAACCGTCCCGCGCGCCCGATGCGCGCCGCCGCGATTCTCGCCCTGGCCGGCATGATGGGCAATGCGGGCTTGGCGGCACCGGCCTTCGCCCAGGCTCCGAAGGGCAAGGCCCCCGCTCCGACCGCACCGGCCCCGGCAGCGCCGGCCACCCAGACCCCGGCCGCCCAGCAGCCGGCCGGCCCGCAGATCGTCAACGTAAAGTCCGAGCCGTCCCAGGCCGATTGGACCAAGGTCTGCGGCAAGGACCAGAACACCAGCACCGACGTCTGCTACACCACCCGCGACTTCGTCTCCGACCAGGGCCAGCCGGTCCTCGCCGTGGCGGTCTACGACATGAAGAACGCCCAGCAGAGCGTGCGCGTGGTGCGCTACCTGCTGCCGCTCGGCCTGCTCCTCGGCCCCGGCATCCGCTTCACCGTCGATGGCCAGCAGGCGACGCCGGGTAAGTTCGCCGTGTGCTTCCCCAACGGCTGCTTCGCCGAGGCCGGCAATGTCGGTAACGACCTCGTGAACGCGCTCAAGAAGGGCACCACCCTCAACATCAGCGTCCAGAACCAGGCCCAGCGCGAGGTGACCTTCGCCGTGCCGCTGACCGGCTTCGGCAAGGCCTTCGACGGCCCGGCCGTCGATCCGAAGGTGCTGGAAGAGCAGCAGAAGAAGCTCCAGGCCGAGCTCGAGAAGCGCAGCGAAGACATGCGCAAGAACCTCGAGAAGCAGAATGCCGCCGGCGCTGCCGCCGTGGGTACCGCTCCGAAGCCCTGAGACCGGGCCTCGAACCCACTTCGTGAAAATAGGAAAAGGCCGGGCGGCGAGCCCGGCCTTTTTCATGCGCACCGTCGATGAGGGGGCTCCGCGATGTGGGGTCCCGTCCGGGACTCAGTTCGCGTGAGCGCCCCGAAGGCGGTAGGCGCCGTCCGAATCCCGCTCGAACACCTCCGGAATCCCGGCATGGCGCAGGGCCTCGCCGGACGTGTCGGGAATGAGGTTCTGTTCGGAGACATAGGCCACGTACTCGCTTTCCGCGTTCTCGGCGAGAAGGTGGTAGAACGGCTGGTCCTTGCGCGGCCGGACCTCCTCGGGAATCGCCAGCCACCATTCCTCGGTGTTGTCGAAGATCGGGTCGACGTCGAAGACGACGCCGCGAAACGGGTAGATCCGGTGGCGCACCACGGCGCCGAGGCCGAACTTGGCGGTGCGCGTCTGGATTCCGGTGGGAGAGAAATCGGTCATGACGCCAAAATAGGATGCGTCGGACAGGTTGTCATCGTCGGCGTTGCCACGCCGCATCGCAAGGAGCCGTCTCGGTCTGCAGATCTCGGACGGCATCCGGCCGATCGCTTCGGGATCCGTGGCTGCGGGAAGCGGAGGCGAAGCCGGAGCGGCGGTGAGGGGGGTCGAACGAACGAGGCTGTGCCTGAGCCGCCCCCTCACCTTCGGCTGCCGCCTCGCTTCATGCCCCGACGAGGAGGCATGAAGCCCTCTCCCCGCGTGCGGGGAGAGGGAAGGCCATCTCAGTTCGGGCCAGAGGTCACTTCAGGCCGTAGGTCTTGGCGAGCTCTGGGTCCTTCTCGGCCACCAGCCGGGCCAGATCGACGATGACCTTGGCCTGTTTCCAGGTGGCGTCGTCCTGCATCTTGCCGTCGAGCATCACCGCGCCGGTCCCGTCCGGCATCGCCTCGACGATCCGCACCGCGAAGGCGACTTCCGCCGGATCGGGGGCGAAGACGCGCTTGGCGATGGCGACCTGGTTCGGATGCAGGGTCCAGGCGCCGGCGCAGCCCATGAGGAAGGCGTTGCGGAACTGGGCCTCGCAGGCATCCCCGTCCGAGAAGTCGCCGAACGGGCCGTAGAAGGCCTTGAGGCCGTTGGCCATGCAGGCATCGACCATTTTGGCGATGGTGTAGTGCCAGAGGTCCTGCTGGGCCGACGCGCGGGCGGCGCCGTCGCTCGTCGGGTCGGCGATGACGCGGTAATCCGGGTGGCCGCCGCCGACGCGGGTGGTCTTCATGCCGCGTGATGCCGCGAGATCGGCGGGGCCGAGGCTCATGCCGTGCATGCGCGGGGAGGCGGAGGCGATGGCGTCGACATTGGCGACGCCTTCGGCGGTCTCCAGGATGGCGTGGACGAGGATCGGCTTCGAGACGCCGTGCTTCGCCTCGAGCTGGGCCAAGAGTTGGTCGATATAGTGGATGTCCCACGGTCCCTCGACCTTGGGCACCATCACCACGTCGAGCTTGTCCCCGACCTGGGACACGATCTCGAACAGGTCGTCGAGAATCCAGGGGCTGTTGAGGGCGTTGATGCGGGTCCACAATCCGGTGCCGGAGGCGGCGAAATCGGTGGCCTGCGCCATGGCGACGAAGCCCTTGCGGGCCGCCTCCTTCTGATCGACCGGCACGGCGTCCTCGAGATTGCCGAGCACCACGTCCACGGTGGCGGCGAGTTCCGGCACCCGGGAACGGACCTTGTCGTTGTGCGGCGGCACGAAATGGATCATCCGCTCGAGCTTCACCGGCAGGTCACGGAACGGGGCCGGCGCGCCTGTGGCGAGCGGCTGGAAGAAGCGGCGCGGTAGTTTCATCGGGACTCGGGCTCCGGCTATGGATAGTCGTTGGACCGGGTCGACGACCTGCATATCGTATTCAGGTCGTCGACCTAGGGTGTTGGCACCGCATCATCTTTACCGAAAACCAGATCTGACTTTCCGGATGATGCTCTAGCCTCGAAGCGGTTAGTCAAGGTTACCCCCCGCGTAAAGGCGGGTTTTCGGAGGAGACCGCTTTCCCAACGACGTGCGCTGGCGCATGTTCGACGCAAGGGGAGGGTCCACGGACCGGAACCGGCCGGTCGACGCCGGGTTCTCGCAGCAGAGGCGGGCGTTTCGAGACTTACCAAGGACACTCTCTCATGTCCGGATCATCCAGCCGACACGGTCTCTTCTATGCGGCCAGCATGGTGGCCATGCTCGGCATCGCCGGACCGGTCGAGGCCGCTCCGGCCCATGCGGGCGCACCGGCGAGATCCGCTCCTCTCAAAGAATCCTCGAAGTCATCGCCAGCGAGATCATCCGAACGGGTCGCGTTCACGGCCGGTGATGCGGCCGATGCCAGGCCCGACGGCCTGAAGGGCCATCTCCGGATACCAGCCGACGACACCAAGGCCTTCCAGAATCTCATCGACGGCGCGGGTGCCGCGTCCGATCCGTGGCTGGTCCTGTCCGGCGGCGGCGAGAACGGAGCCTTCGCCGCCGGTCTCCTCAACGGCTGGTCGAAGGCCGGCAACCGGCCCGCTTTCGGAATCATCACCGGGGTCAGTACGGGGGCGATGATCGCGCCCTTCGCCTTCCTCGGATCCAGCGCCGATGCGACATTGGCGCACGCCTATACGGAGATCTCGGCCGCCGACGTCTTCGAATTCGGCGGTACCAACGAAGCCCTGACCGATACCTGGCCGCTCAAGCGCCGGATCGAACGGATGGTGACGGGCAAGCTCCTCACCGACATCGCTGCCGAGCACGCCAAGGGACGTCGCCTGTTGGTGGCGACCACGGCAGTGGACAGCGAACGCCCCGTCCTGTGGGACATGGGCGCCATTGCCTCCGAGGGCAGCCCGAAGGCGCTCGACCTGTTCCGCGCGATCATCCTCGCCTCCTCGGCGGTGCCGGGCGTGTTCCCGCCGGTGATGATCGACGTGGTCGGTACGGACGGGAAGCATTTCCAAGAGATGCATGCGGATGGCGGCACCACTGCGCCGTTCTACCTGGCGCCGGAAGCCGCGATCCTCGGCAAGGCCAAGGTGAGGCTTCCCACGAGCACGGTCTATCTCGTCGTCAACAACACGGTGACGCCGGACTTCCAGATGGCCACACGCACGACCCTGAGCGTGCTCGGCCGCGCAATGTCGGCCGCGATCAAGGCGCAGACCCGTGCGGCGCTCGCCCTGACGGAGAGCTTCGCCGAGCGTAACGGCCTCGATCTCGACGTGGCCCAGATCGACAACCGGTTCACGCGCACCACCTCGGCGCCGTTCGACCAGGATTACATGAAGGCCCTGTTCGCCCATGGCGAGCGCCTTGGGCGGGACGGCACCGCCTTCAGCCGCGGAACGCCCGCCGCCTCGATCCCCACCGGATCGACCGGCGACCGTTTCGGTGCGGCGGACGCGCCGACGAGCCTCGCCCGACGCTGACCGTCACCGCATCAGCGCGGGGGCGCCGAGGCGCGGCAGCACACCCTCGCGCATGACGACGCGGCGCAGCGGCCCGATCGTGGTCATGGCCAGCAGGCCGAGCCCGCGCAGGGCATCGACGGGGATCAGGGAGCTGAGCAGGCTGCGGTTGAGCGTATCCACCGCAGCCGTGCGCAGGCGGGCATCCAGTGCCCGCGAACGGGCGAACCCGGACAAAGCCTCGCGCGAGCCCGGATCGCGGCCGTCCGCGGTCGCGGCCAGGACGCTGTCGCGTAGCGCCGCGGCATCGCGCAAGCCGAGATTGAGCCCCTGCGCTCCGATGGGCGGAAAGGCGTGGGCCGCCTCGCCGATAAGCGCGATGCGAGGCCCGACCGGGGAGGCGACGGAGAGGCCGCGCATCGGCACGAGCCCGCGCGGCCCGTCGATGCGCATGGCACCGAGCATGGCTTGGGCCTGGTTCTCGATGGCGCGCGCGAGGTCGGCATCCTCCAGTTCGGAGAGGCGCCGCGCCGGTCCCGCGCCGGTGACCCAGACGAGGCTGGAACGATGCCCGCCGGGGAGGGGGACCAGGGTGAACGGCCCCTGCCGGGTATGGAACTCGGTGGAGACGTCCCGGTGGGGACGCTCATGGGCGAGCAAGGTGGTGATGGCGGCCTGCGGGTAGGACCAGTCCTTGGTGGCGATGCCGGCCTGCTCCCGCATGCGCGAGCGGGCTCCGTCCGCACCGACGACGAGGCGCGCCGCGACGGCGGCCCCTTCCCCAACGAGGATCCGCGCCTCGTCGGCATCCCGTTCCAGCCCCACCGCGTCGCTCTCGAACAGGGTCAGGCCGGGAGCCGACCGGGCCTGCGCTCGCAACGATTCCACGAGGCGGGCGCTCTCCACGTTCCAGCCGAAGGCGTCGAGGCCGATTTCGGTGGAGACGAACCGGGCCGGCGGCGGACGGAACAGGCTACCGGTATCGTCGACGATGTGGAGTTCGGCCAGGGGTGCCGCATGCGGCGCCACCTCCGCCCAGGCCCCCAGCGCGCGGAGGAAACGCACGGATCCGTCGAGGAGGGCGACCGTGCGTCCGTCGGCGACGGGGGCGTGGCGGCCGACGAGGGCCGTGGCGATGCCCTCGCGCGCCAGGGCCAGGGCGAGACCGAGCCCGGCCGCACCTGCGCCGACGACGGCCACGTCGAAACGGGGAGAGGACGGCTTCATGTCATCGCTCCTCGGCGAGGGGCACCCTCACCAGACCAGTCGAAGCGGCACCGACCGGACCGCTGCCGTTTCAAATAGGTGCCGTCCGTCTCGGGTCACCTCGCTGTGGCATTGCCACGCTGCGGCTTCTAGCATCAGCTGTGCGTCTCGACAGGGGCAGAGTGCCCGGAGGTTGCCCCATCATGAGAGCGTCGTCATGAGCCTCGCCATCGCGCTGCTGGCGCTCGGCTTCCTGATGCTCGTCGCCTATCGCGGCTTCAGCGTCATCCTGTTCGCCCCGGTGGCGGCACTGCTTGCCGTGCTCCTCACCGACCCGTCCGCCGTGCTGCCGGTCTTTTCCGGCCTGTTCATGGAGAAGATGGTCGGCTTCGTGAAGCTGTACCTGCCGGTCTTCCTCCTCGGCGCGGTGTTCGGCAAGGTCATCGAACTGTCGGGTTTTTCGCGCTCCATCGTCACGGCAGTGATCGATCTCGTCGGCCCGCGCCGGGCCGTGCTCTCCATCGTGCTGGTCTGCAATCTGCTCACCTATGGCGGCGTCTCGCTCTTCGTCGTGGTGTTCGCGGTCTATCCGTTCGCGGCGGAAGCCTTCCGGCTGAGCGAGATCCCGAAGCGCCTCATCCCCGGCACCATCGCGCTCGGCGCCTTCTCCTACACGATGGACGCGCTGCCCGGCACGCCGCAGATCCAGAACATCATTCCCACCACCTTCTTCGGCACCAACACCTGGGCGGCCCCCTGGCTCGGGCTGATCGGCGCCGCCTTTATCCTCGTCGCGGGTGTCGCCTATCTCGACCGGCGCATCGCCTCGGCCAAGGCCAGGGGAGAGGGCTACGGCAGCGGCCACAGCAACGAGCCGACGCCCGTCTCCGACGAAGCCCTGGCGCATCCCCTGGTGGCGCTTCTGCCGCTCGTCGTGGTCGGCCTCTCGAACCTCGCCTTCACCGCGCTCATCCCGCGCCTCTACGGGGCGAAGACCGAGACCATGCTTGCGGGGCTCGACAAGCCGATCGTCACGACCCTGTCCTCCGTCACGGCGATCTGGGCGGTGGAACTGGCGCTGCTGGCCGGCATCCTCACGGTCTTCGTCTTCGCCTGGAGGCCGGTCTCGAAGAGCTTCGCAGAGGGCAGCCGCGCGGCGGTGGCGGGCTCGCTGCTCGCCGCCATGAACACCGCCTCCGAATACGGGTTCGGCGCGGTCATCGCGGCCCTGCCGGGCTTCATCGTCATCCGCGAGGCGCTGTCCGCGATCCCCAATCCGCTGGTGAACGAAGCGGTGACGGTGACGGCTCTGGCCGGCATCACCGGCTCGGCCTCCGGAGGGCTCAGCATCGCGCTCGCCGCCATGTCCTCCACCTTCATCGCGGCGGCCCAGGCCACCGGCATCCCCATGGAGGTGCTGCACAGGGTCGCCGCCATGGCGAGCGGCGGCATGGACACGCTGCCCCATAACGGCGCGGTCATCACCCTGCTCGCGGTGACGGGGCTGACCCACCGGCAGGCCTATGCCGACATCTTCGCGATCACGCTGCTGAAGACGAGCGCGGTCTTCCTGGTCATCGGGGTCTATTACCTGACCGGGCTGGTCTGAGGCGGGCCGGAGGGCGATCATCCCGGCGGGCAGAGTTTCGAGCCGCGCCTGGACTTTCCCCGCGAAGGCGCGGTCAATACCGAATCTGTCGCCGTCAGAGGAGCCCCCGATGGATCGCCGCTCTTTCCTGAGGCTGTCCATCGCCGCGTCAGTCGTCCCGCTTCTGCACGGCCCGGCCTTGGCCGCACCGGTCCCGCCGGCGCGCAACGTGGTCCTCGTCCACGGCCTGTTCGCCGACGGGTCGTGCTGGTCGGAGGTAATCGGGCGGCTGCAGGCGACGGGCCTGACCGTCACCTCAGTGCAGAACCCGCTGACCACCCTCGACGAGGCGGTGGCCTCGGTGCGGCGGGTGCTGGCGCGGCAGGACGGGCCGACCGTGCTCGTCGGGCATTCCTTCGCCGGAATGATCATCACGGAAGCCGGCATCGCCCCCAACGTGTCGGCCCTCGTCTACGTGGCGGCACGCGCCCCCGATGCGGGAGAGGATTACGCCGCCCTGGCCAGGACGTTTCCGACACCGCCCGCCACGGCCGGCATCGTCTTCGACGGCGAGTACGGACGTCTCGGCGAAGCGGCCTTCCTGCGGGATTTCGCCGGCGACCTTCCCGAGGCGAAGGCGAAGGTGCTCTACGCGGTGCAGCAGCCCTTCGCCAAAGCGCTGCTGGCGGGCAGGACCACCCAGGCGGCCTGGCGATCGAAGCCGAGCTTCTACGCGGTCTCGACGGAGGACCGGACGATCGACCCCGATCTTCAACGCTTCATGGCGAAGAGGATGGGCGCGACCACGATCGAGGTGACGGCGAGCCACCTGTCCCTGATCTCCCAGCCCGACACGATCGCGAAGCTGATCCTGGACGCCGCCGGCCGGCCCTGACCATCGTCCGGGGGCAGGGCGGATCGAGACCCGCGCCCTGCCGTTTGCCGACCGCCGGGACCTGTCCTATCGTCCGATGCGGCGATGCCGGATCATCGCCGGGATAGGAGAGGTCACATGGCATTCTTCATCGGGATCGCAGGTCCCTGGCTGGTTCTCGCCGTCCTCGACCTCCTGGCGATCCGCCGCGACCTGGAACTGTCGCGGATCCCGTGAAAGACTTCAGCCTTCCGGCTCCTCGACGATCTTCAAGGTGAGTTGCGTGAACGGCCTGATTTCCCAGGTGATCCCGGCCTTGAACATCATCACCACCCGGCAGCGGTCCATGACCTCGAAGGCGGGAAGGCCCGGCTCCGGCTGGAACACGAGCCCCGCGACGACGGCGGGATCGTAATCGGCGGGCCTGATCCAGACGATCTCTTCCATGGAACGCTGCCACCCTCCGTCGCGGTTGCCGGGGAACGCCGCCGCCCGGCCTCTCTCACACGAGGCGGGCGATGTTTCGCAATGGCCATGCCGCCCGCGCCTCCGGCCGGGCACCTCAATCGGCAGCGCCGGACTTGCCCCTTAATACCGGCAGCTTATGTCGCGTCCATCGGACAGACGAGGAGTGACGACGATGCCCAAGGCGATCCGGGTCTACGAGTATGGCGAACCCGAAGTGATGCGCTACGAGGAGGTGGCGGTCGGCGAGCCCGGCCCCGGCCAGATCCGCGTTCGCCAGACGGCCATCGGCGTCAACTTCATCGACATCTACTTCCGCTCGGGCGCCTACAAGGCGGCGCAGCTCCCCTTCACCCCCGGCAAGGAGGGCGCGGGCGTCGTCACCGCCATCGGCGAGGGCGTCACCGGGTTCCGGGTGGGTGAGCGCGTGGCCTACGGTTCGGCCGAGGGCACCTATGCGGAGGAGGTGGTGATCAATGCCAGCGCCGCCGTGCATCTCGCCGACGGCGTCGACGACGACACCGCCGCGGCCATGATGCTGAAGGGCCTCACCGCCGAATATCTCCTGCACCGGACCTGCCCGGTGAAGCCGGGCGACACGATCCTGTTCCACGCCGCCGCCGGCGGCGTCGGCCTCATCGCCTGCCAGTGGGCCAAGCATATCGGCGCCACCGTCATCGGCACGGTGGGCTCGGCCGAGAAGGCGGAACTGGCGCGGGCCAATGGCTGCGATCACGTCATCCTCTACCGCGACGAGGATTTCGCCGCGCGGGTCAGGGAGATCACCGGCGGCAAGGGCGTGCGCGTCGTCTATGACGGCGTCGGCAAGGACACGTTCCCGGCCTCCCTCGACTGCATCGCCCCGCTGGGGATGTTCGTGAGCTTCGGCTCCGCCTCGGGCCCGGTAGAGAACTTCAACCTGGCGGTGCTGGGCCAGAAGGGCTCGCTCTTCGCGACGCGTCCCTCCCTGTTCGCCCATGCGGGGACGCGGGCCACCCTCGATTCCATGGCCGAGAACCTGTTCGGCGTGGTGGCGAGCGGCGCGGTGAAGATCCCCGTCCATGCACGGGCGAAACTCGCCGACGCGGTGCAGGTGCACAAGGATCTGGCCGGACGCCAGACCACCGGCGCCACGATCATGACCCCGTGATCCAAGAAACTCCTGATCCAAGAATCTCCTGATTCAGGCATCTCGTGATCCGAGTATCCCGTGATTCAAGGATACCGCGATCCCGGGATCACCCGACGACAGGACGAAGCGAATGATGACCCCAGGTGAGCGCGACCTTCTCCTGGTGGTCGACGTCCAGAACGACTTCCTGCCCGGCGGAGCCCTCGCGGTGCCGGACGGCCATGCGGTGATCGCGCCGATCAACCGCCTCGCCGCCCTGTTCCCGCATGTGGTCCTGACTCAGGACTGGCATCCGGCCGGGCATGTCTCCTTCGCGTCCAGCCATGCCGGGCGACGCCCGTTCGAGACCATGGATCTGCCCTACGGCCCACAGATCCTGTGGCCGGACCATTGCATCCAGGGCTCGCCCGGCGCGCGGCTCTCCGACGAGCTGCATGCCGACCAGGCCGAGCTGGTGATCCGCAAGGGCTACCATGCGCATACGGACAGCTACTCGGCCTTCCTCGAAGCCGATGGCGTCACGCCCACGGGGCTCACGGGATACCTGCGCGAACGCGGCATCAGCCGCCTGTTCCTCTGTGGCCTCGCCACGGATTTCTGCGTCGCTTGGAGCGCCCTCCACGGACGGCGCGCGGGGTTCGACATCGTCGTGGTGGAGGACGCCGTGAGGGCGATCGACCAGAGCGGCTCGCTCGCCCGCGCCTGGGACGAGATGGACCGCGCCGGGATCACCCGGATCGACAGCGCGTCCATCGATTCCTGATGCGGCACGATACGCGGTAACTTGGCCGGTGGGTGCCGCGTTGACGGGTCATCGCAGCTGTGATGGAGCGCTCATGTCCAACAAGCACATGAAGACCGACGTCCCGACCGATGCGGACCTCAAGGGCAATCCCGGAATCGGCACCTCGAAGGGGATGACGATGTCGGGGGGCGACCCCCGCGATCTCGAAGGCGAGTCGACCTTCGAAGGCGACGTCGACAACGAGACGACGCCGGAAGGCGGCATCGATCCGAACCACCGCCCGCGCAAGAATTCCTGACGAGCAAGAATTCCTGACGGGTCAGGTACATCCCGGCTAACGAAGAAAGCCCCGCCGGTCGCGGCCGGTGGGGCTACTTGGTGGGCGGTGTCAGACCGCGCTGCCGTAGAGGTCGTAGGCGTCGGCCCGCTCGATCTTCACGGTGACGATGTCGCCGACCCGCAGCGGCCGGCGTGAGGTGACATGGACGTTGCCGTCGATCTCGGGCGCGTCGTATTTCGAGCGGCCCTTGGCGATACCGCCCTCGACGGCATCGATGATGACCGGCAGGCGCTTGCCCACGCGCGCCTTCTGCAGGCGGGCCGAGACGCCCTGCTGCGCCTCCATGAAGCGGCGCTTGCGCTCGGCCTTGAGTTCCGGCGGGACGAGATCGCCGAGCCCGTTGGCCACCGCGCCGCCCACGGGCTCGTATTCGAAACAGCCGACGCGCTCGAGCTTGGCTTCCCGGATCCAGGTCAGCAATTCCTCGAACTCGGCCTCGGTCTCGCCGGGGAAGCCGACGATGAAGGTCGAGCGGATGGCGAGGTCCGGGCAGATCTCGCGCCAGCGCCGAATGCGCTCGAGCTGTTTCTCCTGGTTGCCCGGCCGGCGCATGCGCTTGAGCACGGACGGGCTGGCGTGCTGGAGCGGCATGTCGAGATAGGGCAGGATCTTGCCCTCGGCCATCAGCGGGATGACGTCGTCCACGTGCGGGTAGGGATAGACGTAGTGCATCCGCACCCAGGCACCGAGCTCCCCGAGTTCGGCGGAGAGATCGTAGAATTTCGCCCGCACCTCGCGGTCGCGCCAGGGGCTCGTGGCGTAGCGGATATCGACGCCGTAGGCGGAGGTGTCCTGCGAGACCACCAGCAATTCCTTGACGCCGGCCTTCACCAGCTTCTCGGCCTCGCGCAGCACGTCGCCGGCCGGCCGGCTGACGAGGTCGCCGCGCAAGGACGGGATGATGCAGAAGGTGCAGCGGTTGTTGCAGCCCTCGGAGATCTTCAGATAGGCGTAATGACGCGGGGTGAGCTTCACCCCCTGCGGCGGCACCAGATCGAGGAACGGGTCATGGGCCGGGGGCACCGCCTCGTGCACGGCGGCGACCACCGATTCGTAGGCCTGAGGGCCGGTCACCGCGAGGAGGTTCGGATATTTCTCGCGAATTTCCTCGGGCTGCGCGCCCATGCAGCCGGTGACGATGACGCGGCCGTTCTCGGCCATGGCCTCGCCGATGGCCGAGAGCGATTCGGCCTTGGCCGAATCGAGGAAGCCGCAGGTATTGACGATGACGACGTCCGCCCCGTCATGCCGGCGCGCGAGCTCATAGCCTTCCGCCCGGAGATGCGTGAGGATGCGCTCGGAATCCACCAGCGCCTTGGGGCAGCCGAGGGAGACGAACGAGATCTTGGGCGCGGCTTTCGCCGGGGTCGGAACGGTGACGGGTACGGTCATGGTCGCTCGTCGGTCGCGGCCGAGGAAAACTCGACCGGCCGTGATTCTCGGGGCGGAGGGTGCCGGGTTGCGGTCTCCCTATACGCCCATCCTCGCGCGGTTGCGAGGGCGGCGGTTCCGGGCACCATGCCGCCAGCCTGCACGGCCCATGCAGCCCGCGCGGCTTCCGTCGGACCGCGACCCGTGTCACCTGTGGCGCGTCATCAGGAAACCATGCCGCAGGAGGGCCCCGTGTCCCAGCCCGCGCGAAGCTCTTAAGTCCGACAGCATCATGTGGACCCGCGAGATCCCCTTCATCGATCCCGTCGCGGCGGCCGAGGCGTTCTCGTCCCTGCCGGGACTGGCCTTCCTCGACAGCGCCATGCGCCACGAGACCCTGGGGCGCGTCTCGATCGTGGCCGCCGATCCGTTCGGGCGGTTCCGCTACGCGAACGGCCGCGCGACGCTCGACGGACGCCCGCTCGAGGGGTCCGGCCTGGAGGCCCTGCGCGCCTGCCTCGCGCCCTACCGGATGGCGGGCGACGAGGGATTCGGCTTTCCCGGCGGGGCCATCGGCTATTTCGCTTACGATCTCGGCGCCTGCCTGGAGCGGGTGACGCCGCCGGCCCGCCGCGCCGGCCTCACCGACGACATCGCCTTCAATCTCTACGACACGATCCTCTCCATCGACCATGACAGCCGCACCTGCCGGCTCGTCGCCAACGGCTTTCCGGAGCTGACGGATTCCGCCCGCGCCGACCGGGCGCGGGCGCGGCTCGACCGTTTCGCGGAGTTGCTCGCGGGCGGCGGCGGCGCCCGGACGAGAGCAGAGGCCGCGCCCCTCGCCTGGCGCTCCAACTTCACCAGGGCTTCCTACGAGGCGGCGGTGGAGACGGTCCGCGACTACATCCGGGCCGGCGACATCTACCAGGCCAACATCGCCCAGCGCTTCGAGGCGGCGCTGCCGACGGGATACGATCCCTTCGCGCTCTATCACCGCCTGCGTGAGACCAACCCGGCGACCTTCGGCGCTTATCTGTCCTTCGACGCTCTCACCATCGCGTCGAGCAGTCCCGAGCGCTTCATGAAGCTGCAGGGCAGGGCGGTGGAGACCCGGCCGATCAAGGGCACCGTGCGCCGGGTGGAGGATCCCGCCGAGGACCGGGCTCTGGGCGAGGCGCTCCAGGCCAACGTCAAGGAGCGGGCCGAGAACATCATGATCGTCGATCTCCTGCGCAACGACCTTTCGCGGATCTGCGAGCCGCACAGCGTCAAGGTGCCGGTCCTGTGCGGGCTCGAATCCTACGCCTCTGTCCACCACCTCGTCTCCGTGGTGACCGGGACCCTGCGCCAGGGGCTCGACGCCATCGACCTGATCGCCGCCACCTTCCCCGGCGGCTCGATCACCGGGGCCCCGAAACTGCGCGCCATGGACATCATTACCGAGATCGAGGGTGATGCCCGCGAGCTCTATTGCGGGGCCATCGGCGCCATCGGGTTCGACGGGTCGCTCGACACCTCCATCGCCATCCGCACCGTGTTCATGGACGAGTCCCGCGCCGTGCTCCAGGCCGGGGGAGGGGTGACGCTCCTCTCCGACCCGGCCGCGGAGTACGAGGAGACCCTGACCAAGGCGGCGCGAGTCTTCGCCGCCTTCGAGCCCGACCGGAACGAGGGCGAGGCGTCATGATCCTCGTCGTCGACAATTACGATTCCTTCGTCTTCAACGTGGTGCGCTACGTGGAGGAGCTCGGCCAGGAGGTGAAGGTGCTGCGCAACGACGCCGTCGACGTCGCCGGCATCCGCGCGCTCGCCCCCGAGGCGCTGATCCTCTCGCCCGGCCCCTGCACCCCCAACGAGGCCGGCGTGACCCTGCCCGCCATCGAGGCCCTGTCCGGCGAGATCCCGATCCTCGGCGTCTGCCTCGGCCACCAGGCCATCGGTGCGGCCTTCGGCGGTCGGGTCGAGCGGGCGGCGCGGCCGCTCCACGGCCAGGCGACGGCGATCCGGCATGACGGGTCCGGCCTGTTCGCGGGCCTGCCCGACCCGATGCAGGTGGGCCGCTACCATTCCCTCATCGTCACGCCGCAGCCGGGCATGGACGAATCCCTCGTCGTCGATGCCGTATCGGGGGAGGGCGAGGTGATGGCCCTGTCGCACCGGCGCCACCCGACGATGGGCGTGCAGTTCCACCCGGAATCGGTGCTGACCGAGAACGGCCACGCGGTGTTCGGCAACTTCCTCGATCTGGCGCGCCGGTGGCGGGAGAGCCGCGATGCTGTGGTTTGACGGTGTCCTCCACGAGGGCAGCCGCCATGTTTTCGACCTCGCCGACCGGGGCCTGACCCTCGGGGACGGCCTCTTCGACACGGCCCTCTGCCTCGGCGGCCGCCTCGCCTTCCATGAGGCGCATCTCGCCCGGCTCGCCACCTCGGCCGAGGATTTGGGATTCTTCATCGACCGGGAAGCGGTGGGGGAGGCGATGCGCCGCGTCGCCGCTGCCATCGGCGACGGCGCGCTCCGCACCACGATCACCCGCGGCTCCGGCCCGCGCGGTCTCGCCCCGCCGGAGCCGGCCCGGCCGGTCTGGTGGATCGCCGCCACGCCGCGCCGGGCGGGGTCGGGTTTCGCGCCGGTCTCGCTGCATCCGAGCACGATCCGCCGCAACGAGACCTCGCCGACCGCGAGGATCAAGACGCTGGGCTATCTCGACGCCATCCTCGCCGCCCGGGAGGCGAGGGCGCTGGGCTTCGACGAGGCCCTGTTCCTCAACACCAAAGGCCACCTCGCCTGCGCCGGGACCGGCAACCTGTTCGCAATCCTGGACAGGCGCCTCGTCACCCCGCCGCTGTCGGACGGCGTACTGCCCGGCATCGTCCGGGCGCAGGTTCTCGGCTTGGCGGAATCCCTCGGCATCGAGACCACGGAACGCTCCCTCGCCCTCGAGGAGGTCCTGGCCGCTGAGGCGGTGCTCATGACCAATTCCCTGCGGGGCCTCTCCCCTGTTACGGCGATCGGGACGACGGCGTTCCCCGGCGGGCACGAGACCGTCGCCGCGTTGAGCCACGCGCTCCGCCGCCTCATCGCCGAGGAATGCGGCGTCGCGCCGGAGGTGGCGTGAGGCCGGAGATCACCACGCCGGAGGCCCCAACGCACAGCCGCCTGCTCTCGCGGCTCGGCCTCGCCGCGCTCTATGGCGGCATCGGCCTCCTCCACCTCGCGGCCGCCGACAGGTTCCTGCCGATCATGCCCGATTGGGTGCCCTGGCCGAGGCAGGTCGTCATCCTGACGGGTCTCTACGAACTCGCCTGCGTGGCGGGCCTGTTCGTCGCGCGCACCCGCCGCGCTGCCGGCTACGCCCTGGCCGCCTACGCGATCTGCGTGTTCCCGGCCAATATCAAGCACGCGGTCGAGGGGATCTCCGTTCCCGGCCTGCCCGACAGCTGGTGGTATCACGGGCCCCGCCTCGCCCTCCAACCGGTTCTGGTCTGGTGGGCGCTCCACGCCACGCGGATCGTCGATTGGCCGTTCGGGCAGCGGTAGAGCGCGGGCGGGCGAACGGACCGAAGCCAGCCGGCGATCAGGCTTCCGAACGCTTCACCCGCTGCCAAGCGGCTTCCATGGCGGAAAGATCGGCCTCTTCCAGGCTTGCCCCATCCTCCGCGATCAAAGCCGCCATGGCGTGGAAGCGCCGCTCGAACTTGATATTCCCTCTTTTCAAGGAATATTCCGGATCTATTCCAGAATGCCGGGCGAGATTCACCACCGCGAAGAGCAGGTCGCCGATCTCCTCGGCGAGGTGATCCGGGTCGTTCCGCCCGAGCGCGTCGGCGACCTCGTCCACCTCCTCGCGGATCTTGGCGACGACTGAGGCCGCGTCCGGCCAGTCGAATCCGTGCCGCGCCGCGTTGCGGCTGATCTTCTCGGCCCGGGTGAGGGCGGGCAGGGCCTTGGCGACGGAGCCGAGGAGGTCGCCCCCGGTGTGTTCGGACCGCCCCGTCTTCTCCGACCGTTCCGCCGCTTTCGCCGCATTCCAGTTGGCGTCGAGCTGCGTCAGGTTCAGGCGCTCGGGACCATCCGCCAGCAGCGACCCATCCGCCTCGAACACATGCGGATGCCGCCGGATCAGCTTGGCGCAGATCGTCCAGACCACATCGTCGAAGGCGAAGCTCCCGGCCTCCTCGGCGACCCGCGCCTGGAACACGACCTGGAGCAGGAGATCGCCGAGTTCCCCCTGGAGATCGGCGAGATCGCCACGTTCGATGGCGTCCACCACCTCGTAGGCCTCCTCCAGCGCGTAGGGGGCGAGGCTGTCGAGGGTCTGGACCTGGTCCCAGGCGCAGCCCCGTTCGGGATCGCGCAGGGCCGCCATCAATCGCAGCAGGGTCTCGATCGGGGCTTCGGATGTCACGGGCTCACCATGCTGGAGAAAGTCAGGAAGGGGGAAGGGCGCAAGTCCGGGCTCGGCCACGGTTAGGCCAACCGGTGGCGTCCCCTCAAGCCGGTGTCGCAGGGGGGCACGATCCATCCTCGTCTGTGCCGAACCTGTGGACCGGGAGAGGAGGAATTCTGGAAATTCCAAGATATCGATCAAAGAACCGTGCCGTCCGGTAAAGCGAACGACCCACCGACCCCTTAGGAAAGATATCAGTAACCTCTTTTTAGAGAGTCAGTTCAGCAAGTTATATGGGACGGCGAATTCGCGTGGTCTCCCCGTAGGTTGAGACCCTTTCGCGTATCGAACTCTGCGCGAGGACGTATCGAACTCTGCGTGGTTCCGTATCGGATTCTGCGCTGTCGCGGCCCCGATCCGTATGCGATTCTGCGCCGATCCGTATGGAATTCTGCGGGGAGAACGGGGTTTGCCGGTGAAGTATGGGGATAGAACGGAATTCCGGCCCGTATCGAACTCTGCGTAGACCTCGGAAGGGCTGAGGGGCGGTCTCTTCCGGCGGCGGGATCGCCGCACGGGTGCGGCCCATCCCCCGGCTGCGGGGTTCCGTGGCCGAGCCCTTGGCCGAGCCCTTGGCCGAGCCCTTGGCCGAGCCCTTGGCCGAGCCCTTGGCCGAGCCCTTGGCCGAGCCCTTGGGCCGACTCCGTGGATTGTCGGGATAAGATCCGGCCCCGGCGACTCCTGGCCTCGGAATCGTGCGATGGCGGGAGTTCAGTGACCAGAGCCGCCGGTATCGATGACAGCCATGGGGATCGAGGAGAAGCTCGCCCAGATCCGTGATCCCGACCTCCTGGAGGAGGTCGAGGCCGGCCGCGGCAGCTTCCTGTTCGGAAGCATCGTCGAGCATATCCTCCATCGGCAGCGTGCCCGCGACGCCGAGGCGGCGAGCCTGCGCGAGGCCGCCGACATGCGCGGCGCCATGCCCCGCGACCGGCGCCGGCGCGACATGGTGCGCGAGGTCATCGAGAACGAACCGACCCTGCCGGAGAACCTGCAGCACATCCACAGCGTGCTGGCCCTGTGCGGCCTGCCCTATCGCGATCCGGGCGATGCCCGCGAGTTCTTCCGGGAATACGGCCGCAATTCCCTCAGCCTGCTGGCCGGCCGCCTCAAGAACCCGGTCAATGGCGAGATGGAGTTCCAGGGCCTGCCCTACGGCCCCAAGGCCCGCCTCGTCCTGCTGCATCTCTGCACCGAGGCGGTGCGCCAGCGCAGCCCCACCATCACGGTGGCGGACAGCCTGTCGGGCTTCATGAAGGAGATGGGATTTTCCGTCACCGGCGGCGAGCGCGGCACGATCCGGCAGTTCAAGGAACAGCTCAACCGGCTCGCCGCCTGTACCCTGCAGATCGGCCTCTGGGACGGCAGCGACAAGGCCAGCACCCTCAACGTGCCGCCCTTCCGCCAGCTCGACCTCTGGCTCTCGCACGGATCGGGGGAGGGGCAGGTCTGGTCGAAGACCGTCCAGTTCCACCAGGATTTCTACGACAACCTGATCCAGCACGCCCTGCCGGTCGATATCCGCGCGGCCCGCGCCTTCGCCGGCTCGGCCCGCAAGCTCGATCTCCTGTTCTGGCTCGGCTACCGCCTGCGCGTCCTGCAGCGCCCGCTGCGGCTGACCTGGGCCAACCTGCACAGCCAGTTCGGTGCCGACAATGCCAGCATCCGCAGCTTCCGGCAGGCCTTCAAGGCCGATCTCGCCCATATGCAGGAGGTCTTCCCGAAACTGCCCGTCTCCCTCGACGAGGCCGGCATGATGCTCCAGCCCGCCCATCCGAGCGCCCTGCTGGTTCCGCCCAGGCTCGGCGGGGCGAAGGCGGGCGCATCCAAGGCCGGTGCGGCACGGCGCGCCCTCGCGGGCTGAGGCATCTTCCAAATATTCGAGAGGAATATTCCATCCCGGCACGCCTTCTGCTAGATATTCCATAATTGGAATATTCCAGAGGTGCCACCATGTTCCTGACGGAAGCCGAGGCCGAGGCACGCCTCTCCGACCTCTATCGTGAGCGGGCCCGGATCGAGCGGGCCATCGCCGACCTCACGCTCTTCCTCGATATCGGCCGCCGGATATCCGGGCCCGCCGGAGAGGCGGGTGACGGGCGGCGGGATCCGGCCCCGGTCGCCCCGCCGCCGGATTCGGCAAGCGAGGAGCCTGCGGGCGAATCCGGCGGCGACCGGTCGCAGGCCCGGCGCGAGGGCCGTCTCCTCATGGAGGCCGCCTCCGAGATCCTCGAGGAGGCGGGCCGGCCTCTCCACGCCGCCGAGATCCTGGAGGGCCTGACCCTGCGCGGCCTGTCGGTCCCCGGCATCGACCCGGTGGCGGCCCTCAACACCCGGCTGTGGAAGCGCTCGGGGCCCGACGGTCCGTTCCAGCGCCTCGGCGACGCGGTCTATGCCCTTGCCGCCGGGCCCGATGACGAATGAGGCTCAGAACCCCCCGTTCCGGGTGATCCCCGCGATGATCGTTTCGCGGGCGGCGCGCGAAGCGGCGAATCGCGCGCGGGCGGCCGCGACCACCTCAGGCGAGGCCGTTCCGGGATGGCCCGCCGAGAAGGGCGGGGCCGGCGCGTATTCGAGAGCCAGCTGGATCGTCTCGGCTTCCGTCCGGCCCGCGAGCTCGGCCACCGCCGCGAGGGCGAAATCGAGGCCGGCGGTGACGCCGCCCCCGGTGATGATCCGTCCGTCGCGCACGATCCGCTCGTCGACCGGGATCGCCCCGAAGGCCGCCAAGAGGTCGAGGGCGCCCCAATGGGTGGTCGCGCGCTTTCCCCTCAGCAGCCCCGCCGCCCCGAGGATGAGGGCGCCGGTGCAGACCGAGGTGACGAGGATCGGCCGCTCGGCTTGGGCGCGCACGAAATCGAGTACCGGCGCGTGCGTCATCAGGGCGTTCACGCCGATCCCGCCCGGAATGCAGAGGAGGTCGAGGGGCGGGCAGGCGGCGAGATCCGTCGTGGGCGTCAGCGGCAATCCGGTGGCGCTGACGATGGTGGCGCGGTCGAGGCCGACGAGATGGACGCGCGCCCCCGGCAGCGAGGCGAAGACCTCGTAGGGCGCGGTGAGGTCGAGCTGCTGCACGCCCTCGAAGGTCAGGAGGCCGATCTCGAAGCGGATCTCGGTCTGGGGCATGGCAAGGGTCTCCGGGAGGGGGCGGCAACGGAAAGGCCGCGGCTGGACAGGACCGACGATACCGGCGCAGGTTGCCGGCCGACATGACCAAAAACCCTCGTATCCTGCCAAACCACCCATTGCGGGAGCGACCACTCGCCGTGGCAATCCTGGCCTATCCGGGGGTGCAGCTCCTCGATGTAGCCGGTCCGCTCCAGGTCTTTGCCACCGCCAACGACCTTTTCGTCGACGCCGGACGGCCATCCCCTTATCGGGTTAGCGTCGTCGCCGAGCGTGCCGGCTCCGTCGTCACCTCCTCGGGTCTCGCACTGACCGCCGAGGGTCTGGTTCCGGATTCCGGCTCCATCGACACGCTGATCGTCGCCGGCGGGCGAGGGGTTCATGCCCATCTCGACAATCCCGGCCTGGTCTCCTGGCTGTCCGGCCGGGCCGCCCGGTCGCGTCGCGTCGCCTCGGTCTGCACCGGGGCCTTCCTCCTCGGTGCGGCCGGCCTCCTCGACGGCCGCCGCGTGGTCACCCACTGGACCCGCTGCGATGCCCTGCGGGCCCTCTATCCGGCGGCGAGGGTCGAGGCCGACCCGATCTTCATCCGCGACGGCGCGCTCTGGACCTCGGCCGGGGTCACCGCCGGTATCGATCTCGCCCTGGCCCTGGTGGAGGCCGATCTCGGGCGGGAGACGTCCCTGGCCGTGGCGCGGCACCTCGTCGTGTTCCTCAAGCGGCCCGGCGGGCAGGCCCAGTTCAGCGCGGCCCTTTCGCTTCAGGGGGGCGACGACCGGTTCGGCCGCCTCCATGCCTGGATCGGCGAGAACCTCGCCGCCGATCTGACGATTCCCGCCTTGGCCGACCGGGCCGGGATGAGCCCGCGCAGTTTCGCCCGGCATTACCGCGCCGCGACGGGCCGCAGCCCGGCCGAGGCGATCGAGGGCATCCGTTTCGAGGCCGCCCGCCGGCTGCTGGAGGAGACCGACCTGCCGCTGAAGCGCATCGCCGAACGCTGTGGCTTTCGTGCCGAGGAAACCCTGCGCCGGGTCTTCCTGCGCCGGATCGCGACGACGCCCGGCGAGTACCGCCGTCGTTTCGCTGCTTTTGCGTGATCCTGGCAGCGCTCCTCCGATGCGGGCGAATTTGACTTTCCCGGCCGCATCATCGACACCGCCGCCCGTCGCGGCATCGACCGATCGTCAAGGGCTGCCCGTCGGCCCGGAGCCGCCCCATGTCCGCCCCACTGCGTCCCGTCTCATGAGAACCGCCGATGCCGGACATGCCGTCCCGCCCGGCGATGGAGCGGGCTTCCTCGACAGGCTGATCGAGGCGGCCTCGGCGAGCCATGCCCGCGCCTGCGCCCTGCTCCTGGCTCTCTGCCTCGTCTGTTTCCTGCCGGGCTTCGTCTCGCTCCAGCCGATGGACCGCGACGAGCCGCGCTTCGCCCAGGCCTCGAAGCAGATGATCGAGACCGGCGACATCGTCGACATCCGCTTCCAGGGCGAGGCGCGCCACAAGAAGCCGGTGGGGATCTACTGGGTGCAGGCCACGGTGGTGAAGGGGGCCGAGGCCCTGGGGGTCGACCGGGCCCGCACCACCATCGCGTTCTACCGCGTGCCCTCGCTGATCGGCGCGCTGTTGGCGAGCCTGTTCACCTATTGGGCGGCCCTCGCCTTCCTGCCGCGCCGGGGCGCGCTCGTCGCCGCCGCCCTGTTCTCGGCCTGCATCATGATCTCGGCGGAGGCGCGCCTCGCCAAGACGGACGCCCTTCTCACCGCCTGCTCGGTCGCCGCGATGGGCGCGCTGGCGCGGGTCTGGCTCGGCCGGATCACGCCCGGACGGACGCGGGGCCGGCCCGATCTCACGACCGTGCTGGTGTTCTGGCTGGCCATGGCGATCGGCATCCTGATCAAGGGGCCGATGGTGCCGCTCTTCGTCGGGCTCGCCGCGTTCGCGCTGTCCCTGAAGGAGCGGTCCGGCCGCTGGCTCATGGACCTGCGTCCCGGCCTCGGCCTCGGGCTGACCCTGGCCATCGTCGCCCCCTGGTTCGTCGCCATCGCGTGGAAGAGCGGCGGCGCGTTCTTCGGCGAGGCGGTGGGTCGCGACATGCTCGGCAAGGTGGGGGGAGCCGCCGAGAAGCACGGCGCGCCGCCCGGCACCTATCTGGCGGTGTTCTTCGCCACCTTCTGGCCGGGGGCCGCCTTCGCGGCGCTGAGCGCGCCCTTCGCCTTCGCCAACCGGCGCGACGATGCGATCGCGTTCCTCCTCGCCTGGATCGTGCCCGCCTGGATCCTGTTCGAGGCCGTGCCGACCAAGCTGCCGCATTACGTCCTGCCGCTGATGCCGGCCGTGGCGATCCTCACCCTCCTGGCCGTGGGGCGCGGCGCCCTCGATCGGGGCCGGCGGGGAGCCAGGGCCGTGGCCGCCCTGGTGGTGCTGATCCCGGTCGGCCTGACCCTCGGCCTCGTCGGCGTGGCCTGGACCTTCGACCACGTGATCCCCGTCGCCGGGCTGCCGCTGCTGCTGGCCTCCTGCGCCGCCGCGATCCTCGCTGTCGTGCTGTTCGCCCGCCGCCTGCCCGAACGGGCGCTGGCCTGCGCCATCCTGGCCTCGGCCCTGCTCTCGCCGGCGGTGTTCGGCCTGACCCAGCCGGTACTGGCGGCGCTGAAGGTCTCGCCGCGCCTCGCCGCCCTTCGCGACGGGCTGCCCTGCACCGCCCCGAAAGTCGCCAGCCTCGGCTACCGCGAGCCGAGCCTCGTCTTCCTCATCGGGACGGACCTCGCCATGCTGAATACCGGGGCCGAGGCGGCGGAGTTCCTGACAGGGGGCGGCTGCCGCCTCGTCTTCGTCACCGAGCCGTTCCTGGACGAGTTCCGGCGGGCGGGGACACGCGCTAAGGATACCCCCGTCAAGGCTGCCCCGGTCGGCCGGGTCTCCGGCTTCAACATCAACAGCGGCCGGCGGATCGACCTCTCGGCCTATGCGGTGACCCCGTGACCCAAACCGACACAGTACCCTCCACCCGCCTGTCCATCGTCGTCCCGGTGAAGAACGAGGCCGGCAATGTCGAGAGTCTCGTCACCGAGATCGAGCGCGCCTGCTCGGCCCTCGCCCCGTTCGAGGTGATCTACGTGGATGACGGCTCCACCGACTCCACCGGGGCGGTCCTCGGCGATCTGCGCCGTACCCGGCCCTGGCTGCGCGTAGTCCGCCATGCCCGCAGCGGCGGGCAATCGGCCGCGATCCGCAGCGGCGTCGCCGTGGCGCGCGGCGCCCTCATCGCCACCCTCGATGGCGACGGCCAGAACGATCCGGCCTTCATCCCTGCCCTGGTGGCGGCCCTGGAGGAGGGCGGCCGGAGCACGGGCTTGGCCCAGGGCCAGCGCGTCGGCCGCAAGGACGGGCGCCTGAAGACCCTGCAATCGCGCATCGCCAACGGCGTGCGCGGCCGCATCCTCAAGGACGACACCCGCGATACCGGCTGCGGCATGAAGGTGTTCCGGCGCGAGGTCTACCGTGCGCTGCCCTATTTCGATGCGCTGCACCGCTTCATGCCGGCCCTCGTCGCCCGCGAGGGCTACCGCGTGGTCCATGCCGACGTGGTCGACCGGCCGCGCTTCACCGGGCGCTCCAATTACGGCCTGTTCGACCGGCTCTGGGTCGGGCTCCTCGATCTCGCGGGGGTGTGGTGGCTGATCCGCCGCAAGCGGCCCTCGCCCGAGGCGGTGGAGATCTAGACCTTTGTCGTGCCAAGCTCTTTTTTCGCCGAACCGGCATCCACTTCGGCGCAGAGCGCTCTCGTGACCGGTGGGGAGGCCTGAACCCATGCTGATGCAGCTTTCGGAAGACCTGAGCGGCTACGCCTACGACATCTTCGTCACCAAGTTCGACGGCTGGCTGGTCTTCGGCATTCTGGCCCAGGTCGTGTTCGGTGCCCGCTTCATCCTGCAATGGCTGGCGAGCGAGAAGGCCGGCCGCAGCGTCATGCCGCTCTCGTTCTGGTTCCTCTCCATCGCGGGCGGGCTGATGACCCTGGTCTACGGGCTGGTGCGGCGCGAGCCGGTCATCATCTTCGGACAAGCCCTCTCGACGGGCATCTATCTCCGCAACGTCGCGCTGATCCTGAAGGAAAAGCGCCGGAAGTCCGGGGCGGATCCCGTTCCGTGACGTTCTCGGCATGACTCCCCCGACGATTCCGCTGCCGGATTTCTTCGACGATCTCGACGCCAGCCTGGCCCATCTCTGGCAGCTTCTGGAGGACGGGCCGAGGCTGCGCCGCAACGCCTTCCACATGCCGGCCCTCGCCACGGTGGATGCCGACGGCTGCCCGCAGGTCCGCACCATCGTCCTGCGCGAGGCCGACCGGCGGACCGGGATCCTGCGCTTCCATTGCGACCGCCGGTCCCGCAAGGCCGCCGAGATCGCCGCCTCCGGCCGGGCCGCGCTGCACGGCTACGATTCGGCGAGCAAGGTCCAGATCCGGGTCTCGGGCCCGGCCACGCTCCATACCGACGATGCCCTGGCGGATACCGCCTGGGACGGATCGATGGCGATGAGCCGGGTCTGCTATGGCGTGGCGCCGGGGCCCGGCACCGAACTCGCCTCGGGCGAGGGCTATTCTCTGCCGGAGACCGACGCGGCCATCGCCGCCGGCCGGCCGAATTTCTGCGCGGTTCAGGTGAGTGCCACCCGGCTCGAATTCCTGTTCCTCGACCGGCGGGGACACCGGCGCGCCGCCTGGAAGCGAGACGGCGACGGCTGGGCGGGGACCTGGCTGGCGCCGTGAAAAACCCTTTTTCTGTTTTGGAACCCCCCTCACGATCGTCATCCGCCGTCATTCCGGGGCCGCGTAGCGGAGCCCGGAATCCAGAAGCGACGACAGCGCAAGGCGATGCACCGGCAGCGGCTCTGGATCCCGGGCTCGCCTTTGGCGACCCGGGATGACGGTGCGCCGTGTCTTACGAAGAGCGCCTCACATCGCGGCGCGTAACCGCGAAAACCCGGCATCGAGATCGGCCTGCAAATCCGAAATCTCCTCGAGGCCGATATGGAAGCGCAAGCCCGGTCCGCCCGGCTCCCAGCGCGTGGCGGTGCGGTAGGTCCGGCAATCGAACGGGATGACGAGGCTCTCGAAGCCGCCCCAGGAAAAGCCCATCCCGAACAATTCGAGCCCGTCGAGCATCGCCGCCACGGCGTTCGCCGGCGCCGGTTTGAGGACCACGCCGAACAGGCCGGACGACCCGGAGAAGTCCCGCTTCCAGATGGCGTGGCCGGGATCCTCCGGCAGGGCCGGATGCAGCACCCGCAGCACTTCCGGCCGCGCCTGCAGCCAGCGCGCCATGGCGAGGCCCTGGCGCTCGTGCTCGCGCAGGCGCAGGTTCATGGTGCGCAGGCCGCGCAGCGCCAGGAACGCGTCCTCCGGCCCGGCGCACATGGCGAAATGCTCGAAGGTGCGGTGGAGCGCCGGCCAGTATCGCTCGTTGGCCGAGGTGAGGCCGAGGAGCAGGTCCGAGCCGCCGCTGAGATATTTGGTCCCCGCCTCCACGGCGATGTCGACGCCCCGCTCATGCGGCGGGAAGAACAGCGGCGTCGCCCAGGTATTGTCCATGATGACGGCGGCGCCATGCGCATGGGCGACCTCCGCGATGGCCGGCACATCCTGCATCTCGAAGCTCTGCGAGCCCGGCGCCTCCACCAGCACCGCCTTGGTGTTCGTTTGCATCAGAGCGCCGATGCCGGCGCCGACGAGGGGATCGTAATAGGTCACCTCCACGCCGAAGCGCTTCAGCACGCCGTCGCAGAAGATGCGGGTGGGGCGGTAGGCACTGTCGGTGACGAGGAGATGGTCGCCCGCGCTCACCACGCTCATCAGGGCGACCGTGAGGGCGGCCAGGCCCGAGGGTGTCAGCACTGTACCCGCCGCCCCGGCGAGCTCGCTCCAGGCCTGGGTGAGCGAATCCATCGTCGGCGAGCCGCTGGTGCCGTAATCATAGCGCCCGCGCCGGTGCTGCAGGTCGTCATAGGTCGGGAACAGCACCGTCGAGCCGCGATAGATCGGCGTGTTGACGAAGCCATGCTGCGCGGACGGATCGCGCCCCGCATGGACGAGGCGTGTGGCCGGGCCGAAGCGGGCGGGATCGCGGGGAGGGGTGTTCGACATGGAAACCCGTATGCGGGGAGGGCGGTTGCGCCGCAACCTCAGCCTCGCCTGTGCAATGGCGTCAAGCGGAAGCCCTTGACCGGGCCTGCCGATCCTTTGCAATGCGCGGGTATGATCAACGGTCTCCCGGCATCGTCGACGCCTCATCCGACCCGTTCACCTCATCCTGAGGTGACGCCGCGCAGCGGCGGCCTCGAAGGAGGCCTCCAGATCGCGCGATGCTGGCTGGAGGCCTCCTTCGAGGCCGCTTCGCAGCACCTCAGGATGAGGTTTTGGGTCGGGGGGATCATGCTGTTCTGCCTTACTCCCGCCCTCGCCCAGAACGGTTCCGCCCAAGGCACCCTCGCCCAGGTGAAGGCGCGGGGGCATCTCGTCTGCGGCGTCAGCGGCGGGGTCGCGGGGTTCAGCATTCCGGACAGCCAGGGCCAGTGGCGCGGGCTCGACGTGGATTTCTGCCGGGCGCTGGCGGCGGCGATCTTCGACGATCCGGCCAAGGTGCGGTTCATCCCGCAATCCTCGGCCGCGCGCTTCACCGCCCTGCAATCGGGCGAGATCGACGTCCTGTCGCGCAACACCACCTGGACCCTGTCGCGCGACACCGCCGCCATGAACTTCCCGGTCATCACCTTCTATGACGGGCAGGGCTTCCTGGTGCGAAAGTCCCTCGCCATCACGTCGGTGAAACAGCTCGACCGGGCGACGATCTGCCTGCAGCAGGGCACCACCACCGAGCTCAACCTCGCCGATTGGTTCCGCACGCGGGGCCTGACCTACAAGGTCGTCACCTTCGCCAATAGCGAGCAGACGCTGGGCGCCTACGAATCCGGCCGCTGCGACGCCTATTCCACCGACAAATCCTCCCTCTATGGCGAGCGCCTGAAGACGGCGCATCCGGACGAGCACGTCATCCTCGACGAGGCGATCTCGAAGGAGCCGTTCGCCCCCGGCGTGCGTCAGGGCGACGATCAGTGGCGCGATCTCGTCGCCTGGACCCATTACGCCATGATCGACGCCGAGGAGGCGGGGATCGGTCAGGCCAATGTCGAGGAGATGCGCCGATCGGCGCTCAGCCCCGACGCGAAGCGCATTCTCGGCCTCGAGGGCAAATACGGCGAGGGCCTCGGTCTCACCACCGATTGGGCCTACCGGATCGTCCGCCATGTGGGCAATTACGGCGATTCCTTCGAGCGCAATGTCGGCGCGCAGACACCGCTGAAGATCCCGCGCGGCCTGAATGGCCTCTGGAACCAGGGCGGCCTGCAATACGGGCCTCCGATCCGGTGAGGGGCGTGTGGGAGCAAGACCCTCCCCCCTTTGCGGGGGAGGGTGCCCGCGGAGCGGGCGGGAGAGGGGCCGGCACAGGTCTTTCCGGAGAGGGCGCTCCCCTCACCCGACCTTCGCTGACGCGAAGGCCACCCTCTCCCGCAGGGGGGAGAGGGGTTGCGCGTGGAGGATGCCGTCATGGCTGAATCCCGAAAGACCTCCCTGCGTGCCCTCGCGCTCCAGATCCTCCTGGCGCTCGCCGTCGCCGGCCTCGTCTATCTCGCCGCCGGCAACGCCGCGCAGAAGCTCGCGAAACAGGGCATCGTCGCCGGGTTCGGCTTCCTGTCGCGCAATGCCGGGTTCGACATCGGCCAGCGGCTGATCCCCTACGCGGCGGCGACCTCGACCTATCTCGATGCGTTCTTCGTCGGGCTCTGCAACACGCTGCTGGCCGCGGCGCTGGGCATCGTGCTCGCCACGCTGATCGGCTTCGTGGTGGGCATCGCCCGGCTGTCGCCGAACCTCCTCGCGCGCGGGCTGGCCTCCGCCTATGTGGAGGCAATCCGCAACGTGCCGCTGCTGCTGCAGCTCCTCGTCTGGTACGTGGCCGTGCGGGTGGCCCTGCCCTCGGCCGAGGCTCCCGCGAGCCTGGGGGGCGCCTTCGTCTCGCAGCGTGGTCTCGTTCTGCCGAGCCCCGAATTCTCAGGCGCCGCCTGGCTGGTGCCGATCGCTTTCCTCGCCGGCATCGCCGCCCTGTCGCACCTGCGACGGCGGGCGCGCCGCGCAGCCGAGACCGGCCTGCCTCCGGTCCGGGTCTGGCTGCCGGGGTTGGCCCTCACGATCCTCCTGCCGGGTCTCGCCTGGATCGGGCTGGCGCTGGCCGGCCATCCGGTCGCGGTCGATTGGCCGGCGCGCGGTCCCTACGATGTCGAGGGCGGCCTGTCGATCCTGCCGGAATTCGCCGCCCTGGTCCTCGGGCTCTCCACCTATACCGCCGCCTTCATCGCCGAGATCGTGCGGGCCGGCCTCTCCAGCGTGGCGCGGGGGCAGGGGGAGGCGGCCTCCGCCCTGGGGCTGAGCCGGGGCCAGAGCTTGCGTCTCGTGGTGGTCCCGCAGGCGATGCGGGCGATCGTGCCGCCGCTCACCAGCCAGTATCTCAACGTCACCAAGAACTCGTCGCTGGCCGTGCTGATCGGCTATCCCGACCTCGTCCACGTCTTCATGGGCACCGTGCTCAACCAGACCAACCAGGCGGTGGAGGTGGTGGCGATCACCATGGCGGTCTACCTCACGCTCAGCCTCGCCACGGCCTTCCTGATGAACCTCTACAATCGCCGCGTGACCAGGGTGGAGCGCTGAGGATGGAGGGATTCGTCCGCGCCGATCTCGTCGCCTCGCGCCCGCCGCCCGCCACCGTCGGCGGACCGCTGGGCTGGCTGCGCCGGAACCTGTTCTCGAGTCTCGCCAACGGGCTCACCACCCTGGCGATCCTGGGATTGCTCGCCTGGCTGCTGCCCATGGCGATCCGCTTCCTCGTCATCGACGCGGTCTGGACCGGGGCGTCGGGCGATGCCTGCCGGCCGGAAGTGGCGGGGCGGCCGGTGGGGGCCTGCTGGGCCTTCATCGCCGACAAGATCAACTACCTCGCCTATGGCTCCTACCCCGCCGCCGAGCACTGGCGCCCGAACTTCGCCGTCGCGCTGCTGGCCTTCGCCGCCGGATGGATGCTCTGGCTCGGGGCGCCCCGGCGCGATCTCGGCGCGCTCTTCGCGTTCCTGGTCTTCCCGGTCATCGCCTACCTGCTCCTCTCCGGCGCACCGTCCCTCGGGCTGAAGACCGTCGCGACGGGCCTGTGGGGCGGCTTCCTCGTCACCGTGGTGGTGGCCACGGTGGGAATCGTCGTCTCCCTGCCGCTCGGCATCCTGCTGGCGCTGGGGCGGCGCTCGACCCTGCCGGTGGTGCGCGTGCTCTCCACCGCCTTCATCGAGTTCTGGCGTGGCGTGCCGCTGATCACGGTGCTGTTCATGGCCAACGTGATGCTGCCGCTGTTCCTGCCCGGCGACATCACCGTGGACCGCCTGCTGCGGCCGCTCGTCGGCATCGCGCTCTTCGCCTCCGCCTACATGGCCGAGGTAGTGCGCGGCGGGCTGCAGACCGTGCCGAAGGGGCAGGCCGAAGCGGCGGCGGCGCTCGGCCTCGGCCGGGGCCAGGCGCTGCGCCTCGTCATCCTGCCCCAGGCCCTGAAGGTGGCTCTGCCCGGCATCGTCAACACGATGATCGGCCTGTTCAAGGACACCACCCTGGTCTCCATCGTCGGCATCAGCGATTTCATCCGCGTGCTGGAAGCCTCGCGCGCCGATCCGCGCTGGTCGGCCGCCACCATCCCGGCCACCGCCTACATCTTCGCCGCCCTCGTCTATTTTGCCGTCTGCTTCGGCATGGCGCGCTATGCCGGATTCATCGAGCGTCGCCTCGCGGCGGGGGACAGGCGATGACGGTGAAAGCCAGGGATGAGACCCGATGACAGAGACCTCCCCCGCCGTCGCGCTCTCCGGCGTCAACAAGTGGTTTGGCGCCCACCACGTCCTGCGCGACGTCGACCTCACGGTGGCGAAGGCCGAGAAGATCGTGATCTGCGGCCCCTCGGGCTCGGGCAAATCGACCCTGATCCGCTGCGTCAACGGCCTCGAGGCGCACCAGCAGGGCACGATCCGGGTGGATGGGACCGAACTCACCGGCACGCAGGCCAGCGTGGACGCCGTGCGCCGCGAGGTCGGCATGGTGTTCCAGCACTTCAACCTGTTCGCCCATCTCACCGTGCTGGAGAACTGCACCCTGGCCCCCATCCACGTGAAGCGGATGGGCCGGGCGGCGGCCGAGAAACTGGCGATGGAGTATCTTGAGCGCGTCCGCATCCCGCAGCTGGCGGGGAAGTTTCCCGGCCAGCTCTCGGGCGGACAGCAGCAGCGGGTGGCGATCGGCCGCGCTTTGTGCATGAGCCCGAAGGTGATGCTGTTCGACGAGCCGACCTCGGCCCTCGACCCGGAAATGGTGAAGGAGGTTCTCGACACCATGGCCGAGCTGGCGCGCGGCGGCATGACCATGCTCTGCGTCACCCACGAGATGGGCTTCGCCCGCGAGATCGCCGACCGCGTGGTGTTCATGGACGAGGGCCAGATCATCGAGACCGCTCCGCCGGCCGATTTCTTCGACAGGCCCCGGCATTCCCGGACACGAGCCTTCCTCAGCCAGATCCTGTGACCGTCTCCTGCCAGCGACATGAGAAAGGGTCAGAAAATGGCACGGTCCGGCCGCCCGCCGATGCTCGGGTTCGTTAACGGCCTTGGTTTAAAACCGGTGATCAAGGTGTTGAGTATTTGTAGAAAGCGTATCGCGTGCGTATCTTGCGCTTCCTCGTCATCGGCAGCGTCTTTGGGCTGAGCATCCTGGCGATCGGATTCGTCAGCGCCGACCGGCTGGCCCATCTTCCGGCGGCGCCCGCGCCACAGATGGTGCAGGCTCCGATCGTGAGCGAGCCTCAGGATACCGGCTCGATCCCGACCCTGCTCCAGCCGGGCGTCCTCTCCACCACAGGCCCGGTGGCCCCCCGTCCGACGGGCGCGAAGCCCGCCTCGGCGAAGCCCTCCGCCTCCTCGGCGGGCAAGCCCCCGGTGACCAAGACCGCTTCCGCGAAACCCGTCCCGGCCAAGCCGAAGGCCACGGACGGCTTCGACACCGAACGCCTCAACGCCCTCCTGCGCGGCGACCCGATCACCCCGCCACGGCGGTGATCGGGGGCCGCCCGTTCCTCGGGAGGCGGAGCGAGGTGTGAAGCGGCCGGCAGCAATTCGGGTCGGCCAAGCGGCTCGCCACCCATCTCGAGCCGCCGATGGTTTTTGGAAGGCCTCTTATTCGCATTCGACCTTTCGTTGAGCTTGCGGTCCGGGCGGTCTATGCACGGACCCCATGGACCTTCAAGTTTCCCCGAGTCGATCCGTGGCTCCCCTCGCCTGCAACCTGCAGCCTCTCCGGAAGGCGGCGCCGTTCCTGCCCATGAGCCGCGCCGAGATGGACGCGCTCGGGTGGGATGCCTGCGACATCGTCCTGGTGACGGGGGACGCCTATGTCGATCATCCGAGCTTCGGTATGGCGATCATCGGCCGGCTCCTCGAATCGCAAGGGTTCCGGGTCGGCATCATCGCGCAGCCCGACTGGCAATCGGCGGAGCCGTTCAAGGCGCTCGGCCGGCCGAATGTGTTCTTCGGCGTCACCGGCGGCAATCTCGATTCGATGGTGAACCGCTACACGGCGGACCGTCGCCTGCGAAGCGACGACGCCTACACGGCGGGCGGACAAGGCGGCGCCCGCCCGGACCGCTGTACAATCGTCTACACGCAGCGCTGCCGCGAGGCCTACAAGGATGTGCCGATCGTCCTCGGCGGCATCGAGGCGTCCCTGCGCCGCATCGCCCATTACGATTACTGGTCCGACAAGGTGCGCCGCTCGATCCTGGCGGACGCGAAGGCCGACCTTCTGCTCTACGGCAATGCCGAGCGCGCCGTGGTCGAGGTGGCGAACCGCCTCGCGGCCGGCGCGGCGCCGCACGAGCTCGACTCCGTCCGGGGCGTCGCCCTGTTCCGCCGCGTGCCCGAGCATTACACCGAGCTGCCCGCCGACGATCTCGATTCGGCCGACGAGGCCGCCTCTCGCCGCCCCGGCGAGACCGTGATCCGGCTCCCCGCCTACGACGAGGTCAAGGACGACAAGGAGGCCTATGCCCGCGCCTCGCGGGTGCTGCACCGGGAGGCCAATCCCGGCAACGCCCGTCCCCTCGTCCAGCGCCACGGCGACCGCGACCTGTGGCTGAACCCGCCGCCGATCCCGCTCTCCAGCGAGGAGATGGATGCGGTCTACGACCTGCCCTACGCCCGCGCCCCCCATCCCTCCTACGGCGATGCGAAGATCCCCGCCTGGGACATGATCAAGTTCTCGGTGACGATCATGCGCGGCTGCTTTGGCGGCTGCACCTTCTGCTCCATCACCGAGCACGAGGGCCGCGTCATCCAGAACCGTTCGGAAGGCTCGATCCTGCGCGAGATCGAGCTGATCCGCGACAAGACACCGGGCTTCACGGGCGTGATCTCGGACGTTGGTGGACCCACGGCCAACATGTACCGGATGGCGTGCAAGGACCCGAAGATCGAGGCGGCGTGTCGCCTGCCGTCCTGCGTCTTCCCGGACATCTGCCCGAACCTCAACACCTCGCACGACGACCTGATCCGGCTCTATCGCAAGGTCCGCGAGGTGGAGGGCGTGAAGAAGGTGATGGTCGCTTCCGGCGTGCGCTACGATCTGGCGGTCCGAAGCCCCGAATATGTCGAGGAGCTCGTGACCCATCACGTCGGCGGCCGTCTCAAGATCGCGCCCGAGCACACCGAGCGCGGCCCCCTCGACCTGATGATGAAGCCGGGGATCGGCACCTACGACCGCTTCAAGGAGATGTTCGACGCCGCCGCCAAGAAAGCCGGCAAGAAATACTACCTGATCCCGTATTTCATCGCGGCGCATCCGGGCACGACCGACGAGGACATGATGAACCTCGCCGTCTGGCTCAAGAAGAACGACTATCGTGCCGATCAGGTCCAGACGTTCCTGCCCTCGCCCATGGCGACAGCCACGACCATGTATCACACCGAAATCAACCCGTTGCAGGGCGTGCGGCGCGGCGGCAGCGAGCCGGTGGACGCGATCAAGGGGATGCGGCAGCGCCGGCTGCACAAGGCGTTCCTGCGCTACCACGACCCCGAGAACTGGCCCATCTTGCGCGAGGCGCTGCGGGCCATGGGCCGCGCCGACCTCATCGGGCCGAGGCCGGACCAGCTGATTCCGTCCTCCCAGCCGCCGGGAACGGGGCTCGGTGCCGGCAAGGGACAGGGCCAGCCGCTCCCCATGCGCCATCCGGGCGCGCCGCGTTTCACCACGAAGGGCGTGCCGCTGCGGAAGTGACGGTCTCGTGCGTTCGGCAACTGAAGGCTTCCAACGGCGGCTTTCAGGGGTCTTTGCCCCGAAGCTGACCTTCCCCGGGGCCGCTGAGGGGCAAAGCGGTCGATGAGAGGCGACAGGTTTCGAGCAAGAAATCGCCGCCCTGCCGCTCCCGATCACGGTCATCCCGTCGCGGAACCGAACGGCCTCTCCATCCAGATCGGCTCCCCGATCCCCCACCGGAGCCGTCCCGCGAGACTTGGTGTAAACCCCGTTCCAACCTCGCAAGGGAGGGGAGGAACGTCGTGGGTCTGATCTACGCGCTCGGTGCCTATCTGAGCTGGGGCCTCGTCGTCCCGGTGCATTTCCGGCTGCTCGATGCCGTGCCGGCCGGCAGCATCCTGGCTCATCGCATCGTCTGGTCGAGCGTGCTCGTGGTCGCCCTGCTGGCGATTCTGCGTCGGCGGGTGCGCAACCCGTTTCCCCTGAGGCGGCGCCATCTCTTCCTCGTCGTCTCGGCGGGGCTCATCGCCGTCAACTGGCTGCTCTACCTCGTGGCGGTCCAGTCCGGG
Organism: Methylobacterium sp. AC832; assembly: GCF_979256025.1. NCBI lineage: Bacteria > Pseudomonadati > Pseudomonadota > Alphaproteobacteria > Hyphomicrobiales > Methylobacteriaceae > Methylobacterium > Methylobacterium sp. AC832. Next base: position 648,811 of record NZ_CEEDMV010000003.1, read on the forward strand.
CACATGCTCGATGCGAGTCTGGGCTATTTCATCAACCCGCTGATGAGCGTGGCGCTGGGCGCCCTCGTCCTCGGTGAGCGGCTGCGGCCGGTCCAGGCCGTGGCGGTGGGGCTCGCCGCCGCCGGGGTGGTGCTCGCAGTGGTGCTGGCCGGGCACCTGCCCTGGTTGTCCCTGTGCCTCGCCGCCAGCTTCTCGCTCTACGGGCTGGTGCGCAAGGTCGTGGGGGTCGACGCCATGGTGGGCTTTGCCGCCGAGACCTTCCTGCTCCTGCCCCTCGCGGGAATCTACCTTGTCGGCCTCGCCGAGCCTGTGGTGAAGGGCGATCCCGTCCGGCTCGCGCTGCTGCTCCTCACCGGCGTCACCACCGCCCTGCCACTGATCTGGTTCGCCGCCGCCGCCCAGCGCCTCACCCTCTCCACCCTCGGGCTGATGCAATACCTCGCCCCCTCCTGCCTGTTGGGGCTCAGCGTCCTCGTCTATGGCGAGCGGCTGGAGCCGCATCGACTGGTCCTGTTCGTCCTGATCTGGCTGGCGCTCGCCCTCTATGCCGCCGATTCCCTCCGCGCCGCGCGGCGGGCCAAGACGCCGCCGGAACCCGTCGCCGCTGGCCCCGACCGCCCCGGCATGAGATCGTTCTGAGAGACATTTGGAGGATCCGCGAGATTCGGAGGATTCCGATGCGCAACCGCATCACCGACATCGCCGGTATCAGGGTCGGCCACGCCCATGACGCGCGGGTGGCGAGCGGCACCACCGCGATCCTGTTCGACGCCCCGGTGGTGGCCGGGGTGGACGTGCGCGGCGGCGGGCCGGGCACCCGCGAGACCGACCTCCTCGACCCCGAGCGCACGGTGGAACGCATCGACGCCCTGGTCCTCTCCGGCGGCTCGACTTTCGGCCTCGATGCGGGCGCCGGCGTCGTGGCCTGGCTCGCCGAGAGGGGGAGGGGGTTTCCCATCGGCGACATCCGCGTCCCCATCGTGCCCGGCGCGATCCTGTTCGATCTCCTCAACGGCGGCGACAAGGAATGGGGCCGCGTCTCGCCTTATCGCGACCTCGGCTACGCCGCCGCCGCCGCTGCGTCCGAGGATGTCGCCCTCGGCACCGTCGGCGTGGGCTACGGCGCGCGCACGGCCAACCTCAAGGGCGGCCTCGGCTCGGCTTCCTCCCTGGTGGACGGCACGCCCGCGCGGGTCGGCGCGCTGGTGGCGGTGAACGCGTTCGGCCGGGTCACGGTGGGGGAGGGGCGGCATTTCTGGGCCGCACCCTTCGAGCGGAACGGCGAATTCGGCGCTCTCGGCTTCCCCGATCCGATGCCGGCGGACGCCTTCACCTGGCCGCGCGAGGCTCTGCCCGGCAGCAGCACCACCCTGGCCATCGTCGCCACCGACGCGGACCTGACCAAGGCCCAGGCCCGCCGCCTTGCGGTGATGGCACAGGACGGGCTGTCGCGGGCGATCCACCCGGTTCATACCCCGCTCGACGGTGATGCGGTCTTCGCGGTCTCCACCGGCCGGGTCGCGCTCTCCGACCCCATCACGGACCTCGCCCGCATCGGCGCGGCGGCGGCCGACACGCTCGCCCGTGCGGTGGCGATCGGAATTCACGTAGCGACGAGCCTGCCGGGGCTGGCGATGCCGCCCGCCTGGCGGGACCTGTGGGGCGGGTGAGGTCCCCGGAGGTGGTTCTCGACGCTCCTACAGAACGTAGAAATCGTCCGCCGTCAGCTTGAGGTTCGCGTCGAGTGTGGCGAATTGCACGGCACTCGCACCGCCGTTGCCGTCGGCATCGTACGACACGGCGCCGGTCTTGGAATTGTAGAGGATCCGATGATCGGCATCGGTGGCCTTGGCGCCGATGATGAGGGCGTCGGAGGTGAGATGGCCCTTCGCGAGGGCGGCAAAGACAGGGTGATCGAGCCTGATCCTGTCGTCGGACACGGAAAAGTCGACGATCCGGTCGACGTTCGATACGGCATTCGGCGTGCTATCGAAGACAAAGGTGTCGTGGCCCGAACCGCCCGTCAGAATGTCTTTGCCGAGACCGCCGAAGAGAATGTCGGCTCCATCGCCACCCGACAGGCGGTCGTTTCCCGCAAGACCTCGAAGCGTATCGTTGCCGTCGAGCCCGAGGAGCGTATTCTTGAGCTGGGAGCCCGTGATGAAATCTCTCGACCCCGATCCAGTGACGTTCTCGATGGAAATCAGATCATCCTTTTTTCCCATCAAGTCGTAGCCGGACAATTGCTCCAAGTTTACCCTAATGCCGGTGCCCCATCCGGTTTCGAGAGAATAATCCACCGTATCGATCCCTCGTCCGCCGTCGAGATGATCGGCGCCCGCGAGGCCGGAGAGGATGTTGTTTTCATTGGAGCCGATGATCGTATCGTCGCTTCTCGTTCCCACGACGTCTTGAATGCCGATCAACCTGTCATCCTCAAGCGGGGAGAGGGAGCGTCCAAAGCCGCTCCCATCTGGATTGCCCGCCAGTTCGACGATCACACCCGTCGAGGCCGTGATGTCGTACCGGACCGTGTTGTGGATTCCGCCGCCGCCGTTGAAGATGTCCGCGCCGGCACCGCCGCTGAACGCTTCGTAGGACGCCGTCTTCGATCCCATGAAGGAATCGGCCTTGCCGGTACCGATGATCAACTCGACGTTCTTGATCGAATCCACGAATCCGTAGGTATCGGTCGCCGTGCCCTTCTCGAGATCGACCTTGATGGCCCTGCCACCGGACTCGCGACTGTAGTCTACGACATCGTAATCCCCGATCCCTCCGTCGATCGCATCCTTGCCGGAGCCACCCACGAAGGTATCCGAACCGAAACTGCCGAGAAAGGTATCGGCCTTTTGGCCGCCGAAGAACTTATCGTCTAGAGACGCACCGTAGACGGTCAGTGCAATGGGGGCGAACAGCTTGAGGAGCGGCCCCTTATCATCGAAACTCGAATCGGTCAGTGCAATACGAAAGGCATTCGCGTTGAGAGAAAGTCCCGACATTGTCCATTGCGTTGATCCATCGACGTGGATCAGGCTGATCGACTTGATCGTCCCGGCTTTGATGTCTCCGCTTTTTGTGTATTGGAACCCGGATCCTACCAGTTCCATTCCATAGGAGGTGCCATCGTCGCGCGAGAGCGTATATTTGGTGGCCGATGTCTTTCTGAGAAATCCTGCGGACCATGCGCCATGGATTGCTTCAATATCGAAGTAGTTATCTTCAACTTGAACGGTGGCCATGGATGTTCCCCAGTCGATCAGGGGAGCAATCATGGGTTTTCAGGTGGAAGTCGAGATTCTCTTCCGCAACACTCTTAAAATCGACGATCTGTTGCGATTTTGCCGCAAATCGACCGACAATGTGATTTGGTCGCGATGAGCAGCGCCCGAAGATGCGCGAGGAGGGAGGCCCGTAAGGCTCACGCCTCCTTGGCGTCCTCCACCAGCTGCGCCAGCCCGGCATCGACCTCGGCGCCGAGCATCGCCCGCTCGGCATCGCTGAGGTCGCGTGCCCATTTCGGCCCGGCGAAGCCGGCGGCGCATTTGGCGCGCTCTGCCGCGATATAGGCCTCGGTCTCCTCCGGCTGCCGGCGCATCGCCTCGGCGAAGCCGAACCACGCTGCCCGCTCCACCACCGCAAGGCGGGCGCGCAAGCGGATCATCACCGCCCGGTCCGGGCTGACGTCGTCGCTCATGAGGGTCGCGCTCCCGGATGTCAGCGCCGCTGGTCGCAGCGGGTCTTCACGTAGCTGTCCTTGTCGGCGCCGTGGCCGGCATTGGCCGCGAGGACCGGCCCCTGCATCAGGCATTCCTGCAGGGTGTGAGCCTGCCCGGTGATCACGTCGAGGGCGGTCTCCCGCGTGCAATCCGGGGCCTGGACGGTGGAGGCGCAGACGAGGGCGACGACGAGGATGGTGTTCATGACAGGCGAACTAGATGCCCCGGGCGAGCCGGCAAGGGAGTCCGGCAGGAAAATGCAACGCATCCGCCCCACTGCTCATTCGAGGCCTTCCTCTCGGGAAGGGCTATGCTCATAGGATAAAAGACCTGCGTTAGTTGTCCTAGGATAATGGGCCTATTCTTCTCCTGGAGCGTCCCTGTGGATGTGGGAAGGGCAGGGGGAGGTCGCCTGAGCCCATCCGTGCTAGGGTCGCCATCGTCACGGACGGGTTGCGGGACAGCGGAGCGGGAATGACGGTCGGGATCGAGATGGGGCTGAGCATGGGCCCGGGCGAAGAGCCCGCCCGGCTCGATCTCGAGGAGCTGCTGGCCACCCGTCTCCTGGTCCAGGGCAATTCCGGCTCGGGCAAGTCGCATCTGCTGCGGCGACTGCTCGAACAGAGCGCCGGCTCGGTCCAGCAGGTCATCATCGATCCCGAAGGCGATTTCGTCACCCTGGCAGAGGCTTACGGCCACGTGGTGGTGGATGGTGCCCATGGCGAGGGCGATCTCCAGGCCATCGCGGCGCGGGTGCGCGCCCACCGGGTCTCCGTGGTGCTCACCCTGGAGAGCCTCGACATGGAGGCACAGATGCGCGCGGCCGCCGCCTTCCTCGGTGGTTTGTTCGAGGCCGAGCGCAGCCATTGGCACCCCGTTCTCGTCGTCGTCGACGAGGCGCAGATCTTCGCACCGGCCGCGGCCGGCGACGTCTCCGACGAGGCGCGCAAGGCCTCCCTCGGCGCCATGACCAACCTGATGTGCCGCGGCCGCAAGCGCGGGCTCGCGGGCATCATCGCGACGCAGCGCCTCGCCAAGCTCGCGAAAAACGTGGCGGCGGAAGCCACCAACTTCCTGATGGGCCGCACCTTCCTCGATATCGACATGGCCCGCGCGGCTGACCTGCTGGGCCTCGACCGCCGCGGCGCCGAGCGGTTCCGCGACCTCTCGCGCGGCGAATTCGTGGCCCTCGGGCCCGCGTTGAGCCGTCGGCCGTTGGCCCTGCGCATCGGTCCGGTCTCGACCTCGGCGCGCTCGGGCTCCCCGAAGCTCGTGCCGCTGCCCGCTCCCGCCGACGCGGATCTACGCGCCCTGATCCTCACCCGCTCGGCCGAGGACGGCCCTGCCTCCTGGGCTCCGGCTCCGCGCACCCCTCCGACACCGCGCGCCAGCCCGGCCGATCTGCTGCGTGAGCTCAGTGCCTACCGGCCCGAACCCGCCGAGGCGCCCGAGCCCTTGAGCGAGGAAGATCTGCGTGCCGGGCTCGACGAGATCCTGCGGGGCATCGCCACCGACCCGGATGCCGGGCGTCAGCCGGTGGCGGTGATCTATCAGGACTTCCTCGTCCGCTGCCGCATGCGTGGGCTCGACGGTGAGTCCCTCACTCTCGCCGCCTTCCGCCGCCGCCTCGGCGTCGCCCGTGCGGGAATCGACGGGCAAGGCGCCCCGGCCGACAGCGACGGGCGCTGGGAGGAGGCGCAAAGCGCCGCCGCCGCCCTGCCCGACGAAGTCCAGGGCCTGTTCCTGCTGCTCGCTCGCGCCGCTCTGGCGGGAGAGCCCTGCCCCGGCGACGAGGCCCTGGCCCGCGCCATCGGCAGCCGTTCGCCGGGCCGGGCACGGCGTCTGCTCGCCTATGTCGAGACCCGTGGCACCATCGTCTGCCGCATGGATTTTCGCGGCAACCGCGTCATCGCTTTGCCGTCGCTCGGCTGTGAGACCGGCCCCGGCGACCCGAAGGCGAGCCTGCCGGGCAGCGTCGCGCCCGAGATGCCGGGGCTGTTCGCGGCCGAATGAGCCGCGCTCCCGGCACCGAACCACGCTTGGCCCGCTCGATTTCTGCCGGATAGGGGCCGATCGTCCTCTGCCTGTCGGCAGCATGCTGCACAGTGCGGCGGCAATTTCTGTTGCTTGGTTGGGCAGTCCTGCTCAAGGATTGGGACCTCGAATCGATGATGCCGGTGGGTCGGCATCGGAATCGACGATGAGGACGACACCCATGACGGCACGTTTGTCCACCGGTCTTCTCGCCCTTGCCTCGCTCCTGGCAGCCTCCGCTGCCTCGGCCCAGAGCTATACCGCGCCGGCCGGCCTCCCGGCGGTCGTGGCACCCGGCGGCCTCGTAGGCCAGGCCGCCTTGGATGCTCGCGGCAGATACGCCGCCTCCGCGCCCCGCCGCGGGGATGAGCGCGACATCGCCACCGGCTCCGCCCGTCGCGGCGGGTACAGATCCCGCTGAGGCCCGAGTGAGGCTCGGATCCGCGGGCGTCGTGAGACGGGGTCCGTTCAGGCCCGGACGCTGGCCGGATCGGCCGGTGCGCGTCCGAGCCTCGTCAGCCCGAGCAGATGATAGATGAGGATCGCCCCGAACGTGGCGGTGCCGATGCCGCCGAAGGCGAAGGAGCCGAATTTCAGGGTCAGGTCGCCAGCGCCGAGGACCACCGCGATCCCGACGGTGAGGAGATTGCGGGCATTGGCGAAATCGACCCTGTTCTCCACCCAGATCCGCCCGGCGGTGGCCGCGATCAGCCCGAACACCACCACCGACAATCCGCCGATCACCGGCACCGGCAGGGTCAGGATCAGCGCTCCGAATTTCGGGCACAGGCCGAACAGGATCGCGGTGAAGCCGGCCACCACGAAGACCAGGGTCGAGTAGATCCGGGTCATGGCCATGACGCCCATATTCTCCGCATAGGTCGTCACCCCGGTGCCGCCGAGCCCGCCCGACAGCATGGTGGCGAGGCCGTCGCCGAGGAAGGCGCGGGCGATGTAGGGGTCGAGGTTGCGGCTCGTCATCGCGCCGATGGCTTTGATATGGCCGAGATTCTCGGCGATCAGCACCACGAAGACCGGGGCGATGAGGGCGATCGCCTTGGTGTCGAACACCGGCGCGACGAAGCCCGGCACGCCGATCCAGGGGGCGGCCATGACGGCCGAGAAATCGATGGGCTTGGCGAGACCGAACCCGTTGGCGAGGAGGAGATAGAGCAGGTAGGCGAGGGCCGCCCCGATCAGGATCGGCAGGCGCCGGGCGAGGCCGGGCGCGTAGATGGTGATGACGCTGACGATGACCACCGTCAGGAGGCCGAACCAGGTGTCGAAGGCGGAGGCCGAGATGATCCGCGTCGCGATCGGCGCGAGGTTGAGGCCGATGGCGGCCACCACCGCTCCGGTCACCACCGGTGGCATCACCCGCTCCACCCAGGCATAGCCGACGAGGCCGATGACGGCGCCGACGAGGCCGTAGAGCAGACCCGCCGCGATGATGCCGCCGAGCGCCACGGCGATGTTGGGGTTCGGCCCCGCCCCGGCATAGCCCGTGGCTGCGATCACCACCCCAACGAAGGCCGCCGACGAGCCGAGATAGCTCGGCACCCGGCCGCCGGTGGCGAGAAAGAAGATGAGTGTGCCGATGCCGGAGAAGAAGATCGCCAGGTTGGGGTCGAACCCCATCAGGATCGGCATCAAGGCCGTGGCGCCGAACATCGCCACCACGTGTTGGAAGCCGAGGAGGACGGTCTGGCCCGCCGGCAGGCGCTCGTCGGGCATGACGTCCGCGGCCTCGGTCGTCGCATCTCTGGCGCGCCAGACGGGGAAATAGGGTTCGGCTGCCATGGGGGCGTCTCCGGGCGGTGGATCGCGTGATGCGAGGAGCGTGACGGGATGCTCGGGGCGAGGCCGGACGGTCAGACGGCGGTGGGGTGCGGCGGAGCGACCGCCACGGGCAGGGTATGGTAGCGCCGGCCGGCATAGACGAGGCCCTGTTGGCCGGCGGGCTCCGAGAGATCCACCACCTCGCAGAACAGCACGTCGTGGCTGCCGACGGCGTGGCGCGCCACGATGCGGCAATCGAAGGCAGTCAACGCCCCCTCCAGCACCGGTGCCCCGGTGGCGAGCACTCCCCAGGCCCCCGCCGCGAAGCGCTCGTCCATGGGGGTGCGGCCGCCGAAGGCGCCGGCGATGGCGGCCTGCTCGCCCGACAGCGTGTTCACGCACAGGGCCGCATTGGCGCTCACTGCGGCATAGGCGGAGGAGGTTCGGTTGATGCAGACGAGGAGCGTCGGCGGCGCGTCGCTGACGCTGCAGACGGAAGAGGCCGTGAAACCGGCCCGTCCGCCCGGCCCGTCGGTGGTGACGAGATGGACCGAACTGGCCAGATGGGCCATCGCCTCGCGAAAAGCTCCGGCCTCGACCGTGGGCAACGTCGTCTCGGTCATGGCGGAGCTTCCATCCTGAGCAGGTTCAGCAAAAGTGGTCACCGGTTTCGCGCCTGAACACCGGCAGCCCCTCGAGGATCCAAGCGAGATGGCGCGCTGGCTCGCCAAGACGAACCGGTCGAGCCGGATGAGCCATGACGAACTCCCTCAGGGCCGGTCGAGGAAGGTGACGAGGGTGCGGTTGAACGCCTCCGCCTGCGTCACGCTATGCGCGTGGCCGCCGCTCTTGGCCAGATCCAGCGTGGCGTTGGGCAACGCCGCCGCGAGTTCCTCCGAGCGCAGATAGGGCACGAGCACGTCGTCGGCCGCTGCCATCACGAGGGTTTCGTGCGGGATACCGGACAGATGCGCGGTGAGATCGAAGGCTTCCAGCGCCGCGATCCGCCGCAGCGTGTTCTCAGGTCCGGGAAAATGCGCCAGGGCATGGGCCTCGTCCGCCGCGACGCGCTCCGCGTTGAGCGAAAGCCAGGGCGCCGGATAGAGGAAGATCGCCTGCGCGGCCACGTAGGCTTCGGGGCCGGCATGGGCCAGCAGGGCCTTGCGGGCGGCAAAGCACCGCTTCGTCGCGGAATCGGTCCTGGCCCAGCCGTTGATGACCACGAGCCGTCCCACCCGGGTGGGATGGGCACGCGCCAGTTCGAGGCCGATGAGCCCGCCGAGCGCATGCCCGACGATGTCGGCCGTGGCGATGCCGAGATCGTCTATCACCCGAAGGGCGTCGGCGGCCATGGCGGCGATCCTGTGGCCCTGTTCCAGCGCATCGGGCGAGCGCCCGGTGCCGCGATGATCGTAGCCGATCACCCGAAACCGCTCGGCCAGGGCTGGAATCTGCGGCGCGAAATAGCCGCACGATCCGCCGAGACCCGGCGAGAGCAAGACCGTCCGTTCCCCGTCCCCGTGGATCTCGTGATGGATGGTCGCGCTCACGGTTTGCCCACATGAGCGACGGAGGCGATCTCCACCAGGGCGTCTGGCTTCACCAGGCCGCACTGGATGCAGTAGCGCGCCGGCTTCTCGCCGGGGAAGTAGCTGGCATAGACCGCGTTGATCGCGGCGTAATCCGCCCAGTCCTTCAGGAAGATGTGGTTGAAGGTGACGTCGTCCATGGTGCCGCCGGCAGCGGTCACGACGCCCTTGATCGTCTCCAGCACGTGTCTCGTCTGCGCGCCGGCATCGCCCACATGGACGACGTTGGCATCCGCATCCAGCGGCAGGGTGCCCGAGACGTAGAGCACGCCGTCGGCGAGGGTGCCCGGCACGTAGGGGGCCAACGGCTTGCCGGTGCCTGGGGGAATGATCACGGTCTTGGGCATGGTTCGCGGTGCTCCCGTTCGATCGTCGAAATGGCCGTCTTCGTCGTCTGTGTCGTCTTGCCCACCCGTGACCTCATCCTGAGGTGCCCGCGTCAGCGGGCCTCGAAGAAGGCCTCCAGGCCCCTGGGAGCGAACTGAAAGCCTCCTTCAAGGCCTCCGCTACGCTGCGGCACCTCAAGATGAGGTCGAGGGCGCGAGGGAGGATGTCACTCCGCCGCCGCGGCGTCCCGCTCGCCCAGGGCCGCCTCGAAGCTCGCGACATCCGAGACCCAGCCGAAGAAGGTCTCGATATTCGCGAGCGCACCGGCCTGCAGGCTGTCCGGCCCCGCCTGATGCGTCGCGTCGGCGAGGACGATGCCGAAATATTCGAGGAAGAACCCGTCACGCAGGGTCGATTCCACGCAGACGTTGGTGGCGATGCCGGTGAAGACCAGGGTGCGGATGCCGGCCGAGCGCAGCAGGCTGTCGAGTTGGGTGTTGTAGAAGCCGCTGTAGCGCGGCTTGCCCAGCACGATGTCGCCGGGCTCGGGGCTCAGCGCATCCACCAGGGCGTAGTCCCAGCTTCCCTTGGCGAGCAGCCGCTCGTTCATGTCGGGGCGGCTGCGCATGGTCTTGAGGGCGTTCGACTTGTGCCAGTTCGGCGAGCCCGGCCCTCCGGCCTCGACATAGTCCGGGTCCCAGCCGTTCTGGAACCAGACGATCCTGATTCCGGCCTTGCGGGCGGCAGCGACGGCCGTCGCGATCCGTCCGATCACCGGCCCGGTCGCCGAGACGTCGAACCCGGCGAGATCGAGATAGCCGCCCTTCGTGGCATAGGCGTTCTGCATGTCGACGACGATGAGGGCCGTGGCCTCGGCAGCGAAGGCGATGGGTTCCGGCCGGGCGGGGAGGGTGATGCCGCCATGGCGCCCGGCCGGATCGTGATAGCCGGCGACCATCACGCCACCTTCGCCATCGGCACCGCATCGGCGGTGACATGCGCCCGCGAGCGCATCAGCGGCTGGATGCGGGTGCCGTAGGCGTCGAGCCCTTCGAGGAAATCGTCGAAGACCAGGAGCACGCCCTCGGTGCCGGGCACGGTGGCGACCTCGTCGAGCATGCGCGCCACCTCCGCGTAGGAGCCGACGAGGGTGCCCATGTTGATGTTCACCGCCGAGGTCGGGTCGGCCATCTGGCGCACGTTGGTGTCCGAGCCGGATTTGGTGTCGGCCGCCCCCTGGACCCCGAGCCAGGCGATGGCCTCCTGATCCGCTCCCGCCTTGTAATGCTCCCAGGTGGCGCGGGCCTCCTCATCGGTCTCGGCGGCGATGATCATGAACAGCACGTAGGACGACACGTCCCGGCCCGTCGCGGCCTTGGCGAGTTCCAGCCGCTCCACCGTGGGGGCGAAGGCTTTGGGCGTGTTCACGCCCTTGCCGAAGCAGAAATTGTAGTCGGCGTATCTGGCGGTGAATTCCATGCCGGCGGCCGACTGGCCGGCGCAGATGATCTTCATCTCCGCCTGCGGCCGGGGCGAGAGCCGGCAATCGTCCATCTGGAAGAACTCGCCCTTGAGGTCGCAGGACCCCGTCTCCCACAAATCGCGCAGCACCTGGGCGTATTCGGAGAGGTATTCGTAGCGCCGCGAAAAGTACTCGTCGCCGGGCCACAGGCCCATCTGCGAGTATTCAGGCCGCTGCCATCCGGTGACGAGGTTCAGCCCGAAGCGGCCGCCGGAGATGGAATCGATGGTGGAGGCCATCCGGGCGGTGATGGCGGGGGGCATGCACAGGGTGGCGGCGGTGGCGAAGAGCTTGATCCGGCTCGTCACGGCGGCGAGGCCCGCCATCAGTGTGAAGGATTCGAGGTTGTGGTCCCAGAACTCGGTCTTGCCGCCGAAGCCCCGCAGCTTGATCATCGACAGGGCGAAATCGAGCCCGTAGCCTTCGGCCTTGAGGACGACCTGCTTGTTCAGTTCGAAGCTCGGCTTGTATTGCGGCGCGTTCTCCGACAGGAGCCAGCCGTTGTTGCCGATGGGAATAAAGACGCCGACATTCATGACAACCTCGCTGAGCTGGCAGAGATTGGACGATGGGATCCAATGCCGGTCAAGGTTGCGAACGGAGTGTACCGTGTTCGCCCCGTCCGATGGTGAACGGTAGCTGTTTGGACCATATGATCAAACTCTAAATCCAACAGATATAGGTGTTTGCCCAAACTCTCTCCGATTTGCCCGGTGGGGAGGCGGCGTCTGCTGAATTGCGGGGCGGATACGCGAATCTTCTCTGGCCATCCTCGCGACGTGACACGTTCTCGTGAGTCCTCCCTCTCGGACATTGCCTTCGGGAAGCATGCGGTCAGTAATCTGGAGGTATTCAAAACAACCACGGAGAGGAAACCCCATGCGGTACCCGATGCTCGGTGCTCTCGTCGCGATGCTGCTTCCGATGGCGGCCCACGCCGAGGGCGATGCCGCCGCCGGCGAGAAGGCGTTCGCGCCCTGCAAGGCCTGCCATGCCTTCGGCAAGAACGGCGTCGGCCCGGATCTGACGGGGGTTGTCGGACGCAAGGCGGCCTCCCTCGACGGGTATTCCTACTCGGCCCCGCTCAAGGCGTCCGGCCTCACCTGGGACGAGGCGAACCTGCACGAATGGCTGAAGAACCCGAAGGCCAAGGTGCCGGGGACGAAGATGGTGTTCGCCGGCTATCCCGACGACAAGAAGATCGATGACGTGATCGCGTATCTCGCCTCGAAGAAATAGGTTTTTCGGGGATCTCGACGATGGGGCTCGCTTCCAGAGCGGGCTCCTGGACGCGAAATCCGCCGAGTGCCTATCGCAGGCCTAGCCCGGTGAGGATCAGGGCCTGCGTGCTCGCCACTGTACTTTCGAAGAAGTCGGATTCGTCGAGGCTCCGGCCGGTGACCGCATCCACCTGGACCGCGAAATCGGCGTAGTGCTGGGTGATCGCCCAGATCGAAAAGATGAGGTGGTGCGGGTCGTGGGCACCGATGCGGCCCTGGTCGATCCAGCCGCGCAGGATCGCCGCCTTGCTCTCCACCAGCCCGCGCAGGGGGCCTTCGAGCTCGGCCCGCAGGAGCGGTGCGCCCTGGACGATCTCCAGGCAGAACAGCCGCGAGGCCTGCGGCGCATCCCGCGACAGGGTCAGCTTGGCGCGGATATAGGCCCGGATCGCGTCGGCGGGCTCGCTGTCCGCGTCGAAGGATTGCAGGGGATCGAGCCAGACGTCGAGGACGCGGCGCAGCACCGCCACGTAGAGCTCTTCCTTGGAGGGGAAGTAGTAGAGGAGGTTGGCCTTCGACAGGCCGGCCCGCTCGGCGAGCCGGTCGACGCTCGCCCCGTGCAGGCCGAGCCCCGAAAACACCTCTAGTCCGGCATCGAGGATCGCCTCGCGCCGCGCCGCGCCGTCCTTGCGGCGACGGCGTTCGGGGGGCTTCTCGACGGTCGTTGGCACGGATATGCGGTCCTGTCGGGTTTCGAAGAAGCGGCTGGGAACTTCACGGCCTCACGCGTTCCCCTCGTCCCGTCGGGGCCACCGCTTCGAGGATGGAGTAGGAACGCCCGTTCCGTCCAGCGGGCGGGGGATCAGCCCGGCGGATGAGTGTTCATCCAATGCTCGGCGATATCGATCCGCCGCGCGACCCAGACGTCCTCATGGGCGGCGATATGGTCGAGGAAGCGGGCCAGCGCCGCGATCCGTCCCGGCCGCCCGACGAGGCGGCAATGCAGGCCCACCGACATCATTTTCGGCGCGGTCTCGCCCTCCGCGTAGAGCGCGTCGAACGTGTCGCGCAGGTAGGTGAAGAAGTGGTCGCCGGTGTTGAACCCCTGAAGGGCGACGCATTTCATGTCGTTGGCGTCCAGCGTGTAGGGCACCACGAGGCCGCGTCCGCTCGGTTCCTCGATCCAGTAGGGCAGGTCGTCGGCGTAGGAATCGGCGAGCCAGGTGAAGCCGGCCTCCACGCCGAGATCGAGGGTGTGAACCGAGGAGCGGCCCGTGTACCAGCCCAGCGGCCGCTCGCCGGTGATCTCCGTGTGGATGCGGATCGCCTCGTCCATATGCGCCTTCTCCTCCTCGCGGGTGAAGTCGCGGTAGTCGATCCATTTCAAGCCGTGGCAGGCGATCTCCCAATCGGCCTCCTTCATGGCCGCGGCGATATCGGGATGGCGGGCGAGCGCCGTGGCGACGCTGAACACGGTGACGGGAACATTCCGCGCCTGGAGCAGACGCCAGATCCGCCAGAAGCCCGCACGCGAGCCGTATTCGAACATCGATTCCATATTCATGTGCCGCTGGCCCGGCCAGGGTTGGGCGCCGACGATCTCCGACAGGAACGCCTCCGAGGCAGCATCGCCATGCAGGATGCAGTTCTCGCCGCCCTCCTCGTAGTTGAGCACGATCTGCACCGCGATCCGCGCGCCGTTCGGCCAGCGCGGATGGGGCGGGTTGCGGCCGTAGCCGACGAGGTCGCGGGGATAGGTCACGGGGCCTGCCCTAGTCTCAGGGAGAGGAATGCCTCCGCTGTTCGGCCGAGGAGCGGCGTCCTGTCAACCGATGGCGCATAGACCGTATAGATTTGTCGCCGGTTAGGGACAGGCACGCTATGTTTGCCACTTCGGCATCGTCACGAATATAGTTCCGGCATCGAATCCCGAAGAAAATCGATGCTCAGAAGCGTCCCGTCATGGATCTCATAGGGCTGGGTTCCCGATGGAGATTTGAAGCTTTTTGCGATAATGGCATGGGGAACGGTGATTTCCGTAGCCAGCAGTCCATCTTCAATGACTGCTAGAGCGGCATCCGATCAGGTTGGATCGAAAGCATCGTAGCCTGCGGCCACGAGGTAGTTGCGGCACTCATTCGGT
>NZ_CEEDMV010000004.1:0-227706 GCF_979256025.1 Methylobacterium sp. AC832
GCGGTGGAATGAGCCGTGGAGGTGCTGGCGGCGCGGGACTCGCGGCTGCGGGCGGTGGTGGGCGAGGCTGGGGCGGTGGCGGTGGCGGCTTGAGCCGTGGCGGTGCTGGCGGCGGTCCCGCTGCCGTGGGGGGCGCTGGCCAGGGAGGCTGGGGCGGTGGACGCGGACAGGGCGGGATCGCTGCCGGTCCGAACTCCGGCGGTGGCTTCAACCGTGGCGGCTACGGTCATCACCGCGGGTATGGCTACAATCGTGGCTACGGCCGGGGATACGGCTACGGCGGACTCGGTCTTGGTTTGGGGCTAGGCTTGGCTGGAGCCGGAATCGGTTACGGCTATGGCAGCGGTTACTACGATAACGGTGGCTATTACGGCGGCGGCTATGCCCCAGCCTATTATGGTGGCGCCGTCGAGGTTCAGCAGGATGTCGGCGGGTCCGATCAGGACGTCGCCTACTGCATCCAGCGCTTCCGCTCCTACGATCAGCGATCGGGCACCTATCTGGGCAATGACGGTCAGCGTCACCGCTGCCCGCAATAACAACTGCACGGAAGACCTGCACCAAGAGCGAAGACGTTTCAGCCTCATCCGACAAGAGAAGCCCCGCATCACTCGTTGCGGGGCTTCGTCGCATCTGGGCCCAGTGGCGCCTGCCTTACTCATCCGCGCCGTCTTTGCCATCGGTCCATCGGCGGAGATGATGATCTATACCTGGCGACCCCGCCTCCACCCCGTTCGAGGGTCTGGGTCTAGGAACGGCGGTCGCAGCGAGGAGGGATCTTCCGGGGCTGCTCGGCATGGCGTAACGCCACGTCATGGTGGCTTCCGGTTCTCTCCTCGCTCCCGACGACATCGCCCACGTCATTCAGGTCGCGCTCGCTCCCGCTTTCCTGCTGACGGCGCTGGCGACGCTGCTCAATGTCTTCTCAACGCGCCTTGGGCGGGTGGCCGACCGTGTCGATGATGCCGCCGCCAGCTTGCAGAAGGCGGATGCGGCCGAGGCGGCGCACCTGTCGCGCCAACTGACCTATCTGCGTCAGCGCTCCTTCATGCTCGATGTGGCTGTGGTGCTGGCCTGTTTCGGCAGCATCATGACCGGCTTCGCGGTGCTCACGCTTTTCGTCGGGGCCTTGCGCGATGCCGCCACGGCCTCCGTCTTGTTCGGATGCTTCGGCGTCGCCCTGGTCTGCACGGTGGCGGCTATCGTCGCCTTCCTTCTCGAGATCCTGATGGCGGGCCGCCGCATCAGGGACGAGGTCGACCGCCAGACGGTGCAGGCCTCGGATCGGGAAGCGTCTGGACCCGATCTCCCATAGCGGTCGCCGCGAACAGCACGGGCTTGATCCAATGTTGCGGACCGCCACCTGCGGCTTCAATCCTCGACGATCCCCTCGCCATGCGCGTCGAGCCAGCGAATTGCGCCGCTGAGGTCGAAGCCCCGTTCCCGGCCATAGGCCGCGACGTCATCGCGCCTCAAGCGTCCCGCCAACACCTCGCTCAAAGCCCAGAGGGTGAGCGAGCGGGTACCACTACGACAATGCGCGAGGACAGGGCCGGGCGCCCCTTCCACGGCGTCGCGGAACTGCGCGATGTCGTCGAGTGTGATGTCTGGGCCGGTAACCGGAAGATGGAGATAGGCCAGCCCCGCCGCCCTAGCAGCTGCGGCTTCGGCCTCCGTGCCCAATTGGCCGGGTTCTTCCCCCTCGGGCCTGTTGTTGATCAGCAGAGCGAACCCTTTTCCCGCCAAGTCGGCGATCTCGGCTTCGTTCGGCTGGCCGGAGACCGAAAGTCGGGATTCGATGGAGGTGATGGTCATGGAAGATCGTCCTTGGGGCTGCCTTGCGGCTCCGTTGGCGCTGCACGGACCCGCCACAGATCGTGTCCGTTCCGTGCGGCACAAGCGGGGCAGGCTGATTCCACCGCACGGCCCGCCTTGAACCCGGGATGGGTCTCGTCCGTTTCCGGTCTGATCCTCAACCCGCCTTCAGGATGACCACCATGGCCGATGCAAGACAGATCGTCGACGCGCTCGTGCGCTCACGCAAGGGCGGGATCGCCGCCACGGCCGCCCTCGGTGGGCTCGCCCTCGTCGCGGGCCTGGCTCTTCGAGCACTCCGTCCTTCCCATGAGCCCGAAACCCCCGATCTCAGCCAAGTCGGCGAGGACGAGGCCCGCATCATGCTGCGCGCCATGGTGGCGGCGACCTTGGCCGACGGCATCGTGGACACGCAGGAGCGCCAGCGCCTCGACGAGGCGGTAGAGGCGGCCGGTATCGACAAGGATGGCCGCGCCTGGCTCGAAAAGGAGCTGGCCGACCCGGCCGAGATCGACGAACTCGCCGAACGCGTGGATTCGCCGGAGAAGGGTGCCCGCCTCTATGCGGCAGCGCGTCTGGCCATCGATGCCGATACGCTGCAGGAGCGGGAGTTCCTGAAGCGATTGGCCGAGGCCCTGGACGTCTCGCAGGACGTGGCGGCGAGGGTCGATGCCGGGCTCGAAAATGCCTGATGGAGAGCGATGTCGCGGGAGTTGACGCGCTCCGTACCGGCCCGATGGGGAAGTGCTACTTCCCCATCCATTCGTGCCCTGCCACCAGCGCCTCAACTGATCGTGTCCAGGTGCCGGGCTGGTCGGTGGCGCCGGTGCCGAGTGCCCGCTGGACCATGACGCTGTCGCTCCAGCGGCCGTACTTGTAGCCCACCGCCGGCAACAGGCCGACACGGACGAAGCCGCAGGTCTCGTGGAGCCGCAGGGACGCTTCGTTCTGCGCGTCGATATAGCCGATCATCTGGCGGTAGCCACCGGCGGCGCAGGCCTCGATCAAAGCCGGCAGCAGGCGTCGCCCGATGCCGGCGTTCAGGTGCTCGTGATGAACGTAGATCGAGTGCTTGAGCGTGTAGCGATAGGCCGGGCGCTTCCGGAACGGGACAGCGTAAGCGTAGCCCGCCACCACCCCATCGCGGTCGGCCACAAGATGCGGCAGACGCCTCTTGCGCATGGCCTTGCGGCGGCGCTTGAGGTCGTCGGGATGGAGCGGATCCGCTTCGAAATCCCCCACATCACCTACGCCCCGCCGAATATGGTGGGCGTAGATCGCCACCATGGCCGGCACGTCCGCATCCGAGGAGGGCCGGATGATGATCCCGGTATCGGAGGCGGCGGGCGGCCCTTCCGGATTCACGGGCGATTCTCGCGCATGACATAGGTGTAGAAGCGGATGGTCCCATCGGGATCGACGTTGCGGAACACGCCCTGAATCTCGGCCTCGAAGCCCGGGAACAGGTTCGCGGAGCGCTCGAACATCTTGAAGTAGTCCAGCATGGGTTTCGCCCGTTCGTCCAGTCGTTCGCCCGGCAGCACCGTGCCGATGCCCGGCGGGTAGACCAGAAGCAAGGTCGTCGCCACGCGACCTTCCGCTTCCGCGATTGGCACGTAATCGACGTTGTTGCGGGTGAGCTGCTGCACCGCCTCCTTCGGAGTCATGACCATCTCGGGCAGGTGGCCGGGCTCGAACTGCTTGCGTTGAAGGGTGCTGGTGCCGTGCTGGCGGTGGAAGGCGTGGAAATCCGCGCAGAGGTCGCGCAGGCGTACGCCCTTGTAGCGGTTCGGCCGGCGCCGGACGAATTCCGGCATGGCATCCTCGAGCGGCACATTCTCGTCATGCAGGCGCTTGAAGGCCACGAGGCCGGAGATGAGCGTGCCGGCCTTGGAGGATTCGACGCCCGGCGTCAGCAGGAAGAGGAGCGAGTTGAGGTCGTTCTTCTCCGGCACGATGCGGTTTTCGCGCAGGTACTGGGCCACGATGGGCGCGGGCACGCCGTGCTCGGCATATTCTCCCGTGCGCCGGTCGAAGCCGGGGGTGAGCACGGTGAGCTTGTTCGGGTCGGTCATGGCGTAGTTCGGCGCCACATGGTTGAAGCCGTGCCAGGCGGCACCGGGGGTCAGCTCCCAGTATTTCGCGTCGCTGGCGAGCTCGTCCGTCGAGACACTCTCCCACGGCACCTTGCCCTCCGGGCCCTTCACCGTGTCCGGCACGAAGGGATCGAAGAACCAGCGGCGCAGGGGATCGCCCTCCTTCTCCTCGAATTCGCGGCGGATGGCGCGGACCTTCTTGCGCCATTCGATGCCGAGCCGGATCGTGTCGTCCCACAGGACGACGCCCGAGCGGCCCTTCATCATCTGCGCGCCGACATCGAGCGAGGCGAAGAGCGGGTAGAACGGCGAGGTCGAGGCGTGGACGAGGAAGGTCTCGTTGAAGCGCCGGTGCTCGATGCGCCGGGTCTGGCCGCGGATATGGCTGTCCTTGGTGTGGATCTGCGAGGCCTGGGAGAAGCTCGCCAGCTGCTTGTGGGTCGATTGCGTGGCGATGATGCCCGGCGAGGTCTCGTCGAGGCCCTTCAGTCCCATGGCGAAGCGACCGGCGAAGAGGGGGTGGAACTTCATGAAGCCCGCCCAGGCCTCGTCGAACAGGATGTAGTCGCAGAGATGCCCGATCTTCTCGAGGATCATCTGCGCGTTGTAGATGGTGCCGTCATAGGTGCACTGCTCCACCACCGCCACGCGGAACGGGCGCTCGCGCTTCCAGGCTTCCTTGTCGGTGATGAGGGGGTTGGTGCGGATCTTCTCACGGATGGCCGCCTCGTCGAGGGCCTCGTGATACATCGGGCCGATCAGGCCGAAGCAGTTGCGGTCGGTCTCCAGGAAGACCGGAACCGCGCCGCCGAGGAACAGGGCGCCGTGATGGGCCGCCTTGTGGTTGTTGCGGTCGAACAGGACGAGGTCGCCCTCCGCCACCAGGGCCGAGAGCACGATCTTGTTGGAGGCCGAGGTGCCGTTGAGGACGAAATAGGTCTTCTCGGCGCCGAAGATGACGGCGGCTTCTTTCTGCGCTTTCAAGGCCGGGCCTTCGTGGACCAGAAGGTCGCCGAGATCGAGCACGGAATTGTCGAGGTCGTCGCGGAACACGGCCTCGCCGAGATGCTCCACGAAGATACGCCCGATCGGCGAGCGGTTGTAGAAGATGCCGCCATTATGGCCCGGGCAGGTCCAGAGCTGGTTGCCCTGCTCTGCGTAATCGACCAGCGCGCCGAAGAACGGCGTCTTCAGGGTCTCGGCATATTGCTTCACGCGGCTCACCAGGCCGCGGGCGATGTAGTCCGGGGTCTCTTCGGCCAGGAAGATGTAGCCGTCGATGAAGTCGAGCACTTCGACGGGGATGTCCTCCAGGCGCTTGCGGCGGACCATGATGACGATGGGCATTTCGAGCCCGCGCTTCCGCATCAGGTTGATGAGGGCCGCCGCCTTGCCGTCGAGGCCGCGCTTGCCCCAATCCACCACCATGCAGCCGATGGCGGCATCGGTCTGGACCGCGATGGCTGCGTCCTCCACGCGGCGGGCGCGGACCACTTCGAAGCCGAGCTTCTCCACAGAGCCGATGATCTGCTGGACGCGCACGCCCTCGAGGTCGTCCGGGTCGAAGTTAGGCGCGCACATGAGCACGGTGAAGCGGCGAAAGAAGTCCATGCGGGGGAAGGCTCCGGTGGTCGGATGAATCGAGGGTGTGTGGGCGCGTTCGCGTTCGGGATCAACCAGGCCGGCCGGCGAGATTGAGCCGGCGGATGACGACATAGACGGCCAGCGCCGCAAGCGCGCCGATGATCAGGGCGATCATGGAGCCGCTGTCGGTTTCGGAAAAGAACAGGCCCTTGGTGTTCATGCCGAAGACGCCCGTGACCAGGGTGGGCGGCAGAAACAGGGCCGTGAGGATGGAGAGGGTGAAGAGCTGGCGGTTGGTCAGCGCGGTCGTGCGGGCGGCGATCTCATCCTGGAGAAGCCGGCTGCGCTCGGACAGGACATGCATGTCCCGGTGGAGCGAATCGAGGCGCTGGACCACGCGCGCCGCCATGGCGCCGACGGCTTCCGGCAATTGGTCGCCCTCCATGGCGGCCTCATCCTCGAGCCGGTGGAACACCGCGCGTAAGCCGGCGAGTTGACGGTGGGAGCGCACGGATTGGCGGCGGATCGGTCCCAACGGCCTGGCATCGTCGGCCTTGGCCTCGTCGAGCATGTCGTCCTCGATGGCATCGAGGGAGGAGGACAGGCGATCGGACGTGGCATTGAGCGATGCGATGGTGCTGCCGACGAAGCGCTCCAGCAGCTTTGCCGGGCCGGGAACGAGGGTGCCGGACAGGACCGCGTCGCGGGCGGCGACCGCGCAGGCCGTGGCATGGCGACGGCCACTGACCAGATAGCCTGGACCGAGAACGCAATGGAGGCGGCCGTTCGGTTCTTCGCTCGACGACCCGTCGAAAGCGCGTTCCCGGTCGGCGATGACGAAGCCGGCATGAGGGCCATCGACGACGACACGCTGATGCTCGTCGCGGGCGAAGGTTGCGGCGGCGAGACGGGGCGGGCCGAGGCGTCCCTCAAGGATCAGCGCCTCGGTCCGCGCATCGACGAGATCGACGTGAAGCCAAACGAAGCCGTGTTCCGGGTCACCGAGGGAAGGAAGCTCGTCCCCCAGCGCAACCTGGCGTCCCCGTCCATCCGTGTCGAAGGCGAGGGCGAAGATCAACCCCGGGAGGGACGATTCCTCGATGAGAAGATGCTGCATAATGCGTTCGCGGCGAACATGGCCGGCAAAATACCGGCTCACTATCGCGCTGGATCGCAAGGCTGGGCGACACTGTGATGACGACGAGGCGCGTCTGCTGCCATCGTATTCTCCCGATGGATCAGACGACTCACAGGGACGGGGCGGAGCGACGACGTCGATGGTCGAGCGGTGATTGGCCATCATGACGTGCATTCGCGAGGGATCGCGCTGAGCGTCACCAGTCGCCTTCGCATCACGGCCGCCTGCGCGACATTCTTCGGCTGGCCTTGCTGGGCCAAGCGCTCGTGGAAGGGCATGCAGTGATGATGAACATCGCCTGTGCTTGCCTGCAGCATCTGCACTTCGCCGAGGTTCGTTGGACTGGGCGGAAAATAACGCCGCGTCGTCCGAGGTCTTCATCGTCGCTATTCGCGTCCAGCGTGCGGCAGGCCGTCGCTGGACATCTCTTCCGTTAGCTTCGTTCCGCCCCGTCCTGCATCCTCATTTCGTAAGACGATTCAGACTACCCTCAAGAAGTAAATTACCGACATACTACTAGATCAGGAGTCCAAAGTCCGCCCCACTCAAGGATTCCTTAGCAACATTTCTCAGGATGATACTGTTGCCAAGACCAACATCATCGAACGTGACAAGAGTGTCCGCCCCCCGTTCAACATAGTAAGGTTGATATCCTCGAAGCTGCTCACGAGGGCTGACACGTCGAAATGATCGAAGCCCTTCGCGAAACCATAGACGTTATCCTTCCCGAAATTCATTTCGAAAGTGAAGGTATCAGCTCCCCCACCTGCATACAGCTTGTCGTTACCCGTGCCGCCATCGATCACCGTGTCACCCACGCCGGACCTGATGACATCGTTCCCCTTTGTCCCCGACACCGTGGCGAAGGTATCCTTGGCGTTCTGCAGGTTGACCGTAGTGCCTGCGGTCACGCCCGACAGATCGAGGGTCAGTGCTCCGCGCACATAGATCGTCTCGATACTCTTGAAGCTTGTGTCGGTGAACGTGAAAGTATCGGCTCCAAGAAGCAGGAGCCTGTCCTGCCCATTTCCCCCGTCGACCAGCGCTGGTGCATTGGTAACTGCCAGCTTATCATTGCCGTCGCCGCCGATCAGTGTATCGGATGCTCCTACTCCCCGGAGGAAATCGTTACCGGCCAAGCCCGTCAGGATATTAATGCCGCTATCGCCGATCAGGACGTCTTCGTATCGACTACATGGCCGGCGAGGCACTTTGAGCCCTCGCTCCACCGGCGAATGACGCAGGATGGTGCCCCGCCGACATCGAATGCCATTCAGAATCGGTCATGGCTGCGGAACACTCGTCCGCTCCGACCCTGGACGATGTCGTTCCGCCGGGCCTCCGGCGGTTCGAACCCGGATCGCCACGAGATCGGGGCCTCTCCCGCGTTGAGGGTCCGAACAGCGTTGAACCGAGGGCCGCGGCAAGGTGCGGGTTGGGCCGGAGCCCGCATGGGGAGAAAGGACATCCGCCGTCGGGAGATCGCCGGGCGGCACCGACAGGATCACCCCCGATCCCTGGACCGGATTTAGCCAGACAGGATCTAACGGTCCCTGTCCGCCTCCAGCTGTTTCATGAGCTCGGCAAGGCGAGGGTCGAGAGGCTCGTCGATCACGGGCTCGTAGAGGGCCTGCAACTCCTCGCCGAGACGCCGCCGGGTGGTCTCGGTCAGCGCGCTGTTGAGATCCCTGGTGCGCGGCCGGGGCCGGGCTGGCTCGCGATAGTCTTCAATGAGCATCGCCACTCCTTCGATAACACAAGAAATGTGAACGCCGGGATCGAAGATAGGTTCATATGTCGCGGTGAACGGGGTTTACCGCCCGAGGGAACGAGCGCGACGGAGATAGGCCCCTGAGTGCGAGAATACCTCCCGGCAGAAGTCAGCGCCTGCGTCGATCAGAAAGTCACAGCGTTGAGACTGCCCACAGAGCTTCCGGTCATGGACGGGCTGCGCTCAGACCAGAATGGCCCGCCGGAAGATTTTTTTGGGAATACCGAACCATCGCTTTTACTTCGCAAACGACCATCGAACGAAACTGTAGCTGAGATATCGAGAGCACCTTTCGAGGTCGAGTGACGGCGGCGGGCTTGCTGATCGTTGACGAACGGACACCAGAGCACTGCCATCAGGGAGGACAAATACACCTCTGTGCCGCTTTCCTCATATATCGGCATTTCTGCTGCCTCTTTCTTACAGAGGAATATTTGTTTTATTCTTATTATAAACTTGAAATACAGATTTATGCTTGCGTTGCGGCTCGGGGCGGCTAGGCTCCCTCGAATCATCCAGCTTCGGAATCGCCGTCCCATCGCCATATGAGCCTCACTTCCGCGCAAATCCTCGACCTCGCTCCCGATGCGTCGAGCCGCAAGGCCGGGCAGGATCAGGCGAAGGCGGCCAAGTGGAGCGGGCTCGGGCGGGCAGGCGCCGTCGTCTGGGGCGAGATCAAGGGAAGCGGAGCGAACCCTTATCGCACGGTGGCCGATCTCTCCGGTCCAGCCTCGAAATGCACCTGCCCGAGCCGGAAATTTCCCTGCAAGCACGCAATCGGCCTGATGCTGGTAGATGCCGCCGCGCCGATCTCCGAGGCAGAACCGCCGGATTGGATCGCCGCCTGGATCCGGGGGCGCGAGAGCCGCGCCGTCTCCGCCGAAACGCGGTCCCAGCAAGCCTCTGCCCCCGTCGACGAAAAGGGGCAGGCCAAGCGCCGTCAGGCCCGCGAGGACAAGGTCTCGGCGGCGCTCGATGAACTCGATCTCTGGCTCGGCGACCTGATGCGGCGCGGTCTCGCGACGGTGCGGCGCGAGACCTATGCCTTCTGGGACCGCATGGCGGGACGCCTCGTCGATGGACAGGCCCCGGGCCTCGCCCGTAGGGTCCGGGCCGTGCCGGGCCTCATCGCGGCCGCGCCCGGCTCTGCCGCGCGTCCGGAGGCGGCCCTTGCCCTCGCCCTCGGCCGCCTGTCCCTGCTGGCCCGGGCCGCCCGGCGTCTGGAACGGCTCACGACCGAACAGGCAGCGGGCGTCCGCGCGGCCATCGGCTATCCCGTGACCACCGAGGAAATGGCGGCACGTCCGGGTCTCGTCGACGAGTGGGCCGTCCTCGCGCATGCGGTGGAGGACGAGGACAAGCTCACCGCCCGCACCGTCTGGCTCGCCGGACGGACGAGTGGCGCCATGGCCCAGGTCGTCGATTACGGCACCTCCGGCTCGCCGCTGCCGCCGGTCCCGGCGGCAGGACAGGATTTCTCGGGCGCGCTCGCCTTCCATCCCGGCGATCCGCCGCTCAGGGCCGCGTTTCGCGAGGGGCGCGCCAGTCCGGCACCGGCCGGCGCCCTGCCCGGCGCGACGAGCGTCGCCGAAGCCCTCGACGGTTTCGCCGGGGCCCTGGCGCGGGCGCCGTGGATCGACCGTTGGCCGCTTCGGCTGTCCGGACTACGCCTCGGACATCTCGCGGATGGCGCCATGGGCGCGGGTGACGCCACCGGCTGTTTGACCCTTGCCGATTCCGCACATGTCCCCCCTCTGATGGCGGTGGCGGCGGGGGGGCATGTCGATCTTTTCGGTCTCTATGACGGGTTCGCGCTCACGCCCCTCGCCATGGTGGCCGGCGGGCATCTCTACGCGGTTCCGGCCCAGGATCCCCGGCCGATCCTGGTGAGGGCGGCCTGATGGGCCTCGACGTCTCCGCCCCCGACGATTGGGAGTCGGCCCTCGTCTCCGCTCTGCTGGGGGCCGACCGCTCCCCCTCCCCTGTCGATCTCGAGACGGTCGCCGGTGCGCTGCCGCGCGCAGAGCCGGGCATGACCCTGCTGGCGCGGGTCGCGGTCGCGGGCATCCACCATCTCGCCGGCAGCGGCTTTCCGCCAGAAGCCTTCACGCCGACGCCCCCTCACGAGGCGAAGGGCCGTCCCTGCCCACCCGAAGCGGCGGCGCGGCTCGGGCTGCTCCTCGCCGCGGGCACGGAGGCGCAGGGCCGCGTGAAGGAGTGGTGCGAGATCGCGGCGGAGCGGGGCATGCGCGCTCCGCCCTGGCTGCTCCCCGCCCTCGCGCCCTACCGGCGCGAGTGGGACGAGACCATCGACGCGGTCGCGGGCGAGGAGCTCGCCTGGCTGGAGGCGGCCTGTTCCGCCCGAGGCGCCGAGGCGGCGATTTCGGCCCCGGATGGCGCTGAAGCGAGCCCGGCCGAGCGCCACGCCGCCTTCGCCGACTTCCGCTTGCGCGATCCCGAAGGAGCCCGCGCCGATCTGGAGGCTGGGTTCAGCGCCGAGAAGGCGGAGATGCGCGAGCGCCTCGTCTACATCCTGGAGATCGGCCTGTCGGAGGCGGATGCGCCCTTCCTCGAAACCTGCCTGGACGATCGCGCGGGCGGCGTGCGCGCGGCAGCGAGAGTCCTGCTACCGCGCCTCACCCACTCGCTCTTCGCCTCCCGCATGGCGGCGAGGGCGCGAACCGCGCTCGTGGTCGAAAGCAGCCGAAAGCTCCTCGGCGGGACGAAACACACTCTGGTGGTGACGCTGCCGGAGGAATCGCCGACGCTCGCGCGGGACGGGATCGAGCCGAACGCCTACGAGCGGAGGCGCGGCGGCGCGAGGGCCGGTCTGCTCGAGAGCGTCATCGCCGCCGCTCCCCTCCACGCCTTCGCCGATCATCCGCCGAAGCTCTGGATCGAACTGGCCCTGCGCAGCGAATGGGCGATCCAGATCGTCGATGGTTTTCTCACCGCCGCGCGCCGCGAGCGCGACCTCGACTGGGTACGGATGATGGTGTCGGTGCTGGCCGAGGCGTCGGCCGGGCGCCTCTCCGGCATCGAGCCGGTCGACGCGCTCCGTGAGACCTGGGCCCGCGCCGTACGGTCGCTCCCCGATGCGGAATGGGAGGCGACGGTGGCGCAGCTCCTCGGCAAGGGGGAGATCGATACGATTCTGACCCTGCTGCGACAGGCGCCCTCATCCCTGTCGGAGGTCTTCACGGCGGCCCTCCTCGATTGGCTTTCTGCGGTGACGCGGACCTCGCAATCCGACCGCCAGGACCTCGCCTCCGCTTACCTGCTCACCCGCCTCGCCGAACGGGCCTGGCCCGACGAGGACCACGCGGCATCGGCTGCCGCCATCCTCGCCCGGCTGCCGGACGAGGCCGAGGACAACCTGCGCCGGCAGATCGAGGACTTCGCCGAAACCCTCGCTTTGCGCGCCACCATCAGACGGGAGTTCGCCTGAGGCATGAGCCAGACCAACGGAACCAAGACGACGCAGCTGCGCCGAGCCGCCGAAGATGCCTTCGCCGAGGAGTTGGAGGCGCTGCGCGGCGCCGATGACAGGCCGCGCCCGCCGAACTGGCTGCTCTCACCCCAGGCCGTCGTCACCTACCTCATGGGCGGAAGGCTCGGCTCCGGTTTCGAGGTCACGCCGAAATATATCGGCGACCGGCGCTTGATGGAAGTGGCGGTGGCGACGCTGGCCACCGACCGGGCGCTCCTTCTTCTCGGTACGCCGGGCACCGCCAAGAGCTGGGTCAGCGAGCATCTGGCCGCCGCGATCTGCGGCACCTCGCGCCTCATCGTGCAGGGCACCGCCGGCACCAGCGAGGAATCGATCCGCTACGGCTGGAACTACGCACTGCTCCTCGCCAAGGGGCCGAGCCGCGAGGCGGTGGTGGCGAGCCCGATCGTGCGTGCCATGGAGGAGGGCAAAATCGCCCGCGTGGAGGAACTGACCCGCATCCCGTCCGAGACGCAGGACAGTTTCATCACGATCCTCTCCGAGAAGACCCTGCCGATCCCGGAACTCAACGAGGAGATCGCCGCCGCGCGGGGCTTCAACCTCATCGCCACCGCCAACAACCGGGATCGCGGCGTCAACGAATTGTCGAGCGCGTTGAAGCGGCGCTTCAACACCGTGGTGCTGCCCTCGCCGGCAACGATCGAGGCCGAGATCGCCATCGTCGAGTCCCGTGTCGCCGCCCTCGGGCGCGCCTTCGAGATCCCCGCCGAACCGCCCGGCGCCGACCAGATCCGCCGCGTCGTCACCATCTTCCGCGAGTTGCGGGAAGGCGTGACCGCGGACGGCAAGAGCAAGGTCAAGCAGCCGTCCAGCACGCTCTCCACGGCCGAGGCGATCAGCGTCGTCGGCAGCGGGCTGGCGCTGGCCGCGCATTTCGGCAACGGCCACCTCTCGGCCCACGACCTCGTCTCCGGCATCAGTGGCGCGGTGATCAAGGATCCGGTGCAGGACGCCATCGTCTGGCGCGAATATCTCGAGACCGTCGTGAAGGAACGGTCGGAGTGGAAGGACTTCTACCGCGCCGCCCGCGAGAGCGCGTGAGGGCGTTCTCACCCTCCCCCATCTGCGGAGGAGGGTGCCTGCGGAGCAGGCGGGAGAGGGGGCGACCTCTCCGGATACGGCGCTCCCCTCTCCCGACCCTCGCTGACGCGAGGGCCACCCTCCCCCGCAGAGGGGGGAGGGAAAGCCCCGCGCGCCATCCACCGCGACACCCCACCCAAGAGTAACGAGCGTGCCATGAGCCTTCGTCCCACCACCCCCGGCCGCGATGCCTGAGGTTCGGATCTTCGGCATCCGCCACCACGGGCCGGGCTCGGCCCGCTCGCTGCGCGCGGCCCTCGATGCGTTCCGGCCCGATTGCCTGCTCATCGAAGGGCCGCCGGATGCAGACGCCCTGATCCCGCTCGTCGCCGATCCGGCGATGACACCGCCGGTGGCGCTGCTCGTCTACCGGGCGGACCGGCCGCAGACCTGCGCCTTCTTCCCCTTCGCGGCCTTCTCGCCCGAATGGGTGGCCATGCGGCATGGCCTCGACCATGGGGCGACCCTGCGTTTCATCGACCTGCCGCACGCGATCCAGCTCGCCGACGGGTTCGAAACGAGGGGGGAGGCGCCCGAAAGCGAGACGGCCCCGGCCGAGCTCGATACGCCTGAGCCCGCCGAGGCGAGCGAGGCGCCCTCCGTCGCCGTTCGGCGCGATCCCCTCGGCGAACTGGCCGAGGTCGCAGGTTTCCCCGATGGCGAGCGCTGGTGGGATGCCTTCGTCGAGAGCCGCACGGGCGAGGATGGCGACGTGTTCGCGGCGATCCAAGAGGCCATGACGGCCCTGCGCGAGGGCGCCGAGACTGCTTCCGGCCAGGACGTCGACGGGGACGCGTTTCGCGAGGAGGTGCGCGAAGCGCATATGCGCACCTGCCTCCGCAAGGCGGCACGAGAGGATTTTACCCGCATCGCCGTGATCTGTGGCGCCTGGCACGCCCCGGCGCTGGCGCGCCACGATGCCAAGGGACAGGTCGGCCTCGACGCGGCGACCCTGAAGGGACTGCCTCGGACCAAGGTCGCCGCGGCCTGGGCGCCGTGGTCCTATGAGCGCCTCGCCACAGCCAGCGGCTACCGGGCTGGGGTGCTCTCGCCCGAATGGTACGACACGTTGTGGAACCACGAGGGCCGTGTCGCAGCGCGGTGGCTCGCTCGCGCGGCGGCCCTGCTCCGCGCGGAAGACCTCGATGCCTCTCCGGCCTCCGTGATCGAGGCAGTCCGCCTCGCCGAGGCGCTGGCCGGGTTCCGGGGCCGGGCACGCCCCTCCCTCGACGACCTGCACGAGGCAGCGCAGGCGACCCTGTGCTTCGCCGATCCGGCGCCGATGGCCCTGATCCGGCGCAAGCTCGTCATCGGCGAGCGCCTGGGCGCGACCCCACCGGATAGTCCCGGCACGCCGGTGGAGGCAGATTTCGCCGCGACCTGCAAAAGCCTGCGCCTAAAGCCGGAGGCGGTCGCGGGCGAACTCATCCTCGACCTGCGCAAGGAGAACGACCTCGCCCGCAGTCATTTCCTCAACCGGCTCCATCTCATCGGCATCCCCTGGGGCCGGCGTCAGCAGGCGCGCGGGCGCGGCACCTTCAAGGAGGCGTGGTTCCTGTCCTGGCAGCCCGAATGGGTGGTGGATCTAGTCGCCGCCTCCGCCGATGGCGGCACGGTGGCCGAGGCCGCCGGCAGCCGGGTGCGCAGGCGGGCCCGCGAGGCGACCCGCGTCGCGGAGCTGTCGGGCCTCATCGGCACGCTCCTCGACGCCGATCTCGCCGGAGCCACGGACGACGTGATCCGCGCCCTCAACGACCGCGCCGCAGTCTCGGCGGACGTGTTCGACCTCATGGAGGCGCTGCCGCCCCTGGCCGAACTGGCGCGCTACGGCTCGGTACGCTCTTCGGACACGGAGCCGGTGCTGGGCGTGGTGCGCGGGCTCGTGCCCCGCGCCGCCGCAGGACTGACGGCGGCCTGCCAGAGCCTCGACGACGATGCAGCGAGCGCCGCCAAGGCGCGGATCGTCGGCGTCCATGCCGCGATCTCGCTGTTGGAGGAGCCCGACCTGAAGGCGGTCTGGCAGGAGGCCCTTCACGGCCTGGCCGACCAGAGCCATGTGCATGGCCGCGTCGTCGGACGCGCCGTGCGACTGCTGTTCGACGACCGGGCCCTCGATGCGGAGCAGGCCGGGGACCGGCTTCGCCTCGCTTTGTCCCGCGCCTCAGGCACGGTGGCGGCCGCCGCCTGGATCGAGGGGTTCCTGGAGGAGAGCGGCACGGTCCTGATTCACGGCGGCACCCTGCTCGCGGTCCTCGACGAATGGCTCGCTGGCCTCGACGGGACGCTCTTTTCCGAATTGCTGCCCCTCCTGCGACGCACCTTCGCGACGATCTCGCAGGGCGAGCGACGCGCCATCGGCGAGGCTTTGAACCGCCATGGGACGGGTGTTTCCGAGGGAGAGGAATCGGGCCGCATCCTCGATGCCGAACGCGCCGCCAGGGTGCTGCCGGTCCTGCGCCTTCTCCTGGCGCCGAGTGGGGACAAGACGACGGAGGACACGCCATGAGCGACACCGAGCGCCTGCGCCGCTGGCGCCTCGTCCTCGGCGGGGGCGCGGCGGACGGCACCGGCTGCGGCCTGTCGGGCCGCGATGTCGGCATCGACCGGGCGCTCGGCGCCCTTTACGATTCCGACCGGAAGGGCAGCCTCGGTGCCTCCTCCCCCTCCGTGCCGCGCTGGCTCGGCGACATCCGCGACTATTTCCCGGCCTCCGTGGTGCAGGTGATGCAGCGGGACGCCTTCGAGCGCCTCGACCTCAAACGCATGCTCACCGAGCCCGAGATGCTGGAGGCGGTGGTCCCCGACGTCGCCCTCGTCTCGACCCTGATCTCCATGCGCGGGCTGCTCGGCGGCAAGACCAAGGACACCGCCCGCCTCGTGGTGCGCAAGGTGGTGGAGGCCCTGATGCGCAAGCTCGAAGAGCCCCTGCGCCAGGCGGTGACGGGGGCCATCGATCGCGCCAGCGTGAACCGGCGCCCGCGCCACACGGAGATCGACTGGAACCGGACCATTCGGGCCAACCTGCGCCATTACCAAGCCAAGTATCGCACCATCATCCCCGAGACCCGGTTCGGCCATGGCCGGCGCCAGCGCGCCAGCCTCAAGGACGTGATCCTGTGCATCGACCAATCCGGCTCGATGGCGAGTTCGGTCGTCTATTCGAGCATCTTCGGCGCGGTGATGGCCTCACTCCCGGCGGTGACCACCCGGCTGGTGGTGTTCGACACAGAGGTGGTGGATCTCTCCGACGAGTTGGAAGACCCGGTGGAGGTGCTGTTCTCGGTCCAGCTCGGCGGCGGCACCGACATCAACCGGGCGATGGGCTATTGCGAATCCCGCATCACCCGCCCCGAGGACACGATCCTTGTCCTGATCTCGGACCTCTACGAGGGCGGCGTCGAGGCCGGGCTCCTGGCGCGCGCGCAGCGGATGGTGGCGTCGGGCGTGCAGGTGGTGGCGCTGCTAGCGCTGTCCGACGAGGGCGCGCCGTCATACGACCGGGCGCTGGCGGGCCGGCTCGCCGCGTTGGGCGTGCCCGCCTTCGCCTGCACGCCAGACCTGTTCCCCGACCTGATGGCGGCGGCGATCCGGAAATCCGACCTCACGGCCTGGGCCGCCTCGGCCGGCATCGCGGCGATCCCCGCGGCGGGCCCGCCCGGCTGAGAGCTTGTTTGAGTTGTTGTCCAGGGCGTTACCTCAAGATGAGGAGGTCTGCTTGGATGATCGACTTTGGCAGACGATCGACTTTGGCATGAGCATCCGCTGAGACATCCGATCAAAAGGGCTCTGAGCGGGACGCATCTAATCCGAAGCTGTTTCGTCAGCCGACACCTCGGCCGGGAGCTTGGTTCGTTCGCGAAGCAGGGCCGGGTGGAACGCCCTCGCCCTCCGTAATCTGCGCTGCAACATCCAGCGGGAGCGGGACCGGATCGGCCACAGGGCACGTCTCATGGAGTTCCCCCTAGCCGAGATGGAGCGGCGGCGTGGGCCGGCCGGCTTGGCTGGCTGCGGCGATCTCGTTCAGGCGCCCCGTGGCGACGTCGTAGACGAAACCGAAGATCGGGATGCGGCTCGGCACGAGGGGATGCGCGCGGATGCGCCGGACGTCCGAGGTGACGGCAGGGCTCCGCTCGGGGATGGTCAGCCAGTCGATGGCGTAGCCGGCCGGCGAGCCGCCGCCATGATGCGGGTTCGACCAGACCGTGCCGTCGAAGTTCGCCGTGTCGAGACTGTCGGCGAGGAGGTCGCCGATGACGGCATCGGTGAACAGCTCCATCCCGCAATCGGTGTGGTGGATCACGAAGAACGCCTCGGTGCCAAGGAGCTTGTGGGAGATCACCAGGGAGCGGATGGCGTCGTCGCTGGCCCGCCCGCCGGCATTGCGGATGACGTGGGCGTCGCCTTCCCCGAGGCCGGCATATTTCGCCGGATCGAGGCGCGCGTCCATGCAGGTCAGGATGGCGAAGCGGCGGGCCGGCGGAAGGGCGAGGTCGCCCTTGTCGAAGCTCTCCGCGTAGCGGTCGTTGGCCGCGCGGATGTCTCGATAGGCCTGTGGCTCCGGGTCGGAGACGGCGATGTCGGCTGCCATGGAGGGGAAACCTCGGTGAGGAAGGTGGCGTGGCTGAACATGGCGGCGACACCGCCGAGATGAGCGGCGTCAGGGGTGCCGCGCGGGCTGTCGCCGTGCCAGGGCGGACCGCGGAGGAGCGCGTTCAGCAGGCCGGAGATCACGCGCCGGGGGCCGCCGATCATGCGCCCCCCGTCACGGCGAGGTCGCCGTAGAACCGCGCCGCCACGTCGGGATGGGAGCGCAGGCGGCCCTTGAGGTAGTTGCGGCCGACCTCGTGGAAGAGCGGGTTGTCGGGGTCGCTCGCCGGGCCGCGCGCCTCTGCGGCGAGGTCGGGCGGCAAATCGAGCAAGGGAACGGTGGCGTCGTGGCGGGCGCCGAGGAAGAACGCGACCGAGAGGCGGTCGCGCCCCGCCGGCGGGGTGACGACCCGGTGGATCGTGGCCCGCAGGTAGCCGTTGGAGGCGAGTTCGAGGAGTTCGCCGATATTGACGACGAAGCTCCCCTCCACCGGCTCGGCGGCGATCCAGCCGTCCCGCCCCTCGACTTCGAGGCCGCTCTGCCCGTCCTGGACCAGCAGCGTGAGGAAGCCGCTATCCTTGTGGGCGCCGACGCCCTGCTCTCCCTGCGTGGCCTCACGGCCGGGATAGCGGATGATCTTGATGTGCTGGTTGGGCGCGCCCTGGTAGATAGGGGCGAACACGTCCTCCGGCTGGCCCAAGGCCAGGGCGAAGGCGCGCAGCAGGCGGATGCCGAGCTGCGTCACCGCCTCCTGCCAGCGCAGCAGGCCGACGCGGAGTTCGGGCAGGCCGACGGGCCATTGGTTGGGGCCCTGCAGACGGCTCCAGGGGGGCGAGGCTGCGGTCTGCGCCAGGGCCTCGCGCTCGGCGCCGACATCGAACTGCTCGCGCCAATCCGGTGCGCCGCGCGTGATCTCGCGGCCGGCCGCCGTGTAGCCACGGAAATGCGGCGAGCGCACCATGGCCACGGCCTGTTTCTCCGGGAGAGGCAGCGCGAAGAAGCGACGGGCCAGGGCCTGGACCTCGGCGATCTCCGCCGCCGGAATGCCGTGGCCGACGAGGTGGAAGAAACCGACATCGCGGGCGGCATCACGCAGTTCGGCCAGGAAGGCCTCCCGCTCGGCCGGTCCGGTATCCAGCCGGCGCAGGTCGAGACGGGGGATCGAGGCGGCGGAAGCAGAGGATTCCGGTGCCGCCCACGAAGCCAGCGGGGAAGCCGCCATGGTCAGGCGGCCTTCGCGAAGGACCCGACCGAGGCCAGGGCCTGGTCGAGATCGGCCAGGATGTCGTCGATATGTTCGAGGCCGATGGAGAGGCGGACATAGCCGTCGGACACGCCGGTGGCGCGCTGGTCGGCGGGGGACAATTGCGAATGCGTGGTGCTGGCCGGATGGATCGCGAGGCTGCGGGCATCGCCGATATTGGCCACGTGGTAGAACAGCGACAGGGCCTCGATGAAGCGCCGGCCGGCCTCGCGCCCGGCCGCGAGCTCGAACCCGACGAGGCCGCCATAGCCGCCCTTGAGGTACCGTTCCGCCCGCTCGCGCGCCTTGCCGGTGGCGTGCGATGGATGGATGACCCGCTCGATCTCGGGCCGGGCGGCGAGGTAATCGACCACGGCCTGCGCGTTGCGGCTGTGGCGCTCGATGCGCAGGGCCACGGTCTCCAGCCCCTGCAGGGTGAGGAAGGCATTGAGCGGCGAGACGGACGGGCCGAGGTCGCGTAGCAGCCGGACCCGGGCGCGCAGGATATAGGCGATGGGCCCGAGGGGCTTGGCCGCCTCCGTCCAGACCGCGCCGTGATAGCTCGGATCGGGGGTGTTGAGGGCCGGCTGGCGCTGGGGGTTGGCCGCCCAATCGAACCGACCGCCATCGATGATGGCGCCGCCGATGGCGATGCCGTGGCCGCCGAGATACTTGGTGGTGGAATAGACTACGATCGCCGCGCCATGGTCGAATGGGCGCGCCAGGAGCGGCGCGGCGGTGTTGTCGACGATGAGCGGGATGCCGAAGCCCCGGCCGATCTCGGCCACCTCCGCGATGGGGAAGACCGCGAGTTTCGGGTTGGCCAGCGTCTCGCCGTAATAGGCGCGGGTGCGGTCGTCGGTGGCGCGGCGGAAATTCTCCAGGTCGGCCGGATCGACGAAGCGGACCTCGATTCCCTGCTCGGCCAGCGTGTTGGCGAAGAGGCTCCAGGTGCCGCCATAGAGGTCGGTGGAGGCGACGATGTTGTCGCCCACCCGCGCGAGGTTCTGCACCGACAGGGCGGAGGCCGCCTGGCCCGACGCCAGGGCCAGCGCCGCCGCCCCGCCTTCGAGGGCGGCGAGGCGCTGCTCCAGCACGTCGACGGTGGGGTTCGTCACACGGGTGTAGAGGTGGCCGAGTTCCTTCAAGGCGAACAGGTTCTCGGCATGGGCCGTGTCGCGGAACTGGAACGAGGTGGTCTGGTGGATCGGCACCGCCACCGAGCCCGTGGTCGGATCGGCGCGCCAGCCCGCATGCAGGGCAATCGTCTCGGGGTGAAGCGAGGCGGGCCGGGGCGATTTGGGCCGGGGCGACTTAGGCGTCGTGTTCTGGTTCGACATGGGGTGGCTCCGGGAAAGGGAACGGGGCGGGGGCATTGGCCAAGGGATATCGGTCACCGCTTCGCAGAAGCGGCGTGATCCCGGCATCGACCGGAATGACCGGAACTACAGTTCCGTCGAAGATGAAGTCTATTCCGGCCTTCGATTATGCCGCTCGGTGACTGCTCAAGATGACATCCGTATCATGAGGCACGGGCCGTCCCTGTCAACGAAATGGAATTTCGATTTTCGAGGTGGATCGGCACAAAGTCTTCGGCGGCGAGGGTGAGAGAAAGAAGAGACCGTTCAAACCCGGCATGAGCCCGCCTACCACCGCCGATGCGCGGGTAAGGCCAAGACGGCGCGGACCGTCGATGGACTCCCTACTGCCAATCCGGCTCGCCCCTCACCCCTGGCGTCGCTCGAACCGGAAAGGGCGGTGCTCGTCCTCGAAGGCCCGCATCTCGACGGTCCACAACCCGCCATCGTCACCGTTCATGGTGAAATGGAGTGCGTAGGCGGCACCGCCCTCCCCGGCGGGGTCGCGGAACTCGATCTCGTCCAGCCACCACGGCTCGTCTGCGAGGCCGCAGGCTTTCGTCCTGTTCACGAACAGGTCGAGATAGGCCGAGGCCGCGTCCCGCACGGCCGGGAGCGAGGCTGCGACCTTGGTCGCCAGGCCAGCCTAGACGTGGCTCACCTCGCCGTTCTCTTCGCCGAGGTAGAGGGTGATATGGTCGATCCGTGCGACCCAGGTGGCAGGTCCCATCCGGGTGAAGTTCAAGGCCACGGCGTCACCTCCCCTCTCACCTCCCATGCGGGGGACCGCCGCTCCCTGCGGAACGAAGGTACCGGCCAGGATGAGGCGGATGGGATCGCTCAGTCGACGGCGATCATCACGTCGGAGGATTTGACGACGGCATAGGCTTCGCCGCCCACGGCGAGGCCGAGCGCATCCACCGACTCGTTGGTGATCGAGGCGGTGACGACGGTACCGTCGGCGATCTCGATCTTCACATGGGCGGTGGTGGCGCCCTTCTCGACGGCGACGATCTTGCCCTTGAGGGTGTTGCGCGCGCTGATCTTCATGACGTTTCCTATGGTTTTGCTGCGTTGGGGCCGAGGAGCGTGAAGCCCTGCGCCTCGAAGAACGGCCTCGCCTCGGCGCTCTTCAGGAAGGCGAGGAATTTCGCCGCCCCCTCCCCTTTGGCTTCGGCCGTGACGGCGAAGGGGTACACGACCGGGGGATGGCTGTCCGGCGGAAACACGCCCACCACCTTCACCCCCGGATCGGATCTGGCGTCGCTCTCGTAGACCACGCCCAGCGGCGCTTCACCGCGCGAGACCAGGAGCAATGCGGCTCGCACGTTGTCGGCCTGGGCGAGGCGCGGCTGCAGTCGTCCCCACAGGCCGAGCTTCTCGAAAGCGGCTTTCGCGTATTTGCCGATGGGCACCGAATTGACCTCGCCGGTGGCGAGACGCCCCTCGGGTCCGAGTGCGGCGGAAAAGCCCTCGGCGGTGAACGTAAGGTCGGCGGTCGCGGCGTCCTTCGGCGCGATGACGACGATGCGGTTGCCGAGCAGGTTCACGCGGGTCTCGGGACGGATGAGGTTCTTCTGTGCGAGGTAGTCCATCCATTCGAGATCCGCCGAGGCGATCAGATCGGCCGGCGCACCGGATTCGATCTGCCGCGCCAGGGCCGAGGACGCGGCGTAGCTCGCCTTCACCGCGATGCCGCTCCTGGCGGTGAAGGCCTTGCCGGCATTGTCGAGGGCGTTCTTCAGGCTCGCGGCGGCGAAGACCGTGGCCGTCTCGGCCGCCCGGGCGGCCGAGACGAGGATAACGGGGGCTAGGATGACGGAGCCGGCGAGGACCAGGGCACGGAGGGCGGTGAGCATGACGGATCGTCTCTCGAAGGCGCACAGTAAAGGGACGGCCGTCAGGCGGCCGCATCTACGATAACCCGGCGCAGCGCTATATACATCCCGACATATCGATCGCTCAAGGTCCGACCGCCCGGCGCGTGCGGTCGAAACGGCCCGCCATTGGGCCTATCGTCGACCCTCGTTGGAACGGGTCCTGGGCGGCGGGCGGGGAAGAGGCGGGCAGATGGCGAGGTTGAGCATCCGGGTCGATCTCAAGCCCGGGAACCGCATCGGTCCGGGCAAGATCCAGCTCCTCGAAATGATCGCCGAACATGGCTCGATCTCGGCGGCAGGACGGGCCATCGGCATGTCCTACAGGCGGGCTTGGACGCTCACCGAGGCGCTGAACGCCGGCTTCGGCCGGCCGGTGGTGGAGGTCCAGATCGGCGGCAGGAGCGGCGGCGGCGCGCGGCTGACAGCCTTCGGTACCGATCTGGTCCGCGCTTACCGCGCCATCGAGGCGGCGGCGGCCGAGGCTGCCGCGCCGTTCCTGAACGGGCTGGACGCAGGAACGGTCACGCCCGGCGACGGCGAGGGAGCGCCCGTCGAACGCACCGGATGAGGGGGCCACAGCCGGCCTCAGGCGACGTTCGTCGGCCGCCGGTCGATCTCGAGTGCCGCATCCACGACGGCATCGCCAGCGAAATGGTGCAGCATGTGGCCGAGCCCATGCAGCCAGCGAAAGGTCGCGCCCGGAATCAGGCGCGCGGCCTGACGCCCATGGACAAGCGGGTTCGTGACGATGTCGGCACTGCCGCACAGGATGGCCACGGGCACACGGCAGGTCGGGTAACTGATCGCGCTGCGGGACAGATCCCCCCATAGCAGATTGGCGTTCTCGCCATCGGCGACGAGGCGGCGGTGCTGGCCGGCG
Organism: Methylobacterium sp. AC832; assembly: GCF_979256025.1. NCBI lineage: Bacteria > Pseudomonadati > Pseudomonadota > Alphaproteobacteria > Hyphomicrobiales > Methylobacteriaceae > Methylobacterium > Methylobacterium sp. AC832. The sequence goes on from NZ_CEEDMV010000004.1 coordinate 22,945, forward strand.
AGCCGGAAGGGAAATTCGGCGGCGAAACGCTCCGGCATCCGCTGCGGCAGGAACATGGCCCGCCACAGCAACGGCATCAGCATCGCGTCGCTGCCAGATAGCATCCGCGACAGTGCCTCCCCGCCCACCGGGCTGGCGCGCGGCCCGAACAGGATCTGTTCGAGGCGCAATTCGGGAAAGCAGATCGGCGAGATGGCGACCACGCCGCCCGTCTCGTCGGGATAGGCCATGCCGAAGGCGAGACAGACCGCACCGCCGAAGGAATGGCCGACAAGGATGGGTCGGGTCAGCTGCAGAGCGCGCGAGACCTCCCGCAGGATATCGGCCTGGCGCCAGAGCGACGCGTCGCTCAGGCGGATATGCTCGCTCTCGCCATGGCCGGGCCGATCGATGGCGACCACGCGGAAGTGCCGCGACAACGCTTCCATGGGCCCGAGCCACATGTCGTCCAGGGTCATCACCGCGCCGTGGACGAGGATGAGGTCCGGCCCCGACCCCGCTTCCACATAGGCGATCCTCGGCCCGTCCGGGATGTCGAGGAAGCGGCGTGGCGGCACAGCCCCCCATCGCGTCACCGGAGGGGGAGACGCTTCGAGGAGAGTTGCATCGCGGCTTGGTTCGGCATCGATCCTCAACGCCACCTCAGTATCGTCTTCCGGGCAAAGACTTGCGGCCGAGGATCACGGCGGCGGTGGCGGCGAGGCCCGCCACGGTGCCCATGGCCACGAGGGGATGCAGGGTCGCCCGGGTATAGGTGCTCGTCCGCATGACGGGATAGGGCGGCGCGCCCCTCACCTCGCCCGCGCCGCGCGGAGCGTGCAGAGCACCCTCGGATTGCTCCGCCGGCTCCGAGCGCTTCTGGAGCGCGATGATGGACGAAGCCAGCCGGTCGTAGGCGCCGGGGGCGAATTCCTTGCCCATGACGAACAGCTTGCCGCCGCCGCCGACGATGATGTCGCGCTGGCCATGCTCTGCCGCATGAAGGATAGAGTTGGCGACCTCTTCCGGCGGATAGATGGGCGGAGGCAAAGCCGGCCGCCGGTCCATGTAGTTGCGGGCCCGGTCGGGGAGTGGCGTGTCGATGGAGGCCGGCTTGATCAGCGTGACGGAGACCGGCGCGTCCTCGGCGATCAACTCCATGCGCAGTGTGTCGGTGAAGCCCTTCACCGCGTGTTTCGAGGTCGCGTAGAGGCCCTGGAACGGGAAGGCGAGGTCGGAGGCGATGCTGCCGACATTGATGAGCGCCCCCCCGCGCCGGCGCAGGTGCTCGACCGCGATCAGGGACCCGTTCACCGTGCCCCAGAGGTTGGTCCGGATGAGCCGCTCATGGTCCTCCTGGGCGATCTCCGAGAGCGGCCCGTAGACGGTGAGGCCCGCGACGTTCACCCAGGTGTCGAAACCGCCGAAGGTCGCGATGGCGGCGTCGGCGATGGCCTGGACATCCTCGCGGCGTCCCACATCCGCCACGACGGAGGCGGCACGGCCGACGCCGCCGAACTCCTCGCGAAGGCGTGCGAGGACGTCCGCGCTCCGTGCCGCGAGGACGACGCGGGCGCCCCGCGCCGAGGCCATGCGGGCCGTGGCGAGGCCGATGCCGCTCGATGCCCCCGTGATCACGATCACCTGCTCGCGCAGGGGTTTATGTTTCATCGGCGCGTTCTCCCGGTCACTGCAGGGGTTGGAAAATCTCCAAACCTACGCATGAGTCGGAAATGCGTTGCCAGCAGCGCCGGCCTGCGCGGTTTTCACGCGCGCTCGCGTCAGCCGCCTGTGAGGCTCTCAGCCCCCGGTGAGACTCTCAGCCCCCAGTAAGACTTTCGGCGAAATCGTCGGGCACCTCGCCGAACTGGCCGAGGATCGTCGCGCTTTCAAGCTCGCCGGTCTCGTCGTCGGCGACCACCTTCAGGGCAGCGGTGCCGGGCAGGCGGCCAGACATGGCCTCCGCCTTCTTCAGGGCGCCGCTCTCCGTGGGTGCCACCTCGCGGTCACCGGGCACGAGGCGCTTGCGCTTGATCACGAAGGTCTGGACCACGAACGTCGTCTTCAGGGCCATTGCCGTCTCCGTGGGCCGCACCGCCCTCCCTGCCTCATAGGCCGGGCGCGGACACCTTACCAGAGACGGATCAGGCCGTAGCCGTCCCGCGCGTCCACGATCTCGATGCCGAGAAGGCCGATGAGGAGGAGGCTTACCCGGAACACCACCGGGCCGAAGGCGCCGGAAAACAGGAAGAGACCCGCCAGGATCAGGCTGACATGTCCCGCCAGCGGATCGGCGAAGCGCCGTACCGGCTCGGGCAGCCAGGGCTGAAGGATGCCGTAGCCGTCGAGGCCCGGAAGCGGCAGCAGGTTGAGGATGATGGCGGTGCCCTGGAACAGGGCGGAGACGGCGAGAACCGCCCGCAGCGTGTCGGATTCCTCACCCGTGAGAGAATAGAGCAGGGCGAGCGCAAGCAGGAAGAGGCCATTCATCGCCGGGCCGGCCGCCGACACGGCGGAGATCCAGAGCTTGCTGGACAGGAGATGGGTGTTCACGAACACGCGCCCGCCGGGAAATCCGATCCCCCCGAGGATCGTGAACAGCAGCGGCAGGACGATGGAGGAGAGCGCGTCGGCGTAGAGACGCGGGTCCAGGGTGAGGTAGCCGCTCTGCGGGATATCCATATCGCCTCCTTTCCAGGCGACGAAGGCATGGCCGAATTCGTGCAGGCACAGGCTGAGCAGCCAGCCGGCCATCACGAAGACGAACGCCACACCCGAGCCCGCCACGGCGCCGGTGCCGATGGCGAGGCCGGTCCCGAGGAAGATCAGGGCGATCAGCAGGAAGTTCGCACTGGGGCCGACCGGAAGGGTGGCGGCGCGAACCTGGCTTGGCGGAAGCTCTGACGACATCTCACCCCCGATGGAGCCTCGGACCGACGGACCGGCGGCGGCGGGTCGAGTTCCCAAATTCCGCCATGTCCAAACGCCTCATACGCTCGTAGCGCCGCGCGCGGCAGCGTCGCATCGCGGGAGCTTCGTGCGCATGACACGATAAAGTGGTGGTCTCAACAGCGCACCGTCACCGACCGCCCTTCTCGACCACTCTTCCATGAGCCAAGCCCGTCACGCATGACCCTGCTCCGCGTCATCCTGCTCCTCGCCCTCGGGCTCTCGGCCTCGGTCCTCGGCGCCCTGTTCCTGTTCCAGCGTCATCTCATCTATCCCGGCGCTTTCGGGAGCGGTTTCGGAGAGGGCGAACGCGGGGTGCCGGCCGGGACGGAGGCAGTCACGCTGAATACGGCCGACGGCCACCGCCTCTACGGCCTGTGGTGGGCACCGGAACCCGGACGCGGCGTGGTGCTGACCTTCCACGGCAACGGCTCGCTTCCCGAGCCGCATGCCGCGCGGTTCTCGAACGGGGTCTGGCGCGCCGCCGGCTGGGGCACCCTCGCCATCGCCTATCGCGGCTATCCGGGCTCGACCGGCTCACCGAGCGAGGCGGGCCTCATCGAGGACGGGTTGGCGGCCTACCGGCTCGTTCGTGACCGCGCCCCGGACGCACCGATCCTGCTGCACGGCCATTCCATGGGGGCGGCGGTGGCCGTGGCCGTGGCCGCACGCGAGCCGCATCTCGGCCTCTATCTCGAAGCGCCGTTCGTCTCCCTCACCCGCCTCGTCGGCGAACACTTCCCGCTGCTGCCCCGGCTGCTCCTGCGCGATACCTGGCGCTCGGATCGCCGCATCGGCGAGGCGACGGGGCGCATCCTCATCGTCCACGGCACCGGCGACCCCGTGATTCCCGTGGCGCATGGGCGCGACCTCGCGGCCCTCGCCGGGACCAGGGCGCGCTTCGTCGCCGTGCCGGGCGATCACGTCTCGCTCCTCGGCCAACGCGACGCGGAGGCGGAAGCGACGTTCCGTCCCGTCAGGAGTGCCGAGCCCATTCCGGCCATGCCGCGTTGATAGCGGCAGGATGGGAGACGGGAATTTGGGACGACGCGCCCGGCAATGGCGGGAGGACGAGGAGACCGGGAACCGCTCGTCCGGCCCCACGATCTGCCCGCTCTGCGAACGGCCGATCCCGCCGCGCGCCAAATCGAGCCTGCACCACCTCACGCCCAAGCTGAAGGGCGGCGCCAAGGCCGGCACCGTCCGCCTGCACCAGATCTGCCATTCCGCGATCCACGCCCGCTACAGCGAGGCCGAGATCGCCCGCCGCCTCGCCGATATCGAGGTTCTGCGGGCCGATCCCGAGATCAGCGGCTTCCTCGCCTGGGTGCGGACCAAGCCGGACGATTTCCACGCCGCGACGCGGATGACGCGGGCGCGCAAACTCTCGCGCGGCAAGGTTTCCTGACGCCCCGCCATCCGCTTCGATGGTCGCCCCCGCACGGTCGTCGGGCGGGTGGCCGCCGCTCCGTAAAGTCGGCTGTTTTTCTTTAGAACAATTCGTTTTTGTTGCTCCGGAAGCACGCAGCCTTAGCAACGATTCCCAAATCCTTGCTCGGTTTCATGTAATAAATTATTCGCTTGCGTATACACAAAGTCGTTTCCCCAAATTTTTGAATCTTCCATGCGCCGGCCCCGAGCCGAAAGCTCGCGTGCCCGTCGCAAAAGCAGGAATGCAACGGTGCGTAAGCGCGTCTCGACACTGGCAACAACCCTGAGTTACTCCGCATTCGGCGCCGCCTCGCTCGGTCTCGCTTGGATGGGATCATCCTCGAGCGCATGGGCGCAGACCGCGGTGCGGCTGGACGAGCTTTCGGTGGAAGCCTCGTCCGGCGCAGCGGGCCGGGGCAGTTCGGGGTCGGGGCGCCTGGGAGACCTGCCGCCCCCCTATGCCGGCGGTCAGGTGGCGCGCGGCGGTTCCCTCGGGATCCTCGGCACCAGGGATGTGCTGAACACGCCCTTCAGCACCGTCAACTTCACCCAGCAGGTGATCCAGGATCAGCAGGCGCGCACCGTCGCCGATACGCTCATCAACGATTCCTCGGTGCGCCTGACGACGGGCAGCAACGGGTTCGACGATACGTTCCAGATCCGCGGCTTTCCCGTTCAGTCACAGGATGTGGGCCTGAATGGCCTGTACGGACTGGTCCCCTCCAATCGCGTGGCGGCGCAATACATCGAGCGCATCGAGCTGCTCAAAGGGCCCGGCGCCTTCATGTACGGCATCCCGCCGGGCGGGAGCGTCGGCGGCAGCATCAACATCGTGACCAAGCGCGCGCTCGATGTCCCCTTCGTGCGCGTCACGCCGCAATTCATCAGCGACGGCAATTTCGGCGTCCATGTCGATGCCGGTACCCGCGCCGGCGAGAACAAGGAATGGGGCATCCGCTTCAACGGCCTGGGCCGGACCGGCGAGGCCTCGATCGACAACGGCAACCTGCAGAGCGGCATCGGCGCCCTCTCGCTCGACTATCGCGGCGAACGCCTGCGCTGGGCCCTCGATGTCATCTCGCAGAACGAAGACACCAAGAACTTCCGGCCCCAGCTGAGTCTGCAATCGGATATCCCCTTCATTCCCAGGCCGCCCGATGCAAGAGGCAACTGGTTTCCGGGGACGCAGCTCAAGCAACGCGACAACACCGTCGCCTCCTTCGTGGAATACGACCTGACGGATTGGCTGACCGCCTATGGCGGGATCGGCTATCGCGCGGGCTCCAATCAGCAGACCTTCCCGGATACGCGCGTCTTCGGGTACTCGAACGGAGTCGATGCTCTCGGCAACTTCCGGCTCATCAACGCCTTCTACGATTCCGAGAGCAGCACGATCAGCGGCAATGCCGGCGTGAAGGCCCGGTTCGACACAGGGTTCATCAACCACTCGCTGAACCTCGTCTTCACCGGGTTCAATCGGGAGGACGGCTTCGCCTATGTGTCGAACACACCCGGTGAATCGGTGCCGTCGAACATCTACCGCCCGGCACCGCTTCCCGTAGTCACCGGCGCGCGCCTCAATCCCCAACGCTATGCAGATACCTCGCTGACGAGCGTGGCCGTCGTCGACACGATGTCGGCCTTCAACGATTCTCTGCTGCTCACCGCGGGCGTCCGCTACCAGATGGTGAACCAGAAGAGCTTCGACACCGTGACCCAGGCACGGACGAGCGAATACGATGCCGATGCCACATCGCCCCTCGCCGGCATCGTCATCAAGCCCTGGCAGAACGTCTCCCTCTACGCGAACTACGCGGAAGGACTGACGGCAGGCACCATCGTTGGTCCCGGCTTCAGCAATACGGGCGCGATCCTCAGCCCCTACCAGTCGGATCAGCAGGAAGTCGGGATCAAGGTCGATTGGGGGACCATCACGACGACGGCCGCCCTCTTCCAGATCAGCCGGCCCGATCTGGTCCAGACCGCCTCCGGTGCCCAGGCCTACAATGGCGAGCAGCGCAACCAGGGCCTGGAACTGTCGGCCTACGGCGCCATCGTGCCGAGCCTGCGCGGGTTCGCGAGCGCGACCTTCCTTCGCCCCGAACTGACCAAGCCGATCGATCCCCTGCGGCGGGGGAACGACGCCGCCGGCGTGTCCGATCTCACCGTCTCTGCCGGCCTCGAATGGGATACGCCCTGGGTACCGGGCCTCTCTCTCAACGGCCGGGTGATCTACACGTCCGGCGCATACCTCACCGACGCCAACACCTTGCGCTTCCCCGACTGGACGCGGGTCGATCTTGGCTTTCGCTACGCGACGCTGGTCTATGACAGGCCCATCACCTTCCGGTTCAATGTCGAGAACGTGGCCGACAACCGCTATTGGCTCACGACCGGCACTTTCGTGACCGTCGCATCGCCCCGGACCTTCATCCTATCCGCCTCCCTCGACTTCTGATGCCGTAGAACCGGGCGGGGCTCGGCGAGCCCCGCCCGCGAGCCTCCCTAGGCCGGGGCGATCATCGAGGGTACCGCTCCCAGACGAGGGTGAGAATGCTCGTCTTGCCGTCGACGTTGAACTTGAAGGGAGGGGTCGTCAGGATGATCTTGCCATCCTTCAGTTTCACATCCCTGACCTGCGAGGTTCCGCTCCACGCTTCGTTCCACGACGTGTCGATCGCGTGCGTGATCCTTTGTCCATCGAGCGTGTACGTGCCGGCATAAGCGAAGAACGTCTTGTGCAGATGGATACGATCTTCGTCGGTCATCTTGTCGTTGGCGATGGGTTTCGTGCGGCCCTCGAAGGCGCAGATGACCATCATGCGCCCGTCCTTGCCGTAGGTGAGCCAACCGCTGGGGTGGGGTCCGCCATAAGCATCGAGCGTCTCGTTCGTATCGACGATCTTGCGGGTGGCGCTCGCGAGGCGCCACGTTCCATGAATGTCGTGCGCTTCGAGCGCGACGGCAGACGAGGCGACGAAGCACCACGCCGCGGCGGGAACGCATAGCTTCACGAATCCCTCCCATGTCTTTCGATTCGCCACCGGCGAAGCTCAATAGATTATGCGAATACTTGACATTCCGCCATGACATTGAGGCCATCGCGATGCGAAACGGCCATTATGGACCGCTCTGCGATCCGAGCCTTCGCGTTGACCGGGCCTTCGGCATCGATCAAGGAAAGCTGCATCACAGGCAGCCGGCCTTGATTCCGGATCGGCCATGCTCGTTCCCGGATTTCGACGGAGTGCAGCTTTGGCCCCAGCGACCCAGATCCCAGGCCCCGGCGCCGAGGAGGCCTTGAGACTCGCCTGGGTCGACGTCGCCAAGGGCCTGTGCATCATCCTCGTGGTGATGATGCACTCGACCCTCGGCACCGGCATGGACATGGGTGGCGAGGGCTTCCTCCATACCGTCGTCGCCTTCGCCAAGCCGTTCCGGATTCCCGATTTCTTCCTGCTGTCGGGCCTGTTCGTCGGCCGCGTGATCGACCGGGACTGGCGTCTCTTCGCCGACCGGCGGGTCGTCCACTTCGCCTATTTCTACCTGCTCTGGGTGCTGATCCAGTCGACGGTGAAATACGGCCAGATCGTCGACGGCGGCGGGCCGGGGGCCCTCCTCGCCCATCTCGCGCACGCTCTGGTGGAGCCCTATTCGACCCTCTGGTTCATCTATCTGCTCGCCGTCTTCTCGGTGCTGACGAAGCTCCTGCGCCGCCTGCATCCGGCGCTCCTCCTCGGCGGGGCGGCCCTGCTCCAGAGCCTTCCCCTCGAAGGTCATTCGGATCTCGTCACCGAATTCTGCGGCCGCTACGTCTGGTTTGTCGCCGGCTACTTGTTCGCGGCCCGGATCTTCCGGTTCGCCGACCTCGTCCGTCGCCCCCCCCGCGCCGCGCTCGGCGGCCTCGCGGCCTGGGCATTGGTGAACGGCCTCTTCGCCTTCACCGCTACAGGCCACGAGACCTTTCCGACCCTGGCCAGCCTGCCCCTCGTCAGCCTCGTCCTCGGCGGGGCCGGGGCGCTCGCCATCGTGGCCGTCGGCGCCTTGCTCACCCTCGCCGGGGGGCCGGTGACGGCGGCGCTCAGAGCCTGCGGCGAGCGCTCGATCGTGATCTACCTCGCGTTCTTCCTGCCCATGGCGGCGACCCGGACGCTGATCGTGAAGACCGGCGCCATCGCCGATATCGGGCTGGCCAGCCTCGTCGTGACCCTCGTCGCCGTGCTCGTCCCCCTCGCCATCGAGCGGATGGTGCGCCACACGCCCTTCGTCTTCCTGTTCCGTCGCCCGGCAGCGTTCCACATCGCCGCCGAGACGCCGCCGCGATCCGCGAGGACGGCGGCAACAGGCTGAAATCAGGCCTGATCGTCGATGTAGCGGGAGGCGATCATCGAGGCGGCGGTGCGGTTCTCGACGCCGAGCTTGGCGTAGATGCTCTCCAGATGCTTCGTCACCGTGCGCGGTGACAGGCCGAGGATGTCGCCGATATCGCGGCTCGCCTTGCCCCGCGACAGCCAGAACAGCACGTCGGCCTCGCGGGCGGTGATCGGCAGGTTGGCGCGCAGGCGCTCGATGCCGCTGGCGGAAGCATCGCGGGAAAGGCGCAGCAGCACCTCGTCGCCGGTGGTGCCGATGAGGCTGAGGCTATGGGCGGCGCCCTCCGTATCCGGCAGCGTGACCGAGGCCGCGTTGCCGCCCTTCAGCTGTTCGGCGAGCCAGGAGCGGCCGGCCTCGGGCAGGCGCGAACCCCCGTCGCCGAGCTTGGCCAGCACGCGGGCGGCCTGTGGCGTGCTCCACAGGACGGTGCCCTGGCGATCCACCGCGAAAAGCGTGCGGCCGGTCGTGTCGAGGGCCGCCCGCGCGCTCTGCGCGGCCCGCGCGCTCGCCAGATGCACGCGGATGCGGGCCAGGATCTCGTCGGGGGCGATCGGCTTGGTGACGTAGTCGCTGCCGCCCGCCTCCAGGCCCTTCACGATGTGCTCGGTCTCTGACAGGCCGGTCATGAAGATCACCGGCACGAGGGCGAGGTCGCTGCGCGCTTTGAGCCGCCGGCAGGTCTCGAACCCGTCCATGCCGGGCATCACCGCATCGAGCAGGATGATGTCGGGGGTGATCTCCTCCACCAGCGCCAAAGCGAGGTCGCCCGCCACCGCCACCAGCACGGTGGCGCCGGAGCGCTCGATCGCCTCCGTGAGGAAGCTCAGGGTCTCGGGGGAATCGTCGACGACGAGGACGATGTCGCGCTGCGTCTCAGCCATCGCGCATCCCTTCGAGGATGCGCACGTAGCGCCGGAGGTCGTAGGAGGCCACGAGCCCGCGCATCTGCGCGGCGATCTCGGCAGGCATGGCCGACTGGCCTTCGAGCTCCGTCAGCTTGGCCTCGATACCGCGGACATGGCCGATCCGGCCGAGGCGGATCAGCTCGGCGATATGGTCCTGGCGCAGGGATTCGCCGCCGTTTCCGCTCCGGGGCGGAGCCTCGGCCAAGGCGGGCGCGGGCGGGGCTGGCTGGCCCAGCGCCAGCAGCCGGTCGATCCGCTCCAGGAAGTCGCGCAGGTCGAAGGGCTTCGGGATGATTTCGTCATGCGGGGCGTCGTCGCCCCGGATCGGGCTGATCTCGTGGACGTTGGCGGACATGATGGCGATGCGGGAGGAGAGCCCGGCATCGCGCAGGGCCTTGGCCACGGCCCAGCCGCTCATCCCCGGCATGGCGATGTCGAGGAGGATGATGTCGGGCCGCCGCTCCATCGCCAGGTTCAGGCAATGCGCGCCGTCGGGGGATTCCAGCACGACGAGGCCGAGCGGTTCGAGCACCTCGCGCATGAGGGCGCGATGCGCGGCATCGTCGTCGGCCACCAGCACCACGCGCGGCGGCCCGACATGGACCGGCCTCTCCCGCCGGCTGCCGGCGGCGCGCTCGGACGGTTCGGCGGGCTTGGGACCGGCCGGGCGGTGCACCGAGGCCAGCATGAGCCGGAGGCTGAAGCAGGTGCCACGGCCGACTTCGCTCTCCACGCTGACCTCGCCGCCCATCACCTGGGCGAGGAGATGCGCGATGGTGAGCCCGAGCCCGGTTCCCGGCGTGTTGCGGGCGGCGGGCAGCGAGCCGCGCTCGAAAGGTCCGAAGATCCGCTGCAGGTCGCCCTCGGGAATGCCGAGACCGCTATCGCGTATCGAGAACACCGCGACCTGGCTGCGATACGTCATCTCCAGGGAGACCCAACCGGTTTCCGTGAACTTGATCGCGTTGGAGAGGAGGTTGAGCAGGATCTGGCGCAGGCGCTTCTCGTCCGCCGCCACCACGGCCGGCAGCACGGGCGGGCGCGAGAACCGGAATTCGAGGCCGGCGGCGTTGGCCTGGAGCCGGACCATGTCGACGATCTGGTCCAGGAATTCGGCGAGGCGGAATTCGTTGCGGTGGATCTGGAGGCGCCCCGCCTCCATGCGCGAAATGTCGAGGAGGCCGTCGATCAGGCCCGACAGGTGCTGGGCGCTGCGCCGGATGACGCGGATGCCGTTGCGGCGCGGGGCCGGGATGTCGTCGTCCCCCTCCAGCAATTGCGCGTAACCGAGGACGGCGTTGAGCGGCGTGCGGAGCTCGTGGCTCATGCCCACCACGTAGCGGCTCTTGGCGAGGTTGGCGGCCTCGGCCGTCTCCTTGGCCTGCTGCAGCTTGGCGTCGGTGATCTTGTGGGCCTCGATCTCGGCCTCGTAGAGGGCGGTCTGGCGGGTGGTCTCCTCCTGCGCCACGCGGCGGCTCTCCTGGGCGAGCACGAACAGCCAGGCGACGATGCCGAGGATGACCACGAGGATGAAGAACACGCTGGTCAGCGCGGCGCGCAAGGTCTCGCGATGCTCCGGCTGCGTCGTCGAGATCCCACCATGGACGATGCCGAGAATGAGCCCGATCACCGAGACCAGGGTCAGCATGAGGGCGAGGTAGCGGCCGAGGGGCGCCCCGATCCAGGCGGCGGTCTTCTCGGGCATGATCCGCGAGAGCACGCCCTGGGCCTGGGCCTCCAGGCGGCCATGCGGCTTGCACAGGTCGCCGCAGCGGGCGTCGAGGGAGCAGCAGAGCGAGCAGATCGGCCCGGCATAGGCCGGGCAATGGGCCATGTCCTCGCCCTCGAACGGATGCTCGCAAACGGTGCACTGGATCTCGGACCGCCCGCCCCATTCGGCGGTGGCGGGCCTGGCGAGGTAATACCGGCCGCCGGTGGCGTAGGCGATGGCGGGTGCGGCGGCGAAGGCGGTGACGAGGGCCAGAAGCGGCGCGAAGTTCTGGAGCCCGCCCCCAAGCAGACCCACATAAGCGAGGGAGCCCACCACCAGCGCCAGCGCGGACGCTCCGGTGCCGACGGGGTTCACGGCGTAGAGATGCGCGCGCTTGAACTCGATCCCCGGCGGCGACAGGCCGAGGGGCTTGTTGATGGCCAGATCCGCCGAGAGCGCGCCGACCCAGGCCGAGACCACCACCGCATAGAGCGAGAGCGTGCTGGCGAGGGTCTTGTCGATGCCGAGCTCCATCAGCAGCAGCGCGATGGCCACGTTGAAGACGAGCCAGACCACGCGGCCGGGATGGCTGTGGGTCAGGCGGGAGAAGAAGTTCGACCAGGCGATGGAGCCGGCATAGGCGTTGGTGACGTTGATCTTGAGCTGCGAGATCACCACGAACAAGCCGGTGAGGAGGATCGCCCCCTCCCGCGACGGCATCACGTAGCCGAAGGCGACCACATACATCTGCGTCGGCTCGGCCGCTTGTTCGTGCGGCACGCCCTGCCCAAGGGCCAGCACCGCCAGGAAGGCGCCGAGCATGATCTTGAACATGCCGGGCAGGATCCAGCCCGCCCCGGCCCCGAGCACGGCGAGCCACCAGCGCGGATTGCTCCCCGATTCGGACGTCTCGGCCGGCGGGACGAAGCGGAGGAAATCTACCTGCTCGCCGATCTGCGCCAACAGCGCGAGGAGGATGCCGGAGGCGAGGCCGAACTGGGCGAGGTCGAAGCCCGAGATCGGGTAGCCCATGAATGTGGAGATGGAGCCGACGGCTTCCGACGCCCCCGGATAGGACAGGAGATCACCGAAGGCGGGGCCGCTCTTCCACGCGATGAAGCCGAGGGGCAGGAGATTGAGCCCGATCCAGAGCGGCTGGGTCCAGATCTGGAACCGGCTGATCAGGCTGATCCCGTAGATAACGAGGGGGATCACCACGACCGCGCTAACGATATAGCCGATCCAGAGCGGCAGGCCGAGGCAGAGTTGCAGCGCCAGCGCCATGATCGACGCCTCGATGGCGAAGAACAGGAAGGTGAAGCTCGCATAGATCAGCGAGGTGATGGTGGAGCCGAGATAGCCGAAGCCGGCCCCGCGGGTGAGGAGATCGATGTCGACGCCGTAGCGCGCGGCATAGAGGCTGATCGGCACGGCGGTGGCGAAGATCAGCACGCCCACGAACAGCACCGCCGCCGCCGTGTTGGTGAAGCCCGTGGCCAGGACGAGAGTGCCGCCGATCGCCTCCAGTGCCAGGAACGAGAGCGACCCCAGCGCCGTCTGCGCCACCCGCAGGCTCGACCAGCGCCGCGCCTTCTTGGCGGTGAAGCGCAGGGCGTAATCTTCGAGGGTCTCGTCCGCGACGAAGCGGTTATAGGCTCGCCGGATCGGGGGAATCTGCTGGCGGCCGCTCATGGGGTCGTTCAGTCTGCCCGGTCAGCGTCACGTGTGGGAGGAGCCGGCCCGCATGCGGTCACGGGCAAACGGCGGTCGATCAGCAATCCCCGTGCCGCGGGGCCGGGAGACATTGGTACACCAGGAGAGCCGCGTCGAGGCCCCGCTCCACAGGGAAGGCATGCCTCGCACAGGGAAGACGATTCTCCGAAGGGGGCGAGAGGCGAGGCGCACAACCTCTCTCCCTACGCAAAACAGCGTATATGCTGCGCCGCGCCATCACGCCTAGCTTCCGCCATCCGCAACGGCCCGCCTTATGCAGGAGCCGGCGGGACATTTCCTGGAAGGGGTTCACGCAGGATGGCAGCCGACAACGAGCACGGACCGCACTCGGCCCTCCGTCGCAAACTTCTCATGGGTCTGGCGAGCATTCCGGCCATGGCCATGATGCCGCGCAGCGCCTTCGCTGCGGCTCCTCCGACCTCGGCGGTGAACACCACCGGCCTCGCGGTGACCGACACCGAAGTCACCGTCGGTATCCTCCATTCCGCCACCGGCACGATGGCGATCTCCGAGACCGGATCGATCCAGGCGGAGAAGCTCGCCATCGCGCAGATCAACGAGGCCGGCGGCGTACTGGGCCGCAAGATCAAGATCATCCAGGAGGACGGCGCCTCCGACTGGCCGACCTTCGCCGAGAAGGCCAAGAAGCTCCTCGTCAACGACCATTGCGCCGCCGTGATGGGCTGCTGGACCTCCGCCTCGCGCAAGGCCGCGCTTCCGGTGTTCGAACAGTATAACGGCCTGCTCTACTACCCGACCTTCTACGAGGGCCTGGAGCAGTCCAAGAACGTCATCTATACCGGCCAGGAAGCCACGCAGCAGATCCTCGAATCGCTCAACTGGGTGACCAAGGAGAAGGGCGCCAAGACGTTCTTCTTCATCGGCTCGGACTACATCTGGCCGCGCACCTCGAACAAGATCGCCCGCAAGCACATCGAGAACGTACTGAAGACCAAGGTCGTCGGCGAGGAATATTTCCCGCTGGGTCACACCCAGTTCAACTCGGTCATCAACAAGATCAAGCTGACCAAGCCCGACGTGATCTTCACCGACGTCGTCGGCGGCTCGAACGTGGCGTTCTACAAGCAGCTCAAGGCGGCCGGTATCGACCTCAACAAGCAGACCCTGCTGACCATCTCCGTGACGGAAGACGAGATCGACGGCATCGGCGGCGACAACATCGCGGGCGCCTATTCCTGCATGAAATACTTCCAGTCGCTCAAGAACGCCAACAACGAGAAGTTCGTCGCCGCCTTCCACAAGATGTGGGGCGAGAAGACCGTCATCGGCGACGTGACCCAGGCCGCCTATCTCGGCCCGTTCCTGTGGAAGATGGCCTGCGAGAAGGCTGGCTCGTTCGACGTCGACAAGGTGGTCGCGGCCTCCGCCGACATCGAGTTCAAGGAAGCCCCCGAGGGCTACGTCAAGATCCACCCGAACCACCATCTCTGGTCGAAGACCCGCGTCGCAAAGGCTCTGCCGAGCGGCCAGTTCGAGATCGTCTACGAGAGCCCCGCGCTCATCGAGCCGAACCCCTTCCCGAAGGGCTACCAGTAGGACTGCGCTACCGGCGTAGATTTCCTCGTCGTCCAGACGGGACAATAGCTGGCGACGAGAGCCTCCACCGGAAACTCGGACACTCCGTCATCCCGGGTCCACGCAGTGGAGCCCGGGATCCAGAAGCGCAGGTTCCACAAGGTTCTGCACCGTCGGCGGCTCTGGATTCCGGGCTCGCCTACGGCGCCCCGGAATGACGGGATGCCAGATACCGTCGCCCATTCGGAAGGGAAGACGCCGGCGGCCCAAGGATTGCACGACCGTCATTGCCTCCCTCGGAGTACGAAAACATGCTCGGTGACTATTCCCTCGGAGATCTCGGCGCGATCTTCGCGATGCAGGGTTTCGCCGGCCTGATCCTGTTCTCGGTCTACGTGCTGATGGCGCTCGGCCTCGCGGTCATCTTCGGTCAGATGGGCGTGATCAACATGGCGCATGGGGAGTTCATGATCCTCGGCGCCTACGTCACCTATCTGTGCTCGACCTTCTTCCAGACCCACCTGCCCGGCCTGTTCGGCGTCTACTTCTTCGTGGCGATGATCCTGGCCTTCCTGGCCTCGGGAGCCCTCGGGATGATCGTCGAATGGACGCTCATCCGGCATCTCTACAAGCGCCCCCTCGATACGCTGCTCGCCACCTGGGGGCTCTCGCTGATCCTGCAGCAGGCCTACCGCACCATCTTCGGGGCCCGCGAAGTCGGCGTCGAGCTGCCCTCATGGCTCATCGGCTCGGTCCAGGTCACCGACACGATCGAGGTGCCGATCAACGGCCTGTTCGTGATGGCGATCACGACTCTCATCACCGTCGGCGTCGGCCTGCTGATGTACCGCTCGCGCTTCGGCCAGCAGGTGCGTGCGGTGATGCAGAACCGCCCTATGGCCGGCGCGGTCGGCATCGATACCGAGAAGGTGGATCGCTACACGTTCGGCCTCGGCTGCGGCATCGCCGGCGTGGCGGGCTCGGCCTTCACCATGATCGGATCCACCGGGCCGACCTCGGGCCAGCTCTACATCGTCGACACCTTCCTGATCGTCGTATTCGGCGGCGCGGCGAGCCTGCTCGGCACCATCGCCTCGGCCTTCTCGATCTCGCAGACCCAGTCGACCCTCGAATTCTTCCTGTCCGGCTCCACCGCCAAGGTTCTGACGCTGCTCGCCGTCGTCGGGATCCTGATGGTTCGCCCGCAGGGTCTGTTCACTCTCAAGGTCCGGCGCTGAGGAGGCCATCCCGATGACAAGCCCCGTCCAGACCCTGTCGAAGTCGCTCACCGTGAACGACAATCCCTTCATGAAACCGATGGAGTGGGTGAGCCTCGCGCTGCTCGCCGGTCTCATCCTCTTCGTCCTGCCGGCGACCCTCGACGCGTTCCGCCTCAACCTCGTCGGCAAGTACCTCACCTACGCCTTCGTGGCGCTGGGCCTCGTCATGTGCTGGGGTTATGCCGGCATCCTGTCTCTCGGACAGGGCGTGTTCTTCGGGCTCGGCGGCTATTGCATGGCCATGTACCTGAAGCTCGAAGCCTCCAGCGTCGAGAACACCAAGATCCAGTCGACGCCGGGCATCCCGGACTTCATGGACTGGAACCAGATCACCGAACTTCCCCTGATGTGGAAGCCGTTCCAGAGCCTGCCGCTGACGCTGATCCTCGTCGTGGCCGTGCCGGTGTTCTTCGCCTTCATCATCGGCTTCGCGATGTTCACCCGCCGGGTCGGCGGCACCTACTTCGCCATCATCACCCAGGCCATCGCCGCCATCCTGACGATCCTCATCGTCGGCCAGCAGGGTTATACCGGCGGCATCAACGGCATCACCGACCTGCGGACCCTGCACGGTTGGGACATCCGCACCGACAGCGCGAAGTTCATCCTCTACTTCGTTAATGGCGGCCTGCTCCTCGGCTGCATCCTGGCGGCGCAATACGTGAAGAAGGCCAAGCTCGGGCGCATCCTCCTCGCCATGCGCGACAAGGAGGACCGGGTCCGGTTCTCGGGCTATTCCGTGGCGGGGTTCAAGGTCTTCGCCTTCTGCCTCGCGGCCGGCTTCGCCGCCATCGGCGGGGCGATGTTCACCCTGCAGGTCGGGTTCATGTCGCCGTCCTTCGTCGGCATCGTGCCCTCCATCGAGATGGTGATCTACGCCGCCGTCGGCGGGCGCCTGTCCCTGTTCGGCGCCGTCTGGGGCACGCTTCTGGTCAACTGGGCCAAGACCACCTTCTCGGAGAGCTTCCCCGAACTCTGGCTCTTCGGCCTCGGCGCCCTGTTCATCGCCGTCGTGCTCGCCTTCCCCAACGGCTTGGCCGGCATCTACCGCAGCTATGTCGAGCCGCGCCTGACCCGCAAGGTGAAGGCCCTGGCGCCGGTGGGTGCGCCCGTCCCCCACGGCACCCCCGCCGAATAGGAGCGAGACTGACGATGAACGCCGCCATCCTGAGCTCGCCGATCATCGGCGAATCCCCCGACGCGAAGGACTTCCTCCTCTCAGTGGAAGCCCTCACCGTCTCCTTCGACGGCTTCAAGGCGGTGAACGACGTGTCGTTCTACGTCGATCCCAACGAGATCCGCGTCATCATCGGCCCCAACGGCGCCGGCAAGACCACGGTGCTCGACCTGATCTGCGGGCGCACCAAGGCCAGCGCCGGGTCGATCAAGTTCAAGGGCCAGGAACTCACCAAGATCTCGGAGAGCGCCATCGTCCAGGCCGGCGTCGGCCGTAAGTTCCAGACGCCGTCGATCTACGACGACCTCACGGTGTTCGAGAATTTGGAGATCTCCTTCCCCCGCGGCCGCACGGTGTGGGGTGCGCTGACCTTCAAACGCGATGCCGAGGTCCGTGACCGTATCCACGAAGTCGCGACCATGATCTTCCTGAAAGATCAACTCAAAGAGCGGGCCGAGTTCCTCAGCCACGGCCAGAAGCAATGGCTCGAGATCGGCATGCTGCTGATCCAGGACCCCGAACTCCTGATGCTCGACGAGCCGGTGGCCGGAATGAGTGTCGGCGAGCGCATCAAGACCGCCGAACTCCTCAACCAGATCATCGTCGGCCGCTCGGTGCTGGTGATCGAGCACGACATGAAGTTCGTCGAGGACATCGCCCACCGGGTCACCGTGCTGCACCAGGGCAAGGTGCTCTCCGAAGGCTCGATGGAGCGGGTGAAGAACGACCCGAAGGTCATCGAAGTCTATCTCGGCCACTGAACAGGACCGGCGCCATGCTTCAGACCAGTTCCGCCTCGGCCACCCTCCCGCCGGCGCCCGCCCTCGGGGCTCAGCCGATGCTGGCGATCCGCGACCTCCACTCAGCCTATGGCCAGAGCGAGGTGCTGCACGGCCTCGACATCAGCATCGCCCCCGGCGAGATCGTCGCCGTGATGGGCCGCAACGGCATGGGCAAGACCACGCTGATGAAGACCCTGATGGGGATCGTCCCGGTGAAGTCCGGCACCATCACGGTCGACGGCCGGGACATCACCGCCCTCAAGAGCCACCAGCGCGTGGCGGGCGGCCTCGCCTACGTGCCGCAGGGCCGGATGATCTTCTCGGCCATGACGGTGCAGGAGAATATCGAGACGGGCCTGACCGTCACCAAGGAGCGCAAGGTTCCGCAGGACCTCTACACGATGTTCCCGGTCCTGCTGGAAATGAAGGCGCGGCGCGGCGGCAACCTCTCCGGCGGCCAGCAGCAGCAGCTCGCCATCGCGCGGGCCCTGGCCAGCCGGCCGAAGGTGCTCCTCCTCGACGAGCCGACCGAGGGCATCCAGCCCTCGATCATCCGCGAGATGGGACGGACCCTGAAGAAGATCCGCGACGAGCGCGGCCTTTCCATCGTCGTCTCGGAGCAGGTGCTGAGCTTCGCCCTCGACGTCGCCGACCGGGTGCTGGTCATCGAGAACGGCCACATCGTCCACGAGGCGATGCGGGCGGATATCGACGAGGCACAGGTCGCCCGCTTCCTCTCGGTCTGATCGCCGGGGCAGCATCCGCCCGCCGTTCCGCAACACAGCTCCAGGGAGCCCCCATGGCGGATTACGAGATCTTCGAACTCGGCGACTATGTGCTCCAATGCGGTAAGACGCTGCGCAAGGCCAAGCTCGCCTTCAAAACCTTCGGAACGCTCAACGCGGCCAAGGACAACGCCATCGTCTATCCGACCTGGTATTCGGGCCAGCACACGGAGAACGAATGGTTGATCGGGCCGGGCAAGGCCCTCGACCCGGACAAATACTTCATCATCATCCCGAACATGTTCGGCAACGGGCTTTCGTCCTCGCCGAGCAACACGCCCGCCCCCTGGGACGGGCCGCGCTTTCCCAATGTGACGGCCTACGACAACGTCGTGGCCCAGCACCGCCTCGTCACCGAGCATTTCGGCATCGAGACGCTGGTGCTGGTGACGGGCTGGTCGATGGGTGCGCTCCAGACCTACCATTGGGGCGCGCTCTATCCCGACATGGTTCCGCGCATCCTGCCGTTTCAGGGTTCGGCCAAGTGTTCGCGGCACAACTTCGTCTTCCTCGAAGGGGCGAAAGCCGCCCTGCAGGCGGACGCCGCTTTCGCGGAGGGTTGGTACACGTCGCCGCCGAACAAGGGGCTGCGGGCCTTCGGCCGGGTCTATGCCGGTTGGGGCCTGTCGCAGACCTTCTACCGGATCGAAGCCGACCTGACCCATATGGGCTACGCGTCCCTGGAGGATTTCCTCGTCGGGTTCTGGGAAGGCCTGTTCTACTCGCGTGACGCCAACGATCTGCTGGCCATGCTCTGGACCTGGCAGAACGGCGATATCGGCGCCAACCCGGTCTTCAAGGGCGACACCAAGGCGGCCCTCGCCGCGATCCGCGCCAAGGCGATCCTGATGCCGGCCTCCACCGACCTGTACTTCCCGCCGGAGGACAACCGGATCGAGGCGGAATCGATGCCGAACGCCGAGTTGCGGGTGATCGAGACCTGGTGGGGCCATTTCGCCGGCGGCCCCGGCACCAGCCCCGACGACATCGCCACGCTCGACGCCGCGCTCAAAGAGCTGCTCGCGAGCTGAACGCCGGGCAGCGCCGCCAAGGGCGCCGCCGGCCATCGTCCACGGCCCGCCGGATGAGCCGGCCGGCCCAAACGGGGCGCACGCCCCGGTCACGCCAGAGGGAGTCGAACAACGATGGCTGAGACCCTGATCAAGGTCGACCTGACGCAGTCGGCCTACGACAACGACATGGTCCACAATCGCTGGCACCCGGACATTCCGATGGTGGCCATGGTCAAGCCCGGCGACGACTTCATCGTCGAGACCTATGACTGGACCGGCGGCTTCATCAAGAACAACGATTCCGCCGACGACGTGCGCGACATCGACCTGTCGATCGTCCACTTCCTCTCCGGCCCCATCGGCGTCGAGGGCGCGGAGCCCGGCGATCTCCTGGTGGTCGATCTCCTCGATATCGGCGCCAAGCCCGAGAGCCAGTGGGGCTTCAACGGATTCTTCTCCAAGAAGAACGGCGGCGGCTTCCTCGACGAACACTTCCCCCAGGCGCAGAAGTCGATCTGGGATTTCGAGGGCATGTTCACCAAGTCGCGCCACATCCCCGGCGTGCGCTTCCCCGGCCTGATCCATCCCGGCCTGATCGGCTGCCTGCCCGATCCGAAGATGCTGGACACCTGGAACACCCGCGAGAAGGCGCTCTACGACACCAATCCCGGCCGGGTGCCGGCGCTCGCCACGCTGCCCTTCGGCCCCACCGCCCATATGGGCCGGCTCAAGGGCGAGGCGAAGGACAAGGCCGCGGCGGAAGGCGCCCGCACGGTGCCGGGTCGCGAGCATGGCGGCAATTGCGACATCAAGGATCTGTCGCGCGGCTCGAAGATCTACTTCCCCGTCTACGTGCCGGGCGCCGGCCTCTCCATGGGCGACCTGCATTTCAGCCAGGGCGATGGCGAGATCACCTTCTGCGGCGCCATCGAAATGGCGGGCTGGGTCCATCTCAAGGTCAGCCTGATCAAGGACGGTATGTCGAAATACGGGATCAAGAACCCGATCTTCAAGCCGTCGCCGATGACGCCCAAATTCGACGATCACCTGATCTTCGAGGGCATCTCCGTCGATGAATACGGCAAGCAACATTACCTCGACGTGACCGTGGCCTACCGGCAGGCCTGCCTCAACGCCATCGAATACCTGAAGAAGTTCGGCTATTCGGGCGCCCAGGCCTATTCGATCCTCGGCACCGCCCCGGTCCAGGGCCACATCTCCGGCGTCGTCGACATCCCCAACGCCTGCGCCACGCTCTGGATTCCGACGAAGATCTTCGACTTCGACATCAATCCGGGTGCGGACGGGCCGATCAAGCATATCGACGGCTCGATCCAGATGCCGCTCTCGCCGGATCTTTGAGAGGCGGTTCTGCCCTTCAGTCGAGCGCGTCCCCCTCCTCCTTGTGGGAGGGGTTAGGGGTGGGGGTGGCTCCGCCAGCCTCCAGAGGTCGAGGGTCACCCAACCACCCCCACCCTCGATCCCTCCCCAAAAGGGGGAGGGAAGGCGCGCGACGCATGCGATGCATGAGACCGAAGGCCCTTTAGGGGGAAGTACGTTTCCCCCGTCGCGTCGCCCATTGTCGATCCTTCAAGAGGCCCCCATGCCCGTCTACGATTATGCCTGCGACGCCTGCGGGCCCTTCACGGTGCTGCGCCCGATGGCGCAGTTCAAGGACCCGCATGACTGCCCCGATTGCGGCTCGTCCTGCGGCCGTGCCTTCCTCACCGCGCCCAACCTCGCCTCCATGGATGCGGGACGGCGCAAGGCGCATGCGGTCAACGAGCGGAGTGCCCACGCGCCCCGCAAATCATCGGGACACGGGGCCGGCTGCGGCTGTTGCTCGGGGGCCTCGAAAACCAAGCAGCCGGCGGCCGCCAAAAGCTTCCCCAACGCGCGGCCGTGGATGATCAGCCACTGAAAGCTGCCACACCCTCCCCCTCTGCGGGGGAGGGAAACGGCGCATTGCACTCCCGAATCCAGGAGAACCCCACCCATGATGCACGGCGACATTTCCTCGAGCAACGACAGCGTCGGCGTCGCGGTCGTCAACTATAAGATGCCGCGTCTCCATACGAAGGCCGAAGTCCTGGAGAACGCGCGGAAGATCGCCGACATGGTGGTGGGCATGAAGTCTGGCCTGCCCGGCATGGATCTTGTGATCTTCCCCGAATACTCGACCCACGGGATCATGTACGACGGCAAGGAGATGTACGAGACCGCATCCGCCGTGCCCGGCGAGGAGACCGCGATCTTCGCCGAGGCCTGCCGGAAGGCGGGTGTCTGGGGCGTGTTCTCGCTCACCGGCGAGCGCCACGAAGAGCATCCGAACAAGGCGCCCTACAACACTCTCATCCTGATGAACGACCAGGGTGAGATCGTGCAGAAATACCGCAAGATCATGCCCTGGACCCCGATCGAGGGCTGGTATCCGGGCGATTGCACCTATGTCTCGGACGGGCCGAAGGGCCTCAAGATCAGCCTCATCATCTGCGACGATGGCAATTACCCCGAGATCTGGCGCGACTGCGCCATGCGGGGCGCCGAACTCATCATCCGCTGCCAGGGCTACATGTATCCGGCCAAGGAGCAGCAGATCCTGATGTCGAAAGCGATGGCTTTCGCCAATAACACCTATGTGGCTGTGGCCAATGCGGCCGGCTTCGACGGCGTCTATAGCTATTTCGGCCATTCGGCGATCATCGGCTTCGACGGCCGGACGCTCGGCGAATGCGGCACCGAGGAAATGGGCGTTCAATATGCCGCCCTGTCGAAGTTCCTCATCCGCGACGCCCGCGCCAACATGCAGTCGGAGAACCATCTCTTCAAACTGCTGCACCGTGGCTATACGGGCATGATCAACTCGAAAGAAAACGAGCCCGGCAAGGCCGATTGTCCCTACGACTTCTATCGTCGCTGGATCGAGGACCCGGCCGGCACCCGCGAGGCGGTTCGCGCCATCACCCGCCCCGATCTCGGCACGCCGGAATGCCCGATCGAAGGCATCCCCAACGCCGCCAAGTAGGATTTTTCGAAAAGCCTGTTTGCGGTGGTTGTCCAAGGTCTTACCTCATCCTGAGGTGCCGCGTAGCGGCCTCGAAGGAGGGCTCCAGAGATCGCGCGATGACTGCAGGGCTCCTTCGAGGCCCGCTGACGCGGGCGCCTCAGGATGAGGGGGCTGATTGGATGATCGACTTTGGCCGATGATCGACTCGGGCATGAGCGTCCGCCGAGAAATTTGATCGAGCAGCCTCTAAACCAGGTCTCGATGAGCCCGATCCATGCGTCGCGCTGATCGAGACTTGGTTTGAGTAGATCAGTGGAAGCGGACCGTCGGCGCGGTCTCGATCGGCACGTCGATCCGGCAGCGCAGGCCTTCGGCTTGGAAATCGAGCTCGACCGAGCCCGCGAGTTCGCGGGCGATGCCGCCGGTGATGAGCCGGGTGCCGAAGCCGCGGCGCTTCGGCTGCGCCACGGCCGGGCCGCCGCGTTCCCGCCACTCGATTTCCAGCCGCCGCCCACCCATGCCATCCTCAGTGACGCGCCAGATCACCGACAGGCGGCCCTGGCTGCCTGAAAGGGCGCCGTATTTCGCCGCGTTGGTGGTGAGTTCGTGGGCGGTCATTCCCAAGGCCAGCACGTAGCGCGGCGGTAGGTCGATATCGGGGCCGACGAGTTCCATATGGTCCGCCGAACTGCGGTAGGGGCTGAGCTCGTTCTCGAGCACGGCGCGGAGCGGCGCGCCGGTCCAGTCGTCGCGGGTCAGGAGATCGTGGGTCTTCGACAGAGCGAGGATGCGGCCCTCGAACTGCGCCGCCTGCTCCTCGCCGCCGCGCGATTGCCGGGCGAGGGACTGGACCGTGGCGAGGGTGTTCTTCACCCGATGATTCAGCTCGTGCATCATCGTCACCTGCTGTTCCTGCAGGCTGCGCGTGCGTTCGAGCTCGGCCCGCAGACCGTCCTCGTGCTTCTCGAGCGTGGCGGCCATGGCGTCGAAAGCCTGGCCGAGCTGGCCGAATTCGGAGCGGCCCGTCAGGCCCGACCGGGCGAAGAGCTGGCCGGAACGCCAGGCGCGGGACGCCTTCAACAGCCGCCGCACCGGCTTGCGGATGAAGACGCGGCCGCCGATCAAGGCCGCCACGATGGCGACGAGCGTCCCGAGGAAGATCAGGATCACGCCGCGCCGCGTCGCCGCATCGATATCGGCGAAGGCGGTATCGCGGGCGAGGCCCACGGCGACGGTCATCCCGTCGAGGGCGCCATCGGGACGGACCACGCTGGTGATGCGGCGGATTCCATTGAGACCGGGCATCTCGACGGCGCTTCCGAGGGTGCTGGCCCTGTCCAGACCGGACGCGAAGGCGGCCGGCATCGTCT
The DNA here is from genome assembly GCF_979256025.1 of Methylobacterium sp. AC832. Taxonomy (NCBI): domain Bacteria; kingdom Pseudomonadati; phylum Pseudomonadota; class Alphaproteobacteria; order Hyphomicrobiales; family Methylobacteriaceae; genus Methylobacterium; species Methylobacterium sp. AC832. The sequence goes on from NZ_CEEDMV010000004.1 coordinate 46,978, forward strand.
GACCGACCCAGGAGCCGAGATCGGGATTCTGGACGATGATGGTGCCGCTGCGGTCGGTCACCGTCACGGCGGCGTCCTTGGGCAGCCAGGCATGGGCCAGCCGCTCGCCCAGCCAGGCGGGATCGAAGCCGAAGATGAGCAGGCCGGAGGACCTGTCGCTGGAATCCCGGATCGGATAGGCGAACTGGATGGTGGGAACCCGGCTGCCGCGACCGACCACATATTCCCCGATCACCGGCACGCCCGACTGCATCGCTTTCTGGAAATAGGTCCGGTCGGCGATGGAATAGGCGCCCCGCTCCATTCCCAGGCTGTTGCAGACGAGCTGCCCCTTCGCATCCGCCACGATGAGGATCGTGGCACCCGACAGCTTTCGGATGATGGAGCGCAGGAAGCTGGTGCACCCCGCCGCTTCCTGGTCGCGGATGAACGGAGCCTCCGCGAGGATATCGAGGAGCTGGCGCATGCCGCTGGCGAACTGGGTGAGGTCTTCCGCCACCGCGCGGGCGTTGCGCATTGCCGAGGCCGTCACGGCATCCTCGCGGGCGCTGCGCAGCGCGTGCTCGTTGAAGCTCTGGACCGCGATGGCAGGGACGAGGGCGAGCACGACCAGCGCGACGATACGGGATGTGAGCGTCATGACGGGAGGTCGGCCATGGGGAACGTTTCAGCCAGACGGACCCGGTTCGGCCGACCGAATCAGCTTGGCCATAATACTGTATGCCTGACTTGGCGGACCAGCCGTATGGGCAATTTGGCGCGGCGCCGGGATTTCTCCGTGACGGTGAACGCTTAATCGTCCCTGTCGAGGCTGGACCGGCGCTCCGCCTGCGGCCACAACCGCGTCAGCATGAAAGCCCCGAGCGTGACAGCACCGAGGAAGACCACATGAGCGACCGCATCACTCTCAAGGCAGGAGACGGCACCGTGGCGGTGGTCGCGGCCTCCGGTGCCGAGCCCGTCTCCTGGCAGGTGGGTGGGCGGGAGTATATCTGGAACGGAGATCCGGCGCATTGGAACCGGCATGCGCCCTGGCTCTTCCCGGTGGTCGGCGCCTCGTCCGGCGGCGTGGTCCGGGTGGATGGCACGGCCTATCCGATGGGCCAGCACGGCTTTGCCCGCGACCTGCCCTTCACGATCGTCTCGCAGAGCGACGACAGCGTCACGTTGCGCCTCATCGAGAGCGAGGCGACGCGCGCCCGCTACCCCTATCCGTTCCAACTCGACATCACCACGCGGGTCGGCCCGGCCCATCTCGATTTCGAGATCTGGATCGAGAATACCGGTGGGACGAACCTGCCCTACGCCCTGGGCTTCCATCCGGCCTTCCCCTGGCCCTTCGCCGGCGGGGAGCGCAAGGCGGGTGGCGGCTACGCGGTGGAGTTCGAGCACCCCGAACGGGCGCTGGCGCCGGAGGTGGGGGATGGCGGCCTGCTCCTGCGCCAGGAGCGTCCGTTCCCCCTCGAAGGCCGCATCCTGCCCCTCGATCCCGACCTATTCGCCGAGGCCATCGTCCTGCGCGATGCGGCGAGCGCACGGATGCGCTTCACCGCGCCCGACGGCAGCGCCATCCGCATGGATGTCTCGGATTTCCCGCACCTCGCCATCTGGACGAAGCCCACGGCGCCGTTCCTGTCCCTGGAATGCTGGACCGGCCATGCCGATTGGGCCGGGTTCGACGGCGACCTGACCCGCCGGGATTCACAGCGCCTCATCGCCCCCGGCCAGCGCGTCCGCCACGGGGTCAGCCTTACCCTGGAAGGTCCCCGCTCATGATCCGCCCCGTCGACGAGAACGGCTTCTCGGCCGAAGCCTGGGCGCGCAACGAGACGGCCTACGAGGCCATCCGGACGATGCCGTTCAATGCCGAGCTCGCCGCCGGCACCCTCGGGGAGGCCCGCTTTCGCCACTACATCCTGCAGGACGCGCATTACCTCATCGGCTTCGGAAGGGCGCTGGCCCTAGCGGCGGCGAAGTCGCCGGAGCCCGAGGGCATCGTGCAGTTCGCCAAGGCCGCCGAGACGGCGATCGTGGTCGAGCGCTCCCTCCATGGCGGCTTCTTCCGGGATTACGGCATCACGGCCGAGACCTTCGCGGCGACGCCGCTCTCGCCGGCCTGCGACCACTATGTCTCGTATCTCCTCGCCACGGCCTATGCCGAGCCCTACGAGGTCCTGCTCGGCGCCCTGCTCCCGTGCTTCTGGATCTATGCCGAGATCGGCACCGACATCCTCCTGGCACGGGCAGGCACCGGCAATCCCTACGCCGCCTGGATCGACACCTACGCGGGCGAGGAATTCGGCACCGCCGTCGCCGAGATGATCGCGACCACCGATTCCGCGGCGCTCGGGGTCTCGCCCTCGCTGCGTGAGCGGATGCACCGCGCTTTCTCCCGCGCGACGCAGCTCGAATGGATGTTCTGGGACAGCGCTTACCGCGAGGCGGCCTGGCCGGTCTGACCGTCGGGACGCCCGACCCCGGAACAGGGCGGAGGAATTCGCACCGGCTTCGGCACTCCCGGCTTGACGATGCGGACGATGCCGTCGCGCAGGGAGAGCATGTGGCCGCGCTCCACATCGGTCCAGCACTCGTCGCGGGTGAGCGCCTTGGTGGCGATGACCGTCACCACGTCGTCGGTCCGCGTCTCCTGCGCGAAATCCACGTGCCAATCCTCGTCGATGAGGGTCGCGGTGCCGAACGGCGCGCAGCGGGTGAGGTAGCACAGGCGCTTGCCGCAATGGGCATAGAGCGTCCGGCTGTCGCTGAGCAGCATGTTGAACACGCCGAGCCCGTGCAGCTCGGCGCAGAGTTCAGCGACGGCATTGTCGAGCCGCGCCGGGCTCGGCAGGCTCGGATAGCGGGTTTGCAGCCGGTCGAGCATCCAGCAGAACGCGTATTCGCTGTCGGTGGAGCCCACCGGCTTGAACCAGGTCAGCGGCCACTTCTTCACGCCCTTGAGTTGGCCGTTATGGGCGAAGGTCCAGCGCCGGCCCCAGAGCTCACGGCTGAACGGATGGGTGTTCTCGAGCCCGACCCGCCCGCGATTGGCCTTGCGGACATGCGCGATCACGATCCGGCTCTTGATCGCGTAGTCGCGCAGCAGCTTGGCGAGGACCGAACGCGCGCTCGGCTCGGGCTCGTGGAAGGCGCGCGCGCCCCGCCCCTCGTAGAAGGTGATGCCCCATCCATCGGCGTGAGGCCCGGTCTCCCCGCCGCGCCGGGCGAGGCCCGCGAAGGAGAAACGGATGTCGGTGGGCACGTTCGCGCTCATGCCGAGCAATTCGCACATGGAGGTTCGGGGACTTCGCGTGGGAGGAACGGGTGGGCTTGCGGAGGACGGAGTCCTTGGGGAGACCGCCAAGCTACCCACTCTAGAGGATTTTCCCACCCGCGGGAGCCGGTAATCCTTCCGAAACGCTCCGCTTCACGCAAACAGCCTTCCACGCGCAGAAAGCCTTGGTCGGCACCGGGAAAGCGCGCGACCTTCGGAGGCCATTTCCTCCTGGGATGTAAACGCCGCCGGACCCGCGCGGTCCGGCGGCGCAATGTCCGCCGTAAGGTTCAGAACCGATAGGTGAAGTTGCCCTTCACGGCATGGTCCTGCGCCCGCTCGCCCACCTGGCCCGTATAGGACACACCGAGCGTGGTGCCGCGCGCCACCCGCACGTCGAGCCCGGCTTGTGCCACCAGGGCGTCCCGGCCGATCGGCGTGCCCGTGGTGAGGAAGCTCGGCCCCGTGCCGAAGCTCAGGAGGGCTTTGGGCACCACGTCGCCATAGGCCCGGCGATAGCCAACCAACCCGTTCAGCGAGACCGGCGCACCGGACCCGAGATCGAAGCTGGTCTGGCCGCGCAGGCCCAACGTCGAGGTCGCCACCTCGGTGGTCTGCGCCGCGCTCGTCAGCGCCGCCAGCCCACCCGCTTCGGTGAAGCGGTCGCGCCCGATCGACACGTAGGCCCCGCCCAGGAAGGGCTCGATATAGGTCTGCTGGACCGGGGCCGGAGCCGCCCCGCCCTTGGCGACCAGGACGGGCTGGGCAGCGCCCAGGAAGAAGCGGTAGCCCACCTCGCCGAAGCCCTGCACGGTGGAGCCGCCGTAGCGGGCCGTGTCGTTGTCGGAGAACCCGGCGAAGCTCACGACCCGGCTCATGCGGCTCGACTGGTCGGCATAGACCGCACCGAGGCGTAGCGCGAAGGCCCCCCGCTCGAAGCCGCCATAGACTCCGCCGAAGCCGCTCTCGATCGTGCCCGATGAGAGGCGCCCTGCGCTGTCGAGGCTGGTCGCGGTGTAGCCACCGGCCACACCGAGGCGGAAGCCGGTCTCCAGACGGAGATCCGCACCGAGCACGAACCCGGAGGTCTGGCGCGAGAGCCCGGCGGCGTTGCCGTCGCTACGGGCCTGGCCGAAGCTGCCGAAACCCTGTCCCCAGAGCCCGAACACGCGCGGGTCGAGAACCCGCACGGGCACGGGCGCCACCGGAGCGGACCGACCCGGCAGGTCGGCCGTGTAAGTGGCCGGCAGGCTGCCGTAATCGGCGACCTCCGCCGCGCCCCAGCGCAGGCGGTCGAGGATGGCCTCGCGCACGAAGAAGGCGGTCTCGAACTGGGCGCTCGCGGCACTGGCGTGGATGTCGCCGGTGAGCGCCCCGAAGGCGGCGCGCGCCTCGGGCGTGGTCAGTCCGACGGTGCGCCCGTAGAGGGCGGAGCCCGCGCCGCCCGCCTGGATGGCGTCGGCGACGCCGGCCTGATTGCGGGTCTGGGCGATGGTGGAGAAGGCGATGTCGTTGCGGGTCAGCGTCAGGTCGACCGCCCCCGCGCTGTAGCGCAGGGTCGGGGTGAGAAAGGCGAAGTTGGAGGTGACGCCGGCGAACTGCCCCGTGACGCCGCGGGCGGCGGTCAGGACGGTGTAGCTCGTGCGCGGGTCGTAGCGGCCCGCACCGGCCAGCACCTGGACGGTGCCGCCGTCGAGGGTGGCGGTGCCGGTCGCCGTGACGCGGTCGGACTGGCCGGCGGCGTTGGCTTCGACCTGCAAGGTGGAACCGGGCGCGAAGCTGGCATTGCCGGCCACGTTGAGGGTGCCGATGGAATTGCCCGGCGCCACCGCCGCGCCGGACCGGGCCACGAGCCCGCCCACCGTGCCGGTGCCGCCGATGGCAGCGCCCTCGCCCACCGTCACCACGGAATGCGCGAGACTGCCGTTCACGTCGAGACGCCCCTGCGCGACGCCCGTGAGACCGCTGAACGTGCTGGTGCCGGTCAGGTTGAGAGTACCGGATCCGGCCTTGGTCAGGATGCCGGTGCCGGCGATGGAATTCGCCAGCGTTCCGTCGGTGGCCTGGTCGAGGATCAGGCTGGCATTGTCGGTGATGGCACCCGAGCCGAGGCTGGCGGCGGAGGCGACGAGGGTGCCGCCCGCGATGGTGGTGCCGCCCGAATAGGTGTTCGTGCCGGTGAGGGTGAGCGTGCCGGTGCCGGCCTTCGTCAGGGAGCCGGTTCCGCCGATGTCGTTCCGCCAGGTGTCGCTGGCGTCGTACCCGCCCTTGGCGGCGTCCATCGTCACCGTGACGGCGCCGTTGAAGGCGCCGTAGCCGTCCGCCGCCGCTACGAGATTCAGGCGGCCCCAGCCGTCATAGGTGTTGCCGTCGAGCAGCGGGTAGCCCGAGGACAGGCCCGTCGTCGCCAGCACCTCCCGACGCTGGGCGTCGCTGAGATAGGGGAAGCGGGTGAGAAGGAGCACCTGCGCCTGGACCGGCACCTCGGCGGCCGTCAGGGGCGTGCTGGGTCCGGTCGGCTGGAAGCCGTAGGTCATCCGGGCGGTGTAATCCGCCTTGTTCTGCGCGGCGTTGCCGAAGGAATCGGCCGCTCCGGAGGCCGCTCCTGCGGCGAGGCACCCCGCCACGGTCCCCGCCCCGCAGCTCGCGGCCAGATAGGATTGGGTCTGCTGGTAGGCCTGATACACGGCGTAGGCGCCGGCATTGGCCGGGTTGGTCCAGTCGATCCGGTTGCCGGCCGCGTCGTAGAGGGCGGCGTAGATGTTGGTGGCGGCGATCGCCGTCGACTGCATGCGGCCGCCCATCACGTCGAGGGGCGAGTGCATGCCGGTCAGGATGCGGTTGTTACCGAGCTCGGAGGCACGGGTCAGGAGTTCCTGCATCCGCTGCGGGACGAGGAAGCCGACACCGAGGCTCTGGAGATAGCCCGAATTGGTGTGGCCGCTCGGATAGCCACCATCCGCGTAGGCATTCGTGGTGTTGGTGCGGGGGTTGAGCAGCGTCGGCACGTCGACCGCCGTGCTGACGCGGAACGGACGGGGCGAGGTCCCGATTCCCGGAACGTACTCGCCAACCCCGAACGTCGTCGGGTTGAAGGCGCCGGTGGAGCCGAAGGAGCCGACATTGGGAGCCGTCAGCGGTCGTCCGCCATTGGCATCGATCATCTCCTGGGTGACTGTGAAGCCCTTCACCCAGCGCTCGGTCGTTCCGTAGACCGCCGGAACGGGGAAATTGGAGAGGTAGCCGGGCACGACGAAGTTCGCCGTGTCCGCGGTGGTCAGGCCCGCCTTGTTCGTGATGGCGTTGTAATCGTTGAAGCGGGGCGCCAGGGGGTCGATGGCCGGATTGGGGCCCTGGTAGCGCCCGAAGACCCGCTTCGACGGTTCCGTCGAAGCATTGGCCCGGACCGTGTTGTCGATGAAGCTGACCGCCGCCGCGAGGGGTGTCGCCGTCCCGTCGCCGAAGCTCGTCGCGCCTCCGCTCGCGCTCGCGCCGGTGCTGAGGTTGGCCGCGTAGTCGGCCAGCGTCGTCGTCGCATAGGTGGTCGGCGTAAGGCTCGTCGGCCGGGTGCCGGTGAACGAGGCCCCGGCCCCGGTGAGGTAGGCGGAGGTGAGGGGGCCGAGCCCGTTCAGGATGCTGTAGGCCTGTACGGTGCGGTCGTCGTGGATCGCCGCCAGGGTCTGGTCCGCATTCCGGGCCTGCGTCATCCCGACCACCGTCTGGTAGTTCTGGATCATGACGGCGGGATTGGACGTCATCAGGCCGATGTAGCTGTCGAGGACGCGCGGAATGACCGTCCCGGGGACGACCGAGGTGCTGTTCGTGAAGCCGATGCCCGGCGAGGTCGGAATCTGCTGAGCCTGCGCACCGACCGGCAGGAGGCACGTCGCGGCAAGCAGGGCGGTCTTGAGAGGTGTGGACACGGAAGCCTCGCACGAAAAAAAGGCAGCAGCCTGTTGGCGGCGCGGTGCTAGCTTGGCCGTAAGACGATGCCGTGACGAAGATCGCCTGGCGCGAACACGACAGGGCATTCGTGGCGCGCGTGTAGCGCCGGATGGCTGCTTTCGGCTCGATGGACGAAGGCTGAAGAACGGCGCCGGGAGAATGGCGGCATGGCCCGCCGAGGTGCGCCCCAGCGCTTTCGCCGCCGCGCCCGATCCTCTAAGCCGCTCAGCGAGCCTCGGTTTCCCGGGGCGATTTGCACAGAGTGCCGATGGACCGGGATCCGATCGCCTTCACCTGGCGGACCGCGCGGAGCGAGCATGTCGCCGCGGTGGGGCTCGCGCTCGGTCTCGGGGGGCCCCTCGCGTTTCTCGCGCTGCTGTGCATGCGCGACCTCGTGGGCGTCCAGGTCCACGATACCGAAACGGCGGGCCGGTTCCTGCGAATCACCGCGACGTTGCCGTGGCGGACGGGCGAAGCGGAGCCGTTCGTCGCCTTCGCCGGCTGGGCCCTGCCCACGGCCGACCTCGTGCGCGTGGCCTTCCTCGGCCTGGCGGCGGCGGCCTTGGCCTCGGCCGGCCTCGGCTGGGCGGTGGCGCGCCTCTGCTTCCAGGCGCAGGCGCGCACGGTGGCGGCCCTGCATGGTCGGGTCACCGAGGCGATCCTGCACGCGCCGCCGAGCGCCCGCGACGAGGCGCGCGCCCTGGCGCAGATCCTGGCCGACATGCTGGGCCGCCTCGACACCCTGTTCGGACTGGCGGTCCTGGTGCCGGCGCTGGCGATCGGCAGCGGGATCCTCGCCCTGATTCTCGCCGCCCTGGCCGCCCCGCGCCTGATGCCCACCGTGGCCGTCGGCCTCCTGGCATCCGGGCTCGCCCGCGCCTTGATCCAGCGGCGCGTGCACGATCGCGCGGCTTTGCGTCTGCGGGCCGGGGGCGCGGCGGGGCGGGCCCTCGCCGATCTCATCCGGCGGATGCCGGCGGTACGCGCTCACGGCGCGGCGGCCTTCGAGCGCAGCCGCCTCGCCGCCAAGGGGGCCAGCACCCGCGACGCGCTGGCGGCATCGGAATCGCGCCTCGCCTATGCGCGCGCGCCGTCCACGGCGCTCGTCATCCTGCTGCCTGCCATCGTCGTGGCGGTGGCGCTCTGGCGCGGGCACGACGGCACGACGATGCCGGTGGAGCCCGGTGCCCTGGTGGCGGCCGGCGGCGGCTTCGCCCTCGCCGTTCTGGCCCTGGCGGTGACGCTACGCCTGCGCTCGATCCATGAGGCCGTGGCGCCGGTCTTCCGCGATCTGGCGGCGACGCTCGTGTCCCTCGAAGGGCGCGGCGGCAACAGGCCCGGCGCCTTCGCTGCGCTGCCGAAGGGCGGGGAACTCGCCGCGTCCGGCGTCGGCGTCTACGATCCCGCCAGCGGCGAACGCCTCGCCGGCGTCGACGTCACCGTGGCGATGCCCTCCCACCTCGCCATCGTGGGCGAGCGCGGCAGCGGCGCGCGGGCGCTGGCCGCCCTGCTGGCCGGACAGCTCGAACCCACCGCGGGCGCGGTGACCTATGACGGGATCGACCTGCGCAGCCTCGACCCGGCCGAGCGCGCCAGCCACATCGCGCTGGCCGGCGCCGAGGCGATCCTGATCGAGGGCACGCTGGAACAGAACATCCTCTACGGCGCGGCGCGGCAGGAAAAGCCGTCCGAGGCGGACCTCATCGAGGTGCTGCACCTGACCGGGCTCGACACTTTCGTCTATGCGCGCGGCCTCGAGGGAACGGTGGACCCGAACGCCGAACCCGGCATCGCCGATTCCATCGTCTCCGCCCGCCACGCCGTGCGCGAGGCCCTGGCGGAGGACAAGGCGGCGCGACTGGTGGAGCCGTTCGATCCCGCCCGCTACAACCATCAGGCGACGGTGGGCGAGAACATCCTGTTCGGCGAGGCCGTGGGACCGGCCTTCTCCGGCAGCCATATCGCGGCCCATCCCTACCTGCGCGCCGTGCTCGAGGCCGAGGACCTGACGCGGCCCTTCACCGAGATCGGGCTCCAGGTGGCGCGCAGCACCATCGAGATCTTCGCGGACCTTCCGGACGACCACCCGCTCTTCGACGCGTTCTCGCTGTTTCCCGCGGCCGAGCGCGGGTTCTTCGAAGATCTCGTCAGCCGTCAGCCGGAGGCGAAGGGCTGGCGCCGGGGCCCGGCGGGCCAGCGCGACCGCAAGCGCCTGATCGGATTGGCGCTTCGCTACAGCGAGACGCGGCACCGGTTCGGCCTCATCGACGCCGCCTTCGAGGACCGGATCGTCGCCGCACGCCACTCTTTCGCGCGGCTTCTGCCTCAGAACCTGCGCTCGGCGGTGGAATTCTACGATCCCGACCGGCTGAACCCGGCCGCCAGCCTGGAGGAGAACCTCCTGTTCGGCCGCATCAACGGCGAGGAGGCCGGGGCGGAGCCGCGCGTGCGAGCCCTGGTGCGCCGGGTCCTCGTGCAGCAGGGCCTCGAATCAACCGTCTACCGGCTCGGCCTCGCCAGCCGCGTGGAGCCGGGCATGGGCGGCGGCGGGGCGAGCCTCGGGGAGAACGCCATCGGCTCGCGCGAGCGCATCGGCATCGACCTCGCCCGCTGCCTCGTACGCAAACCGGACATCGTGGTCGTCGCCATCGCGCTGGACGACGGCAAGGCCGCCGAGATCAGGACGCGCCTCGCCAGCCTGCGCGCGGCGCGAGCCGGCCGCGGCCTCATCGTCTGCCTGCCGAGCACCGATACGCTCGACGCGAACGATCCCTTCGGCGCGGTGCTGCATGTGGAGCGCAACACGGTGATGGCCGCCTGACGGGGCCGTGACACGCCCCTCCTCGTCGCCGGTGGCCCGTCCGACATTGCCGGCCGCTGTCCCCTCCGGTCCGCTTCGCCACGCCGCTGCCGCTGACCAGTGGCGTAGCTAGGCGGGCAGGAACGCCATCGCATCCACCTCGACCAACATGTCGGGGAATGCCAGCGCCGCAACGCCGATCAATGCGCTGGCCGGTGGGCATTCGGCGTCGATCCAGCGATCGCGCACAGCCCGGATGATTGGGAGCTGGCTTGGATCATAGTCCCGGACATAGATCGTGAGACGCGCGACGGCGCTGAAATCGGCGCCCGCCGCATGGAGCGTCGCCTGCATATTCCGGAACACCCGGTCGAGCTGGGTCGCCAGATCCCCGCTGACCACTTCGCCGGCGCCATCGAAGGGGACATGGCCCGAGAGGATGAGCAATCGGCCCTCCGCAACCAGCATTGCCTGCGAGATGCCGGGAATCGAGGGACCGGGCGGATTGATGGGTCGCAGCATCTCGATGCTCCATTGCCGGCATGGGGTGACAACCCACGAATGCAAGGCCGACGATATCTCCCTCCGATGTGATCTTTGCGACAGAGCGTCCCTCGACCCGCCGAACCTCCGCATTCCCGTCGGCGTCAGTGATCGTCGGTCGACCAAAGAAGAAGGGCGGCGGCGCTTCCCCTATTGCCGCCCCATTGGGATGGGATAAGCAAGGCTTCGTGCACCCTGTTGCACGGTGTCGGCGGTCGGTCGGCGCATCCCTCTCCAGGGCCGGGCATGGTCGTTCTACCCTCGCCAGTCGTACAGCGCCGCGCCGTTGCCTGGCTTCTCCTGCTGGCTCTGGGGCTCGCCGCGCCGGACATCGCACGGGCGCAATCGGCCAAGGCCACGGCTCCGATCCCGGCGGCGACCCTCGCGCTGATGAGCCAGAAGGGCACCAGCGTCTCGGCGCCGGTCCTGTTCAGAGCCTACAAGAAGGAATCCGAGATCGAGGTCTGGAAGAAGGCCGCCAGTGGGCGCTTCGTCCATATCAAGACCTTTCCGATCTGCCGCTGGTCGGGCCAGCTCGGCCCCAAGCGCAAGACCGGCGACCGCCAGACGCCGGAAGGGTTCTACTCGGTGCCCCCGCGCCAGATGAACCCGAATTCGAGCTACTACCTCTCCTTCGATGTCGGCTACCCCAACGCCTATGACCGCGCGCACGGCTTCACCGGCTCGGCCGTGATGGTCCACGGCGTCTGCTCGTCGATGGGGTGTTTCGCCATGACCGACCAGGTCGTGGGCGAGATCTACGCCATCGCGCGCGATGCTTTCGCCGGCGGACAAGCGGCGTTCCAGTTCCAGTCCTACCCGTTCCGGATGAGCGCGGCGAACATGGCCCGCTACCGGACGGACCCGAACATCGCCTTCTGGCGCCAGCTCAAGGAAGGTTCGGACCGGTTCGAGGCGACGGGCGAGGAGCCGAACGTCACCGTCACCGCCGGCCGCTACGCCTTCCTTCCCTACAAGGACCCCGCCCTGGAATCGCTGGTGACGGTGCGCCGGGTGCAGGAGGAGGCCCGCATCGCAAGCCTGGTGGAGGATGGGAGCGCTGCCGTGCGCACCACCTATTCGGACGGGGCACAGCATCCCTTCTGGGCCGCCCTCTCCGCCAAGGGCGTCTCCCTCGGCGATGTCAGCCGGCCCGAGGCCCTCGCCTATGCCGGCCAGGACGTGATCGTGATCCCGGCCCAGCGCCGCCCGGTTCTCGTCGCCGAGGCGGTCTGGTCGCGCTGGATGGTGGCGGCTTCGGTTCCCGCGCTCATGCGGGTGCGCGGGTTCAAGCCGGCCTACGAGACGGAGCCGCCGCGCTTCGCCGCCCTCGTCATGCGCTACGATCAGACCCTGCCGACGATGCTCTCGGCCTCCCTCACCGGGCAGATGCCGGCCCCGACCTCGCCGGCCATCATCGAGACCCTGGCGCAGCGCTAACCCTACGGATAAGCGGGTTCCCCTCTCCCCGCGCGCGGGGAGAGGATCACAGGCACGTTGTCGTGCCTGTGATGAGCGGAGCGAGGGTGAGGGGGCGAAGTCGGAGAAGACTCCTTCGGAATCGCCCCCTCACCTTCGGCTGCCGCCTCGACGCGCTCCCCGACGAGGGGAAGACGCGTCCCTCTCCCCGCAAGCGGGGCGAGGGGATGCTCACGCCCGGACCGCACGACGAGCGACAAGCCTTTGCCCTCGTCCTTCAGCGACTGGCAGATTCAGCCGAACCGATCGACCGGCATCCCTCTCACGGTCCCGCGCTCGACAGCCGCGCGGGCGGCGCTCCCCGCAGGGCGGTGCTGACGGGGACGAGGCGAACGCCGCGGGCTTCGAGGTCACTCGCCCAGCGGGCGATCCGCTCGATCGTCATCGGCATCGCGCCCGCCGAGGCCAGCGCGAACCCGTTCGCCTTGGCCTGGGCCTCCAGCCGGGCGAGTTCGCGGTCGATCGCGTCCGCCTGCGGCAAGGCATCGAGGACGATCTCGGCGCGGGCGACGGGGATCTTGAGCTTGCCGCCGAGAGACGTCGCCAGCGAGCGCGACGACGCGCCGTCATCCACGAAGCCGAGCCCCCTCGCGCCGATCTCGCGCAATACCGGCTCGAAGGCGGCGGCATCGCCTTCGAGCTTGGCTCCCATGAAGTTCACGAGACCGACATAGCCCCCGAACCGGCTCATGACCCAGGACAGACGGTCGAGATTCTCCGGCGGTCGCGAACTCGTCAGCATGGTCTGCGGGCCGGGATCGCTGTCGGGATAATCGAACGGCTCCATCGGCGCCTGGACCAGGATCTCATGGCCGAAATCGCGGGCGCGGGCGACGCTGCGTTCGAGATCGCCGCCATAGGGTGAGAAGGCGAGGCTGATCGCCGGCGGCAGCTTGGTGATGGCGCCCGCCGTCGCGGCCTGCCCGACGCCGAGGCCCGTGACCAGAATGGCGATGCGCGCGCCCGGCACACCCGCATCGGGATCGGGGCGGGCATAGACGTCGAGGGGCCGGCGGCGGCCGTCGCCGATCTTCGGCACGCTGCCATGACGGCCCCGCTCCAGCAGGCGAGGATCGGGGGCGGCCAGGCGCACGGGCTCGCTGTCGGGCACGCGGATGATCACCGCATCGGTGGCGGCGGCACCGGCCGGCCGCACCACACGGACGCCCGAGGCCGTCTCGACCTCGCCGGCCGAACGCGGCGCCGGCGACGCGGGCGGAGGCTCGGGGGCCTTCGCCACGGGAGCAGGGGCCGCCGGTTCGCGCAGGGTGATCGCGGCGAAAGCGGCGGGCTCGCCGCCCTGGGGATCGCCGGTCACGGCGAGGATCGTGATTCCGATGGCGAGGCCGGCCGCCGCGAGGGCGACCAAGGTCGGCGGGCTCATCCGGGGCATCGAGAGACCGCGCAGCCGCTGGCCGAGCGTGCGGGACGCCGCAGCACTCTTGGTTCCCAGCGGACGGGTCAGGATGTCGTCGGTGGCCACGGTCAGCCGTTTCCCTGAGGGCTCGCGAACGACCGAGGCGGGCTTATCGTGTGAGAAACGAAGCGGCCCGCCGAGTCGGTCTGACCGACATTGCGGGCCGCGCTGGTTAACGTTTCTTTAAATCCCGCGACGCCGGCGGCGTTTCAGGATGGAGCCGTGATCTTCAGTTCGGAACGGCGGCCTTCGGCGTGTTGGCGGCGCCCTTCTGGATACCCCGGATGAAGTCCACGGCCGCGATCAGCTGCTTGTCCTTGGCCGGATCCGGCGGGACGTAAGCCGACGAACCGCCGCGCTCCTCCACATCCTTCTGCTTGAGGTGACCCTTCAGGCCGGCCTCGCCCTTGGTCTCGTCCTTGCCCTTCAGCTCGTCCGGGATCTCCTGCAGGACCTCCTGGTCCGGCTCGATGCCCTTGGCCTGGATCGAGCGGCCCGACGGCGTGTAGTAGCGCGCCGTGGTGAGGCGCAGCGCGCCGCTGCCGCCGAGCGGGATGATCGACTGGACCGAGCCCTTGCCGAAGGAGCGCGTGCCGAGCACGGTGGCGCGCTTGTGATCCTGCAACGCGCCGGCCACGATCTCGGAGGCCGAGGCGGAGCCGCCATTCACCAGGACGACGATGGGCTTGCCCTTGGTGAGGTCGCCGGACTTGGCCGAGAAGCGCTGGGTCTCGTCCGGGTTGCGGCCACGGGTGGAGACGATCTCGCCCCGGTCGAGGAACGCGTCGGAGACCGACACCGCCTGGTCGAGGAGGCCGCCCGGATTGTTGCGCAGGTCGAGGACGTAGCCCTTCAGCTTGTCCTGGCCCACTTCCCCGGAGAGCTTGTCGATGGCGTTGCGCAGGCCGTCATAGGTCTGCTCGGTGAACTGCGTCAGGCGGATGTAGCCGACATCGCCTCCCTCGGCGCGCGAGCGCACCGGCTTGATCTTGATGACGTCGCGGTTGAGCACGACGTCGATCGGATCCTTGGATTCCTTGCGGGAGATCTTGAGCTTCACCGGCGAGTTCACCGGGCCGCGCATCTTGTCGACGGCCTGGTTCAGGGTGAGACCCTGGACCTGGTCCTCGTCGATCTGCGTGATGATGTCGTTGGTGAGGATGCCGGCCTTGGAGGCGGGGGTGTCGTCGATGGGGCTGACCACCTTGATCAGGCCGTCCTCCATCGTGACCTCGATGCCGAGGCCGCCGAACTCGCCCTTGGTCTGCACCTGCATGTCACGGAAGCTCTTCGAGTCCATGTAGCTCGAATGCGGGTCCAGGGAGGTGAGCATGCCGTTGACGGCCGCCTCGATCAGCTTGGCCTCGTCGGGCTTCTCGACATAGTCGGTCCGCACCTTCTCGAACACGTCACCGAACAGGCTGAGCTGGCGGTAGGTCTCGGCGGAAGCCGCCACCGCGCTGGTCCCGGAGAGCAGATGCGTCTGGGTGGCGAGGAGTGAGGAACCGACGCCAAGGAACGCGCCGGCCAGGACTAGGGAAATCTTGCGCATTATCCGCGAACCTTCTCGCTGGGGCTCTTCGCCCACCAAGGCTCCGGATCGATGGAGCCGCCGTCTTTCCTGAACTCGACGTACAAGACCGGTCCGTCGCGGTCGCCCGGTGTGGCGCCCTGGCCGCCCTCACCCATAGCTGCCACCGGTTCCCCCGCAAGCACGAACTGCCCGACCTCGACGTTGATCTGATCCATACCGGCCAGCAGCAGATAGTAGCCATCGCCGGCATTGATGATCAAGAGTCGTCCATATGAGCGGAACTGCCCGGCGAACGACACCCACCCATCGGATGGAGAGGAAACCACCGCCTTCGGGCGGGTCGCGAGCGATATGCCGCGGGTCGTTCCGCCATTGCCGTCGGGCTGGTTGAAGCTGCGCAGCGTCGTGCCGCTCACCGGCCTCGGCACGTCGCCGCGTGTGTCCACGAAGCGGATCTTGGGGGCGAGCCGCGCGGGATCGCGCGTGCCGGCCGCCGCGAACCGCTCCTGGGTCGCCCGCGCTTCCTTCGTCTCGGCGGCGCGGGCCTCCTCCGCCGCCCGGCGGGCCGAGGCGACCTCGTTCTCCATCCGGTCGAGGAGTTCCTTCAGGCTTTTCGCCTGGACACCGAGCTCGGCCGTGCGCGCGCGCTCGGTGACGAGGCCGCTCTCGACTTCGGCGAGCCGGGTGCGGCGCGCCGTGATCAGGGCGTTGAGCCGCTGCTGCTCCCTGGCCCAGCCCGCGAGGTCGTTCTGCAGGCCCTCGCGATCGGCGGCGATGAGCCCCTTGAGCCGCACCATCTCGCTGAGGTCGGCGGCCAGGGTCTCGGCCTCGCCGCGCAGTTCGGGCACCACCGCGCCGAGCAGCATCGAGGTGCGGATGACGGCGAGCACGTCCTCCGGCTGGACCAGGACTGCCGGAGGCGGCCTCCGTCCCATGCGCTGCAAGGCGGCGAGGATCTCGGCGATGACGCCCCTTCGGGCTTCGAGGGAGCGGCGGATGCCGGCTTCGCTGGCTGTGAGCGTCTTCAGGCGCTCCTCCAGCCGGCTCATCCTGCCCTCCGTCGCCTGCGCTTGACGGGCGGCGTCGAGGAGGGCCGCATTCAGCTTGGCCCGGTCTCCGGCGACCGAGGCGACCTCCGCTTCGAGCTTCGCCCGCGCACCGGTGGAGGCGGCGAGCTGCTCCTCGATCCGCTTCAGGTTCTCGGCGCGGCGGGCCTTCTCGTCGATGGCGCGCTGGATCGCGTCGGCGCCGGCGGCATCCTGCGGTTTCGGCGCGTCCTGCTGCTTTGGAGCGTCCTGTGCGTAGGCCGGACCGAGCGTCAGCACCGCCATCGCCGCATAGGCAGCGATACGGATCGCTCCGCCGTCAGGCCCGCGCCGCGCGTGTCCGCCCCTCATGCGTCGATGTCGCCCCGATGATAGGGATGCCCTGCCAGGATCGTCAGCGTTCTGTACACCTGCTCCAGCGCCAGCACGCGCACAAGGCCGTGAGGCAGGGTGGCCGCCCCGAAGGCGAGGGAGAGGTCGGCGCGCGCGCGCACCGCCGGAGCGAGCCCGTCTGCGCCGCCGATGGCGACGACCAGCGTCGCCGTGGCCGCGTCGCGCCAGGACGCGATCCGCTCGGCGATGCGTTCGCTGGTCCAGTCCGAGCGACCGCGCTCGTCATAGACCAGCAGCACGCTCGATGAGGCCGGGGCATGGGACAGGATCGCCGCCCCCTCCTCCACGCTGCGGTCCACGGCACGCCGGGCGCGGCTCTCGGGGATCTCGACGACGTCGCAAGCTGTGAGACCCAAGCCACGACCGAGCTGGACCGCACGTTCGCGATAGCGGGATGCGAGGTCCCGTTCGGGTCCGGGTTTGAGGCGGCCGACCGCCGTGACGAGCAGACGCACGCGTCAGGCGCCCCGCGCCATCGATCCGATGCTCAGCCGGCCAGCAGGTCGGTGGTCGGACGGTCCGCGCCCCACATCTTCTCGAGATTGTAGAAGCCGCGGACTTCCGGCCGGAAGATATGGACGATGATGTCGCCAGTATCGATCAGAACCCAGTCGCAGGCGGGCATGCCTTCGACCCGGGCCGTACCGAAACCCTTGCTCTTCATTTCCTGCAGGATGCGGTCGGCGATGGCGCTGACATGGCGCTGCGAGCGGCCGGAGGTGATGATCATCGTGTCGGCCAGCGAGGTCCGACCGGCGAGATCGATCTCGATGGTCTCCTCGGCCTTCATGTCTTCGAGACAATCGAGCGCGAGCGTCTTCAGATCACCGATCCTCTGATCGGCGGCGTGGTCGGAACCTGTGGTTCCAGAATGGTGCGAATCGGTCAGTGTCTCGATTCCCGAAGTGACGGCGGTCATTGTATCTGAACAATCTATAGTCTGGAGAGAGTGGAACGATCACTCTCCGTTTTCAAGAGTCGCGACGCGCTCGTCACCGTCCCGCCCTCAGGGCGGTGGACGACAAGGTCGAGCGCGGGCCGTGGAGAAACACCCAGGCCGGGGGTTCGAGATCGGCGAGGAGGCCCGCATCCGATTCGTCGATGCGCCACCGGCCCATGGCCTGCGCCCCTCGGGCACTCGTCGCCGTCAGGGTGAAACCGGGCCTATCGATGATCGCGATCGGCATCATGGCGGCGATAGCACGAAAATCGCGCCAGCGGTGAAATGCCGCGAGAGAGTCGGCGCCCATGATCCAGACGAAGCGGATGCCTGGATGCCGGGCCCGGAGGTAATCCAGGCTCTGGCGCGTGTAACGGGCCCCGATCCGCGTCTCGAAATCGGTGATGGCGATGCGCGGATGGTTTGCCACGGCCTCGGCGATGGCGATCCGGCGATCGAGGGGGGCGAGCGCCGAGCGATCCTTCAGCGGGTTGCCCGGCGTGATCATCCACCACACCCGGTCGAGGGCAAGCCGCTTCAACGCCACCAGGCTCACATGCCGGTGGCCGAGATGGGCCGGGTTGAACGACCCGCCATAGAGCCCGATCCGCAGGCCGGGCGCGGCGGGAGGCAGCCGGGCGAGCCCGGCCGCATCAAGCCGCATGGAGAATGCCGGCCATCCGCATCAGGGACGGGTCTGCCCACGGCCGTGGACCCGGTACTTGAAGGTCGTCAGCTGCTCCACGCCCACGGGGCCTCGCGCATGCATGCGCCCGGTGGCGATGCCGATCTCGGCGCCGAACCCGAACTCGCCGCCATCGGCGAATTGCGTCGAGGCATTGTGGGTGACGATGGCCGAATCGACCTCCGCCAGGAAGCGCGCCGCCTCGGCGGCGTCGGCCGTGACGATGGCGTCGGTATGGTGCGAGCCGTTGGCCTCGATATGGGCGATCGCCGCGTCGAGCCCGTCCACCACCTTCACGGCGATGATGGCGTCGAGATACTCGGTGCGCCAGTCGATCTCGGTGGCGGCGGTGACCCGTGCATCCACCGCCTGCGTCGCCGCATCGCCGCGGACGCTGCAGCCGGCCTCGATCAGCGCCTTGACCAGGGGGGCGAGGTGGGTCTCCGCCACGGCGGCATCGACGAGCAGGGTCTCGGCGGCGCCACAGATGCCGGTGCGGCGCATCTTGCTGTTGATCACCAGCGTGCGCGCCATGTCGAGATCCGCGCCGGCGGCCACGTAGACGTGGCAGATACCGTCGAGATGGGCGAAGACCGGCACCTTGGCCTCGGCCTGGACCCGCTCCACGAGGCCGCGCCCGCCCCGGGGCACGATGACGTCGATGCAGCCGTCGAGGCCCGACAGCATGGCGCCCACCGCCGCGCGGTCGCGGGTGGGGACGATCTGCACCGCATCCGCGGGCAGGCCGGCGGCTTCCAGCCCCTCGCGCATGGCACGCGCGATGGCCATGGCGGTGCGGTGGCTGTCCGACCCGGCGCGAAGGATCGCGGCGTTGCCGGCCTTGAGGCAGAGGGCACCCGCATCGGCGGTGACGTTGGGGCGACTCTCGAAGATGACGCCGACGACGCCGAGCGGCACGGCGATCCGCTCGATCAGCAACCCGTTCGGGCGCTCGAACGCCGCGAGCTGGCGACCGACGGGATCGGGCAGCGCGCCGATCTTGGCCACCGCATCGGCCATGGCGGCGAGACGGCCTTCGTCGAGGGTGAGGCGGTCGATCAACGCCTGGGTCTGGCCGCTCGCCGTGGCGGCGGCGACATCGCGGGCGTTCTCGGCGAGGATCGCGTCCCGGCTCGCCCTCAGGCACTCGGCCACCTGGCGAAGGGCGACGTCCTTCGCCTGAGCCGAAGCCTGGGCGATCTTGCGGGCGGCCGCACGGGCCCGGTGGCCGATCTCCTGCATCTGCTCGGTAAGATCGGGAGCGGCGGCGAAATCGGATCTCAGATTCAGAACGGGCACGGTCTGTTTCCTCGCAGCTCACCGTTCAAGGCGATGGCGGCATGTTGACTGTGCCCTCATGCCACGCGTTAAGGCAGCAAAACAAGCACATTGCTCAATATTCGAGCCTATTCCCCGACCATTGCGAGGTCATCGCGATGCACCATTTCAGAACGACCGGGATGAGTAAGCAATTCCGCGATCTCCCGACTCGGGCGACCGATGATCTGCGCAGCCTGTGCACTATCGTAGGCCACGAGGCCACGCCCCAGGGTGCGTCCCTGCACGTCCCGGATGATCACCGCGTCCCCGCGCCCGAAGCTGCCCGACAATCCGGTGACGCCGACCGGCAGAAGGCTCGCGCCGCCTTGCAAGGCACGGGCCGCCCCGGCATCGACCACGAGGACGCCGCGCGGCTCCAATGATCCGGCGATCCAGGCCTTGCGGGCGGCGACGGGGTTCGAGCCGGACAGGAACCAGGTGCATCGCCCGCCCTGCAGGATGGTGCGAAGGGGGTTCTTCTCGCGTCCGTCGGCGATGACCATGTGGGTGCCGCCGCTGGCGGCGATCTTGCCCGCCTCGACCTTGGTGCGCATGCCGCCGCGGGACAATTCCGAGGCCGGCCCGCCCGCCATGGCCTCGATCTCGGGCGTGATCCGCTCGATGAGGGGCAGATGGCGCGCGTTCGGGTCGCTGGCGGGGGGCGCCGTGTAGAGCCCGTCGATATCGGAGAACAGCACCAGGACGTCTGCCCCGATCATGGTGGCGACGCGGGCGGCGAGACGGTCGTTGTCGCCGTAGCGGATCTCGCTGGTCGCGACCGTGTCGTTCTCGTTGACCACCGGCACGGCGCGGACTTCGAGGAGCTTGAGCACCGTGGCGCGGGCATTGAGGTAGCGGCGGCGCTCCTCGGTGTCCTGCGGCGTCACCAGGATCTGGCCGGCCGCAATGCCGTGATGGCCGAGCGCCTCAGCCCAGTAGCGCGCCAGGGCGATCTGCCCCACGGCGGCGGCGGCCTGGCTCTCCTCCAGCCGGAGCGTGCCTGGCGCGTAGCCGAGCACCGTCCGCCCCAGAGCGATGGCGCCCGAAGAAACCACGAGGACATCCACGCCCCGCGCATGCAGATCGGCGATGTCCTCGGCGAGAGCCGCGAGCCAGGCATGGCGCAGGCGACCGCGCGCGCGGTCGACGAGAAGCGCCGAGCCGACCTTGATGACGACGCGGCGAAAATCCTGAAGGACGGGGATCTGGGACAAGGCGGTTTGGGCAGAAGAGGTCATGGCACGGGGGTGTAGGCGAACGCGATATCCGTGTGAACGAAGTCCTGCCCCTTGAACAGCAGCGGCAGCGCATGGGTCTTGGCCACGGCGTAGGCGAGACAATCGCCGAAGTTCAGTTTTGCGGGATGTCCCCTGCTCCTACCGAAGCGAACGAAGGCCGCGGATGCGATGCCGAACATCTCCTCATCGAAGGCCACGACCCGAACCGAAGGCCGGTTCAGGAAATCCGCCACAAAGGTCGACGCATCCTGTAGCCGGGATTCGAGGACCATGCGGATTTCGACGAGCGTCGGCGCGCCGATCAGGGCGTACCGTGTAGCGATGAGATAGGAGAACGCCTCCTCTTCAGGCTCGCACAAGGCGATCGCGACGACCGCCGACGTATCGAGCACGATCAAATCGGGAGCCCGTCCTCACCGTACATATCGCCATGATCCGACGTGGAGCCCGCAAATTGGCTTGCCGCACTCCGTCGTGCGAGCGCACGCAGGGATTCGTAATCCGCCCTTTGACCGGGTGTCAGATCGTTGAGCGACCCAGTCTGCATGTCGGTGCCATGCGCCTGCCGTGTCCGCGCTGGCTTCGGCTCGTAGAGCGACGAACGGAGGGAAGCCACGACCGCCTCCTCGAGGCTCACGCCGCGACGTTCGGCAAGTTCGCGGGCCAGGGCATAGGCTTCGTCATTCTCGACGATCAACGCTTCCGTCATCCCGGCCTCTTCGTCCACGGCTGGTCATGAAATCTAGCTCAGACCATCCCATCCGTCATCAAGGCTGCCAAGCCTCAGCCGGCCGTGCCTCGGCCTCGGCGGCCTTGGCTTCCATCATCTCGCGGGTGATCGCGCGCAGAGCGTCCTGCACACCGAGGCCGGTGGCCGAGGACAGGATCAGCGGCTTCGCCTTGGAGGCCCGCTTCAGGCGCGCGACCTGCTCTTTCAGGGTGTCGGGATCGACGGCATCGGACTTCGACAGGGCGACGATCTCGTGCTTGTCGGCGAGCCCGTTGCCATAGGCTTCAAGCTCCTTGCGGACGAGCTTGTAGGTCTTGCCGGCATGCTCGCTCGTGGCCTCCACGAGGTGGAGCAGCACACGGCAGCGTTCCACATGGGCGAGGAACTTGTCGCCGAGGCCGACGCCGTCATGCGCGCCCTCGATCAGGCCGGGAATGTCGGCGAGCACGAATTCACGCTCGTCGGAGCGGACCACGCCGAGGCCCGGATGCAGGGTGGTGAAGGGATAATCGGCGATCTTGGGTCTGGCCGCCGTCACCGTCGCGAGGAAGGTCGACTTGCCGGCATTGGGCAGGCCGACGAGGCCGGCATCGGCGATGAGTTTCAGGCGCAACCAGATCCACTGCTCATGGCCTTCGAGGCCCGGATTGGCGTGTTTGGGCGCGCGGTTCGTAGAGGTGGTGAAATAGGCGTTGCCGAAGCCGCCATTGCCGCCCTTGGCCAGGCGCACGCGCTGCCCGATATGGGTCATGTCGGCGATCAGGGTCTCGCCATCCTCGGCGATGATCTCGGTTCCGGCGGGCACCTTCAGCACCACATCCGCCCCATTGGCACCGTGGCGGTTCGAGCCCATGCCGTGCTCGCCCTTCTTGGCCTTGAAATGCTGCTGGTAGCGATAGTCGATCAGCGTGTTGAGGCCGTCGACGCACTCGACCCAGACATCGCCGCCACGGCCGCCATCGCCGCCGTTGGGGCCGCCGAACTCGATGAACTTCTCGCGCCGGAACGCGACGCAGCCGGCGCCGCCGTCACCGGAGCGGACATAGACCTTGGCTTCGTCGAGGAATTTCACGGGTGTTCTCGTCTCTGTCTTGGGTTCGCTTGTGCCCTGCCCCCCATCTGGGGCCGGACCTTACGCGAATCACATGCGGGTTCGGGTTCAGGCTGCGCCCTGACGGCACTTCCCGTCGAGGTTCAGGTACTGCACGCTGCGCAGGCCCGCCTCGAACCACGCCCCACCCGACTTCGTCCGGTCGTAGGCGTAGAGATTGATGACGATGGCGCCATCCGGAGACGTGAGCGTCGCCGGCACCTGCGCATCGTCGAAAGCCCAGATCGGGCGCGGCACGCCCTCACCGAAATCGGCCCGGCTACCGTCCATCTCGAACTGGCTCACCTGGGCGAAAACCGGCCGCTCGTTCTGATCGGAAATCGCGAAGGCGAAGCCGACCTTGGGGCTTCGCCCGACGAAATTGTAGAATTCGCAATAGAGCGTCGGACTCTTGCGCGACGGCCCTGGCACCGGTCGGGGCACCTCCGCGACAGAGGGTGCGGGCGGTTCGCGCCCCTCACCCAGAACGAAGAGGGCGAGGACGACCGAACCGACCACGGCGAGCCCCGCGAGACCGAGACTACCCTTCGTCATCGCGGGTCCGCTCCCGAACGCCACACCTCCGGGCGGGACCGATCGTCGAGACGACGAAAGGGAGGATGGCGCGCCATCCTCCCTTCGCTGTCGGACGATCGTCGCGCGGCCTGCCTAGGAAGGCACGCCGCTCCGCCGTGGGAGACCGTGGATTACTCCGCGGCTTCCTGATGCGGCACGACGGTGACGAAGGCGCGGCCGCGCTTCGTCAGGAACAGCACGCGGCCATCCGCCTTGGCGAAGAGGGTGTGGTCCGTGCCGATGCCGACATTGACGCCGGGGTGGAACTTGGTGCCGCGCTGACGGACGATGATGTTGCCGGCGATGACGGCTTCGGCACCGAACTTCTTCACGCCGAGGCGCTGGCCGGCCGAATCGCGGCCGTTGCGGGACGAACCGCCTGCTTTTTTATGGGCCATGGTGGCTTAAACTCCGAAATGTCTCGATCAGAACGTCAGGCGCTGATGCCGGTGATGCGCACCACGGTGTGGTGCTGGCGATGACCGCGCTTGCGGCGCGAGTTCTGACGGCGGCGCTTCTTGAAGGCGATGACCTTGGCGTCGCGGCCGTGGCTGACGATCTCGCCGGCGACGCTGATGCCCGACAGGAGCGGAGCGCCGACCTGGGTGGCGCCCGCGCCGTCCGTGAACAGCAGGACCTCGCCGAAGGTCACGGCGGAACCGGGCTCGCCCTCGACGGTGGCGATCGTGATGGTGTCGTTGGCGGCAACGCGATACTGCTTGCCGCCCGTCTTGATGACTGCGAACATCGTTCTCTCTTCGTGTTCTCTGCCGGCCTCCAGCCTAGCGAGCCTGGACCGTCTTCTTGTTCAGGTCATCCGCGACACCGATCGAGCGATGCTGCGAACGCGAAACGCGCGGACTTCGTCGAGGAAGCCGCGCGAGCGTCGGTGGATAAGCGTGGAGGGGGTGATTTGTCAATGCGACGATGCCGGAGCGCCGCTCACCCCAGCTTGAATCCGATGTCGTCCCGTTCCGCGAGCACGGCTTCCACGATGGAGGGATGGCGCGCGATGGTGGCGAGCAGGATGCGCGCGGAGGCGTCCGGCCGGTTGCGGCCCTGGTCCCAGTTCTGCACCGTATCGAGCTCGAATCCGAATGCCGTCGCGAAATCCGCCTGGGACAGGTTCATCCGCGTCCGGATCTCTTTGGGACTGACCTCCGGAATTCGCAACTCGACGGCCTGGATTCCGAGTTCGGAGAATCGCGCCACAAGAGCGCCGGCATCCTCGCTCCGCATCTGAGCGGCGACCGTATCGCCCGCGGCGATCCGCTGAAGGAACGCATGTGCCCGCTTGAGGGACACGCCCTGCGAGACCAGGAGGCGCGCTACATCGACCGGCCGGTCGATCTCAGCGTTCATGCGCAGCCGCAGACGAATGGGGGTACCGGAACGGGCGCTGGATGCGACCTTTGGTACGCCCCGTCGTGCGAGTGCTTCCTTCAACGACAAGGCCATCGGATAACGAGCCGCTCTTTCCGAATGGTCACCGCTTCATCAACCCGCCCAGCACGTTCCGCAGGATCGCGTTGCCCACCTGCGTTCCCACCGTCCGCGCCATCGAGCGGGCCGCGTTGCCGATGACCTGTTCGGCGAGGCCCTGCGGCGGGCGGCGGCCTCCCTTCGCGGCGGGTTTGGAGCCGAGGACTCCGCCCAGCAGATCGCCGAGCATGCCGCTCAGGCCGCCTTCCGATTGCTGCGCCGCCTCGGCAGGAGCGGAATCCAGCCCCTTGCGAGCGGCGAGGATCTCGTAGGCGCTCTCATTGTCCACCGCCTCGTCGTATTTGCCGCGAAGCGGGCTTTTCGCGATCAACTCGGCGCGCTCGGCCGGTGTCAGCGGCCCGACCCGGCCCTGCGGCGGAGCGATGAGGGCGCGCTCCACCATCGAGGGCGTGCCCTTGGCCTCGAGGAAACTCACCAGGGCCTCGCCGACGGCGAGTTCGGTGATGGCGGAGGCGACGTCGAAACCGGGATTCTGCCGGAACGTGTCGGCGGCGGCTTTCACCGCCCGCTGGTCGCGTGGCGTGAAGGCGCGCAAAGCGTGCTGGACCCGGTTGCCGAGCTGGCCGAGCACCGATTCCGGCAGGTCGAGGGGGTTCTGGGTCACGAAATAGACGCCGACGCCCTTGGAGCGGATCAGCCGGACCACCTGCTCGACGGCATCGAGAAGGGCCTTCGGCGCATCGTCGAAGAGGAGATGCGCCTCATCGAAAAAGAAGACCAGCTTGGGCTTGTCGAGGTCTCCCACCTCCGGCAGCTGCTCGAACAGTTCCGACAGCATCCAGAGCAGGAACGAGGCGTAGAGGCGCGGCCGCTGCATCAGCTTGTCGGCGGCCAGGATGTTTATGATGCCGCGCCCGTCGCGGTCGCGCTTCATAAAGTCGTTGAGGTCGAGCGCCGGCTCGCCGAAGAACTGGTCGGCGCCCTGGTTCTCCAGCATCAGCAATTGCCGCTGGATCGCCCCGACGGAGGCGGCCGAGACGTTGCCGTATTTGCCCGAGATCTCCTTGAGGTTCTCGGTGCAGTAGAGCAGCAGCGCGCGCAGGTCCTTCAGGTCGAGGACCGGCCATTGGTTGTCGTCCGCGACCCGGAAAGCGATGTTGAGCACGCCTTCCTGCGTGTCGTTGAGTTCGAGCAGCCGGGCCAGCAGCAGCGGCCCCATCTCGATCACCGTGCAGCGGATCGGGTGCCCTTGCGCCCCGAACAGGTCCCAGAAGACGGTGGGGAAACGGTCGGGCTCGTACGTGATCCCGAGTTCCTCCGCGCGCTTGACGAAGACCGGTTTCGATTCGCCCGCCGCCGCCAGCCCCGAGAGGTCGCCCTTGATGTCGGCGGCGAAGACCGGGACGCCGGCATTGGAGAACCCTTCGGCCAGCACCTGGAGCGTCACCGTCTTGCCGGTACCGGTGGCCCCGGCCACGAGGCCGTGGCGGTTGGCGAGCCTGAGCGTGAGGGCTTCCGGCTTGGTGCCGCTTTTTCCAACGAGGAGGGTGCCGTCGCTCTGCATGGTCGCCTGATCCCACCGCCTCGCGTCGCGCCCAGCGCTGCGACCCTGGGGTTATGACGCCCGGGGGACGCATTTTCCAGCAGCACCGCACCCGGCGCTTGATTTCATCGCGGACAGACCAGATGGACTACGCACACTCATGCGTTGGAGCATCGTTACATGGAAGAGTTGATTGCCCGCGTCACCACCAAGACCGGGCTCGACGCCGCGACGGCCCAGACGGCCATCGGCCACATACTCGCCTTCCTGCAGAAGGAAGGCCCGGCCGCCGAGGTCGCCCAGCTCTTCGCGGCGATGCCCGGCGCGGACGCGGCGGCGGCACAATCCAACGAGGGCGAGGGCGGCGGCGGCCTGATGGGCATGCTCGGCGGCATGATGGGCGGGGGCGTAATGGCCCTCGGCCAGAAGCTGATGGCGGCCGGCGTGCCCATGGGGCAGATGCAGCCCCTCGGCCGCGAACTCTTCGCCTTCGGCCGCGAGAAGGCCGGCGAGGACGTGATGGGGCCGATCGTCGGTTCGATCCCCGGCCTGAACCAGTTCGTCTGAGACCGGTTCGGCTGGCCTCTCTTCCCCGGTGCCTGAGCCGGAGAAGAGGAGAATGGGAAAGGTTCGGCGGCTACCCATGGAAGGGTCGTCGGCGAACCATTTTGGCGCGACACTAACCGTCTCTGGATTCACGCAAAAGCCTGTCATAAAAGCGTTCGGGCTTCGTGGTGATGTGACCTCGCGGATATGAGGCTCCGGCGCTCCATCGGGAGCCGGCCTCGCGGGTCCGACAGAGCGGAATGGACTGATGGTCCCGAACTTCGCACGCGATGCCTCCACGGCGTGGCTCAATGGCTGGGAGGCGCATGTCCATGCCCCCATCGCCCGGTTCAAGCAGAAACGCCTTGAGGCGGGGCATGCGGGTTTCGCGGGCCTTCCGGGATTTGCCGGCCTTCCCGGCTTCGGCGCCAGGGCGCTGGTTCCCCCCGGTGCGACGCCGATCCGGTTCAAGCCGCGCCTGAAGAAGCCCCTCGCCGCACCGGGGCTCGACCCGGTCCTCGGCCGCATCGGCGATCTCGAAGTCCGCCTCGCCACTACCGTTTCCGAGATCCGCCGCGCCCAGCGCCTGCGCTACCAGGTATTCTACCAGGAGATGTCGGCGGTGGCCTCCGGCATGTCGCTGCTGTCCCGGCGGGACATCGACGATTACGACACGGTCTGCGACCACCTGTTGGTGATCGACCATGCGGCGACGGAGGCGAAACCCTTCCGGCGCCCGAGGCCGAAGGTAGTCGGCACCTACCGCCTGCTGCGCCAGGACGCGGCCGACCGCAATTTTGGCTTCTACACCGCCGGCGAATACGACATCGCACCACTGCTGGCGGCCCATCCGGGCAAACGCTTCCTCGAGCTCGGCCGCTCCTGCGTGCTCAAACCCTACCGGACCAAGCGCACGGTGGAGCTGCTCTGGGCCGGGATCTGGGCCTATGTCCAGCACCACCGCATCGACGCGATGCTGGGCTGCGCCAGCCTGGAGGGGACCGACCCGGACAGGCTCGCCCTCGCGCTCAGCTTCCTCCACCACCATGCCCGCGCCCCCGAGCCCTGGTGCGCCAGGGCGCTACCCGGTCGCCATGTCGCCATGGACAGACTGCCGCGCGAGGTGGTGGACCCGAAGGCCGCGCTCCAATCCCTGCCGCCACTGATCAAGGGCTACCTGCGGGTGGGGGCCACCTTCGGCGACGGCGCGGTGATCGACCACCAGTTCGGCACCACGGACGTGTTCGTCGTCCTGCCGGTCTCGGCCATCGCCGCCCGCTATATCGGCCATTTCGGCCCGGCCGCGAACAAGCGCGCGGCCTGAGCCCCCCGGTAGGTTTACATCGCAGAACCGGGGGACACTTCTGCGAAACCTGCTTAGGCCGCCGCGCTCACGCGGCGGGATTTCAGATAGGCCGCGACCTCGTTGGCGGGGAGCGGCCGGCTGAACAGGAAACCCTGCACCTCGTCGCAGCCCTCGCTCCTGACGAGTTCGAGCTGCTCGGTCGTCTCGACGCCCTCGGCCACGATCCCCATGCCGAGCCGCTCGCCGAGGCCGACCACCGCGCGCACGATGGCCGCCGCGTCGGGCTCGGCGATATCCTTGATGAAGGCGCGGTCGATCTTGATCTTGTCGAAGGGAAACCGACGGAGATAGCTCAGCGACGAGTATCCGGTGCCGAAATCGTCCAGGGCGATCTTGACGCCCAGTGCCCGCAGGCGGTGCAACGTCGCCACGACGCCCTCCGGGTCCCGCATCAGCGCGCTCTCGGTCACTTCGAGTTTGAGCCGATCCGTCGACAGGCTCGCCCCGTCGAGGGCGCTCGACACCGAGCGCTCGAGGTCGTGCTGGAACTGCACCGTCGAGACGTTGACGGCGACGCGGATCTCGTCCGGCCACGTCATCGCCTCGCGGCACGCCTCCGCCAGGGCCCAGGCGCCGAGCGACACGATCAATCCCGTCTCTTCGGCCACCGGAATGAATTCGCCGGGCGAGATGAGCCCCCGCTCGGGGTGATGCCAGCGCATCAAAGCCTCGAAGCTCGTGACCCTGTCGGTCACGAGGTCGATGACCGGCTGATAGACGAGGAAGAAGTTGCCCCGCCGGATCGCCTCCTTCATGTCGAAGGCGAGAAGGTGCCGCGAGGAATGGCGCGCGGCCAAGGCGGGCTCGAACAGCCGATAGGTATCGCGCCCGATCGTTTTGGCCTCGTAGAGCGCGATATCCGCCCGCCGGAGCAGGTCGTCGACGGTAATGGCCTCACTCGGCATCATCGCGGCGCCGATGCCGACACCGATCTCGACCACCATGCCGTCGATCTCAATGGGTGCGCCGAGAACCGCGATCACGTGCTGGGCAATCGCATCGGCCTCGTGCGGACCGCCGAGCCCTTCGAGCACGAGCGCGAATTCGTCGCCCCCGAGCCGGGCCACGGTACCACCGGAGCCAACGGCTTCGAGCAGGCGATCGGCGACGATGCGGAGGAGACGGTCGCCGCCGCTATGGCCCAGCGTGTCGTTGACCGCCTTGAAGCCATCGAGATCGCAGGTGAGGACCGCGACGGTGGAGCGGCCCTCGCGGGGGCGCATCACGGCCCGGTCGAGACGGTGGCGAAGCAGGCGGCGGTTCGGCAGGCCCGTCAGGTCGTCATGCAGGGCCAGATACTCGGCCCGCGCCTCGGCTTCGTGGCGATGGGTGATGTCGATCTGGGTTCCGACCGCACGCAGGGCCCGGCCGGTGCGGTCACGCTCCACGACGCGACCGCGGGTCAGGACCCAGAACGACGTGCCGTCGCGGCAGACCACGCGATGCTCGCACTCGCAGGTGGAGGTGAGGCCTCTGACATGCTCGGCCATGGCGAGGGTCAGGCGCTCACGATCCCCCGCATGGACGATGTGATCCATCGGTTGGCGGGCCTCGATGGCATCGACGGCGTAACCCAGCCGCGCCAACCAGCGTTCGGACATCCAGATCGTCCCGTTGGCGAGGTTCGAATCCCAGATCCCCTCCACGCCGCTATCGAGCGCGAGCGCGAGACGCTCCTCGCCCAGCCGCCTTCTCTCCTCGCTCGCGCGCAAGGCCCGCACGGATCTCAACCAGCCCTTCAGGACGATGCGAGGGCCGGACCGTCCCGCATCCGCGTCGCGGAAGGCACGGCCGGGGAAATGAGTCCGGCGAGACATGTCCGTGGGCAGATTCCCGATGGCGGGGCGGGCATCGGTTGATGACGGTCGCATCCGCCAAGCGACTGTTCGAAGCCACGCGGCGATCTTCAGCGGCGACGCCATCGCTTCACTCATCGACCGGCGAGTCCGAGGCGGATGCAAGTCTGAGGCGGATGCAAGTCTGAGGCGGATGGGAGAATCGCCCGCGCCCGCGCGGGCTGAACGCATTTTGCTCCGACCATGAACCGTGTGCCGCCACGACCCGCTTTCCATTCGATGGCGATACTTGCGCAAAACCGCCAGAATCAGCCGGTGCCCCTCATGCTTCAAGCACCGTTATGCGAAGAGCGCCTTAATGAGAAGTCAATGTGACCGTAAAATAGCGCACTTGACTTGCATTCAAATTGCCGCACCATATTTTAAGGCAAGTTTCTACAACAATCTAAAAATCTACCGGTATAGATGCACTAGACGTGACTTTGCCTATACGACACATTTATTATAAACCGATGTTAGTATGCAGAGGATGGGGCCAAAATTGATCGATGACCGGATCGCACACGGCTCCGATGAATCAAGACATGAATACCGCAATTCCATAGATCAGCGCGAATTCGAGCCGAGATGAATTCTTCCTCAGCAGATAGAGAAAGTCTTCGCAAGAAACCTAGCAGCCCGCCTCGAATTTTTTTACAGCCCGATCCAAAAACCGGTCGCGCAAGGGAGATTCCTACGGTCGAGGCCCGATTAAAAATAAACTGAAATCATTCATTCCGCCGTAGATCATCCATGCCTGAGCAAAGACGCAGTCGCGACAACAGACGCTTCGCTGCCATTCGGCTCCCTCCTGTGAGGGAAATGACCGAAATCTGCGTCGTCCTCGCGATGGGATATGTTCTCGAGCGTCACGCCCTGGCATCGGCGACCAGCGCGGCCAGGCCCTCGCGGTAGGTCGGATAGGCGAGATCGACGCCGAGCTCCTCGCGGATCAGGCGGTTCCGCACGCGCTTGTTCTCGCCGTAGAAGCTGCGCGCCATCGGGCTCAGATCCGCCGTCTCGAAATCGATCTCGGGCGGCAGCGGCAGGTTGGCGAGGCCGGCGGCGTATTCGGTCACCACTTGCGGCGGCGTCGGCTCGTCGTCGGTGACGTTGTAGACCGCCTGTGCCCTCGGCCTGTCGATGGAGGCGAGCAGGGTCGTGGCGATGTCGTCCACATGGATGCGGTTGAACACCTGACCCGGCTTGATGATGCGCTGCGACTTGCCCTCGCGCAGCTTCACGATGGGGTTGCGGCCCGGCCCGTAGATGCCGGACAGCCGAAACACCTGCACGGCCTTACCGGTCTCCTGCCCGAAGGCGAGCCAGGCCTTCTCCACGGCGATGCGGCCATGCGAGCGCCCGCTCGTGGGGTTGGGCGGCGTCGTCTCGTCGATCCAGGCACCCTGCTGGTCGCCGTAGATCCCGATCGTGGAGAGGTAACCGATCCAGCCGATCCGGCTGCCGGCGATGGCGTCCCGGTAGCGGGCCAGCACCGTGTCGCCGTCGCGGGACGGCGGTGCCGAAACCAGCAGCACGTCCGTATCGGCGAGGTCGCCCGCGATCCGCGCGTCGTCCGTCTCGGGGCCGAAGCCGCGCAGGGCGACGCCGTCGAGGCCAGCGCCCGGCCGGGCCGGGTCGGTGACGGTGGCGCGGATCTCGCCGAACCGCCCTGCCGCGCGCTCGACGAAGCGGCGCGCCGTGAAGCCCAGACCGAAGACGAAGAGGTTCATGCCGTCGTGTTTCCCGCGTGATCGAGTGCCGCGTGCCATTCGGCGCCGACCTCGGCATCGGTTTCGCCGATGGCGTGTCTGTTGAAAAGGCCGCGCATCGCCGCCGCGTCGGTGAGGCGGCTCGACGCCCATACGGCCATGCCGCGCACCAGGGGCGACGGGTCGGAGAGACAGCGTTCGGCCTCCCGAGCGAGCGCCGGATCGCCGGAATTGCCGATGGCGATGAGGACGTTGCGCAGGAAGCGGTCGCGCCCCGTGCGCTTCACCGGGGTTCCGGCGAACCGCGCCCGGAAGGCCGCATCGTCGAGACGCGCCAGTTCGGCGAGGGGAGGCGCGGCGAGGTCGGCCCGCGCGCCGAGGCGCGCCTCCGAGGCGGCGGCGGCGAACTTGTTCCAGGGGCAGACGGCGAGGCAATCGTCGCAACCGAAGACCCGGTTACCGATGGCCTCGCGGAATTCGGGCGCGATCGGCCCCTCGTGCTCGATGGTGAGGTAGGAGATGCAGCGCCGCGCATCGAGCTGGTACGGGGCGGGGAACGCGGCGGTCGGGCAGATGTCGAGGCAGCGCCGACAGGAGCCGCAATGGTCGGACTCGGCTGAATCCGGCACGAGATCGGCGGAGGTATAGATCGCCCCGAGCAGGAGCCAGTTGCCGTGCTCGCGCGAGATCAGGACCGTGTGCTTGCCCTGCCAGCCGAGGCCCGACGCGGCGGCGAGCGGCTTCTCCATCACCGGCGCGGTATCGACGAAGACCTTCACCCGCACGTCGCCCTTAGCGGAGAGGTAGCCGCCGAGCTCCTTCAGCTTGCCCTTCACCACATCGTGATAATCGCGGCGCTGGGCATAGGCTGCGATGGCGCCGCGATCCTTGAGGGCCAGCAGCGCAAGCGGATCGGCCTCGGGGCCGTAGTTCATGCCCAGCATCACGATGCTGCGAACGCCCGGCCACAGGATCGACGGATCGGCGCGCTGGTCGGCGCGCTCCCCCATCCACTCCATCTCGCCGTGATGCCCGGCGGCGAGCCAGGCCGGCAGCCGCTCACGCAGGGCCGGCACCGCATCGGGGGTCGTCACCCGCACAGCGTCGAAGCCGAGATGCCGGGCGCGGGCCTCGAGCGCCTGCCTCAGGGCATCGCCGGAGAGAATCTTGCGCTGCTCACGGCGGTTGGCCGCCTGCTTGCCCTCTGCCCGGAACTGGCCCGAAGGGGCGTTCAGAAATCCAGGTCCGCGTAATGATCCGCCGGGGCCATGCCCGGAACCCGGTCCGCCAGCAGCGTCCGGAAGGAGGGGCGCGATTTCAGCCGCGCGTACCAGTCCCTCGCCGTCTCGTCCTCGTCCCATGGCACGTCGCCGAGATAATCCACGCAGGAGAGGTGGGCCGCGGCCGCGAGATCCGCATAGGTCAGATGGTCGCCGGCGATCCATTTCCGGCGGGACATTAGGTAGCCGATATACTTCATATGGTAGCGCACATTGGTGCGCGCCGCACGAATGGCATGCATGTCCGGCGGACCGCCGCCATTGGCGCTGGTCATGAAGCGCTTCGAGATCTTCTCGGTGACGAGATAGCCGGTCACCTCGGCATCGAACTTAACCAGGAACCAGTCAAGCAGGCGGCGGACCTCCACGCGATCGGCGGTGGCCTCCGGCAGCAGCCGGCGCCCGGACAGGCCGAGGCCGCGGGTCTCGTCCAGATACTCGGCGATGATGCCGGCCCCCGGCACGGCGAGCCCGGTCTCCTCCACCAGGACCGGCGTCGTCCCAGCCGGATTGATGAGGAGGAACGCCTCGCGCCGGTCCCAGACCCGCTCTTCCACGAGTGCGGGCTCCATGCCCATCTCGCTGAGCACGAGACGGATGAAGCGCGAATGCGGACAGAAGGGGGAGTGGTGAAGCGTCGCCATAGAGGCCGTTTCGAAGGGGATGGAACCGCGGGACGCGCCGTATCGAGACCGCCGGTGGGTGAGGGTCGCCAGTCGAGACTTATTGCCCGATCATTGCCGCCTCATTAACACGCTGGACATGTTCCGGTAACCGCTCGTCAACTCTGATCGCCGACACCGTCCAGCGACCCGCGCTCCCACCCCACAACAACCGAGGCGAGACATGATGGATGCCATGAGCATCGTGAAGGCGGTCGTGCTCGCCGTCGTCGAAGGCGCCACCGAGTTCATTCCGGTCTCCTCCACCGGCCACCAGCTCCTGGTCGGCCACTTCATCGGCTTCCAATCGCCCAACAACACGTTCGAGGTGCTGATCCAGCTCGGCGCGATCCTGGCGATCCTGGCCGTCTATTTCCGCCGCCTCCTCGGAATCGCCGTGGCGTTTCCGAGCGATCCGAACGCGAGGCGCTTCGTCCTCGGCATCCTGCTGGCCTTTCTGCCGGCGGCGATCATCGGCGGCCTGTTCTCGAAAGCCATCAAGTTCTACCTGTTCAACCCGTGGATCGTCTGCGCCACCCTGGTGGCCGGCGGCCTCGTTCTCCTCGTCCTCGACGAGACCGACCTCGAGGTGAAGAAGCGCGACGTCTTCGACTTCACCCTGCCGATGGATTTCAAGATCGGCCTGTTCCAGTGCATCGCGATGATCCCCGGCGTGTCGCGCTCAGGCGCCACCATCGTCGGCGCGATGCTGATGGGGGCGGACAAGCGCTCGGCCACCGAGT
This sequence comes from Methylobacterium sp. AC832, assembly GCF_979256025.1. Lineage (NCBI taxonomy): Bacteria > Pseudomonadati > Pseudomonadota > Alphaproteobacteria > Hyphomicrobiales > Methylobacteriaceae > Methylobacterium > Methylobacterium sp. AC832. The sequence continues at coordinate 81,115 of NZ_CEEDMV010000004.1, forward strand.
TCTCGTTCTACCTCGCGATCCCGACCATGGCCGGCGCCTTCGCCAAGGACCTCCTCGACAATTACAAGAACCTCTCGCAGGACGATGCCGGGCTCATCGTCATCGGCTTCGTCGTGGCCTTCCTCTCGGCCTTCGTCGTGGTCCGTACCGTGCTCGACTACGTCTCCTCCCACGGATTCCGGCTGTTCGCGTGGTGGCGCATCATCGTCGGCTCGCTCGGCTTCGCGGGGTTGATCCTATTCGGCTGACGAACCCGCCTCGCGGCTCCGGACCCGCGCTCGTGCCGGGACCCCGGGGCCCAGGCTCGGGATGCAGGCTCGGGACGCAGCAGGTTAGGAACTTGGCTCCGACCTTCGTTTTTCTTTGAGTCCGCGCTGATTTCTTTGATGAGTCCGGCGTGTTGCCCGGCAAGCCTCGCCGTGCGAGGGCTGTCGCCGACAGCGTCCGGCCATGCGCGGCCGGCGGAAGCGTGCGCCAAGGCCCTGACGATGGACAATCGCCCCCTCGCCGACCTGTTCCCCACGCCCACGCGCGAGCGGTGGCTCGGCCTGGTCGAGGGCGTGCTCAAGGGCGGCGATTTCGAGAAGCGTCTGGTCTCGAAGACGGCGGACGGCATCCGGATCGAACCGCTCTACGAGCCCGCCGCGCCGGTGGCGCAGCCCATGCGCGCGCCCGGCCCCTGGCGCATCGCCCAGCGGGTGGACCACCCGGACGCGCAGGCCGCCCACGATCTCGCCATGGCCGATCTCGAAGGCGGCGCCGATGCGCTGAACCTCGTCTTCGCGGGCGCCGTCTCGGCGCGCGGCTTCGGCCTCGATGCCGGAGACGTGGCAACCCTCGACACCGCCCTGTCGGGCGTGATGCTCTCCCTCATCGCGACGCGGCTCGATGCCGGCGGGCGCGGGCTGGAGGCCGCCCGTCTGGTCAAGACTTTGGCCGCGCACCGCAACGAGGATCTCGGCAGCCTCGACCTCGATCTCGGCCTCGACCCGATCGGGACGCTCGCCGCCACCGGCCGCCTCGACGCGACGCTCCCTGAGATCGGCGCGGCGGTCTCGGCGCTCCTGTCGGAGTTCGACGGAGCCGGCTTCACCGGCCGCGCGATGCTCGCCGACGGGCGCCCCTATCACGAAGCCGGAGCCAGCGAGGCGGCGGAACTCGCCGCCACCCTCGCCACGGCCGTCGCCTATCTGCGCATGCTGGAGGCCGGCGGGCACGACCTCGCCCGCGCCCGGGATGCCGTCGCCATCCTCCTCGTGGCCGATGCCGACGAGTTCCTGACCATCGCCAAGTTCCGCGCCATGCGCCGCCTCTGGGCGCGGGTGGAGGCCGCCTGCGGGCTCGACCCGAAGCCGCTGCGCCTGCATGCAGAGACCGCGTGGCGGATGATGAACCGGAACGACCCGTTCGTAAACATTCTGCGCACCGGCATGGCCGCCTGCTCGGCCGGGCTCGGCGGCGCCGATTCCGTCACCGTCATCCCCTACACCGCCTCGCTGGGCCTAGCCGACGCCTTCGCCCGGCGTGTCGCCCGCAACAGCCAGATCGTCCTGATCGAGGAATCCAACCTCGCCCGCGTCGCCGACCCGGCGGCTGGGGCCGGCGGGTTCGAGGCGCTCACCGAGGAGCTCACCACCACGGCCTGGGCCGCCTTCCAGGCAATCGAGCGGGAGGGCGGCATCGTCGCCAGCCTGCAGGCCGGCGCGATCCAGGCCCGGATCGGCGAGACCCGCGCCACCCGCGCGAAGAACGTCGCCACGCGCCGCGAGCCCCTCACAGGGGCGAGCGAGTTCCCCTTCCTCGCCGAGAAGCCGGTGACGGTCCTCGACCTGCCACCCTCCGATGCCGTGGCGCCCGCTTTCGCCCTCGACGGGGCCGGGACGACCACCTGCGAGGCCCTGCCCTCCTTCCGCCTCGCCGAGCCCTACGAGGCCCTGCGCGACGCCTCCGACACCCATCTCGCCGAGACGGGGCGGCGCCCCCTGGTGTTCCTGGCCAATCTCGGGACGGTCGCCGTCTTCAACGCCCGCTCGACCTTCGCCGCCAACGCCTTCGCGGCCGGCGGCATCGAGGCGGTGAACGAAGAGGGTTTTTCGGAGAGCGACGCACTGGCCAGGGCTTTCGCCGTATCCGGCGCGCGCATCGCCTGCATCTGCTCGTCGGACGCCCTTTACGCCACTCACGCCGTCGCGGCGGCCGAGGCTCTGAAGAAAGCGGGCGCGACGACCGTGTACCTCGCCGGCAAGCCCGGCGATCTCGCCGAGGGGCTCAAAGCGGCGGGGGTCGATGCCTATCTGCACGCGGGAGGTGATCTCCTCACGCTGCTTCAGGCCGCCTTGGGCGAAGCCACGACAGCGTGAACCGCAACCGATACGCGATCAGGGACGTTCCCAGCCCCGATCACGTCCTTGCAGAACAGGCTACGATGCGACGCTTCCTTCTTGCCGCCGGCTCCCTCGCCCTCCTCACGACGTCCCTCGGGACCACCGAGGCGGCCACGCGGAAGGTCTCGGTGCCCAACCGCTACGACGGCGCCTGGAGCATCGAGGTCATCACCCAGGACGGCCCCTGCGATCGCGCCTATCGCTACGGCGTCCGGATCGCGAAGGGCGAGGCGAGCTATCCCGGCGGCGATTTCGACATCCGGGGGCGCGTCTCCGGCAACGGCTCCGTGCGGGCGACGATCATGCGCGGTTCGGACGGTGCCACCGTGGTCGGCCAGCTGGATCGCGGCGGCTACGGCAGCGGCACATGGACGAGCAACGGCGCGATCCGCTGCTCCGGCCGCTGGAACGCCGAGAAGCGGGGCTGATCCGGCCCCTGTGATCGGCCGGGCACAGTCGGCTCACGAAATCTCGCATCGCAGGTTTCGGGGCGCATCATGCCCTGTTCCTGTCCAAGTCTTCGATGAATACTTGGGGCGAATCGATTTCGATCGACCTCGAGGTATGTGCGCGATGAAAGCTCGGCTGCTTGGCGCTCTCTTGACCCTTGTCGCGACGGCGGGTGCCGCGAGCGCGGCGCCCCGCACACCCGGACACGCCCATGCGGCCATGGCGCCGCTGGAGCGCGCCGCCACGGATTGCTTCGCCGAGACGGTGATGGCCAACCCGGCCGCCATGCGCCACGCCCGGGCGGGGCGCTGGTACGAGGCGGCGGGAATCATCGGCTTCCTCTGCCGCCCCGAGGTGGATGCGATGATCCGTACCCATGACCGGCTCTTCGGCAACGGCACCGGCCAGCGCTATTTCAAGGCCGCCTATACCCGTCATCTCGGCGGCGAACTCGCGATCCGCCTTCAGCCGATGCTGGAACGCACGGCGGTGGCGACCGCCGAACCGCCCGCCGACAGGACCGCCCCGGAAACCGGCGACAAGACCCAGTAGCGGTCTCGAACCGAGCCTCGCCGGGTCCGGTTCACTCAGGCCTGTCCGCGCGGCGGCGGTCGTCCGCCGGGCCTCGGTATCAGGCGTCGACGGTCTCTTCCTCGTCGCGGGCAGGAACGGCCTCGTCGTCCGGCAGGGCGAGGCGCGGATCAGGCCCGAGGAGCGTCTCCACCAAAGCGTCGATGCGGGCCGACACGCCCTCCTCCCGCAAGGCGTCCCGCACCAGGGCCCGCGCCTTCTGGAACGAGGCCCCCATGGGCAGCGCGACGGCGGCCGCCACCTCCTCCGCCACCGCGCCTTCCGACGCCAGCCCGGCATGGACCGCCTCGCGCGGGTCGAAGCGGGGGATCGGAAGCGTGAACATCAGCTTGTCGAAGTCCCGCGCGCCCTGCTCACCCCGGCTCTGCAGATGGGCGATGCGGATGCGAGCCGCCTCGCTGTTGAGGATGGCGATGAGGAAGCGGGCTTCGTCCTCGGAAGGAATGTCCGCCCAGTAGAGTTTGTGGTCGATGATTCCCCGGCGATCCCTGACGATACAGGCCGCGGGCCATAATCCGGCCTTGGCGAAGACCACGCGAATGGGCGACAGCGGAAATTGCGTGGACAATCCGCGTTGGAAATTCCATCGCTGCTTGAGGGTGATGCGTCCGGCGCTGTGTTGCGCCCAGCTTGCCTCGGCCTGTCGCATCCAGGCTCCGAGACGGTTCACACCACGATCGCTCGCCTGTTTTGCGTCGAGAACATTCCCATCGGACGCCACGGGCACGATGCCCTCGAATGCGTTCAGAACGCGGAACGACGCGATGGATTCGCCGAGATAGACCGGCCGGACGTAACCGCTTTCGACAGCCCCCTGTTGAGCGGGCAGGTCTCGCCAAGGAGCTTTCTCCTGTGGGGACCTCCTGCTTCGCAAGAGCGGCGCGGCGGCGTTGCCGCCGAGACGGCCTGACTGAACGCGATCCACCAGACACAGCATGCGCGGAACGAGGGTCGCCCCTTGATGAAAGAGCGAGCGATAGGGCGACCCGGCCTCGAAACTCGCCGCCACCGGCGCATCGGCCTGATCCTGCCGCAGGCAGCGATCCGCCACCTCCTCGGGTACGTCCTTGAAGGGAAGGCGCCCGGCGAAAGCCGTGACCCGCATGGGCGTCGGCCGGGCCTCCCCCGCCGTGACATCGGCGAACAGGACGCAGGTGGGAACCCTGAACAGGGGCGAGACAGCCTGATTGTCGAGAACCCAGGCGTCCGAGAACGCGACACGGACCTCGGTCCAGTCCCCGGTGCGGAAGGCGCGGAACTGGCCCCGGCTCATGGCGGCCAGCGGCAGCACCATGGCGACCCGCCCGCCCGGGCGGTCGCCCTCCGGCGGCCGGACATAGAGTTCCGCGGCGCGTGCGAAGAACAGGCCCGACAGATCGGTCTGCGTCACCAGCCGCGCCTCGTCGGGGCCGACCCAGATGCCGAGCCGTCGCGCGGTATCCCGGAACAGGGCCTGCAGGGCGGGCGCCATGTAGCGGTAGGACAGCCAGGGCGGGTTGCCGATGACGACATCGACCCTGGCGCCGTCCGAGAGCGCGACCGGGCGGCTGAGGTTGCGGGCGAAGAAGCCCCAGACATGGTCGCGCCCGGCCCGGCGCAGGCGGTCGTAGATCGTGAAGGTGGTGACGAGCGTCGCGTGCTGCTCCGCCGCGACGCCGAGCCCCGCGAGCCCGCGCGCGAAGGCGTCCGCCGTGCGGCCGGCCTCGCTGGCATCGTGCATGGCGGTGACGACGCGGTCGAACAGGGGCGGATCGGCACAGAGGCCGAGGGGAAAACGCAGGGTCGGCGCGCCTTTGCGGCCCTCGCGGGGGTCGCGCGGCACCTCGACCACGAGGTCGCTCTCGAACGCGTCGCGCTTCACGTTCCATTGCAGCGCATCGCCGAGATAGACCGGCAGGGAGATGTCGCCGCCTCGCCCCGGCAGGGCGTCGCCGAGCGCCAACAAGTATGTGACGCGGGCGAAGATGACGGCCACCGGATGGACGTCCAGCCCCGTGACCGAGGCGCAGCAGCGCGACGCGATCTCGGTGAGCGGCACGCCCGCCGCGATCAGGGCCTCGCGCTTGAGGCGCACGGCGTGGAACAGGAAGCTGCCCGAGCCGCAGGCGGGATCGAGGCAGGTCTGCTCGGCCGGCCGGTCGAGGGCACGCCGCACCACCTTCCGGGCGAGCCAGTCGGGCGTGTAATATTCACCGAGATCGTGGCGCTGCGCCGGATCGATGAGGGATTCGTAGAGCACCTTCAGAAGGTCGACATCGACGCTGCCGAGGTCGAACCGAGCGGCATGCGCGGCCAGGCTGGCGACGATGGCCTCCCCGCCCGGCGCCTGGATCACCCAGCCGAAGAAATCCGTCTCCACCGCGCCGTGGACCCCCGCCTCGTGGAAGGCGCGCCCCGACAGCAGATCCTCGGGCGAGCGCCCGGTGGCGCCCATGGTTCCGGCGGCGATCGCCTTGGCGAGGATGACCAGATAGGTGTGCTGGAGCCAGAGCGTGTCGTCGTCGATGGCCTTGCCGTAGACGAAGCCGAGATGGCGCGACCAGAGCTGCCGCTTCAGGACCGCCTCCGGGTCCGCCGCCAGCGCCTCCCAGGCCTTGGCGAGGAAGCCAAGGGTCCGCGCGAAGGCGGCGCTCTGGCGGCCGAGCTCGTTGGTGATCCCGGCCGCGTCCGCCGGCAGCCAGTCGAGGACCGCGATGACGCCTTCGAGCCAGGCGGTGAGGCCACGGGCGTCCGCCAGCCTCACCTCGTGCTCGGTGAGCCGCACCAGGACGCCGTCCCGCATCTCGTAGGCGACGAAGCTGGCGCCGTCGGTGGCGAGCCCCACGTAACGCTGGCCGGTGGCCCCCTCGCGTTCGGGCAGGTAGCGGGTGAGCTGAGCCTCGGCCTCCTTGCCCTCCCGGCGCAGGTCGGACTTGATCTCGATGATCGTCCGGCCGAGCAGGGCATCGAGACGGCCCCTAACCTCAGGTATCTTTCTCTCGAAGAAGATCTGCTCGCTCTTGGCGCCCAGCGCCTCGGTCAGCAGGCGGTAGAGCAGAGCCCTGACCTTCTCATGTCCCGGACGGATCGAGAGTTCCGCGACGATCGCGCTCAGGGAATCACCGTCGATCGACATCCACGCCTCCTCAGGAGAGAAGAGCGGGTTAGTATACCTCAGGTTGTCCATCAAGGGTCGAGCGCATGATGCCTGTGGGGAGGCCGCCCTTGCCGAGGGGCGAAGCGCGGAGAGGCGATCGAGGATGGCGAGGTGAGCCTGGAGGAAACCCGTCGTGGGTACGTTCCGAATTCCGCACGGACCGGAACCGCCATGAACTCGCGGCACCGGCGACGATCGCTCCTGATCTTTGATGAGAATTTGCGCAGGATTGATACCAAATTACCCAGTCGCGCGGGATGAACCGAAGGCTTGATCGAGGAAAGGGACGCTAAGTTCCGGCGGCAAAGAGGCTGCCGACCGGGCCCGGCTTCCGGTCGCCCGGACCGACAGGCTCGCAAGGCTCGCATGAGGGTTTCATGGTCAGGTCGATCGTCGACGGATGGCTCGGCAGGACCGGTCGGCGGCGGGAAGAGAACCCGCCTGCGGACGGGATGCTGTCGCACGACCTCGGCGCGGTGCTCGCCTTCCTGAACGCGATTTCGCGCGCCTGCACCAACGCGCCGACGCCGGAGGCCGCTATCGTCGATTGCCTCGCCATCGTCGGCCGCTTCACCGAATGGCCGATCGCCCATGCCTATCGACGCATGGATCAGGACGGCGTGGACGCCGGTGGAATGGGCGCCGCGGGCGGAATGGTGTCGATGAGGGCGTGGTACCTCGCCCCGTCCGACGAGCCGGGGCGGACGGACGCCTTCGTCGCAAGTTCGGAGCGGGCGGTCTTCGCCCCCGGCCAAGGGCTGGTGGGGCGCGTCTGCGCGGAGGGACGCGCGATCTCCTGCGAGGACGTGACGGTTGTGCCCGGCTTCGTGCGCGCGACGGCGGCGCGGGAAAACGGCGTACGCGGCTGCTTCATGTTTCCGATCCGCATCGGCGACAGGGTCGAGATCGTGCTGGAATTCTTCTCCCGCGAGAAGGCGGAGTTGAGCGAAGCCCTGCTCGAACTGATGGCCTACGTGGCCGACCGCCTCGCCATCACGGTTACCGACCATGCCCAGCGCGAGCGCGTCCGCTCGCTCATGGCGGCCCTCGACGGGATCGCCTCCGGGCTCGCGGACACGACGATGCAGGTGGAGGCGGGCGCCCGCACGGTCCTCGCCGTGGCCGAGACCGTGGACGAAAGCCGGGCCCAGGCGGACCGGGCGAACCTCGCCGCCTCCCGCGACATCGACGGCGTGTCGGATGCCGCTCAGGGCCTCGTCGCGCTCTCGCGCGAGGCGAGCGCCCATGCCGGACAGGTGGAGATCATCGCCGACCGGACGGGCGGCATCCTGGATCAGGCGGTGGACGTCTTCTCCGAACTCCAGGAGCGGATCGCCGGCATCGGGCAGATCAGCGACCTCATCGGCACCATCGCCGCCCAGACCAACTTCCTGGCCCTCAACGCCACGATCGAGGCGGCCCGCGCGGGCAACGCCGGACGTGGCTTCTCGGTGGTGGCCGCGGAGGTGAAGGACCTCTCGAACCGGGTCAGCACCGCCACAGCCGAGATCTCGCAGCAGATCGGTCGCCTCAGGGAGGTCGCCGCCCAATCGACCGCCTCCCTCGCCTCGGTGCGGAACGAGGTGACATCCGTCCGCGTCAGCGCTGCCGACATTTCCCGCGTCAGCGCCTCCCACCAGGAGGCTGCGGGCGGCATCGCCGAAGGCGTGTCGCGGGTGCGCGGCACGATCCTCGAAGCGACCCGCCACCTCGACGCCCTGCGCGCCACGACCGAGGAGGCGCTGGCCTCGTCACAGGCCCTCGGGGCGACCTCCGGCCACCTGCGCGACCAGGGTCGCGACCTCGGCGAAGCGACGCGGCAACTGGCCGTCTCGGCCCGTTGAAGGCCCGTCCCGGGATCGCGGTCCCAACCGCTCCGCATCGACCGGGGGTGGTGATGCGCTCTGTCAGGCGCCCGCCAGACGAAAGCTCGCCTGCCGCCGGTCCGCCTCCCCGCGACGGCGCTCGACGCAGCGGGTCTGATTGCGGCCGTTGGCCTTGGCCTCGTAGAGGGCCGCATCGGCGAGACTGTACAGGTCCGATGGCGCCAGGGGATCGGTCGCGGGCGCGCCCATGGTCGCGACGCCGATGCTCACGGTCACCGATCCGGCTTCGATCCCGGCCGCCTCCACCGACAGAAGCGCCACCCTGGCATGGACCCGTTCGGCGATGCGCAGGGCTTCGTCCTTGTCGCCGTCCTGCAGCAGGATCACGAATTCCTCGCCGCCCACCCGGCAGACGATGTCGGCGGGCCGGTGGATGCTCTCCAGCAGGCACCGGGCGAGGCCGCGCAGCACATCGTCACCCACCGCATGCCCGTAGCGGTCGTTGAAACGCTTGAAATGGTCGGCATCGATGGCCAGAAGCGCGAAGGGACGGGTCGCGAGGGCGGCGTCGCTGCGCAGGGCGGCCAGGGCCTCCTCGAACCGGCGGCGATTGGGCAGGCCGGTCAGCGCATCGGTGCGCGACTGGCGGGCGAGTTCGATCTGCATCGCGGTGCGCCGCTCCAACTCCCGGCCGAACAGGAGCGAGAGGCCGATGGTCAGGCCGCACAGCACCACCACGATGGCGCTGATGACGATCGCCTTCGCGCGCCATTCGGCCTCGATCTCGTTCACCGCCAGGGCGACGTTGAGGATCAGCGGCAAGGTCGCGACCTGCGTGAAGGCATAGTTCCGCTCGACCCCGTCGCGGGCGGATGGGGCGACGAAGCTGCCGCTGCCCTCCCGCACGAATCGTTGCAGATTGGACGAGCCGGCGATGCTCAGCCCGATGTGGGAATCGATATACGGGTAGCGCATGATGCGCGTGCCATCGCGCAGGTACAGGTTGATCGCGCCCTCGCTGCCGAGGCCGAGGCGATCGAACAGCCGCGTGAAATACGACAGCTTGAGCGTGCCCAGCACCACCCCGCCGAAGGACCCGTCCGGCTTGTCGACACGGCGGCTCAGCACCATCACACGAGCGCCGGTCAGGCGCGACAGCAGCGGCCGGCTGATGAGGAGGCCGAGGCCGGCCCGGGCTTTGTGGGCCTGGAAATAGTCGCGGTCGAAATTGTTGACGGGGCGCGCCGGGATGGCCTGGCCGTCGAGGATACTGTCGCCCTTCTCGTCGAGGACGAGGATCACGCCCATATCCTGCGCGGTGATGGCCCGGTCGAACAGGATCAGCTGGCGCAGGTCCGGCGAGAGATTGGCCAGAGCGGGCAGTTTCAGGTTCTCGATGACGCCCTGCAGCGAGAGATCGATGATCTCGATGTTGCGGGCGATGTCGCGTTCGATGACCTGCAGCAGGTTCTGGGAGGTCTGCTCGGCCTTCTCCCAGGCATCCTGCCGGAGGTCGAGCAACATGATGGCCGACACGACGAGCATGCCCACAGGCGCCAGGATTCCGAAGGCGATCCACGTATGCGCCGACTGGAACCTGCGAGCGAGTCGTCGCACCAGGATCATCTCCCCCCCTCCCAAGCCCCCCTCGGGGTCTTGGTTCTGACAACGCCGCCCTCGCTCCCGCCAGGACGCCGTCCCTGCCACGATACCTAGGACGAGGCACCGTAAGCCGGATGTCTTAAGGCCGGGTTGCCGAACCCGGCAGCGCTACCTGGGGTTGAAAATAGACGGTGCCCCGCCTCCGGCCTTCCTCAATCGTCCATCTTCAGCGCGGCGATGAACGCCTCCTGCGGGATCTCCACGCGGCCGAACTGGCGCATCTTCTTCTTGCCCTCCTTCTGCTTGTCGAGGAGCTTGCGCTTGCGCGAGATGTCGCCGCCGTAGCACTTGGCGGTCACGTCCTTGGAGAGGGCCTTGATGGTCTCACGGGCGATGATCTTGCCGCCGAGCGCCGCCTGGACCGGGATCTGGAACAGGTGGCGGGGGATCAGGTCCTTCAGCTTCTCGCACATGGCCCGGCCGCGATGCTCGGCGCGGCTGCGGTGAACCAGCATCGAGAGGGCGTCCACCGGCTCGGCATTGACGAGGATCGACATCTTCACGAGGTCGCCCTCCCGGTAATCCGAGATGTGGTAGTCGAACGAGGCGTAGCCCTTCGAGATCGATTTCAGGCGGTCGTAGAAGTCGAACACCACCTCGTTCAAGGGCAGGTCGTACACCACCATGGCGCGCTTGCCGACGTAGTTGAGGTCGACCTGAGTGCCGCGCCGGTCCTGGCAGAGCTTGAGCACGCCGCCGAGATACTCGTCGGGGGTGAGGATGGTGGCGCGGATCCACGGCTCCTCGATGGCGGTGATCTTCATCACGTCCGGCATGTCGGCCGGGTTGTGCAATTCCTTGATCGTCCCGTCGGTCATCTGCAGGCGATAGACCACGGAAGGGGCCGTGGAGATCAGGTCGAGGTTGAACTCGCGCTCCAGGCGCTCCTGGATGATCTCGAGATGCAGCAGCCCGAGGAAACCGCAGCGGAAGCCGAAGCCGAGCGCCGCCGAGGTCTCCATCTCGTAGGAGAAGCTCGCATCGTTGAGGCGCAGCTTGCTCATGGCGCTGCGCAGGGTCTCGAACTCGGCGGCATCCACGGGAAAGAGCCCGCAGAACACGACCGACTGCACGTCCTTGAAGCCCGGCAGCATCTCCTTGCAGGGGCGCTTGTCTTCCGTGAGCGTGTCACCCACGCGGGTGTCGGCGACCTCCTTGATCGAGCCGGTGAAGAAGCCGACCTCGCCGGGGCCGAGCTCGCCGATATCGGCCATCTTCGGGCGGAACACGCCGATCTTGTCGACGCCGTGCACGGCGTCGGCCCGCATCATGCGGATGTTCATGCCCTTCTTGAGCACGCCGTCGACGATGCGCACCAGCACGACGACGCCGAGATAGACGTCGTACCAGCTGTCCACCAGCAGAGCCTTGAGGGGCGCGTCGCGGTCGCCCTTGGGCGGCGGCAGGCGCTTGACGATGGCCTCCAGCACCGCCTCGATGTTGAGGCCGCTCTTCGCCGAGATCGCCACCGCCTCGGAGGCGTCGATGCCGATCACTTCCTCGATCTGGGCACGGATGCGCTCGGGCTCGGCGGCCGGCAGGTCGATCTTGTTGAGGACGGGCACGATCTCGTGGTTGGCGTCGAGCGCCTGGTAGACGTTGGCCAGCGTCTGCGCCTCGACGCCCTGGGACGCGTCCACCACCAGTAGCGAGCCCTCGCAGGCCGCGAGCGAGCGCGAGACCTCGTAGGCGAAGTCGACGTGGCCGGGGGTGTCCATCAGGTTGAGGACGTAGTTCTTGCCGTCCTCCGCCTTGTATTCGAGGCGCACGGTCTGCGCCTTGATGGTGATGCCGCGCTCCTTCTCGATGTCCATGGAGTCGAGCATCTGCTCGCTCATGTCACGGAGCGCCACCGTGCCGGTGGTCTGAATCAGCCGATCCGCCAGCGTCGACTTGCCGTGGTCGATATGCGCGACGATGGAAAAATTACGGATGTTGTCGATGGGGACGGTGGTCATCGAGGGGTCTGTCTCCGGCGCGGTCGCGGTCCGTCGGCGTAAGGACGGGCCCGGCGCACGGCTTTTCGGTGTGTGGACGCGTGTCGGGAGATAGCAGTGTGGCCCCGGCACGCCAAGCGGAGCCGCGTCAGCACGTGGTCGCGCCCTGTAGCGGAGGGCGTGACAGCTCTCAGAGCAGGGCCACCGTTTGGCGGATCTCGGGCATGGTCGGCCCCGTGATCTCGTGGACCATGCGGTTCATCAGGTCGCGGGCGACGCGGCATCGCCCCTCGGCCTCGTCGCGCGCGGCACCGGGGGAAAGCGCGGCGAGGGTCCGGCAGGCCTTGGCGAGGTCGCGGAATCCGGTCCTGTCGGCCTCGGCGGCGAGTGATTCCGCATCGGCCGCGCCCGGGTCCACCGCGGAATGGTCGAGGCGCCGGACGAAGGCGCGCACCGCCTCGCGGGCCGCCTCCGCGCCGATCTCGGCGATCAGGGCGTCGAAGGCCGCCCGGTCGAAGATCGGCGGCCGTTCCGGCATCGGCATGCTCTCGTCCCGCTCCCGCAGCACGATGGAAGAGATCTGCTCGGCCACCGCCCGCGACAGGGTCGGGAGATCGAACGGCTTGCCGAGATAGCCGTTGGCGCCGGCTCCCGTGAGGTCGCGGACCCGGTCCGGCATCAGATTGGCGCTCATGGCCACGATCGGCACCCGACGCGCCGGGTGCTGCAGGGAGCGGATGCGCCGGATGGCCGTGGTCCCGTCCATTCCGGGCAGCGACACATCCATGAGGACGAGGTCGTAGGCGCTGGCCTGGACTGCGCGGATGCCCGCCTCTCCGTCGGCGACCATGTCGACGCCGTAGCCCAGACGATGCAGCATCGCCTGGACGACCTCCCGGTTGATCGGGTTGTCCTCCACCACGAGGATGCGGCCCGCCCCGGTCGCGGCCGGGCTGGGGACCGGGGCGGCGTCTGTCAGGACGGGCGCCGGCGTCAGGGAGAGGGAGAACCGGTAGGCCGCCGTCTCGCCCTGCGGCGTGCTCCTGTCGATGCGCCCGCCACCCATCAGGCCGACGAGGCGCTGGGCGATGATGAAACCAAGGCCGCTGCCATCGAGAGCCACGGTGCGGGACGCGGCCTGTTCCGGGTCTTCGTCGGCCTGCGCGGTGACGGAGACGCGCCAGCGCTCGACGGGCTCGCCGCCGCGCGGACCCTGCAGCGCGAGGGCGACGTTGCCCCGGCGCAGCGTGCCGATGGCGTCCTGGAGCAGGTTGAGGAGGATCTGCCTCAGGCGGCGCTCGTCGCCGAGGACGTGGCGGGAGCCTTCGCAGGTGACGGTCACGTCGATCGCGACACCCCTCGCCTCGGCCATGGGCCGCACCAGATCGGCCGCCCCCCTCATCAGGGCGGGAAAGTCGAGGGGGACACGGTCGAGGCGCAGGTCGCCCTGCCCGGCCCGGGCATAGTCGAGAACATCGTCCACCGTGCCGATGAGGGAATCGGTGGCCGCCCCGACGAGGGCGAGATAGCGGACCTGATCGGTCGAGAGGCCGGTCGTGTGTGCGAGGAGGTCGGTGAAGCCCTTGATCGTCGTCAGGGGGGTCCGGATCTCGTGGCTCACGAGGCCCATGAACTCGGATTTCGCCCGGCTCGCATTCTCGGCCTTGGCCTGGGCCAGTTCGGCGGCGTCGCGGGCCATGCGCAGCTCGTCGGCCTGATCCTGCCGCTTCGTCACGTCCCGCAGGGTGGAGATCACGTTGGGGTCCCCCGGCTCCGCCGAGGTGAGAAGGTCGTTGACCGCCTCGATCCAGATGCAGCGGCCATCCGCATGGCGCATCCGGAACAGGGAGACGATGCTCGGCCGGTCGGGGCCGAGGCGGGCATCCGCGGCCGAGAAGGCGGCCAGGTCGTCGGGGTGGATGCGCGCGCGCGGATCGAAATCCGGCCCCTCCGTACCGAACAGCGCCGCTCCGGAGGGCGACACATAGGCGATGCGCCAATCGGCATGGCGCAGGATGACGACGTCGGTCATGGTCTCGGCGAGGAGCTGGTAATGCGCCTGGCTCGCCGCGAGCTCACGACCGCGCTCGGCCACCCGGACTTCCAGGAGGGCATTGGCCTCCGCGATGGTGGCGCGCTGCTCGGCCGAGACGCGGGCTGCCGTCACGAGGGCCAGGCCGATCTGGTTCACCTCGCGGATCTGGCTGGAGGGCGGCTCGACGGTCTCGCCCCGCCCGATCGCCTTGACGGCCCGCCGCAGCGCTCGCACCGCCTTCGCCACCTGACGGGCATAAAGCCAGGCGACGATCCCGCCGCTGCCCAGCAGCGCGAAGGCGAGGAGGGACAGGATCACGAGGGACCGCCGCAGGGGAACCTCGAACGCGTCCCGGTCCAGCCCGGTCACCACCGTCCAGTCGGAGACGCCGGAGCGATGGCGGAACTCCATGACGCTCGCTTCCGCCTTCTCCCAATCCTCCAGCAGCTGGAGCTTCGACATGGGTGGAAACGGGCTGCCGGCCGGCGATGCGGACGGTTTCGGCACATCGCTCGTTCGCGCGATCACGTGTTGCGCGCCATCGACGAAGACGGCGGCGAACGAATCGTCGATCGCCGCCTGGGCGATCAGCGGGGCGAAGTGATCCACCCGCACGGCGACGGAGACGTACATGTCCGGTGGGCCGCCGCGTAGGACCGGGGCGCAGATCAGGATGATGTCGGCCCCGGTCACCGCGCTCTTGACGGCCGACGAGATGACCGGAAGCCGGGTGGCGAGCAGCGCCGCGACGATGTCGGGCCGGGGAGAGGTCGGCATGGGCTGACCGGCGGGCACACGCGTATTCACGATGTGGCGGCCGTCGAAGCGGGTGAGGGACACGGTGAACTCGGTGGTGTCCACCAGCGCCCGGCCCTGGGCGTCGAACCGCGCCCAATCCTGGGCGTCGATGGAGGGCGAGGTCGCCAGGGTCCTGGCCATCGCGCTCATCTCGGAGAGATCGCGGTCGAGGCGCTCGCGGAGGTGGTCTCCGGTGAGCTGCCCCATCGTCTGCAGGCGAGCGCGTTCCGCCGCGACATACCAATCCGTGGTGATGACGGTGAGCACCATGAGAGGAAGCGCGATGGCCAGGGCAAAGACCATCATGGTCGCCACGGCCGAGTGTTGCCTCCGCTCTCTGCCTCCGATCACCGCTCGCCACCCTGCCGATGGGCGTCCCGAAGGGAGGCCTGCCTCGCCTCACCTAAACGCGGAGTCGTTTCGATTGCGTAGCGGCAGGCCCGGTTCAACCGCCGGTCGGAACCGGGCCACGATCCTCTTCCGCGCCGCGGGCCTTCGCGGCCATCTCCACCAGGACTTTGCGTAGGTTGCCCATGTCGGTGACCGGCGCGGGGTAGCGGATGCGCACGGTCCGGTCGCCACCCAGGAGGTCCATCCCCTCGGGATCGAGGCCAGTCAGGCGCCAGGGTCCGTCACCGCCCCCCTCGCCCTTCGCGTAGAGGGCGAGCGCGTCGGCATGGTCGGCATTCATGTGCTCCACCGCCCCGCGCTCGCCGGCGATCAGGGCCTCGGCTCCCGACAGGTCGAGGCGGAGTTCGGCGGGCGTCAGCGTCGCCGCCTTGGCAAAGCCCCCGTTGAGATGCCCGGCGCTGGGTTCGAGGGCGAAGAAGCCGAAATCGGGGAAGTCCGCATAGAGCTTCGCCTTCGGGTGGCGGGCGACGAAGCGCTCGCGGATGCGCGGCTCCGTCGTCTGGCTGACGCGGCCGGTGACGGTGAGGCGGGGATGGGCCAGGGGATCGCCCTTGCCGCCGGCGCTGAACAGCAGCGACGCGCGGGGATCGGCCAGGAGGTTGCGCGTATGGGCCGAGAGGCGCGAGAGCAGCATCAGGGGCGTGCCGTCCACATCCGTGGCGATCGTCACCAACGAGGCGAAGGGCGTCCCGTCCTGGGCGTCGAGGCTCGCCAGCGCCCCGGAGCGGATGCTGCGCAAGAGATGCCGGCCGAGGCCGATCGCATCGAACGGGGCCTCGGAGGCCGGGAGCGGTGCGGCAGGCCCCCGCCGCTGCGGCGGTGCCTCTCCCGCCTCGCCCCGGCCATCCTCGATCCGGTTTCCGTCAGCCATGGTGCACCCTGCCCTCAAATGGTTTTGGACCGGACTTTTCGACCGCCGGCCTTCATTCAGAATCGCGATGATAGGGGTACTCGGGCCGCTTACGCGAGGCCGCCGGACTGCGGCACGACGGCCTCAGTCAAGCGTCAAACCGATCTATCCACCGAGCAAGCTCGCTTTTTTCAACCGAAGTCTTTACACAGCCTGACTCTCCGCGCGAATGCGACCCTGCTTCTCGAATGGTTCGCCAGCGCGTCTTGCCGGCCCTCGTCTTCGGAGGGCGGGATGCGGAGACGACATGAGCGAACTGACGTCCGCGAAGGCCGCATCCGAGCAACAGGGAACGCGAAATGCCCACCATCGCCCTCGTGGACGACGATAGAAACATCCTCACCTCCGTCTCGATCGCCCTCGAGACCGAAGGCTACCGGATTCAGACCTATACCGACGGCGCCTCGGCCCTCGACGGGCTGAAACACTCCCCGCCCGACCTCGCGATCTTCGACATCAAGATGCCGCGCATGGACGGGATGGAGCTGCTGCGCCGCCTGCGCCAGAAATCCGACCTGCCGGTGATCTTCCTGACCTCGAAGGACGAGGAGATCGACGAGCTGTTCGGCCTCAAGATGGGCGCCGACGACTTCATCCATAAGCCGTTCTCGCAGCGTCTCCTGGTGGAGCGGGTGAAGGCCGTGCTGCGCCGCTTCGCCCCCAAGGACGGGCCGGGCGCCGCCGCGCGCGAGGCCGATGCCGCTGCCCGCTCCCTGGAGCGCGGCCTGCTAATGATGGACCCGGAGCGGCACACCTGCACCTGGAAGGGCGAGGCCGTCACCCTCACGGTGACCGAGTTCCTCATCCTGCAGGCCCTGGCCCACCGGCCCGGCGTCGTGAAGAGCCGTAACGCGCTGATGGATGCGGCCTATGACGACCAAGTCTATGTCGACGACCGCACCATCGACAGCCACATCAAGCGCCTGCGCAAGAAGTTCAAAGTGGTCGACACCAATTTCGACATGATCGAAACCCTGTACGGGGTCGGCTACCGCTTCAAGGAAGGCTGAGCGCGGCGTACGGACGCCGAACTCCCGCCCGCCCGGCACCGCCACGCGCCGCCCGCTCGAACGGAAGAGTTTCGCCGTCGCGTGGCGGTGGTTTCAGGCGTTCCGTGGCGGTGCTTTCGCTGCAACGATGGCGCCCATTCCGGGCCGACTCTCCAACCTCGGACGATCGTGGATTCCCAAGACCAAGCCGACGCCCCGCAACGCGGCCTCCTGGCCCTGCCGCGCACGATCTGGCGTGGCATCGGCCAGCGTGCCTCGTCGAGCCTCACCCGCCGGATCGTCGTCCTCAACCTCGTCGGCCTGATCGCCCTGCTGTTCGGCTTCCTCTACCTGAACCAGTTCCGGCAGGGTCTGATCCAGGCGCGGGTGCAGAGCCTGTTGATCCAGGGAGAGATCATCGCCGGTGCGATCTCCTCCTCGGCCTCGGTGGATACCGACGCGATCCGCATCGACCCCGACAAGCTGCTCCAGTTGCAGGCCGGGGAAGGCGGTGCGGGCGACGAGAACCCCTCCCCGCTCACCTTCTCCCTCAACCCCGAGCGGGTCGCGCCACTCCTGCGCCGCCTCATCACACCGACGGGCAACCGGGCGCGGGTCTACGACCAGGATGGCGGCCTGCTGTTCGACACCCGCACACTCTCGGCCCGCGGCGAGATGGGCCGCAGCGACGGCATCGTCGTCAGGAGCAAGCGCAACCTGCTCGAACAGGCCTGGGAATTCATCCAGGCCAAGCTGTTCGGCGCTGCCCGGACGCCCGTTCTGGAGGAAGTCGGACCGGCGAGCGGCCACAGCCTGAAGGAAGTCCAGGTCGCCCTCGGCGGCGCCCGCGGCACCCTCGTCCGCCGCAACGAGGCTGGCGAGACGAACGTCTCCGTAGCGGTTCCGATTCTGCGGTCAGGCACGGTCCGGGGCGCCCTGATGCTCTCGACGCAAGGCGGCGACATCGATCGGGTCATCGCCTCCGAGCGGTTCGGCCTGCTCCAGGTCTTCCTCATCGCCGCCTCCGTCATGCTGGTCCTGTCGATCCTTCTCGCCGGAGCCATCGCCGGGCCCGTCCGCCGCCTCGCCGACGCCGCCGAGAAGGTCCGCCTCGGCATCAAGTCGCGGGAAGAAATCCCCGACTTTACCGGTAGGACCGACGAGATCGGCCACCTGTCAGGCGCCCTGCGGGACATGACCCAGGCCCTCTACCGGCGCATCGACGCCATCGAGAGTTTTGCCGCCGATGTCAGCCACGAGCTGAAGAACCCCCTCACATCCTTACGCAGCGCCGTCGAGACGCTGCCCCTCGCCAAGACCGACGATTCCCGCTCGCGCCTGCTCGCCATCATCCAGCACGACGTGAAGCGCCTCGACCGCCTCATCAGCGACATCTCGGACGCCTCACGTCTCGATGCGGAACTCGCCCGCGCCGAAGCGCGCAAGGTGGATCTGCACAAGCTGATGACCACGGTGGTCTCCGTCGCCAATGAGCGCCGACGCCCGAAGGACGCCCTCATCCAGTTCGACGTGGACACGCCCCCCGGCGATGTGGAGGC
Source organism: Methylobacterium sp. AC832 (assembly GCF_979256025.1). NCBI lineage: Bacteria > Pseudomonadati > Pseudomonadota > Alphaproteobacteria > Hyphomicrobiales > Methylobacteriaceae > Methylobacterium > Methylobacterium sp. AC832. The sequence goes on from NZ_CEEDMV010000004.1 coordinate 99,803, forward strand.
GCCCTTCATGATCTTCGGGCATGACAGCCGGCTCGGTCAGGTCGTCAACAACCTCCTGGACAACGCTCGCTCGTTCTCGCCTCCGGACGCCAAGGTGCGGGTGGCCCTGCGCCGAATCCGCGGCGATGTGGAGCTGATCGTCGAGGACGAGGGGCCCGGTATCCCCGAACATGCCCTGGAGCGGATCTTCGAGCGCTTCTACACCGACCGGCCGGAGCAGGGGTTCGGCCAGAATTCCGGTCTCGGCCTGTCGATCTCGCGCCAGATCGTCCAGGCCCATCGGGGCACCATCAGGGCGGAAAACCGCCCCGGCCCGGCTGACGAGGAGGGCGAGGCAACGGTGCGCGGCGCGCGGTTCGTCGTGCGCCTTCCCGCCGCTTCCCGCTAGACGAGTCCGCCCGTGGAACGGCCATCTTCCTCGCGGGCTATCACGATCCACGCCACTTGCCTCGTCGTGGGAGAGGCGGGGCTTCTCATCAGGGGCGAATCGGGGGCCGGCAAGTCGAGCCTGGCCCTCGCCCTTCTCGACCGGGCTCGGCAGAACGGGACCTATGCGGCACTGGTAGGCGACGACCGTATCGGGCTCGATCGGCATCACGGCCGCATCGTCGCGCACGGTCATCCGGCCCTGCACGGCCTCATCGAAGTCCGGGGCCTGGGCCTCGCACGCGCATTTCCTCTGGCGGATGCGGCGGTGATCCGGCTCGTAGTCGATCTCGTCGAGACGCTGCCTCGGTTGCCTGAAGCGCCCTCCAATTCCGTCGATCTCATCGGGGTGGCGATTCGCCGAATCATGCTGGACCGCAGCATTCGCGACCGGGGGCTGGCGCCAGGAATCGTCCTCGATACCCTCCTCGAGCGGGCGAGCGTTGCCCCATGGACGCACCTCAGCACCGTCTCATGCGAATTCGGCTCTCCCATGTAGCGTGGCGACGACCCACATGACATGATCAGGGAGCTAGGAGGCGTGAGAACGCAACTCTCGTCTTGCGCCCGACCTTGCGCTGCACAAAATGGCGGCTCCCACTGGGTGTCGGAACACGTGTCTATGATTGGAATGGTGCTCGTCACCCACGGGCTGCTCGCCACGGAGTTCAAGGCTGCCCTTGAACATGTGGTCGGTCCGCAAAAGCAGATCGAGACGATCACGATCGGTCCCGAGGACGATATGGAGCTGCGCAGGCTCGACATCGTCTCCGCCGTGGATCGCGTCGATTCCGGCAAAGGCGTCGTCGTGCTCACCGACATGTTCGGCGGGACGCCGTCGAATCTAGCCCTTTCCTGCATGAATGGCGGGACTGTCGAGGTCGTGGCCGGTATCAACCTCCCGATGCTGATCAAGCTTGCCAGCGTGCGCGACGCAGAGCCCCTGGGCGATGCGGTGCTGCATGCCCAGGAAGCGGGTCGTAAGTACATTAACGTCGCGTCTCGCGTCCTCGCCGGCAAATAACACTTCCGCGAGACGATCGGACTTTCCCAAACATCCCTTGTCGGCCTATCAGGCAAGCGTGGCGATTTCGCGCGGCCTTTCCTCGGCGCGGCCGTGCCATCACTGAACGAGGATCGGACCGGTCGCCTCGGGCTTACCGTTGGCGCACCGGCGACAGGGACGGCACAGGCCCATGAGCGACGCTTACGACGATGATGCCGAGGCCGAAGTCCCGGTTCCCGATGGCGGCCACCTGAAGGTTCTCCCGGTCATCAACCGGCGAGGCCTGCATGCGCGGGCCTCGGCCAAGTTCGTGCAGACCGTGGAGAAGTTCGAGGCTGCAGTGACGGTGACGCGCTCCGGCGAAACCGTCGGCGGGCGTTCGATCATGGGGCTGCTCACCCTCGGCGCGGCACAGGGTACCTCGATCACCGTGGTAGCATCGGGCAGCGATGCCGAGGCGTGCCTGGCGGCCATCACAGACCTCCTCGCCAACAAGTTCGGCGAGGACGAATAGGGCCCGCTCCGAGAGACCGACGTCGATTTTTGAGACGATCGACGTCGCGGGTCCCGCCCTCGGCATCAACTGGGCTGGACTATCCGGCGGATCGCGTCAGGCCGCTCGCGCTTCGGCCTGGCGCCACACGATCGAGCCCGGACCGGCGCCGAGGCGCAAGGCAGCCGCGACGATGACGCCGTCCTTGCGCGCGAAATCGACACTGGTCTGGCGACGCTGGGCAAAGCGCCGCGTGACCACCCTGACCATGGACGAGGCGGACGGATCCGCGACGATGGGGTTTCCAGACACCTGCGCATCGAAAGAGAGATAGGCTTCGACGGCATCGCGAATGCTGCGGGGTTCGGTGATGCGCTCGATCTCAACGCCATCACGGGCCCAAGGTCCGACAAGGCGGATGCTGACTCGATCCCTCGCCGGAACGACCTCCGCAGGCACCGGCTGTGCGAGAAGGGCCGCCTGTTTCGGTGCAGGCGCGGCCGGAGACGGCACCATGATCAGGGTCGAGCGGGGATGGACCGCCTTGATCGCGGCCCGCAACGCGGCCTCGACCTCATCGAGGAAGCCGGGTTCGATGGTGGGCGCGAGAACCGGACCGGGCGGATACCAGGCCTGTACCCGACCATTGCCCCACAGGCCGTGCGGCATGGCGAGTGGAATGACGCCGCGCAGGCGAGCGCGCTCGCCCGACCCGCTCCAGGCAAAGGCAAAGACCAAGTCACGGCCGCCGGACTGGTGCACGGCAGCCGTGAGCAGGTAGTCGGGATCCGCGTAGATCGGTTCCGGCCAGCGGATGCGAGTGAGCAATGCACGCCACGCCTCGGCTTCGATCGGCTCCACCAGGTTGGGCCGCCGCAGGTCGATGTGCCACTCCGCCGGTTCGTGATCCGCCCCGATGCTACCTGCCTCTATGAGCAGCCCGCCCTCAATGATGCTCAGCCCCTGTTTCATTCGGCGATCCCGCTACCGATCCGTCCCGAAACGGGACAGAATTCTTCGCCTCGCGGCGAAGTATGGTATATAGAATCAAATCGAATGCCGCCCGATTATTCCTGAAACGGGACGGTCTTGGCGGAGATTTCTGGTGGATCAGGCCCCTGGGATCGCTAATGGGTTGGCGGTCAGGGCTGCGGCATCGGGTGCATCAATTCTCGGCCGTCCGAGGAAGGCATCCCACAAGCCGGTGACGAAGGCGGGCTCCAGATCGCGCACGATCAGGACGAGACGCGAGCGATGGTCGTCGTCGGGCCAAGCGGCGAGTTGGACCGGCATGTGGATCACGTGCTGGACACCGTGAACCACCACGGGACGATCCGGCTCGTCGGCAAGCGCGACGAGCCCCTTCAAGCGCAGGAGCTTGGGGCCATGCCCGGAGCGCAGCAGGTCGAGGAACATCTCGAAAGCCGCCCGCTTTACCGGCACGTCGCTGGTGAGTGTGAAAGCGCGGATCGCGGCATCGTGCCGGTTCACGTCGTGATGGTGGTGGCCATGATGGGAATCGTGATCCGGGAAGGCTTCAGCGCCGAGCCAGGCCCGGACCTCCTCGCTCTTGCCATCGAGGCCGAAGAACCCGCCAAGCAGATCGGTCGGAGCGATGTCGGGGCCGTGGATCGGCGCCATCGGGTTCACGGCATGAAGCCGGGCGCGTAAGGCTTCGCTGCCACCCGAGAGGAGATCCTCCTTCGCGAGAATGAGCTGGTCGGCTACGGCGACCTGGCGCAGGGCTTCGGGATGAACGTCGAGTGTGGCTGCGCCGTTGATCGCGTCCACAACCACTACCACCGCCTGCAGCCTGTACCGCATGGCGAGATAGGGGTGATAGATCAGGGCATGGAGGATCGGAGCCGGGTCGGCGAGGCCCGTCGTCTCGATGACGACCCGGCGGAACGGCGCGATCCGTCCGTTGTCGCGTTTGCGCAGCAGATCCTCGAGGGTAGCGATGAGGTCGCCGCGCACGGTGCAGCACAAGCACCCGGCGCCGAGAAGGATCATGTCCTCGTCCACCGTCTCGATCAGCAGGTGATCGAGACCGATCTCGCCGAACTCGTTGACGATGACCACGGTGTCCGACAGGGCCGGATCGCGCAGCATGCGATTGAGGAGCGTGGTCTTCCCGGCCCCGAGGAAGCCGGTGAGGACCGTGAGCGGGATCGGCTCGGGACGACGGGAAGCGGTGTCTACCGGAGCGGTCGAGAAAGGATTCGGCATGAACCCGCCCTACCCCGGCAACGCCGCCGGCTCAATCCTCGGCCGAACTGGCAGCGGACGTCTTATTGTTACCGGACGTCCTGGTGGCGCTCTTTGCAGGCTTGACGCCAGGCTTTGCACTGGGCTTGGCCTCAGCCTTCGCCGCGGGCTTATCCGACGTCTTTTGGCCCGGCTTTGCAACGGCTTTTCCAGCAGGCTTTTTCCCGGCCTCAGCCTTGGTCGACGGCTTTCCGCCCCCTGCGATGACAGGCGTCGTTTCCACCGGAGCGTAGGCGCTGGCGCTGGCAGGCACGGCGGCCTTTCCACTCGGAGCCTTTGACTTCGCGTCCGGCCTAGTGAGCCTGGATGCTTCGCGCTTGGCGTTCGCAGCCTCGACCTTGGCCTTGCGGAGTTCGGCGAGCTTGGCGGCCTTTTCGGCTTTCTCCGCCTCGGCCTGCTCGTTCAGGGCAATGGCACCTTCGGCCGGATCGCGGCCGATCCAGACCAGGATGGGCTGCAGCGGGGCGCGCGGCGGCAGGGCGCGGCCCTTCATCGAGCCATTGTTCAGCGTCGCGAAGGCCAGGGCCGAGCCCACCGGTGCCGCGGCGGCCAGGATCGAAGCGTTCTCGTTGCCGGCCTGCGAGGCGATGGCCCCCGGCCCTTCGTCGACCGGCATCGGCCTACGCTTGTCGCAGATATAGGGACGCATATCCGGCGGCTCGGAGATGGACGAGGATGGCAGCGCATCGAGCGTCTGGGCGGTCCAGCCGGCGGACTGGCTGAACCCGTGGTCGAACAGGTCGGCGGCCTTCAGGTCGCGCTCGCGCGCACTCGGCTGGCCCATCACAACAGTGATGAGACGGCGGCCGTTGCGAGTGGCGCTCGCCACCACGTTGAATCCACCCGCACAGATGAATCCGGTCTTCATGCCGTCGGCCCCGGCATAGCGCCCGAGCAGACCGTTATGGTTCGCCATGATCGACTTGCCGAACTGGATGGCGCTTATGGAGAATAGCGCGCGGCTCTCGGGAAAATCGCGGATCAGCGCTCGTCCGAGCACTGCCATGTCGCGGGCCGAGGTCCATTGCCGCGCATCGGGCAGGCCGTTCGGATTGGTCCAGCGGCTTTCATGCATGCCGATTCGGGCGGAAGTCTCGTTCATGATGGCGGCGAAGCCTTCGACCGAGCCGCCGAGATTTTCGCCGATCGCCCAGGCCACGTCGTTCGCCGACTTGACCATGATGATCTTCAGGGCGTTGTCGAGGGTCAGCTTCGTACCCGGCCGGAACCCCATCTTCGAAGGCGGCTCCGCGGCCGCGGCGGGCGAGATCGTGATGAGGGAATCGAGGGAGACCTTACCCTGTCGCACCATGTCCAGGGCGACGTAGGCGGTCATCAGCTTGGTTATGGAGGCGGGGAACCACGGGTCGGTGGCGCCCTGGGCGTAGACGACCTTGCCCGAATCGACCTCGACCACCAGGATAGGCGACGTCACCGCGCCGGCCGCACCTGATCCGAGAAGTCCCGCCGCGACCGCTACACCAAGGACAACGCGGCTCAACACTCGGTTCGACATCGGGCCTGTCTCGGCTGGGAACGCTCCGACGCCATAACGGCCGGTGCGTCCGGAAAAAGTTAGCGCAACGGCCGAGCTTTGGCGAGGGCTGCCAATCGTCGATCGTCCTCTCGACCGTTCCCCATAGGAGAGATCCGGCAAGGGTATCAACGCCGTTTCCGTGGCAACAGCATGGCGGCGCAGCCAGGATCATGGTGCGCCGCACGGTTGGCATGAAACGACGTTGCCGTAAGTGCATGGATGTGTTGGGCCTTGCGCCATGGCCTCGGAGCGGCGGTGAGTCTATGGGCTGTCTCACCGCGTTCAGGCGCTGAGGATGGCCGTTCGCCATCGCGGGACGGAATTCCATACGGGTTCCACAAGGAGATCGGCCGAGGAATCGATGGCTTACGCGGTCAAGGAACTCTTCCATACCCTTCAGGGTGAAGGGGCCCAAGCGGGCCGCGCCGCGGTGTTCTGCCGGTTCTCCGGCTGCAATCTCTGGTCCGGCCGCGAAGAGGACCGCGCCACGGCCGCCTGCACCTTCTGCGACACGGATTTCATCGGCATGGACGGCGAGGGCGGCGGACGCTTCTCGACGCCGGAGGCTTTGGCCGACGCCATCGCCGCCACCTGGGAGGGCGGCGCCTCCCATCATTACGTGGTGTTCACTGGCGGCGAACCGTTGCTGCAGCTCGACCCCGCACTTATCGCGGCGGTGCATGCGCGCGGCTTCGAGATCGCGGTGGAGACCAACGGCACCTTGGCGGCCCCCGAGGGGATCGACTGGATCTGCGTGAGCCCGAAGGCGGGCAACGCCCTCGTCCAGACTACGGGCCACGAACTGAAACTCGTCTATCCGCAGGCTGCAGCGATGCCCGATCTGTTTGCCGCCCTCGGCTTCCGCCACCATTGGCTCCAGCCCATGGACGGGCCGGACCGGGTTGCCCATACGCAGGCTGCGGTGGAGTATTGCCGTCGAGACGCGCGCTGGCGGCTGTCGCTCCAGACCCACAAGATCATCGGTATTCCGTAATCCCGAACCGGTCACGTCAGCGCGTGAGGAACCCCAGAGTCAGTCGATGAAGATCACCCAAGCCTTTACCTTCGAGGCGGCGCACCGCCTGCCCAACGTGCCGGAGACCCATCGCTGCCATCGCATGCATGGGCATTCCTACCGGGTCGAGCTGACGATCTCGGGGGAGGTCGATGCCGAAACCGGCTGGGTCATCGACTTCTTCGATGTGGAGCATGCCTTCGCGCCGATCCTGCTCCAGCTCGACCATTACTGCCTCAACGAGATCGAGGGGCTCGAGAACCCCACTGCAGAGAACATCGCGGCCTGGATCTGGCATCGGACGAAGCCGGCTCTGCCCGGCCTATCTTCGGTCAAGGTGTTGGAGACCCCGATGTCCTGGGCAGAATACGAAGGCTGACGATGAACGACGAAGGCGCCCTGGTCCTGTTTTCCGGCGGGCAGGATTCCACGACCTGCCTAGCCTGGGCACTGGAGCGGTTCCCGCGGGTGGAAACCCTCGGCTTCGACTACAACCAGCGCCACAAGGTCGAGCTCGACCGGCGGGCGACCTTGCGCCAGAGCATGGCCGGCATGAAGTCAGGCTGGTTCCGACGTCTCGGCCGCGACCACACGCTTTCGCTCGATGCGCTGGGAAAGGTGTCGGAAACCGCCCTCACCCGCACCACCGAGATCGCCTTCGAAGCGGGGGGGCTGCCCAACACCTTCGTGCCCGGCCGAAACATCATCTTCCTCACCTTCGCCGCCGCTCTCGCCTACCGGCGATCCCTCGGCCACATCATCGGCGGCATGTGCGAGACGGATTATTCCGGCTATCCCGATTGCCGCGACGATACGATCAAGGCGCTTCAGGTGGCCCTCAATCTCGGCATGGACAGACGCTTCGTACTCCACACCCCGCTGATGTGGATCGATAAGGCCGAGACTTGGAAACTCGCGGAGGATCTCGGTGGTCCGCCGCTGGTCGACCTCATCGTCGAGGACACTCATACCTGCTACCTCGGCGAGCGTGGCCAGCGCCATGCCTGGGGTTATGGCTGCGGCACCTGCCCCGCCTGCGACTTGCGCGCGAAGGGCCATGCGAAATTCGTGGCCGAGGCGGTGGCGAACGCTGCCCGTCCGTCCGGTGACTTCACCGCGCCCCAATCGTCTGAAGCTTGAACTGGCGAAATCAGTCCTAACCAGGACTATGGTCACCAGACTTCCTTGACTTCAACCGTGGCACCATAGAATTCGCGGGGCAATTGACAGTTAATCCATCATCCGCAAAAGATATCCGGTGCCACTGCAGCACCGGAGGGTGCCTTGCTGGAAATCATATTTTGGATCTCCGCCCTTGTGTCCGTGTTCGGCAGCATTGGGTTGATATGTATATTTCTATGGCCCGAAAAACGCCAACGCATCGAATGGGATGATCATTCGACCAATTAGATCACAGATATGCAAGGGCCTGCTTCAAGGAAATCAACTTCACGGCAAGTGCACCATCAAGACAAAGTCGTGACGAGAGCGAAGGACATGACCGTGTCACGGCGGTGGGAAGCTACCGGGCACCCTTGGCGCCAAGGACGGCCGAGACCGTTGCGAGCAGGATGTATAAGTCGAGCCAGGGTGACCAGTTGCGGATGTAATAGGTGTCCTGGCTACGCTGGACCCCAAGATCTCCGTCGCTTCTCGACGAAATCTGCCATAGGCCAGTCAGCCCGGGCGGGACGCTGGTGCGAAGAGTTCGAAAATCGGAATCGAACCCGTCCATGTGATAGGCGGGAAATGGCCTCGGGCCGACGAGGCTCATATCGCCGCGCACGACATTCCAGAGCTGAGGCAGCTCATCCAGGCTCGTTCGCCGGATGAAGTTCCCGATCTTCGGCAAGATTCGCGGATCATCGGAGAGTTTGAAGAAGCGCCTCCATTCCTCGCGGGCGGCCGGGCAGGCTTCGAGATGGGCATACAGCCGGCGCTCGGCGTCGGAATACATGGTCCGCAATTTCAAAACCCTGATTGGGCGCCCGTCCCGTCCCACGCGGATCTGGACATAGAACGGGCTGCCGGGATCGAGTACACGGATCGTCGCGGCGAGGATCGCGATCACCGGCAGGGCGAGGATCAGGCCGATCCCTCCGAGCGTGCAGTCGATCACCCTCTTGAGGGCCAGGTTTCGCGACCGGTAAAGTTCGCGCCGGATCTCCAGGCCGATGGCGCTGCCAAGGGGCTGAACCTGGACCCACATGTTCTGCAACTCGTGGATCTGCTGAACCAGTACGGTGCGCGGAGCGGGAAGCTGGCCCGTGCCTTTCCCATCATACAGGGCAAGGGTCGCGCAGGACGAGAACAGCAAGACCTCCGCGGGCACCGCCGGGCTCTCGTCGATGCCGCCAAGGACGGGCAGTCCCTCCGTCCGGATCGACTCCTGTCCATGCTCGACGAGGAAGCCCACCGGACGGAACCCCAATTCCGGCTGGGCGAGGAGCGTACTGGCCAGATCGCGTCCGGCAGTGTCGGCCCCCACGATCACGGTGAGAGCCCCCCAAAGCTTCCAGCGGATCAGTGCGCTCCTCAGCGCGGATTCACCATAGAACCCGATCACGATGAGGAGCGCCGACACCACCGCGATATCGGCGACGCCACGCGCGGATGTTCCGAGAGCGCTTGCGACCAGCAGGCAGCTGATCGCGTAGATTCCGATACCGAGAACGCGTAGCCGGAACCGCTCCGGCGGGCTCGGCCCGTAGCTGGAATAGAGCCCGAACGCCGCCAGGACGAACACAAGAGCAACCGGGGGAATCGGCACCGGGGTAGACGATCCAAGCCAATGCTCGGCAGGTAGCCAGCCGGTGATCAGTTGGGGAAACAGACCGGCCAATCCGGAAAAGAACAGGTCGCCTCCGACCAGAACGGCGGTGACGATTGCCCGCCGCCGTCCCGGCCGGAGTTCTGCTCGCACCGGCACGGTACGCTCGACCGTAGGGCCCACGAGAACGATGCTGTCGGTGGTGCTCATGGGAAGCCATTCCGGAAGCGCGAGGCCATGCCGGCCTTGGAACGAGAGGAGGCGGGACACCGTCGCGACTAGGCTAAAAACCCGGCACGGCGCAGGAGCAGGCATCACCCGGGACGATGAGGCGCCGGTGAGGCTCCCCCCCGGAAGCGAGCAGCGAACCAGCGCCTCAAAAGTTGGCCGGCGGCAAGCAGAAGAAACAGGGGTACGATCTTCATGTAGCGGGCGAAGAGCCGCCTCGGTTCGGTAACGAGACGAAACAGCCATTCGAGGCCCCGCTTCTGCATCCAGACCGGGGCCTGGCGCTTGGTGCCTGCCAGGAAATCGAAGGCGGCGCCGACGCCGATCATCACCGGCGCATCGATGCGCCCAAGATGCGAGACCATCCAGTTTTCCTGCTTGGGCGTGCTCAGGCCGACCCAGACGATGTCGGGCTGCGCGGCATTGATCTGCGCCACCACTGCCTCGTCCTCCTCCCGCGAAAGGCTGCGAAAGGGAGGGCAGCACGTTCCGACCACGGACAACCCCGGATGCGCGTCCTGAAGGCGTGCGCTCAGCGCCTCGGCCACGCCGGGCGCTCCGCCATAGTAGAAATGTCGATAGCCGCGGGCCGGAGAAAGGCCCGTGATGGCACGCATCAGGTCGGGGCCGTAGACCCGCTCGGTCGCCTTGTGGCCCAGCAAGCGCGACATCCAGACGAGCGGCATGCCATCCGGCGTAACGAGATCCGCCGCGTTGTGGATGGCAAGCAATCGCGGATCGCTCCGGCTCTCGATCACCCCATGGGCGCCGGTGATGCAGACGTAATGCGGCGTCCGCGAGCGGACGAAGGCATCGATGGCAGCGAGGGCATCCGCGAAGGTGATCGCGCTGACCTTAAGGCCGAGAACCTCGGCGCGTGGCAACTCCCGGTGCTCCACCGAGGCCGGCGATGCTCCCCCCATCGCCTCGACCGCGTGGTGCAGGTGAGTCGCTGGGAGCACGGATCGCGCCCAGCGATTCAGGTCGGCGCCGGTCGGCGAGAGATCCTCGGTCATCACACGGCCTGCGTCAGGGGTTCAGAACGGGCCAGTTCGCGCAGAGCGTGAATCGGCGAACCTTTCTGGATGAGCCTCGCTTCGAAATACGCGATGGTCCGCACCAGACCGGTGTCGAGATCGACACGCGGCGACCATCTCAGCTTCTCGCGGGCGCGGGAGATGTCGGGGCAACGCCGTTTCGGGTCGTCCTGCGGCAAGGGTCGGCATTCGATGGTCGAGCGCGAATTGCACAGCTGTACAATGCGTTCGGCCAGAGCGAGGACGTTGATCTCGGAAGGGTTGCCGAGATTGACCGCGTCGCCGGGCTCCTCATCCACCGCCATCAGCCGGAGCAAGCCTTCGACGAGATCGTCCACGTAGCAGAACGAGCGCGTCTGGGATCCGTCGCCGTAGATCGTGATCGGCTGATGCGTCAGTGCTTGGACAATGAAATTCGAGATGACCCGACCATCCTGCGGATGCATGTTCGGTCCGTAAGTGTTGAAGATTCTCGCGACGCGCACCGACATCCGGTGCTGCCGCCGGTAATCGTGGAACAGCGTCTCGGCGCAGCGTTTGCCCTCGTCGTAACAAGCCCGCGGCCCGACGATGCTGACATGGCCGCAATAGCCCTCGGGCTGCGGATGAACGTCCGGATCGCCATACACCTCGCTGGTCGAGGCCTGGAGGATGCGAGCATGAAGGCGCTTGGACAGGCCAAGCATGTTGATCGCACCCATCACGCTGGTCTTCGTCGTCTGAACGGGGTCACGCTGATAGTGAACCGGAGAAGCCGGACAGGCGAGATTGTAGATCTCGTCGACCTCCACATAGAGCGGGAACGTCACGTCATGGCGAAGGAGCTCGAAGGATTGATGCGTGAGCAGCTTATCCAGGTTCGAGCGTGCACCTGTCAGGAAATTATCGACGCAGAGAACCTCATTTCCCTGTTTGATCAGCCTTCCACAGAGATGGGACCCTATGAACCCGGCCCCACCCGTTACGAGGATGCGCTTCATTGTCGGTGCCCCTCCGGCTCATTCCCTGGACTGACAACGGTCTCGTCCGGGCGTTGAATGAGCGTTCCGTCGGTGATCTCGCCCTACTGCTCCCTTGCCGGGGAACTCGGAGCGTTGTTGAACCATGGCGGGCAATGACCGTCGACTACAAGTGGCGCATCCGGTGCATTTGACAATCACATGCCCCGAATAAGGAATAGTACTATCGAATAATCGCGCGAAACTGATTCGGAATAACTGTTTTTCCTTCGCATAAATACGTATTTTCGAAAGGATTACCTCGTCGTAGAACCCAGCTTGTCCGAAAGGCGATGCCGAAGCTCGAATTCCCGACGTTTAGAATATCGGCGAACGTGCGGGATGGGCCTCACGAGACGAGCGGTCGGTTGATCCAGGATGAAACAGCATCAGCGGACGCGCTCCGGGCGCGTATCCCATCGCATCGCAGCGCTTGCCCTATGGGTCGCCCTCGGCGGGGCGGCGCTGGCCCAGGATTCGACCTATCGCCTGGCGCCCGGCGACCGGGTCGGGTTATCGGTCTATGGGCAGGCCGAACTGTCGGGCGAGTTCGTGGTCAATGGCAGCGGCGCTCTGTTCCTACCCCTGGTGGGTGAAGTCTCCGTGTCCGCCATGACCTTGCCGGAGGCGCAGAAGCAGATCGTCAGCCATCTGGCCGACGGCTTTCTGCAGCAGCCGGTGGTGAGCCTGCGCATCACCGAGATGCGGCCGATCTACCTCCTCGGCGACGTGCGCGTGGCGGGGAGCTATCCCTTCCGCTACGGCGCCTCGGTCCTCAGCGGCATCGCCCTGGCCGGCGGCTTCGCCTTGCCCGAACAGGCGCAGATCGCCCAACGCACGGAGTTCCTCAGCTCCGACGAGCGCGTCCGTGTGCTGGAGGCGACCCAGCGCCTGCTGATGCTCCGGCGCGAGAGGCTGGAGGCGCAACGACACGACCGGGAGGACTTCACGCCACCGCGCAGCAGCGGGCACGACGAGGGCTTCTCCCGCCTGCTTGCGGAGGAACGCGGGATCCTGAAGGCGCAGCGGAGTGCGTTCGTGCAATCCGCGGAGATGCTGCGAGCGCAGAAACCGCGGATCGAGGCCGAGATCGGCGGCGTCGAGGCGCAACGTAAGGCGGAAGAAACCCAACTCCGGCTGATTCAGTCCCATCTCGAAGATTACGAGAAACTCATCAGCAATGGCTTGGCACGACGATACCAAGGCATCGAGCTGCAGCGGGAGGAGGCCCGGAACAAGGGTACGATCGCTCGGCTGAACTCCGAACTCGCCCGGCTCGACCTGGCGATCGGTGATCTCGGACTGAGGGTGCAGGAACTCACCGACACCTATCATCGCCGAATCCTCACCGAGTTGCAGGACGTCACCACGCGTCTGACCGAAGTAGAGATGCAGCTGCCCAGCGCCCGCGAGATCCGGGAGGCGCGCCTCCAATCCGGCGGCACGCTCGGTGCCGCCAGCCCCGGCGCCCCGGCGCGAAAGGTCTTCATCACGCGAACCGTAGGAGAGCGGACGGAAACCTTCGAGGCCGATGAGCGGGCGCTCCTCCAGCCAGGCGACATCATCGATGTGCGTCGCGAGCCGCCGACGGCATCGATCAGGACGAGCCTTGTCCTACCCGAACCGGGCGCCCTCCCCCCGCGCTGATCCAAGACGCAGACTCTTCCCAGCGAAGACCGGCTCGCCCCGGATGCCGCTGGCTCGTCGATGCCGAGACGGCGATCCGCCAACTGCTTACTGAACCCACATCGGCACAGGCTGGCACCGGACACTTTCTCGGACGTATCGGTATCGCAGCTTCACCTCGACACCCGAACTGCTCAGACACGCGGCGCACCTGCAAACACATTGAAAGAAATTGCTCTACTACAGAAATTATAGTACTTAATATTGCATTATTGTACTGGATTTTTATTCATTACCCTGCAGAATACTAGCTCCCGCCTACGCGGATTTCGATTTACTTGAAAGTACAGGCGAGATGCTTGGCGGAGCGTCATTGATGAACTCACGACTCCAGCCACTCCAGGCACCATTGGTCGAGAACCGTCTCCTGCGGGCGCTTCCCATCGAGGTCTTCAACCAGATGCTGCCGCAGTTGGAGGAGGTGGCTCTGGTCGTCGGCGAGCGGATCGTCATCGCCAACGAACCCATCCCGCACGCCTATTTCATCGAAAGCGGATTAGCGTCCGTGACCATGGCCATCGCCGAACGCGGCACCGTGGAGATCGCCGTCGTCGGGCGCGACGGCATGGTCAGCACCGCCCTGGTGCTTGGCATCGAGCATACGCCGCTCACCGTGGAGGTCCGCGTGGCGGGCCGGGCCCTGCGGATCGGCGCGGGCGCTCTGCGCCAGGCGATGGCCCAGAGCAGTGCTCTGCGTGATATCCTTTTGCGCTACGTCCAGGTCGTCATCCTCTGGACCAGCCAGATGGCGCTGGCCAACCGTCACCATTCGGTGGAGGAACGCCTGGCGCTCTGCCTCCTCCTGGCTAGCGACAGGCTCGATGAGGGCCGCGTGGTCATGACTCACGAGATGCTGGCGCTGATGCTCGGCATGCACCGCCCGCGTGTCACCGTCGCACTGCACGAGCTGGAGCGCACGCGCATGATCGTGATGCGGCGCGGGCAGATCACGATCCGTGACCGGCTCAAGCTCGTCGAACTGGCCGGAGACAGTTATGGTCTCGCCGAGGCCGAGTACGAACGACTGATCGGCCCCTTCATCTGAGACCAGACGGAGGTGAGGGAACTCATCACCCGCCGCCCGTGCGACGGCGGGCGTCCGCCGAACGCGCCGAGGCCAAGCATCGAACGGAACCAGCGTCGTTTTCCCTGACGGCGCGTTGGGTCTGCATGTCAAAAGCGCCGAGGCGCCGCGCAGTGGTCTCGAAGGGCGCCGGACGATCAGGCTCTCGGATGGAAGTGACCCACCTCGCGCGTCGGCCTGATGGAAGTCCTCGCAAAAGCTGGTTGGACAGGTACGGCGAGGCCCTGCGGCACCGGCGGATGCACTCGTCCGCCGGTGCCGGATTCGGCGAGAGCGTCGATCAGGTCTGCCTCAGTTTCGAGGCCGGCAGCGCAGCCACGCGTGACGCCACGGCGTTGCCTATGGCCTCACCCTGATCGTCCGCGGAGCGGGCCGGGACGGCTTGGTCCCGCACCCGTCCGGAGGAAGCGTCGGCGGTGTCAGTGGCGATCATCCTGGTGAAGAGGAGGTGAAGCACGACGAGGCGGACGGCGTTGGCGAGGCAGAGGGCGATGCAGGCTCCGTTCAGGCCGAACCCGATGATGAGCGGGATGGCGATCGGGATCGTCGCCACGGCCCCGGCCGCGTTCACGATCAGGGCCTGTTTGGCTTGCGAGACGCCGTGGAAATAGGCGCACACGATGTCCGTCACGAACGCGGCGAGGGCCGCGATGGCGAGGAGCCGGACCGGGGTCGCGATGTCCGCATAGGGCGAGTGGGCGCCGTAGATCAGGCCCAGCACCTCGTGGGGAAATGCCACGATGGCCGCCAGAAACACGATCACGATGGGCATCCCCGACAGGGCGAGGGGGTGGGTGGCGCGCCATGCCTCCGCCTTTCCCCCGGCATGCGCCCGTGAGGAGACCTGAAGGATGACGTTGCCGAGCCCGATCATGAGCGGGTTGAGCAGGTTGACGATGTTGAAGCCGGCCTGGAGCAGCGCCGGCAGAGCGGCCCCGGACAGGGCGGCCAGGAACCAGAACAGGAACTGGACCCGCAGGGCGGCGCAGAGGTTGTTCGCCAGCGCCCATCCGCCGAGGCGCCAGAATTCCAGGGCGACGGTCCGGATACGTATCATCGCATGCCGGCGCAGGGAGAACCCCACCTGTATCCCCTGGAGGACGGCCGCCGCCGCCGATGTGACGGTCATGGCATAGAGGGCGGTCTCCAGGGTCAGGTCACCCCGGAGCGCGAGCCAGAGGGCGATCAGGATCTGCCCCATATAGCTGACGATCTCGCCGGGGACGGCGGCTCCGAAGCGCAGTTCCACGAACAGGTAGCGCCGGAACGCCTCCTGCACCTGCCAGACCAAGAAGTAGACGAGCAGGGCCGCGATGAGATCCGGCCGGCCGATGAGGAAGGCCGTGACGGCCAGGACGAGACCGGCCGGAACGCACAGGCCGACGAGAAGGATGAAGCTCACGCTCATCAGTTCGCCGATGCGGTCCCTGTCCGCGGGATCGGCCAGGACCGACATCGGATAGAACAGCACCGACGCCATGACGGTGTAAAGGATCATCAGGATCCCGAAGAGCAGCGCGAAGGCACCGTATTCCTGCGGCGGCAATGTCCGCGCGAGGGCGATCGTGAACAGGAAGTTGCCGAGGCTCGCGACGCCTTGATCGATCAGGGGCCAGGCGATCCGTGCAGCCCGCACTCTAGCGAGCACCGGCCGGCTCCACCGCCGACGGCGTCGGGCAGGCCACGGCCGCGCGGGACAGCGGCGCGCCGCCTCCGCCGACAGGCGTGAACACGATGATGATCGAAGCCATGATCGACATCCGCTGGATGGCCGCCGAGAAGAAGTCGTGCAGAAAGGGAACGGGCCGTTGGGCCGGTCCTATGAGGACAGCTTGGACGGTAGCAGGTTGCCGCGGGGGTGATGCGACCCTGCTTCCTCGAAATGCCCCCGGTAATCGTTGTAGTGGGAGCATTGGTCGACCACGCGGAAGTCCTTGTGCTCCGTCAGATTGACATGCGTCAGGACCAGGCCGCGCAGGCGCACGGAATTGTCCTGCAGCCGCCGCAACGCCGCCTGGACCGTCTCGCGCGGGGTCCGGTTCCAGTGAACGGCCATGACCGTGACGTCGGCGAGACCGCCCATCGTCAGGACATCGATGGACAGCATCACCGGGGGAGCCTCGATGAGGACGAGATCGAAGTTCTCTCGAGCCCGCTCGATGAAACTCTCGAAAGCCGGCGTCAGGAAGAGGTCGTGCGAGTCGCCGTTCTCGGCGCGATGCAGCACCACGACCCTGCCGGGGTCGTTCCGCATTGGGAATCCCGCCGGATCGCCGAACACGACGTCCTCGAGGCTGGGCTGGTCGGCCTCCGCGTAGCGGCGCGGCGTGCTGTCGATCACGAGGGTCCGGATGCCGCGCTGAGCCAGGAGACTCGCCATCGCCATGCAGAGAAGCGACTTGCCCTCGCCGGGTACCGAGGACGTCACCATGACGACCCGGGGCTCGGCCAGGGCGCGGGCTCCGGTGAGCGATGCGCTGACGAGGCGTATCGATTCGTCGAACATCCGGACCTCGGCGGTCGACGAGCTGCCGGTGAGTTCCGGTACCATCCCGAGGCAGCGGTGGGCGGTTTCGTGCGCGATCTCGGCATCGGACCGGAAGCCTGTGTCGCGCCGGTCCATCATCACGGCGTAGCCGATCCCCACGCCGCTCGCCCCTAGGACGCTGAGGCAGATCAGCATGAGTCGGTTCGGCCCCGACGGGACCGTCACAGGCTTGGCCGCCATGACGATCTGCGTGGTCGACGACTTCATCCCCGTGAGCGCCAGCGCCTGGGCATGGCCGTCGCTGAGCAACTTGAGGCGCTCGCGGATGGCCACCGCGTTGGTCTGTAGGCTCTGCAGCTTGGCGTCCTGACCCATCCCCTCGACGAGGTTCGCCTTCAGCACGTCGACCCTGTCGGCGAGGTTCGCCTCGTCGGCGGTGGCCGCCTTGACGTCGCTCTCGAGATTGCCGATCGCGCGCTTGATCTCCTCGCGAAGCCGCGATTGCGCGGCCTCGATATTGGCCTTGGCCTGCAGGTAGGCCGGATGACGCGGTCCGGTCGCGGCGACGTTGGCGAATTCCCGCGTGGCCGATTCCGCGCTCTCCAGCATCCTCTGGATCAGGGGCGCGCCGGAAAGGTCCTGCGCCGATGGGGTGCCACCGGCGGCGAAGACCTCCTGCGCCCGCGACAGGCGCGCCTCGGCGGCGATCCGGGTCTGGCGAGCGGCGGCGAGGTGGGCCACGGCATCACGCACCTCCTGCTGCGGCAGGCTCATGCCCTGCGTGCCGCCCTCCACATAGCCGGTCTGCCGCCTGTAGCGATCGACGGCAGCCTCGGCGTTCTCGAGTTCCCTCCGGCTCTCGCCGATCTGCTCCTCGAGCCAGGTCCTCGTCCGCTCGGCCGCCGCCACCCCCATCTCCAGGCGGTTGCGCAGATACGCGTCGACCACGGCGTTGACGATCCGCGCCGAACGCTCCGGCGAGGTCGAGTTGTAGGACACGTTGATCAGGTAGGCCCGCGTGTCGTTGGTCACGGTGAGGTTCCGCGAGACTTCGCGGGTCACCGCCTCCACCGCGGCGATGGAATCGGCGGGCTCCTTCGTCGATCCGGGTAGTACCGTGGAAAGGATGCGGGAGACGAAGCCCGGCCCCCGCGCGAAGGCCGGGTCGTCCTGGAGCTTGAGGTCCTCGACCGCATGTCTGACGGTGGCCAGCGAACGGATCACCCGCGCCTCGCTCTCGACGATGGCCCCGGCGTCGAGACTGGTCGCCGCCTGCTGGTTCGGCGACGTGGCCTGTGAGGCAGCGACGCGGCTGAGATCGACCTGGATCAGGGATTCGGCGCTGTACTTGTCGGGCAGTGACCAGCAGATGGCGGTCGCGAGCAGCAAGGCGGCGGCGGCGAGCCCGACGATCACCCGGCGATGCCGGAGGATCGCGGTGAGGAACCCCAGGGTCTGGGCTTCGTAGGTCTGGCGGAGCACGACGCTGACCCCGCTCTTCGAGTGGTCCAGAACCCGGTTCATTCCGTCCTCGTTGATCGTGGCATGTGCGGCGCTCCGGTCGGAGGATCGGCCGTCTTCCGGGCATCCGGGCCATGACGGCGGAGCTTTCATCCACCATCCGGCCGATCCACCGTCTGGTCGGTGTGATTGAGAGGGATTTCGACTTGGCTTGGGAAGTGAGATCACGGACTAATTCGTTCGCCCCGGCGCTCTAGACCGTTTTTCACCTTCCTTTCGGCGAGAAGTAACCCTCACTGTTTTGCAGAAACCGGTACAGGGCCGGCGGCATCGAGATCTCGTGCCGGCCGCAACTGTAACGGAAGGTGATAATTGCTCCCTGCAGGATCGAACTGGTGGATGACCGCTCGGCACAGCCCTCACCGGCAGCGATCCCCGTCGCGCACTTCGCTCACCGGACGGCGGGAGCCATGACGTTGCGCGCGCTCCGCCATGCGCTGCCCCTCGCCGGGCTGATCCTCTGGCAGGGGGGCGACCCGGCGCGGGGAGAGGGCGCGGAGGGCGGCTGCCCCGGCAAGGCCGTGCGCGTCGCCGCCGGCGAATCGATCCAGCGAGCCGCGATCCGCGCCGGAGAGGGCGGGACCATCTGCATCGGCGCCGGCCTCTACCGGATGCAGGAGATCGCGCCCCTGCGCGGTCAGACGTTCCTCGGCGAGCCCGGCAGCGTCCTCGACGGTTCGCGCATCGTCCGGCAGTTCGAACGGGCGGGCCCGTACTGGTCCCTCACCGGATTGTACCCGCGCCATGTGGGCGCCGGCCGGTGTCGCGGCGGCGGCTCGCTCTGCCTCCTGTCGCTGGCCGTGTTCCTCGACGGACAGCCGCTCACCCGCGTCGCGTCGCGCGGCGATCTCGGTCCCGGACGTTACGTGGTGGAGGCGGCGGCCGGCCGCGCGATCCTCGCCGACAACCCGGAGGGACGCCGCGTCGAGGTCAGCGCGGCGCGCTTCGCCTTCCGCAGCCGGGCCGCCGATGTGCGGATCAAGGGGCTCGTCGTGGAGAAATACGACACGCCGACCCAGATGGGGGCGATCCGCGGTGGCGACGGCACCGGGTGGCGCGTGGAGGATTCGCAGATCCGCCTGAATGCCGGGCTCGGCGTCGATGTGGGCTCCGACGGGGCGATCACCGGCAGCACGATCGAGCGGAACGGCCAGCTCGGCGCGGCCGCGCAAGGCCAGCGGATCCTGATCGAGAACAACCGCATCGCTTGGAACAACACGGCCGGCTTCGACCCCGAATGGGAGGCCGGCGGCCTCAAGATCACCCAGAGCCAGGAGGTGGTCCTGCGCGGGAACCGCGTCCACGACAATGCGGGTCCGGGCCTCTGGTGCGACATCGATTGCCGCGACGTCCTGTTCGAGAAGAATACGGTGGAGAACAATTCCACCGCCGGGATCTTCTTCGAGATCTCCTACGACGCCGTGATCCGCGGGAATACGCTGCGCTTCAACGGCGCGGGCCATCCGGTCTGGTTCTGGGGGGCCGACATCCAGTTGGCGGCCTCGAGCGGCGTCGAAGTCTTCGACAACACCATCACCGTCCGGCCCGACGGCCGCGCCATCGTGCTCGTCGACCAGGGCCGCGAGAAGGACGGCGGCGGCTTCTACAGGACGACCGGAAACCGCGTCCACGACAACCGGATCCTGTTCACCGGCAGGGGCAGCGCCGGCGGCGTCACGGATACGAACGAGGCCGCCCCGAATGCCCGGATCATCGAGGAGGGCGGCAACAGTTTCGACAGGAACACCTACGCCGCGCCCGCCGACGTGAAGCCGGTCTTCATCTGGGGGCGGACGCCCATCGACTATGCCGGTTTTCGCGATGCCGGGCAGGAGAAGCTCGGCCGCCTCGTCACGCGGACGGCACCACCTTGAGAAGCCCCCTCGTCGGCCAGCGCGACGTGTCGCCCCTCGCGGATGCGGCGCGGGACTTGAAGAGCATCAGGTTGTGGCCCGACAAGATCATCTCCCGCCGCTCGCGCAAGAGGATGTCCTGCAGCGGAAAGCTGGTTCCGTCGCCCGGCAGCATCCAGTCGTGCGGTTCGATGATGATCGCATGCGGCTCGGAGACCCAGCCGATCTCGCCGGAGAACACGTCCTTCTCGAAGCCCTCGACATCGATCTTGACGATCAGCAACTCGCCATTGGGGATCAGGTCCTTGAGTTCCGCGATGACGGTGATGGGGATGCCGTGGTCGGAGCGCTCGGTCCGCCCCCTGTCGGCGTTGCCGTTGCCGTGTTCGAGGTTCACGCAGCCGCTCCGGCCGCCGAGGGCGGTGGGGACGACGCAGATATTGGCGCAGACCTCGGTGTTCTGCCGGCAGACGACGAGGTTGTCCTCGTCCGGCTCCACCGCCAGCACGACCGCCCTCGGATAGGCCCGCGCGAAATAGCGCGCCGCGATTCCCACATTGGCGCCTCCGTCGATGATGATCGGCGTGTGTCCCGCCGCGCAGATCCGCTCGTACTCGCTCCGGGTGGCCGCCCCCTGGCGGACCCGGTCGAGGTCGTAGATCATGCGGCCGAAGACGGATCTCAGCACCTCCATGTCCGACGTGTGCGGCCGGATGTAGAACGCACCGTGGATCGTCCGGACCAGACGGGCCCCGCGGGAGGATGCGCGGCGGTGCAGCCCGCGCAGGAGCACGGGCAGGCCGAGTTGCTTGACGTCGCTGTAGTGCCTGTAGGCGCGATCGACGAAATCCATCTTCGGTCTCCCTGCCGGGCAACGGGGTGTCGTCCATCGCGGAACGGGACGGTACCGACGGACGATGCGGTCCCCGGATCAGGCGCTCTTGCGCACGGGATAATGCATCAGGCCGTCGAGCCTGCGCCGGAGGATGGCGGCGAGCTTGTCGACGGCGGGCTCCTGGAACAGCGTCTCGTGCGTCGCCGCGATCTTGTGGATGTCGATCCCCCCCCGGACGAGACCGCCCCAGCCGAGATCCGGGCCGGCGAGGAGATAGGGGACATACGCATCCGTCGAGCGGAACAGCAGCATGCTCCCGGCATAGGGCTCGGGCGTGTAGCGGCTCTGCGCGACGAGATAGGCGTTCATGATGAACTGCGCGCGGTACATGTCGGGGATCGGGACGTTCGGGTCGAAGCGCTCCCGCGCGAATTCCGCGGCGCGGCGGCGGCGCTCGATCAGGCGGGACGGCCATCCCAGCGTGTAGCCGAGGCTCCAGCGGCGGACCGCCCAGAGCCGCTCGACCGTGCTGTGATGCTGCGCGACGCTGGTGGTCGACAGAGTGTCGAAGAGGACCAGGAGCGCGATGGAATAGCCCGCGCGCGTCAGTTGCTGCGCGACCTCGTAGGCGATCACCCCGCCACCGGAATAACCCGCGATCCGGTAGGGACCGTGCGCATCGACCTCGCGGATGGCCGCGATGTAGGAGGCCGCCATCTCCTCAATGGATTCCAGCGGCGCGAGCCGCCCGTCGGCACCGCGCGCCTGCAATCCGTAGAAGGGCTGGTCCCGGCCGAGGCGCCGGCTCAGCTTCTCGAAGTTGAGGACGTTGCCCTGGCCGCCATGGATGCAGAAGATCGGGGCACGGGTGGGGACGCCCCGGCAGATCTCCACCAAAGGCGACCAGGCGACGGACGGCATGACCAGCACCTTGTCCGGCTCGCCTCCCCCGGCGGTGCCCTCGTCCGTGGGTTCCGGCGCGACCATTCCGCCGACCAAAGTCGCTAATTGGCGCAGGGTCGATGCACGAAACAAGGTGGCGATCGGCAGATCCACGTCGTGATTCTTGCGGATCCGGGCAAACAACCGCACTGCCAGCAAGGAAAAACCGCCAAGCTCGAAAAAGTCGTCTTGGGGACGCACGACGGCGATGCCGAGCAGGTCCGCCCAGTATCCGGCGATCTGACGCTCGAGAGCGTTCGCGTAGTCGAGATCGCCGCCGACCGGCTTGGCCGAACGCTGCGCCGACATCGTTTTCGGACGAATGGCTGCAAGGGTTTCCCGGCGCAGGTCTGACAGGGCGATCGACGAGGCCACGATCCCGGCGCCCCGGCAGTCGAGCACCCGGCGGAGCAGTTCGGGAGCGTCGGCCGCCATGATGCCGGCATTGAGCCGCGCCTCCAGGCTCGGCGGACGGGCATCTGCCTGCGAGGACTTCACCGATCGGGACACGCTCTGCAGGGTGAAGCCCTCGAACACGGCGAGCGGTACCCCGTTCACGTCGCCGATCACCACGTCGAACCGAGCGGAGGCACCGTGCTGAAGCGCCGTCAGTCGTACGTGACTGCGGATTCGGCGAGGCCAGCGCCCCGGGGGAAGCCGCATGCGCTCGATCGACGTAGGGACGTAGACCATGTCGTCGGCCGGGGGCGCGAGGAGATGCAGCCCGAAGGTGGTCGCGAGATCCGTGAGCGCAGGGTGCGCCGTGATGCCGTCGAGGTCGGCAGCGAACTCGGCGGGCAGTTCCAGTTCGGCCACGGCCTCCCAATCACCGCGCTCGATCCAGCGTATCGTGTGCCAGCGCGGCCCGAACGTCACGGTCTCACCCTGCGGAAAACCAAGGCCCGGAAGCGCGTGCGCCCCTTCCCGACGCGCCGCCCGGCGGGCCACCCTCCGGACAGCCCAGGGCAGGGCCGATCCCGGCCACAGGGTGGCGCGCGCATGCTCGACCCATTCTTCGCCCAGGAGGGGGCGGCTCTCGACAGACATTCTGTACCCGCCGCTAGCAAGGACCGTGAGCGTCGTCCGTACGAGACGCTTCACCCCAGGTTCGAACACGAGGGGAAGATCGACGGTGAGCCCGCGCAGGTCGACACCCGTCGATGCGAACCCCGCCGTGGCGGCGGCCAAAGCGATCTCGGCATAGGCCGCGCCGGGCAGGATCGGACGTCCGTCGAGGACGTGCTCCGCCAGGACCCACATGTGCGCAGGATCGTAGAGCGCCTGAAAGGTGATGGTGGTCTCGGTGCGACCCGTCTCGGCCCCGAGGAGCGGGTGCCCTTCCGGGGTACCGGACAGGGACGCCCCCCCGTGGATCCGGGCCGCCATGCCGATGTCGCCCCAGATTCCCCATGCCACCGACAGGCCATCGCTACGGCGGGCGGCCAGGGCGTCCAGGGCGGTGTTGGCGGCGGCGTAATCGATCTGTCCGGGAGGCCCGATCTGGGCGCTGGTGGACGAGAACACCGCGAACAGATCGAGGCTTCCCTGCGGTAGCAGTGCATCGAGGACCAAACCGCCGGCCAGTTTCGGCGCCATGACCCGACGACTGGATTCCAGGGTCTTTTCCAAGATTGGGCCGTCGTCGATGGAGCCCGCAGCATGGAAGACCCCGTGGATCGCGCCAAAACGCTTCCGCGCGGCGGTGATCACCCGCTCCATGGCAGCGTGGTCGGTCACATCGGCGCTCAGCGACAGGATCTCGGCTCCCTCCGCCTCCAGAGTGTGGATCGCTGCCGCATGCGCGGAGGCATTGCGCCCCACCAACACGAGGCGCGCCTTCACGTCGCTCACCAGCCACGCAGCGAGGGTGAGGCCGAGTCCGCCGAACCCGCCGGTGATGAGATAGACGCCGCTCTGGCGCAGGCGGTGCGGTAGCCCGGCAGGATGCTCGATCCGCGCCGGGACCATCCGCTGAACCAGGCGTATGCCGGCGCGATGAGCCACCAAATCGACGCCGTGCTCCGCATCGCATTCCGCGAGGATACGGGCGGCCTCCGCCACCGGATCCGCGTCGCGGATGGGGCCATCCTCGCCGCCGAGATCGATGACCTGCGTCGCCAGGCCCGGCATCTCGCGGGGCAGGACACGGCACAAGCCGAGGAGGGTCGCGCGCTCCGGGTGGCGGGCCGCATGGTTCGGGGGCGACTGGCTCTCCCGCGTCACGATGGTCAGGCGCTTGGGCGAAGCGACGTCGCAATATTGCATCGCCTGGCAGAGGGAGAGAAGGCTGTCGAAACCCAGCACCTGTTCGGCCGAGGGGCGATCCAGGGACGGGTCGGGCATGCTCATCGACCAGAGGTGGAGGATGTGATCCGGCACCATTCCTTCGCGGTCGAGGGCCGTGATCAGGTCCCGGTATTGGGTCGGCTGGTCGGGCCGTAACTGGAACAGGCGGTTGCGGACGGTGAAGGTTTCGCCGGAGCGCACGACGGCTACGCTGGCGCCCCGGTTTTCGAGAGCCGTGAGGATCGCGGTGCTCAGGCGCGACGCGTCGGCGAAGACCAGCCATGTCCGGTCCGGCGTGGCCCGGTTCGGCGCGACCGACGCAGGCAACCATTGCGGCACCGAAAACCAGTTTTCCATCGCGTCGAGGCGCTGCAGCACGGGCGCCTCGGCCTCGGCGACGACCGGTATCGCACCCGACCGCGTCGGCTCGATCCAATGCCTGTGCTTCTCGAAGGCGTAGGTCGGCGCGGACACACGGCGCGCATCGCCGCCTCTGATCGCCGCCCAATCGACGGCATGGCCGCAGGCCCAGAGCTTGCCGATCGCGGTCAGCGCGACGCAGACGTCCGATTCCGTGTCCCCCGGCTGGCCCATGGTCGGAGCGATGGCCAGAGGCGCGAAGGCCCCGCCCTCCGCAAGACGCGCGAGGGCGCCGAGGCTGTGGCCCGGCCCGATCTCGAGGAGCACCCGGTCCGGGTCGGCCAGGATCACCGAAACGCCAGCCGCGAAGCGGACGGTCTGCCTGAGATGGGACACCCAATAGTCCGGCCGCGTGAGTTCACCCGGACCGACGAAGGCGCCGCTGAGGTTCGAGACGAAGGGAAGCGTGGGCTCGTGGAGGGCGATCGATGCCAGGCATGCGCGAAACCGGTCGAGGAAGGGATCGAGCATGCGCGAATGAGCGGCGACGTCGATGCGCAGGCGGCGGAACTCGATCTCGTCCTCCGCCAGCCGCCGTTCCAGGGCGGCGATCTCGTGGACGGAGCCGGTCGCCACCGTGAGCGTCGCGGCGTTCTCCGCCGCGATGTCGAGGGCGTCACCGATCCGCTCGCGCAGCTCGGCGGAGGGCAGCGACACCGCCAGCATGGCGCCCGCGGGCGCGGCCTCGAAGATCTGCCCGCGCAGGACGACGACGGACAAGGCATCGGCGAGGGACATGACGCCGGCGATGCAGGCGGCGGCATACTCGCCCATGCTGTGCCCGATCACGGCGGCGGGGCGGATGTTCCAGGCGAGCATCATGCGCGCCGTGGCGTATTCGACGATGAACAGGGCAGGGATGGTGTAGCGCGGCCGCGCGAGGAGGGCGGCGGCGGCCGCATCGCCCGGTTCGCTGTCGAGGAGCAGCGCCCGCAGGCCGTCCGGGGCATCGGGCGGCAGCAGCGCCAGACAGGCCTCTAGCGCCTCCCGAAAGGCCGGGACCTCCCGGTAGAGATCGCGGCCCATGCCCGGATATTGCGCCCCGCCGCCCGGGAACATGAAGACCGCCCCGACGGTCCCGCCACCCGCGCTGCCCGTTCCCATGCGCCGGTGCGTGTGGCTGGCCAGGATCTCGCACGCCCCCGCGCGATCGCGGGCGATGACGGCGCAGCGATGCGGGAAGGCGCGACGGCCGGTCTGAGTGGTGAAGGCCGCGTTCGCCAGGGTGAGATCCGGCGAGGGATCGGCCAGCGCCTCCCGCCATTTGCGTTTCGCCCCGTCGAGGGCCTCGGCGGTCCGTGCCGAGAGGGCGAGGATCTGCCAGTCCCAGGCGGGATTCGCTGAGGAAACGGACGGAGCCTCTTCGAGGACGACATGGGCATTGGTGCCGCCGACCCCGAGGGAGTTCACCGCCGCGCGCCGGGGCGTGCCGGTGCGGGGCCAGGGCCTGGCCGACGTGACCACGGAGAACGGGCTCGCGGCAAAATCGAACCGGCCATTGGGCCGGGCGCAGTTCAGGCTCGCGGGCAGTTCCTCGTGATGCATCGCCAGGGCGACCTTGATCAGGCCCGCCACCCCGGCCGCCGTGTCGAGATGCCCGATATTGGTCTTCAGCGAGCCGATGCCGCAGAACTGGCGCCGGCCGGGAACGGAATAGGCCTCGCTCAGGGCCGCGAGTTCGATGGGGTCGCCCACGGGCGTGCCGGTGCCGTGGGCTTCGATGTAGCTGACGCTGCCGGGGTCGATCCCCCCGACGGCGAGAGCCTCGGCCGCCGCGCGTGCCTGCCCCTCGACGCTGGGCGCGAGGTAGCCGGCCTTGGTCGAGCCGTCGTTGTTGACGGCGGAACCGCAGATGACCGCATAGATGTGGTCGCCGGCGGCGATGGCGTCTTCCAGGCGGCGCAGGGCCACGATACCGGCCCCGCTGCCGAAGAGGGTGCCGTTGGCCTCGTCGTCGAAGGCGCGGCAATGCCCGTCCGGCGAGAGAATCTCGCCTTCGGCGGCCCGGTAGCCCTGTCGGTGCGGCACCTCGATGGTCACGCCGCCTGCCAAGGCCATGTCGCACTCGCCCGACAGTAGGCTCTGGATCGCGAAATGGACCGCCACCAAGGATGTGGAGCAGGCGGTCTGCACCGAGATGCTCGGCCCCTGCAGGTTAAGGAGGTAGGAGGCTCGGGTCGCGAGGAAGTCCTTGTCGTTGCCCGTATGACGCAGGAGGAAGAGCCCCACCTGTTCGAGGAGCTCGGCATTGGTGAGCAGGTTGTTGGCGAAATAGGCCTGCATGCCGCAGCCCGCGAAAACGCCGATGGCTCCCTCGAACGTCTCGGGACAATGGCCTGCATCCTCCAGCGCCTCCCAGGTACATTCGAGGAAATGGCGGTGTTGGGGGTCGAGAATGGCCGCCTCCCGAGGGCTCAGGCCGAAAAATCCCGCATCGAACGCTTCCATGTCGGGCAGGACCATTCCGGCCTTCACGTAGCGCGGGTCGCGCAGATGCGTGGCCGAGACACCGGAGGCCAGCAGCTCCTCGTCACTGAACCAATGCGTCGCTTCGCGCCCCGCCCTCAGCAGGCGCCAGAGGTCACCCGTCGTGGCTGCGTCCGGAAACCGCCCCGCCATGCCGACGATGGCGATCCTGCCGGTTGCATCACCTGCCGTTTCAGGGGTCGGCGAAATCATGACGTACCTCACGTTTCTCTACTGGCCGATGGCTACGCGACGGGCGCCGGCATCTCCTGGCGCCGTCTCAGCGCCTGCCGCGCCTTGGCCCGATCGTGTCCCCGGTCGGTTGCCGAGGGGCCGGTGGCGAATCCTCCGAGATGCAGCGAGAGGGTGCGGATCGTGGGGAAGCGGAACAGGTCGGTGATCGCGATTTCCCGGCGGAGTTCCTCGCCGAGACGGCGCTGGACCTGCACCACGAGGAGGGAGTGACCGCCGAGGTCGAAGAAGTTCTCGGTTGTGGCGACGACCGGCCGGCCGAGCGCTTCGCCCCAGATGCCGGCGATCAGCGCCTCCACTGAACTCATCGGCACTTCGGGCGGAGCAGCGGCCTCCGGTGCCTGATGCGGCGCGGGCAGCGCGCCTCGGTCGACCTTGCCGTTCAGGGTCATCGGGAGGGCGGGCAGAACGACGATCACAGCCGGGACCATGAAGGCGGGCAGGGTCGAGGCGACCGCCTCGCGCAGGGCCTCGGGCCGCAGGGTCGCGCCGTCCCTGGCGGTGACGTAGCCCACCAGGCGCTGGTCGCCGTCGCTATCCTCGCGCGCCACCACGACGGCGGCGGCGATGCCGGGCTGGCGCGCCAATGCGGTCTCGATCTCGCCGAGCTCGATCCGGTGCCCCCGGACCTTGACCTGGTGATCGAGCCGCCCGAGGAAGATCAGCGCTCCCGAGGCGTCCCGGCGGACGAGGTCGCCCGTCCTGTAGAGCCGCCCCGGACCGAAGAGATTGGGAATGAACCGCTCGGCCGTCAGCTCGTCGCGGCCGAGATAGCCACGGGCGAGGCCCTCCCCGCCGATATGGAGCTCGCCCGCCACATAGGCCGGGCACGGGCGCCGGTGCGCGTCGAGCACGTGCAGCACCGTGTTGGCGATGGGTTCGCCGAGGGTCACGCCGCGTTCCACGCCGTCGATCTCGACCACGGCCGACCAGATCGTCGTCTCCGTCGGGCCGTACATGCCGAGGAATTTTCCGGGCAGGAGGTCGCGCAGCCTTCCGGCGAGGTCCGCGCTCAGGGCCTCGCCGCCCACCATCATGGTGCCGAGTTGCGCGAGGGCGCGCCGGCCCGCCGCATCGGCCACCAGCATCCGAGCCATGGAGGGGGTGCATTGGAAGTGGGTGACCCGGTGCCGGACGATCTCCTCGGGAACCGAGGCGGGCACCGTCGCGGTGAGGGTTCCGGCCAGAACCATCAGCCGTTTCAGGTGCTCGAGATGGTCGAGGGCGAGATCGGTCGGCACCCCGAAATCGACGAGGCAGGCGATCTCGTCGGTCCCGATGCGCCGCACCGCCTCGACCATGCCGAGGCAGGATTCCGGGGTGCCGAACAGGCCGCCGGTGCTGTGATAGCGCTCGAAGGCGTGGTCCAGCAGCGCGTCGCGATCGGCGGGCGACAAATCCTCGGCGTCGAGGATCTCGGCCGGCGTGCGACCGTCGGAGGCCGCGCGCTGGACGAAGGTCGGGAAGGTCCAGGCGGCCTGCCTGACCAGATCCATCGCGCTGCCGAGGTAGCGCTTCATGGGCTCGCGGACGGTCTCGCGGACCGCGTCCTCGTCCTCGCCCACGAAGGTATGGAGCATGAGGGTCACATGACCCTCACCGGCATGCCCGGCCTCCCGCCAGGCCATGCGGTATTGCCGGATCTTGTCCGCCAGTTCCTCGAGGGTCTGGCCGAGGAGATGGGTGAGGACGCCGCATCCCAGCCGCCCGGCCTGGACGAAGGTGTCGGGATTGCCGGCCGCCGTGAGCCACATCGGCAGTTCGGGCTGGATCGGCCGGGGCATCGTGCCGATCTCCACGACCTTGCCCAGCGGGTTGGGGAACGGCAGGCGCTCGCCACGCCAGAGGCGGCGGATGTCATCGATCTGCCCCGCCATCTTGTCCTTGCGCTCGGCGAAGCGCTCGGGCGCCAGGACGAAGTCGTTCGGCTGCCATCCCGACGCGAAGGCGATCCCGGCCCGGCCCTTCGACAGGTTGTCGATCATCGCCCAGTCTTCGGCGACGCGCAGGGGATGGTGCAGCGGCAGGACGCAGCTGCCCGCGCGGATCTTGACGCGCTCGGTGCAGGCGGCGAGGGCGGCGGCGCTGAGGGCGGCATTGGGGTAGAGGCCGCCGAAGGCGTGGAAGTGCCGCTCCGGCGTCCACACCGCCTCGAAACCGTTGCGATCGGCGAAACGTGCGCCTTCGAGCAGCAGACGGTACTTGTCCTGCGGGTCCGCCGCGTCGTCGTTCGAGAAGTAGAACAGGCTGAAGCCGGGGCCGGAACTGGGCTCGGAGCGCTGGCCGTGCAGCACCACCGTAAAGCCGCGCGCCAGGGTCCAGAGGATTTCGAGTACCGAGATGTCGAAGGACAGGCTCGTCGCCGCGAGCCAGGTGCCGGGGGGGTCGTGCGGGATGCGGGCATCCATGCCGGCGCAGAAATTGATGAGGTTGCGATGGGTGATCGCCACACCCTTGGGCCGGCCGGTCGAACCGGACGTGTAGATGACATAGGCGAGATCCTGCCCGCCGGCGCGACCGGGGGGCGGCGCGGCTTCGCCGCTGGCCTCCGCGGTGTAGAGCACCTGCGCCGGAGCGAAGGCGAGGCGTTCCTGGATGGGGCGGCTCGTCAGCAGGACCTCGGCGCCCGAATCTTCGAGCATGTAGGCGAGGCGCTCGCGCGGATAGTCGGCATCGAGGGGCAGGTAGGCCGCACCGGCCTTCAAGGTCGCGAGGACGGCGACGACGAGGTCCGGCACCCGCTCGTGGCAGATGCCGACGATGGTCCCCGGCCCGATTCCGGCCGCGACGAGGTGGCCGGCGAGTTCCCCGGCGGCGCGGTCGAGCTCGGCATAGGTGAGGCGGGCTTTCCCGGCGACCACGGCGTCCCGCTCGGGCAGCTCGGCCGCCCTGGCGGCGATCTCGTCCTGGATCGTGCGATTGTGCGGGAAAGGCAGGGTGGTGGCGTTGAGCGCCGCCACGATGGCCGCCTCTTCCTCCGGCACGAGGGGGAGCGCGCCGAGGCGAATCTCGGGATCGGCCAGGAAGGCCTGGAGGAAGGCCGCGAACTGCCTCGCCATGGCTTGCGCCACCTCGGCCTCGAAGGTCCGGCCGCAGACGAGGAGCTCCGCCGGGCTCTCCCCATCGCTCAAAACCAGCAACAATTCGGAGCCGGAACGCGTCAGGAGACCCGGTTTCGCACCGCCATGGACCAGGCCTATCTTGCGCCATGCGACGGCCCTTTCGCGCATTTCGGGAGAGGCGGCGCGTTGCGGTAGATCGGCGGCCAGAATACCCCTGGCGGCGAGGTCGGCGCGCTCGGCTGCGAACACCGCCCGGAGCTCCGCAACCGAGCCGTCCCGGTCGACGGCCAGGGTCAGGGGACGGTCCGGCAGGAACCACGGCTCAAGCCCGGTCCCCGTTTCGTCCTGGGCCTTGGCGGCCTCGCTCAACGCCAGCGTGACGCGAGGTGTGTCGCAGACGAGGCCGATCCAGGCGAGGAAGGCCGCCGCCGCATCGTCCGGGCTCGCCGTGCGGGCCAGCGGGATCGCGATCCGGTGAGGGGCGGCATCGGAACCACCGTCCCCGCGACGGGGATAGGGCAAGGTCGGCGCGGCGACGGCCTCCAAGCGCTCGATCCAGAACGCCTCGTGGGCGGCGGCGAGGCGTTGGGCGGACGCGAGCGCCTCGGCGCGCGGCCCTTCGATCTCGGGCAGGACCGTGCCGGGGCTGAACAGAGTGTCGGCCGGCTCGCCGCGCAGAGTGGTGAGGCCGGAAAGGACGATCTCGCGATCCGCCGTCGCGACGGAAATGAGATCGGGGCCCACCCGAATGATCGTGCCGGGACGGAGGTGAGCGGAGGCGGGACCGATCTCCGCGCCCCGGACCAGGACCAGATCCTGCCCGGTGAAGATCTTTGGGCGCGCCAGCGGATTGTGCACCGGGCCGAAATCCAGGGCGCGGACGAGGGCGGCGATCCGGGCGGCGGGCTGGCGGAAATCCAGGGTCGCGGCGCGATCCGGGCGCTTGAGCCGGCCATGATAGAGGCGCTCGCCCCGCTGCGGCCTCGCTTCCACGCGGCCCGAGACGAGCCCGTCGAGGAGGGCGGCGAAACTCGAGGCGCCGGCCTCGTAGCAGCGGCCGTTGAGGCTGAAGACGGTGTCGCCGGGCAGGATATCGAAATGCTCCTGCGCCAGGATGGCGCCGGTATCGATGGTCTCGTCGATCTGATGCCAGCTGACGCCATGCGAGGTCTCCCCGGCGAGGATCGCCCAGGTCGTGGCATGGAGGCCGGCATGCCTCGGCAGGGGGCCATCGTGAAAGTTGATCGCCCGGCGCCGGACCCGGGCGAGCACGGCCGATGGGATCACGTCGAGATTGCCGACGCTGAACAGGAAATCCACCGGGGGATCGCGATGGCCGGCGGCCAGGAACGCATCCTTGTCGATGATCGCGATCCCGGCGCGGCGCGCCCATTCGGCGGCGCGCCGATCCCGCGTGATCACGGCGGAGATCGCATGCCCGGCGGCCAGGAAGAGCTCCGCGCATCGGATCAGCAAGGTTCCGTCGCCGATGAAGTAGGCGGTGGACCGCCCATCGTCGTCGGCCTGACGGATATCCGTTTCGTCCTGGGAACGGTTCTCGATGAATTCCATCTCGACAGGCTCCGGCATCGCTGCGCGTCACAGAGATCGATGTTTGGCGATGACGCATCCAAGGCTTCGCATTCACCGCGCGAAGACGGCGATGCATCGCGCCGTCACTCGAAAAATATTCACGAATACATCGACGCAACCAAACTATAAATGCATCATCGCGGAATATAACCGACACAAATCTGACGTTGAATCGCAGGGATAACGATTTTTCACTCAGCGCGACTTAGAGAATGACTTTAATCCAAGCTCGGCAAGGAGAATGCGGCGCGAATGCGCCCAGGAGAAGCGCTACTTGGGATTACTTAGCTTTTTCTCCGCGGATACTCCCTCGCCACGGGCGGATTTCTGCTGCGGCGCGGCCCGGACCGGTGACGGACGCAAGAGGGCGGAGACCGGCACACGCTGTGGCGCGCCGTCCGGTCCCGGACCGACCTCACCGCCGTCGAGGCCCGCTTTCGCCACGGGCTGAGCGGCGGAGGAGGCCGGCATCGACGCCGCGTCGCTCGCCTGAGGCCGCCCACGGTTCGGGCGCGAGGACACGCGGCGAACAGCGGAGGCAGTTGGTTGTGGCTGGGCCTTCACAGGCCCGAGGCCACGGGAATGGGCGACGGCGTCGAGGGAAGCGAAGGTGGCGCTGCCATGCGTCAACCATCCCGGGCGCGGATCGGTGACGGGCAGGACCGCCAGCGGCGCGGCCTCCGCTGACCTGTCCATGGCGACCGGCAGCGCAGCGGACCGGACATCGCTTTTCGCGTCGTCATCGATCGAGGCCAGTTCCGTCCGCGCCGGCGCATCGCCGTCGCGGGCGCCCCCGGCATTCGCCAGGACCGCTTCGGCCGCTCGGCGCGCCTCATCCGCCGCCGCCTGCGCACGCATCGCGGCATCGGTGCGCGCCAGGAGATCCGCGGCTTCGGACCGGAGGGTCGAGGCTTCCCTCCGGCTCGCCTCGAACTGCTCTTCGAGACGCCGGAGCGCCAGTTCGCGGTCGTCCGCGCGGGCGGCCTGTGCCTGCCGCTCGGATTGCGCCCGCTTCAGATCGGCTTCGACGGTCTCCAATGCCCGGCTTCCCTCATCGAGCTGCCGGCTCAGGAGGGAGCGCGAGATCTCGGCCGCGTCCTTCTCGGAGCGGAGTTCCAGGGCGAGCGTCGCGATCCGGTCTTCGGCCTGCTGCAACGCGACGCGATGTCCGTCCTCGCTCTGGCGCGCCTCGCGCGCACCGACCGACCGGGTCGTCTCGACGACGAGACCGAAGACCAGCGCGGAAAGGATCGATGTCGTCGCCAGCAGCCAGGTGAGACTGCCGGGAATACGGGGGCCCGGCCGGTGCGGGCCGATGAGCTCGGCATGGTCGAGCCTGAACGACTCGGCCCAGCTTCCTGCCCCGCCGGACCCTGATTCTACGCCGGCCGACGAGGATGCCGAACCAGCCTGCGCCGCATCGGCCAAGCACCGCCCACCGGCACCCTGCGCGCCTTGAGAGCCGGCAAAGCTGTTTTGCTTGTCTAACCACCTGCCCAGCATAGCGAATCCTACATCACCGCAACTGAATGCCGGTGATTGTACCTCGCGCTGCCAGACAACGGAGATCGAAAGAGACCTACTCCGAACGGTCGATCTGGGACGAGGAGCGAGTCTGAACGAACATGAGGGAATCTATACAATCGATGACTTCGAGATATGCCAGGAATCCGCGGGCACACTCCCCAATGTTCGCCCGTAGAACCATCCGCAATTAACATCCGTATAGAGCTTTCGGATGGCAGATCACAGTCGGGCGCGGCTATCGATCAAATGGGATGACCAAAAAAGGATTATTTAATCGTTTTTTCATTGACGGTCAGATTGTTCCGATCCATACCAGACTCTCACTTTAATGTATCGATTTGTACATTACTTGTAAGTGGAGCGGTCGACTTTATCAGTACGAATTGGTGGGGGGCTGACGATGATTCACGTTTCCGGAACTACCTTTCCACGACCCAATTTTGCATCTACGGCGCGACCCGCAACAGTGATCAGCGGGGGAACGGCGCTCTACAGAGAAGGGTTACGATACATATTGCTGAAGAGCGGGTTCGACGTGATCTCCATGGTCGGAAATCTCGACCAGGCTCAGGATTTACCCGAATCTTCCGACTCGAACCTTATTGTCATCATGAGTATTCCCTCGACGGCGAACGCCCCGACCGAGGAAATCTTGAACGCTCGTCTTCGTTTTCCCAACAGTTTCATCATCTGCATTTGCGCGACCTGCGAGGCCGAGCATGTAGCCCCCATGCTGGAATGCGGTGCGGCGGCTATTCTTCTGTACAGTGCCTGTTCTGATACTTTGGTGCAGGCCCTGGAACTGATCCTGCTCGACCACTGCGTGGTGCCCCATCTGTGCATTGGGGCTGAGGCCGACCCCCTCCCCGGTGAGGAGGAAAGTAGGGAACCTGAGGCCGACGAGCCGTTCCCCTCTCAGGATCAGACACTTCATCTGTCAGATCGGGAACTCAGTATCATCGCCTGCTTGATCAAGGGCGATTCAAACCGCGCCATCGCCGAGCGCCTGTCCATCGCTGAAGGACGGGTGAAGGGTAATGTGAAGGCGATCCTCCGAAAGATTAACGTACGGAACAGGACACAAGCGGCCCTCTGGGGTATCAAATATTGCAACTCGGGCGACCGAGCGAGCTTCGCCAAGCATCATCCCGGCGCGGCATCGCTCAACGATACGCTCGAAGGGATGGCGGCCGTATAGAGGCGCCGCCATCCGGGCGGATCCATCCCGTTCGACGGGGTGGATCTCGCAAGACATGACCCGCGCCGAGCAGAGGCGCGGATTCGGACGAGACCAATCCCATCTCTTGTCCTACATCTCTTGTCCTACATCTCTATTCCTACATCTCTCTTCGGACCTGTGCCGTCTTACGCGGTCCCCGGGCCAATCATACTTGGCCCGGTGCCTTTCGACGCCTTCGGCGTCCGGCCTGACGCTCCTCCCGCTCGACACCACCGCCACGCTCTCACGCCTGGGAACCCCCGCCGCCCGCGAGGTCGGCTCCCCGTGAACGGCCATGTGCTCGCCGAAATCGTCGAAGGACGGCCCGTGCGCTGACGCGCGTCGATACCGAGCGCGAGCGCTCCTTGTTCAGTCGATCGTCGCCGACGAGACGCGCCACATAGGAAACACCCCCGGCTAATCCATTCGCGCCGCGGCATCTTGATTTCGTATTACTGAACTGCACCCCGAACCATCGTTGCTAGTCCTATTGTTCTTTTGCCTTACGAAATTCATCACATTAAATTGAACATCAAGACTGAAGCATTGTTCTCAAGACTGCGATGGATGACAATCATGAACGCGAAAGTTGCTGTCACGGGAGCCGGCGGTTACATTGGTTCCGTCATGGTCGGAGAATTACTTCGGAACGGGTACAAGGTCAAAGCCATAGATGCCTTTTATTTTGGAGACCTTGCTCTCTCGAAATATGATGGCCACCCCAAGCTTGAGATCGTCAAGCAGGACATCAGGCTCATCGACCATCATGCCTATGACGATTGCGATTATGCCATCGATCTGGCCGCTTTATCGAACGATCCGTCCGGCGATCTCGACCCGGAGCTGACACGGTCGATCAACGAGAAGGGCCGGATACGGGCCGCCATGGCCGCCAAGCGCGCCGGCGTCCGCCGCTACCTCTTCGCCAGTTCCTGCGCGGTCTACGGCGCCGGCCAGGACATGTTCCTCACCGAGGACGCGGTTCTGCGGCCCCTCACCATCTACGCGCAGACCTGCGCCAGGGCCGAAGAGGCGGTGCTCGCCCTGAATACCGGCCATTTCGCCGCCACCGCGCTCAGGAACGCCACCGTGTTCGGCCTGTCGCCGCGCATGCGGTTCGACCTCGTCGTCAACCAGATGACCTTCGACGCCCTGGATCGCGGCCGCATCACGGTGGGGGGCGACGGATCGCAATGGCGTCCGGTTGTCCATGTGTGGGATGTGGCCGCCGCCTTCCTCAGCGCCCTGCGCGCCCCGTCCGGCGTCGTCGCCGGTGCGGCCTTCAACATCGGCTGGGACAACCGCCAGATCGTCGACATCGCGCTCGCGGTGAAGAACACCGTCACCAAGGCGAGCGAGATCGAGTTCATGCCCTGCGGGCTCGACCGGCGCGATTACCATGTGAGCTTCGCCAAGGCGCGGGAAAGTTTTGGCTTCGGGGCGAGACACCGGATCGAGGATGCCGTCATCGAGATCCAGAACGCCCTCGACGCCAAGATCCTGCGCAACACCGCCGTCTGCAACACGGTCAAGTGGTACAAGATGCTGCTCGCCGACCCGCTCCAGCGGCTGAGCCTGCCGATCCCGGCCGAAGAGGCCATCGCCGCGACCCCGGGCGTGTTTCCCCGCCCGGCCTTCGAGGCCGGCGCCGAGGCGGCGCGCGCCTGAGACGAAACGGGTCCGCGTCTGCCCGGACCCGCATCTCCGACCGGCCGGCCCGAGAGGACATCCATGCGAGCCTATGACGTGCCTCCCTCGTCCACGGTCCGACGGCCGGATGGTGGCTCCCCCTTGTCCGTCCGACACGTCATCATCGAGAACAAGGAGGGATATCCCTCCTTCGCCAACGGTATTCACCAGAATACGCGCTCCCTCGTCACGGAGCAGACCGTGTCGGGCGAGGCGTCCCGCATCCTGTTCCTGTCGCGCGATCCCAACGGGATGACGGTGCCGGCGGGCATCCGGATGGATCATGTCCCGCTGGACGGGCTCAGGATCCTCGGCCGCACGGTCAGCCTGTCGCGCCGCTCCCGCGAGGCTTTCCTCGATGGGGCCGACACGCGGACGATCTTTCACTTCCACGGCGCGCGCCAACCGCTTCTGGTCTCCCTGACGCGGATGCTGCGCCGGCGCGGCATCCCCTACGTCATCAGCCTCCATGCCTGCTTCTCGCATTTCTACGACCGGGCCGGCCGGCTGGTGAAGCCGTCGACGGCCCTCTACGTCCGGCTGCTGGAGCGGCGGGTTCTGGAGGGCGCGCGCTTCGTCCACGTCATCACGGCCCTCGAACAGGCCGAACTCCGCCGCCTGGCGCCCAAGGCCCGGTCGGTCCTCGTGCCCCACGGGGTCTATTCGAGCGCGCTCGGCGGGCGTCCGGGATTCGTCGACAGGTCCGGCCCTGCCGGCGGGTCATCTGGCCCTGCCGGCGGCTCGCCGGTCTTCGGTTTCTGCGGCCGGCTGGCGGTGTTCCACAAGGGGCTCGACCTGCTGATCGAAGGGTTCGCCCTATACCGGCGGCAGGGCGGCACCGGCCGCCTCGTCGTCATGGGCCCCGGCGACGAGCGAGACGAGCTGATGGCGACGACCCGCCGCCTCGGCATCGAATCCGCCGTGACCTTCGAGGGGCCGCGCTACGGGGCCGAGCGGGACGACATCGTCCGGTCTTGGGACTTCTTCGCCTTTCCCTCGCGCCTCGACCGCTGGCCGACGGCGGCCCTCGAAGCCCAGATCCTCGGCGTGCCGCTCCTCATCACCGCCGAGGCGGGGATGACCGAGGCGATGACGCGGCACGGCGCCGGCCTCCTCATCGAGGATCTGACGGCCGAGGCCGTGGCCCAGTCGCTCGCCCGGGCCGCTTCCCTCGATTCCGCGGAATGGCGGGCGATGTCGCGCGGCGCCCACCGGATGGGATGCTCGGCCGACTGGACCGTGGTCGCGGCGCGCCTGCACGCCCTCTACCGAACCACACCGGCATCGCCGGCTCTCAGCGAAGACATGGAGGCAACCGATGGCAGTCCCGTTCTATAGGCATGCGCTCTCGCCCGATTACGCCGTGCGGGTGGCCTCGGTCCTCGGCAGTGCGTTCCTGACGACCGGCCCCGAGGGCGCGCGCGTGGAGGACCTGCTGCGGGATTTCTTCGCGGTGCCGCATGCCAAGCTCACCTCGAGCTGGACGCAAGGGGCGGTGGCGACCCTCCTCGCCATGGGGATCGGCCCCGGCGACGAGGTCATCGTACCGGCCATGACCTTCGCGGCGACGGCCAACGTGGTGCGCCTCGTCGGCGCGACGCCGGTCTTCGTCGACAGCGACCCGAACACGCTCCTCATCGACCTGGGTCTCGCGGCGGCGGCCGTGACGGAGCGGACGCGGGCGATCATCCCCGTCCATCTCTACGGCCAGATGGTGGACATCCCGGCTCTGCGGGCGGCGGTCCCCTCCTCGATCCGGATCATCGAGGACGCGGCCCATTGCTTCGAGGGCAGCCGCAACGGGCGCCGGCCGGGGCAGGACGGCGACGCGGCGATCTTCTCCTTCTACGCCACGAAGAACGTGACCTGCGGCGAGGGCGGCGCCGTCGTCACCCGCGATCCCCTCCTCGCCCGAACCCTGGTGCAGACGGTGCTGCACGGGATGTCCGCCGGCGCGGCCCAGCGTTTCCAGGGCGGGACCTACAACCATTGGGACATCGACCGCCTCGGCACCAAGGCCAACCTGCCGGACCTGCTGGCCGTCTTGCTCGCGCCCCAGATCGATCAGGTGGAGGTTCAGTGCGCCCGGCGCGAGGCGTTGAGCCGACGCTACGAGAGCGCGCTCGCCGGCACCCCATTCACCTGGCCGGCCATGGAGCCGGGCGTGGTCTCGGCCCGGCACCTGTTCCCGATCCACGTGCCCGACGGGCGCCGCGACGACATGCTCCGGGCGCTGGGCGAGGCCCGCATCGGCACGACGGTGAATTACCGCAGCGTGCCCACGCTGACCCTCTACCGCGACGTGCCGGAAGCATCGTCCCTGCCCGTGGCGCAGGAATGGGGCGAGGGCACGCTCTCGCTGCCGCTCTTCCCGGATCTGCGCATCGACGAGCAGGACGAGGTGATCGAGACCGTGCTGGCCCAGGCCTCCGCGTTCTGGCCGAAGCCCGCCCTGAGGACCGCGACCGGACGGTGAACGCGTTCCCACCGAAACCTGTTCTTCCGTCTTTCCAACCCCTTACCTCACCCTGAGGCGCCGCGAAGCGGCCTCGAAGGAGGTCTCCAGTCCTCGCTCAGCGAACTGGAGGGCTCCTTCGAGGCCCTTTGCTTGCGCAAAGGTCACCTCAGGATGAGGTGAGAGGGCGGGAAGATCCGTCGTCTTGCAACGATACAGACTTCCCCAAGTACCCCCAAGTAGAACCGACACACGAAAGCCGCCCCGCAGTCGCGGGGCGGCTTTCGCTCGGTCGGTGCCTTCGGGGGATTACCCAGCGGCGATGGCGAGCTCCGGCAGCACCGCGCCCTGCGGCTGCGTCAGGTCGATCCGTGGCGCCGGGCGCTCCGCCGTGACGCTGCGCCGGCCGATTCCCACATGGCGGAACCCGGCCTCCGTCGCCTCCGCCACCGGGATGATGTTGCGGTAATCGACGAGGACCGACCCCGCCATGCGGGCCCGGAGACGGGCGAGGTCGAGGGTGCGGAACACGCTCCATTCCGTCACGATCGCCACGGCATGGGCGCCGGCCACGCAGGAATAGGGGTCGGTGGCGTAGGCGATGTCGGGCATGAGCGCCCTTGCCTGGTCCATCCCCTGGGGGTCATAAGCCCGCACCTCGGCGCCTTCGTCTTGGAGGGCGGTGATGATCGAGGTGGCCGGCGCCTCGCGGGTGTCGTCGGTATTCGCCTTGAAGGTGAGGCCGAGCACCGCGATGGTCAGCCCCCTGACGGAGCCGCCGCAGGCCTTGATCAGCCGCCGCGCCATCAATCGCTTGCGCTGCTCGTTGGCGGCCGCCACCGTCTCGATGATCCGGGAGGGGACGCCGTAATCCTGCGCCGACTTGATCAGCGCCTGGATGTCCTTGGGAAAGCACGAGCCGCCGAAGCCCGGACCCGGCTGGAGGAACTGCGCGCCGATCCGCCGGTCGAGGCCGATCCCGTAGGAGACCCCTTCCACATCGGCATCCGCCCGCTCGCACAGATCGGCCATCTCGTTGACGAAGCCGATCTTCATGGCGAGGAAGGCATTGGCCGCGTATTTCACCAGCTCGGCGGTGCGCCGGGTGGTGAAGAACAGCGGCACCGCCGCCTCCGCCAGGG
The DNA here is from genome assembly GCF_979256025.1 of Methylobacterium sp. AC832. Classification (NCBI taxonomy): domain Bacteria; kingdom Pseudomonadati; phylum Pseudomonadota; class Alphaproteobacteria; order Hyphomicrobiales; family Methylobacteriaceae; genus Methylobacterium; species Methylobacterium sp. AC832. The sequence goes on from NZ_CEEDMV010000004.1 coordinate 140,101, forward strand.
GCCGGTAGAGGTTGGTCATGATCGCCCGCGCCCGCTCGTCCTGGGTGCCGATGACGATCCGGTCGGGATGCTGGAAATCCGCGATGGCCGCGCCCTCGCGGAGGAATTCGGGGTTCGAGACGACGGCGAAGGCGCCCTGCGGCTGGACGAGGCGCATGATGTGCTCGACCCGGTCCCCCGTGCCCACCGGGACGGTCGATTTCGTCACCACCACGGTATAACCCCGGATCGCTTGCGCGATGTCGCGGGCACAGGCGAAGACATGGGCGAGGTCGGCATGGCCGTCGCCGCGCCGGGCGGGCGTGCCGACGGCGATGAACACGACTTCCGCGTCGCCCACCGCCTCGGCGAGATCGGTGCCGAAGCTCAGGCGCCCGGCGGCGACGTTGTTGGCGACGAGCGCGTCGAGATGCGGCTCGTAGATCGGCATGCGACCCGCGCGCAGGGCGGCGATCCGCTGCGGATCCTTGTCGACGCAATGCACATGATGCCCGAATTCGGCAAAGCACGCCCCGGATACGAGACCGACATATCCGACGCCGATGACCGCCACCCGCATTCCAGCCTCCATGGATCATTCAGATGAGCAAAGGCGGTCACGGGTTTGGAACAGCAACCGCCGCAAGCGACAACCTTAAAATATCATCCTGTCCTGGAGAACATCTCTTCCGAGTGGTCGGAAACTAGTCCGAAAGCTACAGGATCGGCGATAATGATTGATGGCGAACACGCGATCCGACATTTCGTCATCCCGATTCGGTGGCCCGACAGGGTCCGCGCGGGACGGAATTCAGGACCTCTTCGCGTTGTTGTTCCAAGGCACGACCTCATCCTGAGGTCAGAGATCCGAACTCGGATTAGTGTCATCCGATCTGCGGGAAAGTTCACATCGGTTTTGACAGCCAGCCCGTCATTCCGGAGCGCCAAAGGCGAGCCCGGAATGACGGCGTGGTCTGCTCATGGTCTTGTCGAAACCCCCACTGACCAGAAATCGAAGCCCCGATCCTGAGGCGGTCGGCTCGGATGATCTGCTCTGGCAGATGACCGACTTCGGCATGAGCATCCGCTAAGAAGTCCCATCAAGCAGGGCATCCAGAGGAAGGCGGAGGCCGTGGGCTCACATTTGCCCGGCACCTCTGACCGCCAAGTCGCCACATCCGGCGCAAGGGTACTATACGCGACACCGCGAGCGCGTTCGATCTAACCCTCAAGGTTCCTACCAATACATTCGGCGATCATGCAGTTCTTCTGACGACACGCATTGAATAAGGGCTGTCTGTCATGAAAAAGATACTTGTGACCGGGGCCGGTGGTTTCATCGGACACCATCTCGTGAAAAGCCTCGTCAACAAGGGCTATTGGGTCCGCGGGGCCGACATCAAGCTCCCGCAATACGAAGCCTCGGCCGCGCACGACTTCATGCAGGTCGATCTTCGCATGCGGGACAATTGCGCCATCGCCGTCAAGGACATGGACGAGGTCTACCACCTCGCGGCCGACATGGGCGGCATCGGCTTCATCAGCGGCTCGCATGCCGAGATCACGCTCAACAACACCCTGATCAGCGCGCATATGATCGAGGCGGCGCGCTATAGCGGCCTGGAGAAGTTCCTCTTCTCCTCCTCGGCCTGCGTCTATCCCCAGCATCTCCAGCTCTCGCCCGACGTCACCCCGCTCTCCGAGGACGTCGCCTGGCCGGCCCAGCCCGAGGAAGGCTACGGGCTCGAGAAGATCTACATGGAGAAGATGTGCCAATACATGACCGAGGATTGGAAAATTCCGACCCGGTCCGTACGGTTCCACAACGTCTATGGTCCGCTCGGCACCTATGACGGCGGCCGGGAGAAGGCGCCCGCCGCGATCTCCCGCAAGGTGGTGCTCTGCCCCGATGGTGGTGAGATCGAGGTCTGGGGGGATGGTCTGCAGACCCGCTCCTTCATGTATATCGACGATTGCGTCGAGGGCCTGTACCGGCTGATGCATTCCGATTACTGCGCGCCGATCAATCTCGGCACCGACGAGATGATCAGCATCAACGACCTCGTCGATATCGCGGCGGAGATCGCGGGCAAGACGATCACCAAGCGCCACGACCTGACGAAGCCGCAGGGCGTGCGTGGGCGCAACAGCGACAACGGCCTGATCCGCAAGGTTCTCGATTGGGAGCCCAAGATCATGATCCGCGAGGGGCTCGTGCCGACCTACCGCTGGATCGAGGAAGAGATCGCGCAGTCTCAGCCGGTCCTGCATTCCGTGGCGGCCGAGTAACGCCGCGCCCGCGACCGGACGAAGACTGACCAGCGGTCACAGCAACGATTGTGAGGCGATCGAGATGTCGAAACGCGTATTGATCGTCCACAACGAGTACCAGTTCCACGGGGGCGAGGATTCCGTCGTCGCCCAGGAGATCGGCGCCCTCGAACGGGCCGGCTGCGACGTCCGCCTCTTCACCTTGAGCAACAAGTCCATCGTCACGCCGGTCGACCGCCTGCGCGCGGCGTTCCAATCGGTGAATTCGCCCAAGAACATCGGCCTCGTCCTGAAGGAGATCGATCTCTTCCGGCCGGACGTGGTCCACGTCCACAATTACTTCCCGTTGATCTCGCCGATGGTGCATGTGGCCGTCCGCAAGACGGGAACGCCCACGATCCAGACGCTGCACAATTACCGGATCATGTGCGCCAACGCGATGCTGACGCGGAACGGCTCGCCCTGCGAGGTCTGCGTCGGCGGCTCCGCCTACAACGCGGTGCTGCACCGGTGCTACCGGGATTCCCGGCTCGGATCGCTCGCGGTGGCGCGGTCCATCCAGCATCACAGGCAGACCGGCACCTGGGCGAACCATGTCGACCGTTTCATCGCGCTGACCGAGTTCGAGCGCAGCCGGTTCATCGCGGCGGGCCTGCCCGGACACCGCATCGCCGTGAAGGCGAACGGGCTCGCCGATCCCGGCCCGGTCTCGGCAGATGCGCGGGAGGGATTACTGTTCGTGGGACGCCTCACCACCGAGAAGGGCGTCGAGACCCTCGATGCCGCGGCCAGGATCGCCGGCTGCAGGGTCACGGTCATCGGAACGGGGCCGCTGGCCGCGCAGGTCGCCGCCTCGCCCAATCTCGACGACCGGGGCCAGGTCACCCCCGCGCAGGTTCGCGCCGCGATGAGGGGGGGAAGGGCCCTGATCGTCCCCTCGCTCTGGTACGAGGGATTGCCGATGGTGGTGGTCGAAGCCTTCGCCATGGGCCTGCCGGTGATCGCGTCGCGGATCGGCTCGCTGGCCGAGATCGTATCGGACGACGTGACCGGTCTGCACGCCGCCCCGGGCGACGCCGCCGATCTCGCCCGCGCCATGACGCGGATCCTCACCGATCGTGCCGCGTCCGAGCGCATGAGCCGGGCGGCACGGCTGAAATACGAAACCTGCTGGAGCGAGACCGTCACCACGAACCAGCTCCTCGGGATCTACGCCGAGGCGATGGACTCGCACCGGACGATGCCGATCGCGGTCTAGAAGCCTCTTTGAACCGTTTTCCGAGGCTCGACCTCATCCTGAGGTGCCGCGTAGCGGCCTCGAAGGAGGGCTCCAGAACCCACTGAGCAGACTGGAGCGCTCCTTCGAGGCCCTTTTCTGAAGCAAAGGGCACCTCAGGATGAGGTGATCCGGTGGGATGATCGACTTTGCCAAGTGAACCGGCCGAACCATCCCATCGAACGACCCTGAGAGTGCCGACATAAGTCCCGCCCCCTCTAAAGAAGTCGCCCGCGTGATCCAGTCCCCTCTCGACACCGCCCTCCCCCTCGGCCGCGCCGCCGACGACTTCACCGAACGCTACTCCCGCGCCCTCGTCATCGTGCTCCTGGGCTACGCGGTGCTGGGGAAGACCTTCGCCTATCTGGGAATCCCGCCGCTCTTCGTCGGCGAGATGGCCCTGGCCGGGGGGCTCATCGCGCTGCTGCGGTCCGGATGCTGGCTCGCCATCCTGGCGACGCCGGCGAGCCGGATGCTCATCGTCCTGATGGGCTGGGTCCTCTACCGGACCGTGCCGTATCTGGGCCCCTACGGGATGGACGCCCCCCGGGACAGCGTGCTGGCCCTCTACGGCCTGTTCGCCCTGATCGTCGTCGCCCTGCTGCTGGAGGAACCCGGCCGGTTCGGGCGGGCCATGGACGCCTATGGCCGGTTCGCGCGGTTCTATGCCCTGGCCGGCGGCATCGTGTACGGCCTGAGTTCGGCGTTCCTGAAAATCCCCGGCACCGAGATCCAGATCCCCAGCGTCCGGGCCGGCGAGGCCGCCAGCCACCTCGCGGCCATCGCCGTCTTCGTCCTGCTGGGGCTCGGCCGCTTCTCGCGCCTCTGGGTCGCCGTGCTGATGGCGAGCATGATCGTCGTCACGTCGAGCCGCGGCGCCATGCTGACCTGCCTCGTGCCGGTGGTGGTCGCGGCCATCGCCGGGCGGCGGCTGCGACAGTTCATGCCCATCGTCCTTGTGTTTTTCGTCGCCGCGATCATCGCGACGCTGTTCGATCTCAGCGTCCAGCTTCCCGGCAACGAGCGTGCGACCGGACCCAAGCAGATCGTCGAAGGCCTGAAGAGCGTGGTCGGCGTCAGCGAGGCCTCGAATTTCGAGGCGACCAAGGAGTTCCGCCTGCGCTGGTGGGCGACGATTCAAGATTACACGTTGCGCGGGCCGTATTTCTGGACGGGCAAGGGCTTCGGGGTGAACATCGCCCTCGAGGACGGCTACAAGCAATGGGTGACGGCCGACGCGGTGCTGCGCAGCCCCCACAACGTCAACATGACCTATCTGGCGCGCTCGGGCGTTCCTGGCCTCGTGCTGTGGCTCGGCGTGCTGGCGACCTGGTTCACGATGCTGTTCCACAGCCTGCTCTGGGCCCGCCGGCGCGGGGAGGAGCACTGGGCCAAGCTGTTCATCTGGATCGGCTGCTACGGCCTCGGCATGTTCGTGGACGCGTGTTTCGACGTGGCGCTCGAAGGGCCGATGCTGGGCATCTGGTTCTGGTGCGTCTTCGGCTTCGGCATCGGCGCCAGCATGATCTTCCGCTCCCCCCTCGGGCGCAGCTTTCGGCACGGCGAGGATCGCGCCGGTCCATGAAGGCCGGTCCATGAGGGCCAATAACCTGCTCTAACCTTGGACAATCCCTGGTTCGGACCGGATCTAAGTAGTCATACCACGGTACGGCCTTTCGCAGGTCTCGACTGTTCCAGGCTTCGGAGGCCGGCATGATGGGGGCCGCTCCAAGACGTCGGTTTCGGCTTCCACGCCTACGTGCAAGAGCGTTTTACCACCCGAGGCTTGCTGAAATCGAGGCTTCAGCGAGCGCGGAATCATTGACCTACAGGCAGTCATACGCGCTCGACACGACAGATTTGAAGTGTTCATTTTTTCTTGTTGCACGCGATGTCCCCATGTTATTCAATCGTCATAGAATTCGACACTGAGGGAGGGGGCAACAACGATCCGCTGATATTTGTTACCTGAAATAATAACATTTGTTTCATCACGATCACCTGCTCAGCACGACGACCCGATTTTCGATCGACTGCTATGAGACTGCGTCTCGCCTTCGCAGCAGGACGACAGTGCGACGTTCATACGGCGGCATTTCATTCATGCCGGCAGAGCGATGGCCATGCCATCTATTTCCAAGTCTTCATTGGAGTTAGCCCGATGCCACTCAGTATCACTGCTTCTTCCGAACCTCCCCAATCCGATTTCCTTCCCGGGATGATCGTCGGACCGGATAATCTGACCTCTGCGACCACGACCATACCCGCCATCGTCATTGGTCCGAGAGGGCTCGAACGGGACGGTCTCGTTGGAATATTGAACCAGAACGGATATTCAGTCCTCGATTCGATAGACGATATTGCAGATCTACAGATCGGATACATGCCGGAGCTAATCATTCTGAGCGAGTTCGGTCAGGATGAGATCGAGGGAGCGCTGGTTCCCCTGGTGCAATCCCACTTTCCCACGGCCCGGATCGTCGCCCTCACGGCCGAGACCGATCCGGCGGTGCCGCGGTACCTGCTGCAGCGGGGCATCCAGGCCTGCCTGAACCGGAGCGCGCAGCCGATCGCCTTGATCCGATCGTTGAACGTCGTGATGGGCGGCAACATCGTGATCTCCATCGGTGCCGCCTCGCATCTGACCGGGGGCAGCAACGGCTTCCCGAGGCCGGCTCTCATGCGGTTCGCCAAGGGCGTAGAGACGGCGCCCGCAGCGGCATCGGATCTCTCGCATCGCGAGATCGAAGTCCTCGCCTGCTTGTCGACCGGGCATTCCAACAAGTCGATCGCCCGGGAATTGCGGATCTCCGAGGCAACGGTGAAGATCCACGTCAAGAACGTCTTGAGAAAGATCAATGTCAGCAACCGGACCCAGGCGGCGGTCTGGGTTTCGAAACACGGCACCCCGACGGTCGGCTGCCGCCGGAACGGCCGGGCCGCGTGACCCGGACCGGCGGCGCGCCCGATGACGGCGCGCCGCCGGTCACCTATGCGCCGGCGACGTGCAGGACGATGTCGCGCCGGTGCGGCCGGTCGCGGTGTTCGATGAGATAGATGCCCTGCCACGTGCCGAGGACGAGACGTCCGTCGATGACGGGAATCGTCAGGCCCGAATCCGTCAGCAGGGTGCGGATATGCGCCGGCATGTCGTCGGGGCCTTCCGCCGAATGGATGTACCCGCCACCGGGATGGCGTGGGGCGAGCCCGTCCAGGGCCGCCATCAGGTCGCTCTGAACGTCGGGATCGGCATTCTCCTGGATCGTCAGGGAGGCCGAGGTGTGCCGGCAGAAGAGCGTGAGCAGGCCTTGCGCGATGCCGCTGCGCCCGAGGAAATCGGCCACCGCCGCCGTGACATCGGTGAAGCCCTGGCTCCGCGTCGAGACGGTGAAGCGGGCGCTGGCCTGGCGCCGGATCTCGCCCTCCTGAAAACCTTCGATCCCGCCGATCCTGCCTGCAGCCGTCATGATGCCTCCTCGTCGATCGATGCGCCCGGCGCGATCTCGCGCTCGCCGCGCGCCAGGATGGTCTCCAGAATTCCGATCCCGTCCGCCTCGGCGGCGGGCTTGTCCCAGCGGATGCGGTGGACGCGGGGGAAGCGCATGGCGACGCCGGATTTGTGCCGGGTGGAGCGCTGCACGCCCTCGAAGGCGATCTCCAGGACGAGGCCCTCCTCCGGCCCGTAGGCGACTTCGCGCACGGGGCCGAAGCGTTTGGTCGTGTGGTTGCGGACGAAGCGGTCGAGCTTGGCCAGTTCCGCATCGGTGAAGCCGTGATAGGCCTTGCCCACCGGCACCAGTTCCCGCCCGCCCTCCGGCCGCTCGCGCCAGACCCCGAAGGTGTAGTCCGAATAGAAGGACGAGCGCTTCCCGTGGCCACGCTGGGCATACATCATCACCGCGTCCACGAGATGCGGCTCGCGCTTCCACTTCCACCACGGACCCTTGGGGCGGCCGGGCAGATAGGGGCTGTCGCGCAGCTTCAGCATCACCCCCTCGATGGCGTCGGCATCCTCGCCCGCCCCCACGCTCGCGGGATCGGCGCGGGCCTCGGCGAGGTCGTCCCAGGTCTCGAACGTCACCAGCGGCGAGAGATCGATGCGGGCGTGATCCAGGGCGGCGACGAAACCCTCGAGCCGCGCGCGGCGGGTCGCGAAGGGCAGCGGGCGAAGATCCTCGCCCTCCGCCGTGAGGAGGTCGTAGGCCCGCACATGGGCCGGAAATTCCTCCAGCAGCTTGGGCGTGACGGCCTTCCGGTTGAGGCGCTGCTGCAGCACGTTGAAGCTCTGCACGCGGCTCTCGCGCAGGATCAGCAATTCGCCGTCGATCGTGCCCGAGAAGGTGATCGCCTCGGCGAGATCGGGGAAAGCGCCGGTAATGTCCTCGCCGGTGCGCGAATAGACCCGCGCCACCTGCTGCCCGGCCTCGTCGCGCCCCCCGGCGAGTTGGACGCGGATGCCGTCCCATTTCCACTCGCCCGAGAAGGCGGCCGGATCGAGTTTCGCGAAGTCCGCCTCCTCGTCGATCGGGTGGGAGAGCATCGGCGGGCGGAACGGCGCGGGGTTGAGGGTGGTGGGGCGCTCCCCCCTCCCCTCGACCCAGGCGAACAGGCCGAGATACGGCGGCTCCAGCCCGTGCCAGACCTCCTCCACTGCATCGGCCTCGTGGCCGCCGAGCGCCCCCACCGCCGTCTTGGCGAGGCGGGCGGAGACGCCCACGCGCAGAGCCCCGGTGATGAGCTTCAGCAGCGCCCAGCGCCCGGTCTCGTCGAGCGCATCGAGCCAGCCGGCGATATGGGCCGGCAGGTCGGATTTCTTCACGGTGGCGAGGGTCTCGACCACTTCCGAGAGGGTCGGGATGTGCGGCGGCGGGTTGTTGTGGCCCGGACCGGCCGCTGCTGCATCCCCTCCCCCCTCTGCGGGGGAGGGTGCCTGCGGAGCAGGCGGGAGAGGGGACGACCTTTCCGGAGATGGCGCTCCCCTCTCCCGACCCTCGCTCACGCGAGGGCCACCCTCCCCCGCAGAGGGGGGAGGGTTTTGAGACGGCCAGATCAGCGCGGTGGTCTCGGCGAGATCGCCCACGTAATTATGCGAGAGCGCGAACAGCACCGGGTCGACCCGCGCTTCCACCAACCCGCGGATCATCGCCGGCTTGGCCTCGCGGAAGCTGAGGTTGCCGGTCATGGCGGCCAGCGCCCAGCCCCGCTCCGGGTCCGGCGCATGGGCGAAATAATCCTGCAGCAGGCGCAGCTTGGCGTTGCGGCGCGGCTCGTAGGCGAGGCGGTCGAGGAGATGGGCGAAGTCGTTCACGCGGCGGCCTCCTCGGCCGGCGCGGCGGTTTCGCCCTCGCCGTCATCGCCATAGCCCAGCATGTGGAGCGGCTTGGCCTTGATCCCTTGCGTCCCGCACCAATGCACCAGGGCGTCCTCCTGCCCATGGGTGACCCAGACCTCCCCTGCCCCGGTCTCGCGGATGGTGCGGCACAGGTCCGGCCAGTCGGAATGGTCGGAGATGACGAGGGGGAGTTCTGCGCCCTTCTGCCGGGCCCGCGCCCGCACCCGCATCCAGCCCGAGGCGAAGGAGGTGACCGGATCGGGGAATTTGCGCGACCACACGTCCTGGATCGCCGAGGGCGGGCAGAGCACGATGGCGCCGTGGAGTTTTCCGCGCTCCGTCGCGACGACCTTCGGCGTCTCCCCGAGCGGGATGCCCTCGCGCTTGTAGAGCTCGGTCAATTTCTCCATGGCGCCGTGGAGATAGATCGGCTGGTCGTAGCCGGCCTCCCGCAACAGGGCCATGACCCGCTGCGCCTTGCCGAGCGCGTAGGCGCCGACGATATGGGCGCGCTCGGGGAACAGGGCGACGGAATCGAGGAGCTTACGCACCTCGCCCGCCGTGTCCGGCATCCGGAAGACCGGCAGGCCGAAGGTCGCCTCGGTGATGAAGACATCGCAGGGCACCACCTCGAAGGGCAGGCAGGTCGGGTCGTAGGCGCGCTTGTAATCGCCCGAGACCACCACCCGCACGCCCTGCGCTTGGATGGAGATCTGGGCCGAGCCGAGGACATGGCCGGCGGGCGCGAAACGCACCGTCACGTCGCCGATGCGGATGTCCTCGCCGAGCACCGCCTCCTGGCGCGCCTCGCAGAAATCCTCGCCGTAGCGCACGGCCATGATCCGCAGGGTCTGGCCCGTGGCCAGTACCTTGCCGTGGCCGGACCGGGCATGGTCGGCATGGCCGTGGGTGATGAGGGCGCGCGGCACGGGCCAGGTCGGGTCCACGTGGAACCCGCCCAGCGGACAATACAGCCCCTCGCGGGTCAGGGTCAGGAGGTCGCTCGCACTCAGGCTCATGCGGGATGCCGAATTGCGGGGGGCCGAACTGCGAAGGGCCGAACATGGGGATGGCGGATCATGCGACGTGATATAGGGCGCTCGCATGAACCCGCGAGCGCAGACGTCACTTCAGAACAGTTCGGGCGATCTCCTCGCCGACCGGCGCTACGCCTATGCGGAGGCCTGTCTCTCCGAGGGCGATCCGGAGGGCGCGGCCGAGATGGCCGAGCAGGCCCTGGAGATCGCGCCGCGTTACGCGGCGGCGTGGTTCCTGCTCGGACGGGCGCGGGAGGCCCGCCACCTCGCCACTGCGGATGTCGCCCACCACCATGCCGCGCTCAGGGCCTATGGCAATGCCCTCGACCTCGACCCGCATGACGAACTCGGGGCCCGGCTGCGCCTCGTCCAGATCGGCGAGGGCGCGGCTTTGGGGGCGATCTCGCCGGCCTATATCCGCGCCCTGTTCGACGGCTACGCTCCGCGATTCGAGCGCCACCTCGTGGGCGAGTTGCAATATCGCGGGCCGGAACTGCTGGTGAGCGCCCTCGACGGGCTGGACGGCGCGCGGGCGGATTTCGGCGACGTGATCGACCTCGGCTGCGGCACCGGCCTGGTGGGCGAGGCTTTGAATGGGCGCACGCGAACCCTGACGGGAATCGACATCTCCCCCGGCATGCTCGCCGAAGCCGCCCGGCGGCGGCGCTACGACAGGCTCATCGAGGGCGATCTCGTCCCCATTCTCCAAGGCGAGAAGCAAGACAGCGCCAATCTCGTCATCGCGGCGGACGTCTTCATCTATGTCGGCGGCCTTTCCCCGGTCATGGCCGAGACCGCCCGCATACTCAGGCCCACGGGCCTCGTGGCCTTCACGGTGCAGTGGAACCCCGATGGCGGCCTCGTTCTCGGTGCCGATGCGCGCTACGCCCATGGCGAGCGCTACCTTCGCCGGCTGGCCGACGAAGCCGGTCTGGACATGCTCGGTCTCGAACCCGCCGTGATCCGCCGCGAGCGCGGGAGCGAAGTGCCGGCGCGCGTCGTCCTGTTGCGCAAAGCCGGCCCTCCGGCGCCTTAATCCCAATTGTGCGCGATTGAGTTGAACCGAAGCGGGCCGGCATGTGTTGCACGGCACGACACTCCCCCATTCATCCGCACCAACGCGGCGCAGGCGGTTTATCCGTCGCGTCCGATCGGTAAGGTCCGGCCTTCTCCCGACCCTTACCGTTCTCTTCCAGGAGCCTGTTCAGACGCATGGCCGATAAGACCGACAAGTCGTTTCCCGCGAGCCCGAGCACGCGCATTCCCTTCGCACTCGCCCTCTCGGCACTGGCCGGATGCGCCGATTCCATCGGCTTCCTCGAATTTTCACAGCTCTTCATGTCGTTCATGAGCGGCAACACCACCCGCTTCGGCGTCTCGGTGAGCAAGTTCGATTGGGAGAGCACGGCCCGCGTCAGCTCGGTCATCGTCATGTTCTGCTTCGGCGCCTTCATCGGCACGCTGATCGCGGCCTGGGTCGGGCGCTGGCGGCTCTCGGTGATGCTGCTGCTGCAGGCGGTGCTCCTCGCCATCGGTCTCGTCATGCCCTACGGCACCTTCTCCTGGCCGCTGCACGTCTATCCCATCGTCATCGCGCTCGGCCTCCAGAACGCCACGCTGCAGGACGAGGCCGGGCGCAGCCTCGCCCTCACCTATGTCACGGGCGCGGTGGTGCGCTTCGGAACCGGGCTCGCCAACCTGCTGATGGGCAAGGTCGCACCGTCGTTCTGGATCCAGGCGCCGCTCTGGGGCGCCCTGAGCACCGGGGCGGTGATCGGCGGCTTCCTCCAGACCCGTTTCGGCGAGGACGCCTTCCTGTTCCCCGCCGCTCTCGCGGCGCTCCTCGCCCTGATCGCCATCGCCCTCACCGTCCTGAAGCCCGGCAGCGCCTATGTCACGGGCGCGGAAGAATACCATCCGCCGGATGCAAGGGGACCGGTGAAGTAAGCGCGTGTTTCATCGGATCTCCGGGCGGATCTTCATGCCGGGGCCGATCGTCTGCCGAAGTCGATCATCCCACCAGAGCACCTCAGGATGAGGTAAAGCCTTGGAGGAACACCTCAAATAGGCCCTGCGACCGGCGGATGATGAATGGACCTCGTCCCCGTCCGCCGAACGCGTCGAGAACGACCATCGGTCGGGATCGGCGCCATTTGGCGATGAGTTCAATCGCCTCCGCCGTCACTACGCAGCCGCTTGGTGGCGCCGCGGCGGGACTTCTCGTCGAGGCGACGCTTCTTCGAGGCGAGGGTCGGGCGCGTCGCCCGGCGCGGCGTCGGCGGCACCGCCGCCTCGGCGACGAGGGCGGCGAGGCGCTCCCGCGCATCGGCCCGGTTGCGGTCCTGCGTGCGGAACTGCTGGGCCATGATGACGATGACACCGTCCTGGGTCAGCCGCCGCCCGGCGAGGCGCATCAGGCGCACCGCCACGGCGTCGGGCAGGGAGTGCGAGCGCCGCGCATCGAAGCGGAGCTGCACCGCCGTGGAGAGCTTGTTGACGTTCTGCCCGCCCGGTCCCGAGGCGCGCACGAAAGTCTCTTCGAGTTCGGCCTCGTCGATGGCGAGATGCGGGGTGCATTGCAGGGCCATCGCCACCATATTCCTCGTATGCCGGAGCCGCTCAGGCGGCCTCGGACGGCGCCTTCGCCTTCACCGCGAGGGCGTGGAGCCCGCGCTTGAACGCCTCGTCGAGAACGCCGTTCACGATCCGGTGGCGCTCGACCCGGCTCTTCCCCTCGAATGCGGCGGAGACGATCTCGACACGGAAATGCGTCTCGCCCTCGGGCCGTGCGCCCGAATGGCCCGCATGCAGATGGGATTCGTCCACGACCACCAGGGCTTGCGGCGCCAGTTGCGCGTCGAGCGCTCCGGTGATCCAATCCTTGAGCGTGCCGGCCATCGTGTCCTCGTCTTTCCGTCGCTTCGTTCCTAGCCTGTAGGCGCCCGGAGGCTTCGGGGTCGTCAACCCCCGATCTCCGCATGCGTCATCAGGCCCGCCGCCCTTGTGTCTCGGACCCGCCCTCTCATAATCGCCCCACCATGGATCTCAACTCGCGTCTGTTCGACAGCATCCGCATCAAGCGCAAACCCTCCTGCGACGAGCCCAAGGCTGCGTCCCAGACGGGCTGCGAGACCCCCGGCTGCACCAATGCCGGGCTCTACCGCGCTCCCAAGGGTCGCAAGGCGGAAGGCCAGTACTGGCGCTTCTGCATCGACCACGTGCGCGCCTACAACGCCACCTACAACTACTTCGACGGCATGAACGACGCCGCCGTCCAGGCCTACCAGAAGGACGCTGTGATCGGGCACCGCCCGACCTGGGCGATGGGTGTGAACCCGGCGACGCGGGCGGCCGGGGCGAAACCGGGCGACCCGAAGCGCGACTGGGCCTATGTCGACCCGCTCGACATCCTGCGCAGCGAAGGCGTCGGCGAGACCTCGCGCCGGGCCAAGCCCGAGCCGAGCCGGCCGCGCCTGACGGTGGCCGCCCTGAAGGCCCTCGACGTGCTCGGCCTCGACGAGAACGCGGACACGGCCGCCATCAAGGCGCAGTACAAGGTGCTGGTGAAGCGCTTCCACCCCGACGCCAATGGCGGTGACCGCTCGTTCGAGGAGCGGCTGCGCGACATCATCCGCGCCCACGACACCCTGCGTGCCGCCGGCCTGTGCTGAGCCGGGTGCCGCGAACCGGCACGAACGATGCACGTTTTTGCAAATGACGTGCGGTGGGAGGCGGCAAACCGCGCGGGAGGCCCTATATCGAGTTCTCGCACCCCTTGGCGTCCGCCGACGCAGCCCCTTAAAGGTGGTATTCCACGTCTCGCCCCGTGCGGGACCCGGCAATGCCCACCGAGATAGATCCGCGAGCCCGGCCCATGCCGGCGCCCGCCCCGACGAGGTCCCGTATGCTTTCTGACGACACCCCCGCCTCGCTGCCCGACCGGATGGTCTCCGTCCGCGAGGCTTTCGGCATCGATCTCGACCTCAAGGTGCCGGCCTTCTCGCAGAGCGAGGAGCACGTTCCCGATCTCGACCCGGATTACATCTTCGATCGCGAGACCACCCTGGCGATCCTGGCGGGCTTCGCCCGCAACCGGCGCGTGATGGTCACCGGCTATCACGGCACCGGCAAGTCGACCCATATCGAGCAGGTCGCCGCCCGCCTGAACTGGCCCTGCATCCGGATCAACCTCGACAGCCACGTCTCCCGCATCGATCTCGTCGGCAAGGACGCGATCGTGCTGAAGGACGGCAAGCAGATCACCGCCTTCCAGGACGGAATCCTGCCCTGGGCGCTGCAGAACAACGTGGCCCTCGTCTTCGACGAATACGATGCCGGCCGCCCGGACGTGATGTTCGTGATCCAGCGCGTGCTCGAAGTCTCGGGCCGCCTGACGCTGCTCGACCAGAAGCGGGTGATCCGCCCCCATCCGGCCTTCCGCCTGTTCGCCACCGCCAACACGGTGGGGCTCGGCGACACGTCCGGCCTCTATCACGGCACCCAGCAGATCAACCAGGGCCAGATGGACCGCTGGTCCATCGTGACGACGCTGAACTACCTCGCCCATGACCGCGAGGTGGACATCGTCCTGTCGAAGGCGCTGCATTACCAGCGCGACGGCGGGCGCGACATCGTCAGCCGCATGGTCCGCGTCGCCGACCTGACCCGCAACGCCTTCATGAACGGCGATCTCTCCACCGTCATGAGCCCGCGCACGGTGATCACCTGGGCCGAGAACGCCGACATCTTCCAGGATATCGGCTTCGCCTTCCGGGTGACCTTCCTCAACAAGTGCGACGAGCTCGAACGCACCCTGGTGGCGGAATTCTACCAGCGCGCCTTCGGCAAGGAACTGCCCGAGAGCGCGATGAACGTGGCGCTGAGCTGAGGATCGACGCGGAGGACGCGATGGCCGAACCGGCCTTGAAGGGTGAGACACGGGAATCGTCACCGTCCGAGCGCGCACCGAATCGTGCGCGCTACGAGGATGATTTCTATTCGTGGCTGATCCAGCAAGCCGATCTCCTGCGCGCCCGTCGCTTCGAGGAGCTCGATCTCGAGCACATGGCCGAGGAACTCGAGGATTTGTCGAAGAGCGAGTTCGCCAAGCTTCAGAGCACCCTGCGCGTCCTCGTCATGCACATGCTGAAATGGGACCAGCAGCCGGAGCACCGCACGCCGAGCTGGATCTTCTCGATCCGTGAGCAACGGCGGCGCTACGTGCGGATCTTGTCCAGCAATCCCGGGCTGAAGCCTCGCATCGACGAGGCGCTGAGCGACGCCTACCCGGACGCACGCGATTGGGCCGCCGACGAGACCCATCTGCCGCCGGATGAGTTTCCCGCGGAATGCCCCTACGGCTGGGACGACATCCTGGACCGCCCCTTCGATTTCGACTCGGTGAAGAAGTAGCGATCGTGGCCATCTCGAACCGCAAAGCCGGCGAACGCCGGGAGCCCATCGCCGAACCGCTGAAGCGTTCGGTCGCCGGATGCCTGCGCGCCATCGCCAAGCGCTCCGAGATCGAGGTGGTCTATGCCAGCGACCGGCCGGCGCTCACCGGCGACAAGGCGCGCCTGCCCGAGCCGCCGCGCAAGCTGACGCCGGAGGATGTGGCGATCCTGCGCGGCAATGCCGATTCCATGGCGCTGCGCCTCGGCTGCCACGATGTGGCCGTCCATCGCCGCCTCGCCCCCGAGAATGCCGGTGCGCGCGCCGTGTTCGATGCCGTCGAGCAGGCCCGCGTGGAGGCCATCGGCTCGCGCCGGATGGCCGGCGTGGCCTCGAACCTCACGGCCATGCTGGAGGACCGCTACCATCGCGGCGGCAAGTACGAGGACATCACCGACCGGGCGGATGCCCCGATGGAGGATGCCGTCGCCCTGATGGTGCGCGAACGCCTGACCGGGGAAGCCCCGCCCAAGGCCGCGCGCAAGATCGTCGACCTCTGGCGCTCGCATATCGAGGAGAAGGCCGGCCCCAGCCTCGACGGTCTCATCGGCAATCTCGAGAACCAGCGCTCCTTCGCCCGCTCCGTGCGCGAGTTGCTGTCCTCCCTCGACATGGCGGACGAGACGCCGCTCGACCCCGAAGACGACGACAACGAGGACGAGAACGAAGGGCAGGACGACGAGCAGACCCCGAGCGAGGGCGAGGCCGAGGAGCAGTCCCAGGGCGACAAGTCCGAGATGGAGACCTCGGAGGAAGCCTCGGACGAGTTGCAGGACGGCGCCACGGAAGCCGCCGACGCTCCGTCCGGCGAATTGCCGGACGAGTCCGAGAACGCCGAATCCGAGGAGGCCTCCGAGGCCAAGCGTCCGCCCAACAACCGGCCCGTCGAGCCGCGCGGCCCGGAATATAAGGTGTTCAATCCCCGCTTCGACGAGATGATCGACGCTGAGGATCTGTGCGACGCCGAAGAGCTCGCGCGCCTGCGCACCTATCTCGACAAGCAGCTCGCCCATCTCCAGGGCGTGGTCGGCCGGCTGGCCAACCGGCTGCAGCGCCGGCTCCTGGCCCAGCAGAACCGGGCCTGGGAATTCGACCTCGAAGAAGGCCAGCTCGATCCGGCCCGCCTCGTGCGGGTGATGACCGACCCGTTCCAGCCGCTCTCGTTCAAGCGCGAGAAGGACACGAATTTTCGCGATACCGTCGTCACGCTGCTGCTCGACAATTCGGGCTCCATGCGCGGCCGGCCGATCACGGTGGCGGCCACCTGCGCCGACATCCTGGCGCGGACCTTGGAGCGCTGCGGCGTCAAGGTGGAGATCCTGGGCTTCACCACCCGCGCCTGGAAGGGCGGCCAATCGCGCGAGGCGTGGCTGGCGGCGGGCAAGCCCAACGGTCCCGGCCGTCTGAACGACCTGCGTCACATCATCTACAAGAGCGCCGACGCTCCCTGGCGCCGTGCGCGGAAAAACCTCGGGCTGATGATGCGCGAGGGGCTGCTGAAGGAGAATATCGACGGCGAGGCCCTGGACTGGGCGCACAAGCGCCTGCTCGCCCGGCCCGAACAGCGCAAGATCCTGATGGTGATCTCGGACGGCGCGCCCGTCGACGATTCCACCCTCTCGGTCAATCCGGGCAATTATCTCGAGCGCCACCTGCGCTGGATGATCGAGGACATCGAGACCCGCTCACCGGTGGAACTCCTCGCCATCGGCATCGGCCACGACGTGACCCGCTACTACCGCCGCGCCGTCACCATCATCGACGCCGAGGAGCTCGGCGGGGCGATGACGGAGAAACTGGCGGAGTTGTTCGAGGAGGATGCGGGTGGTGCCGTGCCCGTGCGCAGGGCTGCGGGCGGGCGGCGGTAGCCATCGAAATCGAACCGATGCCCCGTTGATTCGGTTCGGCCGTTCATCGAAGGATTTCGGTCGGCCGATTATATGTCTCGCCCTTGGTGAATCTCGGGTAGACTGCGCTTCCGCTTCTGGACCAATGCCCAGAAGCGGCCGTCGATGGCCACAAGTCCGCACCCGATCAGCATCATGCCGAGATAGTGGCGTGCCTCCAAAACCTCTCCGAGCATCGACGCGCCGAGCAAGATCGCCGAAATCGGGATGAGGAAGGTCACGAGAAGCAGGTTCGTTGCTCCCGCGCTCGCCAGCAGACGAAAGTAGAGCACATAGGCCAGAGCCGTCGAGACAGTCGCAATGGCGAGCACCGCGCCCCACACCGGAAGGTCCGGCATCGCAAGCGTCCAGGGGCGATCCACGACCAAGGCGACGGGCAGGAGCATAAGCGCTGATGCCGTAACCTGCCCCGCAGCAGTTGCGATTGGCGAAACGCCCATGAGCTTGAACCGGCGACCGAATACACCCGCGAGCGCGTAAGAGAAGGCAGCGGCGAGCACGGCAAGTTGCGCTAGGACATCTGCTCCGAGCCCGGTCAGCACGTCAGGCCCAACCATCGCAACGACCCCGGCAAAGCCTAGGATGACGCCGACGAGCCGGCTTACTGTCATGCGTTCGTCGACGGTGAGGAGGTGAGCCACGATGACGGCGAAGAGCGGCGTGGTGGCATTCAGGATGGCGGCGAGCCCGGAGGCGATGTGAGTCTGCCCCCACACGATGAGGCAGAAGGGCAAGACGTTGTTCAGCAGCCCCATCCCAGCGAACGCCACCCAGGGGCCGGGCTGCCGCGGAAGGCGTAAGCCTGCAAACGGCAGAACCATGATGAGAACCAACGCGGCGAGCCCAACCCTGAGCACGACGAGGGTGAGTGGCGGAAGAGCTGTGAGCGCAACGCTCGTAAAGAAGAACGATCCGCCCCAGAGCATGGAAAGCACAATCAGCGCTGTATATTCGGCGGCGGACATCGGGCGGTTCATTTCGGAAGGCATGAGCGATTCCCCTTGAGGAGCATTCGTGCCTACAGGGCACCATCTCGCTCGGCGTCTCGTTCCTTGCTCTGCAATTCGCGATCTACTCGCTTTCCTGTAGTCCAGCTTCCACCAAAGCCGAACCTATTACCCGCACTCACACAGTCGCTGATCTTCGTCGGAGATGTCCTTAGGCGCGGCCTCGTTACTGCACGTAACGAGACGGCCATTTATATAGACCACGATGGTAAATCTGATAAATAAATAAAATATATCATATAAATATCAAGACATATTCGTGAACTATAATGACTCACCAATATTATCATTGAGAGTCTTTTCGATCCGGTAGGCAACGTTTAGGCGGTAGAGGCTGTAACTCACCCATCATAATCATCGAGAACGGATGCGAAGCGTCAGTTCCCGCCCCTACGCCACCAACCGCATCTCCAACCGCCCCAGCATCCGCCCGAACACGGCCGGATCGTCGAGGGCGCGGGCGAGGACGAGGCCGCCTTGGATCGCCAGGACGGCATCCTCGGCGAGGGAATTCGCCTCGGCGGCCGGGCGCCCGGCGCGGATCAGCGCCTGCGCCAGAGCCTCGCGCCAATCCCGGAAGTAGCCGGCGATCCGCTCCGCGAACCCGTCGCGCCCCTCGGTGAGGGCGAAGGCGCCCACGAGGCAGACCCTTCGGCCGGAGCGGAAATAGGCGTCCGTCTCCGACAGCATGAGCCGGATCGCCGCCCGTGGATCGGGATCGTCGCGCAGGGGCGCGTAGACCTTCTCCTCGAACCAGGCGCCGATGGCGTCGAGGACGGCTTCAGCCATCTCGGCCTTGCCGCCGGGAAAGGCGTGATAGAGGCTGCCCTTGCCGAGCCCGGTTCGCGCTCCGATGAGGGCGAGGCTCGCACCCTCGTAGCCGTATTCGCGAAAGACCTCGGCGATGGCGGGCAGCGCGTCCTCCCGCGCCCCCGGCTTTCTCGTCATGGTCCGGTCAGAGTCCCAGTTCGGTGAGGCCCGGATGATCGTCGGGGCGCGGCGCGGCGCGGTCCCAGTGGAACTTGCGCTCCGATTCGGAGATTGCGAGGTCGTTGATGCTGGCATGGCGCAGCCGCATCAGGCCGTTGGCGTCGAACTCCCAGTTCTCGTTGCCATAGGCGCGGAACCAGTCGCCGGCCGCATCGTGGAATTCATAGGCGAAGCGCACGGCGATGCGGTCTTCGGTGAAGGCCCAGATCTCCTTGATGAGCCGGTACTCGTGCTCCTTCGCCCATTTGCGGGTGAGGAACTCGACGATGGCCGCACGGCCCGAGAAGAATTCCGAGCGGTTCCGCCAGCGGCTATCCGCCGTGTAGGCCAGCGAGACCTTCTCGGGGTTGCAGCCGTTCCAGCCGTTCTCGGCGGCGCGGACCTTCTGGATCGCGGTCTCGCGGGTGAAGGGGGGCAGCGGTGGGCGGGATTCGGACATCGGCTCGGGCTCCTGCGCTTGTCTGTACCGATCGGTACAAACACTCCGCACGTGGGTCAAGGCGTCGAACCGTTCAGGTGTGACCGAGGATGGCGAGCCAGGCCACGGTGGTCGCGGCAGCGAGCAGGGTCGAGAGCATGACGGCGGCGGCGATCAACCCGGTCTCGGCCTTGTAGCGGACGGCCAGCAGGTAGGAGTTGATGCCCACGGGCATCGCCGCGAACAGGGTGGCGACCCCGGCATAGGCGGGCGGCATGGTGAAGACATGGAAGGCCAGCACCCAGACCGCCAGCGGATGCAGGACGAGTTTCAGGGTCGTCACCACCATGGCGCCGGGCAGGTCGTGCAGCACCCGGTAGCGCACGAGGCCGGCGCCGAGCGCGATCAGCGCGCAGGTGGAGGCAGTGCCGGCCAGCGCATCCACCAGCGACTTGACCATGCCGCCGGGGGCGAGGCCGAACGACTTGAGACCCAGGCCGATCATCAATGACAGGAAGATCGGGTTGCGGAAGAGGACGAGGACGAGCCCCTTCAACCGCTTGAGGATCGATTGCTCTCCGTCCGATTCGATGAGGAAGGTGGCGCAGCCCATCATCAGCGGCAGGTGGACGGCGAGCAGCATGAAGAGCGGAAACGCGCCCTCATCGCCATAGGCTTGCAGGATCATCGGCACGCCGATGAAGATCGTGTTCGATTGGCTGGCCGCGAATCCGTGCAGGATCGCCCCCGTCCGCCCGACACCCTCGCGGCGCAGGCCGATCAGCGAGCCGACGAGCCAGGACAGGCCGGCGCCGCCGAAATAGCTGAACCAGTACGCCCAGGTGACCTCGCCGGTGAGACCCGGCCGCGTCAGCGTCGCGATGATGAGCGCCGGCACCGCGATGGCGAAGACGTATTCGGATAGCCCATCGCTGACCTTCTCCGACAAGAACCCGGCGAGCGCCGCGACCCAGCCGATGAGGATCAGCCCGAAGATCGGGGCGATGAGCGACAGCACGGTCATCGGGAAGAGCCGGATAGTGGGTCAGTCGGAATCAACGCGAACGGCCGCCGCATGCACAAAGCATGCGGCGGCCGTTCGAGATTAAAATGAGACGTCGAGCGTGATCGAAGCGGGCTCTCGCCGACGCTTCGATATCGCAGCCTCAGGCGGCGGCCGGGGTCTCGACTTCGGCGAGCTTCTTGTGCAGCTCGCGCTTGATCAGACGGGCCGTCTGCGACAGCTCGATCTCGCGAGCCTTGATGAGGAAGGCATCGAGGCCACCGCGATGCTCGACCGAGCGCAGGGCGTGAGCCGTGACGCGCAGGCGAACCCGACGCTTCAGGGCGTCGGACTGCAGGGTGACCTGGCACAGGTTCGGCAGGAACCGGCACTTGGTCTTACGGTTCGAGTGGCTCACGAGGTGGCCGGTCTGCACGGCTTTGCCCGTGAGTTCGCAACGGCGCGACATTGTTCTAAATCCCGTCTCGTTCCGCGTCTGATCGGGCGATGGCGGAAGACCGGTCGCAACGCGCCACGGGCCTCACGCACGCCAAACTCCGATCGAGCGGCGTCTCATTGAAGGCGCGAGCCTATAGGTGACGGGCAGGGCATCCGTCAAGGGCGGCGCTGCGTTTTGCCCATCGGAATAACCACGCTCCGGGGCCGGTGCAGAGCCATCCAGGCGCCCCGCGCCGCGGCATCCATACGATGTATTAACCACGAACGGGGACGATGGCGGAACGATGCCGCCCGGTCTCTACTGCCGCGCGGCTCCAAGCCTTGGAACATCAGAGCCTCACGCCATGTGCGCCATGCGCCTCCTCCGCGCCAGCCTCCTCGCCACCCTCGGGGTGATTCCCGCCTCCGAGGGATTCGCGCGGCCGAAGGCCACCTCCGCCAAAACTGCGGCACCGGCGACGGTGACGGTGGATTACGGCATCGCGCTGGCCGGCATCCCCATCGGCACCGCGCAGGTCTCGGGCCTGTTCGAGACCACGCGCTACCGCATGGACGTGTCGGCCCGCCTCACCGGCCTCGTCGGCGCGGTGACCGGGGGCATGGGCTCGGCCCGGGCCAACGGCCTCATCGCCGAGGGGCCGCAGCCGAACACCTTCGCCATCTCCACCAAGACCTCGAATTCCGGCATCGCCGTGCGGATGGCGCTGGCGCGCGGCAACGTCACCCAATCCGAGGTGACGCCGCCCCTGATCGACATGGGCGACCGCGTGCCGGTGACCCCGGCCAACAAGCGCGGCATCGTCGATCCGGCCAGCGCCCTGATGATGCCGGCGGTGAGCCGGGGCGAGCTCACCGACCAGGCCAATTGCAACCGCACCATCCCGATCTTCGACGGCGCGACGCGCTTCAACGTGGTGCTGAGCTACGGCGAGACGCGCAACGTCGAGAAGCCCGGCTATTCCGGGCCGGTCCTCGTCTGCAACGCCCGCTACCAGGCCATTGCCGGGCATCGCCCCGACCGGCCGGGCGTGAAGTTCATGGAGGACAACCGCGACATGTCGGTATGGCTGGCGCCGGTCGAGGGCACCCGCGTGCTGCTGCCGGTGCGCATCGCCGTGCGGACGACGCTCGGCACCAACATCATCGAGGCGACCCGGTGGAGCCGTGGCGGGGCGCCGAGCCAGGTGGCGCAGGCGGCTTCGGTCGATCCATGACGACGAATCGGGCCTGAACCATGGACCAGGCCATCGACATTCCGGTCTCGCGCCCTCGCTCGGTGGGCATGTTCGTCATCGCCCTGTGTTTCACGGTCGGCTGCGCCTCGATCCTCTACGCCCGGCCCGGAATCCATGGGCACGCTTTCGAGCCCGGCAGCTTTCACACATTCCTGATCTGGTTCGGATTGTTCTTCTTCGGCGCCGCCAGCGTCGTCAGCGCCCCCCGGATGTTCCGTTCGGGCACGCTGGTTTCCGTCGGGCGGCAAGGGATCTTCGACCGCCGCCTGTCGAGCGGCTGGATTCCCTGGGACGCGGTCGAGGATCTCAAACCGGTCATGCGGGGACGCCAGCGCTATTTCGTCCTTCGCGTCGATCCCGAACGCTCGGGCGAATTGCCGATCTTCAAAGGGCGGCGCAGGATGGCCCCCTTCACCGGGCTCGGCGCCTATGGCTATGCCATCGGCGGCGCCGATCTCCAGGGCGGGTTCGCGGCCCTCGGCGACGCCCTGTCCGGCACCGCCATCTGGCGGCCCCCCTCGGGTACCGGGACTCGCTGATGTCGCATCTGCCCCGCTCTCTTCGCTTCCTCGCCCTCGCGGGCTGCCTCGTCGCGGTGGCGGGCCATGCCGGCCCCGGCCATGCGGGCGAGCTCAGCTCGGACATCTCGCCCTGCGGGGGCGACGCCTATTCCTCCGCGGAGGTGATCGAGGGTCGCCCGGCACGGCGCGGCCCCCTCGTGGCGATGCCGGACACGCTCTGCGCCGATCTCGCGCCGCAGCAGCCGGCGAACCCGGTGGAGATCTATGTCGATCCTTATGGGTACCGTGGCGGTGGCTATCGCGGGGGTGACGCCCCATATGGCGGGGAGACGCAGCGTGGGGGCCGGCCGTCCGGACGGCCCCTGCGCAGCGGCGACTGACCGAGGCGGCCATCTCGACGGGCCGTCATGAGACCCTGCCGCCGGCCGCTTTCGCCGAAGGGACCCGTCCCGCACACATGACGCGCCGCTCCCTCCCCCCGCAGGCCCGCTCACGCGGCGTCACGGCGGTGCTCGGGCCGACCAATACCGGCAAGACCCATCTCGCCATCGAGCGGATGCTCGCGCATCCGACGGGGATGATCGGCCTGCCCCTGCGGCTTCTGGCGCGGGAGGTCTACCTGCGCGTCGTCGCGCGGGTGGGGGTCGAGCAGGTCGCCCTCGTCACCGGCGAGGAGAAGATCAAGCCGGACCGGCCGCGCTACTGGATCTCCACCATCGAGGCGATGCCGCGCGACCTCGACGTCGCCTTCGTGGCCATCGACGAAATCCAGCTTGCCGCCGACATGGACCGCGGCTACGTCTTCACCGACCGCCTGCTGCACCAGCGCGGGCGCGAGGAGACGCTGCTGATCGGCTCCTCCACCATGCTGCCCCTGGTGCAGTCGCTGATTCCCGGTGTGCACACCACCACCCGCCCGCGCCTGTCGAAGCTCACCTTCGCGGGCGAGAAGAAGCTCGGGCGCCTGCCCCGGCGCACGGCCATCGTCGCCTTCTCGGCGGAGGAGGTCTACGCCATCGCCGAGCTGATCCGGCGCCAGCGCGGCGGGGCCGCCGTGGTGCTCGGTGCGCTGTCTCCGCGCACCCGCAACGCCCAGGTGGAGCTCTACCAATCGGGCGATGTCGATTATCTCATCGCCACCGACGCGGTGGGGATGGGCCTCAACCTCGATGTGGACCACGTCGCCTTCGCGGCGAACTGGAAATACGACGGCACGCGCTTCCGCAGGCTGACGCCCCCGGAGATGGGGCAGATCGCGGGACGGGCCGGACGCCACCTCTCGGACGGCACCTTCGGCTCCACGGGGCGCTGCGCCCCGTTCGAGCCCGAGATGATCGAGGCCCTGGAGAACCACGATTTCGAGCCGGTGCGCGTGCTGCAATGGCGCAACCCCGATCTCGACTTCTCCTCGCTGAAGGCCCTTCAGGAAAGCCTGGACGAGCATCCGAACGAGAAGGGACTGACCCGCGCGCCCATGGGCGAGGACCAGTCGGCCCTCGAAATCCTGATGCGCGAGGACGACATCCGCGACATCGCCACCAATCCGACGGTGGTGCGACGCCTGTGGGATACCTGCGGCGTGCCCGATTACCGCAAGGTCCACCCCCAGACCCATGCGGATCTCGTCGCCCAGCTGTTCCGATTCCTCATGCGGGGCATGGCCGGGCGCATCCCCAACGACTGGTTCGCCAAGCACGTGGCGATGATCGACCGCACCGACGGCGACATCGACGCCCTGTCCCAGCGCATCGCCCAGGGGCGAACCTGGACCTTCGTCGCGAACCGTCCGGACTGGCTGATTGATCCGGTGCATTGGCAGGGCGAGACGCGTCGGGTAGAGGACAGGCTGTCTGACGCCCTGCACGAGCGCCTTGCGAGCCGTTTCGTCGATCGGCGCACTAGCGTCCTGATGCGGCGCCTGAGAGAGAATACGATGTTGGAAGCTGAGATCACCGCCGGCGGGGACGTTACCGTCGAGGGCCAGCATGTCGGCCATCTGCACGGGTTTCAGTTCGTTGCCGACCCGGGCGCGGAAGGCCACGAGGCCAAGACCCTGCGCAGCGCCGCCGAAAAGGCGCTGGGCGGCGAGATCGAGGCGCGCGCCGAGCGCTTCTCGGCCGCGGCGGATTCGTCCCTGGTCCTGTCCCATGACGGCATCATCCGCTGGACCGGAGACCCGGTCGCCAAGCTGACGCCGGGCGACAAGCTGTTCGAGCCGCATGTGCGGCTGCTCGCCGACGAGCAGCTGACCGGCCCGGCCCGCGACAAGGTCGAGGCCCGGCTGGTCGCCTGGTTGAAGGCCTATGTGGTCCGGCTCCTCGGTCCGCTGATCGAGATCGAGACCGCCGCCGACCTCGTCGGCCTGTCGAAGGGCATCGGCTACCAGGTCGTGGAATCCCTCGGCGTGCTGGAGCGCGCCAAGGTGATGCACGAGATGCGCACCCTCGATCAGGAGGGCCGTGGCGCGCTGCGCCGTCACGGGGTCCGCTTCGGCGCCTATCACATCTTCCTGCCGGCCCTGCTGAAGCCGGCACCCCGGACCCTCGCCGCCCAGCTCTGGGCGCTGAAGAACGGCGGCCTCGACCAGCGCGGCCTCGACGAGATCGCGCATCTGGCCGGCTCCGGCCGGACCTCGATCAAGGTCGATCCCGAGATCGCCAAGGGTCTCTACCGCGCCGCCGGCTTCCGGGTCTGTGGCGAGCGCGCCGTGCGCGTCGACATCCTGGAGCGTCTGGCCGACCTGATCCGCCCGGCCGTCACCTACCGCCCCGGCACCACGCCGGGCGAGGCGCCCGCCGGCACCGCCGATGGCGACGCCTTCGTCGCCACCGTGGGCATGACCTCGCTGGTCGGCTGTTCGGGCGAGGATTTCGGCTCGATCCTGAAATCCCTCGGCTATGCACCTGAAACCCGCCCCGGCCCGGCGATCACCGTGCCGCTTCTTCCGGCCGCGTCGACCCGCCCCATCGCACCCGCAGCCGCATCGACCGACGACGCGGTGACGGCGTCCGAGGAGGCCGGACCCGCGACCGAAGACGAGGCCAAGCCGGACGCCGAGACGCCTTCGGAAGGCGAGACGGCTTCTCAAGACGGGACGACCACCGAAGACGAGACCTCGCCCGACACGGCCGAGCCCGTGGCGGAAGGCGTGCCCGACCCCGAGACGGTGTCCTCCGAGGCCGCACCCGCGGAGGACGAGCCGGCACCGGCAGCCGAAGCTCCGGTCGATGCCGCAGAGGAACCCGAGGCGGCCCCCGTCCCCGTGGCGGAATCCGCAGCCCTCGCCGGCATCGAGCCGGAAACGGCCGAGACGGCCTCTCCTGATGCGGCCGAGGGCGAAACGCCCGTGGAATCCGCCCCGGCCGAGCCGGTGATGGTCGAGGTCTGGCGCCTGCAGCGGCATCAGCGCAGCTCCGCTCCGCGGCAGAACCGCCCGCGCGGCGGTCGCGATAACGCTCAGGCGGGCGATCGTGGTCCCGGCGAAGGCCGCCAGGACCGTCGCCCCGCTCATGCCGGCGGCCCGGACGGCGCACAGCGCAACCGTGGCGGCCAGGGCGAGCGGAGCGGACAAGGCGAGAGGCAGGATGGTGGGCGTCGCGATGGCGGCCGGCCGGATGGCGGGCGTCCGCCGCGTCGCGAGCGTTTCGAGCCCGGCCGGGTCCGGCCCGAGCGTCGGGATGAGGGTCGTTCCGCCGCACCGCAGGAACAGCGTCCGCAGCGGCGCGAACGGGCTCCGGATCCGGATTCGCCCTTCGCCAAGCTGGCCGCCCTCAAGGCCCAGCTCGAAGCCGGCGACGGCGGCAAGCGCTGAACCGGGAATCTGAAGAGGGCGGATGAAGCCGGGGCGTCAGCGTCTCGACAAATGGCTCTGGTTCACCCGCTTCGCGCGGAGCCGCTCTCTTGCCGCCGCCTTGGTGGAGGACGGCTTCGTACGGGTGAACGGGACGCGCATCGACAACCCCGCCAAGGGGATCGCCATCGGTGACGTGGTGACGGTCGCCGCCGCCCATGGGACGGCGGCGGTGAGGGTGGTCGATCTCGGAGAGCGGCGCGGTCCCGCGCCGGAGGCGCAACGGCTCTATGCCGACCTGTCGGCGGGCCGGAACGCCGTGCCCGATGATCAGGACTGATTGTTGCCGCGAAGACCGAGCGGCGGGAGTGTGTCCCGGTAACATCGCCCGAGCGGCCATGATGCGGCCACTGCTTGTCAGCCCCGGTGGCAGGGGCTAGAGCCGTGCGGAAATAGTGAGGCCTCGCGCGACCCACGGGCGCGTTAACGAGGCCGTGCAAGGGCCGGGTCTAGGATCGCGCCCGAACGGGCCGAGGTGGTTGACTCGCCCGACCATGGATTGAGGCTGAAGGGCACATGACCTACGTCGTCACCGACAATTGCATCAAGTGCAAGTACATGGACTGCGTGGAAGTCTGCCCCGTGGATTGCTTCTACGAGGGCGAGAACATGCTCGTCATCCATCCCGACGAGTGCATCGATTGCGGCGTTTGCGAGCCGGAATGCCCCGCCGAGGCGATCAAGCCCGACACAGAGCCGAGCCTGGAGACCTGGCTGAAGCTCAATGCCGATTACGCGCGGAGCTGGCCCAATATCACGCAGAAGAAGGACGCGCCTTCGGATGCGAAGGACTGGGACGGCGTCAGCGGCAAGTTCGAGGCTCATTTCTCCGCCTCGCCGGGCAAGGGCGACTAGGCCGGCTCCCGAGCAGGCGATATCGAGCGAAGGCTCCACCCGGATGGCGTCTCGCAGGTTTTGGTCCGCGCGTTAGTGAATCGCGCGCCTGCCCGCGATCATGCGTCCGGCCATGTCGGATTTCGGCGGATCGCATGCGCCTCATGACGTCGCAGGCGGTCGTGCAACCCACCGCCTGAGGCCGTTGCGATCGCGCTCTCCGCACGGGACCGGCTCCCTGCGGATATCCCTCCGGCAGATCGCTCACGCATGCCCTGCGTCGGCAATCCTTTGATTCGGTGCCCGGTTTGTGGTACATCAAGGGTCTGCCGTCGTTCGTGCCTGACGTGCTGCCTTTGGCCACCCAAGCGGTGGTTTCCAAACCTTTCGACAGAGTCGGCATCCCATTCCATTGGGACGCTACCTTTCCGAGACGAGGCGGCATGTGATCGACCGCTGGAGGCG
The DNA here is from genome assembly GCF_979256025.1 of Methylobacterium sp. AC832. NCBI lineage: Bacteria > Pseudomonadati > Pseudomonadota > Alphaproteobacteria > Hyphomicrobiales > Methylobacteriaceae > Methylobacterium > Methylobacterium sp. AC832. Next base: position 168,136 of record NZ_CEEDMV010000004.1, read on the forward strand.
CATGCGCTTCCCGCGGCACCGGTCGCATGGTGTGGATGATCGGCTAGCCTGGGACCCGCCCGGCCGATGCATGCTGCATCGATGGCCGGCGGACAAGAGGCTCAAGCCGGGTCACCCACCCCGGGAATGAAGGTTCGGCGCGATTCGACCCGCGCGATGTTCTGGAGGCGCTTCTCGCATGACCACAGCCAAGAAGACGACGGCAGGCCGCCAAGGCTTCAAGACCGGCGAAGCGGTGGTGTACCCAGCTCATGGCGTCGGCCGCATCACTGCGATCGAAGAGCAGGAAATCGCCGGCTACAAGCTCGAGCTTTTCGTCGTCTCTTTCGAGAAGGACAAGATGGTCCTGCGCGTTCCGACCGCGAAGGCCAACAGCGTCGGCATGCGTAAGCTCGCCGAGCCCGAGCTTGTCAAGAAGGCCCTCGACGTTCTGACCGGCCGCGCCCGGATCAAGCGCACCATGTGGTCGCGCCGCGCCCAGGAATACGAGGCCAAGATCAATTCCGGCGACCTGCTGTCGGTGACCGAAGTGGTCCGCGACCTCTACCGGTCGGAGGCTCAGCCGGAACAATCCTACAGCGAGCGCCAGCTCTACGAGGCCGCCCTCGACCGCGTGTTGCGCGAGATCTCGTCGGTGAACCGCATCACCGAGACCGAGGCACTCAAGCTGATCGAGCAGAGCCTCGCCAAGTCGCCCCGCCGCGCCAAGGGCGAGGCGGAAGCCGAGGGCGATGCCGAGACGGATGGCGACAGCGACGAGATCCGAGAAGAGGCCGCCTGAGCGGCCCGCCGATCCCAGACGGATCCGTTCGACGATCGGGCCCGGCGCACCAGCGCCGGGCCTTTTTCTTTATCGGCACTGCGTCGGCCGGCTGCTCCGATGCGCCGCAGGGTCACGCCCCCCCTGTCAGCCCCGGCCTGCGGAACTATCCACGCAACGGCTCCGTTGTTCGGTGCCTGGGCGATGCCCCCGGGCTGGTGCCCTCGCTTTCTGGACCATTGGGGTCGATCGACCCCGAACGTCCGTCGCGGCGCGCACACGCAACGGACGAAAGGCGGAGGCGGGAATGGCGGATATCGCGGGGATACGGCGACAGTTCATTCGTACGGCCATGGAGGCGCCCTTCCTGGCGCGGGACGAGGAACGCGGTCTCGCCGTCCGCTGGAAGGATGAGCGCGACGAACACGCTCTCCATCGCCTGATTTCGGCGCATATGCGTCTCGTCATCGCCATCGCGGGACGGTTCCGGCATTACGGTCTGCCGATGGCCGACCTCGTCCAGGAAGGCCATGTCGGCCTCATGGAAGCGGCGGCCCGGTTCGAGCCGGAGCGGGAGGTCCGTTTCTCCACCTATGCGACCTGGTGGATCAGAGCCTCGATCCAGGATTATATCCTTCGCAACTGGTCCATCGTCCGCGGCGGCACGAGTTCCGCCCAGAAGGCGCTGTTCTTCAATTTGCGCCGCCTGCGCGCCCGGTTGATGCAATCCACCGAAGAGCATGTGGGCGACGAGATCCATCGCCGCATCGCCACGGCCATCGGCGTCTCCCGCGAAGATGTGGCCTTGATGGACGCGCGACTGTCCGGGCCGGACATGTCCCTGAACGCTCCGGTGGGCGAGGAAAGCGAAGCCTCATCCGAACGGATGGACTTTCTGGTGGACGGTTCCGACCTTCCCGACGAGACGGTCTCCGCCTCGGTGGATGGCGAGCGCAGGCTCACCTGGCTCAACGAGGCGCTCACCGTCCTGTCCGAGCGCGAGTTGCGGATCCTCCGCGAGCGCCGGCTGACGGAAGACCAGGCCACCCTCGAAGCCCTCGGCCGCCGGCTCGGGATTTCGAAGGAGCGCGTGCGCCAGATCGAGAACCGCGCCCTGGAGAAGCTGCGCCGTGCCCTGGCGGAGCGTTTTCCACAGAGTGCCGGTAACGTGTATGTCTGACCGGATGTCGCTTGCCGCCTGACCCAGTGCGCTGCACATTAACGCTTCGGCATCCCGTCTGTGGGAAGCCGGGGCGTGATGGCACGTAGACGGGCAGGTCGACAGAGATGGACGTCGCGACACAGAGGCCTCTCCTCACCCTCGCGATGATTCTCGCCTTGAGCGTCGCGCTCGTCGGAATCATCGCCGTCAGGCACAGCCTGTCCTGGCTGGCCGCCGCCGGGACATTCTACGGCATCGTCGCTCTCTGTCAGATCGCCTATCTCACCCTCGTCGTCGCCTTCACGCGGGATGGAGCGCCTGAGCGACCTATGCCGGGCGCGTCCAGGCCGCCCTCGATCCGATAGCCCCACGATGGCATCGGGAACGATGACATCGGGCAGCACGGCATCGAGCCGCTAAAGTGGCCGTCGACTTTCACCACACGCGTTCGGGGAACCGGGCATCGGATCGAGCCCGCTCCGTCGGGTCTGTCACGGTCTGGGATGTCGATCTGACCCTCTCGGACGAGCATCGCGCACGCTGCCGGGATCTCCTCTCCGATGACGAGAAGGCTCGCGCGGACCGATTCGTGCGCGATGTGGATCGATGGCGCTTCGAGGCCAGCCATGCGGCCCTGCGCCTCACCCTCGGCCATCGTCTCGGAGCGGACCCGCGCGGCATCGTCTTCAGCGTGGATCCGTCGGGAAAGCCGTATCTGGCGGGGGCGGCAGCCGGAGCATGCCGTTTCAGCCTGTCGCATTCCGGCAGCCGCGCCCTGATCGGCCTTTCCTCCTCCGCCGAGATCGGCGTCGACGTGGAAGAGGGGCGCCCGATGCCCGATCTCCTTCGCATTGCCCGCGCCCATTTCGCCGGATGCGAGATCGCAGCCCTGGAAGCGCTGGAGCCGGTCGAGCTGACGGCGGCGTTCTTCGCCTGCTGGACGCGCAAGGAGGCCGTGGCGAAAGCGACCGGCCAGGGCCTCTCTCTGCGCCTCGACAGCTTCGCCGTCTCCGTCACGCCGGACGCGGCGGAGCTGCTGGCCATGCCGGGCGGGACGAAGGAGTGGAGCCTGCACGCACTCCCCGCCGCGCCGGGCTATTCCGCGGCCCTCGCCATCCGGGCGGCGGATATCGGTTGCCTGTACCAGGCCCTCCCGCCCGACTGGCCCACCGGGCGGGCAGCCATATGGTAACAAGGTCGATGATGACGCTTGCGGCTCCGCGTCGGCCTCGCTATACGTCCGCTCGCCGGTGGTGACGCCGGCCGTCGGAGTGTAGCGCAGTCTGGTAGCGCACCACGTTCGGGACGTGGGGGTCGCAGGTTCAAATCCTGCCACTCCGACCAAATTTCCCGAGAGCTTGCAGTCTCTTACTGCTCCCCCAAAATCCAAGCCTTACATGGACCGCTTCGCGGACCGAATGATCCGCGTCGGGTTCCGCGTGACGTTGTCCGCCTTCGGATGCCGCGTGCCCGCGAGGCTGCTCGATGGTCGGAGACGCCTCTTGGAAACCCGTATTCGGTGACCGGCCCAGATCGCCCCGGTGATTCAGGTATGCGGCGAGGCGTGGCGGGCGGGATCTCACCAGCCATGACGTGCTTTCCACCCTCGAGTCGTCGTCGATCGTCTGGGCCATTCGGGGGCGAGCGACGCGCCGGGATGAGCCTCGCTTCCAACGCTAGGCAAAGAGACCCGTCGACGGCGGCCCCGCCCTCGACGCCTTCGCCGGCTGCGCCCTCCACCCTGATCCTGAACATGTCCACGTAGAGAAGGACGAGATCGAGCGCGAGCTTCGACCGTTGCTGCATCGCTCCATGGTCAGGAAACAGCAGCCAGGACCGATACTTGGATAGCCCAACAAGGGACTCTCGGACCTGAGTCTAGAGGAGCTTCAGGACAAGCAGAGGCAACTCAATGTTAAGGGCATCTGCGCTATGTCCCAGACGAGACACAGACCGGTCGAGACGTGTCTGTCGTTGGTATAAGCGAGATAGCGCCTTGAAACGTCGGGATTTCCTCATCGGGGCGTCCGCCCTTGGCTTGGCCTCCTCGTCCTTCGCGAAGGCCGCCGTATCGCCGCTTCAGGCGCCGGCGGCGGCGCCCGCGGGAGCCCGGATCGCCCGGGTCGCCATACATCCGGCGATCGGCTTTTCCCGGGTCGGCAATTCAGACGCCTGGTTTCCCGCACCCGAGGTGCCGGGCCTCCTCGACGAGCCGGAGGGCGGCTTCAAGGATTCCGAAGGGCGCATCAAGAAGCAGGTTCAGCGGTTCCGCCTCTATGGCTACGACGAGGAAGGCCGTGTGGTGCGCGAACTCGACGCGTCCAAGGGCGTCCGCTGGAGCGTCCACGTGGCCAACACCAAGGCGGCCTGGTACGGGTTCATCAACGCGCTCGATCAGGGGCCGGCGGCGCCCGGCATTCCCGGCACCCAGCGCAATCCCCTGGTCCTGGCCGACCGGCGCGACGATCTCCTGGTGATCGCCCCCGGCATCGTCGAGATCGGCGGCATCTCCGCCAATGCGGCGGGCAAGGATCCGGCCTGCCGCATGCAGGGTCGGTTCTGGAACACCCTCGATGTCGATCTCGGCCACCTGCGCACAGACGACAACGGCCGCCTGCTGGTCTTTGCCGCCAACGGCATCTCGCGCACGGCCCTGCCGCAGAACCCGGTGCGCGACTTCACCAACAACGACGGCTGGCACGACGATTGGTGCGACGGCTGGGTACAGGCCAGGGTCGAGATCGACGGCGCCTCCGTACCCTGCGAACCGGCCTGGATCGTCTGCTGCGGTCCGAAATTCGCGCCCCAGCTCGAACCCATCGTCACCCTCTACGACGCCGCCCGCGAAGCGATGGTCGAGCTCGGCCATCTGAAGGCCCCCTCCGATACCGTCTCGTTCCGGCGCGACGTGCTGCCGATCCTGCGCCGGGCCGGCACCATGCAATGGGTGGCCACCTCCTCGTTCCTCGGCGCGGCCTGGAACCAGATCGGCGACCTCTCCAGTCCGGCGCTCATCGCCAAGCTGGCGCGTCCCCATGAAGAGGGCCGCGCGATGCGGCAGAACGTTCTCCAGGCCTTCCGCCGTCCGGGCGGCGAGGACCAGCGGGCCGCCGCCATGCCGATCATGCTGGGCGACGGGGTGAATTACCCGGAGAGCCAGCGCACCTGGCTCACCCTCACGCCGACCCAGTACCGTCAGCTCGAACTCTGGGCGGACGGAAAATTCGCCGACGATTACGAAGACGCCGCCGCCGATTCCGTCACGCGCCTCGACGACCTGCCGCTCGCCCTCCGGCCGGAGGCCCTCACCCGCGCCGCGCTCGATGCCTGCTCGGGCGGAGCCTTCCACCCCGGGGTCGAGATCACGTGGCCGATCCGTCACGCCGCCCTCTATCGCGGCCGTGACGAGACGAAGCTGCCCTTCCGCATCAAGATCTCGGATCGACCGGGCCTGATCCAGGATCTCGGCCTGCAGCTCAATGCCACCAACGTGTTCGCGGGCAATCCCGCCAAGCCGCGCGAAGGGGCTCCCATCGGCCCGCAGGCCCCCGGCGACCTGACCCGCTGGATGGGTGTGCCGTGGCAGGGCGACGCTTTCAGCTGTCAGGCGGTTCTGACCGCCTCGGGCTTCCCCACCCCGGTCTGGTGGCCCGCGCTGCTTCCGGTGGATGTCCTACCGGAGACTTTCTACGAGCACGTCATGCGCACCGATCTCAGCGACGAGGAGCGTTTGCGCTTCTACCATGCGCGGGTGCCGTGGGCGCGGGGCGCGGCCGGTATCGGGCTTCACGTGGAGGCGGGCTACACCGATGGCCTGCGCCGTATGATCGAGCTGTGGACCCGCATGGGTGTTCTCGTCCGCCGCCCCGGCCCCAAGGGCCTGACCGGCGTGCCGGAAGTGATCTACGTGGAGACCCAGCGCGGCTCCATGGACATCGCAGCCCCGTTCCCCCGCCGCTGAGCGCGCGGCGCGTGGACCGTATCGTGGTCGTCGGGGCGGGAGTCGCCGGCCTGTCCGCAGCCCGGCGTCTCGCCCTCGCCGGACATTCTCCCCTCCTCGTCGCGCCGGATCGCGTCGTGCCCAGCCGGGGGGAAACGCTCTCCGCCACGGCAGCTTCGTTTCTGGACGGGCTCGGCTGGTCCGCCCTGATCGACGGCGACACCGCCATGGCCAGTCAAGGGCGCTTCTCGATCTGGGGTGACAGCGCCCTGCGCAGAGCGTCCGGGTACGAGCACGGCGCCCATATCGACCGCTCCCTCCTCGAAGGACGGATGGCGGCGTCTCTGGCTGAGCGCGGGGTCGAGCGCCTGGCGGAGGCCGTGGTCGGCCTGGAGCATCTTCCCCGCGGCGTCCGCATCGGCTTGGCCGACGGGCAATGGCTCGATGCGGCGGCGGTGATCGATGCGAGCGGCCGGGCCGCGCTCTCGGCTGGACCGACCGCCCACCGGCGGCGCCTCGACCGGCTCGTCTGCGCCTATCAGGTGCACGACGTGTCCGATGATGCCGAGCTTGCCGCCGCGACCCTGGTGGAGGCGGTGGAGTTGGGCTGGTGGTACATGGCGCCGATGCCGGGCCGGCGCATGATGATCGGCCTCTTCACAGATTCCGATCTTCTGCCCGCCGGGGCGGCGAAGGATGGCAAGCTCTGGGCGGATGCGGCCAGGGAAACCATCGCCATCGCCGCCCGTCTGGAGAGCCTCGGGCTCGACACCGCCTGTGCCTCGCTGTCTCCCCAAGTTGCGCCGGCAGCCTCGATCGTGCCGACCCACCTGGTCGAGGGGCATGTCCTGCGCTCGGGCGACGCGGCGGCCTCCCTCGATCCGCTCGGGGCGAACGGCCTCGCGACGGCGCTCTGGAGCGGCATCCAGGCCGCGGAGGCCGCGCTGGCCCTCATCGCCGACGATCCGGCTCCGGCACTCGCCTACGAGCGCGCCTTTCTCGAAGGCATCGCGCATCACCTCTCCGGGCAGCGGACCCTCTACGCCGCCGAGCGACGCTTTACCGACGCTCCCTTCTGGTCCCGCCGGCATGCTTTCCCCTGAATCCGAGGATGATTCCATGAGACCCGTTTTTCGCTCCCTGCTCACCGCGCTTCTCGCGGTGCTCGTTCCCGTCGCGGCTTGCGCCGACGAGACACGCCGCGTCGAGATCCTCGCTCCGAACGCAGAGACGATCACCCCCAGCGGCACCTGGAGCATCGGCGCACGGGCGGGAGATTTCGTGTTCATCGGCGGGATGCGCGGTGTCGACCGGACCACCGGCGAACTCATCGAGGGCGAGGAGGCTCGTATCCGTCGCATGTTCGACAACATGCTCGCCGCCGCCGCGGTGGCGGGTGCAACGAAGTCCGATGCCGTTCGCCTGACGGTGTTCGTCACGGACGTCGCCCGGCTGCGTCCGATCGTCAACAAAGTACAGAAAGACATCTGGGGCGACGGCCCATATCCACCCCGCACCGTGCTCGAGGTTCCCCGCCTCGACCAGAACGACATCGCCGAGATCGACGGCACCTTCTACCGACCCATCGTCAAATGACGACATTCCGGCGGTGGCCGTAAGGCGCGGTCGACCCTTTCGATCAAACTCATGAGAACGCTGGAGCTGCGCCCGATCTCATCGACATCGTCATCGATGCCGGCGGCACCCAGACGGGCGGCGACGGCGATGACACGCTGCGAGGCGGCATCGGTGGGGATACCCTCAATGGGGGGGCCGGAAACGACACCATGATCGCTGGCCGCGACGTGGTCCAAGACTTTGATATTGCCGAAGGTGATAGACTTGACTTCAGTGTGATAGATGCAGAGCGCAACGTTGCAGGCAACCAGAGCTTTGACTTTATTGGAACCAACACCTTCTCGGGCGAGGCCGGCGAACTGCGCTTCAGGTTCGGCGGCGGAAACACTTTGGTCCAGGGTGACACCAACGGCGATGGAGCGGCCGACTTCGCCGTCCTCCTCAAGGGCCATCAAGTCCTCGACAGCGGATCCTTCATCGTCTGATGGTCCGAGCCTCCGAGAATGACCAGGGAAGGGCGAGGGGCCGGCGGCTCTCCGTCCTTCTTCAACGATCTCGGAGCGTCATCACGCTCCAGAGAACAGGTGTACGATTACAATCGTCGCCGGCATCGATGTCGATCATGAGATGTTCCTGCTTCATGCTCCCGAGACACAGCGATGTCGGATCCCGGTAATCTTTGGCATTCTGCGCTTGACGCTGGTATACCAGAGGGCACATGGTGTGAGTGCTCCTCGTGAGGAGCCTTCCTATGAGCAAAACTTTACCCGCCCGGCGTGAGCCGAGGCGGGTTTTTTCGTCGCTCCGCAACCCGCGACGCACTCGGCCGTTGGCGAACCGGGAAAGGGCGCTGCCTGCGCACGGTTCCGTCGCCACCGGCGAGGAGGCGGGAATCCGGCCTCCGCGCCCCCTCCCCTCTCCCTGGAACCGAGGCGTGCCGTGAACGACAACGAACATGCCGTCTACGCCATCGCCCCGGAACTCGGCGGCTGGACGGTCTACGACACGAAGACCCTGGAGCCCGCCATGGTGGACGGCATTCGACAGGTCGGATTGTGCCGTGATGCCGCTCACGCCCTCGCCGGCAGCCTGAACGCCATGGAACGGACGGTGGCCGGATCGTCGATCCCCCTTCCCGATGAAGAACCATAGGGTTTCCGAACCCGGGCTCTCGAGGGCAAGGCCCACACGTGGCTTGCCGCTTCGGAACCCGAGGCGACCACGAGCTCAGACAAGGTTCGATCATGTGCAGGCCGAGCGCCATGCGGCTTTTCTTGTCTCCGTTTCCGTCATGAAGCGTCATCGAGGCAGCGATCCCGACAAGTCGACGCAGTCTATTCCACCCGAATTCCTGGGGCCGCGTCACAGAGACAGAGCGAGCATTGCCGAACCCGGAGGATATCGCGGACGTTAGGCAACGACATCGGAATAGGATCCGCGAATGGGACAATGCTGGCCGAACCGTATCTGGATCGTTCGCCACGGTGAGAGCGCCGGCAACGTCGCGAGCGAGGCCGCGCATGGGGCCAATCGTGCGCGGATCGATATCGCCGAGCGCGACGTCGACGTCCCCTTGAGCCGACGGGGCGAGGAACAGGCCGACGCGCTGGGCCGATGGTTCGCGACGCTTCCCCCAGATGAGCGGCCGGAGACGGTGCTGACCTCGCCCTATAGGCGGGCGCGGCAGACCGCTTCCCGCATCCGCGCCGCAAGCGGCTTGGCGCATGAGGCGCCGGAGGATCTCGTCGATGAGCGGCTCCGCGAGAAGGAGCTCGGCATCCTCGACCGCCTGACCCGCTCGGGCGTCGAACAGCTGCATCCCGAACAGGCCGAGATGCGCCGGCGCCTGGGTAAATTCTATCACCGGCCACCGTCCGGCGAGAGCTGGTGCGACGTCATCCTGCGCCTCAGGAGCGCGCTCGACACGGTGTCCCTGCATCACGGTGAGAAGCGCGTCCTCATCGTCGCGCATCAGGTCGTGGTTCTATGCCTGCGCTATCTGCTGGAGGAGATGACCGAGGCGGAGATTCTCGCCATCGATGCCGCTGGCGACGTCGTGAACTGCTCCGTCACGGAATACAGCTTCCAGCCTGAGGAGAAGACGACGGGTAAGCTGAGGCTGGAACGCTACAATTTCGTGGCGCCCCTGTTCGAGGCGGGCGCACCCGTCACCTCCGAACCCGACGCGAACGTGGCGGCCCGGTGATGGAAACGCAGAGCCTCACCCTCGCCCGGCTCCGGACGCTTCGGCTTCCCATCCCCCATGAGGGCAGCAAGGACGAACGCGGCAGCGCCTTCGTCCTCGGCGGCTCCACGGAAGTGCCCGGGGCCGCCCTCCTGGCAGGGGTCGCGGCTCTCAGGGCCGGCGCGGGCAAGCTGAAGATCGCCACCGTCCGCAGCGTGGCCATCCCCCTGGCCCTCGCGATTCCCGAAGCCATGGTCGTCGGCCTGCCGGAAACGCCATCGGGCGGCGTCGAGGCCCAGGGCGCCCTCGATCGGCTGCTGGCGGTGACGAAGGGCTGCGATGCCATCCTGATCGGACCCGGCATGGTCGAGGATGAGGCAACGACCGCTCTGACGATGGCTTTGCTGAAGCAGCACTCGTCCGCCGCCTTCATCCTCGATGCCGCTGCCATCTGTGGGCTCGGTGCCCACGCGGCCGACATCCGCGCTTTCGGAAGCCGGGCCGTCATCACGCCCCATGCCGGTGAGATGGCCCAGTTGCTGGATCGCAGCCGTGAAGAGATCGAGGCCGATCCGTTGCGCGCGGCCGTCGACGCAGCGGCTTCGCTGCAGGTCGTCGTGGTGATGAAGGGTGCCAAGACCTGGATCGTGGATCCGCAGGGCGCGCACTGGTTCTACGAAGGCGGCGGCATCGGCTTGGCGACGTCCGGTTCCGGCGATGCCCTGGCGGGCCTCGTGGTCGGGCTCCTCGCCCGAGGGGCTGCTCCCCTCACCGCGGCCCTCTGGGGGGTGTATCTGCATGGCGAAGCGGGATATCGCCTTGCCGCCGATATCGGCCCGCTGGGTTTCCTCGCGCGGGAGATTTCCGGCCTCGCCCCCGGACTGCTTCAGGAGACAACGGCCGATTCTGCCTCGGCGCCTTGAAGCCATCCGCCGGCGTGGCTCGACCGGGCGTCGGCGGGGGAGCCAGGCTGGCGGCGAAAGGTTCCCCGCACGGCAGCGCTCTTCATAGTTTTCCCCGAAATCCCGACGTTTCTTTTTTGGGACCCGCAAGGCAACGCGAGCGTTCATAGGAGACGGACAGCGCTGCGACGCGTCGGTATCAAATAAGACATTCGACAAAGTGGGATGGTATCTATGGCTGCCAAGCAGAAAACCTTGCACGATGCGTTCTATGAGACTCTCAAGGACGTCTATTACGCTGAGAGACAATCCGTTCGCGCTCTGAAGAAGTCGGCCAAGGCCGCCGAGCATGACGAGTTGCGTCAGGCGTTCGAGACCCATGCCGAGGAAAGCGCCGTGCAGGTCGAGCGCCTCCAGCAGGTGTTCGAGATCATCGGCAAGTCCGCACGCTCGAAGACCTGTGAGGCCATGCAGGGCCTGACCGCCGAGATGGAAGAAGATCTCGAGGATTTCGGCGGCAGCCCGGCGGCGGATGCGGTCCTGATCGGCTGCGCCCAAGCGGTCGAGCACTACGAAATCGCGCGCTACGGCACCCTGAAGACCTGGGCGAGCCAGCTCGGCTACGAGGATGCCGCCAAGCTCCTCGACGAGACCCTTCAGGAGGAGAAGAAGACCGACGAGCTCCTGACGCAGATCGCACAGAGCATCAATGTCGAAGGGTCGGACGAGGCTCCGGCCGAGGACGAGGCGGCCCCCCGGAAGAAGAGCGCCAAGGCCAAGGCCGAATAAGGAGTTCCGATCATGGTCGATCCTAGCAAGATCCAGGACCATATGCCGGTCATCGGTTCGGATGGCGGGCATGTGGGCACGGTGGATCATCTCGATGGGCAGCGCATCAAGCTCACCCGGACCGATCCCGAGGCCAAGGGTCAGCACCACTTCATCCATGTCGACTCCATCGACACGGTGGAGGACGGCACGGTGAAGCTGAACCGAACCACCGCCCAAGCCAAGGACGAATGGGGCACGGCGGAATAAGGCCGAGGCTCTGGCAGACGTCCGAAGGGGTTGCCATCACGGCAACCCCTTTTCGTCTCGATCAGGGAACATTTCGGGGCGGGAAGCCCACCGGTGAAGAGATCCTCGAAAGAAATGGAGGCGCAGGGTTGCCTGCCCCTCGGTGGACAACCTCGGGACCAAGGTGCCGTTGCGGGCTCCGTGAACGCCGGGCTGGGTAATGGCCTCAGTGCCTCCGCCGTTTGGGAGGTGCTCACAACGCAAGGTCACCTTCGACGGGCATGGCCGTCGCGATAAGGAACTGTTCGCTGGCGAATTCTGCACACACGCCATTCAGGGGGGCGGGATGATGCACCTCACCGGCCGGATTGCTGTCCTGGCCGTGCGGTCCTTCGGTTCGGGCGATTAGGCCGGCAAGTAGAGCAGACGGGCGCCTGCCGCCCAATGGTCGCGCCACTGCCGCTGACCTTGTGGGCGGTCAGGTTGTCGAGCACGACCGTGTCACCGTGCTTCAAGGTCGGCACCAGGGTCTCTTCGACGTAGCGGCGGAAGCAGATCCCGGTGATCGGTCCGTCCAGGAGCGGCGTATCGAGGATCAGGCTAATGAACGCGGACTCGGTCGGCTGATCGGAGCAACCGGCGAACGGTTCGACCCTCCGCAGCACACGGTATTCGCCTCCGCTCTCCAGCACGCATGCAATGCGTGCCGAACGGGTTGCGTCACCTCGACCGTTTCCTCGCCTTCAAGCTCACCGTCGCGTGGCCTTTCAAGGCCGTGACCTGCTCGTAGATAGACACGGTTGCGTTGGCTCAACGCGACGAGCCGAGCCTCGGTGCCCGATGGAGACAGCACGTGTCAGGGCTCGGGACACCAAAGGCAGACAGGCCAGGCGATCCTACGGCTTGACCGCAGCCTTCTTCGACGGCTCCGCCGGTTTGATGCTGCCTGTCTCCGATACCCGATCCCGAGCCTGCTCGACGCGCTTCCTGGAAGCGGCAGCTGCGCGCTGAGAGCTGGCAAGCTGGCCTTTGGCTGCGTCGCGAGCCGACACAGCTTGGCTGAGTTCCTCTCGAGCAGAGGCGAGCTTACCTTGCCACTCACGCAAGAGTTCGCCGTTTGCCTGCTCCAGCTCTTTTTGCCGGTCGACCAACCCGTTTCGCTCTGTCTGCAAGAGGCTGACCTGATTCGTCAGATCGCGGTTGAGCGAAGCTTTGTTCGCGAATGCACCCCATCCTGCCAGAGCGTAAACTCCCAGGATCAGATTGAGCGCGACAGTCCGTGTCGGCGTCCAAGCAAAGAGCAGCTGGAGTTTCCAGCGTAGCAGTTCGAGCATGCGAGGCATGGCCGTTTGACTCCCATCTCAACTGGGCGGACCCCAATGGTCCGAACTGCTGATCGATTGAGTAAGAGAGGATGCCCGCTCAGCGTTAATGCTTGCTTACGAAGGGGCACCGGTCGGTCGTGGATGTACGACGAGGTCGCCATCGATGAACGCCACGCTGAAAGAGGTTGAAGGTCCCGATCCCGATTGGCCGAAACGGGTTGGGGCGAAATCACTCACGCTTGCCGTCATGGTATCGGCGGGGCAGGCGAGTGCCGTTCCGCCGCTGTCGTGGAGCTTGGTCCGGATCAAATACGCCTGCGCGCCGTTTGATGGAGAGAGGAGCCGTGCCATGACCCTTTCCCCATTCAATAAAGCTCGACCTCGTCCGACTGCCTGACGGTCGGGTCGGAGCCATCGTTGGCGTCTGGAACCTCGGCGAAGCCTACGAGGTCGATGTCGGCGGCGTTCGTGAGACTTGGTCGACCGACGACCTTACGCCGACGGCCTGACCCCCGACGGCTGGCACATCCGCAAACGCGGTGCCTCCGTGCGGAGACACAGGTGGATTTTTCGCGCCGAGACGTCAGCGTCGGGGCTGATCATATGGTCCGAGTCTCATTCTGCCGTTGAAGTTCTTCCGGGACAGCGTGAGCCTGGTTCTGGCGGGTTATGAGTTCGCCGACACCGACGGGTCGGTAGCCCCATGCATCGACGCCGACATCGCATGAGAAGCGGGTGTCGGGCAGTGAACCATGTGTGTGGCCATACAGGTGCCGCGTCCCGCGCCACAGGCCGGGCCAGGCGCGATGCGCGTAATGTGCGAGAAACAGCCGCCATTCCGTGCCATCGGCATCGCTTACAGTGATCCGCGCAGTTTCCTGCGGCGGTTTCACCCACGGCAATTCAAGAACCCGATTGGTGTCGTGATTGCCGCGGATCAGTCGCTTTCGGCCTCTCAGGCCCTCGAAGATCTCCGCGCAGCGCCCCCGGCTCGCTCCGGCTGCGAAATCGCCGAGATGCCAAACGTCGTCGTCCGTGCCGACAACGTTGTTCCAACCCTCGATCAGAGCCGCATCGTGATCATCGAGTGATCCGAACGCCCCTCCACGCTGACGCAGGATGTGAGCATCCCCGAAATGGGTGTCTGAGGTGAAGAAAGTAGCCATACGGATCCGACGGCGCCGCATGCTTCAGGCAGCGACCTGCCATTCAAACCCATCCGACTCAGCTTGGATCGACCCGACTCGAAAAATTGTAGGGTGGTACGAACTCACCGCGCTCACGCGTTTCCGTTCGCTCAACACAAGCTTCGAAACATAAGGAGGGGCGCTGCAACGAACCGGTAGCTACGTGGTCGCCAGGGCTTTTCAGGAAGCCAGCAATCAGCAGCTACGTCATTGAAATAATTGGTGGGTGCACAAGGGTTCGAACCTTGGACCCGCTGATTAAGAGTCAGCTGCTCTACCAACTGAGCTATGCACCCATTGCCTTTCGGCAATCGCGGCGGCCACCAAAACCCGCTGCGACGAGGGGGCTGATAGCAAAGGCCCCGGAGGGTGTCCACCCCCGGGGCTTCATTTTCCCGGCTAAACCGATGCGGCGTGCTGGGCGTGGAGGCGGACCGCCGTCGCCGAGAGCTTGTTCAAGGCCGAGAGATAGGCGCGGGCCGAAGCCACGAGCGTATCGGGATCGGCGCCCCGCGCCGTCACGCTGCGGTCGCCGGCCTTGAGGCGGACGGAGACCTCGGCCTGGGCGTCGGTGCCCTCGGTCACGGCGTCGACCTTGTAGAGTTCGAGCTGCGCCTCATGCGGGACCAGGGCCTGGATCGCGTTGAACACCGCGTCCACAGGGCCATTGCCGTCGGCCTCCTCGGTGACGATGCGGTCGTCGATGGCGAGCTTCATCGTCGCGCGCTGGGGGCCTCGCGTCCCCGCGATGACCGAGAGCGAGACGAGGCGGATGCGGTCATGGGCCGTGGCGAGGTTCTGATCGACCAGGGCCTCGATATCCTCGTCGTAGACGTGCTTCTTGCGGTCGGCGAGCGCCTTGAACCGGTCGAACACGTCCTGCAGCTGATTGTCGGCGAGATGCAGGCCGAGCTCCTCCAGCTTCGAGCGGAAGGCCGCGCGGCCCGAATGCTTGCCCATCACCAGCGACGTCTTGGCGACACCGACGGAGGCCGGGGTCATGATCTCGTAGGTCTCGGTATGCTTGAGCATGCCATCCTGGTGGATGCCGCTTTCATGCGCGAAGGCGTTCCGGCCGACGATGGCCTTGTTGTACTGCACGGGGAAGTTCGTCGCGTGGGAGACGAGCTTTGAGGCGCGGGTGAGCATCGTGGTCTCGATGCCGGTCTCGTAGGGCATCACGTCGCCACGGGTGCGGATCGCCATGACGATCTCCTCGAGCGCGGCGTTGCCCGCGCGCTCGCCGATCCCGTTCACCGTGCACTCCACCTGCCGGGCGCCGCCCTCGACACCGGCCAGCGAATTGGCGATGGCCAGACCGAGATCGTCGTGGCAATGGACCGAGAAGATCGCCTTGTCGGCATTCGGCACCCGCTCGCGCACCTGGCGGAACATGCTGCGGTACTCGTCCGGCGTCGCGTAGCCCACGGTGTCGGGCAGGTTGATCGTGGTCGCGCCCGAGCGGATCGCCGCCTCGACGCAGCGGCACAGGTAGTCGATCGGCGTACGCGTCGCGTCCATGGCCGACCATTCCACGTCCTCGACGAGGTCGCGGGCCTGCGCCACGGTCTTGAGGATGATCTCGATCACCTCGTCCTGGGATTTGCGCATCTGGTGGGCGAGGTGGATCGGCGAGGTCGAGACGAAGGTATGGATGCGGCCGCGCCGGGCGAGGCGGACGGCTTCGCCGGCCCGCGCGATATCGGCGGGAATGGCGCGGGCGAGGCCGGCGATGGTGGCGCGCTTCGCGCGACGGGCGATCTCGGAGACGGCCTCGAAATCGCCGATCGAAGCGATGGGGAAGCCCGCCTCGATGATGTCGACCCCCATTGCGTCGAGGAGTTCGGCGACGGCGAGCTTCTCGTCCAGGGTCATGGTGGCGCCGGGGCATTGCTCGCCGTCGCGCAGGGTGGTGTCGAAGATGAGGACCCTGTCCTTCGGAGAGGCCGCGGTTGGGGCGATGATGTCGGTCATGGCGTGTCGTCCTGTCGGAGGCGCGGTCGCTTCGGGACGCGGCGCCTTTTAAACCCATCGATCGGCTCGACCGGACTTTTCGGAGTCACGGCCGCGAAACGATCCCCTGAGTGCCCAGGCGCAGGCGCCCGGCCGGCCCTCAGGGGCGGATAAGGAGGAGAAGGCCGGTGGAAAGAGCACCAGGGCGCGCAGAACCGCGCGCGGCCGTGAAGGCAGCGTCGGCGATGTCCTGCGTGGAGCCGGCGGTGGCCAAGGCTCGTCTCTCCCGAATGGCGTGACAGGCGCGCGAAGCACGCGGTCAGGCGGTTACGTAACCCCCGGCGCTTCCGTTGACAAGGATCGCACTGCGACCGCCCCGACCGGTGTCAAATCTTCGTGGGCTTGACTCGGAGCCATTGCCCCGGCCCGGTTCGCGACCAGCCTTACCCCTATCCGCTCGCTGCTCTTTGCACGGTGGCAAGGCGCGGACCCATCCGCGCTTATAAATCAACCGGAAGGAAACCCCTCTCTCATGTCGCGCACCTTCATGCGTCGCCTCGCTCTGCCGGGTCTGGTCCTCATCGCCGGCACCGCTCCGGGCTTCGCCATCGACCTCACCAAGACCATCGACATCGCGGCTCCGCCGGCCAAGGTCTGGTCGACGATCGGCGATTTCTGCGGCATCGGCACCTGGCACCCGGCCATCGCCAAATGCGAGCCCTCCTCCAAGGGAAGCACGATGCTGCGCACCCTCAGCCTCAAGGGTGGCGGCGCCATCGTCGAATCGCAGACGGCACGCGACGACACGGCGATGCGCTACACCTACGCCATCGTCGAGAGCCCGCTGCCGGTCTCCGATTACTCCTCCACCCTCGCGGTGAGCCCGAAAGGGTCCGGCTCGACGGTGACGTGGACGGGAACCTTCAAGGCGAAGGGCGTCCCGGATACGGTCGCGGCCGATGCCATCACGGGAATCTACGAATCCGGTCTCGCGGCGATCGCCGAGAAGGCAAAATGACCCGCCGACACAAGATTGGAATATGACGACATGGGATCGTCGCCGGAGCCCAGGCCCGGCGATTGACCAGCGGGTTGCGTGAGGGCAAGAACTTGCCCGAAGAGCGAGATTCCGGCGCAGCGGCCACGCTGCGCCGGCCCGTCGCGCCGGAACGTGAAGGAATAGCTCCGTGACCGAGAACCTGGTGCTACCACGACGCGCCGGCCTGACGCTGGTCACCTGCCTTGCCGCTGCGCTCGGCGCCTGCAGTGCATCCGGTCCTTCCCCCAAAGCGGCGGTGGCGCCCATTGCCGCCACGGTCGCTACCGCCCCCGCCCTGGCCCCCTCGCCGACGGGCTCGGGCTGCGGTCCCAGCATCGCCCGCACCCAGGCCGTGGTCGACAGCGATGTCGCGACCGGCAACCTCAACCCGCCGGTGGGCGCGCGCTTCTCGGCCGACCTCGCGCGCGCTTCCGAGGCCTGCAATGCCGGGCGGGACCGTGAGGCCATCGGACTGCTTGCCGCCGCCAAGGCGCGTTACGGCTACCCGTAGACCGAAGCGGGTCGTCGTTCGTTGCGCTTCGCCCTTCGGATGCGCATGTCCTGATCTGACGTCACCGCTGGCCGCGGGGCGCCCGGACCTCATCACGAAGGCGTGACGGCGCCCCACCGGAAAATGGCGCGGCGCGATGGGAGACGTGCTCAGGACATGCGCCGGAGCCGCTCTATCCAGCAGAATACTGCTGGAAATACCTGCCTTTCCCGGCGATCACTTGCAAGCTCTCGTCCGGCGACTTGAAAGCAACACGGGCCACATCCCTGCTGCGCCGCCATAAAAGGGCCGGGAAATGACCTACTGTCAGGGACGACGAATTTTGGTGACAGGCCCCGCGACGCATGAGCTCAGCGCCCAACAACATCACGCGCTTGCCGACCGCGAACGTGACCGCGATCGAGACTAGAGACGCGCTGGCCAAGGAGGAGCGGGCCCGGGCCAACGAACTGGCGGTGAACGACGACCGCGAGATGCTCCCCCAGCGGGACGACGAAGCGCGGCGGGAACTGGCGCTCGAGGGCGCGGATGACGAGACGTTTTCCCTCGTTCCCATGCCACAGCCCGATCACAACTGGAGCTATATGCTGATCAGCTTCGGCATCGTCGTGCTCCTGCCCCTATGCCTGCTCGGAATGTATTTCCTGTTCCTCGCCACGCCGCAATACTTTGCCGAGTTCCGGTTTTCGGTGACCGAGGTGACCCCCTCGGCCGGCCCTCTCGGCGGAGGGGCGAGCGGGGGTACGACTGCATCGGCAGTCGCCAGCGCCATGGGAGGTCACGGCGCTGCAGTCGGCGGCGGCAGCGCGCAGAACTTCGTCGTGATCGACTATCTCAAGAGCCGTCAGGTCGTCGACGAACTGTCACAGACCGTCGATGTCCGCGAGATCTACAGCCGCCCCGAGATCGATTGGCCGAATCGGTTCGACAGAAGCCGGTCGACAGAGCACTTGGTGCGATACTGGAACAAGATGGTCTGGGCGAATTACGATCCGCTCACCGGGCTCGCCTCCGTCGAGATCAAGGCGTTCCGTCCCGACGATGCCCTGACCATCGCCAATCAGCTCGTCACCTTGTCTGAGACCCTCGTCAACAAGATCGCCAAGCGCGCCGAGGAAGATGCCGTCAAGTTCGCCGAGCAGGAGGTCGTCCGTGCCAAGGCCAGCCTCGACAAGGCCCGTGCCGCCATGGCCGAGTTCCGCGAGAAGGAGGGTGTGATCGATCCGATACCCAGCGTCGTCTCGGGCAACACCCAGCTCATCGGCACCCTGCGCGGATCGGTGTCACAGCTCGAGGCGGATTACGACACGATCCGCAGACAGAATCTCAGCGAGACGGCCCCCTCGGTCCTGGCTCTCAAGTCCCGCGTCCAGGCGGCGCGCGAGCAGCTGGCCTCCGTCGAGCGCGAAGTCTCCGGCAGCCGCTCCGGCCGCAATGTCCTGGCGGGCGTCGTCGCCCGGTTCGAGTCACTCGATATGGATCGGCAATATGCGCAGGCGATCCTGCTCACGTCGTTGCAATCCCTCGACCGTGCACGGGCCAACGCGGCGGCCCAGCATCTTTATCTCACGCCTTACGTTCGCCCAGCACTACCCGAAAGTGCAGGCGGCCCGCGCGTCCTCCTGTCGATGATGCTCGGAGGCTTCGTGCTCGCATCGATCTGGTTCATCGGCCTGCTCAGCGTGCGCTCGCTCTTGAACAGTCGCGCCTGAGCGAATCCAACCTTCGGCATCGGACAAGATTTCTGGCTCATGACGAGGCGACACCTGGCACGAGGCAACACTTGGCACGAGGCGCGTGAGGGGCGGTCTCACGACCGGCCCTCGCCTAATCTGGCATCCTTGGACCTCGACTAAAACGATGGCAAATTCTTCGATCGCGCTTCCGACCGCCTCTTCGAAGCCAAGAGTACGACCATGGCTGACGATCGTGGTCGCGTTGATTGTCCGTGATTTCGGACTCCGCTTCCGCAATTACCACCCAGCCATCGGCATCCTGCTCTTCATCGAACCGATCATCGTCATCGCGACCATGTCTGGATTGAAGATCTTTCTCTTTGGAAAGGAGCCGCCTTTCGGACCGTCAGTTCTTCTCTTTATGGGAACCGGCATACTTCCATTCTATATCTTTCGGCGTTGTGCCACCGGTGTTCGCGGCCTCAAGTCGCGAGCATTAGAGTATTACTTGGTTAAACCATTTGATTTTCTTTTGTCTCGCTTCTTAATTAGCATTATACAAAATATAATTCTCATGATCATCTTTTTTTCTGCGCTTTATATCTACGGAATCCGGGAGGCTGCGCCCGTGTTACCTGATATGTGCCTCATCAGCCTCTTTGCTATTGCTTGTTTCTCTATAGGAATATCACTCATCAATACGAGCATCCAGTCGTACTTCCCTGGATGGGCGCAAGTTTACGGATTCTTGAGCAGACCAGTCATGATGTTCAGTGGGGCGTTCAGGACCGTTGATCTATCCCCTGAACCTCTTCGAACGGTTTATTCATGGAATCCGCTCTCGCACATGATTGAGCTGTTCCGGCTGGGATTCTATCCGAATTATCCTCACGCGAGCTTCGATGGAATTTATCTGACCAAATGGTGCGCAGGCGTCATTTTCGTCGGGATCCTGTTCTACAACAATAAAGCCAAAGACTGATTCGATTGGTCTTTGTCTACGGCATATCGAGCGCTAGGCTCACCTTCATCACAGTGCCGTCATCCTTGTCCGGATGGACCGAGAAGCCGAGGTTGCGGCATACGGCCAGCATGGGGCGGTTCTCCCGAAGGACCGTACCCTCGATGCGCTTCAGACCCTCCGCCCTCGCCCAGTCGATCATCAACTGCATCAGCGCGAAGCCGAGGCCGGTGCCCTTGCGATCGCTGCGGACCAGGATGGCGTACTCGCCGCTCTCATGGTTCGCATCCGCATGGAGACGGACCGCGCCGAGCATCGACGCGGTCTCCGCGTCGATGGCGACGAAGGCGATGGCGCGGGCATAGTCGAGCTGTGTCAGCCGGGCCAGGAAGGCATGGTTGAAGTCGCGCACTGGCATGAAGAAGCGCAGGCGCAGGTCTTCGGCGCTGACCTGCTCGAAGAAGCTCTTGAACAGCCCCTCATCTTCTGGCCGCACCGGGCGCACGGTGACCCGCTCGCCCTTCAACACGAGATTGCGCTCCCATTCCACCGGATAGGGGCGGATGGCGAAGCGCGGGTTCCGGGTGCCGCCGCGCCGCTCCGGGGCGGGGCCGATCATCACGCGGGCATCCAGGGCCAGCACGCCGTTGGCATCGGCGAGCAGGGGATTGATGTCGAGCTCGCGCACCTCCGGCAGGTCGGCCGAGAGCTGGGCGAGCTTGACCAGGACGAGGCCGAGCGCCCTCCGGTCCACCGCCGGCACGTCGCGATAGGCGGCAAGCCGCCGCGCCACCCGCGTACGGTCGATGAGTTCGCTGGCGAGCCGGAGATCGAGGGGAGGCAGACTGAGCGCCCGGTCGTCGATGACCTCCACGGCGACGCCGCCCCGCCCGAACACCACGACGGGGCCGAAGACGGGATCCTCGGCGAGGCCGGCGATGAGCTCGCGGCGCTTACCCTTGCGCACCATGGGCTGGACCGCGAACCCCATGATCCGCGCATCCGGCCGCTGCCGCCGGGCCCGGGTGAGGATGTCGGCGGCGGCGGTGCGCACATCCGCCTCGCTGGTGAGGTCCAGGCGCACCCCGCCGACATCGGATTTGTGGACGATGTCCGGTGAGACCACTTTCAGCGCCACCGCGCCGCCCTCGGCGATGATGGGCCAGGCAGCCGCCGCGGCGGCATCGACATCGGGAGCGAGCGTGAGCGGCACGCTGTCGATCCGGTAGGCGGCCAGGAGGCCCGCCACGGCGAGGGGATCGAGCCAGATCTCCCCCGCTTCCAGGGCCGTCGCCACGATGGCGCGGGCGGCCTCGACATCGGGCGAGAATTCCCGCGGCAGGGAATCCGGCGTGCGCATCAGGTCGTCCTGCGCCTCGCGGTAGCGGACCAGATGCATGAAGCCTTCCACGGCATCGGCATCGGTGGCGAAACGCGGGATGCCGGCGGCGGCGAGTACGACCCCGGCCTCCCCGTCGTCGCCCACCGTCACAGCGAAGACAGGCTTGCGCCGCCCGCCCTTGCGCCGGGCGGCACTGACCGTGTCGGCGATGGCCGAGGCGACACCGGCGCTGTCGGAGCGGGCCGTCGGCACGTGGATCGCCAGCACGGCGTCGTTGGCCGGGTCGGCGAGAAGGGGCCCAAGGGCGTCGGCATAGGCCTGCGCATCCGCCTCGACGCCGAGATCGGCGGGATTGCCGCCGAGCCCCGCCGCGGCCAGCGTGCCGCCCCGGTCCGCGAGCCTGTCGGCGGCGAGCGCGCCGATGCCCTCGCCATTCCCCAGGATGGCGAGGCGCTGGCCGGGGAAGGGGCGCTGCCGGCCCAGCGTCTCCACCGCCGAGAACATGGCGTCGAGCCCGTCGACGCTGAGCAGCCCCGCCCGCCGGAACGCCGCCTCGTAGACGGCATCCGGCCGGGCGAGGGCGCCGGTATGGGTCACCGTGTGGCGCAGGGGCGCCTCGTGGCGCCCCGTGCGCAGCACCAGGACGGGTTTGGCGCGCGCCGCCGCGCGGGCGGCCGACATGAACTTGCGCGCATTGGGAATCACGTTCAGCGACAGCAGGATCGCGCGGGTGTGGATGTCCGCGGCGAAATGGTCGAGGCAATCGGCGATGTCGATGTCGCAGGCGGCGCCCAGGGACAGGACGGCCGAGAACCCGACATCGCGATGCGCCGCCCAAGCGACGATGCCGGCGGCCACCGTGCCCGATTGCGAGATGAGGGCGAGATCGCCGGCTTTCGGCGCCGCCGCGAACAGACTGGCATCCAGTTGGGCACGCGGCACGATCAGCCCCATGCTGTTGGGGCCGAGGAGGCGCATGCCCCATTGCCTCGCACGGTTGCGCACCGCCTCGCAGAGGTCCTGCGACAGGCCGGACGTGAGAATGGCGGCCACGGCGACACCCCGCAGGCCCGCCTTCTCGACCCAGCCTTCCACCGACGCGGCCTCCGCGACGATCACGACGAGATCCGGCGTGTCATCCAGGTCGTCGAGGGTGGGAAGGCCCGCTTCGCCGACGAGATGAACCGGGCCGGCGAACCCGGCCTTCTCCAGATTGCCGACCACGGCTTGGCCGAGCGCGCCCCGGCCGAGGCCGACGACCGCGATCGCCCGTGGCGCCAGCAACGCCTCGAAGCGATAGGTGCTCATGAACTGGCGTGACCTTCGATCAGGCCGGCGCGGCGGAATGCGACATCACGCCGACCGGCACGGTATAGGGCATGGGTCTCTCGCGACTCGGGGAACCACATGTCAGAACCAGAAGCTTACGAGATTTCCTGCGCCATCGTCGAGGCGATGCGGTCCCTGATCTCACTGGGACTGAGCCAGGGCACCGCCGGAAACGTCTCCGTACGCTATCGCGACGGCTTTCTCATGACGCCCTCCGGCATCCCGGCCGACGACCTGCGGCCGGAGGACATCGTGCGGATGACCATGGCGGGCGGTCATGACCATGCCCTCGCCCCTTCTTCCGAATGGCGCTTTCATCGCGATATCCTGCAGCGGCGACCCGAGATCGGCGCCGTCGTGCATGCCCATCCGACCTATTGCACCGCCTTTGCCATCTGCGGACAAGAGATTCCCGCCGTCCATTACATGATCGCGGCGGCGGGCGGCCCGACTATACGCTGCGCACCCTACGCGCCCTACGGTACGGAAGAGCTCTCTGTCGCGGCCGTCGCGGCCCTCGACAATCGCCTTGGTTGCCTGCTGGCCAACCATGGCATGATCGCCATCGGCAGCAACCTCACGAAAGCATTGTGGCTGGCGGTAGAGATGGAAGCACTATGCCGACAATATGCAGCCGCGCTGCAGGTGGGCAAACCAATCATACTGTCGGATGCCGAGATCGCCCGAACCGTCAGGCGGTTCGAAAGCTATGGGCCGCGAAGCCGGGACGTAGCGCCGTGAGAACATCCGACTCTGTCGGACGGAACGGGGTGCGATGATTACGTAGAACCGACTGCATCGCCCCTCATCTACGGCTTGAACTGTCTTTCGGCAGCAGATTCCCAGAAAAACTTTTCTTCTCCTGCGCAACGGGAGGCTGTTCCGGCAGCCGTCCCGACGGACGCTTAGACATTCTTACAAAGCGTGTAGTTTATTTCGGAAGCCTACATTCAAAGTTGCGAAACTGACCTAAAATAGCTCAGACCTGGGCAGCAAGGTTCCAATTCAACAATTAAATTGCCGCCTCCATGGTCGCCTGCAATTTTTTTCAGAGCTGAGGGGATACAAAAAATCCTCCCCTTCCCGGTAACATCAGCCAATTCTGCGGTGCTTGAAGCTCCCCCAACAGACCTGAAGCTTCATTCCAGTTTTCGTTAAGGACGTGGTCTTGCCGTAGCCTCTTGCGCTTTGTTAATGGCTGCCCTACGAACTGCCTAGTCAACTCATGTTGATGAAAAGACCCTTCCGCCCGCATCGATCGGTGCCTTGGGCCGGTCTAAAACTGTCTTACTTCCGGGGGTGAGCGTGGAACTCGAGAACGACGTTGTAACGGATTACATTGAGCTTACCGCCGACATCGTCTCGGCATTCGTAAGCAACAATTCCGTGCCTGTTTCGGATATCGCAGCGCTGATCGCATCGATCCATGCGACCTTGAGCAACCTGACGACGGCCGCTTCGCCGGAGAAATTCGAGCCGCTGACGCCGGCCGTATCCATCAAGCGTTCGATCACGCCGGACTTCGTCATCTGCCTCGAAGACGGCAAGAAGTTCAAATCGCTGAAGCGTCACCTTCGGACCCGCTATTCCATGACGCCTGACGAGTATCGGGCGAAATGGAGCCTTCCGAGCGACTATCCGATGGTTGCCCCGAACTACGCAGCCGCACGGTCGGAACTGGCGAAGAACATGGGTCTGGGCCAGCAGCGCCGGAAGACCCGCGTAAAGCCCCCCGCCGCCGAAGCCCCGACCTCTCCCGCACCGCGCGGCCGTCGCCCCCGCGCGGCTCTGGCCTCCTAAAGCCTCTCCGCCGAAGCGGATGCCGCTTTGGCTAGAAAGAGCGTGACACAACGAAGGCCTAGAGCTGAAGCAGGATGAGACGACGCGGGAGATCGCCTCGTCTAAAGCATGCACGGTAGGACGAATACGGAGAGCTGCATTCGATTTGACTCGGTCATGTCGGATGCAGTTCTACGCGTTTTTGTTCTACCGTTTCGGGCGTGCGAACACTTCATCGAGCTTCGTCGCGGAATCAGAAGCTCTCTCGCTTGAGAAGGCGAGTGGTACCCCGCTCTCTGACGAGCGGACGATAGGTGTGCCGCATCGATGGGGCCGCCGTGAGCGGATTACTCGTTCGGGACGCCAAACGGATGTGCTCGGTGCTGTCGGGGCCGGCACACGGCCCAATGGCATCCTCATCCACAAGAAAACGACACAGATGTCATCGGTCGCGACCACGGAGCGACCGAGCATATCTCCAATGGAACGCTTGCGCTTTCCTGTCCCGAGACTCTTTGGGGCCAATCTGCATGCAAAATAATAAATAATCCCCCAGTTCTAACGGCAACATCATCCACCTTGTGCGTTTCCTCTGCAAATACGCTTCAACGTGAATGAATTCGAACCAATCCAGGGGGATGAATCCAATCATTTTTGCCTGATGTCGATTGACGACATCCGATTTCGTCTCGCGCCGCACGGCACTATCGGAGCAGGCGGTTTTTCTGGCACGAGCCGGCGTTAGGCCCGTCGCAAGACCCTCCCGGCATTCTGCGAAAGAAGGCGCGGCCGATGCGGGCGCGTTGGCAGCGGGAAAGGGTGCGCATGTCCGGTCGATCGAGCCTTGTCGCGCGCCTGTTCTGGACCACCCTCCTGGGTGGGGGCCTTGCCTTCTGGTTCGGACTCCCCGCCCTGGCGGCGACCGGCCTCTGTCTCTGCCTGATCCTGCTGCATCGCCTCGACAGGCCCCGGCGCTTCAGGCGGACGGTACGCCGGCTCGCGCGCGCCCATGCCGAGACCCTCGCCCTCCGCCGCCGCCAGGAATGTTTCGAGGACGCCTACGGCAACCGGATCGACGATGGCTGGCTGCGCGAGCGGGATTACTTCGCCGAGCGGTCGATCCTGCCGCATCTCGATGCCAAGGGCTTCACCGACCTCGCCGACACCCGCTGGCCGATCGTCCTCGACATCATCGACGACGTTGCCCTGTCCGTCGCTCTGCCGGACGAGGACGAGGCCCCGGAAGACGGCATCGCCTACGAGCGTTTCTGCGCCGAGGCGCTGCGCGAGGCGGGATGGTCGGCGCGCCCGACGAAGGCCAGCGGCGACCAGGGGGCGGACGTGGTCGCCGAGCGCTCAGGCATCCGCCTCGTCCTCCAGTGCAAGCGCTACACCAAGCCCGTGGGCAACGCGGCGGTGCAGGAGGCCTCGGCGGCGGCGCGCTACTGGCAGGCGGATATGGCGGCCGTCGTCTCCAATGCCGGCTTCACCCCCGCCGCGCGCAGGCTATCGGGCGCCACCGGCGTTCTCCTCCTCCACCACGATGCCCTGCGCACGCTCGCGCCCATCCGCAGATCCCGGCGGCTCGACGCCGAGCCGGCCTGACGCGCGAGTCTCACCCCTCTGCGCTACGATATTCATACATGTCGCGGGCACCACGAGTCCCCTCTCCTGGAAGGCAGGGCCATCGCATATGGTACCACGCCGTCATTCCGGGTCGCCAGAGGCGAGCCCGGACCCGGAGGGCCGCGCCAGAGGCGTGCAATCCAGAGCCGCCGACGGTGCAAAGTCCTGCACCGCCTGTGTTTCTGGATCCCGGGCTCCGCTGCGCGGCCCCGGGATGACGGGGGGCTGCGTTTCAATTTCTCGACGAGTAAATCGGCATATGCGATCACCCTGCCTTCCAGGAGAGGGAGTTCCGCTGCGCCTCATGTCGAAGCCGCCTGTATAAAGGGAACAGCCGTCTAGCGGATGGGTGAATCCACGATCCCCTCCGCGAGAGGCAGCCAAGCCCGCCCGTCGCGGGCAAGCAAATCATCCGCCCCCGCCGGTCCGTTGCTGCCCGCCGCATAGAGCTCCACCGGGGCGTCGCCCCAGGCCTGGATGAGGGGGTCGACGGCGGCCCAGCCCGCCTCGATGGCGTCGGCCCGTTGGAACAGGGTCGGGTCGCCGATCATGCAATCGTAGATCAGGGTCTCGTAGCCGACGCTCGGCGCCTCGGTGAAGAAATCGCCGAACCGCACGGAGGAGGTGACCGCGCCGAGGCGCATCTCTGGCCCCGGCCGCTTGGTGTTCCACTGGGTGCTCAAGCCCTGGTCCGGGTCGATATGCACGCGCATGATGTTCGGTGCGAGATCGGTGCCGGCGAACAGGCCATGACTCGGCGGCTTGAAATGCACGGCGATCTCGGTGAGGCGCCCGGCCAGACGCTTGCCCGTACGCAGGTAGAACGGCACGCCGGACCAGCGCGGGTTATCGATGGAGAGCTTCAGGGCCGCGTAGGTCTCGGTGCGGGAATCGGCTGAGACATCGGCCTCCTCGCGGTAGCCCCGCACGGCATGACCGTGCTCCTCACCGGAGGCGTACTGGCCGCGCACCGCCTGATCCGGCGTCACCGGCCGCACAGCTTCCTCGATTCGCGCCTTCTCGTTGCGGATCTCCTCCGCATCGAAACTGGCGGGCGGCTCCATCGCCACCATGGACAGAAGCTGGAAGAGGTGGTTCGGCACCATGTCGCGCAGCGCGCCGGTCGGCTCGTAGAAGCCGCCGCGCTGCTCGACGCCGATGGTCTCGGCGGCGGTGATCTGCACATGGTCGATGTGGTGGGCGTTCCATATCGGCTCCAGCATGGCATTGGCGAAGCGCAGCGCCAGGATGCTCTGCACCGTCTCCTTGCCGAGGAAGTGATCGATGCGGAACACCTGAGTCTCGTCGGCCTGGTTCAGGATGCGGGCGTTGAGGGCGCGCGCCGACGCGAGGTCCGTGCCGAAGGGCTTCTCGATCACCACGCGGCGGAAGGCGCCCTCCCCCTCCTTCAGCAGGCCCGCGGCACCGAGATGGTCCACCACCGGGCCAAAGAAGCGCGCGGACACGGCCAGGTAGAAGATCGCGTTGCCGCCGATGTCCTGGGCGAGCCGCCGATAGGTCTCCGCCGCCTCGAAATCCCCCTTCGTGAAGGTCAGGCGCTCACGGATGAAGCCCCAGTGATGGGGGTCGATGGAATCCGGGTGGAATTCGGAGGTTCGGTCCTGGGTGAAGGACTGCATCGTCTGCGAGAGGTCGTCGCGCCAACCCTCGCTCGTCCGGTCGTTATGGTCGATACCAACGATCTTCAGCCCCTCGGAGAGCAGCCCGCCGGCGGCGAGATTGTAGAGGGCCGGCATCAGCAGGCGCTTCGTCAGGTCGCCGGCCGCCCCGAAGATCACCAGGGTGCAGGGCGGGGCGGTCTCGACCTCGGAACTGGCGAGCTTCTGCTTGCCGTCGCTCGCTGGGACGTCGGATCGGCTCATGGGACGGATACTCCGGGATGGATCGGCGACGCGGGTCAAACCGGATTTGCGCCGTGCCGTTCCGATCCATGGTGCATAGCAGCGATCACGCTGCCGTGGTGGCGGAACATGGCCCGTGCCCGGCGGCCGACATCGGACGCATCGCTTGCATCGAAAACGCCGGACCGATCGAAGTCTCCGTTAAGGGCTTGCGACCCCATAGAGAGGCCGAACGTCCGCCACGCCCAGCGGGACGCTCGCCGCGACGCGGCCGAATGCGAGGACCGATCGACCCATGGTCACCTTCAGAACCTCCACCGGGACCGTCGCCGTCGAGACCTGGGGATACGAACTGCAAGGACGCGATGGCGCGCCCCTCGACCGGGATCTGCTCGCCTCGGCGACCCATGACCTCCTCGTCATCGATTCCTCCCGCGACGGCACCAACGCCCTCCGGTTCTCGGCCGATGACGTCACGCGCATGAAGGACGGGATGGGCGGCCGTTCCGTGGTCGTCTCGTACATCTCCATCGGCGAGGCGTCCGACTTTCGCGATTACTGGCAGCCCGGCTGGACCGAGACGGGACTGGCGGAGGGCGACCTCGACGCGCAAGCGCCCGATTGGCTCGGGCCGCTCAATCCCGACTGGCCGGAATCGCGCAAGGTGCGCTTCTGGGACAAGGAGTGGCAGGACATCCTCTTCAACGACGCGCGGACGGGCGATGTCGACGCCATCGTCGCGGCGGGTTTCGACGCCGCCTATCTCGACATCGTCGACGGCTATTATTTCTGGGGCACGGAAGTCGCCGCCAAGGACCGGCAGGCCGGCGACCCCGTCTCGGTGAAGCAGGCGGCGCAGCGCATGGTCGATTTCGTCGTCGCGCTCACGGAACATGCCCGCGAGACCAACCCCGACTTCTTCGTCATCCCGCAGAACGGCGCCTGGATCCTCAACGATCTCGGCAACGACACCGCGCGCAGGGAAGCCTATCTCGACGTCATCGGCGGGATCGCGGTGGAAGACCTCTATTATCGCGGCGCCCGCGACGAGAACAATCCGCTCAGGCCCGATGCCGAGACGATCGAGATCCTGAAGCAGGATTTCCTCGGCAACGGAAAGCCGGTCTTCTCCGTCGATTACGTCAACGGCGCCGAGCGCGTGGCGGAGTTCGACGCCCTGGCCCTCGCCGACGGCTTCATTCCCTTCGCCGCGCCGACGCGCGGCCTCGACCGACTGGTCGGCACCCATGACGGCGACCCGGCCTACATCCTGCCGACGGGCAAGGCCGACATCCTGCGGGGCAGCGTCCTCGCCGACCGAATCGACGGGCTGGCCGGCAACGACAGGGTCGACGGGAGGGCGGGCGCGGACCGACTCCTCGGCGGGGCGGGAAACGACACGCTGTTCGGGGGCGACGGCAACGACACGCTGTTCGGTGGCGCCGGGAAGGATCGCCTGAAGGGCGGGGCGGGCGACGACGTCTTCGTGTTCGCCACCGCCCTCGATGCCCGGAAGAACGTCGACCGGATCACCGACTTTTCGCGGGCCGACGACACCGTCAAGCTGGACGACGACGTCTTCCTCGGGCTCACCACCGGGCGGCTCGCCAAGGGCGCCTTCACCATCGGCACCCGAGCCTCGGATGCGGATGACCGCATCCTCTACGACACGGCGACGGGCGATCTCTTCTTCGACCGGGACGGTTCGGGGGCGACCTACAAACCCATCCTGTTCGCGCATCTCACCAAGGAGACGGCCCTCGCCGCCTCGGATTTCCTCATCATCGGCTGATCCGCGCGGCGCCGCGCACCGTCACCGCCCGTGCAATCCCTCGCCATCCGCCCGCAGCGGACGGCTCACTCGTCCGTGCGGACGGCTTACTCGTCCGTGCGGACGGCTTGGCCCCGGTCGATCGGCAGGCGGTCGCCCTTGAGTTCGTCGGGCGTCGGAAGGCTGCGGACGTCCCAGCCGCCGCCCAGCGCCCGGATGAGGCTCACCGCCGTGGTGAAGCGGTTGAGCCGCACCTGCAGGGCGGTCACTTCGTTGTTCAGTTCCAACGCCTGGGCGGTGATGACCGTGGTGAAGTTCTGGGTACCCGCCCGGTACTCGTTGAGGGTGATCTCCACGGCGCGGCGGGCGGAGGCTACGGCCTCCTCCTGCGCCGCCTGCTGCCGGGCGAGGATGCGCACCCCGGCCAAGCCGTTCTCCACCTCGGCGAAGGCGGTGAGCACGGTCTGGCGGTAGGTCGCCACCGTGGCGTCGTAGGCGGCTCTCGCGATCTGCACGGCGGCGGTGCGGGCGCCGCCATCGAGCAGGGTCTCGCTGCCGGCCGCGGCCACCGACCAGACCTGGTTCGCGGCCGAGAAGACGCCGTTGCTGGTCAGCCCCGAGACGCCGCCCGAGCCCGAGAGGACCAGGGTCGGGTAGAAGGCCGCCACGGCGACGCCGATCTGCTCGCTCTGGGACTGCACGCTGCGCTCGGCCTGCGCGATGTCCGGGCGCCGCTCCAGCAGGGCGGAGGGAATGCCCACCGGAACCGCGGGCGGCGTCTTCGGCAGGCTCCCCTTCGGCAGGGACAATTCGGAGGGCGGCCGTCCGATCAGCGTCGCGATGGCGTGTTCGAAGGTCGCGCGCTGCAGGCCCACCGCGATGGCCTGGGCCTGGGTCGACTGCACCTGCGTCTGCGCCGTGATCACGTCGGAACGGGCCGCCACGCCGGCATTGTACTGGTTCTCGGTGATGGCGAGGCTCTTCTTGTAGGCCTCCACCGTCTCGTTCAGCAGACGCTGGAGCGAGTCCTGGTAGCGCAGGCTGAAATAGTTGGTGGCGACCTCGGACTGGATCGCCAGGCGCACCGCCGCCAGATCCGCCGCGCTCGCCTGGGCATTGGCGACCTCGCTCTCGATGTTGCGCCGGATGCGGCCGAACAGGTCGAGCTCCCACGAGGCCTGGGCCTGGAGCGAGACCGAGGTGCGCTCGGTGCCGAGCGTCCGCGAGCGCGTGATCGTCGGCGCGCCGATGACCGTGGGGTAGAGCGCCGAGCGCGCCTGGGCGACGAGGCCGCGCGCCTGGTCGTAGGAGGCCAGGGAGACGCGCAGGTTCTGGTTGTCCACGTCGACGAGGCGGATCAGCCGGTCGAGGGCGGGATCGCGGAACACGCGCCACCAATCGCCGCGCTCGGCCCCGTCATTGGGCTGCACCGCGCGCCAGCCCTTCCGCGTGGCGACATGGGCCACGCTGTCCTCGCGCATTCCGCCCTGCTTGAACGCGAGAGGAGTCTCCACGGAGGGCCGGGAGTAATCGGGCCCGACCATACAGCCGGAAAGGGTTGCAGAGAGAGAGAGAAGGGCGAGGGGCAAGCACAACGTGCTCCCTCTCCTGGAAGGAGAGGGTTGGGGTGAGGTGTGTGACACCTCCGAAAAGGTCGCACACCTCACCCTGTCCCTCTCCTTCCAGGAGAGGGAACCTGCGCCGTCGTCTGGAAGCGGTGCGCTTCCCCTCGAAAGGGAAGCCACGAGCCCGCGCAGGCGACCGTCCGTCAAACCGCCCACGCTCATTCGGCCGCGCCCGGAACCACGCCCAAGGCCGGGCGACGCCGGCGGAGGCGGTCGAGATAGAGGTAGACGACGGGTGTGGTGTAGAGGGTCAGGAGCTGGCTCACGATCAGGCCGCCGGCGATGGCGATGCCCAGGGGGCGGCGCATCTCCGACCCCTCGCCCCCGGCGAGGATGAGAGGCAGGGCGCCGAGCAGGGCCGCCAGCGTTGTCATCATGATCGGCCGGAAGCGCAAGAGGCAGGCCTCGAAGATCGCATCCTTCGGTGTGGCCCCGCGCGTGCGCTCGGCGTCCAGCGCCACGTCGATCATCATGATCGCGTTCTTCTTCACGATCCCGATAAGCAGGAACACCGCGATCAGCGCGATGATGGTGAATTCCGTGCCGGAGACGAGGAGCGCCAGCAGCGCGCCGATGCCGGCCGAGGGCAGTGTCGAGAGGATCGTCACCGGATGGACGAAGCTCTCGTAGAGGATTCCGAGGATCGTGTAGACGGCCAGCAAAGCCGCCAGGATCAGCAGCGGCTGGCGCGAGGACGAGGCCTGGAAGGTCTTGGCCGCGCCTGCGAATTCTCCGTGGATCGTGGCCGGCAGGCGTAAGGCCGCCTCCGCCTCCTCAATGGCGGCGGTGGCGTCCGAGAGGCTCTTGCCCGGCGCCAGGTTGAACGAGAGCGTGGTAGCCACGAACAGGCCCTGGTGGCTCACCTGCACGGGCGCGTTCGCGGTCTCGACCCGGGCGAAGGCCGAGAGCGGGATCATCGTCTCCTTGGCGCTCGAAACGGGTGCGCTGGACGAGGCCCCCGCCCCGCCCGCGATGGCGTTGGAGGCGGCGTTGCGGGCGGAATCGGCGGCGATGGTGGAGGCCGTCGTCCCCGTCGTCGCGGCCCCCGCCACCGTCCCGGCCACCGCGTTGGTGATGGCCGAGCCGCGCGCCTTGCCGCCCGATGTCGAGACGAAGACGGTCTTCAACGTCTCCGGGCTCTGCAGGTAGCGCGGCGCGATCTCCATCACGACATGGTACTGGTTGAGCGGGTTGTAGATCGTCGAGACCTGCCGCTGGCCGAAGGCGTCGTAGAGGGTGTTGTCGATCTTGTCCGGCGTGATGCCGTAGCGATAGGCGGTGGCCCGGTCGATGACGAGGCGGCTCTCCAACCCGCCCTCCTGCTGGTCTGAGGTGACATCGGCGAAGACCGGATTCTTCTGCAGCGCCTCCACGAGCCGGGGCGCCGCCGCATAGAGTTCGTCGGCCGTGTCGCCCTGCAGGGTGTACTGGTACTGGGCGAAGCTCTGGCGCCCGCCCATGCGCAGGTCCTGGCGCGGAAACAGGAACAGCCGGGCACCGGCCACCTGGGCCAGCTTCGGCCGCAGCCGGGTCATCACCTCGGTGATCGAGGCGCGCTCGCCCCGCGGTTTCAGGCCGACGAAGACGTTGGCCGAGTTGGTGGCGCGCCCGCCGGTGAAGCCCACGACGCTGTCCACCGCCGGATCGGCCTGCACGATGGCGGTCGCCTGTTCCAGCTTCTGCTTCATCGCCTGGAACGAGATGCGCTGGTCGGCCTGGATGCCGCCCATCATCTGCCCGGTATCCTGCTCGGGGAAGAAGCCCTTGGGGACGATGATGTAGAGATAGACGTTGAGCCCGATCGTCGCGAACAGCGTGAGCAGCACCAGGCGGCGATGAGCGAGGGCGATCCGCAGGGTGCGCTCATAGGCGCGCAGCGTTCCCTCGAAGGCGCCTTCCAGCCCCCGGATCAGGAGGTTGGGGCGGCGCGGCGCCTCTCCCTCCGGCACGCTTTCACGCTTGAGCAGCAGCGCGCACATCATCGGCGTGGTGGTGAGCGAGAGGACCAGCGAGATCAGGATCGCCAGGGACAGGGTGACGGCGAATTCCTCGAACAGCCGCCCGACGATCCCCCCCATCAGCAGGATCGGGATGAACACCGCAATCAACGACAGGGTCATGGAGATGACGGTGAAGCCGACCTCCTTCGACCCGGTGAGGGCGGCCTCCACCCTCGGCTTTCCGAGCTCGATATGGCGCTGGATGTTCTCCAGGACGACGATGGCGTCGTCCACCACGAAGCCCGTCGCGATGATGAGGGCCATCAGCGACAGGATGTCGAGGCTGTAATCCAGCAGGTACATGGCCGAGAAGGTGCCGATGATCGAGATCGGCACGGCCACGGCCGGGATCAGGGTCGCCCGGCCGGAGCGCAGGAAGGCGAAGACCACGCCGATGACGAGGACGACCGCGATGATCAGGGTCTCCTCGGTCTCCGCGAGGGAGGCGCGGATCGTGGCGCTGCGGTCGCCCGTGACGGTGAGGTCGATGTCTCCCGGCAGCGCTGCCTGGACCTGCGGCAGCGCCGCCTTCACCGCCTTGATGGTGTCGACCACGTTGGAGCCGGGCTGCTTGTAGATGAACAGGATCACGCCCGGCCGGCCGTTCACGAGGCCGAGATTACGCTTGTCCTCCACCGAATCCTCGACCTTGCCCACATCGGTGAGACGCACGCCCGCCCCGTTGCGGTAGGCCACGACGATGTCACGGTAATCCGCCGCCACCCGGCCCTGGTCGTTGGCGTAGAGCTGGTAATGGCGGGTGTCGGTCTCGATTGCGCCTTTCGGGGAATTGGCGTTGGCCGAGGCGATCGCGGCGCGCACCCCTTCGAGCCCGATCCCGTAATTGTAGAGGGCGGTGGGATCGAGTTCGACCCGCACCGCCGGGAGCGACGAGCCGCCGATATCGACATTCCCCACCCCGGGGAGCTGGGACATCTTCTGCTGCACCACCGTGGCGGCGGAATCGTAGAGCTGGCCCGGCGACAGGGTGTTCGAGGTGAGCCCGAGGATCAGGATCGGCGCATCGGCCGGGTTGAACTTGCGATAGGTCGGGTTCGAGCGCAGGGCGGTGGGCAGGTCGGCCCGCGCGGCGTTGATCGCTGCCTGCACGTCGCGGGCGGCCCCGTCGATGTCGCGGTTGAGATTGAACATCAGGACGATCCGCACCGTCCCGACGGAACTGGTAGAGGTCATCTCGCCCACATCGGCGATGATGCCGAGCCGCCGCTCCAAGGGGGCCGCCACCGTCGTCGCCATGGTCTCGGGCGAGGCCCCGGCCATCTGCGCCTGGACCAGGATGACGGGGAAATCCACCTGCGGCAGCGGCGCCACCGGCAGCTTGAAGAACGCAAAGATCCCCGCCAGCAGCACCCCGATGGTGAGCAGCGTCGTGGCGACCGGACGGCGGATGAACGGTTCGGAGACGTTCATGGGCGGGAGGCCGGGCGCATACTCCCTCCCCCCTCTGCGGGGGAGGGTGGCCCGGCCGTCAGGCCGGGTCGGGAGAGGGGAGCGACGCGGCCGGACGCGGCGCGAGCCAGCCGCGCCTCGACGGTCGCGCCGACCGAGTCGAGGACCGAGGCGAGATCGCTCAGGACACGGTCATTCGGGAAGCGCAGAATCTCGAATCCCTGCTCCCGCAGCCAGACATCGCGCGCGGCGTCGCGATCACGGCGTTCGGCCTCGTCATGCGGGGCTCCGTCGAGTTCGACGATCAGACGGGCGGACGCGCAGAGGAAATCGGCGATGTAGGGCGGCAGGGGAACCTGGCGTCTGAATTTGAGCCCACGGAAGCGGCTACCGCGCACCTGCTGCCAGAACGCATCCTCGGCAAGGGTACGAAGCCGGCGTTGCTCGCGAGCGAACGCACGCAGATGTGGAGTGGGTCTGACAAGGGTCCGCCCATCGTCGCTCGGCGCGTCCGATCCGGAAACCGGGTTCCCCTCTCCCGACCCCCTTCGGGGGCCACCCTCCCCCGCAGAGGGGGGAGGGAGAGTGACGGCAAGGTCCCGGATCACGGCGTCACCCCCGCAGCCTTCGCGCCGCCGCCGCGCTTGAACCGGCGCTCCAGGCGGTCGAAGGCGAGGTAGATCACCGGGGTGGTGAACAGGGTCAGCACCTGGGAAACGATGAGGCCGCCGGCGATGACGATGCCGAGCGGCTGGCGCAGTTCGGAACCGACGCCGGTGCCGAGAATGAGCGGCACCGCCGCGAACAGGGCGGCCAGCGTCGTCATCAGGATCGGGCGGAAACGCAGCAGGCAGGCCTCGTAGATCGCGTCGCGCGGGGCCATGCCCTCCTCGCGCTCGGCCTGGAGCGCGAAGTCGATCATCATGATCGCGTTCTTCTTCACGATGCCGATGAGCAGCACGATGCCGATGACGCCGATGATGTCCAGCGGCATGCCGAAGAGCATCAGCCCGACGAGGGCGCCGATCCCCGCCGAGGGCAGGGTCGAGAGGATCGTGATCGGATGGACGAAGCTCTCGTAGAGCACGCCGAGCACGATGTAGACGGTGACGATGGCGGCGATCACCAGGAAGAGCTGGTTCGAGAGCGCCGATTGGAAGGCGAAGACCGAGCCCTGCGGCACCACGCGGAAGCTCGGCGGCAGGTCGATCTCCTTTCGCGCCGCCTCGATCGTCTGCACCGCATCGCCCAGCGCCGCGCCTTCGGCGAGGTTGAACGAGACGGTGGTGGCCGGGAACTGTCCGAGATGGCTGATGAGAAGCGGCGCCCGGCGCTCGCTGATCCGCGCCACCGCCGAAAGCGGCACCTGGCCCGAGGCCGCCGTGGAGGAGGGCAGGAAGATGCCGTTGAGGCTGTCGAGAGTCTTGTGCAGGTCCGGGTCGGCCTCGAGGATCACCCGGTACTGGTTCGACTGGGTGAAGATCGTCGAGACGATGCGCTGGCCGAAGGCGTCGTAGAGCGCGTTGTCCACGGTGGCGGGGGTGATGCCGTAGCGGCCCGCGGTGGGCCGGTCGATGGTGATGTAGGCCGCCAACCCGTTGCCCTGGAGGTCGCTCGCCACGTCCGACAGCAGCGGCGAGCGCTGCAGCGCCTGGACGAAGCGCGGCACCCAGGTCTCGAATTCCGAGAGGTTCGGGTTCTCCAGGATCACCTGGTACTGCGTCGCGCTCACCGCCGTATCGATGGTGAGGTCCTGCACCGGCTGCATGTAGAGCCGGATGCCGGCGACCCCGCGCGTCGCTTCCTTCAGGCGGCGGATGATGGCGCTGGCATCGGTAGCGCGGCCCTCATGCGGCTTCAGGTTGATGAGGAACCGTCCGGAATTCAGCGTGACGTTCTGGCCGTCGACACCGATGAACGAGGACAGGCTCGCCACATCCGGGTCCTGCAGGACGATCCGGGCGAGTTGCTGCTGGCGGTCGGCCATCTCGGCATAGGAGACGGTCTGGTCGGCCTGGGTCACGCCCTGGATGACGCCGGTATCCTGGACCGGGAAGAACCCCTTGGGGATGACCACGAACAGGTAGGCGGTGAGCGCGATGGTGCCGAGGGTGACCACCAGGGTCAGGCCCTGGTGGTTGAGGACGATGCGCAGCATCCGCCCGTAGCCGGCGATCACCCCGTCCATGGCCCTACGCCCGGCCCGCCCGATGAATCCTTCGCGGCGCTCCGCCTCCGGCGCGTGCTTGAGCAGGCGGGCGCACAGCATCGGCACCAGGGTGAGCGAGACCACCGCCGAGATCACGATGGTGGCGGCGAGCGTGATCGCGAATTCGTGGAACAGGCGCCCCACCACGTCGCCCATGAACAGGAGCGGGATCAGCACCGCGATGAGCGAGACCGTGAGGGAGATGATGGTGAAGCCGATCTCGCTGCTGCCCTTCAGGGCCGCCTCCATCGGCGAATCGCCCTCCTCCACGTGGCGGGCGATGTTCTCGATGACCACGATGGCGTCGTCGACGACGAAGCCGGTGGCGATGGTCAGCGCCATCAGCGACAGGTTGTCGAGGGAGAACCCGTAGAGATCCATGATCGAGAGCGCGCCGATGAGCGAGAGCGGTACCGACAGGCTCGGGATCAGCGTCGCGGACAGGCTGCGCAAAAACAGGAAGATCACCAGCACCACGAGGCCGATGGCGAGCGCCAGTTCCACCTGCACGTCGTGGACCGAGGCGCGGATGGTGGTGGTGCGGTCGGTGAGCGGCGTCACCGTGATCGCGGCGGGCAGCGTCCCCTGCAGCTGGGGCAGCAGCGCCTTGATCTTGTCGACGGTGGCGATGACGTTCGCACCGGGCTGGCGCTGGATGTTGAGGATGACGGCGGGCGTCTCGTCCATCCAGGCGCCGAGCTTGGTGTTCTCCGGGCCGTTGACCACGTCGGCCACATCCGAGAGCCGCACCGCCGAGCCGTTCTTGTAGGCGATGATCGCCTGCTCGTAGGCCTTCGGATCGCGGATCTGGTCGTTGGCGTTGATGGCGTAGGACTGGGTCGGCCCGTCGATCGTACCCTTCGGCGTGTTGACGTTGAGGTTGGTGATGGTGGTGCGAAGGTCGTCGATGTTGAGGCCGTAGGCGGCCAGCGCCCGAGAGTTGAAGCGCACGCGCACCGCCGGCCGCTGACCGCCGCCCATGCTGACCAGGCCGACGCCGGAGACCTGGCTGATCTTCTGGGCGAGCCGCGTCTCGGCGAGATCGCGCACCTGGGTGAGCGGCATCGTCGTCGAGGTCAGGGCCAGGGTCAGGATCGGCGCGTCGGCCGGGTTGACCTTGGCGTAGATGGGTGGCGCCGGCAGGTCGGAGGGCAGCAGGTTGCCCGCCGCATTGATCGCCGCCTGGACCTGCTGCTCCGCGATGTCGAGGCCGAGATCCAGGCTGAACTGGAGCGTGATCACCGACGCGCCCGCAGAACTCTGCGAGGTCATCTGGTTGAGGTTGGCGAGCTGGCCGAACTGCCGCTCCAGCGGCGCCGTCACCGCCGAGGTCATCACCTCCGGGCTCGCGCCGGGATAGAAGGTCTGCACCTGGATCGTCGGGTACTCCACCGACGGCAGGGCCGAGACCGGCAGGTTCAGGTACGACACCATGCCGACCAGCAGGATCGCCAGCATGAACAGCGTGGTGGCGACGGGACGCAGGATGAAGATGCGGGACGGGTTCATGGGGTAACGGCCATGACGGGCGCGCCGCCCCTCCCCTCCCCCCGCTGCGGGGGAGGGTGGCCCACGCAGTGGGTCGGGAGAGGGGAGCGCCCTATGCGGAGAGGTCGTCCCCTCTCCCGCCTGCTCCGCAGGCACCCTCCCCCGCAGAGGGGGGAGGGAGAAACGGCGTCGAGAGTGACTATCACGGCTGCGCCGCCGGCCGCTCTCTGCGGCGCTCGCGCTTCTGCGGCGGGTTTTCGGGAGGTGTCCCGGCGGCGGGGGTCGATGTCGTGGCCGGGGCGTCGGTTGCAGGTGCGGCTTGGCCAGGTGCGGCTTGGCCAGGTGCGGCTTGGCCGGGCGCCGCAGGTTCGCCGGGTGCCGCCGGCTGCCCCTTGCCGCCCTCGGTGACGCGGACCTTGGCGCCGTCGCGCAGGCGGTCGGTTCCATCGACCACGACACGGTCGCCGACCGCCAGCCCCTTGGTGACGGCACTGCGCGTGCCATCGGCCTCGCCGACGGTGATCGGCCGGACCACGACCTTGTCGTCGCTGTCGAGCAGGTAGACATAGGCGCCGGGCGTGCCGCGCAGGATCGCGGCGGTGGGGACGATGGGCGTGTCCCGCACCGTATCCACGGTGAGCTTGGCGTTCACGAACTGGTTCGGGAACAGGCTCTCGTCCTTGTTGTCGAACAGCGCGCGCAACTTCACCGTGCCGGTGGTGGTGTCGATCTGGTTGTCCACCGTGTCGAGGGTGCCGGTGGCGAGCACGTTGGCATCGCCCCGGTCATAGGCGGTCACCGTGAGCTTCGCGCCCGAGCGCAGGCGGCGCATGACGCGCGCCACGTCGTCCTCGGGCAGGGTGAACACCACTGAGATCGGATGCAGCTGCGTCACCACCACGATGTTGGTGGAGGCGGCAGTGACGTAATTGCCCTGGTCGATCTGGCGCAGGCCGACGCGGCCCTCGACGGGCGAGACGATGCGCGTATAGGCGATGTTGAGCTTCTGCTGGTCGACCTGGGCCTGGTCGATGGCGACCGTGCCCTCGTTCTGCTTCACCAGGGCCGCTTGCGTGTCCACGTTCTGCTTCGAGATCGAATCCTGCAGGCTGAGGCGCTGGAAACGGGCGAGGTCGAGCTTCGAATTCTGCAGCAGGGCCTGATCGCGGGCGAGCTGGCCCTGGTACTGGGCGAGTTGCGCCTCGTAGATGCGCGGATCGATCTGGGCGAGGAAATCGCCCTTCTTCACGGTCTGCCCCTCGCGGAAGCCGATCTCCGTGAGATAGCCGCTGATCTGCGACTGGATCGTCACGGTGGCGAGCGGTGTCACCGTGCCGAGGCCCGACAGCACCACCGGGATCTCGCCGGTGGAGACCGTGGCGACCCCGACCGCCTGTGGCATGTCGCCCGGACGTCCACGGGCGCCCTTGCCGCGGGCGGGCGCGCCGTCGGCCGTGCTCTCCGTCTTGGGAGCGAGCTTGGGCGCGAGATAGAATCTGTAGCCGGCCGCTCCCGCCCCGGCGAGGAGGAGGAGCAGGATCAACCATGTTCCCACACGGCTTCGCCGGCGCGTCGGCGCCGGGGTGTCCGGTCTGAATTCCCGGGCCGTTTCGGTCCGGATGGGCGATTGTTCGTTCATGCCTCGACAATCCAGCCGATCGCTCCCGAACGGCACCGCGCAGTCTGGACGAAATGGCGACGTGAGTCCCGAGGGAACAGGGGGCGCGACCACCGCGCAGCGGGGCGCCGATCCGGGACAGTGCCGGGAGCCGCGCTGGGTTGCCGGTGGGTCTTACCCGTCGATCGATCGCTCAGCATCGCGGCCGGGCATGCCGGATTATTGCGACGCCAGTGCGGCGCGGAAGTTTCCGGGTTGTTTCCGACGTTCCGGCGGCGGATCGGGGGAAGCCTTCAGGGGAGTGGCTTCGACGGGTAGGCCTCGACCACCGCGTGGTAGGCCGCGTCCGGCGGCGTCACCGGCATGGCGAGGCGCAATCCCGCTCCCGCCAGGGCGATGAGGAAGGCAAGGGCGCAGCAGGCGCGGGTACTCAACGCGGTCGTCCTCGTGATCCGATACGAGGTCGCTAACCCGGAGGACCATCGAAGCACAAGCGGAACGCGGAAAAAGCCGCCGCCCCGAGCCGGAGCGACGACTTCAATCCTTGGGGGGATCGGCTTCTTGGGAAGGACCGGAGCGGTACGTCGCCCAACCGAAACGAGGGGGCGGTGTTCCTGTTGAGCGGCGACCGCTCCGGCCATGTCCAGAACCTACGTTACGCCTGATGAATGTCAACAATCGTCAGGCGCGGTCCGGGATTAGGGGCGGAGGGGCGTGCGATCGCGCACGTTCCCGAAAGCACGATTTCCGGCCCGAAACGCCCATGCTACCGAGGGGACGGACGACGTCAGCTTCAGTTTATCGCCCACGAGCGTTTCCCGGATGAACCCTGTTTTCGCCGACCTCCCCAATACCGTGTTCGACGTGATGTCGGTGCTGGCGCGCGAGCTCGGGGCGATCAATCTCGGACAGGGTTTCCCGGACGATCCCGGGCCGGCGGATGTGCGCGAGAAGGCCGCCGATGCCCTGCGCGACGGCTACAACCAATATCCGCCGATGATGGGTTTGCCGGTGCTTCGCCGCGCCATCGCCGCCCATTACGAGCGCCATCAGGCCCTCGCTCTCGATCCCGACACCGAGGTGATGGTGACGTCGGGCGCCACCGAGGCCCTGGCCGCGAGCCTGCTCGCCCTGGTCTCGCCCGGCGACGAGGTCGTGCTGTTCGAGCCGATGTACGACGCCTACCTGCCGATCATCCGGCAGGCCGGCGGCATCCCGCGCTTCGTCACCCTGCGGCCTCCGCATTTCCGCCTCGACGAAGAGGCGCTGGCGGAAGCTTTTTCCGAGCGCACCCGCGTCGTCGTTCTCAACAACCCGCTGAACCCGACCGCGACGATGTTCGGGGAACAGGATCTCGCATTGCTGGCGAGGTTCTGCGAGCGATTCGACGTGACCGCCATCTGCGACGAGGTGTGGGAGCACGTGACCTTCGATGGACGGCCCCATCGCCCGCTGATCGGGTTCGAGGGCATGCGGGACCGAACCGTAAAGATCGGCTCGGCCGGCAAGATCTTCAGCCTGACCGGCTGGAAGGTCGGGTTCGTCATGGCGGCACCGGCTCTGCTCAAGGTGGTCTCGAAGGCGCACCAGTTCCTCACCTTCACCACACCGCCGAACCTGCAGGAGGCGGTGGCCTACGGGCTTTCCAAGGACGAGGCCTATTTCCTCGAGATGCGCGCCCGGTTCGCCCGCTCGCGCGACCGGCTGAGCACCGGACTCGCAGGCCTCGGCTTCTCTGTGTTGCCGTCGCAGGCGACCTACTTCCTCACCATCGACATCGGCGAGTTGGGGCCGCGCCTCGGCTGC
The DNA here is from genome assembly GCF_979256025.1 of Methylobacterium sp. AC832. Lineage (NCBI taxonomy): Bacteria > Pseudomonadati > Pseudomonadota > Alphaproteobacteria > Hyphomicrobiales > Methylobacteriaceae > Methylobacterium > Methylobacterium sp. AC832. The sequence continues at coordinate 210,197 of NZ_CEEDMV010000004.1, forward strand.
GCGGACGACGTCGCCTTCTGCCAGCATCTCGTGCGGGAGCACGGGGTGGCGGCGATTCCCATCAGCGCCTTCTATGCGCAGGGGGCCGTGCGCAACCTCGTCAGGCTGTGTTTCGCCAAGCAGGATGCGACCCTCGACGCGGCGCTGGACCGTCTCGCGGGTTTGATGCGGAGCAGCGATTGATGAAGCGGCACGGCCGTGCGGGCCCGGTGCTTGCAGCTTGCCCCGGGCAGGGCCACATCCTGCATCATGACCACGACGCGCATCCCCCGGAGCCCCGCCATGGCCTTCAACGACGCCGTCTTCGCCACTCGCGAATTGCCCAACGGCGCCTTCGGCCGGCGCGATGGCACCGCCACACGCTTCCACGCCGAGCCCGACAGCCCGGAGGCCGCGCTGCTGCGGCTGGAGCAGTTCGCCCACATCATGGACTCGGCGTTCGTGATCCCCGGCATCAACCGGCGGGTCGGGCTGGACGCCGTCGTCGGCCTCGTTCCGATCATCGGCGATGCGGCGGGCATGCTGCTCGCCTCCTACATCGTCTACGAGGCACGTCGCCTCGGTGCGCCGAAATGGCTGCTCGCCCGCATGGCCATGAACGTGGCCTTCGACGGGGTGATCGGTGCCGTCCCACTGGCCGGCGACATCTTCGATGCCGCGTTCAAGGCCAATCGTCGCAACGTGCGCCTGCTGCGCCGCCACCTCGAGAAGACCGGCGGCCTGCGCCCCAACGAGATCGAGGGAACGGCCGTCCGTCTCGACGGCTGACGCACAATCCAATAGGGGCGGTCTCATGAACGAGATCGCCCGCCCCGCGGAAGCCGTCCCCGTTGCCACTCCGCCTCCCCTCGTGCCGACGGCACGGGGGCTGTCGCCGCTGAACCGGCGGCGGCTCTCGAATTTCCGGCGCAACCGGCTCGGCCTCTGGTCGTTCGTAATCTTCGTCGGCCTGTTCAGCTTGAGCCTGTTCGCCGAATTCATCGCCAACGACCGGCCCCTTGTGGTCTCGTACAAGGGCGAGATCCTGTTTCCCGTCCTGATCGATTATCCGGACGAAAAGTTCGGCGGGTTCTATGCGCGGCCGAACTACCGGTCGGCGGAGACGCGGAAAGAGATAGCCGATCACGGCTGGGCGGTCTGGCCGCCGATCCCCTATTCCTACGACACGATCATCGACGGGCTGCCGACCCCCTCGCCTTCGCCGCCCACCTGGATGCTCACGGACGAGCAATGCCAGGCGGCGGCGAAGCAGAATGGCGCGGAGACCACGGGCCGGGAGGGGTGCAAGGGCCTGGAGATGCACTGGCTCGGCACCGACAACACCACCCGCGACGTGCTGGCCCGCGTCATCTACGGCTTTCGCATCTCGGTGCTGTTCGGGCTGATCCTGGCCATCGTCTCCTCGGTGATCGGCGTGATCGCCGGGGCGGTGCAGGGCTATTTCGGCGGCTGGGTCGATCTGTCCCTGCAACGCTTCATCGAGGTCTGGAGCGGCATCCCGACCCTTTACCTCATCATCATCATCTCGGCCTTCATCGCGCCGGGCTTCTTCGTGCTGCTGGGCATCCTGCTGCTGTTCTCCTGGGTGGCCCTGGTCGGCGTGGTGCGCGCCGAGTTCCTGCGGGCGCGCAATTTCGAATATGTCCGCGCCGCCCGTGCGCTCGGCCTCTCCAACATCCGCATCATGAGCCGGCACCTCCTGCCCAACGCCATGGTGGCGACGCTGACCTTCATGCCGTTCATCCTCAACGGCTCGATCGGCACGCTGACCTCCCTCGACTTCCTCGGCTTCGGCCTGCCTCCCGGCTCGGCCTCCCTCGGCGAGTTGCTGGCGCAGGGCAAGGACAACATCCAGGCCCCCTGGCTCGGGCTGACCGGCTTCTTCGTGGTGGCGGTGATGCTGAGCCTGCTCATCTTCGCCGGCGAAGCCGTCCGTGACGCTTTCGACCCCCGCAAGACGTTCAAGTAACAACCACGTCCCAGTAAAAACCACGTCCCAGTAAAAACCGCCTGTCGCGCGAGACCCACCGAGATGGGTCTCGTGTTTTAATCCGCCCCGCGCGCCTCCACCGCAGGTTCCGATGGAATCCGATTGGAGCGTCATGCGTTGTCAGGGGGCGGCATCCTCGATCCGGCCGCGAGATTTAACCCTCCTGGATCCGGAGATACGATGTCCGACGCCTCGCATACGACGCCGTCCCGCCGCCTCTTCATGGCCGGCAGCCTCGCCGGAATCGGCGGTGTACTGGCTTCCGAGCGCGCCGCCTCGCAGGCGATCCCCACCACCCCCACCGGCCGGCCCGAGCCCAAGCTCGACCAGCCGCCGCCCCTGCCGCGCGACAAGCATCTCGGCTGGGCCGTGGTCGGCCTCGGCGATTTCACCCAGGCCCAGGTTCTGCCCGCTCTGGAACGGGCCCGCCGCTCGAAGACCGTGGCCCTCGTCTCGGGCAATCCCGACAAGGCCAAAGCCGTCGCGGCCCGCTACGGAGTCGAGGCCGGGGGGATCTACGATTACGGCACGATGGGGAAGATGGCCGACAACAAGGACATTGCGGCCGTCTACATCGTGACGCCGAACTCCACCCATGCCGACCTGACCATCAAGGCGCTGGAGGCGGGCAAGCACGTTCTCTGCGAAAAGCCGATGGCTACCAATTCCGCCGATTGCCAGCGGATGATCGACGCTGCCAAGGCCGCCGACCGCCGCCTGATGATCGCCTACCGGGTCCATTGGGAGCCGCATAACCTGCGCGCCAAGGCGATGATGGACAAGGGCGAGTTCGGCGACGTCCGCTTCGCCTCCTCCGACCACCACCGCCCCCTGGAGCCGTCGCGGCCGCGCGACCAGTGGCGCATGTTGAAGGCCGTGGCCGGCGGCGGATCGCTCGTGGATATCGGCATCTACGGCCTCAACGGCCTGCAATGGTTTTTCGGCGAGAGCCCGTCCTCGGTCTCGGCCTCGATGCACTCGCCGGAAGGCGATCCGCGTTTCGGGCAGGTCGAGGACGTGTTCACGGCGCAGCTGGTCTTTCCCTCGGGCCGGCGCGCCACGGTCTCGTCGGGCTACAGCTCCGACAAGAAGCGGATCGACATCTGGGGCGAGAAGGGCGTGGCGACCCTCGATCCCGGCACCGCCTACCAGGGCAACCGGCTCGTCGTCAGCGACGCCAAGCGGGCCGACGAGGTCCTGACGGCCGAAGGCGATGCCGTGCAGTTCACCGGCGAGATCGACCACCTCTCGCAGATCATCGCCGAGGGCGGAGAGCTGCGGACGCCGGGCGAGATGGGCCTGCGCGACGTCCGCCTGATCGAGGCGCTCTACCGGGCGGCGGAGACGCGCCAATGGGTCGATCTCAACCCCGACATGACGATGCGGTCGGGCACGCGCTGAGGATGGATCGGGAGCGGCCCGCAACGGCGTCGCTCCCATACGACATGCTGAAGGTGAACAATCGGTCTTGCGTATGGGTCGTGGTGATTCCGGCGAAGAGCGTACAGGGACGAATCGCGGGTTATGGACGCCTATGTCATCATGCTCGGGGGCTTTGGCGCCCTCGTGCTCCTCACCGCCTGGCTGCCGATGGTGCTTCGGCAGCTGCCGCTGTCGCTGCCGATCTGCTGCGTCGCGATCGGGGCCGGCCTCTCGCTGATCCCCGGAATCGCCGACTTCTCACCCCGGCCTCAGCAGCATCTGCGCCTGATCGAGAAGGTCAGCGAATTCGTCGTCATCATCTCGCTGATGGGGGCCGGGCTGAAGCTCGACCGCAGGGTCGGCTGGAAAAGCTGGATGGTGACATGGCGTCTCCTCGCCTTCGCCATGCCGCTGACGATCCTGATCCTCGGGTTCCTGGCCTCTCATCTCCTCGCCCTCGGCCTCGCCTCGTCCCTCCTGATCGCCGCCGCCCTCGCGCCGACCGACCCGGTCCTCGCCTCCGAGGTCCAGGTCGGCCCGCCGTCACAGGGCGTCGAGGACGATATGCGGTTCGGCCTCACCTCGGAGGCCGGGCTCAATGACGGGCTCGCCTTCCCCTTCGTTCACCTCGCCATCGCCCTCGTGGCCGCGAACGGCCTGAGCGCCGCCGGGTGGACCGAATGGGTCGGCGTCTCGCTGGTGTGGAAGATCCTGGCCGGCGTCGCGCTGGGTGCCGCGATCGGGCGGGGCTTCGGCTGGCTGACCTTCCACCTGCCGAACCGGGCACGGCTCTCGCGGACGGGCGACGGTTTCGTGGCCCTCGGCATCACCTGCCTGACCTATGCGGCCGTGGAGGCCGTGCATGGCTACGGCTTCATCGGCGTCTTCGTCGCGGCGCTGGCCATGCGCTGGTCCGACCACGGCCACGATTACCATCACGCGCTGCACGGGTCGGCCGAAGCGTTCGAGCGCCTGACGATGATGATCCTTCTCGTCGGCTTCGGACTCGCCATCGGCGGCGGACTCCTGCGCGACCTCACCTGGGCGGGCGTCGCCTTCGCGCTTCTGGTCATCTTCGTGGTCCGGCCGCTCTGCGGCTGGATCAGCCTCCTCGGGCACGATCAGCCCGCCGCCGAACGCGCGGTGATCAGCATCTTCGGGATCAGGGGGCTCGGCACGATCTACTATCTCGCCTACGCCTCCGGCCATGCGGCCTTCGAGGGGGCGAGCCTGCTCTGGAGCACGGCGGGATTGACCATCCTGCTCTCCATCGTCCTGCACGGGGTAAGCGTCTCGCCGATCCTCGGCTTTCTCGACCGCCGCAGCGGGCGCGATACCGAGAGCGCCCAGATGGACCTGCCGCTGGGCTCCTCCCCGGCCGAATGAGGCCTCTCGGCAGAGCGAAATCAGCGCCCGTATTGACTGGCCACCGGCGGAAATTTCCCTCCGTGCTCGAAAATAAAACCCAAGTTTTTCATGGCATTTGCTAAATCCCGCCATTGAGAGTACATAACAGAGATCGAAGCGTGATCAGATTTTCATCTGTGTGAGCCAAAGAGCTTTCGCAGAGCGGAAGTCGGGTGCGAATCGAGACAACGGAGAAGGCCGTACATCTTCGTGCGGACCTCCGAACTATGATGCCCGCAAGGGCGAAGGATTATGATGGCTGTCGGTACTGTTAAGTGGTTCAACGAGCAAAAGGGCTTCGGCTTCATCCAGCCGGATAACGGCGGCAACGATGTGTTCGTGCACATCTCCGCTGTCGAGCGCGCAGGAATGCGTGGTCTCGCCGAAGGCCAGAAGGTCTCCTACGAAATGGAAACCGACAAGCGCAGCGGCAAGCAGTCCGCCGGCAATCTCCAGGCCGCCTGAACCATATCGCATATGGGCCATGTGAGGCTCCTACGAGAGCCTGACATTGGACAAGGAGCCGCTCTCCATTGGAGAGCGGCTTCCTGCGTTTTTATCCATCTCCCGACCGGTTCGGTTCGGAGCCTCGTCCACTGTCCCGCGGTCGTTCCCGGCCGCTTCCCAGACCAGGATTCTGTGTGAGCCAATTCAACGAAAACTCCATGACCGACCGCCTCAAGGCTTCGCAAGAAGCCCGTCAGGCCGCCCTGGCGCGTTTCCGCGACCGGCCGGCCGCTGACGATCCGACGGTTCTCGCCCGCAAGGCCGAGCGTGAGGCCATTGCCCGTGAGCGCGAGATCCGCGTCGCCGCCCGTGAGGCCGAGCGCGCCGCCGCCGCCGCCCAGGCCGTCGCCGAGGCCGAGGCCGAGCGTGAGCGCCAGGCCATCGAAGCGGCCCGCGTCGCCGAAGAGAAGATCGCCCTCGCCGCCGCCGCTCGCATCGAGCAGAAGCAGCAGCGCGATGCCCGCTACGCCGCCCGCAAGGCGAAGGCGCGCAAGTAAGGCATTCGCCTCCGAAGTCTCCGGCCTCGCGACGGATTCCGCCCTGCGAGAGCCGATGTTTCGGAACGAACAACCGGACGGCTTTACCGAACATGACGTTCGATGATGGCGCTGTCCGGCTGCAATGTCGTGGCCGCTCCGGCATGATCGGGGCAGCGACGGTCAATGGGTTGGCTCGGTCCTTCGTGTGGGTTCGAGCGCAGGGTGGCATCTCCGGACGGGGTTGCCGCCCATCTCGTCCTTTTCCGCAAGGCAGGCCGATGTTCGGTCCTGTGCCTTCCGGCAAGGCGACGCGCGACCACGAATACCCGTCCGAGGACGCAGAACCGTTTGCGTCCGCTCAGAAAGGCATATCTCATGGCCCATAAATTCAAGCTCGGGCAGCGCGTGCGCCGCGAGCGCATCGGCTATGCCGACCTCAAGGCCGATCCGACCGACGTCTTCGAGATCGTCCGCCTCGTTCCCGAGGACCAGACCGGCGAGCCGTTCTACCGGATCAAGGCCGGCGGAGCCGAGCGCGCTGTCCGCGAAGGCGAGATCACCCTCGCCTTGTGAGGCTGTCGCCGCTCCGGCCAACAGCTGGAGACAATCGGAAAAAGGCCCCGCATCCTTCGATGCGGGGCCTTTTTTCCATGTCTCGATGGGGAGACGGTGAAGATTAGTGGCCGCCCTCGGTGGCATTGCGGGTCGCCTCGTAGAGGAACCATGTCCGCTCTTCGGACTGGTTGATCCACTCTTCCAGCAGGCTGGTGGTGGAGACGTCCTTGGCCTCGTCCGTTACCTCGTGGAGCTCACGCATGTTGGCGGTGAGAGTCTTGTTGTCGTCGCGCAGCTCGGCCAGCATTTCGAGCGGGCTGACATACTCGGCGTCGTTGTCCTCGACGCGGGACAGCCGCGAGGCCTGACCCAGCGACCGCAGGGTCGTGCCGCCGATCTTGCGGGCGCGCTCACCGACGTCGTCGATGATGGCGAAGATCTGCTGCGACTGCTCGTCGAGCATCAGGTGATAGTCGCGAAAGTTAGGGCCGCTCACGTGCCAGTGGAAGTTCTTCGTCTTCACGTACAAGGCGAAGAGGTCCGACAGCAGCACGGTCAGGCCCTCGGCGATCTTCTTCGTCGCCTCGGGGGCGAGATCGGTCGGGGTGTTCAGGCGATCCCCATCGACACGCGTACGCCCGCTCAAACTCTTTGCCATGACGTCATAACTCCGGTTGAATTCCGATCGTGGGCGGCGCTCAGCGCACACCCTGTGACGGGAAGAAGCCAGAGAGGCGAGGGAAGTTCCGATTCCCGAGCCCGGCACGGTGACGCTCGCGCTGTCGTGACACTCACACGGCCCCGGATGCCGGCGCCGCGGTGGAATCCGGCGGGCCATGCCCGCCGGGGCCAAGCGACCTCAGGTCAGCACGACGACCCGCGTGCCGATCTCGACGCGGCCGTAGAGGTCGATCACGTCCTGGTTGATCATGCGGATGCAGCCGGACGAGACGCTGAGACCGATGGATTCGGGCTCCAGGGTGCCGTGGATGCGGTAGAGTGTGTCCTTGTTGTCCTGCCAGAGGTAATGCGCCCGCGCACCGAGCGGGTTGCGGGAGCCGCCGGGCACGCCGAGGCCGCTCTGGAGCTGGGTCACCGAGCGGGCGAGCTTGGGCGTCCGCGCGATCATCTCCTTGGGCGGATACCAATCCGGCCACATCTGCTTGGAATTCACCGTCGAGACACCGGACCAGGAGAAGCCCTGCTTGCCGACGCCCACGCCGTAGCGTCGCGCCCGCCCGTTGGGCTGAACCAGGGTGAGGTGGTGCGCGCGCGGATCGACCACGATGGTGCCCGGAGGCTCCGCGCCCGTATAGGCGATCTCCTGGCGAAGGAAGTTCGGGTTCGCTTTGCGCCAGTTGAAGGCATGGACCGGGAAAGGCTCGTCGGTGATCGCCGCATAGGCCCGGGCGTAGTCGATCGGCCCATTGTCCACCGGACGCGAGACGGGGTTGCCCTGGTTCGCCGGCGGCTGCTCGGCACGGCGGCGGGCGTTCGGATCAGCATAGGGATCCGAATCAGGGTCGTCCTCGAAACGCGGTGCGGTGGCGCGCTCGCGATAGGGCTCGTAGCGACCGCCACGGCGGCGATAGAGCCGTCCGGCCTCGTCCCGGTAGAGACGGTCGTCGTCATAGGGGCCGTATCCGTCGTCGGATTCGATGGCGAGGCGGCCACGGACCTGGGCCAGAGCGGCGAGCGGTGAACCGGCCAGGACCAGGGTCGCGCCGGCGCCGCTCAGCAGGGTCCGCCGGCTGAAGGGAAGAGTGGGACGCTCGATGAGGGGGCGTTCGGACATGAGGTACTCAAAGATGGGCCGCTCGCCAGGGCGCGAGGACTAAAGCCAAGATTGGGCGGTGACTTAGCAAGACCAGGGGCCGCCGTCACGCCGGGCCGTCGCTCATCAGCATTGCGGTACGATCGGACCGGCGGCACGGTCCGGGAAGGGAGAATCCACCGACCTTTCATCATGCCGCGAGAATATGCGGGAGATGTCCGATTTCATCGATCCTTGCGATTGCAAAAATATCCGTCCGCATCGACATAAGGCGCTGCATTTCAACACCATCACATCTTTGGAAGACGGACGAATCCTGTGCCGATCTCTTCTTTCGCACGCCTCGGCGCGTCGGTCCTGACGCTCGCCTTCGGGCTGACACTCGCGGGGGAGAGCCCCGCTTTCGCGGGTCCGAAGCCCGCCCTCTCGTCGCCGGCGGCCAAGGCCGTCGACTCCGCCAAAGCCGGAGCCTCCCGGACGAAACCCGCCAAAAGGTCGCGGACGGTGAAGGCCAACACGGTGAAGACGAAGCCTGCGCCCGTCGCCACCGGTTCCCTCGCCAAGGAGGCCGCCGAGACCACCTCGACGGAGGCACCCGGCGTCACCTGGACCTCGGCCGAGCCGGACGAACTCCGCTGCGGTCGCAGCCGCCGCAAGCTGTGGCAGGCGGGCGAAGGCTGGGTGGTCAAGAACGTGACGGTCTGCCGTTAAGCGTCTATCCGACAAGCGGAGGCGGGCCACCGGGTAGGACCGGTGGCGGCGGCGCGCTACAAGCCTCCTCGCCGCACAGACAATGTCCGGGCGAGTTGGAGGCGATGACGTGATCCGCGTGCTGCATACGGGCGACTGGCATATCGGGCAGTCACTGCGCGGCTATTCGCGCACCCACGAGCATGCGAGGGCGCTGGCCCATCTCGAAGCCATCGTCGTCGGCCACGAGGTCGACGCCCTCGTGGTGGCGGGCGACGTCTACGACAGCCAGAACCCGTCGGGCGAGGCGCAGGCTTTGCTCTACGAGGTGCTGGTGCGCCTGCACCGGGCGCGCCCTTCCATGACCATCGTCCTCACCGCCGGCAATCACGACGCGGCCGGGCGTCTCGAAGCGCCGAGCCCGATCCTCGAGGCCATCGGGGTTCGGGTCATCGGCAATGTCCGCCGCCGCGACGGCGCCCTGTCCATCGAGCGTCATCTCGTGCCGATCCTCAGGAACGGCCACGTGGCGGCCCAGATCCTGGCCGTGTCCTATCCCACCGCCGCCTGCCTGCCGCCCCTACGCCGGGAGGAGGGCTCCCCCATCGTCCGGGCCGTGCGGGCCCTCTACGCCCAGGTGATGGAGGCGGCGACGCCGCATCTCTCCGGCCTGCCGCTTCTCCTCACCGGGCATCTGCACGTGGCCGGGGGGACCGAATCTGAGGGGGCCGAGCGCCGCATCCTGGTCGGAGGCGAACATGCCGTGCCACCCGACGTGTTCCCGGTGGAGGCCGATTACGTGGCGCTGGGCCATCTCCACAAGGCCCAGACCATCGGTGGCGGGATGGTGCGGTATTCCGGCTCGCTGATCCCGCTCTCGGCCACCGAGCAGCCCTACGCGCATGGGGTGAGCCTCGTCACCCTCGGCGATGGACCGGCCCGGGTGGAACACATCCCGATCCCGCGCCCGGTTCCGTTCCTGCGCCTGCCACCGCGCGGCGACATGCGGCTCTCCGAACTCGGCGACCATCTCAAGGCGCTGGGCCTCGACCCGGCCCTGCCGATGGAGGAGCGGCCCTATATTCAGGTCCGCCTCGCCCGCGAGGGGCTGGGGCCGGGCCACCGCGCGGAGGTGGACCGGATCGCCGAAGGCTTCCCCGTCCGCATCGTCGATACCCGCGTGACGGCGGCGGCCGATCCGGTCGCGGAGGCCGTCGATGCGGCGCCGCTCGTGCGCCTGTCCGAGCGCGACCCGGAAGACCTCTTCCGCCTCGCCTTCGCGCGCGTGCGGGGCACCCCGCCGGAGCCGGCGCATCTGGAGGTGTTCCACCGGGTCCGGGCCGAGGCCGAGGCCTGAAATCCGCCACGCTGCCGCTTGTCACGCCGCCGTTACCCTGTACATATTATAATTCGATTGTGCGCCATCGAGTTTTGCCGGCCCATGCCGATGCGAGCCGGGCGACGGGGGAAACAGCGCCATGAAATCTACGATCGTCGCCACCGGCTGCGCCATGGCGCTCGCCCTCGCCTCTCCGGTCCAGGCCGAGGAGGCGGATGCCGCCGCCATCGTCAACGGCCAGTTCGTGGCCGGCGGCAACAAGGCCGGCGTGCGGGCCAGCGGCGCCAAGGGCGTCTGCCTCACCGGGCAGTTCACACCCTCGGCCGAGGCGGCGGGGCTGTCGAAGGCACCGCATTTCGCCAAGACCGTGCCGGTGACCGCGCGATTCTCCATGGGCGGCAGCAATCCGAACGTGTCGGACAAGGCCAAACCGGTGACGCGGGGCTTCGCCATGCGCCTGCGCGACCCGGCGGGCGACCTTGTCCTCGTCATCATTTCCGCGCCGGTCTTCTCGGCGCGCACGCCCCAGCAGCTGTTCGATTTCGTCTCCGTCCGCGCGCCCGGGCCCGACGGCAAACCCGATGCCGAGAAGGTCAAGGCTTTCGCCGCCGCCAATCCGGAGACCACGAAACAGGCGGCCTGGCTCAACGCCCGCCCGGTTCCGGCGAGCTATGCCGGCGTCGATTACTGGGGCGTCCATGCCTATACGCTGACGAACGCCAAGGGCGAGGCGCGGGTGGTGAAGCTGAAGACCGTCGCGGATGCGGGACAGCTCGGCCTGAGCGAAGACGACCTCAAGGCCAAGCCCGACAGCTTCTATGCCGATGAGTTGAAGGACCGCCTCGCCAAGGGGCCGGCCACCTTCTCCCTGGTGGCGATCCACGGCGAGGCCGGCGACCCCACCGCCGACCCGACCGCTTTGTGGCCCGAGGACAGCCGCAAGAGCACGAAGCTCGGCACCCTCGCGATCACGGCTCTCGAGCCCGCCGCCACCTGCGACGCGGCCACGTTCGATCCGGTGGTGGACCTCCCCGCCGGCATCGCCGGCCCGGCCGACGACCCGATGTTCGCGATCCGCTCCCCGGCCTATGCCGTGTCGCTGTCGCGCCGCTCGCAGTAGGGGCACGCTCGACCCGCCTGCCCGATCGCGAGGGGATCACGCGACCGGGCAGGCGGAGGACGGCGCGGACGTCAGAAGATGAAGCTGCCTTCCGTCACGGAATCGGCCGTGACGGAAGGCAGGATGATCTTGTTCGAGGCTCCGGTGTCACCCGTGAAGGTGATGATCGTGTTGGCCTCGCCGTGGAACGATCCGATCTTCACGTCATCCATGCTGCCCGTGATGACACCGATGTGAAGCACATCCTCGGTCACATCGAACTTGCGGATGACATCGCGGCCATCGCCCGAGACGAACTCGAAGGTGTCGGCGCCCGCGCCGCCGAAGAGGGAATCGCCGCCCTTGCCGCCGGTGATGTCGTCGCTGCCCTTTCCAGCCACGATGCGGTCGGCGCCGTCCGTGCCGGTGATCGTGGAGCCGCCAACGGCCAAGCTCTGCGAATAGATCTTCGCACCGATATCGACGCCCGTCATGCTGAGGGCCGCCCCATCGCGGACATAGACCTTCTCGATGCTGGCCAAGCCGGTGAACGAAGCGTCGGTCAGGGCGACGGCACTGCCTTTGTTCACGAAGAGCAGGTCCGTCCCCTCGCCACCATCCACCATCACGGGCGAACTGCTGATGACGAGGCGATCGTTGCCATCCCGATCGTACAATTCGTCGGAACCGCCATTGCCGCTCAGCGTATTGGCGCCGCCGGTTCCGTAAAGGACATCGTCGGACGCACTGCCGAGGATGTTCCCAAACTCCTCATATCCATCAATCAGCGCGCCAGGGCCGAAATCGAGCGTCCTGGCTTCCGTGTTGACGGATTGCTGATACCCAGACGTAGAATCATTAGAATCGAAGCCTCAATCCGACGTATAATGAAGTTCTGCTATCTCAATATCCAAAGAACAGATTCAATCTGAAAATTTTATAGATTGATATGATTTGCATAATTTATAATACAGTTATAGCTCGGTCCGGATTCCTTTGGATAAACCGCTCCCGAGCGAGAAGCCGGTCTCCCGCGGGCGGGTGAAGAACGCCGCCCCCGCCGGGCCGCCCCGAAGGGAGACGAGGGTTCGGGTGCCGAATTCACCCCTACCCGGAGGCGATCATGTCCTTGATCCGGCCGGCCAGCGCTTCCATCACGAAGGGCTTGGTCAGCACCTGCATGCCGGGCTCGAGATGCCCGTTGCCGACCACGGCGTTCTCGGCATAGCCGGTGATGAACAGGATCTTGAGGTCGGGCCGCGCCACCCGAGCCGCGTCGGCCATCTGGCGGCCGTTCATGCCGCCGGGCAGGCCGACATCGGTGACGAGGAGGTCGATGCGCACGTCCGATTGCAGCACCTTGAGGCCGGAGGCCCCGTCTGCCGCCTCGATGGCGGTGTAGCCGAGCTCTTCGAGCACCTCGGTCACGAGCATGCGCACGGTGGGCTCGTCGTCGACGATGAGCACGGTCTCGCCCCGTTGCGCGCGCGGCGCGGCGGCGAAGGCGCCGGCCTCGTCCACCTCGGAGGCTTCGCCGTAATGGCGCGGCAGGTAGAGGCACATGGTCGTGCCCTCGCCGAGTTCGGAATAGATCCGCACCTCGCCGCCCGATTGCCGCACGAAGCCGTAGATCATCGACAGGCCGAGGCCGGTGCCCTCGCCCAGCGGCTTCGTCGTGAAGAACGGATCGAAGGCGCGGGCGATCACCTCCGGCGTCATGCCGGTGCCGTTGTCGCTGACGCAGAGGGAGAGATACTGGCCCGGTTCGAGGTTGCGTTCGCGGGCGGCATGCCCGTCGAGCCATTTGTTGGCGGTCTCGATGGTGAGGCGGCCGCCATCCGGCATGGCGTCGCGCGCGTTGATGCAGAGGTTCAGCAGCGCGTTCTCGAGCTGGTTGGGGTCTACCAAAGCCGGCCACAGGCCCGCTGCGCCGACCACCTCGATCGTCACCGCCGGCCCGACCGTGCGGCGGATCAGTTCCTCCATCCCCGAGACCAGGGCGTTCACGTTGGTGGGCTTCGGGTCCAGCGTCTGGCGCCGCGAGAAGGCGAGCAGCCGATGGGTCAGGGCCGCCGCCCGGCGCGAGGCGCCCTGCGCCGCGTTGATGTAGCGGTCGAGTTCGGTCAGGCGCCCCTGCGCCATCCGGGTCTGCAGCAATTCGAGACTGCCCGAAATGCCGGTGAGCAGGTTGTTGAAGTCGTGGGCGATGCCGCCGGTGAGCTGGCCCACCGCCTCCATCTTCTGCGATTGACGCAGGGCTTCCTGGGTCTGGGCGAGAGCGGCCTCGCGGGCCTTCTCCTCGGTGATGTCGCGGGCCACCGCGTAGAAGACGTCGCCCACCGGCGCGCTGACCCAATCGAACCAGCGATACTCGCCGGCCGCCGTGCGGATCTGGTTCTGGTGCCGCATGGTGCGGCCCTGGCGCATCGCCTCGACGATCCCGGCGCTGACATCGAGGAAATCGGGGTGGATGATCTGCCAGAACGGCGTCGCCAGCAGGGTCGCCTCGTCGTAGCCGAGCATCTCGCTCCAGGCCGGGTTCACGCTGAGGAACTGGCCGCCCAGGGTGCCCGACATCAGCAGGTCGGGGATCAGCGTCCAGATCCGCACGCGTTCCTGGATGCGCTCGGCGATCTCGCGTTCGAGCTCCGCCCGCGAGCGGGCCAGCACGTCGCGCGCCTCGACGATGTCCTGGATCTCGGTGCAGGTGCCGAACCAGCGCACGATCCGGCCGCCGCTGTCGCGCACGGGCTGCGCCCGCCCCAGCACCCAGCGGTACTGGCCCGACCGGTGCCGCAGGCGATACTCGATATGGTAGGGTTCGCCCGTCTCCAGGCTATGGCGCCACACCGTCCAGGCCTTGTCCCGGTCGTCGGGGTGGAAGAGGCCGTTCCAGCCAGCGCCGTCGGTGGAGCCCGCCGGGACGCCGGTATAGTCGTACCAGCGTTGATTGAAGTAATCGTGGTGCCCGTCCGGCAGGGTCGACCACACCATATGGTCGATGGAATCGGCGATGGCCTGGAAACGCCCTTCGCTCTGGCGCAGACGCTCCTCCGCCTCCCGGCGCTCGTCGATGTCGATGACCGAGCCGACATAGCCGAGGAATTCGCCCTCCGTGCCGAAGCGCGGGGTCGCCGCATCGATGGCCCAGCGATAGGTGCCGTCGGCCCGGCGCAGGCGATACTCGACCCGGAAGGGCTCGTGCGAAGCATTGGCGGACAGGAAGGTGTCCGCCGCCAGCCCCTCGTCGTCGGGATGCGTCGCCTTGGTCCAGCCGAGGCCGAGGGCCTCCGCCTCGGTCTGCCCGGTGAACTCGTACCAGCGCCGGTTGAGGTAGATGCAGGACCCGTCCGGAATCGTGACCCACATCATCACGGGGGCGTGGTCCGCCATGTTGCGGAACCGCGCCTCGCTCTCCGTCAGCGCTTCGGCCTGCGCCCTGCGCTGGGTCTCGTCCCGGGCGATCCGAAGGAAGCCGGGCGAGCGGCCCTGCAGGTCCGGCGGCAGCCGGTGGAGGGAGCCGGCGAGGAACACGCGCGTCCCGTCCGAACGCTGGTGCCAGCGCTCGGCATCGGCGCGGCCGGTCTCGACGGCCCTGGAGATCTCCCCGGCATCGATCCCCTTCGCCCGGTCCTCCTGCGTGAAGATCATCGAACCGTGACGGCCGAGCGCATCGGCGACGCTCCAGCCGAGAACCTCGACGGCGCCCGCCGACCAGCTCGTGATGACGCCCTGCGGGTTCATGGTGAAGACGACATGGTCGCGCGCGCCCTCCATCACGAGGCGCAGGCGCTCCTCACGTTCGCGCAGGGCCTCTTCGGACGCTCTGCGCTCGCTGATGTCGCGGTAGAAGACCGAGAGGCCGCTTCCCGACGGGTAGACCCGCACCTCGATCCAGATGTCCTGTTGCGTCGAGGTATGGCGGTAGGTGAGTTCGGCCGAGGCGCGCTCCGCCATGGCGCGGCGGTAGAGCGGCCAGGTCGGCATCCGCTCGGCATCCGGCCACACGTCGAGGAGGTGACGGCCGAGGATCGCCTCGGAGGGGCGGCCGTCGAGGCGCAGGCCCTCGGCGTTGATGCGGCGGACACGGAAATCGCGGTCGAGCAGGAGGAAGCCCTCGCCCATCCCGTCGAGGACGCCCCGCACCTCGGCCTCGCTCTCGCGCAGCCGGGTCTCGGCGCCGACCCGGCCGGTCGTCTCGGTGCAGGCGCAGAAGAAACCCGCGACGGAGCCGTCCTCTTCCCGCACCGGCGTGTAGGAGAAGGCGAAATGCGTCTCCTCCGGGAATCCGTTGCGTTCCATGACGAAGGAGACATCGTCCATCTGGATGGAGAGTCCCGCATAGGCATCGGCGACGATGGGTGCGAGGTCGCTCCAGATCTCCGACCAGACCTCCGCGATGGGACGCCCCATCGCGTCCGGGTGCTTGTGGCCGAGCAGCAGCGCATAGGCGTCGTTGTAGAGGACGATCCGCGACGGCCCCCAGGTGATGAACATGGGCTGGCGCGAGGCGACCATCATCGCCGTCAGCGTGCGGAGGGAAACAGGCCAGGACTCGAAGGGTCCGAGGGGCGTCGCAGACCAATCCGCGGCCTCGATCAGCGCGCCGCACTCGCCGCCGTTCACGAGGACACTCACTGCCACCCTTCCTTCGTCGCCATGCTCGATGCAGGATGGCCCGATGCGGGATCGGATCGCGCGCCCGCACAGAATCGATGCCTCTGCCAACGGCCAAGGTCGATCCGCCGTTCCCCGCCGGAGCCCGTGCCAAGGGGGCCTTCACCGGGGGGAAGGTCTCGCATCGTCATCGCGGCCCGATGACACGAGCCGGTGTCCAATGTCAAAGTCGCGGCGCCTGCCGGTCAGTATCTCCGTTTGAAAGGTCGCCCTGAAAGATCGCCCCCAGGCTCCCGTTCCGCTTCCTGGTGGTGGAAATCCGACGCTTGGTACCGATCGCTCAACGTCCGAGACGGGTGGATTTTTGCCAGTCTGCTTTTGGGCGAGGAACGCCCTTGGCGGGCATCATCCAAGGCTTCGTCGGACTCCCACTTGAAAGCTTAGATCAATGAGCGGGAGACGCCGGCACCGATCTGAGGAGCCGACCTCGATGAGGTTCTCACGTCTCGCCCAGCTACGTCCAGACGTTCTGCACCGTCCCCTGTCCGCCGATCCGCTAGGGCTCGCGCCGCTTGCTACACCACGCCTGAGGTGAGGTGCCGTGACAAGACGGCCAAATGCTTATGAGGGCTCGAGAGCGGAGAACCCATCCCGGCCGGCGGCGACCCTTCCTATGAGGGGCGTGCAACGTGCTGGCAGACCACCCACGGCGATATCTTGCGTAGGTGGCCCAGAGCTTTGAGAATCAAGAAGCCCTGGCCGAACGCAAAGTGTCCGGCCAGGGCGTGTCACGGGCTTACGCCACCAGGAAGTCGGCGTGGGTCAGCGTGACCTTGGTGTCGATGACGGCGAACTGGATGGCCGTCTTGGCCGTGCCGCTACCATCGGCGTCGTAGGAGAGCGCACCGGTGTCGTGGTTGTAGAGGATGCGGTCGGTGCCATCGACCACGGCGCCGGTATTGCCGAGATCCTTGAAGGCGCTCGACGCGAGGCCACCCGCCGAGAGGGCGGTGAACACGTCCCGCGCCAACTGGATCGTGTCATCCGCCGCCGCGAAATCGGTGAGGCGGTCGATGTTGCTCGAACCTAAGGCCGTCGAGAACACGAAGGTGTCGTTGCCGGCGCGGCCATAGAGTAGATCAGCGCCAGCGCCACCGTTGAGGGTGTTGGCACCCGCATTGCCCACCAGGGTGTTGGCAAGTTCGTTGCCACTGAGATTGATCGCGGTGGTGCCGGCCGCACTCGTCGTGTCGAGCCGCTCGATCTCCTGACCGGCTCCGAGCGCGTAGCTGATGTTCGTCAACACCCGGTCGGTGCCGCCATCCGCCACCTCGAACACGCGGTCGCCCGCAGTGTCGACGAGGTAGGTGTCGTTGCCGGCGCGGCCATAGAGCAGGTCAGCGCCAGCGCCACCGTCGAGGGTGTTGGCCCCCGCATTGCCCACCAGGGTGTTGGCAAGTTCGTTGCCGCTGAGCTTGATCGCGGTGGTGCCGGCCTCACTCGTCGTGCCGAGCCGCTCGATCTCCTGACCGGCTCCGAGCACGTAGCTGATGCTCGTCAACACCCGGTCGGTGCCGCCATCCGCCACCTCGAACACGCGGTCGCCCGCAGTGTCGACGAGGTAGGTGTCG
>NZ_CEEDMV010000004.1:227806-566232 GCF_979256025.1 Methylobacterium sp. AC832
GGTGGTGCCGGCCTCACTCGTCGTGCCGAGCCGCTCGATCTCCTGACCGGCTCCGAGCACGTAGCTGATGCTCGTCAGCACCCGGTCGGTGCCGCCATCCGCCACCTCGAACACGCGGTCGCCCGCAGTGTCGACATAGTAGATATCGTTGCCGCCGTGCCCCTGAAGCGTGTCGGCTCCAGCCTTGCCGTCGAGGATGTTGGCGCCGCCATTGCCCAGGATCGTGTTGGCCAGCGCGTTACCGGTGCCGTTGATGGCGGCGGTGCCGGTGAGTGTCAGGTTCTCGACATTGGCCGCTAACGTGACGCTGACGGACGAGCGGACAGTGTCTGTGCCGGCATTGGCCGCCTCGACGACGACATCCCCGGCGTTGTCGACCACGTAGGTGTCGTTGCCGACGCCGCCCGCCATCCGGTCCGCGCCCCTACCGCCGTTGACGATGTCGTTGCCGGCCAAACCGAGGATGACGTTTTTCCCTTCGTCACCCGTGAGCCGATCGCTGAACTCGCTGCCTTCGAGGTTCTCGATGTTCAGGAGGCGGTCCTTTTCCGCCGGGATCGTTGTTATGATGGGAGGGGGGGTGATGATGACTCCCCCCTCGGAGGGGAAAGGGTCTGGTTGAAACACGATCGTCTTTTCTGGGACGACCGCCTGCCAGTCCTGCTCATCGAGGGACACGATCACGCCGGCCTTCGCCGATTTGTAGCTCGCGATGTCGACGCCGTCGCCGCCGTCCATACGGTCGTCGCCGACGCCGCCGTCGAGCCGGTCGTTGCCCGTGCCGCCGATCAGGATGTCGTCGCCGCCGTTGCCGTGAAGGGTATCGTTGCCGTCGCCCTCTGCGCTGTAGACGATCCCGGCGCCGCCGCCCCGGAGCGTGTCGCCGCCTTGGCCGCCGAAGAGGGTGTCGTTGCCTTTCAGGCCCTCAAGCGTGTGAGGGGCGAGCAACTTCTCACCCCATTTGGTGGTGATCACATCGAGGCTCGAATCAGCCCGAAGATTGGTGTCGTCGTTGTTCGTACCCTTGATATGCTGACCTTGCGTCAAGCTCAGCAGGGCAGCGGCAGCTTTTTCGAGCTTTTCAATGCCTCTTGCTTCTCTGAAATAATTGTTGAAGGTATATTCTTCTAATTTATTGAAATCAGTCAAAAAGTTCGGTTTTGTTGTTTGCTCTACAGGTGCTCGCCTTATGTATAGATCCTTGATGGCACTATAATCAGTCACTTCTCTTAAGGATTGAGATCCATTGGCGTAAATGAGGGTTGTCGCATCGAGCATCTGCTGTACCGATGCAGTCCCCTTATCCCCTGCGAATATTTCGGCCTGAAAAATCGATCCGGACGCCGGCTCGTAGGAAACCCTGATCCATACTTGCGTGAAACCACCGGATTGCCTCTCATACACATCGAGCTTCGCCGGCATATTGTTCTGAGCGGACTCTTCGAACTTTTCGATACCCGTGGACAGCGATTCAATTGCCGTCTGCAATGTCTCTTTATATTGTGCGCTGGACGTTGCCCCATCGCCGATCTCGCGAATGACGGCAATTCGAGTGGTAATTGCGGATAACAGCGCCGGAACGGCAATGGCGGCATCGGCATTGCTATCCAAAAGATAGTTCTTTGCCCGTGTGACCGCAGATGTCGAGAGTCTTTCCGCCTCAAACAGGTAGCTGTTTGCCAGTTCAGGATCGCTTGTTGTTAGGTACTGATGGACGTAAGTTTTAGCATCGCTTACGTCGGACTTGATATTTGATAGAATATTTCGATCGATGTCGTTCCTAACTTCATCGACTGCCGCAAGTACCTTTTTGTTCAGCTCGACGATCTGATCGAGCTGCTCGCTCATTTCATCCAGGCGTTCCACGGTCGGATCCGTGTCTGCACCACCGAAGAGCTGGGTCAATTCTTTAGGGAGTTCGACACCAGGAATCAGCGAGACCAAGTTGACGGCTAGATTTGCAACGTTCAAGGCCGCGTCGAAATATTCGAACTTCAGCCCTTTGCTTACCGAGTTAGCCATTGCATTTCCCCCCTCTTAATTAAATATTTCGAGAGGCATTAGCACGATGCGCGACAGACGCATATGAAGGGATTCTACTGTTGCGCTCGGAAGTCTTGGCGTAGCGTCTCATCGCATCGTTTGTGGCGCGATGTCACACTCCAGCCTCCCTTAGGATTGGTGGAGCCATGTTCCTATGTCGGCTTTCGAGCCCGACAAAAACTGCTTCTCACGGTGGTGTTGGGGCGGGACCTGTCTGTCCGTTCTACGGCTGGCTTGGGTGGATTGCGGATGGGTCGTCGGCGATAAGGTCGTGAGATGTGGCTTCATGACAGGCGCCGAAGAGCTTCCAAGCGCGGCACGAGGCAGACGCCGCACTCTTCGATCTCGTTATCTCCTCCGAAGAGACCGGTCGTTTCCTCCCGGCGTTCTCCGAGGGGGCGCAGTCAAGATGAGCGACTTTGCGCGTCCGCCATCCCAAGAGCTCCGAATTCGGGTCGATGCCATCCGGTCTGCGGGACCGTTCACACCGATTGTGACACCCGCGCCGTCATTCCGGAGCGCCGAAAGCGAGCCCGGACCCGGAGGGCCGCGCCAGAGGCGTGCGAGCCAGATCCGCCGGGCGTGCCCTATCGAGCCCACGGAGCGGCTCTCGATTCCGGGCTCCGCGATGCGGACCCGGAATGACGACCTGGCTTGTTCAGTGTCATGCCACATCCCGTTCACCCGAGTTCGAAGCCCTGCCGCCATCCCGCCGCGTGTGGACATCGTTGCGCGGCGTCTGCATCACCCTCGTCCGCTCGTCATCCTGGGCTATGACACCCTTCCCCGCATCCCCCTGACTTCTTGAGACGAGGCCACGACCCTTGCGCATCCTGGCGATACGCGGCGAAAATCTCGCGAGCCTGGCGGCTCCCTTCTCCGTCGACCTGTCCGGCGGCCCCATCGGCGCCACCGGGATCTTCGCCATCACCGGCGAGACGGGGGCGGGCAAGTCGACCATCCTCGACGCCCTCTGCCTCGCGCTCTACGGGGGCTATCCGCGTGTCGCCACGAGCGGCCGCGAGCGCGCGCCCGATCCCGGCGGCGATCCCATCACCATCGGCGACGAGCGGGCGATCCTGAGGCGGGGGGCGACGGAGGGCTTCGCCGAGGTCGATTTCATCGGCCGGGACGGGCAGAGCTACTGCGCGCGATGGTCGGTCTACCGGGCGCGCGGCAAGGCCAATGGCCGTCTCCAGAACAAGACGCGCTCCCTCACCCGGCTGGCGGATGGGAGCTCCGTCGGCGACAGCAAGGCCGGCATGGTCGATGCGGCGATCTGCGACCTCACCGACCTCACCTTCGACCAGTTCCGCCGCACCGTCCTGCTGGCCCAGGGGGAGTTCGACGCGTTCCTCCTTGCCGCCGAGGGCGAGCGCGCGGAACTCTTGGAGAAGATCACCGGCACGGCGATCTATTCCGAGATCTCGAAACGGGTTCATGCCGGCACCGAGGCGGAGCGCGCCAAGGTGAAGGAGCTGGAGGCTCATCGCGACGCCGTCGGCCTCCTCGACGAGGCGGCGCGGGCGGAGAAACACGCTGAACGGGCGCGGCTCCTCGCCGAGGTGGCGGACCTTTCCGGCCAACTGGCGGAGCTGAACGCGGCGCTGGCCCATGCACGGCGCATCGCCGACACACGGGGTCAGGTGGCGGCGGCCGAAGCCCGCCTCGCCCTGGCGCGCGAGGCCCTGGACATCCATCGGCCCGACAGCCTTCGCCTGGCCGAGCTCGACGCGGTCGAGCCCCTTCGCGAGCCGGCGAGAAATGCGGCTCGGGCAGAGCGGGATCTCGCCGCCGCCGAAGCCGCCCTGGCACTGGCCCTGACGACGCGCGGCGAGGCCGAAGCGCGGGCCGAAGCCGCGCGGGTGGCTCATGACGAGGCCGCCAAGGCGGACGAGGCGTCGGAAGCCGGGTTCAAGGCGCTGGGGCCGGTCTGGACGCGGGCGGCCGAACTCGACACCCGGATCGGCGAGGCCGCCACCGAATCCGCCCTTGCCGCCGAGGCGGCCGACGCCGCCAAGGCGAAGGCTCTGGAGGCACAGACGGCGCTGGCCCATCTGGATGCCAGTCACGCGGCGGCGGCGTCCGCGCGCAGCGACGTCGCCGCCCGGTTCGCGGCCGATACGGGCGGGGCTTTTCTCGCCCAACGGACGAACGAGGCCGAGCAGCTCTTTGCCAAGCGCGCGAGCCTCGGCGCGGAACTGGCCCAGGCCAAGGCCGATCTCCGCAAGGCCACGGACGAGGCCTCCCGCCTCTCGGCATCGATCGCCACGGGGGACCGGGCGATCACACAGGCGAAGGCGGCGCGGACGCAAGCGGCCGAGCGCCGGGCAGCGCTGAGCACCGAGCTCGAACAGGTCGGCGAAGCCTCGGCACGGGCGCGCTCAGGCACGATCGACCGGCTCGCCGAGCAGCTGCGCGAGGCGCTGCCCCTCGCGCGCAGCCACGCGGAGGCGTCCCTCGCCCTCGAACGGGCCAGGACCGAGGCGGAATCCGCGAGGTTGGCCCTAGAATCCGCGCGGTCGGCCAGCGAAGAGGCCGCCGCCCGGCAGGCCCGCGCGGTCGAGCTGCGAAAGGCCGTCGCCCCTCTGGCGGAGCTCGCCGAGGAGGCCGTCTCGCAGCAGGCCGCGCATCTGCGCAGCCTGCTGATCGAGGATCAGCCCTGCCCGGTCTGCGGCGCCACCGATCACCCGCATGCCCGGGACCAGGATCAGGATGGGCTCGGGCGGGTCGCGGCGGCGCTGAAGGCCCAACGTGCCGAGCAGGATGCGGCCATCGCCGCCGCCGGACAATCCCAGGCGGAGGCCGCGTCGGCACGCGCCGCCGCCGGCGCGAGGTTGAGCAATACCGAGCAGGCAGCGGCAGCCGCCATCGAGACGCTGGACCGCGCCAACGCCGCCTATGCGCTTCTCCACCCGCACCTCCTCGCCACCCATGGCGATGCGGCGGTCGGCGGACATGTCCCGACAAGGCTCGATGCCGAGGCGGTGTCCATGCTCACGGGCCTGATCGACACCCTCAAGGTCGCACGCGCGCCGCTGCTGGCCGCGCTGGAGCGGGCCGGGACATTGCGCGGCGAGATCGACGCCGTCGCGACGCGGATCGAGGCCGGTGGCCGGGAAATCGAGGCGGCGGAACTGTCCCGCGCCGCCGAGCGCGAGGCCCTGCGTCTCGCCGAACTCACCGCCAACGGCGGGACGGTCCGCGTTTCGGGCCATACGGAGCGGCTCGACTCCCTCGGCCGCGAGATCGCGCCCTATCTGGCGGGCGCCGGCCTGTCGCTGGCCAATCTCGACCGGGACGGGGCCGGCGCGGGCAAGCGCGTGGCCGAGATTGCCGCCGTGCACCGCGCCCTCGACCGGCAGCGCGAAGAGCTCGACCGGGAAGTCCAGGCCCTCGCGTCGCGTCGTGCCGGCGCGGTCGAGGCCCTGGGCTTCACCCGTGCCGCCGCGGACGCGGCCGGACGCCAGGCGCTGGCCCGCTCCGAAAAGCTCGCCGAGCTGCGGGCCGAACGCGCGCCTCTCCTCGGCGGCGAGGAGACCGGCCTGCATCGGACCCGGATCAACGACGCGCGCAAGCGCGCCCGCGATGCGTTGAAACGGGCGGAGGAAGCCCGCGCCGCCGCCCATGCCGCCCTCGCCTCGGCGGTGACGGCGGCAGAGCACGGGACCTCTTCCCGCGACGCGGCCCGGCGGCTGCGCGAGGAAGCCGATGCCGTCTTCACGGCCGCCTGCGCCCCGCGCAGTGTCGAGGCCGTGCGGGAGGCCCTCGCCCTCGCGCCGGAGATCCGCTCCTCCCTGCGCCTCGCCGTGGATGCGCGCATGGCGGAAGCCCGCGAAGCGGAGACCGCCCTCGCCACGCGGCGGGCCGACCTCGCAAACCTGCTCGACGCGCCCGAGATCGACGGGCCTGCCACGCAAGCGGCAGCGTCCGGCCTCGGCGAGACGATCACCGCCCATCAACAGGGCCTCGGCGCCATCACGGCCGATCTCGAACGGGACGACGCGGCGCGCCTGCGCGCGGCGGGGCTGGAGGCGGCGATCGCCGAGGCACGCGCCGACTTCTCTGTCTGGGAGGCGGTGAACGACGCCGTGGGCTCGGCCAGCGGCATCAAGTTCCGCCTCTTCGCGCAAGGGGTGACGCTGGAGCATCTGGTCCGGCTCGCCAACGAGCACCTGCTGGCCTTGAGCCCGCGCTACCGGCTGGTGCGCGGCGACCCGGCCAACCTCTCCCTCCACGTGGTCGATCGCGACATGGGCGAGGAGGTGCGCGCCACCCGCAGCCTGTCGGGCGGCGAGCGCTTCCTCGTTTCCCTCGCCCTCGCCCTCGCCTTGTCGGGCCTGGAGGGCCGCGATTCCTTCGTCGACACGCTCTTCATCGACGAAGGCTTCGGCTCCCTCGACGCCGAGACCCTCGACCTCGCCGTGGACGCCCTGGAGACGCTCCAGGGCCGTGGCCGCAAGGTCGGCGTCATCACCCATGTGGCGGCGATGATCGAGCGCATCGCCGTGCAGGTCCGGGTGGAGAAGCGCGGCAACGGCCGCAGCGTGGTCAGGGTCGTGGAGGCGGGGGCGGGGTGAGGCTGGGTCTGGCCGGCGCCGTCCGGCTCCTCCAACGGCACGAGGGGTGGGACGCCGTCCCGTGGCGTCCCACCCCTTCCATTTTCGTCCGTCCAAACCCGACGACGTGTTGCCCTCGGGTTCAGGCGGCCCGCACGGTCGCCAGGAAGCGGCCGACCTCGCTCGAGAGATACTCGGAGTGACGCGAGAGTTCGGACGCCGAGACGAGCACCTGGGCGGCGGCGGCTTCCGTTTCCTCGGCGGCGCCTGCCACGCCGGAGATGTTGTAGGTCACCTCCTTCGTTCCGGCCGCCGCTTCGGCCACGTTCCGCACGATCTCCTGGGTCGCCGCCCCCTGCTCTTCCACCGCGGAAGCGATGGCGGTCGCGACACCATTGATCTCCTGGAGGCGGCCTGCGATCTCGCCGATCGCGTGGACCGTCTGCTCGGTGGAGCCCTGGACACGCGCGATCTGCCCGGAGATCTCCTTGGTGGCCTGGGCCGTCTGGTTGGCGAGTTCCTTGACTTCAGCGGCGACGACGGCAAATCCGCGTCCCGCTTCCCCGGCCCGCGCCGCTTCGATGGTGGCGTTGAGGGCGAGCAGGTTCGTCTGGCTCGCGATCGTCGAGATCATCTCGACCACCGCGTCGATGCGCGCGACGCTGCCGCTCAGTTCCTCCACGAGACGGCGGGTCTCGCTGGCCTCGGACACGGCGGATTGCGCGAGGTTGGCGGAGCCATCGACCTGACGGCCGATCTCCTGCACGGACGATCCCAGTTCCTCGGCCGCGGCCGCGACGGTGTTGACGTTGGTCGCCGCCTCCTCGGCCGCCGCCGCCACGGTGGTCGACCGACCGGCCGTCTGCCTGGCGGCCGATGTCATCGTCTGGGCCGTGGCCTGAAGCTCCGTGGCCGACGAGGCGACGAGCCCGATGACACTGCTGAAGGACTTCTCGAAATCGTCGGCCATCTCCATCATCGTCCTCTGGCGCTCGCGGAGAGCGGCTTCCTTTGCGATCCGGTCACGGTCGGCCACGTCGGCGGCTTTCTGGGCGACCATCGTCTTGATGCCCTCCACCGCTCTCCCGACCGCGCCGATCTCGTCGTTCCGGGCGGCGGCCTCGATCTCGGTGTCGATGTGACCGGCGGACATGTGCTCCAGAACCTTCACGAGACTTCCCAGCGGACGGGCGACCGTGCGTGACAGGAGCTGGCTGACGACGAGGGCCATGATGACCAGGGCCGAGAGCGTTGCGACGATCATCACGAACTTGAGGCGCTGGACGGGGGCGAACGCCTTGGCCTGATCGATCGACAAGGCGACGTACCATTCCATCGCGGGCGGCAGGTTGGGCACGCGAACGAAGGTCATGAGCGTAGAGCGGCCCTCCTCCGTCACCTCCGTGAAAGCCGGTCCGATCGGCGGGAGGGGTCCGGAGACCAAGTCGGAAAGCGGCTTTCCGAGGAGCTCGGCCTTTGAATGGACGAGGATCTTTCCGGTCTTCGAAACCAGGTAGGCGTAGCCGAAACCACCGATATCGACCTCGTTGATCATCTTCGAAAGGACATCGACACTGAAGTCATTGCCGATCACGCCGAACAGCTCCTTCGTCTCGTCATAGACCGGCGCTGAAATCGTGATGGTCATTTCCTGGGTGCTGGCGGCAATATAGGGGTCCGTCATGGCGACGCCCCCGGCTTCGACCGCAGCCTTGAACCAGGGACGCTCGCGTGCATCGTATCCTGGCCTGATGGGGCCCTTCGGGATCTTCGTGTAGTTCCCCCGGACGTCCCCGAAGGAACTGAGAATGAACGACTTGGTCATGGCCGGCGATCCCAGAACCTTGTCGATCTGACGGTCGTCCATTCCCTTGACGATCTGCTGGGTGGCCATTTCCGCCAAGTCGGATTTGCCGATCAGCCAATTGCTGACGTTCCGGGACGCGGCGTTTCCGAGATTGGTGGCGCTCAGCCTGACCGCCCTCTCGACTTCCTGAGACTGGCTCGTGAACAAGTATAGCGACAGGCAGATCAGGACCAGGAACAGGGAGATCACGATCGACGCCGTCGCTTTGGAGGCGACGCCGGAAAATCCTCCGAAGAGAGTATTGCGAGAGGTCGCTGCTTTCACGGCCCTGTTAAGTAGCATTATATAGCCTATTCGTTGCCGTCTTACCCATGGAAGACTGCGCCCTCCATTTGCATGTGCAAGCGCGATATCGCCCACGAAGCTTAAGTATTAATTAATTCTTACTTTATTTGGCGGCTAATATTCGGCGATAGTCATCGATTTGTTTGTATACCGAAGAGAGCGAACAGGTCTCACCCGGCATTGCGGGGCTTTTATCGGTCATTGTGGAAGAGCAGCGAGAAATCGGCCGCCTTTCCCCTGAGAGCCCCTTGAACAAACGCCCAGCGACCGAGTGACCGGGCGGCACGGCAATCGGCCGCCATAGCGAGATGGGGTTTGCAAGCGGACCATGCGGCATGAACGGCCTCATACCCGGTCTCACCGACCCTGACCCATAGGTCAGGATCAGTGAGATCCGGCGCGCGACCGCCCCCGCGCCGTCGCGCGGGCAGGCCTCGATGAGTCAGACTCAGCGAGGTCTGTTCTTAGACGAAGAAACCCGAATCGACCTGCGAGACTCGGATATGGTCGAGCTCGACCGTACCGCCGCCCGACAGGGTGAGCAGGGCATAGCCGTCGGAGGATCGCCCGACGGCATAGCTCTGCCCGGAGAGATCGATCCGGTCACCGCTCGAGGCGCTGAAATCGAACAGCGTGTCGTGTCCCGAATGGATGTCGAAAACCGAGCGGTTGGCTCCCGCGCCGAGGAAGAACTGGTCGTCTCCGCGCCCGCCGATCAGGACGTTGTCGCCCCTGTCGCCGATGAGAACGTCGTTGCCCCAACCGCCATAGAGCCTGTCGTTGCCGGCGCCGCCTTCGAGCCGGTCGTTGCCCAGGCCGCCGAGGAGCGTATCAGCACCGTCGTTGCCGTAGAGCCGGTCGCGTCCGGACCCGCCATTGAGGGCGTTGTCGCCCGCATTACCGCGCAACGCATTCGCCACATCGTTGCCGGTGGCCTTCGTCGCGGCATTGCCGATGAGGATCAGGTGCTCGACATTCTCACCGAGCGCGTAGGAGACGCTGCTCCGCACGTAATCGGTCCCTTGCCCGGCCCACTCCACCACCACGTCGCGCCCATTGTCGACGAGGTAGGTGTCGTTCCCGGTCAGGCCGAACATCTTGTCGGAGGAGAGACCGCCGTCGAGGCGGTTGTCGGCCGTGTTTCCGACCATCCGGTCATGCCCCCGGCCGCCGATGGCGTTCTCGATCAGGGAGCGGAGGTCGCCCTGGTGCAGGAGCGCGTTGGCGACGTTGCCGACCGCAATCGCGTCACCGCCGCTATAGGCCTGGTGGTTCACGAGTTGCGCGGCGGAGAAGGTCGAGAAGGCCCCCGGGCGCAGATCCACGTCCAGGGCGGTCGCATAATTGGAGAGATCGTAGGTATCGCGGCCGTTGCCGTCCCAGATCGTCATCGAGATCTTGTTGGCGGTGGGAGCGGCTTGATCGATTCCGTCGATCGACAGCTCGCCGGTCTTGGTGTCCCAGCGATAGGTCGTGTTTCCGCTATTGGTTGCGAAATTGGCGCCGTAGAGAAACTGCAGGGCGGCGATGTCGTCCTGCATGTAGGTCTGCGGCTGGTTGAATCCCTCACCCTCGAATGAGACGCCGAGATTGGTCGGGTCGGACCGGTAGGTCATCAGGGACCAATCCTGTCCGTCCTTCTCCAGCGGAAGCGCCGCCGTACCGTAGCGGGGCGGGCTGCCGGCAAGGCCGAGTTCGGCATTCAAGGGCGCGTATGTATAATCCTGATGGCCATGCTTCAGGCCGAGCGCATGCCCGATCTCGTGCATGTTCGTTGCCTGCCCCCAGTTTCCGAGTGCCGGAACACTGTAGAACGGCTGATCGGTATAGGTTCCGAACCAGACATCCCCGGCTTGGAGATTGCTCGACGGAAAATTGGCGTGGGCCGATTCTTCATCGATCCAAGAGGTCTGGCTGAGGCGCAGCTCGGCATGGGTCGTAGCTGTCTCGGTGATCTCATGGAACTTCAGGTTGGTGTAGGAGGCAACGAGATCGAGCGTGTAGCGCGTCGCGTCCTGCTGCTGTGGGTTGAACGGCAGGTGATAGACGGGGTCGCCACTCTGGTCCGGGACACTCCCCTTGGTACTCTCGTAGCCGGACCCTTCGTAGAAGCTCCCGCTCGTCGGAAAGCTGTAGGTCAGCGTGCCGATTGTCCATTTCGACCCGATCAGAACACCATCGATATGATCGTCGCCGGCGAAATGATACGTCCCGTCGCGATCCTGAAACTGAAGTAGCAGGGCTGTCTTACCGTCGCTGCGGCTGGCTGATGATGAACCCGGTACGGCCATTGTCTCGCGCCTTCACAATCGAGCATGATTGTTCGCGCCGTGATGGCCGGTCAGGGCGATGGCTCGCATCGACAGCGCTCAAGACTGGGTTCTTGAGGCTTTCCGGTTAAGACATAGCTTAACGACACTGAGAATGGTGGCCGGACAGGCTGATCTCCGAAGAGTTGCCAGAGGCAGGGCAGCCGGCCAAGAGGATGACGGCGCCCGGCTTTGAGCCGGAGCGCCATCTGGTCATCCGGCGGGTGGCGTCAGGATCAGCTTGCCGACGAAGGGGGCATCGGCATTACGGGTGCTGGTGCAGCCATAGGCGGTCTCGCCCGCCTTCATCGTCCGCAACCGCAGCACGCCCTTGCCGTTCTGCTTCACGGTGTAGCCCTTCTCGCTCATGACGTGGACGAGGTCGCCATCCGCGTGCAGCACCTTGGCGTTCTCGAACTGTCCCTCGGCGGTGATCGTTACGGGCGCGTTCGCCGTGCTGACGATATGAAGCTCCACATTCGTGTCGGCGGGCAGCCGCAACTCGGCCGGACTGCAGACGGGCTTTCCATTCTCGAGTGCAACCGTCAGCTCGACCGGCGGCATCGCATCGGTTGCCGGTGGCGCCAGAGGCTTGCTTTGGGAATAAGCCGGACCCGCAATGAGTACGGCCGCCGCTACGGCAAGGCTTCGACGAATCGTCATCATCTTTATTGGCTCCATTACTTCGCATCCAGGCGGTGCGCAGCGTCATTCTGATAAGAACGACCACTCGCCCCTGTTCCAGGCTGCGACGAAGCGAGCCCCTGACCTGCGCTCAGACGGAGTGTCGGACCGATGGGGCGATGTCAGGCGACGAGGGGAGAGCGATCGAAACCGGCGAGCAGATCCTGCGGGTCTCGATAGATCGCGATGCAGCCGGCCTTCGACAGGTCCGCAGCGGGGAAGCCGCCACAGAGGACGCCGATCGTCGAGAGACCGGCTTTGGCCGCGGCCTCCGCATCGTAGGGCGTATCGCCGACCACGACGATCGATCGAGGTTCGAGGGGCGCGAGTTTCTTCAGGGCCGATTCGAAGATGTCGGGATGGGGCTTGGAGCGCTCCACATCATCCGAAGACGTAACGACGTCGACGAGGTCGGCGATGCCGAGCAACTCCTGATAATGCTCGACTTCGTCCTTCTTGCCCGAAGACCCCAGGGCGATCCGTAGATCCGCTGCCCTGATCCGCTCGAACAGAGCTCTCACCCCGGGGAACGGCCGCACCCGATCCAGGTACTCGCGCTTGAACAGGTCGGAGCGGTAAGCCTCGATCGTCTCGCCCTCGCGAGCGACGCGATCCGGCGGCAGGAAGACCGGCATCAGCTCGTCGCCGCCCTTGCCGATCTGGCGCCGGACCAGAGCGGGATCGGTCTCCACCCCGAAATGGGCGAAGGCATCGACCCAGGCCTGGGCATGCAGGTCGACACTGTCGAGCAGCGTCCCGTCGATATCGAAAATCACTGCGCGCATTGGTGGCCCTCCGCGCCGACAACCATCGGGAGGATGCGCCGTTCCGCCGGACCGAGGCCAAGGACCGATGGATGGCGGTCGAAGAGGGGGTCGCGTTGCGGTCGAAACGGGGGCCGCGTTGCGGTATCCGACGCGCCGCCGCTCCCCTCCAAGATGGGTTAGAGCGTGGCGGCGTGCCGCCCCGATGCGCGAATAAGCATTATCATGCTATATATTATCCTGGGCGGACCGCGTGTATGGCATTTTCGTTCTTGACCGAAGTGAGCGCCGTTTGCCCAATGATGAGCCATCACTGTCTCGACCCCCATGATCCCTACGCCCAGGCGGAAGTACTGGTGACGTTCGAGGGAGTTTTCCCCGACATCCGCCTCGTATCGGCCATCGACCAGGAAGGTGACGACATCCTCTCGGATCTGATCGATGAGCAGAAGCGCGACCTGATCGATGAAATTGCCGCGTTCCATTACGAGGCGCGGACGGCAGCCTGACCGTCCGTCGCGCTTTGTTACTGGCTTCCGCTCAAAGACGCCTTTCGTACGATGGTCGGGCCGACTCTTCCTCGCGCGGCGTGCCGTCATACCCTTCCATCCAGGATAAACGCTCCTCGCTATCGCGAGGATAGGGACATGCATCCTTGGGATGACCATGGATGCGGGCCTGCGCGCCCTGCTCGATAGGGTCGGGGCGCGAATGACGGATGTCGGCCATGGAACTGCCTCCGTGCTATGGGTGTGATCGGTCAACTCGGACAAACCGGTCGATGATCCCGCGACCAAAGGGTTCTCTCAGCCCTTTGTCCCCTCGGAGTGGGGCGACGGCCAAGCCTGGCGCTCGGCGTCCCCCCCGCACCATCGGCCTTGCAACCCGCCGCCGGATTGTCCCTCTCGTCATCCTCGACCTTGCCGATCATCTGCTCGAGCAGCGGTGGCAGCTTCATCGCAGAGGCATCGAGGATGATGGCGGCATCGAGCAGCGCATGGATCTGCGCTTCGGGAATGGGTTGACTGGCGATCTGGGCGCCGAGGACACGGTCTGCCAGCTGGCCCGCGAGCCGCGAGACCTCCGACAGCCGGCCAACCACATCCAGAGCGGTGGAGGAGGTATCCCGGCTCCGGTTCATGGCAGATGGTCTCCCCCGTCAGGTGCTCGGACCATGCCCCCACGCGCGGGACGCTTCTCGCCGGCTTCGCCGACCGTCAGCGCAAAGCCGCAGTGAAGGATCTGTCGATCGGGTTCAGGGATGTCATCCTGGGACCGCGCATCTCGGGGGCGGTCAACTCGACATCGTCGAGTACCGCATTGGCGATCGCAACAAGGTCTTCCGCCGAAGCATCCAGCCGGGGACGGATGGCCTCGGCCAGACGCGTGACGAGGGTCTGCTCGACGCCCGGGTGAATCCGCGAATTCACCTGCCTGACATAGGCAGCCAGAACGTTCTCCGCGATGTCGCGCGCGGCCTTATCGGCTTCGGGTGTATCCTGCACGGAAAGCGTCCTGATGTTGGAGATCGGATCTTGCGAGGTGGCTCTTTGACGAGAGCCGGCCTCTGTCGCTTGGCTCGACAAGTCTCGAAACCACATCAGTGTTTCAGCAGGGTCTCGAACTTCTCTTCGGACGGCAGCGTGTTCGAGAATTGCGAAAGGCGGCTCAGGCTGGGCTCGGTCAGACCGCCCGCATTCGCATAGGCGGCAAGTGCGAAGCTCACCAGCAGCTCCGCTTCCTCCTGCGTAACGGCACGTCCGCTTAAGACACTCGCGGCTCCCCGCACCGCATGCACGGCCTGACCGAATGCCGGATCTCCCCTCAGCTCCGCGACACGTCTCGGCACCCTTCCCTCCTTCGGCTTCGTTCGCCAACGATCGCCTACCGGTGGCGGATCGCAATCGATCAAAGCGTCAGAATAGCCTTGGTTTCATCCGTCCCGAACGGCGCAGCACGGAAAGGCACGCCCGAATCGATCAGACAGCGAGTCAGTCGCTTGAACGATGAAGCAGGATAAGAATGAGATAGGGTAGGGTGAATTCCCCAGGGCGCTCGCGGTGTTACCCGTGGCATGGCTCCTGGCAGTTTCAGCTAGACTGGAAACCTAGCTAAGTGTTGGCGCGCCCGAAAGGATTCGAACCTCTGACCCCCAGATTCGTAGTCTGGTGCTCTATCCAGCTGAGCTACGGGCGCCGACCTGACCGGGGGAGAGTTGTGCGCTCCGCCGTCGGTGGGGGTGTCTAGAATCTCCTTTTCAGCTTGGCAACCCCTTCTCGACCGATAGGCGTACCTTTCTGCGATCCGCGTGATCGTGGGTGGTCGCGGGACGCCGTGTCGGTCATGCTCGTTGCTCCTCACATCGCAGGAGACGCCCGACCCGTCATGACCACGCGCACCCCTTCCCTCTCCGGCGATGTCCTCGCCGCCATCGGCGGAACGCCGCTGATCCATCTGCGCAGGGCGTCGGACCTCACCGGCTGCACCATCCTCGGCAAGGCCGAGTTCCTCAATCCCGGACTGTCGGTGAAGGACCGGGCGGCCCTGTCCATCGTCGCGGATGCGGAGCGGCGCGGGTCGATCCGGCCTGGCGGCACCATCGTCGAGGGGACGGCGGGCAATACCGGCATCGGGCTCGCCCTGGTCGCCTCGGTCCGCGGCTACCGCACGGTCATCGTCATCCCGGAAACGCAATCGGCCGAGAAGAAGGAGACGCTGCGCCTCGCCGGCGCCCGCCTCGTCGAGGTCCCGGCCGTGCCGTTCTCCAACCCGGACAATTACGTGCATGTGGCGCGGCGGCTCGCCGAGCGCCTCGCTGCGACCGAACCGGCCGGCGCCTTCTTCGCCAACCAGTTTGACAACGTCGCCAACCGCCAGGCGCATGTGGACACGACCGGCCCCGAGCTCTTCGCCGCGACGGAGGGTCGGATCGACGGTTTCGTCTGCGCCGCCGGAACGGGGGGCACCCTCGCCGGCACCGCCCAGGCCTTGCGGGCGCTCAAGCCCGGAATCACCGTCGCGCTCGCCGATCCAGAGGGATCGGCGCTACATGCCTATTACACCACCGGCACGCTGAAGGCCGAAGGCTCCTCGATCACCGAAGGGATCGGCCAGGGCCGGGTGACCGCCAATCTCGAAGGGTTCCGGCCGGACCATTCCTTCCGCATCCCCGACACGGAAGCCCTGGACATCGTGTTCGGGCTGATGCGCGAGGAAGGGCTCAGCCTGGGCGGCTCATCGGGGATCAACGTCGCCGGCGCGATCCGGCTCGCGCGGGTTCTCGGCCCCGGCCACACCATCGCGACCATTCTCTGCGACGGGGCGGCGCGCTACGCATCTAAACTGTTCAACCCGGCTTTCCTCACCGAGCGCGGGTTACTGGTGCCGGCCTGGCTCACGGAAACGGCGGGCGATCTCCCCGACTGGCGGGCCTGATACCGGACGGCAACGGGTGCGTCTCGTGACCGTCCGACCGTGCGGCTGGGGCTGAAATCGACTTTCCTGCAACACCGTCATCAATCTGCATCATCGTGACGCGGTCGCGTTGAACGGAATCGGCGGATGGACGTTGCACCGGTCAAGCTCAAGCAATGTTGGTTGGGCGTGACCGGAGTTTCTTTCCCATGACCCTGACCACCATCCTGCTCATCATTCTGATCCTCGCCGTCCTCGGCGGCGGCAACTTCCTCGGTGGCGGCGCTTATCGCGGGCAGAGCTTCGGTCTGGGCGGTATCCTCATCATCATCCTGATCGTGCTTCTGGTCACGGGACGCCTCTGACCGCACGACCGGACCGGCGGGGCGTTCCGGCGCCCCGCCGGCCATGCATCCGGGACAGCGCGATCCCTACGGACAGGTGAGGCCGACCACCGAGTCAGCCACCCTGGAGGCGACCGCGCCGAGGGTGGAACCCGATCCGCCGCTGGCCGCCCCCGGCGAGATGCCGTTCTCGGCCAGGAACGCGAAGGCCACGCGGCCATCGACCATCGGGTAGCTCATTGGCGGCGCCACACCGGCGACGAGACGGGGCGACGACGGATAGCGGGCGACGAGACCCGCCAGGGCTCCGTCCCGGTCGAGCACGATGGCCCCCGACGATCCGGGCTGTAGCGGCGCGGAGAGCCGATCCCCGCCAGCTTGGCCCGACGAGACGGCGATCCCCCCTCCCCCATCGGCCCCCAGGACCACGAGCGCGTCGCCCGGCGTCAACGCGCTCCCTTTCGAGGCCAGGGTGGCAACGCGGCCCTTCGCGCCGGTCCCTTCGAGAAGTGCCAGACCGCGGCCTGCATCCACCTTGACGATACGTGCTGCCGCGCCGGCGATCCGTGGTGCCGCACAGGTCTCCAGGACCGAGGAGCTTGTCAGGACACGCCCCTGGGCGACGACGAGGCCGATCCCTGTCGTCACAGCGGCGCGGACCAGAGGCGGCAGGGCTTTCACCGCCGGAGCCGGCGTAGACCTGTCGAGTGTCCCACCAGGCTTGGCCGCTACCTGGGCAGGAGCCGCATCGGCCGTCTCCGGGAACGGCACGAAACTGTTGGCGATGGCGATGACCAGACGGTCCAGATCCGGCCCGAGGGCCTTGTCGTAGCCGATGGTGAAGCCGCGAACTCCCCCCGGAGCGGCGGCATAGCGGATGTAGGATTTGCCCGTCGCCGTCTCGCCGGTGACCACAAGGAAATCCGGCCGCTTGATCTTGTAGGTGACCTTGCGGTCGGAGCCCGGCGCGGTGATGCGGGCGAATAGGGCATCGAGACTGGTCTCCTCCGGGGCGAAGGATTTGGTGTCGAGGGTGACGCGGCCATCCCCGCTTTGCCAGCGGGTTCCGCCAGCCTGAGGGCTGCGCTTGGCGAGCAGCCGCTCAGGCACGCCGATCATGACGCCGCTCGCCGGATCGGGCTTCACGGTGAAGCGCGCCGCCTTCCGAGCCATCTCGCCGGCTGCGAGGATCGCCGCCCGCATCCTCGCGTCCGGGAAGCCGGGCGCCGGGTTGCCGGCACGCTTCTGGTAGGAGAGCAGGGCGTCATAGGTGCGGCGCCCAAACGTGCCGGTGATGACGCTGTTGTAGTCGCCGGTCCAGACCAGGGCGTCCTGCAGGCCCTTCCTGTCCGGCTCCGGCAGGGGCTCGAAGGCCGCCTTCGCCGCTTCGAAGGCGGGGTCGGCCGCCGGTGCCGCACGGGCAGGCGCCTGGGCGGGGCCTTGAGCCTGAACCGGCAGGACGAGGAGGGCTAGAGCCGCCGCAACCCCTGCGAATCGCGCGCGCTGCGTCATGGTCCACGCTCTCCGATGGCCTTTTGCCGATGCCGTTTGCGAAGGTGTGACAGAGGGATCGCCGGATTTCCAGCCGATCGTCAGAGCGAGCGCGTCATTGCGGCGCGCGCGCGAGGTGCTAGGGTCCGGCGCGGCACCGAGGGGGGATCGGATGCCGCCGAAGACGAGGTGGGCGATGTCGGGATCAACCAGGCTCGGGCGCGCGACCGCCCATTTTTCCATAACCGTCTTTGCCAGAAGCGTTCTCGCCAGTGCTCTGGCGCTCGGCGGTCTGGTCGCGATGCCGGCTCTCGCCCAGGCGCCCGACCGTCCGGTGGCGCGGATCGCACCCCCGAAACCAGCGCCATTACCCAAGGCTTTTCAGCGTGACGCGCTGGCCAGTGACGGTTTCCGTCTCGAGGCGACGTTGCGGTCGGAGGCCGCCCCCGGTCCCGCCAAACCGGCGGCCAAGCTGCGCGCCGAGGGTGAGGCCCTGGTGGAGGCCGAGAAGCCGGCCGATGCCCTCAAGCCCCTCGCCGGGGCCATTGCCGCCGATGCGGGCGACCCGCAGAACTGGATCGCCTATGCCCGCGCTGCGAGCACGGTGGGCAATGACGACCAGACCGGGGACTACTCCTTCCGCCAGCGCCTCCGCGGCCAGGCTCGGGCAGCCGCCTATCAGGCTTACTTGAAGGCACGCGGTGCCACCGCCGAGGCCGAGGCCCTGGCGACATTGGGCGAGGTCTATGCCGATGAATCCGAATGGCGGCCCTCGCTCGAGGCCTACCGCGCCAGCCTTGCGCTCGCCGACGATGCCACGGTGCGCGAAACCTATGAGGGTCTGCGCGCTGAGCACGGCTTCCGCATCCTCGACTACAAGGTCGATTCCGACTCCGCCGCCCCGCGCGTCTGCTTCCAGTTCTCCGAAAGCCTAGCCCCTAAGACCGATTTCACGCCCTTCGTCGCCGTCTCGGGCGCCGCCAACGCCGCCGTCACCGGCAGCGGGCAGCAGATCTGCGTGGACGGGCTGAAGCATGGCGAGCGCTACGCCTTCGTGCTGCGCTCGGGCATCCCGTCCTCCGTGGGCGAGGCTCTGCTGAAATCGGCCGATTACGAAGTCTACGTGCGGGACCGTTCGCCCCAGGTGCGTTTCACCGGGCGCAACTACGTCCTGCCGCGCACCGGACAGGCCGGCGTGCCGCTGGTCTCGGTCAACGCGCCGAAGATCGACGTGGAGGTGCTGCGCGTCGGCGACCGTGCCCTGCTGCCGTCCCTGCGCTCGGAGGAGTTCCTCGGTCAGCTCAGCGGCATGACCGCGAAGACCATCGCCGATCAGAAGGGCAGCCGCGTCTGGAAGGGCACGCTCGATACGGCCAAGGCCGAACTGAACCACGAGGCCATCACTGCCTTTCCGGTGCTGCAGGCGGTCGGCAAGCTGGAGCCCGGCATCTACATCATGCTGGCCCAGGCCAGCGGCGTCGCCGCCTCCACGGACGAGGATGGCGGCTACGAGGCCCAGGCCACGCAATGGTTCGTTGTCTCGGATCTCGGCCTCACCGCCTTCAAGGGCCGCGACGGCATCCACGTCTTCGCCCGCTCGCTTGCCAACGCGAAGACGGTTCCCGGCGCCGAAATCCGTCTGGTGGCCCGCAACAACGAGGTGCTGGCGACGAAGAAGACCGACGGCCAGGGCCACGTCGCCTTCGATCCGGGCCTCGCACGCGGCGAGGGCGGGATCGCGCCCGGCCTCGTCGTCGCCCAACTCGGCGACGATTACGGCTTCCTCGACTTCTCTCAGAGCGCCTTCGATCTCACCGACCGGGGCGTGAAGGGCCGTCCGCAGCCGGGCGCGGTGGAGGCCTATGTCTTCCCCGAGCGCGGTGTCTATCGCTCCGGCGAGACCGTTCAGGTTACGGCCTTGCTGCGTGACGCCGCCGGCATCGCCGTGCCGAACCTTCCCCTCACCCTGGTGGTGAAGCGTCCGGACGGGGTCGAGTATCGCCGCGTCCAGGTCGCCGATGCCGGCCTCGGCGGCCGTGCCCTGCCCCTCGCCCTGATGCCGGGCGCGATGCACGGCACCTGGCGGATCGCCGCCTATACCGATGCGAAGGCGCCACCTGTCGGCGAGGCCACGTTTCTCGTCGAGGATTACGTGCCCGAGCGCCTGGAGGTCACCCTCACCCCGAAGAGCCCGACCCTGACGAAGGGCGAGCCCGCGATCATCGACGTCGCCGCGCGCTACCTCTACGGCGCGCCGGGCTCGGGCCTCGACGTGTCGGGCACGGTCCTGGTCCAGGCCGCCGCGACGAGCGGGATCAAGGGGCTCGACGGGTTCTCCATCGGCCTCGATGACGAGAAGGTGGAGGCGACCTCGGCCGAGATCGAGGCCAAGGCCACCACCGACGCCAAGGGATCGGCGACCGTGACGGTGCCGGTCCAAGCACTCAGCGCTCCGCGCCCCACCGAGGCGAAGATCACGCTGCAGGTCGGCGAGCCGGGCGGACGGGCGCTGAGCCGCAGCCTCACCTTGCCGATCTTGCCTTCCGGCCCCGTCCTTGCCATCCGCAAGAATTTTTCTGGCGACCTCGCGGAAGGCGGTGTCGCCACGTTCGACGTGGTCATGGCGAGTCCCGACGGACGGAAGATCCCACAGAACGGCGTCGCCTGGACCCTGTCCAAGGTGGACCGGAACTACCAATGGTACCGCGAAGGCGGGCGCTGGTCGTTCGAGCCGGTCACCTCGACGCGGCGCATCGCCGATGGACGGCTCGACCTCGCCGCAGACGCGCCGGGCCGGGTCAGTTCCACGGTCAGCTTCGGTACCTACCGCCTCGAAGCCCTGGCCACCGGCCGGCCCGAGGCCACGGTCAGCGTCACCTTCACCGTGGGCTGGGGCGGATCCGAGACCGCGGACGTGCCCGATCTCCTCGACCTCAAGCTCGACAAGCCGAGCTATGCCGCTGGCGAGACCCTGCGGGCGCGCCTCCAGCCGCGCTTCAAGGGCACGGCCACCCTCGCCGTGGTGAGCGACAAGGTCCACGACATCCTCGACGTCACGGTGTCGGACAGCGGGACCACCGTGGATATTCCCGTGAAGGCGGAATGGGGGTCGGGCGCCTATCTCGTCGCCACCGCCTACCGGCCCCTCGACCAGGCGGCCAAGCGCCTGCCGGGCCGGGCACTGGGCCTCGCCTGGTTCTCGGTGGATACCGACAAGCGCAGCCTCTCCGTGACCGTAGGGGCGCCTGCGACCACGCGGCCCCGCGAAACCCTGACCCTGCCGATCCAGCTCGCTGGTCTCTCCTCCGGCGAGGAAGCACGGATCAGCGTGGCCCTGGTCGATGTCGGCATCCTCAACCTCACCCGCTACGAATCGCCCAATCCCTTCGGCTATTTCTTCGGCCAGAAGGCGCTGGGACCGGAGATCCGCGACCTCTACGGATACCTGATCGACGGCATGCAGGGCACGCTCGGCGCGATCCGCTCGGGCGGTGACGGCGGTGCTGCGGAACTCTCCGATTCTCCGCCGACCCAGGCGCCGCTGGCGCTCTATTCCGGTGTGGTCCGCGTCGGCCCCGATGGCCGGGCCAGCGTCGACTTTCCCCTGCCCGCCTTCAACGGCACCGGCCGGGTGATGGTGACCGCCTGGAGCAGGGCGAAGGTCGGCTCCGCGCAGGCCGACGTGATCATCCGCGATCCCGTCGTGCTCACCGGCACCCTGCCGCGCTTCCTCAATGTCGGCGACCGCTCGCGCTTCTTCATTGCCATCGACAATGTCGAGGGACAGGCCGGCGATTATACCGTGGATCTCGACCTAACCGGCCCGGTCCTGGTCTCGGCCGGCGCGGTCCACAGCACCATGAAGCTGGAGGCCGGCGCCAAGGGCTCCCTGGTGATCCCGATCACCGCCGCCGGCCCCGGCCTGTCGCGGCTCGACGTGAACCTCTCCGGCCCCGGAATTACCGGCACCGTCGGCCAGAGCTTCTCGCTGAATATCGGCCCCGGGACCGGAGCCCTGGTCCGCCGCTCGGTGAGTTCCCTCGAACCCGGCGCCACCATGCAGGTGACGGGCGACCTCCTCGCCGACATCCTCCCCGGCACCGGCTCGGTCTCGGTGACGGCCTCCTCGCTCGCCGCCCTCGACGTGCCCGCCCTGCTCCAGGCACTGGACCGCTATCCCTATGGCTGCTCGGAACAGACGGTGAGCCGGGCGATGCCGCTCCTCTACGTCAACAAGCTCGCCTCCCTCGACAGGCTCGGCATCGACGACAAAGTGGACGAGCGAGTGCGCGAGGCCATCGACCGCGTGCTCTCGCGCCAGGACGCTTCGGGCGATTTCGGCCTGTGGAGCGTCGGGGGGTCGAGCGACGTCTGGCTCAACGCCTACGTCACCGACTTCCTGACCCGCGCCCGTGAACGCGGATTCGCGGTGCCGCAGACCGCCTTCGCCAATGCCCTCGACCGCCTGCGCAACACCGTAGCCAACACCACGGAGGTGCGTGACGGCGGCATGGACATCGCCTACGCCGCCTACGTGCTGGCCCGGAACGGGCGCCCGGTGATGGGCGACTTGCGCTACCTCGCCGACACCAAGCTCGGTGAGTTCGCGACCCCTCTCGGACGCGGCCAGATCGCAGCCGCCCTCGCCCTTCTCGGCGACCGGGGCCGCGCGGCCAAGGCGTTCGAATCGGCGGTGACCGCGCTAGGATCCGCGCGCGACACCTCGACCTATCGCGCCGATTACGGCTCGCGCCTGCGCGACGGGGCCGGCCTTCTCGCTCTCGCCGCCGAGACGGGCCTCGCCCGCGAGACGATCCGGCCGTTGGGTCAGGTCATCACCCAGGAGCGGGCCAGCGGACGCCTCACCAGCACCCAGGAGAATGCCTGGATGGTGCTTGCCGCCGAGGGGCTCGCCAAGGACGCGGAAGCGTTGAGCTTCAGCGTCGACGGCACGCGGCAATCGGGCCCGGTCTCGCGGCTCTACCGCGCCCCCGCCCTCGACGCGAGGCCCGTCACCATCACCAATGACGGGACGGGCGCCGCCCAGACGGTGGTGAGCGTGTCGGGCAATTCCATCGCGCCGGAGCCGGCGGAATCACGGGGTTACTCCATCGAGCGAACCTATCATCGCCTCGACGGCACGGTGGTGGATCTCACGCAAGGAGTTCGCCAGAACGATCGCCTCGTGGTGGTGCTTAAGGTGGCCGAGGCCAAGGCCAGCGCCGGCCGCCTCCTGCTGGTGGACCGCCTGCCCGCCGGGCTGGAGATCGACAATCCGAAGCTCCTCGATTCCGATGCCCTGGCGGGGCTCGCTTTCGCCAAGTCGGACGTGCAGCCGGTGAGCACCGAGTTCCGCGACGATCGTTTCGTGGCGGCCTACGAGCGCAGCCCCGAGCAATCCGCCTTCTTCACCGTGGCCTACACCGTGCGGGCGGTCTCACCCGGCACCTATGTCCATCCCGGCGCCACCATCGAGGACATGTACCGCCCCGAACGCTTCGGCCGCACCGCCTTCGGTTCGGTCGAGGTGAGCGCGAAGTAGGCTCATGGAACGCGACATCCCCTCCCCTCCCCCCTTTGCGGGGGAGGGTGGCCCACGAAGTGGGTCGGGAGAGGGGAGCGCCACGTCCGGAGAGGTCGCCCCCTCTCCCGCCTGCTCCGCAGGCACCCTCCCCCGCAAGGGGGGGAGGGTTTTCGGCGGAGCCACCGCCCTTCTCATCCTCCTCCCCGCCCTCACCCTCTGGCGCTTCGTCGCGACCCTCCCGCCCCTCGACCTGACCCAGGCGAGCCTCCGCTCCACCGTCATCCTCGACCGGGACCGCCATCTCCTGCGCCCCTTCGCCACCGCCGACGGGCGCTGGCGGTTGCCGGTGACGGGGGCGGATGTCGATCCGCGCATGCTCGCCATGCTGAAGGCCTACGAAGACCGGCGCTTTGCCGACCATCCCGGCATCGACCCCGCAGCGACCCTGCGCGCCGCCTGGCAATGGCTCCGCCACGGCAGAATCGTTTCCGGGGGCTCCACCCTGTCGATGCAGGTGGCTCGCCTCGTGGAGCCGCGGCCCGAACGCTCGCTCAGCGCCAAGCTCCGGCAGATGGTGCGGGCGGTTCAGTTGGAGCGCCGCCTCGGCAAGGACGGC
The DNA here is from genome assembly GCF_979256025.1 of Methylobacterium sp. AC832. Taxonomy (NCBI): domain Bacteria; kingdom Pseudomonadati; phylum Pseudomonadota; class Alphaproteobacteria; order Hyphomicrobiales; family Methylobacteriaceae; genus Methylobacterium; species Methylobacterium sp. AC832. The sequence continues at coordinate 251,707 of NZ_CEEDMV010000004.1, forward strand.
GTGCTCGACCTCTATCTCGCGCTCGCTCCCTATGGCGGCCCGGTGGAGGGCTTGCGGGCGGCGAGCTTCGCCTATTTCGGGCGCGAGCCCGCCCGGCTTTCCTTCGCCGAATCCGCCCTCCTCGTCGGCCTGCCGCAAGCGCCCGAGGCGCGCCGGCCGGATCGCTACCCCGCCCGCGCCCGGCAGGCGCGCGACAGGGTGCTCGACATCGCCGCCGCGCGCGGAATCATCACGCCCGCCGAGGCGAAGGCCGCCAAGGCCGAACCGGTGCCGGACCAGCGAAAGCCCTTCCCGATGTTCGCGGCCCATGCGGCCGAGGCGGCCGTGGCCGCCGATCCCGCTGCTCGGGTCCAGCGCCTCTCTCTCGACGGGCGATTGCAGGCGAGCCTCGAACGGCTGGCGGCCGAGCGCGCCGCCGCCATGGGGCCGGGCATCTCGGCGGCGATCCTCGCCATCGACAACCGCACCGGCGGGGTGATCGCGCAGGTGGGGAGCGCCGGCTATCTCGACGCCAGCCGCTCCGGTGCCATCGACATGACGGGGGCGATCCGCTCGCCCGGCTCGGCCCTGAAGCCGTTCATCTACGCGCTGGCCTTCGAGAACGGCATCGCCCATCCCGAGACCCTTCTCGACGACCGGCCGGTGCGCTTTGCCGGCTCCTACGCGCCGGAGAATTTCGATCTCAGCTACCAGGGCACCGTCACGGCGCGGCGCGCGCTCCAGCTTTCCCTGAACGTGCCGGCGGTGGACCTGCTGGAGGCGGTGGGCGCCGCCCGCTTCGTCGCCCGCCTGCGCGGCGCGGGAGCGCGGATCGACCTGCCGCGCGACACGGCACCCGGCCTGCCGGTGGCTCTGGGCGGCCTCGGCATCACCCTCACCGACCTCGCGCGGCTGTTCTCCGGCCTCGCCCGTGGGGGCTCGGTGCCCGACCTGATCCGCCGCCTCGACGGGCCGGCCGCATCGCCCCCGCCGGAGCTGCGCGTCACCGAACCGGTGGCGGCCTGGTACGTCGCCGATACCCTGCGCGGTGCGCCGCCGCCGGAGAACGCGCTGCCCAACCGGATCGCGTTCAAGACCGGCACATCCTACGGCTATCGCGATGCTTTGGCGGTGGGGTTCGACCGGCGCGTCACCATCGCGGTCTGGGTCGGGCGGCCGGACGGCAACGCCGTGCCGGGTCTCGTCGGGCGGGCGGTGGCCGCGCCGATCCTGTTCGACGCGTTCTCGCGCTTCGGCGGCGAGCCCGATTCCGTGCCGATGCCCCGCGACGCACTGGTGACCACCACCGCCGGCCTGCCGCCGCCCCTGCGCCACATCCGCAAGGACGTGCCCAAGACCCTGTCGGCGGCCCTGGGCTCGGCCCTCAAGATCGCCTACCCGCCGGATGGCGCCCGCATCGATCTCGGCCTCGCAGAGCCCGGCCCCGCGCCGAGCCTCGCCCTGAAGGCGCTCGGCGGGGTGCCGCCCCTCACCTGGATGGTCAACAGCCTGCCCGTCGCCGAGAGCGCCCGGCGCCAATCGGAATGGTCACCGGACGGCGCGGGCTTCGCCAGGATCTCGGTGATGGACGCGTCGGGTGCCAGCGACAGCGTGGTGGTGAGGCTAGAGTGACCGCCGATCCGGCGGGTCGTGGTGCAACCTTGAAAGTCGCGCGAAAGGCTTACACGCGCTCGACGAGCAACGATACTTCGCGACGACTTAGTGCACCGGCGATGGATTATCCTCGCCCAGTCGCCACGAGCAGAGCGCCGGCATTTATCACATCGCACCGGCCTCGCGACAGTTGTCGCCGGGATTCAGCTGGACCGGATCCTTCGGTGATGCGCTCTTAAGGCTTTGCCGTTAAGACAGTTTCGGTCCGTGCCGCTACGAAGTCGCCTTCATGTTTCCGATTCCCGACGTGCCGACCCTTAGTCTATGCAGCACGCTGATAAGCGTTGCTTTCATGACGGTCTATCTGACGTTGTGGCGTAACCGGACCGGACAATCTTTCCTGCTCGACTGGGCGGGAAGTTCCGGACTCTACGCAGCGATCATGATCAGCTTCGGAGTGGTGGGCGATCATCCGGTTGCGATCGCGGTCCTGCACGCGCTGCTCGGCGCTTCCTCTCTCCTGGTCCTCACCGGTGTGGACCGGTTCGACGGCCTGCCAAAGCGTCGCCCCTGGGCGATTCCCCTGATCCTGCTGCCCGGCCTCGGATATCTCGGCCCCGCCCTTCTGCTGGACCGGACGGCCGCGCAGATGGGCGGCATCCTGGGTTTGGCGGTCGTCATGCTGGCGATCGGCTCGGTTCTCGTGAGCGGCCGGCGCGGCGACGTCATGGGAGGGCGCCGCATCGCCGGACTGGCGCTCCTCGGATACATCCCAGCCTATCTGCTCACGCTGGTCATCCTGACGAACCACAGCGAGATTCCCTATGCCGTAGCCCTCGTTCCGCTGCTGGCGGACCAGATCCTGCTCCCCATCCTCAATCTCGGCCTCATCTCGATGCCGGGCGAACGGGCGCAAGCAGTTCTTCGCCGTCTCGCCCTGCATGATATGTTGACGGGCGCCCTCAATCGCGCTGGCCTCACGGCGGATTCGCCGGCTATCGTCGCCCTGGATACGGCGGTGATCGCCATCGATGTCGATCACTTCAAGTCCATCAACGACCGTTACGGCCATGCGGCGGGCGACGCGGTGCTGGTCGCCCTGGCCACCTGCGCCATGCGCCGTCTTTCGGGCCGGGACCTTTTCGTGCGCCTGGGTGGCGACGAGTTCATCGTCGTCCTCGCCGACACCGCCCGCGAGACCGCCCTCGCCTTCGCGGACGATCTACGACGTGCCTTCCGGGCGCTGCCGGACCTGCCGGCCTGGACCGCCAGCATGGGGGTGAGCATGGTCGCGGCGGGGGAAACGTCGCTTATCCGGGCGATCGCGCGGGCCGACGAGGCCCTCTACGAGGCCAAGGCGTCGGGACGCGACCGCGCCGCGGCCTGACCGCCGTGAACGCTCATCGTGGCTCGCATGCGAAGCCGGCCCGCAGCAATGACGCCCCTCGCGTGCGACGCGTCACGCCGGAGGCTCGCGAATTCGTGTGTCCTCCGCCTGGGCCAAGCTTTGAAGCGGCCGATCGATTCGACGGACGAAGGGGCGGCGGACATGAATGAGGATCGGACATGAGCGGTAGCATGGTCCCGGCGACCGATCCCCTCGCGGTCGCGGAAGCGACCCTGGCCGACGCCGCCGCCTCTCTCGAACCGGCGAGCGCACAACGCCTGCCGCTAGCCCTCAAGCTCGCCTATACGGCCTTCATGGCGGTGCTCGTGCTCGTCTACTGGAGTTGGTACGGGCCGACCAACTTCCTCTATTTCTGCGACGTCGCCCTGCTGCTCACCCTGGTGGGGATCTGGCGGGAGAGCCCGCTCCTGGTCTCCATGCCGACGGTGGGCATCCTGGCACCCCAGTTGCTCTGGGTGGTAGATTTTCTCGCCGAACTCGGCGGCGTGTCGCTCACCGGCATGACCGCCTACATGTTCAAGGCCGAGAACCCGCTGTTCCTGCGCGGGCTCTCGCTGTTCCACGGCTGGCTGCCGTTCCTGCTCGTCTACCTGGTCTGGCGCCTCGGCTATGACCGGCGTGCCTGGGCGGCATGGTCCGGCCTCGCAGTCGCGGTGCTGTTCGTGTGCTTCTTCCTGATGCCCGGTCCGCGCCCCGATGCCGGGCTGGACCCCGTCAACATCAACTACGTCTGGGGCATGAGCGACGCCGTCGCCCAGACGATGATGCCGGCCTGGGCCTGGTTCGCGAGCCTTCTCGTCGTCATCCCCCTCGTCCTGTGCGGGACGACCCACCTTGTCCTGCGCCGGCTCATGTCGGCGCCGGCCGGGCGGTAGAGCCCCATCAGCTCCCGGATTTCCGCACGGCGTCGGAGACCGTGATGGGCTTGGGCAGCAGGCCGAGGCGGTGGAACGTGTCGGCCACCTTCTGCTGGTCGGCGATCACGGCCGCGTCCAGCGGGGTCACGCCGTAGGTCAGCCGCTTGAGGGCGATTGTGAGGATCGGCGCCGGGATGCCGATGGCGGGGGCCAGTTCGCCTGCCACCGCGTCGGTATTGTCCTTGGCCCAGGCGTCGATCTCGCCGATCGCCGCGAGGGTGGTATCGAGCGCCTCCTTGTTGGCGTCGGAGAATGGGCGGGTCGACAGGTAGAACTGCCGGTTCGGCACGATGTCGGTCCCATTGACGAGAGTCCGCGCGCCGGTGGCCCGCTCGCCCGAGGCGAGAAAGGGGTCCCAGATCACCCAGGCATCGACGGCACCGCGCGAGAAGGCCGCGACCGCGTCGCCGGGCGCCAGGAAGACCAGCGTCACCGCCTCGTAGGGCACGCCGGCCTTCGCCAAGGCCTCGACCAGGAAGTAATGGACGTTCGAGCCCTTGTTCAGGGCGATCTTCTTGCCGCGCAGATCGGCGACGGTCTTGATCGGGCTGTCCTTGGCGACGAGGATCGCCTCGCCGAGCGGTGCCGCCGGCTCGTGGGCGACGTAGAGGAAATCCGGGTTGTTGGCCTGCCCGAAGATCGGCGGCGCCTCCCCGGCCGAGCCGAGATCGATGGCCCCGGCATTCAGCGCCTCCAGCAAGGGCGGCCCCGAGGGAAACTCGGCCCAGCTCACCCGGTAGCCGAGCGGCGCCAGCTTCTTCTCCAGCAGGCCCTTGCCCTTCAGCAGGACCAGCGTGCCGTATTTCTGGTAGCCGATGCGGATGACCTTGTCCTCGGCGCGCGCCAGCAGCGTGCCGAGGATCAGGAACGCGAGGGCGGTGAGGAAGGCGAGGGTCGTCTGCCGAGGCGGGGAGAGGGTGCGCGCGGTGGAACGGGGCATGGAATGTCCTCGTACAGCTTCTGGAACAGATGTCCGGTGAGAGCGCCGCCTCTCCCCGCGGGCGGGGAGAGGACCGGATGCACCTTGTCGGCCATCCGGTGAGTGGAGGCGAAGCTGGAACGAGGGTGAGGGGGACTCACCGGAAGAACCTCCTTCGGCGTCAGCCCCTCACCATCGGCTGCCGCCTCGCCGCGCCGACGACGGGGTCGTCGCAGCCCTGTCCCCGCGAGCGGGGAGAGGCGATGCTCTCCCTCAATGCGCCGCGATGCGGCGGCTGGGCACGATGTCGTTGGCGATGACTTCACCGAACGGGCCGTTGTTGCGGGCGTTGCTCGGGGGAACACCGGTGGTGGCGCGAAGCGGCAGCTTCGGGAAAACGAGTTCGGCGAAGCGGTAGGCCTCCTCCAGATGCGGGTAGCCGGAGAGGATGAAGCGATCGATGCCGAGGTCGATGTACTCCTTCATCCGGTCCGCCACCTGATCGGCCGAGCCGACGAGCGCCGTGCCGGCGCCGCCGCGCACGAGGCCGACGCCGGCCCAGAGGTTGGGTGAGACTTCGAGCTTCGTGCGGTCGCCGCCATGGAGCGCCATCATCCGGCTCTGGCCCACGGAATCCTGACGCTTGAGAGTGGCCTGCGCCCGCGCGATGGTCTCGTCGTCGAGGCGTGAGATCAGGTTCTCGGCCGCGGCCCAGGCTTCGCCCTCGGTCTCGCGGACGATGACGTGGAGGCGGATGCCGTAGGAGAAGGTCTTGCCCTTGCGGTCGGCGGCTTCCTTCGCCTTGGCGATCTTCTCGGCGACGCCCGCCGGAGGCTCGCCCCAGGTCAGGTAGACTTCGCAATGCTCGGCCGCGACTTCGATGCCGGCGGGCGAGGAGCCGCCGAAATACAGTGGCGGATAGGGTTTCTGGACCGGTGGGAAGATGAGCCGGCCGTCCTCCACCTTGAGATGCTTGCCTTCGTAATTCACCGTCTCGCCGGACATCAGCCCGCGCCAGACATGCAGGAACTCGTCAGTGACGACGTAGCGCTCGTCATGGTCGAGGAAGACGCCGTCGCCGCGCAGTTCCACCGGGTCGCCGCCGGTGACGACGTTGATGAGGAGGCGCCCGTCAGAGATCCGGTCCAGGGTCGCGGCCATGCGGGCGGCCATGGACGGCTCCTGCAGGCCGGGACGCACCGCCACGAGGAAACGCAGGCGCTTCGTCAGCGCCGCGAGAGCCGAGGCGATGACCCAGGAATCCTCGCAGGAGCGGCCGGTGGGCAGCAGCACGCCGTAATAGCCGAGCTCGTCCGCGGCCTGCGCGATCTGGCGGAGATAGGCCAGCGACACGTCGCGGGCGCCTTCCTGCGCGCCGAGGTAGCGGCCGTCGCCATGGGTGGGAAGGAACCAGAGGACGTCGGTCTCTGCGGTCATGGGATGCTCCTGGTGTTGTGCCGGTGGGATCGCGCGCGTCCGGGGATCAGACCGGGGCACGGTCCTTCAGCAGATGGTCGAGGATACGGCCTTCCAGCCGAGCGAGTTCGGGGTCGCCGCGCCGGCGCGGGCGGGGCACGTCCACGGTCAGGTCGAGGGCGACGCGGCCCTCCTCCACCACGAGGATGCGGTCGGCCATGGCTGCCGCCTCGGCGACGTCGTGGGTGACGAGGATGGCGGTGAAGCCCTGGTTGCGCCAGATCCGCTCGATCATGTCCTGCATGTCGATGCGCGTCAGGGCGTCCAGTGCACCGAGAGGCTCGTCGAGGGCGAGCAGGCCCGGCCGGCTGACGAGGGCGCGCGCCAGGGCGACGCGCTGGCGCTGGCCGCCGGAGAGGGTGGCCGGCCAGTTGCCGGCCTTGTCGGTGAGGCCGACCTCGGCCAGCACGGACGCGGCCCGCTCGCGCCGTTCCTGGCGCCGCCCGGCCCCGCCGAGCCCCACGGCGACGTTGTCGGCGACCCGGGCCCAGGGCAGCAGGCGCGGCTCTTGGAACATGATGCGCTTGGTAGCCGAGCGCGCACCTGGGTTCTCCAGGTCGATCCGCCCCGCGCTCGGCTGTTCGAGCCCGAGAATCAGGCGTAGCAAGGTGCTCTTGCCGCAGCCCGAACGGCCGACGATGGCCACGAACTGGCCCGCCGGGATGTGCAGGTCGAGCCCCTCGATCACCTGATGACCGTCGAAGGATTTCGCCAAGCCGCGCAGGGTGACGGCGACCCCTGTGCCTGCGGTCGCCGCAGGACGCGTGGACTGGCGGAGCGGGGGAGCGACGGGCACCTCGCGGGGCGGCGCGAGAGGGGCGTCGGACGCCCGAAGCAGGGTGGAGGCGGTCATGGACGTCGTCCGTAGGGTTGATCGAAGAACAGGGGCACGTCGGGTCGATGCCCCTCAGATATTCCGATAGGCCGGGTTCCAGGCGAGGAACGAACGCTCCAGCAGCCGGGTCAGGGTGTCGGCGATCTTGCCGAGGAGGGCGTAGATGACGATGGCCAGCACCACCACGTCCACCAGCATGAACTCACGCGCCTGCATCGCCATGTAGCCGAGGCCGGACGAGGCCGAGATCGTCTCGGCGACGATGAGCGTGAGCCACATGATGCCGAGCGCGTAGCGCAGGCCGACGAAGATCGAAGGCAGCGCACCGGGCAGGACCACCCGAAGGAACAGGGTCGTGGGCGACATGCCGTAGACCCGGCCCATCTCCACCAGTTGCGGATCCACCGAGCGGATGCCGTGCAGGGTGTTGGCGTAGATCGGGAAGAATACGCCGATGGCCACGAGGAAGAGCTTGGCCTCCTCGTCGATGCCGAACCAGAGAATGACCAGGGGGATCAGCGACAGGTGCGGGATGTTGCGCACCATCTGCAGGGTCGTGTCGGTGAGCTTCTCGGAAAGCTGCGACAGGCCGTTGGCGAGACCGAGGGCGAAGCCGATGCTGCCACCGATGAGGAAGCCGACGGCCGCCCGCAGGAAGCTGATCCAGAGATTGGCCCAAAGCTCACCGGTCTTGCTCGCCTGCCAGCCCGCGGCGATCACGTCCGAGGGCGCGGGCATGAAGCGGGTGGAAACGAGGCCGGTCGAGGCCGCCGCCTGCCAGCCGGCGATGATCGCCACCGGCATGAGCCAGGGTGTCAGGCGGCCGAGGATGTCGGAACCGATGGTTGTCTGCCGTGGCATGTGTCCAGCCCTTGCTGACTGAGGCTCTGTAGGAGGCGCCGATCTCGGCGCCGTCGGGCGCATCGCCCGGCCGGCGCCCCCGGTCGTCCGAGGGGGCTATCGGTTCGGAGCGGCGAAGGCGGCGGCCGGCGCGGCCTCGAACGAAGCCGAGGGCTTCGCCCGTGCGCCGAGCAGCGCAGCGAGCTGGGACGCGGCATCGGAAACGCGGCCCCGCACGCCCTCGTCGACGAGGATTCCGTCGGAGAAATCCGCGTCGCTGCCATAGACGGAGGTCGGGACGGTCTGCGCGCTGAAGAAGCCGAAGAGAGGCCGAAGGGAATGCTCGACGATGAGGGCGTGACGCGCGCCTCCGCCCGTGGCCGACAGCACGACGGGCTTGCCCACGAGAGCCGCCGGATCGACGAAGTCGAACAGGTGCTTGAACAGGCCGGTATAGGCGCCCTTGTAGACCGGCGTCCCGACGATGAGCGCATCGGCGTTCTCGATCGCCTCCAGGATACGCCGGGCCGGCAGCGAAAGCTGATCGCGCGACCAGGCCGCGCCGAGGCCGGTCCCGGCATCGACGACGTCGAACAGGCGGATATCGGCGCGGAGCCGCGCACCGGTCGCCTCGGCCACCGCTTCGACGAGCGCCCGCGTCTTGGAGGGACGCTGGAGATTGGCGCTGAAGCCGACGATGCGGGGGAGCGGGCCTGAGAAAGAGCTGCCTTGTAGAGACATCGAGCGCCTACCGATCGGGTTCGGGAATGTGCCGGGGGCATCGATCAGACCGTTCCGTCCGATCGTCGAATGCGCCCCGGCATCGTTGCCGAACTGTGATCGCAGCGACGATCCGGGTCAACGAAACGTGCTTTTAAAAGAACAAGGTGAGGGAGATGGGTCTTCGCTTAGATCTCACACGAAGAGATAAAACTTTTGAACTAGAACTTTCTTGCAAAAATCGCGGCCGTCCTGCGACATCGATCCAAGTGAACGGGTCCCGCAAACGGGTCCGGGTTCGGTAAACCGAACGCCGCAATCCCTAGACCAGGGCGTCGTCGGGGGTCGAGAGCCTGACGATGGGCAGGAAGGCCCGCAGGAGCGGCATGTCGAGCTTGCCCGTCATCCCGAGCATGATGGCATGGGCTTCGGCATGCGGGAGCGGCTTGCGATAGGCGCGCCGTTCGGTGAGGGCGGAGTGGATGTCGCAGATCGTCACGAGGCGGACGAGATCGGAAATCGCATCGCCGGTGAGGCCGGACGGGTAACCGCTGCCGTCGAGCATCTCATGGTGATGCCTGACCACATCGAGCATCGCGGGATCGAACCCTTCCTGCCCGGTGAGCATGTCGGCGCCGGCGGCGGCGTGAGTCCGCATGATGGCCAGTTCGTCCGAGGTCAGCGCGCCGGGCTTGTTGAGGATGGCAAGGGGGATCTTGGCCTTGCCGATATCGTGCAGCAGCGCGGCCTTGGTCAGGCGCTTCCGGTCGGCCCGCGGAATCCCGAGGTGGAAGCCAAAGGCCGCGGCGAACCCGGCGACGCTGAGGGAGTGCTGATAGAGCAACTCGTCGTAGCGTCCGAGCACGTCGAGCCACGCACGGATCCCCCCCTCCGAGACAGCTTCCAGAATGACGTCTGTGCCGGCATCGACCTCGTCGGCCGAGATCGACTGGTCGAATTGCGCCGCATGGAACATGCCCGCCACGACCGAACAGGCGCGATGCGCCTTCGCTTCCACAGCGGCGTTCTCGCCGTCGCGCCGTGTCCGCATCTTCCGGCCGGCGTCGATCAGGCTGAGGAGGAGGGAGAGGATGGTCGGGCGCGGAGTATCGGCCGCGGCGATGCGCAAGGCCGGATTCGCCTTGTGCGGGATGTCGGCAGGCGAGCCGGTGAGGACGAGGCAGGGTACGCGCAACATGAGGAGGCGGGTCGCCCAGGCTGCCGCCACGCCTTCCCGAGGGTCCATGTCGATGACTGCGACGACGGGGAGGATGGCGGGTATCGACTGGTCGCCGAGGACGCTGCGGCAAGGGAGAATCGTGGTGATGGCGCGCGCCAGCAGCCTTACCCGGTCCGGCCGATCCGATACGATGAGGACGGACTTCTCTTGCGTCACGATCCGATCCACTTCAGACCGACGAGGTCTGGATTCGTGCCCACGCCAACGCGCACCCGCGACTTCTACAGTGTCAAATCCCTATAAATTGTTTCTCTCGACCGGTCGGCTCAACGGCTCATGACTTGACGACAAGACTTCGGAATTGGGAAGTCCCCCTTCCGGATCATGACGGACCCTGGCCCGGCACACCGTGGTTAATCGGGTGGAACGAATTGTGCTTCTCTCGGGCGAGCGCCGGAGCGATAACTCTCCGTAGACGCTTTGGAGCTAATGCTTCCGGATCGTGTGCTTGGACGCCGCTCCGGCATCACCATCCGCCTTGTCCAGGGAGGACGCATTGCTCGCGCAGGATTTCAAATCCTTCTTCGAGACGTCGAAGCGCAACGGCATCATCCTTTCGTTCGGCGGCGACCTTTCGGAGAATGTCCTGTTCTCGCTCGGGGAAGTCCTGAAGCTTCGGATGATCCAGGGTGAGACGGACGCCACCATCGCCAAGCGGGTGTTCTCGATCTTCGTCGAGCAGGCCCAGAACATCATCCGGTATTCGGCCGACAAACTTCCCACGGACCGGGCCTCCGGCGGTATGATCAGCGCGGGAATGATCGTTGTGGGCGTCGAGAACGGACATTTCTTCGTCGTGTGCGGCAACGAGATTCCCAAGGCCGATGCCGCTATCCTGCGCGAGCGATTGGACCATATTGCCGGCATGTCGAGCGAAGAACTCAAGCGTTTCTACCGCGAAAAGTTACGCCAGGCCCCCGATGAAGGCAGTCTGGGCGGCAGCATCGGGCTGATCGAGATCGCCCGCCGGTCGAGCGCACCGGTCGAGTTCGAATTTCACGACCTTGGCAGCGAGCGCAGTCTGTTCTGCCTCAAAGCCTTCATCTGACGGCGCCCCAGCAATGGACCGGATTCAGATTCCAGCCACCCCCCGATCCCCCGAGGTGGATTTCGACTTCGCCGCCGGCCGTTTCAGGCTGGCCGGTGAATCGTACCCGGAGGATGCCGCGGCCTTCTTCGGCCCCCTGCTCCAGGCCTTGCGGACCTACCTCGCCGCATCGAGCACGGATCCGATCGTGTTCGAAGTCGCCCTCGTCTATTTCAACTCTTCGAGCGCGAAGGGCCTGATGAACCTGTTCATGCCTCTCGAAGACGCCGCCGAGGCAGGGCGTAGCGTCACCATCCGCTGGCTCCATGCCGAGGGGGACGAGACCATCGCCGAGGCCGGGGAGGATTTCGCGTCGGACTTCACCCACGCACGGTTCGATCTCGTCGAGACCGCGCAGACGGGGCACTGATGCGGATGAAGACCAAGCCTGAGATCGTTGCGCAGATCGGCGATCCACCCGCCGTCGGCGAAGCGTTCAGCCTTTACGATACCGAGGAAGCGGTCCTGGTGAAGACCGACGGAATGCTGGCGGGCCTGGCGCAGGTCGCGGGCGGCGTCCAGCAGCTCGCCGAGGCCTACCGCCGCAGCTATGACGAGCAGCGCCGCCTCGTGAGGTTGAGCGACCGGATGCAGTTCGACCTGCAGAGGGCGAACCGCCGCCTCGCGGAGCAGCAGCGCGACCTCCAGGCCCTCAACGAGGCGCTGTCCGGCGAGATCGAGAATCGGACCCGTCTCGAAGCCAAGCTGAGGAGCCTGGCCGATACCGACGATCTCACCGGCGCGGTGAACCGTCGCCGCTTCATGGAAATCAGCCGGCGTGAATGGCTGAGATACGAACGCGACCGAGTTCCCGCCTGCCTCCTCATGGCGGATCTCGACCGGTTCAAGCGGCTCAACGACGAGTTCGGCCATGCCGCCGGGGACGCGGCTCTCATCTGCTTCGTCGAGACCTGTCGCAAGCGGCTGCGCAAGGTGGACGTGATCGGCCGCATGGGCGGCGAGGAATTCGCGATCCTGCTCACCGAGATCGAACCCGATGCCGGGCTCGTGGTCGCCGAGGACTTGTGCCGTCTCGTCGACGAGACCGGCGTGGAATGGCCCGGCGGACCGCTGGCACTCTCCGTCAGCATCGGCGTCGCGGCCATCGAGGGAACCGAGACCTTCGAACAGACGCTCGGCCGGGCCGATGCCGCGCTTTACGCCGCCAAACATGCCGGACGCGGCTGCGTCCGCTCGTTCCGCAGCTCGATCCGGACCGTCTCGCCGCCATGACCTCCGATCCGGGGGGCAAGGTGGCATCGCCCGCCGTCGGTTCTCCCCCCCGCAAGCGCTCCTTGAGGGGCGGCGGTCCCCTGAGCGGCGACGACTTCCGGGAACTCGCCGGTTTCGCCGACGCCTCGGCATCCGCGCCCGGCACGATGCGGCCTGGGGCGCTGCGCGGCTCTGCGCAGGGACGCGACCTCGACAGTCTGGCCCACACCCTGTTCCTGCGGATCTACCCGGTGATCGCCATCGTCGTGCTGGCGACGCAGATCGGCATCGCCTGGGTGAACTACACCGACAGCCTCAGGCTCTATACCGAACGGGCGAACCTCCTCGTCACCCTGACCGCCCATTCCATCGCCCGCCCCGATTGGAGCGAGCGCCCGGACGTCTACACGGCGCAGATCCAGGCCCTCACCCTCGATCCGGCCTTCCAGTTCGTGCGCGCCTGGAACGCGGCAGGCGGGCTGGTGATGTCCGTCGGCGAGATACCGGCCGGTCGGGGCCTCGAACTCATCCGCGCCTCCAGCACCGTCACGGTGGCGGGGCGCGCAGAATCCGCGGGGCGACTGACGCTGGGATTGTCCACCGAAGCCCTGCGCCGCAACGCCGAGAAACAGGCGCTCCTGGCGTTGGGGGCGACCCTCATCCTGATGCTCGCCTTCGTGCTGACCCTCCATGCCAATGTCCGCAAGCACGTCCTCGCCCCCCTGAAGCGACTGCTGCTCGCCATGCGCGAGGTCGAGCACAAACGCTGGTCGTTGGTGGAGTTCGACGGTGCCGTCCGGGCCAGCAACGAGATCGACGTTATCTCCTCGGCCTTCAACCGTATGGTAGAGGGCCTGCGCGCCGGCGACGAGGCGAAGCAGCTTCTCGCCGAGCTCGAACAGGCTCATGCCAAGCTCGCGGACGCCAACAATCAGGTGATGGAGAGCATTGGCTACGCCCGCCGGATCCAGACCTCCGTCCTGCCCGACCGGGCGGCACTGGCCGGCGCCGGCATTGACGTGGCCGTTCTGTGGGAGCCGCTGCATCAAGTCGGCGGCGACTATTTCTGGCTGGAACGCCTCGACGACCTCAGCATCGTCGTGGTGGCCGATTGCACCGGCCACGGGGTGCCGGGCGCCTTCATCACCCTCATCGTCGCCACCGCGCTCGACCGGCTGCTGCACGAGCGCGGCCTGCGCTCGCCCGCCGAGATCCTGACGGCCCTCGACGAGATGGTCCGCGTCCAGTTGCGCCAGGACGGGCGCGGTGCGGAATCCGACGATGGGCTCGATTGCGGCGTGTGCATCTGGGACCCCGCGGCACGAAGGCTGAGCTTCGCCGGCGCCGGACTGGCGCTCACCAGCATCACGGAAGCGGGCCTCGCCCGGATCAAGGGCGCGCGGCACGGGCTCGGCTACCCACGGCACGGGAGCACCCGGTTCACGACCGAGGACATCATTCTGGACGTGGCGCCGGGCGACACCTTCTACCTGATGACCGACGGCCTCACCGACCAGATGGCCCCCCCCGGCGCGCAACGCCGGCTCCTCGGGCATCGTGGCGTGTCGGATATTCTCGTTCGCAGCCGCGACGAGGAACTCCGCCGGCAGATCAGCATTCTCGAGGCTGAGCTCGTTGCCTATCGGGGGCTCGAGAGCCGCCGGGACGACATGACCCTGGTCGCGTTCCAGCCGATACGTCCCACCTCGCCTGACGCCGCTGAGGACAACCGGTGATCGACCGGTGCGCTGGCACACGCAAGACCGCGTGAGGATTCGGCACTGTCTGCGCTGTCGTCAGTAGACCGCCTCGGAAAGCCATAACCTTGCCGTCATGGCGGACCAAGCATGGCGGACCGGGAACGCTGGTATCCGCGGCCTGCTACTGCGTCATTATATGTTTCAAAAGTCGAGATTGATCATGACACGCTTCCTTGCCGCGTCCGTCTGTCTGGGCCTGTTCGTCGCCGTGCCCGTTCAGGCGCAGCCCTCGAACATTTCACAGCAGCCTGCGCCGAAGCGCATGACCACTGCCATGGGCGTGACCAAGCCGCCGGGCTCCACCTTCAATCGGGCCTCCACCGAAGCCGACATGCTCAAGGCCCAGAAGATATCCGCAGCGCGCGACAAGGCTTGGGACCGGAAGATGCGGACCACCATGGGCTCGATCTGCCTCGGCTGCTGACGCCAGAGACCGCGAGGCTCGGTCGATGATCCGGTTCGAGGGCGTCTCGCGCCGCTTTGCCGGCGCGGAGCGGCCCGCCGTCGACGGGATCGACCTCGACATCGCCGCCGGGACGACCTGCGTCCTCATCGGTCCCTCCGGCTGCGGCAAGTCTACGACGTTGCGCATGGTCAACCGTCTGGTGGAGCCGGATGCCGGACGTGTCCTCCTCGACGGACGCGACGTGGCGGAGGTCGATCCGGTGCGGCTGCGCCGTGGTATCGGTTACGTGCTTCAGGGCATCGGTCTGTTCCCGCACCGGAAGGTCGCCGAGAACGTCGCCACCGTACCCCGCCTCCTGGGCTGGACACGCGCCCGGATCGCAGATCGGGTGGACGAGATGCTCGACCTCGTCGGCCTCGACTCGGACGCGTATCGCCAGCGACGGCCCGACGAATTGTCCGGTGGCCAGCGCCAGCGCGTCGGCGTCGCCCGCGCCCTGGCGGCAGACCCTGACGTGCTCCTCATGGACGAACCCTTCGGCGCCGTGGACCCCGTCGCCCGCGACCGGCTTCAGGAAGAGGTCGGCGAGATCCTGCGCAGGCTCAAGAAGACCGTGATCATCGTCACCCACGATATCGACGAGGCGATGCGGATGGGCGACCGCGTCGTGCTCATGCGAGAGGGCCGGATCGTCCAGGCCGACACGCCGGACCGCCTGCTCGCAGCCCCAGCCGACCGATTCGTGGAGAGCTTCGTCGGTGAAGACCGGGCCTTGCGCCGGTTGGCCCTGAGCCAAGCGGGCGCGATTGCGGTTCCGGGCGATCCGGGCGATGCGCCGGGCGTCACCGCGGAAACGTCGTTGAAGGACGCCCTGGCGCTGCTCCTATCCAGCGGCGCCGATCACCTCGCGGTAACCGGGAGCGATGCCCCCGCCATCCTGACTCTTGCCGCGATCCGAGACGCTGCCTCGCGTCGGGTCTGATCGCGCCTTCGTCACAGCAAAGCGCATCGCATTAGGCACCCTTTCCCCTCTCTCCGCCTACGGGGAAAGGACCCGAAGGCACCCCGTCGGGCCTTCGGTGAGCGAGAGGCGAAGCCAAAGCGACGGTGAGGAGGTGCCTCCGGCCACGCCCCTCACTCCGCCGCGTCGGAGACCTGGAATCGCTCGATACCCTGGCGTTCCGGGTTGATGGCGGCGAGTGCGCGCTTGGCCGTCTCGAGCGGATGCTCGGCCTCGATCCGGACCGAGGTCAGATCCGGGCTCTTGTAGACGGTGACGATGGTGTCCATCACTTCGGTGAGGGTGGTGCGCTTGTCCTCGGGCGCCGCGATGAGAAGCTGTAATCCCCAGGCTTGGTAGAGGTCCACCAAAGCCTGGGAGTTGCGCACGTCGAGTTTCGAGAAGGCCTCGTCGAGGAGACAGAGTCCGAGGCCGGGATTCTCGTCGCCGGGCCGGTCTCCAGGATAATAGGCCGAGGCGAGTGACGCGGCGATGGCGACGTAGAACGGCGCCTGTGCCTCGCCTCCCGACCCGCGCAAGGCCCGGTTCGACATGGTGGTGCGGTTACCTGCCTTGTCGCGCATGCCGATCTCGTAGACGAAGTAATTGCGGTAATCGGCAAGCCGCGCCGCGCTCTCGTCCCCGGCGATCAGGGCGGTGATCTCCTCGATCGCGGCAGCGAGCGGCCCCGGGGGTACGTCCTCGCCCTCCCCCGGCAGGATCGCCTGCGCTGCGTCGGCCGAACGCGCCACCTCGGTGGCGAGGGCATGCACGGCGGCGTAGCGACGATCGACGGTGGCCTCGAAGGCGTAGGTCTGACCGGTGAAGGTCTGGGTCGAGAGACGTTCGTTCAGGGCATCGAGACGGGTGCGGACCCGCTCGAACTTGTCGGCGAGGCGAGTCAGCAGGTCCTCGGTCATGAGGCGGCGCATCTCGCTCTCCGCGCGCACGGCCTGGTCGCGGTAGCGCCGCAGCTCGTGGCCCGCCACCTCGTCATGGGCGCGGGCGACCCAGGAAAAGCCGAAGGAGGCCGGGGCATCACGGTTGCCCAGGGGGTTCTCGATACGCCACTGGACGCAGTATTCAGCGAGATCGCGCTCTGCGGCACGGCCTTGCGTGCGCGCCGTCTCCATCGCCTCGCGGGCGGCGCCGCGCGCCGCATTGGCCAAAGCCGCCAACTCCTTGGATTCGAGGCCCGCCGCGTCGGCCCGCGCTTTGGCCACCGCCAGCGGATCGAACCCGTCCGGCCGGACGAGACGGATGCGCACGGAATCTCCCGCGATCCAGCGGGCATGGGCGCCGCGCCTTGCCTGAAGCGCGGCGCGGATCGCCTCCCGCGCGGTGGCGACCTTCGCCTTCAGGCCCGCTTCCTCGCCGAGCAGCGCGTCGCGCTTCGGCTCCAGCACCTGAACGAGTTCGGTGAGATAGGCCGATCGCTCCTTGGCGAGCTCCTTGATCTCGGCCTCCAGCGCGCCGGTATCGGCCTTCTCCACGGCTTCGCGCTCGGTGGTGAGGCTGCGTCGCCGCCCCTCCATCGCGTCAGCCTCCTGGCGCAGGGAGACGATGTCGAGATTGGCGTCGGCGAGTCGGACCCGCAGCATGGCGGCAATGCGGGCGGCCTCTCGCAGCACGCCGGCCGCGCCGCGCAGGCGCCGTGCCTCATTGACCGCGTGTTCCAGGTTCTGCCGGCTCTCCGCCGTGGGACCGCGGCTGCCACGGGTCATCATCAGTTGAACCGGCCGCACTACGGAATAGGCCATGCCGGAGGTCGAGCGTCCGCTCGGCGCCACGGCGCGACTCATATGGGCCAATGCCGCGTCGTTGGGGGCGAGATCGTAGCCGCCGAGCCGGGCCGCGAGAAACGCCTGGGCATGGGGATCGCGAGTCTCGATCAGCGAGATCGGCCCTTCGTCGTCGCGCCCGCCCCGGCGGCGCGCGGTGTCCGTCGTCTTCACCAGCAGGCAGCGATAGAACTGGCTCTTGCGGGCTTCGAGATGGGCGAAAGCCTCATTCAGCCGGTCCGGTTCGACGACGAGAGCTTCGCGGGCGCCTCCGAGCAGGCCCTCCAGAGCCGGTCCCCATTTCGGATCGGTGATCTCGGCGAGTTCGCAGATCGGCGTCGCCTCGATCCCGAGCCGGGCGAGTTCGTCGCGGAAAGCGGCCGTGTCCGAGGAGAGGCGCGCGCCGCCCGCGCGCCCGCTGCCGACTTCGGCCGAGAGGGCATGCGCTTCCTTCTCCTGGGCGCGGGCACGCAGGGCCATGTCCTCGGCAGCGGTATCGAGGGGGGTGGCGATGTCGGAGAGGGAGGCGAGGGCCGTGAGAAGGGGGCCGAGCGGTCCGTCCGAGCGAAGCGATTCCTCGGGGGGCGCATCGCGGCGCAGGCCGGAGCGCGAGCAGGCGGCCACGATCCGCGCCGATTCCGGATCGATGCGCTGGATCTCGGAGAAGACGACGTTGAGCTTGCCCGCCTCCTGCACCAGCCCCACCAGATCGGCGACGCGGGCGGCGAGGTCGCGCTTGTCGCGCGCCAGCATGGCGAGGCCGGCATTGGAGGCGGCGAGCCGCCCCTCCCCCTGGCTCCCGGCCAGCATCGCTTTCTTGCCCGCGATCTCGCCGTCGATCTCGCGCACGAAACCCTGGCTGGTGCTCACGCTCTCGCGGGCGATGCGCAGGCGTTCCGCCACGTCGCCGAGGCGAGAGCGGGCCTGGCTGTAATCGAGGATGCGGCGTCGCAGGTCGGCGCCGGCCGCTCGTAACTCGTCGAGGGTGGCCGAGAGGCTGGCCTCCGCCCAGGTTTCGTAGCGTTTGAGGATGCGGCCGAGATGGGAGAGCCGGCGCTCCAACTCCTCGATGGTCTCCAGGAGACGGCGCCAGTTCTCCACCGACTGGCGGATGCGCGCGACGTCCAGGGGCTCGGGTTCGAGGACGAAGGAGCGCACGAAGGCGGAGGAATCGAAGATCGGCTTGAACGCCACGGCGTTGGAGAACGTACGCAGGAAGTGGCGCGGCTCGGGGCTCGGCGCGCCCTCGCGCATCAGCGCCAGGACGTCGGCGGTGAAACGCTCGCCCGATGAGCGGAACTCCTCGAACCTGTCCGCCCGGATGCGGAGATCCTTTGCGATCTCCGGCCAGGGCGCCACGTAGCTGCCCTCGGCGGTCTCGCGGACGTAATCGGCGATCTCGAACCGGTGTCCGACCGCGATGAAGCGCGAGAGGGTGGTCTCGCGACTGTCCTCGGCCCGGGCCGCGAGCGCGAGACCGACGGAGACGACGCGTCCGGTGGTTTCGTTCTCGAAGACGAGGACGATGAGGGTCTCGCAGGCCTCGCGGGTGGGACGACCGCCCTCGGCGGGGTCGCTGATCCAGCCGAGGCAGTAATCGCGGACCGTGCGGGCGCTGCGCCCCGAGGCAGACGCGTTGAGGGCGAGGCGGCTGGCGTTGTTGCCGGCGAGCACGGTGCCGACAGCGTCGAAGATCGTCGACTTGCCGGCCCCCGTCGGCCCCACCAAGGCAGCCGCTCCCCGGATCCGGATCTGTTCGCGGCGGATCAGGTACCAATTCGAGAGGGCGATGTCGGTGAGCCGATACACCGGGCGGGCAAGTCCTCGATGGAAATGACGGAGCCACGGCATGGACGGGGCGGCCCGACGATGCAAGTCGATGGTCCCGCCGTCCTCTTTTTCACAGGGGGCGATGTCGGGGCTTCGAGCCGTGCCACGCATGTTTCATGTGAAATCTTAACCCCGATGTGGATGCCGCCCTTGATCGGGCTCAGCCGTCATCGTCCATTCGCGCCGCTGCCCAGGCGCGGACCTGCTCCATCCAGGAATCGGGTGAGAGCACCGCGACACCGGGAAAGATCATCAGCGGCGTGATCTTCTCGACCTTGTCGCGCTCGCCCAGGCGAAGGGCACCCTTGCGGGCGAAAAGGCGCAGGATCTCCGTGAGGCGCGCTTCTTCCGGCGCCTCGCTGCGGGCGGCGGTGCGGATCGATTCGGCGATGTCATCGGTGGTACATTCCACGACACCGTCGGTGGTGACGCGGTGTTCCCGAAGCCCTTCCTCATAGGCGAGGCGCAGGGCCAGCAGCACGAGGGTCTCGTCCTTGCGCAGGCGCTCGGCCTGCCCGTCATGGCGTACGCCGTCGGCGGGCACGCGCAGGAACACCATCTGGTCGCGGGGCGAGACCTCGAACGAGTAGCCGAGACAGGCAAAATAGCTTTTGAAGAACGGCGCGTAATACCGGGCGATCTCGTAGGACCGGCCGATACCGGGCGTATCGGCATAGAGGCACTGGCTCTTCAGCACGACTTGAAGCGCGCGGATGAGATCCTCCTCGGACGGTGCACGGGCACCCGGAGGCGGTGGCTCGTCGCCATCGACGATGGCGCGGAAGGCCTCGATCATTCAGACGGTCCGGTCGAGCGGGACACGGCGCCCCGTCACCCCGCCTCGTTACTCGGATCGCCCTCGCGACACAAAACCCGCTTCCTCACGCGGCTTTCGCCGGGGAGGCCTTGAACAACGACAGGCATTCCGTGTCGCGATGCATGCTCAGGATCGAGGCACGGTCGATAGAGGGGTTCTGGGAGAGCACGCGCTGCACCTCCTCCACCACCTTGGAATAACGGTCACCGTCGAAATTCCGCTCCAGCGGGCTGACGGCGATGTAGGTCTCGACGACGAGAACCCTCTCGGTTCGCTCTTTCCCCACCTCGACGGCGATCCAGGCGGATTTGATCAAGCACTTGCCGGTACTCATGGGTTAACCTCCTTATCAGTCCCGCTTTGATGCGGGTATACCAAGAGGATGATCCGACTCTTCAAGTCTGCCAAGGGCATTGACACGTTTGTGATGACATCTCGTCTGTCACGACAATTGTGCAATGCACGCAAACATTCGGTCCTGCCCACCGTACGGAACGACGCGCGGGGTCTTATCTCCGCGGTCGCCGTTCGCCCGCGCTCGCTGGCCCGCGTGTTGGGGGCGGGGACGACCGCTCCACCATGAAATCCGGACAATCGAGCCAGCCGTTGGAGACACGGCCCGCGACACGGGTGAGGCGGTAGCGATCGTTGAGGAGCCCGTCGAACAGCACGTCGATCTCGCGCAGACGCTGGAACACCACGAACTCGTCCACATCCGCCACGACGATCTCGGATCCGCGGATGGCGGGGTTCGTCCCGAGCTTGCGCTCGACGAAGGCGATGACGCGCTCGGGCGTCACCATCACCCGCTGGCGGAAGGCGTCCTTGGCCAGGATGAAGGCCTCGATCGCCGGGTCGAGATGGATCTCCGGCAGCGGCTCGGACAGGATCGCTGCCCGCCTCATCCGGGGCGTATAGAAATGCGGCTCCCCGATCGGCGGACGTAGCAGCGAGACCTGGGCGAGGGGCGCCGAATCCGACCATTCGGCAGCCCCCACCGCCCGTAGCGCCGCCGCCGTGCGCTCGATCCGGTCGGAATCGCGGTGATCCGTGTAGCGCAGGGACGCGGCGATCCGGCGCTCTAGCCGGGCGACGATATCGGCGACGCTGTCGAGATGCCGGTCGAGCCCCTCGAAGATCGACAGGATCTCAGCGAGGTCGCGCCGCACCGCCCGCTCGGCGAGGGGAAGGTCGGCGGCCCGCCCCTCGCGCAGTCCCGCTTCGGCGAGGGCCCGGATGGTGAGGGGGTCGCGCAGCGCTCGTCCGGCCTCCCGCACGATGCCGGAGCGGAAGCGGAACGGGTTCAGGCGCGTGTGAAGGGTACGGTAGTCACTGACGAGGTGGCGCGCGACGAACTCCTCGAAATAGAGCCGGAAGGCCGTACCCTGGTCCTCCTCGCGCAGGATGCGCTCCTCGATCTTGCGCATGGAGCCCGCGAGGCTGCGCAGGTGTCCGAGGAAGGCGCGGGACGCCTTGGCGGCGTTGACGAGGGCCTCCGAACGCTCGGCCGGGTTGGCCACGGCACTCTCGAGACTGCCCAGCACTTCGAGCACGGCGCCGCCATAGGAGCGGGTCTCGCCCCGGTCGATACGGGCCAGTTCCTCGATGACGTGGCGGGCATCGGGGTCGAAATCGACCACCGGCACGTAGCGCTCGCGCCGCTCCACGAGCCAGCCGGCCTCCAGGAGACGTCGATAGACCGCGGAGCGGCGCTCGATCGGATCGGCCGGCGTGGCATCGTCGTCGGCGATCTCGCCCTGGGACCAGTCGGCGGAGAAATCGCCGATGGAGGCGAGCAACTCGCTCTTGCGCAGAGGTTCGGTTGTCTCTGCGAAGACGCGCGCATGCAGATGCAGCAGCAGGGCCGCGTTGAACGCCCGGCTCGGCGAGGCGAGCGGCTTGAACAGGTCGTCGGAGAGGCGGGCGAAAAGCATGGCGGTGTGGACGAGGACAGCCGATGCCTCGCCCCTGAGTCAATCGGCGGGCATCAACCGCCTGTGCGTGGTCGTGTCTTCAAAGACCGCGGCAGCGAGTCCGGATGAGCCCCGAGAAATCCTTCTCCGAGGTCTGCACTTCGTTGAGCTTGGCGGCCCGCTCCGCTCCGGAGAGGCAGCGGCCGTAGACGCTCGAGACCCGGCGCATGGTCTCCACGTGCCGGCGCCAGACGCGGCACCGGTTGGCATCGTCACCATCGGCCTGTTCGAGCTGGTCGATGGCTTGGCGCTGCATCGAATTGGCAACGAGGACGTCGCGCGCGCACGCGACATCGGCATGGGCGGGCGCGCCCCACAGGATGGCACACGCGACGGCGGCAGCCGCCGAAGACCGGCACTTATCCAAATTCACGCGTTTCATGCCGCTTCGGATTTCGTCGTCTGAGTCAGTAGAGAATAGAGCGCGCTGGAATCCCGCGCCGCGCGGATCCGCTCCAGCATGCCCGGCTCCCGCAGCAGCCGCGCCACTTGGGCGAGCGCCTTGAGGTGCTCGGCCCCTGCCCCTTCCGGAGCGAGCAGGAGGAAGGCGATATCGATGGGTTGGCCATCCAGCGACTCGAAATCCACCGGACGCTCCAGGCGGGCGACGAGGCCGAACAGGCGGTCGAGCCCCGGAAGCTTGCCATGGGGAATCGCGACACCGTCACCGATGCCGGTAGACCCCAGTCGCTCACGCTGAAGCAGGGTTTCGAACACCTCGCGCTCGTCGAGCGCGGGAAGCTGGCGCACCGCATGGGCGCTCAATTCCTGGAGGATCTGCTTCTTCGCGCGAGCGCGCAAAGAGGTCACCACGGAATCTGGACTGAGGAATTCCAGAACTGGCATGATAAGGACAGTCGCCCCATCGGCGACGGCCAAATGGACGCCGCTCATTTGAAATAGCGCTACGGATGCGTGGTTCCCACGCACCCGGAAACGGCCGATGGTCGACTAACGGCCCTTAGGCCGGATAGCCAGCCGGGATCACGCATCCCGGACGGCCATTCGGCCTCTCGTCACGGATCGGCTTTCTCCGAAGAAGAATCTCCGCTCCGGGCCGATCGATCAGGACGCCGCATCGGGTGGGTCCACCCATCCGATCGCTCCGTCACTGCGGCGGTATACGACGTTGATCCGTCCGGTGCCAGCATGAACGAACACGATCACCGGGGCACCGGTGAGGTCGAGGGCCGTCACTGCCTCGCTCACCGAATGACGCTTCAGCGTCTTGGTGCTCTCGGCCACCACGGGAGGATGCGCCTCGTCTTCCTGATCCGCCTCGTCCTCGAGGTCGTCCCCATCCAGCTCGCTCGGCGATTGGAACACCGCATAGGCCGCCTGGACCGTCGCTCCCTCATGCAGGGCAGCGCCATGATCCTTGAGGCGGTGCTTGTAGCGCTTCAGTCGCTTCTCGAGCTTGTCGGCGGTCTGCTCGAAACTCGAATGCGGGTCATGCGAGGCGCCCGAGGCTTCGAGGGTGAGACCGGAAACGAGGTGGAGCACGCAATCCGTGCGGTAGGCCGTGCCGTCCCGTCGAAGCGTCACATGGCCGGAGCAGGTGCCGTTCATGTGGCTGTCGAGATACTTCGACAAGGTCCCGGCCATTCGCTCTTCGACGCGCCCGCGAAGGGCTTCGCCAAGGTCCAGGCCATGGCCTGTGACACGCAATGACCCCATGTATCCTCCGGTTTTTCGACGTTCGGCAGGTGAGTAAAGGAGCGTCGGGGAGAGAAGTCAACGGAATGGAAAGCCGGCTCCGCGGGGTGCGCCGCACACGGTTGCGGGATCGGCTCCGCGCTTCACGGACCGCGCCTCAGCGGGCGTAGGCGAAATGCTCGCGGCGACGCTCGATCGAGGACGGGATACGCAACGATTCCCGGTATTTCGCCACCGTGCGCCGGGCGATGTCGATGCCCTCGTCGCGGAGCTTCTGCACCAGCGCGTCATCCGAGAGCACGTCGCCGGCCGCCTCGCCGTCCACGAGCTGCTTGATCCGGTGGCGCACGGCTTCGGAGGAATGCGAGGCCGTGCCCGCGGCCCCCGGAATGGCGGCGGTGAAGAAGTACTTCATCTCCAGCGTGCCGCGGCTGGTGCCGATCGACTTGTTGGAGGTGACCCGCGAGACGGTGGATTCATGCATGCCGATGGCCTCGGCGACGGTCTTGAGGTTGAGGGGCCGCAGATGGGCCACCCCGTTGACGAAGAACGCATCCTGCTGGCGCACGATCTCGGAGGCGACCTTGAGGATGGTCCGCGCCCGCTGCTCCAGGCTTCGGGTGAGCCAGTTGGCGGTCTGCAGGCATTCGGACAGGAACGCCTTGTCGCCCTCGGCCGACGCGCCGCGCGAGACGCGGGCATAGTAGCTCTGGTTCACCAGCACGCGGGGCAGCGCCTCGGCGTTGAGTTCCACGAGCCAGGACCCGTCGGAGGCAGCCCGCACGAACACGTCGGGGATAAGAACCTCCACGGCGCGCGAGCCGAAGGCCCGGCCGGGCTTGGGATCGAGACGGCGGAGCTCGGCCAGCATGTCCACGAGGTCCTCGTCGTCGACGCCGCAGAGACGGCGCAGGCTCGGAAAATCGCGCTTGGCCACGAGGTCGAGGCGGGAGACCAGCGCCTGCATCGCCGGATCGAACCGGTCCCGTTCGCGCAGCTGCAGGCTCAGGCATTCGGCGAGATCGCGGGCAGCGATGCCCGGCGGATCGAAGGTCTGGATCAGCTTCAGCATCCGCGCCACCGAATCGAGGCTGGCGCCGAGGCGCTCGGCCACCTCGTCGATGGATTCGCGCATGTAGCCGGCATCGTCCACCGCATCGATGAGGAAGCCGGCGATCAGCCGGTCGCCCGGGTCGCGCGTAGCGAGATCGAGCTGCGCGCTGAGATGCTCGCGGAGAGAGACTTCCGAGGTCAGGGTCGCCTCGAAATCCGGCGCCTCTCCATCGAAGCTGCCGCCGGTATTGCCGTAGGGCGCAGGTGTCAGAGACAGCATGTCGCCGGACGCGGCCTCGCGGGCATGGCTGGGATTCTCGTCGGAAAAGACGTTGTCGAGGCGGGTGTCGAGGACGCTCTCCATCTCGGCACCGCTGGCGGTGAGCTCGGTCGCCATCCAGTTGTCCGGCTCGGACGAATCGAAATCCCCCTCCCCGTCGCCCAAGGCGTCCACGGCCGGCTCCGTGCCTACGCGCTCACCGTCCGCATCGCCTTCGACGCGCTCCAACAGCGGGTTTCGCTCGAGTTCGGCGTCGACATAGGTGGCGAGGTCGATCTGGGAGAGCTGAAGAAGCTTGATCGCCTGGAGAAGCTGTGGCGTCATCACCAGGGCTTGGCCCTGACGCATTTCCAGTCGCTGCAGCAAACTCATGGTGTTGCCCCGACGCCTTCAGGTGAGCCCAGCCGAGAGCAGGCACAGAACCCCTACGCCACTCGGCATGAATATTGCTTCTTTTTCTCTTCGCATATGTCTATCGCCATCTCGCCCTGCCGTCAAAGCGCGAAGTGCGTGATTCCCTTGGACTTGCCGCAGCGCAACATCGAAGCGGATGACTCAGAGCATCCTCTGTCCGGCCCGGCCAAACCCAACGCTCTGATATTCCACGTCAAAAAGCCATCGCCTCGCGAGCGACATTGCCGGCTCGCTGAAACAACATGCACAAAACGCATGCACTCCAGAGAAGGCATGAAGTTTGGCGACAAAATAGGCAGTGGGTGGAAGGGTACCGGCTGAGGCCGGGAGGCATCCGTTGCCTCGGGCCATCCGCGAGGCGGCAACGCAGCATCGCGGTCGTTTCGTCTCACCGCATGTCACATCTGGAATGAATCAGGTCGTGCGAGTCGCGCGAAGCTTCGCGGTCCTTGGACCCTACTAGCCAGCGAGGACCTAAAGGCGGAAATCCTCGCCGAGATAGAGACGCCGTGCATCCTCATTGGCAACGATCTCGGCCGGCGTACCCTCGGTGAGGATGCGGCCGGAATGGGCGATATAGGCGCGGTCGATGAGGCCCAGCGTCTCGCGCACGTTATGGTCGGTGATGAGAACGCCGATCCCGCGCTGCTTCAGGTGCTTCACCAGATCCTGGATGTCGCCCACCGCGATGGGGTCGATGCCGGCGAAGGGCTCGTCGAGGAGCATGAAGCTCGGAGAGGTCGCCAGCGCGCGGGCGATCTCGCAACGGCGGCGCTCCCCGCCCGAAAGCGCGATCGAGGGTGATTTGCGCAGGCGCGCGATGTCGAATTCCTCGAGCAGCGAATCGAGCTTGCGCTCGCGCTCCTTGCGGTTCGGCTCCACCACTTCGAGCACCGCGCGGATATTGTCCTCCACCGACAGGCCGCGAAAGATCGACGCTTCCTGCGGCAGGTAGCCGATGCCGAGACGGGCCCGCTGATACATCGGCAGGTGGGTGATCGGCAGGCCGTCGAGACTGATCGAGCCGCGATCGGCCGAGACCAGTCCGGTGATCATGTAGAAGATCGTGGTCTTGCCCGCGCCATTGGGGCCGAGCAGGCCCACGGCCTCTCCGTTGCGCACGGTCAGCCCAGCCTCGTGGACCACGGTACGCGCGCCATAGCTTTTGCGGAGGCCCTCGACGTGGAGGATGCCCGGACCGCCGCCATTCCCGGACAGGCCCGTCTCCCCGGCCGCCGGCCGTCCCTTACCGCGGCCGAAGAGGCGCGACAGGAGCGACGGCGCACGCCCGGCTCCGTCTGAGACGGACCCGGCGATTCGCGGGCTGATCGGGTCTGGCACCGAGGCCAGCGGCAGAGCGGAGGTCAATTGGCCTGCGCTCTCGGTTTCGCGGCAGGCTTGTCCGCGCTGGCTTCGGAAGGCTTGGGTGCTGGCTTGCCCGCAGCGCTCGCCGGCTGGGCGCAGCCCTTGGCCCCGCCCTTGGCGGCTTCCTCCTTCTGTGGCACGAACATCGCGGATACGCGGCCGCCGGCCACCGGATCCATGTTCGCCCGGCCGGTATTCATGTCGTAGACGAGGCGACTGCCGCGGGTAACGTTCTGGCACTGGCTCAGCACGACATTGCCGGTGAGCACGATGCGCTTGGCCTCTTGGTCGAATACGGCATTGTCTCCGGTGGCGACCTGATCGTTCTGCACCACGGTGACGGGGCCGGCACATTCCACCTTCTGGATGCCGTTTTCGGCCATGCCGGCTGGGGATTTGGCGCCGTCGGTGGCGGGCGCGGGTGCCCCGGGCTTGGCATCCTTGCCGCGCTTGTAATGCACCGTCATCGTCGAGCAGCGAATGGTGCTGTCGCCCTGCACGGCCACGACATTGCCGGCGAAGATCGCCTTGTTCTCCCGGTCGAACACGTCGAGCCGGTCCGCGTCGATCTTCACGGGGTCCTTGCCGCCGCTCGCGCCGAAGGTGCTCCCGGGAGCGGTCGGCTTGTTCGCCTTCGCAGCAGGCGCCGGAGACGTGCCGGATGGAATCTGCGCCACTACATTCCCCGCCGCGAGGAGGCCGCAGAGGGCGAGGGTGGAGACCAGCGTGGAACGGTTCACCGGCGTGCCTCCCCATCCTGCGGTTCGGCGGCGGAGGTGAGGATGCGCGGCGATTTCACGTCTGGCTTGCTCTCGGAGCCGGCGCCCTCGGCCTTGTCCGATCCGTGGAACACCGTGTGGACGTTGCCGATGAAGGAGATGACGCGGCCGTTATCGACCATGTCGAGGCCGTCGGAGGCCACCGTCCCGGTGGGAAGCGTCACAGCGACGGCCTGGTCGGACTTCACCGTCCCGGCCTTGAAATCGATGGCGGCAGTGAGGAGACGGATATCCTCGCCCTTGTCGGTCCAGAGCTTGATATCGCGTTCGAGAACCAGGGTCTCGCGTGCCGAATCGAACAGGCCCGAGGCGGCTTCCATATGGGCGAGCCCGCCGGAATCGTCGGTGACGAGATGGCCTTTCATCGCCTGCAGTTCGATCAGGGTCGGCTTGCGCACGTCCTGGAAGGCGGCCGTAGCGATGACCTCGTAGCCCCGATCGTCCTTCCGGAAACCGGACAGACGCGGGTTCTCCATCTTGACCTTGGTGCCCGACAGGGTGACCTGCCCCATGGTGACGGCCGGCAGGACGGTGCCGAAGGGGTTGAACAGCGTCCCCACGACGAGGGCGAGAATCGCCGCACCGGCAGAGAGAGGAATGAGGCGGCGCAGGTAGCGAACCTGCGTACTGTGGTTGCGAGCCCGCTTATGAGCGCGGTTGCGGCGCGCATCGGCTCCCGATCCCGTCGTCCCCGTCGCGTGGATGGCGTCGACCCCGTGCATGGTGATGATCCGAGCCGCTTCGCCTGACCGATCCGATGAGACACCGGCACGTTGCACCCTGCAACATGCCACATCCCGTCAATCATGTGCTGAGCCGTGCGTGCCAGCGTCAACCATGTCGAGCGCCGGATGCGCGCGGCCGATGGCGAAGTTGTGGCCGTGCAACAACGTTATGGGCGGAGCATTGAGGAATCATCAACCGCACGGGGTCGCAGGGGCACGATCGATGTGCGCCGCCGCACCGTCCCCTGCACACTCTCCTGCGGCATGCGCGTGCCCGATCAGGTGTGGGCGAAGATGTCGGTCTCGGCCCAGCCTTCGAGATCGAGGAGGGAGCGGGTCGGCAGGAAGTCGAAACAGTTCCGCGCGAGATCCGTGCGCCCTTCGCGGGCGAGCATCGCATCGAGGCGGGCACGCGCCGCATGCAGATGCAGCACATCGGAGGCCGCATACTCCACCTGCGCCTGGCTCAGGGACTCGGCGCCCCAATCCGAGGATTGCTGCTGCTTCGACAGGTCGACGCCCACGAGTTCGCGGACCACGTCCTTGAGGCCGTGCCGGTCGGTATAGGTGCGGGCGAGCTTGGAGGCGACCTTGGTGCAGTAGACGGGGGCCGGCATCACGCCGAAGGCCCTGAACAGCACGGCGAGGTCGAACCGGGCGAAATGGAAGATCTTCGTCACAGCCGGATCGGCCAGCACGCGCTTGAGTATTTCGGGCGGGCTCGAGCCAGGCACGATCTGCACGACATCGGCACTGCCGTCGCCGCGCGAGATCTGGACGACGCAGAGCCGATCACGATGCGGATTGAGACCCAACGTCTCGGTATCGATGGCGATGGCCGCGCCCGGCACGTAATCGGCCGGGAGATCGCCGCGATGGACGCGGATGATGGGCTGAGGAGGCATCGGTTCTGTGTCTTCTGGCGGGGCAATCGCTACCCCGGCCGCGTAACACCGCGCCTGCCCGCGAACAACCCGGCGCCGGACGAGCGCCGGGTCATCGAGCCGGGCGGCTACTTCTGCTTGGCGATGACCTTGTCCTTGATCCCGTCATAGACGCCCTGTGTGAGGATCTTCTTCGACACGAGTTGGTCCTTGCCGTGATAGGGCCGGCCCTTGACGATCGCTGCGGAGCGCGCCGCACCGATACCGGGCAGGGCTTCAAGTTCCGCCACCGAGGCGCTGTTCAGGTCGATGAGATCGACCTTGGCCGATGGCGTGACGGGAGCGACGGGCTTGTCCGCCGTGGGCTTAGCCGGGGCGGCCGGAGCTGTCGGAGCCTTCGGTGCAACGGTGGGAGGGGTGGACGTCGAGGGCGTCGACGGGCTCGGTGCTTGGGCAAGGGCGGGAGCCGCCACGAGGCAGCCGAGCACGGCCAGAGTGCGGAGCAGAGATGTGGTCATGCGAGATGAAGTCACGGCAATCTCCCGGGATGTGGCGGCGCAGTCTTCGACGAGGCGTCACCGTATCTGCAAAGTGAAGTGCGACGGTTGAACCGGCGCTTAACGGGACTTCACAGACCGGTGAACCTTCCGGCGAGTCCGGACCGGCAGCCTCCCCGCAGGATCGGCGGTTCCTTTTTCCGGACGTCCGACCTCGGGCGGCTCTAGCCAGACGGCCGATGTATCGCTATACACCCGCCATCGAATCTCCGTTTGAACACGGTGCCGAGGTTGCCTCTTCCCTCGCGGGGCGGCGCCCGTGCACCCTTTTTGCCGTAGCAGGACTACCCCATGGCCGTTCCGAAGCGAAAGACCTCCCCCTCGCGGCGCGGCATGCGCCGGTCCGCCGACGCCCTCAAGGCTCCGACCTATGTCGCCGACAAGGATTCGGGCGAGCTGCGTCGTCCCCACCACATCGATCTGAAGACCGGCATGTACCGCGGTCGCCAGGTCCTCAAGGTGAAGTCGGCCGAGGCCTGATTCTTCGCTCCGTCATCGGTCCGATAAGGACCGGGACGAAACGACGTCATGAAACTCTGTCTTGCGAAAACCGCCTTCGGGCGGTTTTTTGCGTTGCCTGCCCCGATACGTCAGGCGCGACGCCGGCCCGTGCCGATCCGCGTCGTCTCGGCGTAGCGCGCCGTGGCGGAGCGCATACGCTCCGTGCGGGAGGCACGCATGGCCGGGTCGCCGCTGATGAGAAGCTGGGTCAGAAACTCGGCGTTCGGCCTGCCATAGGTAGCGCTCGACCTGCGTGAGACTGCCTCGCCGCCATCGACGACCACGAGCGTCCGCGCCGTCTCTCGATCCCCCTCGGGGACCGACTGTCCCGTTTTGGGGCGCTTTCCCGTGCCGTTCTGTGACACTTATCGCCTTTCCGCCTGTGATGGGCAGAAAAGCGCAACGTGCGGGCCGACGTTAACGTTTCGTCAGCATTCCTTCAGAACGAAATCGGCGATTGGTTATTTGCGCCGCCGAGCTACTTCTTGGCGAGATCTTCCAGACGGTTCCGCATCTCCGCCATCTGCCGCTTCAACTCGTCGAGGTCGCTGTCGGGCGCGGGAGCCGCGCTCGATGGCTGGGTCGGCGTCGGCGCCGATGCGGAGGTCTTCATGCCGGAGAGCGGCCCCGTGCCGAAGGTGGTGAACATCTTCATGGCATCGCCGAAGAAGCTCATATTGGCCCGCACCTGCTCCTCCATGGCGCTCTGGAACACCGAGGGGGCGAAGCTCTGGTTCATCTTCTCGCGCAGGCCGTCCTGGTCGCGGGCGAAATTCGCCATGGAGAATTCGAGGAAGCTCGGCACCATGGTCCGCATGCTGTCGCCATAGAAGCGGATGAGCTGGCGAAGGAAGGCCACCGGTAGCAGGTTGTCCTCGCCCGCCTTGTTCTCCTGCTCGAAGATGATCTGGGTCAGGACGGAGCGGGTGATGTCGTCGCCGGAACGGGCGTCATAGACAAGGAAATCCTCCCCGTTCTGCACCATCGTCGAGAGGTCTTCGAGGGTGACGTAGGTCGAGGTTCCGGTATGGTACAGACGCCGGTTCGCGTATTTCTTGATAACGGTTTGCTGCGACTTACCGTTCTCCGCCATCCTCGTGGCCTTTCCCGACACATTCATTCCAGCGCCCAATCCCTTCGAGGCCCGATGCGCCGTCCGGGTATCATTTATCACTGCGCGTAAGCGGACCTTAAGGCTTTCGCCCGCCGACGAAAACAGCAATCTGGCCCTGATCCCCGCAGAATAGTGCCACACTCCGCGCGACGCCTTCGGTAACAAAGACCGGCAGGTCACTCGCCGACTCCCTCGCCGAGCTTCCGCACGCGCTTGACTTCACCTTGCCCAGCGCTTTCATCGCTTCAGTTGGCCTTAAGTGCGCATGCCCATCGGAGGGCTTCAACGTCGCGCGGGCTACCCAGAGGAGAACGTCAATGGCAGCGGAAGACATCGTCATCGTCGGAGCGGCGCGCACCGCCGTGGGTTCGTTCGGAGGTGCCTTCAACACCGTTCCGGCCCATGAGCTCGGCGCCATTGCGATCAAGGCCGCCCTGGATCGCGCCGGCGTCTCCCCCGACGACGTGGACGAAGTGATCTTCGGCCAGGTCCTCACCGCCGGCGTCGGCCAGAACCCGGCCCGCCAGGCCGCCATCAAGGCCGGCATCCCCGAGAAGGCCACCGCCTGGGGCGTCAACCAGGTCTGCGGCTCGGGCCTGCGCACCGTCGCCCTCGGCATGCAGCAGATCGCCAATGGCGACGCGACGGTCATCGTGGCCGGCGGTCAGGAATCGATGTCGCTCTCCCCTCACGCGCAATACCTGCGCGGCGGCCAGAAGATGGGCGACGTGAAGCTCGTCGACACCATGATCAAGGACGGCCTCTGGGACGCCTTCAACGGCTACCACATGGGCACCACCGCCGAGAACGTGGCCCAGGCCTTCCAGCTCACCCGCGAGCAGCAGGACGAGTTCGCGACGAAGTCGCAGAACAAGGCCGAGGCCGCCCGCAAGGAAGGCCGCTTCAAGGACGAGATCGTCCCCGTCACCGTCCCCGGGCGCAAGGGCGACACCATCGTCGACACCGACGAGTACATCCGTGACGGCGCCACCGTGGAGGCGATGGCCAAGCTCAAGCCCGCCTTCTCGAAGGACGGCACCGTGACGGCCGCCAACGCGTCCGGCCTCAACGACGGCGCTGCCGCCATCGTGCTCATGTCGGCCTCGGAAGCCGAGCGCCGGGGCATCACGCCGCTGGCCCGGATCGTGTCCTGGGCCACCGCCGGCGTCGACCCGAAGGTGATGGGCACCGGCCCGATCCCGGCCTCGCGCAAGGCGCTGGACAAGGCCGGCTGGAAGCCCTCCGACCTCGATCTCATCGAGGCCAACGAGGCCTTTGCCGCCCAGGCGCTGGCCGTGAACAAGGACATGGGTTGGGACACCGACAAGGTGAACGTCAATGGCGGCGCCATCGCCATCGGCCACCCGATCGGCGCGTCCGGCGCCCGCGTCCTCGTCACGCTGCTGCACGAGCTCAAGCGTCGCGACGCCAAGAAGGGTCTCGCCACCCTCTGCATCGGCGGCGGAATGGGCGTCGCCATGTGCATCGAGCGCACCTGAAGCGTTCCGGCACGATTGAATACAGTATAACGGCTGCGCCCCCGACAAAAACCTTGGACATCGTCCAGGAGAATTCTTGAGGGCGCAGCAAATTTAAATGGAATGGGCGGAAGGACACGGGTGCGCTAAGCCCCGGCCGTCCCGCTCATGTGCAAGAAATTGCACGTCACGATCCATCAGACGTCAAGAAAATTGGAGGAAGCCATGGCTCAGGAACGCATCGCCCTCGTCACCGGCGGAACGCGCGGCATTGGTGCCGCCATCTCGGCGGGCCTCAAGGCCAAGGGCTACAAGGTCGCCGCGAATTACGGCGGCAACGACGAGGCCGCCAACGCCTTCAAGGCCGAGACCGGCATCCCGGTCTTCAAGTTCGACGTCGGCGACGCCGCCGCCTGCGAAGCCGGCATCAAGGCCGTCGAAGCCGAAGTCGGCCCCATCGACATCCTCGTGAACAATGCCGGAATCACCCGCGACGGCGCGTTCCACAAGATGACCTTCGAGAAGTGGCAGGCGGTCATCAAGACCAACCTCGACTCGATGTTCACCTGCACCCGCCCCGTCATCGAGGGCATGCGCGCCCGCAATTTCGGCCGCATCATCCTGATCTCGTCGATCAACGGCCAGAAGGGCCAGGCCGGCCAGACCAACTACTCGGCCGCCAAGGCCGGCGTGATCGGCTTCGCCAAGGCGCTGGCCCAGGAAAGCGCCTCGAAGGGCATCACCGTCAACGTGATCGCGCCGGGCTACATCGCCACCGACATGGTGATGGCGGTGCCGGAAGATATCCGCAACAAGATCATCTCGACCATCCCCGTGGGCCGCCTCGGCGAGGCCGAGGAGATCGCCCGCGCGGTGGAATATCTCGCGGCGGAAGATTCGGGCTTCATCACCGGCTCGACCCTGACGATCAACGGCGCCCAGTACATCGCCTGACGCCTCCTCGCTGCATCGACGAGAAGAAGGCCTGCCCCGGTGCCGGGGCAGGCCTTCTTCGTTTTCGCAGACCGTCCGGATTCGGGAAGCCGAACTTCAGGGAGCCGAACTTCAGGGGGCCTTGGGCGCCGCGGCGGGCGTGGCCGCATCGGTGCGCTCGATCTTGGCGCTCTCGCGCAGCTTCAGGATGAGGTCCTGCTGCGACTTGCGGGTCAGGTACTGGTCCACCTGTTCCTTCATCTCGGCGAAGGTCGGCACCGGCTTGGTGCGCCGCTCCTCGACCTTGATCACGTGCCAGCCGAACTGCGTCTTGATCGGGTCGGAGACCTGACCGACCGGGAGCTTGAAGGCGGCCTCCGCGAAGGGGGCGACCATGCGCTCCTTGGTGAACCAGCCGAGATCGCCGCCCTCGGTCTTCGAGCCTGGATCCTTCGAGACTTCCGCTGCGATCTTGGAGAAGTCCTCGCCACCCTTGATCCGGGCCGAGATCTTCTTCGCCTCTTCTTCATTGTCGACGAGGATGTGACGGGCATGCGCCTCTTCCTCGGGCTTCATCGTGGTGAGGGTCTGGTCGTAGAGCGCCTTGGCGGCCTCCGGCGTCACCGCCTTCTTGGCCTCACGCTCCAGATATTCGTCGAGGAGGAGCTTGCTCTTGAAGTAGGCAAGCTTGCGCTGGAACTCCGGCGAGTCGCCGACCTTGGCCGCCTCGGCGGCCTGCGCGCCGACCTTGAGGTCGACCATGTAATCGATGAGCAGGTTCTTCTTCTGGGCCTCGTCGACGCCGGGCAGCGACAGCGCCGGGTCTTCGGCCGCGATGGCGAGATCGCCTGCGGTGACCGGCGAGCCGTTCACCTTGGCCACAACCGTCTCGGGCGGCAGCGCCGGCGCGGCCGGGGCGGAAGCAGCAGCCGGGGCAGGCGGCGTCTGCGCCAGGGCCTGCAGCGGCAGGGCCACGGAGGCGAAGGGCAGCGCAACGGCCAGCGCCAGGGCGCCCGAGCGCCGGAGAAGGAGAGGCGTCGTCATCAATGGGGATTCCTCGAACAGGTGGATGCCACGTCCATGAGGCTCTGTCCGGCCAGGTTGGAGACGTGGCAACAGCGAGCGGCAGGACGCCGCGGGCATCTGTGGGCGAGAGGTGGCGCGGGCAAGGGCGGAAGACAAGCGCATGTGGGGTTTCGGGCGAATCCGTCCGATCACGATAAAGCGGTCTTAAGCCCGCATGCGCCATCCTTTCCGGGCTTCCTGGGAGAGCGGCATGCGGACCAGCGTCATCATCACCACCGCTTGTCTCATCCTGTCCGCCCCGATCACGACGGCGCAGGCCCGCTTCAAGGGCGGACGCTCCGTTTCGGTCTCCCGTCCGGCTCCCTCCGTCACTCCCGCCCGATCGGCTGCCCTGGGTGCTGGAATCGGCGCGTCGCGGCCCGTCCGCTCCAGTGCACATGCGCCAGAGAACGATACCGTAGCGGGACGAGCCGTGACCTTGCGCCCCGTCCTCCCGGTCCCCGCGCCGGCGGCGAGGGAGATCCGCACGGCCGCGACATGGTGCGCCGACAAGCGCGTCGTCGGCACGGGCATGGGTTTCTGTGAGATCAACTGACGCCTGTATGTCCAGCGGCCGGCAGGAAGCTTGACAGGCCCGCGGCCGAAGATTTCTTGAGATCGCGCAGCGGGGCGTTGAGCCGCGTCAGCCTTCGCCAGTCGTGGGGATACCGGCCCTTGTCTCTACTCTCCAATCTTTCGGCGGCGCGGCCGGATCGCCGTCGGCCGCTTCGTATCGCCCTGGTGGGCTGGGGAGCCATCGCGCGTCGGGTGACGCACCTTCTCGACGCTCGGGGCAGCGACGTCGTCCTGGCCGGCGTCGGGACGCGAGTGAGGCCCGATGAGGCCGACCTTCCCGCCTGGATCCGCTGGCTACCCGAACCGGCTGCCCTGGCCGGGGTCGAGCCCGACATGGTGATCGAAGCGGCCGGACGGGCGGCGGTGGAACCCTGGGGCCTCGTGGCGCTCCGTCACGCCGAGAGCTTCGCCGTCTCGTCGACCAGCGCCTTCTGCGAGGCCGGTCTTCTCGACAGGCTCGTCGCCGCCGCGGAGGCGCATGGAAGCCAGATCCTCGTACCCACCGGCGCACTCGCCGCCGTCGACGCCCTCGCTGCGGCCTCGATCCTGCCGTTGGACTCGGTGACGCATCGCATCGTCAAGCCGCCCGTGGCCTGGATTGGCACCCCGGCGGAAGAGTGGATCGATCTCGATGGCCTGACGGAGGCCACGACCTTCTTCGAAGGGACGGCGCGGGAGGCAGCCCGGCTGTTCCCGGCCAACGCTAATGTTGCGGTCATCACGGCGCTCGCCGGCATCGGCCTCGACAGGACGCGGATCGCCCTGGTGGCGGATCCCCGCGCCACCGGCAATGGACACCGCCTCCAGGCGACGGGCGCTTTCGGGACCCTCGACATGAGCATCGAGAATCAGGCCCTGCCGGCCAATCCGAAATCCTCGGAGCTCACGGCCCTGGCTCTGGTCCGCATCATCGAGAACCAAAGAGCCGCTTTGGCGCTTTAGCAGATCGACTGCCGTCCGGTGACGAGCATGTCGGCCGCGCGCTCACCGGCTTTCGGAGTTGAAGGCAGTCCGCCCTTTCGGATGCGCCGTACAATATTTACCTCTATAAGCCCGGCCAACTCACGCCTTCTGATATTTCGATCGACCGCAGGTTCACGATGCTCGGCGCCCTCGCTAAGAAGATATTCGGCTCGTCCAACGATCGCCGCGTCAAGGGCTATCGCCCCCGCGTCGCCGAGATCAATGCCCTGGAGCCGGAGATCTCCGCCCTGTCGGACGAGGCCCTGCGTGCCCGGACGGACATGCTGAAGGCCGAGCTCGCGGCCGGGAAGACCCTCGACGATATCCTCGTTCCCGCCTTCGCCACCGTGCGCGAAGGGGCCAAGCGCGCCCTCGGCCAGCGCCATTTCGACGTGCAGCTCATCGGCGGCATGGTCCTTCACGAGAGCGGCATCGCCGAGATGCGCACCGGTGAAGGCAAGACCCTGGTGGCGACGCTGCCGGTCTACCTGAACGCCCTGTCGGGCCTCGGCGTGCACGTGGTCACGGTGAACGACTACCTCGCTTCTCGCGATGCGGAGTGGATGGGCCGGGTCTATCGCTTCCTCGGCCTCACCGTCGGCACCATCGTCCACGGGCTCGATGACGAGCAGCGCCGGGACGCCTATGCCTGCGACATCACCTACGGCACCAACAACGAGTTCGGCTTCGACTACCTGCGCGACAACATGAAGTACGAGCTTTCGCAGCTGTCGCAGCGCGGGCACAATTTCGCGATCGTCGACGAGGTCGATTCGATCCTGATCGACGAGGCACGCACGCCGCTCATCATCTCCGGCCCCGTGGACGACCGCTCGGAGCTCTACGTCTCCGTCGACGCGCTGATGCCCCATCTCGAGAAGGAGCATTACGACCTCGACGAGAAGCAGCGCTCGGTCTCGCTCACCGAGAGCGGCAACGAGTTCATCGAGGATCTGCTTCGCGGCGCCGACCTGCTGAAGGAGGGTGACCTCTACGACGCCCACAATGTCAGCCTCGTCCACCACGTGAACCAGGCGCTTCGCGCCCACACCCTGTTCACCCTGGACAAGGACTACATCGTCAAGAACGACGAAGTGGTGATCATCGACGAGTTCACCGGCCGCATGATGCAGGGCCGACGCTACTCGGAAGGCCTGCATCAGGCGCTCGAAGCCAAGGAGCGGGTGACGATCCAGCCCGAGAACCAAACGCTCGCCTCGATCACCTTCCAGAACTACTTCCGGCTCTATTCCAAGCTCGCCGGCATGACCGGCACCGCCTCCACCGAGGCCGATGAATTCGCCGAGATCTACAAGCTCGAAGTCGTCGACATCCCGACCAACAAGGAGGTCGAGCGCGTCGACGAGGACGACGAGGTCTACCGGACGGTGGGCGAGAAGTACGACGGCATCATCGCCGAGATCGAGAAGGCGCATGCGCGCCATCAGCCGATCCTGGTCGGCACCGGCTCCATCGAGAAATCGCAGCACCTCGCCGAGATGCTGACCAAGGCCGGCTTCCGCCAGCTCGACTATTCCGACCTGAACGCGCTCACCGACGTCTACGCCGCCGCCCGCGAAGGCCGCGTGACCAAGACCTTCGCCGTGCTGAACGCCCGCTTCCACGAGCAGGAGGCGTATATCGTGGCCGAGGCCGGCGTGCCGGGCGCCATTACCATCGCCACCAACATGGCCGGGCGCGGCACCGACATCAAACTCGGCGGCAACTTGGAGATGCGTCTCGAGAAGGAACTCGCGGGCGTGCCCGAAGGCGCCGAGCGCGACGCGAAAGCCGCGGCGATCAAGGCCGAGATCGAGGAGAACCGCGCCAAGGTTCTGGCCTCGGGCGAGCCCGCCGACCTCGCGGCCGGCCGCAAGAAGGCCCTTCCCGGCGGCCTCTACATCATCGGCACCGAGCGCCACGAATCGCGCCGCATCGACAACCAGCTGCGCGGCCGCTCCGGCCGCCAGGGCGATCCCGGCCGCTCGAAATTCTACCTGTCCCTTCAGGACGACCTGATGCGGATCTTCGGCTCCGACCGCATGGACGGGATGCTCACCCGCCTCGGCCTTGAGAAGGGGGAGGCGATCATCCATCCCTGGATCAACAAGGCGATCGAGAAGGCGCAGCAGAAGGTCGAGGCGCGCAACTTCGACATGCGCAAGAACGTGC
Organism: Methylobacterium sp. AC832; assembly: GCF_979256025.1. Lineage (NCBI taxonomy): Bacteria > Pseudomonadati > Pseudomonadota > Alphaproteobacteria > Hyphomicrobiales > Methylobacteriaceae > Methylobacterium > Methylobacterium sp. AC832. The sequence goes on from NZ_CEEDMV010000004.1 coordinate 290,036, forward strand.
TGAAGTACGACAACGTCATGAACGACCAGCGCAAGGTCGTGTTCGAGCAGCGCCGCGACTTCATGGGCCAGGACAGCGTGCGCGACACCGTGGACGAGATGCGCCACGGCGTCGTCGACGATCTCGTCGCCATCCACGTGCCCGAGAATGCCTATGCCGAGCAGTGGGACATCGAAGGCCTGCGCCTGCGCGTCGCCGAGGTGCTGAACCTCGACGTGCCGGTTGAGGATTGGGCCAAGGAAGAGGGCATCGCCGACGAGGAGATGCGCGACCGCCTGCGCACCGCCTCCGACGAGGCCTATGCCGCCCGCACCGAGAAGAACACGCCCGAGGTCATGACCTATGTCGAGAAGCAGGTTCTGCTTCAGACCCTCGACCATCTCTGGCGCGAGCATCTCGTGACCCTCGACCACCTGCGTCAGGTGATCGGCTGGCGCGGCTTCGCCCAGCGCGACCCGCTCAACGAGTACAAGTCCGAGGCGTTCGAGCTCTTCAACGGTCTCGTCGGCAGCCTGCGCGAGCAGGTGACCCAGCAGCTCGCCCGCATAGAGATCACCTATCAGGAGCAGGAGCCGCAGGGGGCGAACCCCTTCGCCAGCCCGGAACTGCCCTCCATGTTCGCCCAGCATCTCGATCCCGTCACCGGCGAGAACGAGATGGATTATGCCGGGCGCGGCACGGGCAGCGATGGCGGCGGCGGCCCGGCCTACGGCTATGCCGCGCAGGCGCTCTCCCCGGACACGGCGGTCATCGAGCGTGACCCGAACGACGCCACGACCTGGGGCCGCGTCGGGCGCAACGAGCCCTGCCCCTGCGGCTCGGGCAAAAAGTACAAGCACTGCCACGGCACTCTGACGGCCTGAGGCGGGCCCGCACGGCCGGACCTGCATCCGGCCGTGGGCTATTCGGAGGGGAGATCCGCATGCGGCAGACAACCTTCGGGCAGACCGGACGCCCCGTCTCCGTCGTCGGACAGGGCACGTGGTACCTCGACGAGGCACACCGGCCCGACGCCGTCGCCGCCCTGCGGCGGGGCCTCGATCTCGGAATGAGCCATATCGACACCGCCGAGATGTATGGCGAGGCCGAACTCGTCGTGGCCGAGGCGATCGAGGGGCGGCGCGACGAGGTGTTCCTCGTCTCGAAGGTGTTGCCGAACCATGCCTCGGCCCGATCCGTCGTCACCGCCTGCGAACGCTCGTTGGCTCGCCTGAAGACGGACCGGCTCGACAGCTACCTCCTGCACTGGCGGGGTGGGACCCCGCTGGAAGAGACCATCGGTGCCTTCGAGGGTCTGGTCCGGCAGGGCAAGCTCCTCTCCTGGGGCGTCAGCAACTTCGACGTCTCCGACCTCGATGACGCGCTCGCCGTGGCCGGCGAGGGCCGCATCGCCTGCAACCAGGTTCTCTACCATCTCGGAGAACGGGCGATCGAACATGCCGTCCTGCCCTGGTGCGAGGCGCATGGCGTCGCATTGGTCGCCTACAGCCCCTTCGGCCATGACGATTTTCCGGGTCCGGACTCGGCCGGCGGGCGCGTCCTCGGAGAGATTGCCGCCGAAACGGGGGCGACGCAGCGGCAGGTCGCGCTCGCGGCGCTGACGCAGTCGCCCTCCCTCCTGGCGATCCCGAAAGCTTCGCGAATCGCCCATGTGGAGGAGAATGCCGCGGCCGGCGACCTGATCCTGACGGAGAACCACCGGCAGCGTCTCGACGCCGCCTTTCCCCGTGGGCGCAAGCCCAAGCACCTGCCGATGCTCTGACGCAGGCATCCGTTCCGCATCGGCGACGAAGGCCGGGCGTGACCTCAGGACCACAGCGGCGGGAAGAAGCCCCGGTCATTCGAACCGTGTCCGAAAAGAAACCACATTTGCCGTCGAGCTAGACCGTTCGAGAAACGGACGGGAGCGAGACGGCATGGGGTATCCCCGATCGGCGACGACGGGACTTTACGGAGTCCTGCTGATGACGACGATGGGCCTCGGTGCCTGCAATTCCCCCACCACGACCGGCTCCCTCGGCGGCCCGGGCCTCGCGGCCAAACCCATGGCGGTGAGCGACCAAGAGCGCGACTGCCTCGGCCGCGCCATGTATTTCGAATCGAACCGCAGCGATTCCGAGGGCCTGCTCGCCGTCGGCACGGTGGTGATGAACCGCCTCGAAGCCGCCGCCTTCCCGAATGGCGGCATCTGCGCCGTCGTCGGCCAGCCCCGCCAGTTCGCCACCGGCGTGCTCACCAAGCCCATGGCGGAGAAGGACCTGACCAAGGTCGCAGACGCGGCCGACGCGGTCCTGGCCGGCCAGCGCCATCCCAAGGTCGGCCGCGCCATGTACTTCCACACGGCGGGCCGCACGTTCCACTACAACAACATGCATTACGTCGCGGTGGCCGGCGGCAACGCCTTCTACGAGAAGCGCAAGCCCGGCGCCGTAGAGCAGGCCCGCCCGCCGGCCGCCCTGGCCTATGCGGCCGCACCGACGCTCGCCGCCCCCGAGGCGGCCCCGTCCGCATCGGTCCAGGCCGTCGCGAATTCGGCTCCCACCGGCGTTCCGGTGGTAACGGTGGCCGCCGCCGTACCGGAGGTGACGGGCACCCAGCCCGCTCCAGCGGTCCTGGCAGTCCAGGCTGAACCGGGTCGCGCCGTCGCCACCTCCCATGCCGCCGTGAGCCAGGGAGCGCATTCCAAAACCTCACCGAAGCCGGCGACGACAACGCGGGTTGCTCATGCCCAGGGTCCGGCTGCCAGAGGCTCGGCCGGCAAAAGCCCGGCGACGCTGGCAGCCCTCGCCCCCGAGGCGCCTCCGCCGCCGCCCATCATCAACCTGCCGAGGCCGTGACCCGGCCGGTTCAGACGGTGACCTGAGTCCCCACTTCCACGACACGGCCGGTGGGGATCTGGAAGAAGTCGGTGGCGTCGTTGGCGTTCTTGGCCAGCGTGATGAAGATCCGGTCCTGCCAGAGCGGCATGCCGGAATGTGCCGCCGGGCGGATCGAGCGGCGCGACAGGAAGAACGACGTCGCCATGATGTCGAACTTGAAGCCTTGCTTCTTCAGGAGCGTCAGCGTCCGCGGGATGTTCGGCGTTTCCATGTAGCCGAACTTCATCACGATCTTCGAGAAGTGCGGGCCGATCGGTTCCATGCGGATGCGATCCGCATCGCTGGAGCGCGGCGTGTCCACGGTCTCCACCGTCAGGATGACGTTCTTCTCGTGCAGCACCTTGTTGTGCTTGAGGTTGTGCAGCAGGGCCGCCGGAGCGATCGACGGGTCGCTGGTGAGGAACACCGCCGTCCCGCGCACATGGTGGGGCGGGCTCTTCTCCAGCATGCCGACGAGTTCGAGCAGCGGCACGTCGGTCTTGCGGGTCTTGTTGAACAGGATGTTCACACCCCGCACCCAGGTCCACATCACGATGATGAGCATCCCCGCGAGCACGAGGGGCACGTAGCCGCCCTCGAACACCTTGAGCATGTTCGAGAGCAGGAACAGGAACTCGATGACGATGAACGGCATGATCGCGGCGGCGGCGGCGATCGGCGACCATTTCCACGACTTCCAGAGCACGATGAAGCCCATGCTCGCGGTGAGCAGCATCGTCCCCGTCACGGCAATGCCGTAGGCGGAGGCCAGCGCCGAGGAGGAGCGGAACAGCACGGCCAGCACCACCACGCCGATCAGCAGCAGAATGTTCACCTGCGGCAGGAAGATCTGGCCCGAATGCGATTCCGACGTGTGGCGGATTTCGAGGCGCGGCAGCAGCCCGAGCTGGATCGCCTGGCGCGACAGCGAGAACGCACCGGTGATGACGGCCTGGCTCGCGGTGACGGTGGCGATGGTCGCCAGGATCACCATGGGCAGAAGACCCCATTCGGGGACGAGCTGGTAGAACGGGTCGGTCGTGTCCGGCGCGTTGAGGACCAGCGCCGTCTGGCCGAGATAGTTCAGGGTCAGGCACGGGGCCACGAGGCCGAGCCAGGCCACCTGGATCGGCCGGCGTCCGAAATGCCCGAGATCGGCGAACAGCGCCTCGGCGCCGGTCACCGCGAGGAAGACCGCGCCCAGCGCCACCAGCGCGCCGGTGCCGTGGCCGAGGAGGTAGTGCACCGCGTACCAGGGATTGAACGCCTGGAAGACCTCCGGCCGCGAGACGATGTGCGGCAGGGCCGCGAGCCCCAGCGCCAGGAACCAGACCACCATGATCGGGCCGAAGAAGGCCGCCACCTTGCTGGTGCCCCGGCTCTGGACCATGAACAGGGCGAAGATGATCGCCACCGTGATCGGCAGGACGTAATGCTCGAAGGCTGGGGTGACGAGCTTCAGCCCCTCCACGGCCGAGAGCACGGAGATGGCCGGCGTGATGACGGCGTCGCCGTAGAACAGGGATGCGCCGAGCAGCCCGAGCATGAACACGATGCGCGACCCGCCCAGCGCCTTGCGGGCCAATGCCATCAGCGAGAGGATGCCGCCCTCGCCGTTATTGTCCATGCGCAGCAGGATGACGACGTACTTGATCGTGACGATGAGCAGCAGCGCCCAGAGGATCAGCGACGTCGTGCCCAGAACTTCCTCGGTCAGCAAGATGCCGTCGGCCCTCGCCGGGCCGAGCGCCTCGCGGAACGCGTAGAGCGGGCTGGTGCCGATATCGCCGTAGACGACGCCGACCGAGCCAACGACCAGCGTCCAGAAGCTCGTCTTCCCATGCCCATGCTCGCTTGGCCCTGTCTCGGGACGAGCCGCGGGGTCGGGCTGAGCGCCGGGTACGCTCGGGGTGGCGGTTTGCGTCATGCGCTGTGATCAGGCTTCTGCGACGGGAAAGGGAATCGAACGAGGAGGCTTGGCTTTACGCTGGACTTCGACCGAGGGACCTTGGCGACCGACCTAGCGACGATCCGGATCGTGGAGGCCCTGTCTCCCGCCTCGCCCCGGCAACTCGCTGCCAGCTTGGCGACCCAAATCAGTGAGCGCGCATCTCCGCAGGACACCTCTGGGGAGGAGACCTGCGCGAAGCATGCCAGATCCGTATCACGCGGGCCGGGGGTCGAGAACGACGAACCCGTGACGAAGAAACCCTCTCCCGCGGTAGGTCGAGCGAATGCGTCCCGCGGCTGCACGACGCGGGACGCTAATCCTCACGACGGAGGATCTCACTCGGCGGCGGTGCGGGCACCCTGGCCGAAACGGCGCTCGATGTAATCGATCACCACCGTCTCGAAATCCTTGGCGAGCGTGGCACCGCGCAGGGTCATCGCCTTCTTGCCGTCGATGAAGACCGGAGCGGTGGGGGTCTCTCCGGTGCCGGGAAGCGAGATGCCGATATCGGCATGCTTCGATTCGCCGGGGCCGTTGACGATGCAGCCCATCACCGCGACGTTCAGACCTTCGACGCCCGGATAGGTCTTCTTCCATTCCGGCATCGAGGTGACGATCCAGTTCTGGATGTCGCGGGCGAGTTCCTGGAACGTCGTCGAGGTGGTGCGGCCGCAACCGGGGCAGGCAGCGACCATCGGCACGAAGGTGCGGAAGCCCATGGTCTGCAGGAGTTCCTGAGATGCCTTGACCTCGACGGTCCGGTCGCCGCCGGGCTCGGGCGTCAGCGAATAACGGATCGTGTCGCCGATGCCTTCCTGCAGAAGCACGCCGATGGCCGCCGAGGCCGCCACCAGCCCCTTCGAGCCCATGCCGGCTTCGGTGAGGCCGAGATGGATCGCGTAATCCGAGCGCCGGGCGACTTCGCGGTAGACCGCGATCAGATCCTGCACCGCCGAGACCTTGGCCGAGAGGATGATCCGGTTCTTGGGGAGACCGAGCTCTTCGGCCCGCTGGGCCGAGGACAATGCCGAGCGCACCATGGCCTCGCGCATCACGGCGCGGGCATCGATGGGGCGCGCGGACCTGGCGTTCTCGTCCATCAGATGGGTGAGCAGCGCCTCGTCGAGGGAACCCCAATTGGCGCCGATGCGAATGGTCTTGCCGTAGCGGACCGCCTGCTCGACGATGGTCGAGAACTGCGTGTCCTTCTTCTCCTTGAAGCCGACATTGCCCGGATTGATCCGGTACTTGGCCAGTGCCTCGGCACAAGCCGGATGATCGGAGAGGAGCTTGTGGCCGATATAGTGGAAGTCGCCCACCAGCGGCACGTGAACGCCGATGCGGGCGAGCCGGTCACGGATCTTCGGGACGGCGGCGGCAGCCTCGTCGCGGTCGACGGTGATGCGCACGAGTTCGGAGCCCGCCCGCGACAGGGCGGCGACCTGCGCCACGGTGGCGTCGATATCCGCCGTGTCGGTATTGGTCATCGACTGGACGACGACCGGAGCGCCACCGCCGACGGTGACCGCTCCCTCGCCCTCGCCGACAGTCACGCCCACCGTGCGGTGGCGCGGCGCGGGACCGGCGATCTCCGGGCCGGTAATCGAGATGCCGGGGCCGAACGAATCGGCTGGGGTGGCTTCCATCATGGCGTCCATCGCTGACCTTACCTATGGCCTGGCCTGCCCTGGAGCGAGCGCCCGGCCATGGTCGTCTGGTATCGAATTCTACCGATCCTTTGCGAAGATCGGGTGAAGAGCCCGGTGACCGAGGGCTCTGCCGCTTAGCTGAGATGGGGCGTCGCGTGCGTCAAGCCCGCTGACCGCATGGGAGAACCACGGGGCAGGACGGACCGCGCACGACACTTTGGCCCAGCGTCGGGTGACATGTCTTATCCCATGGGCGATGTCGAGGGAATTGGCGCAGTGCGACATGTGAGTCACAGGGGCGTCCCAAGCGGAACCGATCCATGCAGCCACCGGTTTGCTGCCCTGCGACCTTTGATGCTGCATTGCAGCATGCCCATGTGCACCCTCTCGATGCGCCTGTGCAAACCCGCCACGTGGAGCTGACGATGCTCGAATCCGAACCTTCCTCCCCGGTCGATTCGCCCTCTACCGATAGGGAAGTGGCCCCGTCGCGGCCCGCCTCGCGTCCAGCCGTCAGCCTCGCCGGTCCGAAAGCCGAGAAGACCGTGGCCCTGGCCCTGCAGGGCGGCGGCGCCCATGGCGCCTTCACCTGGGGCGTGCTGGATGCCCTGATCGAGGATGGCCGTCTCGCCTTCGAGGCCGTCACGGGTGCCAGCGCCGGCGCGATGAACGCGGTCGTAATGGTCGACGGATGGATCACCGGAGGGCCGGAGGGCGCCCGCGCCGCTCTCGACCGGTTCTGGCGTGAGGCGAGCCTCGACGGCGATTTGTGGCCGGCCCAGCGCGGGCTCTTCGACCAGCTGTTCGACCTCTGGAGCCAGAACCCGATCCTGGACTTCTGGACCCGGGCGCTCAAGACCAGCCCGTACGTCTCCAACCCGCTCAACGTGAACCCGCTGCGCAAGGCCCTGGCCAAGCATGTGGATTTCGAACGCCTCCGGGCGGCGGAGACCGCCGGGATCTATGTCTCGGCCACCAATGTCTGGACGGGCAAGCTGGCCGTCTTCGAGCGGGATACCTTGAGCATCGATCACCTGATGGCCTCGGCCTGCCTGCCCACGGTGTTCCAGGCGGTGGAGATCGATGGCGTGCCCTATTGGGATGGCGGCTATCTCGGCAATCCGCCGATCTACCCACTCTTCCACGGTGCCCAGACGCGCGACGTGGTGCTGGTCCAGATCAACCCGGTAGAGCGCCGTGAGACCCCGCGTTCGCGCGAAGAGATCCAGGACCGGCTCAACGAGATCACCTTCAACGCCAACCTGATGCGTGAATTGCGCGCCATCGATTTCGTCGACGGACTGATCGAGGACGGGGTGCTCGGCCGCAACGACTACCACCGCATGCTGGTCCACCGCATCGACGGGACCGGCGCCCTCGACGATTACAAGGCGTCCTCCCGGATGGATGCGCGGCTCGGCGTGTTCGAAGGCCTCCGCGACAAGGGCCGCGCGGCGGCGCAAGCCTGGCTCGCCGAGCATTACGAGGGGATCGGACGGACCTGCACGCTGAATCTCAAGGCGACCTATCAATAGGGTGCCGCCCGGTCGGATTAGCCGGCCGGGCTCGCGCGTTAACTGATTCATGACGGCCGAACCGAATCAGACCGCCTCCTCCATCGTCGACCTTCTGGTCCCCTTGCGACGCTATGCGCGCTCGTTGACGCGCGACACGCTGAAAGCCGACGATCTCGTCCACGACACCCTCGTCCGCGCGCTGGAATCCGGCCTCTCCGTGAGGCCGAACACCAACCTGCGGACCTGGATGATGACGGTCCTGCACAACGTCTTCATCGACGACCAGCGCCGCAAGCGGGTGGAAGCCCGCCACGCCGAATCCCTCGTCCAGATGAGCGACGAGAGCGTACCGCCGTCCCAGGAAGGGCAGGTGCGCCTCGCCCAGATCCGCCAAGCCTTCCTCACCTTGCCCGAAGAGCAGCGCGCCGCGCTCCATCTCGTGACCCTTGAGGGCATGGCTTATGCCGACGCGGCGGCGGTACTCGGTATTCCCATCGGCACTCTGATGTCGCGACTCGGGCGTGGCCGCGCGGCCCTGCGCGCTTTTGAGGAAGGCGAGGCCGGCAGCGGCCGGAGCCGTTCCGGCTCCTTACCCGGATCGGGTTCGGGCAAGCCCGAGCGGCCGCATCTGCGCCTCGTCAGCGACTGGAACGGCCAGGATACGAGGCAGGACATCCGCCTCGCATCCAAGGCCATGGGCGGTTCGTAACCGCACCGAATTCGAGGGCACTCGGTGACGAGTGTCAGGACTGCATGAAAGCGTCACCGCTTTCGATCGTTGAACTGGATACCGACCGTCATGATCGACCCGATCACCGACAGTGACCTCGCCGCCTTCGTCGACGGACAGCTCGACGTCATGCGCCGGCTCGAGGTGGAATCCTATCTCGCCCAAACGCCGGCGGCTGCCGCGCGGGTGATGGCCGAGATGCATGACAGGGACGCCCTGCGTCAGGCTTTCGCGCAGCTGCCCGGGCCGGGCCCGGAGCGCAACCGCGCGGCGGCCCGCCGCCTCGACCGATCCATGGCATGGCGGCGCGCCGGTGAGCGGCTGAAGCGTGCGGCGGTGATCGTGCTCCTCGTGGGCGCCGGCTGGATCGCGCATTCGGATACGGGCGTGTTCGGCGTGCCCGACACCTTCGCCGCACCGGTCGACCCTGCCCTGGTCGCCGATGCGCGCCAAGCCAGGGAAGTGGCCCATATCCGCGCCCGCCTCGGCTCGCCCGCCTCGCCGAGCTACGACAAGGCTGGCATCTCGAGTGCCACCGGCATCGTCCTGCCGGACCTGCCGGGGGATTGGTCGGTGCGCGATGTCCAGATCGTGCCCGCCCGTCACGGGGCCGGGGTGGAGGTCATGATCGACGCCCCCGATCTCGGTGAAGTCTCGCTGTTCGCAGCGCGGGGCACCAGCGAGGCGGCCTTCACCGGCGAGGTGGCGAGCCCGGGCGACGGGGAGACCGTCTACTGGACGGCGGGCCGCTCGGTCTATGCGCTCAGCGGCAACGGCCACCAGAGCGCGCTGCAAGAGGCGGCGCGTCGCCTCGCCTCGATCGATCCCGCCAAGCGCTGAGCCGGCGGATATCGCGACCCGGTGGCCGCGACTGAATTCAGCCGATCATCGACGGAACCCGGTCGTTTGCGATGAGCACGCGCGCCTCGGCCGCGTCCACATCCATCCGGGCAATCAGGGCCTCGGCGCCGGAGAAGCGTTCCTCGCCGCGGATGTAGCCCAGGAACTCCACCGCGATGGTCTGTCCGTAGAGATCGCCCGAGAAGCCGAATAGGTTGACTTCGAGCAGGGGAGCGCCGTCGTCGAAGGTCGGGCGCCGCCCGTAGCTCGCGACGCCGTCCCGGACCGATCCATCGGGTAACCCGATTCGGACGGCGTAGATGCCGTGGGCGAGGCCACAATCGGGCAGCGCCACGTTCGCCGTGGGATATCCCAACGTACGGCCGCGCTTGTCTCCGTGCCGGACCTCCCCGCAGACGAACCAGCGGTAGCCGAGCAGCCGGTTCGCCAGGACGATGTCGCCCTGCCGCAGGGCTTCTCGGATCGCGCTCGACGAGACGGGGGCCTCCCCCTCCCCGATGGAGACGGCGGGAATGATCCGGCATGCGAGGGAGGCCTCCGCGCAGAGCCGAGCCAGCACCTCCGGCGTTCCCTCCCGCCCGCGCCCGAAATGGAAGTCGTGGCCGATCACGACGCCGGACACGCCAAGATCGCGCTTGAGCAGTTCGTGGACGAAACCGGCGGCGGTCGTCCCCGCCATGAGCGCGTCGAAACGGCGCACGATCAGGCCGTCGAGGCCGAGACGGGCGAAGACGATCTCCTTGGCGGCCGGGCCCGTCAGCCGGAACATCGGCAGGTCGGGAGCGAAATAGGCGCGTGGATGCGGCTCGAAAGTCAGCATCACCGCCGGGAGGCCGCGCTTGTCCGCCTCCTCGCGGACGGCCTCGACCAGGGCGCCATGGCCCCGGTGCACGCCGTCGAAATTCCCGATCGCCGCGATGGCCCCCGCTAGGGATGCCGGCACCGCCTCGTCCTCGCGGCAGATGATGAAAGGCCGCCCCGACGGGGAGCGGGCTGCGGGACGCGCGGAAAGGTCGTCGGCAGGCGCCATCAGGTTCAAGCGGTCTCGAAAATGCAGCGGCCGAAGGAGCGACCGAAGGAGGAATTCGCGCCGGAACCTGTCGAAAAGCCGGGGGAGGGTCAAGGGAAGTGACGGTCGATCAGTGCGGGATGCAAGATCCCCTGTCCAATTAACCGCTTCGCAATGCGGGGTGCGGTACTTTCACGAACGAGAGGCGGCGCGTGGCGGCGCTTCCCCAAGAAATATTGCCACTGATCCGGTCCGCGGCGCGCCGCACCGGCCCTGCACCGACGGAGCACCCCGACCCATGGCCCTCGATCTCGGCATGCCGATCCTCGTCGTGGACGATTATCAGACGATGGTCCGCATCATCCGCAACCTGCTCAAGCAGCTCGGCTTCGAAGAAGTCGACGATGCCTCTGACGGAACAGCGGCCCTGGCTCGGCTGAAGAACCGCAAATATGGCCTCGTGATTTCCGATTGGAACATGGAGCCGATGACGGGCTACGAGCTGCTGCGCCATGTCCGTGCCGACGAGGCCCTGCGCACCACGCCGTTCATCATGGTCACCGCCGAATCGAAGACCGAGAACGTGATCGCGGCCAAGAAGGCCGGCGTGAACAACTACATCGTCAAGCCCTTCAATGCGGCAACCCTGAAGAGCAAGATCGAGGCTGTCTGCGGCGCTTGAGCCGCAGACCCGCTTTCCCTTCTTCGACGAAGCAGAGTGTCGTGGAGCGATAGGCATGGGCGAGAAAGCACGGACGAACGGCCCTACGCTGGCATCGACACGCCCATCGCTGATCCGCGAGCTGGTCGAGATCGCCGACTACATCGCGCATGTCCGCAAGGAGATCGCGGCCCTGCGGGCGAACGAGCTCACCCGCGACCGGCTGCCGATGGCCCATGTGGAACTCGGCAGCGTCGTCGAGGCGACGGCCGGCGCGACGAACTCGATCATGACGGCAGCCGAGGAAATCCTCAGCCTGCCCAACGACAAGAACTACCGTGCCTCGGTCGAGTCACGGATGAACGACATCTTCGAGGCCTGCACTTTCCAGGACATTACTGGGCAGCGGATCGCGAAGGTCAGCGAATCCCTGCGGCAGCTCGAAAATCGGCTGTCGCGCTTCGCCACCGCAGTGAAGGCGAAGGACGAAAGCGGCACAGATCCGGCGGAGGTGGAGCGCCGGGTTCGGGCCGAGCTCCTCCTCCTCAACGGACCGCAGATCAAGGGCCCCGCCACGGCCCAGGACGAGATCGACGCTCTGTTCGCGTGATCAGTCGGGCCTCGCGGCTTTGGAACGATCAAGCCGCGAGAGCCTACCAGACCAATCGTTCGATGACGGCATCCGGGTGGACCTCCTGGCGGGCCAGCCATTCGGCCACCTCGCCGAGCGTGTCGTGTTCGGCCAGGACGCCGAGCTCCTCCGCGTGGATGCCGCGCGCCACCAGCAGGTTCGGGATTCCGTAGGCCGCCGCCCCCGCGATATCGGTACGCAGGGCATCGCCGACGGCGAGGACGCGGGCGACGTCCGGCGCGGTGCCGCCATCGAGGTCCGCCGCCATGGCGAGCGCCGCCTCGTAGACCGGGCGGTACGGCTTGCCGGCATAGGTCACTGAACCGCCGATCTCCTCATAGGCCTGCGCGATCAGGCCGGCGCAGGGAATCAACTTCTTCTTGCGCTCGACCACGAGGTCGGGATTAGCACAGATCATCGGCACGTCCCGCGCCCGGAAGCCGGCCAGCGTATCCCGGTAATCCTCCGCCGTCTCGACCGTGTCATCGAACAGGCCGGTGCAGACCACACGCTCCGCCTCACCGGCCGCCACGAGGCGAATATCGAGGCCATCGAAGATCGTCGCGTCGCGTTCCGGCCCGAGATGGTGGATGCGCTCGCCCGGATGCTCCGCGATCAGGCGCCGGGTCAGGTCGCCGGAGGTAAGGATGGCGTCATAGGCCTCGCGCGGCACGCCGTAGCCGTCGAGGATGGTCTGGACGCCGGCCCAGGGGCGTGGGGCATTCGAGACGAGGATGACGCGCCGTCGGCGACCGGCTTCGGGCAGGGTGCGGAATCGGATCAGCGCCTCGCCCGCCCCCCGATGAGCCCGCGTCCCGTCATGGAGCACACCCCAGACGTCGCACAGAATGAGGTCGTACTGCCCGGCGACGGCTGAAAGACCGCCCAGGGTCGGGATCTGCGCCGGCGTTGTGGCGCGCGCAAACGGTTCGCTCATGGGGTAGGCCTGACTGGCAAGGACGAGGGGCATGACGGGATGGCCGACTGGTTAGGCCCGCCGGACACCGAAATCAACGCATCGGAGCGATGCGGGCGGGCTTCAGCCGGCCCGGCGCAGGAAGTCGCGGAACGGCCGGCGCTGCGGCGGTGGTTCGGGATCGTCGCCGGGCTCCTGCGGCGGCGTCGGCGTCTCTGGCGGCGCGGCTTGAGCCTGAGCTGCGGCCAGGACCTCGGCCCGCACGGCCCGCGCCGGAGCAAAGACGGTGCCTTGCGCCAGCGGCACGTCGAGGTCGATGAGATCGGGAACGTCGCTCTCGCGCTCGACGGCGTCGGCGACGAGCCGGATGCCGGCCCGGGACAAGGAGGCGACGAGATCGTCCAGGGCGATATCGGGCATGGCCTGGCGGGAATCGGGTCGCAGGAGAAGATCGGCGGGCACCTTGACCTGACTGACGCCCCGATCGGCCAGGGCCAGGGGGTCGAGGCGCAGGTCGACGGGACGGTCCAGGGCGAAGCCCACGCGACCGCGCAGTTCTGCCAGGGCGCCGGCTTGCTCCGCGTCCAGGCTGCGCCAGCTCGACTGGGGCAGTGCGATCACGAGGCGTCCCGACTGCGCGGATTCACCGGCGAGCAGCCGCGGCAGCGTGCGCAGGAAGCCGGGCTCGAACAGGGAATGCGGCGACAGGCCGTACGTCACAGCCGCCTGACTGCCGCGTCCGCTGAGGTGGCGGGCCACCGTGGCGACGAGGGGAAGCATGCGGCGATCGAGTTCGGTGGTTCGCCCATGGCGTTCGAGGGCCGGCAGGAACAGTTCCGGCTTGAGAATGTCGGCGCCGAGTCGCAGGCGCGCCAGCGCCTCGTAGGACACGACCTTGCGTTGCGGCAGAGAGACGATGGGTTGGAGATGGACTTCGAGCCCGCCGCCATCGAAGGCTGCGACCATGACAGCATCCCGGCTCCGGTCCGGCCGAACCCGGTCCGCGACCGTCTCGGACCGCTCCTGCGGTGGCCAGGCGCGCGGCACCCAGGGCGCCGCAGCGGTCTCGGTTCTTGGCGGCGGGGAAGGCGGCGGGACGATGAAGGCATCTGCGGCGTCACGACGGGCGATCGGGGTCGGAGCGGGAGCGGCCGGTGGCGTTGCCTTCAGGCGGGCGATCTCTCCGTCCTGCGCGGCGACCACGGCGGCGAGTTCGCGGACGATGCCGCTGAGCAGGCCGATTTCTGCAGTGACCTCCTCCACGGCGGCATCCACCGAGGATTCCTTGGGGGCCTTGGCCTCCGCCGGGCCGTCCTCCTCGGCACGGGCGCGCTCGATCCGCATCTGCTGGTCGGCGATGAGCCGGGCCACCGTCTCCAGGCGCACGAGGCGTTGGGACAGGATATCCAGCTCTCCCGAAAGCTTCTCGCACCGCAGGTCGAGCGTGCGCGCCCGGCGCGCAGCCAGGATGGCGACGAGACCACTCATGGCCGCCAGTCCGAAGGCGCCGCCGAGGGGGGAGATCACTGCGAGCGGCGCCAGGACCACGAACCCGATGAGACTCAGGAGCCACGGGCCCGTGCGTCGGCCGACGATCCGGGCCATCGGAATACTCTTATCCTCACGACGATCGAGCGGAGATCACGGGGCCTCGCTCACGGTTTACGCAAATCGAGACAGGCTCCGTTTGTCGCCGAGGCGACGAGGTCCCACAAGATGGGCGCGGGCTGCGTGAACCGGTTTTTTGCCATGTGTTGCATGAGCTTCGAAGCTTGGCTTCAGCCAGCCTGGCAGCGCCCCCGAGGCCTCCCGGACCATCCCCCCTCGCGGCGGGAGGGGATTTGGCTCTACATGAGGTGCGAGACGTGACCCAGCGACGGGAGCGGTTGGATGGATACGAGACGGGTAGACCTGCTGATGCAGGTGGACGGCATGACCTGCGACGGCTGCGCTGAGGCGGTGCGCAAGGCCATTCTGCGGATCGATCCGGAGGCGCATGTCGCCGTCGACCGCGATCATGGCCGCGTGGCGATCACCACCGACGCCCAGAGCCTGACGATCGCCGAGGCGCTGAACCAGGCCGGCTACACGGCGACGGCGATGTCGGGCTGACTCCGCCCCGCACACCGCCTAGGCGGGCGACCCGCCCGAGCCTCGGCGCACTCAAATGAAATTTTGCAGACGGGTTGAAAAATTCCGACGCGCTTTTGCTTGCTCCATCGCTCACAGTGATGGCAACGGTGAAGCATGGATTGTTCGCGGGTCGCCGCCGGACGCCGCGAACCCACGATCGTCCACAAGAAGCGTTAAGCGCGACACGCCATCGCGACGACAGACCGGGAGAGACCAATGCCCTCAGACATCGAGATCGCCCGCGCGGCTACCCTGCAGCCGATCACGCAGGTGGCCGAGAAGATCGGCGTGCCGGAAGATGCCCTGCACCATTACGGCCGGCATATCGCCAAGATCGACCACGCCTTCATCAAGTCGCTGGAATCGAAGCCCGAGGGCAAGCTCGTCCTCGTGACCGCGATCAGCCCGACCCCGGCGGGCGAAGGCAAGACCACGACCACGGTCGGCCTCGGCGATGCGCTGAACCGCATCGGCAAGAAGACGGTGATGTGTCTGCGCGAGCCTTCGCTCGGCCCGTGTTTCGGCATGAAGGGGGGTGCCGCCGGCGGCGGCAAGGCCCAGGTCGTGCCGATGGAGCAGATCAACCTGCACTTCACCGGCGATTTCCACGCCATCACTTCGGCGCACAGCCTCGCCGCCGCGCTCATCGACAACCACGTCTACTGGGCCAATGAGCTCAATATCGACGTCCGCCGCATCCATTGGCGCCGGGTCGTCGACATGAACGACCGCGCCCTGCGGTCGATCACCCAGTCGCTGGGCGGTGTCGCCAACGGCTTCCCGCGCGAGGACGGGTTCGACATCACCGTGGCCTCGGAAGTCATGGCGGTGTTCTGCCTCGCCCGTGATCTCGACGACCTCGAGGCGCGCCTCGGCCGCATTGTCATCGCCGAGACCCGCGACCGCAAGCCGGTGACGCTGGCCGACGTCAAGGCTACCGGCGCGATGACCGTGCTCCTCAAGGACGCGCTGCAGCCGAACCTGGTCCAGACCCTGGAGGGCAACCCCGCCCTGATCCATGGTGGTCCCTTCGCCAACATCGCGCATGGCTGCAACTCGGTGATCGCCACCCGCGCCGGCCTCAAGCTCGGCGATTACGTGGTCACCGAAGCCGGCTTCGGCGCGGATCTCGGTGCCGAGAAGTTCATCGACATCAAGTGCCGGCAGGCGGGGCTGAAACCCTCGGCGGTGGTCATCGTCGCCACGGTGCGCGCCCTCAAGATGCATGGCGGCGTGTCGAAGAAGGAGCTCGGCTCCGAGAACCTCGACGCCCTGGAGAAGGGCTTCGCCAACCTCGCCCGGCATGTCGCCAATGTGCGCGGCTTCGGCCTGCCCGTGGTCATCGGTGTGAACCACTTCTACGCCGATACCGACGCGGAACATGCCAAGCTCAAGGAGCTGTGCCGCGAGAAGCTCGATGTCGAGGCGATCACCTGCAAGCATTGGGCGGAAGGCGGAGCCGGCGCCGAGGAGCTGGCGCAGGCCGTGGTCAAGCTGGCCGAAGGCGAGCAGAAGCCGCTGACCTTCGCCTACGAGACCGACACCAAGCTCACCGACAAGGTCAAGACCATCGCCACCAAGCTCTACGGCGCGGGCGACATCCAGGTGGAATCGAAGGCCGCCACCAAGCTCGCCCAGTTCGAGAAGGACGGCTACGGCAACCTGCCGGTCTGCATGGCCAAGACGCAGTACTCGTTCTCCACCGACCCGAACCTGATGGGCGCTCCCTCGGGCCACCTCATCTCGGTGCGCGACGTGCGGCTCTCGGCCGGCGCCGGCTTCGTCGTGGTGATCTGCGGTGAGATCATGACCATGCCCGGCCTGCCCAAGGTCCCCGCCTCGGAGGGCATCCATCTCGATGCCGACGGGCAGATCGAAGGCCTGTTCTAGCCGGATGCCAATGGCCCCTCCCCTGTCGGGGGAGGGGCGCCTGCCCGGCATCGCGTGATCCCCCGCCCCAGCTGTGATAGCCGGGTCGGCATGCAGTCCCGCCGGCCCCGCTCATGATTCCCTGGCTCGTCCTCGACACCGCACCGATCCCCGGGGACGAGGGCCAGTTGCGGCTGCTTCAGCGCGGCAGCGAATTCTCGATCCAGCTCGGACATAACGAGCTGATGAACAGCCGCCTCAGCGGCTCGGAGAAGGCGCTCGCGACACTCGCGGCGGAGCGGGTCGGAGGCCGCGCGGGCGCGCGTTTCCTGATCGGTGGTCTCGGCATGGGTTTCACCCTGCGCGCGGCCCTCGATGCGTTGCGCCCCGATGCCGCGATCGTCGTCGCCGAACTCGTGCCGAACGTGGCGGAATGGGTGCGCGGGCCGTTGAGCGCCCTGTCGGCGAATGCCCTCGACGATACGCGGGTGGACCTGCGGATCGGTGATGTCGTCGGCGCGATCCGCTCGGCGACCGCCGCCTACGACGCGATTCTCCTCGACGTCGATAACGGCCCCGACGGGCTCACCCGGGCGGCCAATGACAGGCTCTATGACGGGGCGGGATTGGGCGCGGCCATGACGGCCCTGCGGCCCGGCGGCGTGCTCGCCGTATGGTCCGCGCATCCGGACCGGACCTTTACTCAGCGCCTTCGCCGGGGCGGGTTCGCCGTGGAGGAGGTTCCTGTCAGGGCCAATGTCACCAGCGGCGCCCGCCATACGATCTGGCTGGCGATGAAACCGGGGCGTGCGCCGCGCTGAACGCCGCCGGATTCACGCCGAATGTCGATTGCGCTCCAGGCGTCGGTTGAGCCGCGTGACGCCGTAGATTTCCGCCAGATGGCGACGGGCCGCCTTCACCGGCGCATCCTCCCGCTCGATGCGGGCCGCCTCGATCACCCGCAGCGTATGGGCGACGCAATGCTCCAGGCGCGTCGTGGCATGTCCCTCCCGGGAACGCCGATCCTGTGCCGAATTCTCGCCGATGGTCATGAGAAGCCCCCTCCCCGATCGTGATCGAAGGAGCTTCGTTAGCGCCGCGGTGCGGCGGCCATCGGGTGGAGACTTGGCTTCAACATGGCAGCTTGGCCGTGGCCCTGAACCGCGACCGGACTCAGTCGCGCGTGCTGCCCTCGTTGAACTTGTCGCGGCAGACATAGCCGACGAAGCATTTCGCCACGTCCTGGGTGAGTTCGTAGGCGGGTTTGGGCGCTTCCGGCAGGGGACAGAACCCACCGTCGCGGACGATCCTGTCGTAGGTGATCGGCCCCGTCGTCATCACGATGGCCCCGACGCGGTTCACCAGGGCTGCGGCGTCGGCGCAGAGCATGGCGGGGGTCGCTGGCCGCTCCTGCGCCGAAACGGCGAGAGGAGCCAGGACGATGCAGGCAGCAAGCACGGATCTCATGGCGGAGTGATCTTTTCGAACAGGGAGCCGGGCGAATGCGAAGCCGACGGCGACGCCCGAGAGTAACCCAGGATAGCGTCCGGCGACCTCGCCGCCAATCCGCTTGATCTCTCACGCCGCTCGTTTCAGCGGCTCGGCGGCGGCGGCCACCGCGAGGGTGAAATCCAGCGCCTCGTCGATCCCCTCGCGCCAGAGGGAGGCGGGCGTCGGACGGGCGAGGACGAGCGCCCCCTCCGCTTCGCCATCGGCCAGGGTCACTTCGGCGCCGAGCTTGGTGGCGAGCCCGCGCATCGGGCCGTTCCAGCTGAGACAGCGGACATGAAGATCGCGGACGCCGCGGTTGCGCGCCGCCGAGACGATCCGCCGAAAGAGGGCATGGCCGAGGCCGTTGCGGCGGAACCCGCGCTCCACGGCGAAGGCCGCCTCCGCATCGCGGCCGAGGCTCAGCCCCGGCACGGGGCCGGTGAGCGGGCGCAATTCGCCGAGCGCGCACAAGGTCCCCTCGACGAAACCGCCGAAGACCAGCCCTTCGACCTTGAGGGCGCGGGCCGCGTAGGCAACGGCCGCGGCATCGCTCACGGCGGCCATGAACCGGTTGGCTCTGGTATCGGGGTCGAGCCGCAGGAAATAGGCCTCGACCATGGCTCGGTCGCTGAGCCAGAGGCGCCGGACATTCGGTCCGGTCGAAATGGTGTCGGGCATTGTGCCGTCGTACTCCGGATGACATTGCGCTGATGTGCGCTGGCTCCGGGCGTGACCTCCCTCGAGGAGGCCACGAGATGGCATCGCCGCCGGTTTTGTGCAATGCAACAAAACGTCATCCGGCCGGCATGCCGTACTTGATCCCTCCGGCGACGCGCGGCAGACCGGTCTTCGGGCCTGTCGCCGGACCGGTTCCATCGACGCGCACGCGGCCCTTGCGCCGTCCCGTATCCAAGGTCGCCATCGCCGTGAGTCCCCCCTCAGGTTCCGCATCCTCCGCCGGTTCGCAGGGCGGTGATTCTCCTGCCGGTCCGGTTTCGGCGCGCTACGACATGCTGGTCTCGTCGGGCGCCATCGAGCGCGACCCGGCTCAGACCCATCTGGTCCAGGCCCTCGACAGGCTGGTCCGGGATCTCGACCGGCGGCGTCGGGCGAAGAAGGGCAGCGCGCTCGGCTGGCTGTTCGGCCGCAGCGGCGACAGCGAAGGTCCGCCCAAGGGCCTGTACATCTGGGGCTCCGTTGGCCGCGGCAAGACCATGCTGATGGACCTGTTCCACGAGGCGGCGCCGGGCAAGAAACGCCGCGTTCATTTCCACGGCTTCCTGTCGGATGCGCATGAGCGCATCCATGCCCACCGGCAGGCCCTCAAGGCGGGCACGGCCAAGGGTGACGACCCGATCCCGGTGGTGGCCGACGCCCTGGCGGACGAGGCGACGCTGCTGTGTTTCGATGAGTTCACCGTGACCGACATCGCCGACGCGATGATCCTCGGCCGGCTGTTCGGGGCGTTGTTCAAGCGCGGCGTCACCGTCGTCGCGACGTCCAACGTCGAGCCCGACCGGCTCTATGAAGGCGGGCTCAACCGCGCGCTGTTCCTGCCCTTCGTCGCGGAGTTGAAGAGCCGGGTCGAAATCCTGAAGCTCGATTCCCGGACGGATTTCCGCCTGGAGAAGCTCGGTGGCGCTTCTGTCTATCATGTGCCTGCCGACGAGACGGCCGCCGCCGCCCTCGATCAGGCCTTCAAGGGGCTCACCGGCAAAGCCAGGGGCAAGCCTGCCACGATCCGCGTGAAAGGCCGCGAGGTGGCCGTGCCGGAGGAGGCCGCCGGCGTCGCCCGGTTCGGCTTCGCCGACCTTTGCGCCCAGCCGCTGGGCGCCGCCGACTACATGGCCATCGCCCATTCCTTCAAGACGGTGATCCTCTCGGACATCCCGGTGATGGGCGAGGCGAACCGCAACGAGGCCAAGCGCTTCATCACCCTCGTCGACACGTTCTACGATGCCCACATGAAACTGATCGCCTCGGCCGCTGCCGAGCCGCACGGCCTCTACACGGCGACCGAGGGCCGAGAGGCGTTCGAGTTCGACCGCACGGTCTCGCGCCTCATCGAGATGCGCTCATCGGAATACCTCGCTCTGCCCCATGGGCGCGGTGATTCCGAGGCGAGCGGGTCCAGCTTCGGCCTCGTGGAGACCTGATCGAGGCGAAGTGCCGGACGGTTCGAGCACCGTTATGTCGAAGCGATTCGAAAGGTTTGGCGCTTCACCGAGGCCCGCTGGAGCGATGTCTGCAGAGCCGGCATAAACAACGAGCGACATTCGAAAGCGTCCCAGACGCCCGATACGTACTGTGCGCAACAGCACATCGAATCCTCGGCCGAGCTTCACGAAAGTGACGCCCGTGGCTGCCGGCCGTTGCACCGCAGCACCCCTACCGTTTAATTGGATTCATTATGAGGTACGGGGCGTGGGGGCTTCGTGCACTGCGACGGTTCCCTGTCGAGGGGTGCCGGATCCGCTGCCGCACCTCAGGGACGTTTCGATGCGGGACGGCGACGATGTCGCGCGCGCCCCGCGCCTGAGTGACGACCTCCAAGGTATTCGCGAGCCCAACGGATCGGTAGCCCGCCGATCTCGACCGGTCCGTGGCCTGATCGATGACAGGATAGACCGATGATCAAACTCACCGTGAACGGGGCTGAACGCAGCTTCGACGGCGATCCCGACATGCCGCTGCTGTGGTTCCTGCGTGACGAAGTCGGCCTCACCGGCACTAAGTTCGGTTGCGGCCAGGCCCTATGCGGCGCCTGCACGATCCATCTCGGCGGCACTGCCGTGCGCGGCTGCGTCACCCCCATCTCCGCAGCCGAAGGCCAGGAGGTGGTGACCATCGAGGGGCTTTCGCCCGATGGCAACCATCCGGTCCAGGTGGCTTGGCGCGACCTGAACGTCTCGCAATGCGGCTATTGCCAGTGCGGGCAGATGATGCAGGCGGCCTCCTTCCTGAAGGAGACGCCGAAGCCCAACGACGCCCAGATCGACGAGGCCATGAGCGGCAACCTCTGCCGCTGTGGCACCTATCCGCGCATCCGCGCCGCGATCCATCAGGCCGCCGGAAACGCGCCGGCCGCCAACAAGGGAGAGCGCCTGTGATTCACGACGCACAGATCATGGCCGACCTCGCCACCGAGACGACCGCCGCCCCCGAAGCGCCCAGCGCTCTCGCCAATGTCAGCCGCCGCGCCATGCTCGGCGGCATGGGTGCCCTGGTGCTCGCCCTGTCCTGGCGTGATTCCGCGCGTGCCGAGGACAAGAAGGACGAGCCGAAGAAATTCGGCGCCGATGCCATGCCGCATGGCTGGCAGGACGACCCGAAGGTGTTCGTGGCCATCGCGCCGGACGGCACCGTCACCATCACCTGCCATCGCTCGGAGATGGGCCAGGGCGTGCGCACCTCCGTCGCCCTCGTCGTCGCCGACGAGCTCGAGGCGGATTGGGCCAAGGTCAAGGTCGCCCAGGCTTGGGGCGACGAAGCCCGGTTCGGCAACCAGGACACCGACGGCTCGCGGAGCTTGCGCCACTTCTTCCCGCACCTGCGCCATGCGGGTGCGGCGGCGAAGGCCATGCTGGTCCAGGCCGCCGCCAAGCAATGGGGCGTGCCTGCAGCGGAAGTGAAGGCCGAGAACTCGGTCCTCACCCATGCCAAGTCGAAGCGCACGCTCGGTTATGGCGACGTGGCGGCGGCAGCCTCCGAACTCGCCGTGCCCGCTCGCGAGAGCGTGACCCTGAAGGATCCGAAAGCCTTCAAGTTCATCGGCAAGGGCAAGATCGGCCTCATCGACAACCAAGACTTCACCACCGGCAAGGCCATGTACGGCCTCGATACCCGTCTCGACGGGATGCTCTACGCCCTCGTTGCCCGCCCGCCGGTCTTCGGCGGCAAGGTGGCGAGCTACGACGATGCCGAGACCATGAAGGTCCCCGGCGTAGTCAAGGTGTTCAAGATCGACACGCCCGAGATCCCGTCCGAATTCCAGCCGATCGGCGGCGTCGCCGTCATCGCCAAGAACACCTGGGCGGCAATGAAGGGCCGCGACGCCCTGAAGATCACCTGGGACGACGGCCCGAACGCCCATTACGATTCGGTCGCCTTCCGCGGCGAGTTGGAGAAGGCGGCACGCGCGCCCGGCAAGGTCGTTCGCAACCAGGGTGACGTCGACGGCGCCATGGCGAAGGCCAAGCAGCGGATCGAGGCCGAGTATTTCGTGCCCCATCTCGTCCAGGCTCCGATGGAGCCGCCGGCCGCCACCGTGCGGATCAAGGACGGGTTCTGCGAAGCCTGGGCCTGCACGCAGGCTCCCCAGGCGACCCATGACCGCCTGGCCAAGAAGCTCAACCTGCCTGCCGACAAGGTGCGGGTGAACGTGACGCTGCTCGGCGGCGGCTTCGGCCGCAAGTCGAAGCCCGATTACGTGCTCGAGGCGGCCCTGTGCTCGCAGGCCGTGGACGGTGCGCCGGTCAAGCTCACCTGGACCCGCGAGGACGACCTCCATCACGGCTACTACCACACGATCTCGGTGGAGCGCCTGGAGGCCGGCCTCGACGACAAGGGCATGCCGGTGGCCTGGCTCCACCGTTCGGCGGCGCCCACGATCGGCTCGATCTTCGCCGCCGGCGCCAAGAACGAGCTGCCCTTCGAGCTCGGGATGGGACTGACCAACACGCCGTTCGCCGTGCCGAATATCCGGCTCGAGAACCCGGCGGCCGACGCGCATGTGCGCATCGGCTGGTTCCGCTCGGTGTCGAACATCCCGCACGCCTTCGCGATCCAGTCGTTTGTCGCCGAGTTGGCGCATGCGGCGGGCAAGGATCCGAAGGAGTACCTGCTGGCCCTGATCGGCCCCGACCGGGTGATCGACCCGACCACCATCGGCGATGTGTGGAATTACGGCGAGGACCCGGCCCGCTACCCGATCGAGACCGCGCGCCTGCGTGGGGTCATCGAGGCGGCGGCCAAGGGGATCGGCTGGGGCCGCAAGCTGCCGAAGGGACGGGGCCTCGGCATTGCCGGGCATTACAGCTTCGTCACCCACACGGCGGTCGCCGCCGAGGTCGAAGTGGGCGCCAAGGGCGAAGTCTCGGTCAAGCGCATCGACATCGCCGTCGATTGCGGGCCGCAGGTCAACCCGGAGCGTATCCGCTCGCAGATGGAGGGTGCCGTCGTCATGGGGATGGGCTTGGCCTTGTCGGCCGAAATCACCTTCAAGGACGGGCGCGCGCAGCAGAACAACTTCGACGGTTACGAGATCACCCGTCTCGACGCCGCCCCGAAGGAGCTGCACGTCCACCTGATCCAGAACAACGACTACAGCCGTCCGCTCGGCGGCGTCGGTGAACCGGGCGTCCCCCCCGTGGCGCCGGCCATCGCCAACGCGGTCTTCGCCGCCACCGGCCGCCGCATCCGGCAGCTGCCGATCCGCGACCAGCTGAGCTCGTAAGACCGCAACACTCTTCGGCCCCTTTCTTGTAAGGGGCCGAAGATTTTCCGGATCAGCGACGTCATCCCGGGGCTGCGCAGCAGAGCCCGGGATCTAGAAACGCCGACAGCGCAAGGTCCTGTACCTTTGGTGGCTCTGGATTCCGGGCTCGCCTTCGGCGCCCCGGAATGACCACGTCATATTAAGGTGGTCCGAACCCTCACTCGGCCGCCAAGACCCGCGCCTCCCGGCCCCCCTCGCGATACTCGCCCCAGGCCTGTTTCAGGATCTGGACCGAAGAGGTGAGGAAGATGCCGGCCATGAGGGCGGCGACCGCGAGGTCAGGCCAGGCCGACGTGGTGCCCCAGACGGCGAGCGCCGCGCCCATCACCACGATGTTGCCGATGGCATCGTTGCGCGAGCACAGCCAGACGGAGCGGACATTGGCGTCGCCGTCCTTGTAGCGCATCAGCAGCAGCACCGAGGCGACGTTGGCGGCCAGTGCCAGCAAGCCGATCCCGCCCATCCATTCCGCGCTCGGCACGCCGAGAACGAGCGTCTGGTAGAGCGTGGAGCCGAAGACCCAGACCGCCATCAGGCTGAGGCTCACCCCCTTGGCCAGAGCCGCCAACGAGCGGGTGCGAAGGCTCGCACCGATGACCGCGAGGCTGAGGCCGTAGGTGACGGTATCGGCCAGGAAGTCGAGGGCGTCGGCCTTCAGCGCCTGCGAACCAGCCGCCTGGCCAGCCGCCATCTCGGTGACGAACATCGCGCCGTTGAGGGCGATGACGAACCACAGCACCCGTTTGTAGCGCGGATCCACGCCGTCGAAGACCGGAACGCCCCCGCCGCAACCGCAGGATTCCTCGTGCGGCGAGGCCTTCGGAGCCTGCGTCGCCACGGCGTGGTCGTGCGCGCCCGCCGTGTCATGGGCATGATCGTGGGAATGCACGTGCGTGTGGGCTTCAGTCTGGTTCAGGCTCGTGCCGCAGCAGGATTCGGCCATGGCTCTCTCCTCGTTTCGTCGTTAAACAGAAGCCTACAAGCTCTAGCGACTAGAGGATCAAGCGGAAAATGACGTTCTCGATCGGAATCCTGTCGCGCCGCGCCGGAGTGAAGGTGCCGACGATCCGCTATTACGAGCAGGTCGGGCTGATGCCGTCGCCGCCGCGCACCGATGGGCAGCAGCGCCGTTATGGCGACGCCGAGGTGGCACGGCTCAACTTCATCCGTCACGCGCGCGAACTCGGCTTCGAGGTCGATGCGATTCGCGAACTTCTCGCCATGAGCGCGCAACCGGAGGAATCCTGCGCCGAGGTGGACCGTCTGGCGAGACGTCACCTCGCGGAGGTGGAGCAGCGCATCACCCGGCTGATCGCCCTGCGTACGGAGTTGCAGCGCATGGTGACGGAATGCGGCCACGGGCGGGTGGGTGGGTGCCGGGTCATCCAGGTGCTGGCCGACCACGGTGAATGCGACCACGACCATGGCGGTGCGCGGCCGGGATCGACAGGGTTCGCCGAGGCGTAAACTTCGCCGCGTCAGGGGAGCCGAAGGGGCCGGACACGGGTTGTCCCGTCACAGCCCCCCTTGAGGATACCCCATGATTCAGAAATCCCGTCCCCTCGCAGTGTTGCTGGCTGCCGGCTTCACCATCGGCCTCGCGGCGGACCCGGCCCTCGCCTCACCTTGTTCGGAAGAGATCGCGCGCCTTGAGACGCGGGTGAAGGACGAGGCGACGGGCGCCATCTCCGCCTCGACCTCGGGTAAGGCGGCCGCCGGCGCGCGCGAAGGCCAGGGGGAAACCGCGCAGGGAGGCAATGCCTCCACCCCGGCCGCTCCGCCGGAGAAATCCGCTGAGGCGGGAAAAGGCGCCGATGCCGCGATGCAGGCCAAGGTCGCCCTGGACGAGGCGCGCACCGCCGACGGCAAGGGCGACGCCCAGGCCTGCAACGCGGCGGTCGAGCGGGCCAAGAATCAGCTCGCCAAGGCTCCGTGAAGCGAAGGGCCGATGGGTCCGGTCGAGCTTTCGGGCATCGTCGCGGCGCACCGGCCGGGGGAGCCCGGCACGGTGCCTGCGGCCTGCACGTGGGCCGGATGGGCGATGGCCCAGCGGGTCGTGAAGGATGTCCTGGCAAATCGTGAAAAGAGAAGGTTTTTCTTTTTGAGGCCGTTTCGGACATCCGCCCCGACCAGCATCGTCTTGGCGAAGACGTGGAGTGTGCGGCGCTCGGCCCATCCCCGTCTTTAGGCGGCGCAGGAGGGCCGCCGCCGACGTATCGAGGACCCCTGTGGGGGTGTTACGCAGCCGCGCTCAAGGCGTGTTTGTTGCCCTGAATGCCGGCACAAAGATCGTCGATCTCCGCAAGATCTAGACTTTCACCTGAGTGACTTGCAATTGCATCGATCAGGTGATCTTGCCGAGGATCGAAAGGATGGCCCTGAAGGCGATAGAATTGATAGTAACGCAGCGCCGCTAATACGGTGTCACGTTCTCGCACTGTGATGGTGATGGTCTGCATTCTTTGAAGATCTCCCCTTCATGCGATTTTTGCTCTCCGAACACTTGAATCCGACTCAGTGAGCGAGAGCGTTGTAACCCCGCTTCGGCGCAGCCGTCCACAGCCGGAAACCATTCGGTAACCCTGTTTGCGGATCGCCAGGGGGCTTGGCCGGACGCAACCCTTTGCACCCGCGCCGTTTCCTCCCGGTGGTATGGCTGACGGATTTATTTCGCTTCAAAAAATGTAAAATGTCATTGACAGATAAGGGAAAACGGGGCGCTCGCCCTAGAAGCTTGGCCTTACAGACTTTTTACGGAAATGGATAAAATTGTTCTTAACCATTCCCTGGCAGCCTTCCGGTCAGGGCCGACCCAGTCCCTCCTTGGGAAGTCGGCATGAGCGGAGCTCCCCTCATGACCAAAATGCAGCCGGATGACGGGCAGGACGGTCGGACGCCGCGGGGCAGGCCGGTATCGCTCACGGCAAGCGTGCGACGCCATCTCGGTTTGAACCTGCGGGCCCATTATGCCGATTCGCTGATCGAACCGGTTGGCGAACGCATCGAATCCCTGCTGTCGAAGCTCAGTCGGCGGAAGGGGTGACCCGTTACAGGCGCGATCCTTCAGAGGGATGAGCGAGACGACACACAGCGTTCAGAATTGCGGTGCTATCGGTCGCGCCTACGTGCTGGACCTGCCCGGCCCGTCTTCCGCCAACCCGCGAAATCCCATCCCATGACCGTCCTCGTTCTCGTCGTCGCCGGAAACATCCTGCTCGCGACCCTGTTCTCCCTGGTCGCCCTCGCCTCCGACTGAGCCGTTCCTCGAAGGGACGCCTGCGCAGGCACTGCTCCTTCCAGACCAAGCCTGTCCCGATCTCCTGATTCTCAGGCGTTCGGGAAGCCCTTCTGCCAGCATAACCGGTTGCGGATTCCCGCATCCGGTTTTCCGTCGTGTCTGGCCGGAATGGAGCGCTATCGCTGCTCCATGACCGACCCCACCTATGAGACACTCCGCGCGTACGGACCCGGGAAACCGGGCCTGATGCTGCAATGCACATTGGCGCCGGAAATGTTACGGAACGTTCGTTCTATAGAACTAGCCGACCGAGGCTTTATATTCTCCCTTCGCGGATACAGATAGAACATACTTCTATAGCAAATGTTTTCCTCCTCACGCCTTCGCTTTCGTAAGGAGAATTGCCTATCTAGAACGAAAGAGGCACCCCTCGGTCAAGCTTGACATTGTTCTTTAAAACGAACGAAACCTAGCGCCACCGGGGCGTCGGGACGGCTTTGTCCCGCAGCCGCGATGTAGCCGGAGACGAACCTGTGAGCTCGAACCTATCCTCCCCGCCGAATGCCCGCCGTCTGTCCAACCGCAGACGTGTCATTGCCCTGTGCGCCGGTTCGCTCGGCCTGGTCTCGGCAGGGTTCGGGTCCGCGCTGTTCGCCACCGGCAGCGCCCAGGCGCAGACCGAACTCCTCAACGTCTCCTACGACCCGACGCGGGAACTCTATAAGGAGATCAACGCGGCCTTCATCGAGGAGTGGAAGGCGAAGACCGGCGAGACGGTCACCATCCGCGCGGCCCATGGCGGCTCCGGCTCGCAGGCCCGCACCGTCATCGACGGCATCCCGGCCGATGTGGTGACCCTGGGCATCCCCTCCGACATCGACGCGATCAGCCGCATCTCGAAGAAGATCCCCGCCGATTGGCGCACCAAGCTGCCCAATGAAGGTCTGCCCTACACCTCGACCGTGGTGTTCCTCGTGCGCAAGGGCAACCCGAAGAGCGTGAAGGATTGGGGCGATCTCGTGAAGCCCGACGTGAAGGTGATCACCCCGAACCCGAAAACCTCGGCTGGCGGCCGCTGGAACTTCCTCGCGGCCTGGGGCTACGCCTACGAGAAGGAAGGCAAGAACGCGGACAAAGCCAACGCCTTCGTCGGCCAGCTCTACAAGCAAGTGCCGGTGCTCGATACCGGCGCGCGCGGCTCCACCGTGACCTTCGCCCAGCGCGGTCTCGGCGACGTGCTGCCGACCTGGGAGAACGAAGCCTATCTGGTGTTCGAAGAGTTCGGCCGCGACAAGTTCGACGTGATCGTTCCGCCGACCTCGATCTACGCCGAGCCGCCGGTCGCCCTCGTGGATGCCAATGTCGACAAGAAGGGCACCCGCAAGCAGGCCGAGGCCTATCTCCAGTTCCTCTATTCGGACGCGGCGCAGGCGATCTTCGCCAAGCATCATTACCGCCCGATCAAGCGTGAGGCCGCCAAGCCCGAGCATCTGGCGCAGCTGCCCGAACTGAAACTTTTCAAGATCGAGGATCTTCAGGGCAACTGGGACGATATCCAGAAGAAGAACTTCGACAATGGTGGGCTGTTCGACCAGCTGAGCAAGCCGGCGCCGTAGCGCGCCCCCCCGGCCGACGATAGGCACACATGTCGCGGTATGCACGCTACCCTGCCCTCCTCCCCCTTGCGGGGAGGAGTAGGAGGTGGGGGTGGTTGTGCGACCCTGATGCTGCGGAGGCTGGCGGAGCCACCCCCACTCCTAGCCTCTCCCCACAAGGGGGAGAGGGACGCGCTCTGCCTTGAAGAGCAGGTGTGTAAATCTAGCAGCCGTCACGGGGAGGGTGCCCAGGGAGCAGGGGGCGACCTCAGCCGGACACCGTGCCCGCTTCCCGACCCGCCGATGCGTGAGCGAGGCGATCCATTATCAGGACCACCCCATGGCAGAGCCCCCTCTGCGTCCGAGACGACGCTTCCGTCAGCCCAGTGTGATTCCCGGCTTCGGGATCACCTTCGGTTATACCCTGACCTGCCTCGGCATCATCGTGCTGCTGCCCCTGGCCGCTCTCGTCGCCCGCGCCTCCGGCCTCGGCCTGTCGGGAATTTGGGCGGTCGCCACCGATCCGCGCGTCGCCAGCGCCCTGCGCGTAAGCTTCGGGGTTTCGCTCCTCGCGGCGCTGACCGCCTCGGTCTTCGGCTTCCTCATCGCCTGGGTTCTCACCCGCTACCGGTTT
The DNA here is from genome assembly GCF_979256025.1 of Methylobacterium sp. AC832. Lineage (NCBI taxonomy): Bacteria > Pseudomonadati > Pseudomonadota > Alphaproteobacteria > Hyphomicrobiales > Methylobacteriaceae > Methylobacterium > Methylobacterium sp. AC832. The sequence goes on from NZ_CEEDMV010000004.1 coordinate 319,276, forward strand.
CCCGGCCGCAAGATCGTGGACGCGGTGGTGGATCTTCCCTTCGCCCTGCCGACCGCCGTCGCCGGCATCGCCCTGGCCTCCCTGTATGCCCCCAACGGTCTCGTGGGCGAACAGCTCGCCAAGCTCGGGATCGAGGCCGCCTATACGCCGGTGGGCATCTACATCGCCATGGTCTTCATCGGCCTGCCCTTCGCCGTACGGACGGTGCAGCCCCTGATCGTCGAGATCGACAAGGAGATCGAGGAGGCATCGGCCACCCTCGGCGCCGGCCGCTGGCACACGCTGGTGAAGGTGGTGCTACCGCCCCTGATCCCGGCCGTGCTCACGGGCTTCGCCCTCGCCTTCGCCCGCGGCGTCGGTGAATACGGCTCGATCATCTTCATCGCCGGCAACCTTCCCTACGTCTCCGAGATCGCCCCGCTCCTTATCGTCATCAAGCTCTCGGAATTCGATTATGGGGGCGCCTGCGCCATCGCGACGATCATGCTCGGGATCTCGTTCCTGACCCTGCTCGCCATCAACCTGATCCAGGCCTGGAGCCGCAGGAGGTTCGGTTATGTCTAGCGCCGTTGTCGGAAACCCGGATGTCCGGCACCCCAATCTCCAGGCCGGAGGTCCGCCCGCCCGCGCACGGAGCGTGGTCACGGAAGGCCGTGTCGTCCGGGTGGTGTTGATCGGGGTCGCGGTGGTCTTTCTCGCCCTGTTCCTGGTGCTGCCGTTGGTGACGGTGTTCATCCAGGCCTTCGCGAAAGGCTGGTCAGCCTATCTCGCCGCATTCACGGAGGCGGATGCGCGCTCTGCGATCCGCCTGACCCTGCTGACGGCGGCCATCGCCGTGCCGTTCAACCTCGTCTTCGGCATCATGGCCTCCTGGGCCATCGCCAAGTTCGAGTTCCGCGGCAAGAACCTGCTCGTGACCCTCATCGACCTGCCGTTCTCGGTCTCGCCGGTGGTCTCGGGGCTGATCTACGTACTCGTCTTCGGGGCCCAGGGCCTCCTCGGCCCGTGGCTGATCGCGCACGACATCCAGGTGATCTTCGCCGTTCCCGGCATCGTGCTCGCCACGATCTTCGTCACCTTCCCCTTCGTCGCCCGCCAGCTGATCCCGTTGATGCAGGAACAGGGAACTGCCGAAGAAGAAGCGGCGCTGACCCTCGGCGCCTCCGGCTGGCACGCGTTCTGGACCGTGACGCTGCCCAACATCCGCTGGGGCCTGCTCTACAGCGTGCTCCTCTGCAACGCCCGGGCGATGGGCGAATTCGGCGCGGTGTCGGTGGTCTCAGGCCATATCCGCGGATTGACAAATACGCTGCCGCTCCACGTGGAGATCCTCTACAATGAGTACAACTTCGTTGCCTCTTTCGCCGTCGCTTCCCTCCTTGCCGGCCTCGCTCTTGTCACCCTCCTCGTCAAATCACTCCTCGAATGGCGCTTCAGTGCCGAGATCGCAGCGGGCGCACGGGGTCACTGACCCGGTGGGTTCGTCCACGGCGATCCGGGTCGAGAACCTGTCGAAGACCTTCGACACGGCGGCGGTGCTGCACGACCTCTCCCTCGACGTGCAGGCGGGCGAATTGCTGGCGCTGCTCGGCCCCTCGGGCTCGGGCAAGACCACGCTGCTACGCATCATCGCCGGGCTCGATTTTCCCGATCGCGGCCGCATCATCTTCGGCGGCGACGATGCCACGCGGGTTCCGGTGCAGGAGCGGGCCGTCGGCTTCGTGTTCCAGCATTACGCCCTGTTCAAGCATATGAGCGTGGCCGAGAACATCGCCTATGGCCTCAACGCCCGGAAGCGTGCGGACAGGCCGGCCAAGGCCGAGATCAAGCGCCGGGTCGGCGATCTCCTCGATCTCATCAAGCTCTCGGGCTTCGCCGACCGCTACCCGTCGCAACTCTCCGGCGGCCAGCGCCAGCGCATCGCGCTCGCGCGCGCCCTGGCCGTGGAGCCCCGCGTGCTGCTGCTGGACGAGCCCTTCGGCGCCCTCGACGCCCAGGTGAGGAAGGACCTGCGCCGCTGGCTTCGCGAGATCCACGACCGCACCGGCCAGACCACGATCTTCGTGACCCATGACCAGGACGAGGCGCTGGAGCTCTCCGACCGCGTCGCCGTCCTGTCCAAGGGCCGACTCGAACAGATCGGCACCCCGGACGAGGTCCAGGAAAACCCGGTCTCCTCGACCGTGCTCAAGTTCCTCGGCGACACGATCGAAGTCGAGGCGATCGTTCAGGGGGGCGAGGTGCGGGTCAACGGCCGGCTGACCCCGGTCAAGGCACCGGCCGGCCTCGTCGGCCCGGTCAAGCTCTATGCGCGACCGTGGCAGCTGCAATTCGCCGAGCCCGACCAGGCCCATCTCGAAGGCCATGTGCGTTCGTCATACCGCAGCCAGGGCCGCCAGCGGATCGAGGTGGACCGCCCCGAAGGCAAAACCGTCGTGGTGGAGGCCTCCGATACCCACCGCCTCGCCGCCGGCCGCCCGGTCGGGCTCAAGATCATCGCCGGCTACGTCTTCAAGGATTGAGGAGCCGGACGATGCGGCCCCGAAACCGCCGAGGAAACGGTTGCGCTTCCTCGGCGGATCGGCTGTGACTCCCGCCGTCGAACACGAGAGGGAGCATCCGGCATGTCGGGTCACGGAGCCATCGAGGGCTCGAACAAGAAGGTCGCGCTGCTGATTTCGGTGCTGGCGCTGTTCCTGGCGCTGGCCGAGACCCTGGCCAAGGGGGCGCAGACCGAGGCGCTCAGCGCCAACGTCGAATCCTCCAACCAATGGGCCTATTACCAGGCCCGCACCATCCGCGGCACCATCCTCAAGACTGCCGACGAAACCCTCGCCCTGATCCCGCCGGAGACGGCCAACGCACCGGCCATCGCCGCCAAACGGGCCGAATGGGCCAAGACCATGGCGCGCTGGGAATCGGACCCCTCCACCGGCGACGGGCGCAAGGAACTGCAGGAGAAGGCGCGGGCCTCGCAGGAGCATCGCGACCTCGCGCTCCACCGCTACCATCATTACGAATTCGGCTCGGCCGCCTTCCAGATCGGCATCGTGCTCGCCTCGGCCCAGGTCATCACCGGCATCGCCGCACTGACGCTGGCGGGCGGGTTCCTGGGCGTCGCCGGCCTCGTGATGCTGGGCTTCGGCCTCTACGCTCCGCATTTCCTGCCGTTCTTCCACTGATACCAGACCTCGATGAGCCGGACTCATCGAGCTCTGCCCACGCGACGGCGCGGCGGCGGTCGTCCGCAAGACCTCACCGGCCCTGGTCTTTGGGTCAGGTTCAGTGAGGCCTGATATGAGCCGGAGCATCGCCCCGCCACGCGGCCCGTCGGGGCGGACCGTGTCCGGCCCGGATTTCGCAGGTCGGACGGCGCACTTGCGAAGACGGGGCGCGATCTTCAGATCACGGTCTGTCTGATGAGCGATCGCACTGCCGCATGGTGGCGCGACGCTGCGGATGAGGCGGACCGGGACCGATGATCAGCGCTTTCGACCTGTTCAAGATCGGGATCGGCCCGTCGAGCTCGCATACGGTGGGGCCGATGGTGGCGGCCCTCGATTTCCGCGAGCGGACGCGGCGGCGTACCGGCCTCGCGCGCATCCGCGCCGAGATCTTCGGCTCCCTCGCCTGGACCGGGCGTGGGCACGGGACCGATGTCGCCATTCTTCTCGGCCTGCTCGGCCATAGCCCCGCCGGGATCGACCCCGACCGGGTCGACGAATACGTGGCCGAAGCGAAGCGGACGGGCAGGCTCGGCCTCGGTGGACCGGCTTTCGCCCTCGAGACCGATCTCGTCTTCAACTTCACCGAGGTGCTACCGGTCCATACCAACGGCATGCGGTTCCGCGCCCTCGACGAGCATGGCGGCGTGCTCGACACGGTCACCTGCTATTCCATCGGCGGCGGCTTCGTGGTCGGCGAGGAAGCGGCGGCGGTGGGCGAGGCAATGACGTTTCCGCTGCCCTATGCCAGCGCCGCCGATCTGCTGGCGACATGCCTGCGCACCGGCTTTTCCATCGCCCAGGTCCAGCGCGCCAACGAGGGCGCGAGCCGCAGCCGCGAGGTCATCGACGAGGGGCTGGACGCGATTCGCGACGCGATGTTCGCCTGTATCGACCGGGGGCTTCGCCAGACCGGCGAATTGCCCGGCGGCCTCAAGGTGCGGCGGCGGGCCAAGAAGCTGTTCGAGGATCTGGAGGCCAACCGCCACCTCAACGCCCGGCCGGCCCACGAGATCATGGACTGGATCAGCCTGTTCGCCCTCGCGGTGAACGAAGAGAACGCCGCCGGCGGGCGGGTGGTGACCGCCCCCACCAACGGCGCGGCCGGGATCGTCCCAGCCGTGTTGCGCTACGCCCGCGACTTCTGCCCCGGCTGGTCGGACGAGCGCGGCCGCGAATTCCTGCTGGTGGCGGCAGCCATTGGCGGTCTCATCAAGAGCCGCGCCTCGATTTCCGGCGCCGAGGTCGGCTGCCAGGGGGAAGTCGGCTCGGCGGCGGCCATGGCGGCGGCGGGCCTCGCCGCGCTGCTCGGCGGCTCGACCCTGCAGATCGAGAACGCCGCCGAGATCGCGATGGAGCACCATCTCGGTATGACCTGCGACCCGATCGGCGGCCTCGTCCAGATCCCCTGCATCGAGCGCAACGCCTTCGGGGCCAACAAGGCGGTGGTGGCTGCCTCCCTGGCACTACGCGGTGACGGCATCCATCGGGTCAGCCTGGACGAGGTCATCGAGACCATGCGCCAGACCGGCAACGACATGCAGGCGAAGTACAAGGAGACCTCGCTCGGCGGCCTGGCGGTGAACGTGGCGGCGTGCTGAGGGAGGGCGCATCCCCTCGCCCCGCTTGCGGGGAGAGGGCCGCGACGACCTCGTCGTCGGCGCGGCGAGGCGGCAGCCGAGGGTGAGGGGGCGCGTCCGAAGGAGCCTCATCCGAAGAGTCCCCCTTACCCTCGCTTCGGCTTTGCCTCCGCTCATCGCGAACACGGCAAGGTGTCCGCGATCCTCTCCCCGCGCACGGGGAGAGGGGGAATGCGCGCGACCGTCAGCGGCGTCCCCGGTCCTTGCCCTCAGCCGCCCGGCGCAGGGCCTCGGCGAACGCGCCGTCCGGGGCCGGGCCGCGTGGCGCCGGATTTGGCGCAGGTCTCTGCGGGGGACGTGAGGAGCGTTCCTCCGGCCGCCCGCCGCGCGGCGCACCCGCTTCCTCCGAGCGCATGCTGAGCGCGATGCGCTTGCGGTTGGCATCCACCTCGACGACGCGCACCTGCACCACGTCGCCGGGCTTCACCACCTCGCGCGGATCCTTCACGAACCGGTCGGCCAGGACCGAGATGTGGACGAGACCGTCCTGGTGGACCCCGATATCCACGAAGGCGCCGAAGGCGGCGACATTGGTGACGACGCCTTCGAGGCGCATGCCGGGCCGGAGGTCCGAAATCTTCTCGACGCCCTCCTGGAAGGTCGCGGTCTTGAAGGCCGGTCGCGGATCGCGGCCGGGCTTTTCCAATTCCGACAGAATGTCGGTGACCGTGGGCAGGCCAAAGGTCTCGTCGGTGAAGCGCTTCGGGTCGAGGCTCTTCAGGATGGGGCCGTTGCCGATGACGGCCTGGATGGGCTGTCCGGCGGCGGCGAGGATGCGGCGCACCACCGGATAGGCTTCCGGATGCACGCCCGACGCATCGAGGGGATCGTCGCCATCGCGGATGCGCAGGAAGCCGGCGGCGAGCTCATAGGCCTTGGGCCCGAGGCCCGCGACCTTCTTGAGGCTTGCGCGCGTGCGGAACGGGCCCTTCTCGTCCCGCGTCGTCACGATGTTGGCCGCCACCCGCTCGGAGAGGCCGGAGACGCGGGCGAGCAGGGGCGCGGAGGCGATGTTCACGTCGACGCCGACGCCGTTCACGCAATCCTCCACCACCGCATCGAGGGCCTTGGAAAGCTGACCCTCGCCGAGATCGTGCTGATACTGACCGACGCCGATGGCCTTCGGCTCGATCTTCACCAGTTCGGCGAGCGGGTCCTGCAAGCGCCGGGCGATGGAGACAGCCCCGCGCAGGGTCACGTCGAGGCCCGGCAATTCGGCGCTGGCATAGGCGGAGGCCGAATAGACCGAGGCGCCGGCCTCCGACACCATCACCTTGGTGAGCTTCAACTCCGGCTGTTTGGCGATGAGTTCGGCGGCGAGCTTGTCGGTCTCGCGCGAGGCGGTGCCGTTGCCGATGGCGATGAGTTCGACCTTATGGGCGCGGCAGAGCTTGGCCAGCGCGACGAGCGCGCCGTTCCAGTCGCGGCGGGGCTCGTGCGGGTAGATCACGTCGGTGGCCGCGACCTTGCCGGTGGCATCCACCACCGCGACCTTCACCCCGGTCCGGAACCCCGGATCGAGGCCGAGAGTCGGCCGGGCACCGGCGGGGGCGGCAAGCAGCAGGTCGCGAAGGTTTCCGGCAAAGACGCCCACGGCCCCGGTCTCGGCCACCTGTTTCAGGCGTCCGCGCAGATCGGTGTCGAGGGCGGGTTTCAGCTTGGTGCGCCAGGTCCGGCGCACGGTCTCCATCAGGAAACGGTCCCCCGGCCGGCCGTGATCGCCGATGCGGAAGGCGCGGGCGATGCGCAGTTCCTGCCAGGAGGGCACGCCTTTCTCGGCCACGTCGCCGGGGGCGTCGGTGATGTCGAGGTCGAGGATGTCCTCTTTCTCGCCCCGGTACAGGGCCAGGATGCGGTGCGAGGGCAGGCGCGTGAGCGGTTCGGAGAAGTCGAAATAGTCGGCGAACTTCTCGCCGGCCGCTTCCTTGCCCTTCTTGACGCTGGAGGTCATCCGGCCGCGCTGCCAGACCGTGTCGCGCAAGGCGCCCACCAGTTCCGGGTCTTCGCCGAACCGCTCGATCAGGATGGTGCGCGCGCCCTCCAGCGCGGCCTCGACATCGGCGATGCCCTTGCCCGCATCGACGAAGCCGGTGGCAGCCTGTTCCGGCGCGCGTTCGGGATGGGCGAGCAAGGCCTCCGCCAGGGGGCCGAGCCCGGCCTCGCGGGCGGCTTGCGCCTTGGTGCGGCGCTTCACCTTGAACGGCAGGTAGAGGTCTTCGAGCCGTGCCTTTGTGTCGGCGGCGAGGATGCGCGCCTTCAAGGCCGGGTCGAGCTTCCCCTGGCCGTCGATGCTCTCGAGGATGGCGGCGCGGCGCGCCTCCAGGTCGCGCAGATAGGCGAGGCGCTCCTCCAGATCGCGGAGCTGGGAATCGTCGAGGCCGCCGGTGACCTCCTTGCGGTAGCGCGCGATGAACGGCACCGTCGACCCGCCATCAAGGAGTTCGACGGCGGCAGCGACCTGCCGCTCGGCGACCTTGAGCTCCGCCGCGATGGTTGCAGTGATGGCGGCCATGGAATCCTCGCGCGCGTGAAGGGGCCGCGGTGTCTACAGGCCGGGCCGGAGAGCGGTCAAACCGGAGGGGTGATCCGGTGGATTCTCGAAGGCCGATCCTGGTGACAAATGCCGCGTGTCGATACCGATCGGTCAGGTGCGGTCGATGGACAAAGGCCCCGGCCCGGCGGAGACTTACTTCAACAAAAAACGGGTTTGGGAGAGAAATGCCATGAGGCTCAGGCTTGGTCTGGCCGTGCTCGCCGTCGCCTTCGCAGGCGTGGCCGCAGCAGAGCCCCCGACCTTCCAGGTCGATCCGACTTGGCCTAAACCCTTGCCGAACAAATGGATCATGGGTCAGGCGTCCGGCGTCGCGGTGGATGCCGAGGACCGGATCTGGGTGGTGCAGCGCCCGCGCTCCCTCACCGATGACGAGAAGGCCGCCAGCCTCACGCCGCCGCGTACCAGATGCTGCCACCCCGCTCCGCCCGTGCTCGTCTTCGACCAAGCGGGCACCCTCGTCCGGTCATGGGGCGGGCCGGGCGAAGGCTATGATTGGCCGCAGAACGAGCACGGCATCCATATCGACCACAAAGGCTTCGTCTGGCTCGCCGGCAACGGCGAGCAGGACGGGCTGATCCTGAAATTCACGCCGGAGGGCAAGTTCGTCCTGCAGATCGGCAAGCAGGGTCCCCAGACCAACAGCCTCGACACGACCCGCCTCGGACGGCCCGCCGCCATGCAGGTGGACCCCGAGACCAACGAGCTCTTCGTCGCCGACGGTTACTTCAACCACCGGGTCATCGTGTTCGATGCCGAGACCGGAGCGTTCAAGCGGATGTGGGGCGCCTACGGCAAGCCGCCCACCGACGAGACCCTGCCCGCCTACGACCCGGCCGCCGCGCCGGCCCAGCAATTCCGCAACCCGGTCCATTGCGTCCAGATTGCCCGCGACGGGCTGGTCTATGTCTGCGACCGGGCCAACGACCGGGTCCAGGTGTTCCGCCGCGACGGCAGCTTCGTGAAGGAGTTCTTCGTGGAAAAGAACACCCGCGCCAACGGCTCGGTCTGGGAACTGGCGCTCTGGCCCGACCCCGACCAGACCTACCTCCTCAACGCGGACGGCGCCAACAACGAGGTCCGCACCCTCAAGCGCGACACCGGCGAAGTGCTCGGCGCCTTCGGCCGCAACGGCCGCATGGCCGGCGACTTCCACTGGGTCCACAACCTCGCCGTCGACAGCAAGGGCAACGTGTTCACCACGGAGGTGGACACGGGCAAGCGCGCGCAGAAGTTCTTGTTTCGAGGGGAGATGGTGGTGCGGAAGCGGGTGGGGCCGTAGGGGTCGGAATGGGAAAAAGTGGGCCTCGACTTATGGTGTTCGCTCTCGCGGAAATAGGGTAGGCGTTGAAGTAGCCGTCGCCGCGAGACTGATTATGTCACTGACTAACCTTCTGGTACCGACCTACAGGAACATGTTGCGGACGCTGGCCGGGCTGCTGGACAAGGCAGAGCATCAGATGGTGGATCCCGCCAATGGTCTGCTTTCGGCGCGTCTGGCACCAGACATGTATCCGTTGGCGTCACAAGTGTGCTTTGCCGCCTACCAAGCTCAGGAGGCGACGTTCCGCCTTCGCGGTGAGGACATTCCCCTATCGCTCGCCGCCTTGGCGGCCGAAGGGCGTAATGCCGGCGAGGTGCCCGGATCAATGGCGGATGCACGGGCTCGTATCACCGAGGCATTGGCGCTTCTGGACGGCCTCCCGAACGATGCCCTCGATGCCGGCGCGACTCTGCCAATCGTGATCGAGCTTCCGGGCAATATCACGTTCGATATGAGCGGCGAACAATACGCTCGGGATTGGGCTCTGCCTCAGTTCTACTTCCACGTCATCACCGCCTACGCCATCTTGCGGCATTACGGCATCACACTCGGCAAAGCCGATTATGTGCCTCACATGTTCGCATATCTCCGGCCCGGATCACTGCCATCAGCATGACCGGAGAGCGGCTTCGCTGCCTGCAACCCGCTCCCATTCTTCAAAATCGCCCTGCCACCGTCAACCGCACCGCCATCGGCTCCACCGGATGCAGATGCGTGTCGGCCACGCCGCCGGCCGGTTCCCCCCGCAGCCGCGACTCGTAGAAGTAGTCGATCTGGCTCGCCTTGACGTTGAGCAGGTTGAGGATGTCGAGCTGCACCGTGACACCGTTGTCGAAATTGTAGCCGATGCGGCCATTCACCAGCGTGGTCGGCTTCGAGCGGACGGAATTGTCCTCAATGAGCGGGCGCGGCCCGAAATAGCGAAGCCGCATCGTGCCGAACCAGCCGAGCGCCTCACCGAGGGTAAAGCCGGCCGCCGCGATGGCGGTGGGGGCGGCGGGAATGCGGCTCCCCGCTGGGTCGCGATCGGCGAAGCGGGCATGGGTGACGGTGAGGTCGGCATCGACGGCGAGCCAGGGCGTGACCGCGTAGTGGTTGGTCCACTCGATGCCGGTGCGCCGGCTCGGGCGGCTTGGCTCGGTGGTGCCCGCATCACCCACGAACAGGTTCTCGGAATCGAAATCGAGCTGGAACAGGGTCACGGTCGATTCGAGGCCGGCGATGGAGCGGTTGCGCAAGCCCACCTCCGAGCCCACCGAGCGCACCAGCAGCGGCACCCGGTCGAGGGGGAACAGAGGGTTGCCCGGATCGACCGTGATGGTCGCGCCCCGCGCGTCGTTGGAATGGAAGCCCTCGCCGTAATTCACGAACAGTTCGGTCTCGGCCCAGGGGCCGAACACGACGCCGAGCTTGGGGCTGACGATGCCGTCCTGCGCATGGCCTGAGTTCAGCGAATTGTTCGATCTCACGCTCGCGTCGTAGGCGTCGGCGCGGAGGCCGACGCTGGTGCGCAGCCACTCGGTCCAGCGCAGGCGATTCTCGAAGTAGAGCGCGGCGCTGCCTTCCTGCACGCGGTCGTCGCGCACGGTGGAGAGGGAGGTGCGCGCCCGCGTGTTGAACAGTCCCACATGGATGTCGTCGAACCGCGCCTGCACGCCGATTTCGTTCTCCATGGGCAGGCCGAACAGCTCACCCTTGAACACCCTGGCGATCTCGCCGCCGGCGACGGTGCGGCTGTCGAGCTGGCGGAACTGGTCGCCGTTGACCGGATCGTTGAGGAAATAGGTGAAGTTGTTGAACAGGTTGAGGTTCGAGCGGATGACGTAGGCGCTGGCGCGGGTGACCCCGCCATCATCCGACCGGCTCCAGCGGCCCGACAGGGAGAAGCGGCTCGCATCGCCGCCATCGCTCGGATCGAGGGTGCCGAAGCGGCCGATCAGGCCCTCGGAGATGGCCCGCTGCGGAACCTGGTTCGTCGCCGTCCAGCGGTTGGAATAGGCCATGCCGGTGAGGGAGAACCCGTCGAGGGCAGTGCCCTGGCTGTAGCGCAGCACGCCGTTGAGCTTGCGGATGGCGTCCGGCACCACCCAGGGGCCGTCATAGACCTGGGCCTCGCCAGCGGCGAGGAGCGTCCCCTCCCCGAGGGGTGCGGAGGCGATGGTGAGCGCCCGCTTGTAGCCGAAGCTCCCGAGGGAGGTGAGCGCGAGAGGGCGGGGTACCGCGTCGATCGTGTCGATCCGCACCGATCCGGCGGAGGCGAAATCCCCGTCACGGGCGAAATACGGGCCCTTGTGGAACTCCACCGCGCCGACGAGTTCGGGAATGAGGAAGTTGATGTCGGCATAGCCCTGGCCGTGGCCATGGGTGCGCATATTGGCCGGCATGCCGTCGATGGTGATGGCGATGTCCGTGCCGTGGTCGAGGTTGAAGCCGCGCAGGAAGTACTGGTTGGCTTTTCCCTCGCCGGAATGCTGCGTGACGATGAGGCCGGGCACGGCCTCCAGCACCTCGCCGGGGCGGGTCACCGGGCGATCGTTGAGGGCCCTGCCGGTGATGACGCCCGAACTCGACGTCAGCGCGGGAGCGGACAGGGCGCCGAACGCCTCGGCCCCGCCGGTCCCACCAGTGGCCCCGCCGAGACCGGGACCGGCCGCTGCAGGGGGCGGGCGTATGTCGGCCGCCACGGAGAGTTCGTTGAGGGTCGCCTCGGCGGTGGTTGCCGTCTCGGACTGAGCAAGAACCGGCGAGGCGGATGCCAGGAATCCGAGGGCGAGGAGTGGGGGAACGAGACGGGCGGACACAGGCGGAGACCTCGGGCAACGGCAGTGGCACGTCACCGCGAACGAAGCCGATCCCCACGCGAGCGCGGGCCCCGACACCCCACCAGGACACCCCGCCCGATGCGTTTCGCGTGTGACCACGACTGACGGCAGGTCTCCTGGCTCGCGGGTCGACGCCCTCTCATCGTCTTCCCAGGCCCGAAGACCCAGTGACGTGTTGATGATGGGCTCGCCGCTTACAGTTGCGGGGGCAGCCGCGGCATCGGACAAAACGTCCTCACCGCGTTCCCTTTTGATCCCCCGAAGGGGAACCGTCATCGTCAGGCTAGGTCGGCTGCGACGAGAGGGTCAATTGCGAGATGATCCCGCGCCGATCATCGCCGCTGCCCTGTCGCATTGCAGCAACGTCCGGCGTCAATCCGGTAGAGCGTCGAGGTTCTTCGGCTCCTCGATGCGGCGGCCGTTCTTCTCGGCCCGGAAGCGCTTGCCCATCTCGTAGGCCGATTTGCGCATGCGCATGATCCCGCCGAGCGGCCGGTGCGCGGCCATCCCGTGCCAGGGGCTGAACGACAGGCCGTCATCGACGTAAGCCGCGCGGGCCTCGCTCCAGCTCGCCTGAGGCGCGGCGGTGAGGGTGGCGATGGTGCGGTAGGGGCTCGCGGTCTCAGGCCAGATTACGGAGGCGTCCTCCACCGGCATGTCGTCGAGGTTCAGGCACAGCTGCGCCCGCAATTCCCAGGTGCCGCCGTGGATGATGAAATGCTCCATCACCGCCTCGCGGATTGCGTTGGCGGCACTCGTGTCATCGAGCGGTTTGTTCGCCAGCGCCCTCATTTCGGGAGAGACCGGGACGAGCGAGATCTTGGCGATGTGATCGCCGAAGCGCAGCGGGACCTGACTGTAGAAACTGTCGCCCAGGAGATGCGTCTCGGGCTGCCCACCGAGGGTCGCCAGGGTCGGGCTCGGCGAACCGGTTGTCGCGACGACTGCGCTCTGCACGCCCCGAAGCGCCGCCGATGCGGCCTTCTTCAGTCCCTCCGCCCGATCGGTGGTCTTGGCGAGGAGCTTCAGCGTCGCGAGGAACGGCTTCGGTCCCGGCGCTGAGAAGGTCGGGCCGTTGACGAGCACAAAATCCTGCGTGGCATCCCCTTCCGATCCTTCGAGACGCTCTCCCTCGACACCGAGGACCTTGATCGCCACGCCGCGCGGGGTGGAGACGCTGTCGTCCAGGATATCACCGGGGATGGTCGAGAAGCGCATCACCACGGGGTAGCGCCCCGGCTTCGCGAACAGGCCCTGCGCCAATTCGGGGGGCAGGTCGGCCGCAATCTCCAACTCGGCTCTCAGCGCGCCATGCGCCTTGGCATGGACGCTGCGGATGGCATGGCCGCCATCGGCGAGCGTCTTCTCGCTGATGGAGCGCATGGTCTCGTTCAGGGCCCGGCTGGTCTCGGCCTCGTCGGGTTCAAGGGTCTCGACGGAGGGCGTGTAGCGCAGGTAGTCGGTCTCGATGGCCAAGGGTGCTGCTCCGGGGGAAGGCGGATTCCGCGCCCCGAGGCGTTTCGACGGCCTCCGGGGAACCGGGCGGCTCCGCAACCTGATGGTGTTCCAGCTTAGGAAGCCCTGGCCTCTCCTCCCGTTCCGATCTCTGTCGCACCTCGCCAAGTCGTGAGGTTGCCCGGCGATCAGGCGGCGTTGTCCCAGGTCTCGCTGATCGGGCGACCGGCGCGCATGAGGCGCGCGCGCAGGACGACGTCACCGGCTGGCAACGGCGTCGGCGGGCGCCATTCTACGTAGAGACGCCAGCCACCCGTCTGGGGCACCCGTTCCACCACCGGATCGACCATGGTGCCGGCGCTGGCCGAGACCTCGGCCGCGATGTCACCGTCAGGGCCGGTGGGCAGGCCCGGCCCTTCGAAATCGATGACGTAGAGCCGCCGCTCCGGGCTCGGCGGCGTGGTCGGGCGTAGGCGCTCGGCCGAACCGACGCGGGTGGAGACCACCCGGGCGAGCGCGCTCAGCACCGCGGTATCCGGTTCGGCCCCCACGGTGGCGAGGGTGTAGGCGAGGTCGAGGGCACTCCCCGCCGCGACGGGCGCATCCGGCACGAAGGCAGCGACGATGTTGTCCATGTACTCCTCGCGGGACGGGATTTCGAAGAGTTGCACCGCTCCTGCGCCGAACCCGGCCTGAGGTGTGACCCAGAGGCCGGGCCGCGCCTCGTGACGGGCCTGGACATCAAGATAGGCGGCAAAGCTTCGCTCGCGCTGGAACAGTCCGAACCCGTCGAGGGGATCGGTGCGGAAAGCCGAGATCTGCGGCTCTCGCCGTCCGTTGCTCAAGGGACGCCACAGGCGATCGTCCTTGGTCGCCACCATGAGCCCGTCGGAATCGTGAACCTGGGGCCTGAAATCGTCGAAGGGCGCGGCTCCGCGCGCGCCGGGACCGTTCGCGCCATGCAGGAACATGCTGGTGAGTGGCGCGAGGCCGAGGCGCGGGATCGCGGCGCGGGGATGCAGCGAGGCGGTGACGACCATCCGCGAGGTCTCGCCGGGTTCGACCACGAAGCGATAGGCACCCGCGAGACTCGGTGAATCGAGGAGCGCCAGGATCGTGACGGCGCGGGAATCGGCCTTCGGCTCGCAGATCCAGAACGCCGTAAAGTCCGGAAATTCCTCCGCTCCGGGACCGCCGGTCTGGATCGCGGCACCGCGTGCCGACAGGCCGTATTCCTGCGTCTTTCCGCGAAGCCGAAAATACGAGGCGCCAAGGAAGACTAGGAATTCTTCCTGATTAGCCGGCTTTTCATCGTCGAAGGCGTGATGCAGCCGGAAGCCGGCAAAGCCCAGATCGCCGGAAAAGTCCTGCCCTGCCAAGTCCGACCCGAGATCGAACAGGCCCGACTGGTAGAGGATCGGCTGCGGCGGCCCGTCCGGCGGCTGGAGGAACAAGGCGACGCGCTTCTTCTGCAGGAAGCCGCGATGGAACAGCTGCAGCGAGAATGAACCGCCGAGGCGCGGGGCTGCGTCGGGACGGAAGGTGATCGCACGGTAACCGTCGTAGCTAAGGCCGGCGAGGGGTGCCGGGAGATCCTCTGGAGCGGGCCGGTAGGGTGCGCCTGCGAGGCGGCGGGCCTGGGCCACGACGCCCTCGAAGGTCATCGGCCCGTCACGGGGAGGGTCGACTTTATCGGCGGCCATCGTTCTGGCGGTATTCAGGTCGACGGCACTAGGCATTATCATGCCTGCGGCCACGCTGAGCGCGGTTTGCAAGGTCTGTCGCCGCGAGGGGGCATCACGCCCCGAACGCTCGTCTTCACCGTCGCCCCGTATCATCGATGTCCTTCGCTTCATGATGGACGACGGCCCCTCTCAGCCTCGATCGAGTGTCCAGCGCCCCATGTCCATCACGCGGTTGTCGCACGACGCATCCCCGGTCGGAATTCCGAACCCGGCGATTCCCGAAAGTCAGTCCGGCGAGGCCCCTTCGCTGCTGATGCGGCGGCTCCTGCTGGCCCTGCCGACCCTGGCCACCGCGGCCGCGATCTCCTGGCTCGCTTTGTCCGCTTACGGACGCCCGGACGGCGTCCTGGGTTGGGCCGTGCTGGTCCTGTTCGGCCTCGTGATGACGTGGCAATCCTTCGTCGCCTGGCAATACGTCTACGGACTCGTGGCGGCGGGGCTCGGCGATGCCGCCAAATCCGCGATCGAGATCCGCTCGGCCACGGTTCCGGCCACCGCCTCGGGCCTCAGCCGCACGGCTGCCGTGGTGGCGATCCATGCCGAGGATGCGGTGGCGGTGTTCGCCGCGTTGCGTGTCATGGCCCGCTCGCTTCAGCGTGGCGGCGGCGACGGGTCCGATATCGACATCTTCGTCCTCTCCGACACGCGTGACGGTGCCATCGCGGCGGTGGAGGAGCATGAATTCGCCCGGATCGAGGCATGGGCGCGTTTGAACGGCCCTGGCCTGCCGCGCGTCCGCTACCGGCGGCGCCAGGACAATGCGGGCCGCAAGGCCGGCAACATCGCCGAGTTCTGCAAGTCCTACGGCTCGGAATACGATTTCATGATCGTGCTCGACGCCGACAGTCTGATGACCGGCGCCACCATGCGCCGCCTCGCCCGGTTGATGGAGGAGGCGCCCAAGGTCGGGCTGATCCAGACCGTCTCCTACGCGACCGGCCGGGACACGCTGTTTGCCCGTATCCAGCAATTCGCCGTGCGGCTCTACGCGCCGCTGTCGATCCGCTGCCTCGAGACCTGGCAGGGCGCGGATGGAAGCTATTGGGGCCACAACGCGATCCTGCGGGTCGCGGCCTTCGCCGACAATGCCGAACTGCCGGTGCTGCCCGGCAAGGCACCGCTCGGCGGCGAGATCCTGTGCCACGATATCGTCGAGGGCGCGCTCCTGCGCCGGGCCGGCTGGGAGGTCCGCCTCCTGCCGGAGATGGGCGGCACCTGGGAGGAGATGCCGACGAACCTCGTCGATCTCCTCGGGCGTGAACGGCGCTGGTGCCAGGGCAACATGCAGCACCTGCTCATCACCACCCTGCCGGGTCTTCGGGCGGCGAGCCGCTGGCACCTGATGGTCGGGATCCTGTCCTACCTCGCCTGCCCGCTCTGGGTGCTGTTCCTCGCCACCGCCTCTATCCAGGCCGCCGTGACCGGCGATCTCGGCCTCCTGGCCTATGGACTCACCGGGACGGGCCTCGCCGCCCATGCGCTGGCTGCTCTCGTCGTGGCCGTGATGGCCCTGCC
Organism: Methylobacterium sp. AC832; assembly: GCF_979256025.1. Lineage (NCBI taxonomy): Bacteria > Pseudomonadati > Pseudomonadota > Alphaproteobacteria > Hyphomicrobiales > Methylobacteriaceae > Methylobacterium > Methylobacterium sp. AC832. The sequence goes on from NZ_CEEDMV010000004.1 coordinate 335,552, forward strand.
GAAGCTCCTCAGCCTCGGCCATGTCCTGGCCTCGCCGACCCGCCGCGCCGCTTTCGGCGGCACCGCCTCGCTCCTGAAGAGCGCCGTGCTCGAACAGATCGTCTGGGTGCTGCTCTGGCCGGTCATGACGGTCTTTGCCGCCGGCGCCGTCGCCACCACCTTCATTGGCCGCGTGGTGCGGTGGGATTCGCAGGTGCGCGACGACCGTCAGGTGCCGTGGTCCGAGGCGATCCGCCTGCAGGTGGACGCCCTGGTGGCGGGCGCCCTGCTCACCGGCCTGCTGGTCTATGCCGGCGACCCCTGGCTCGCCCTGTGGATGGGGCCCGTGGCCCTCGCCCTGCTCACGAGCCCGGCGTTCAGCGTGCTGACCAGCCGTGCCGATCTCGGCCGCGCCTCGCAGAAGAACGGCCTGTTCCTCTCCATCGACGACACCGACCGTGCCGCCGAACTTCTGGACCTGGCATCGGTCCGTCGGGGCGAGGAGCGCAGCAAGCCTGTACGCCCGGACGTCTGGGCAAGCGCGGAGGCGGAAATCTCCGCACCGCGATAAGGTCAGAGGAGTGAGAGGCTAGGGTTTCTCCAGCACTTCGATCGGGTTGGTGCGCTGGCTCGGCTTCGGCTCGGCGGCGGCGGCGCCGGCATTCCCATCCGCCTTCTCACGTCGGGCGCCGGAACTGGTATCCGCGCCCGGTCCGGTGCCCTGCGTCGGAACCGTGCCGCTCGCCAGTTCGAGGCAGGTCACCATCTCCACGTAGGACGGGAAGCCGCCGGCCTCGAACTGCTTCTCGCACTGCCTCTTGGCGGCTGGCGAATAGTCTCCCCAACGGCGCCGGGCTTCCTTGCGCGCCGCCTCCTCCGAACGAAGGCAGCCTTCGACGGTGGAAGTGTCGCTGACGCTGGCTTCCGCGCGGACCGACGACTTGCAGGTCGCCTGCACGTCGAGCTTGGGCGGCCCATCGGCGGCCAAGGCGGCCCCGGTGAGAGCGACGAACGCGAGGGCACCGGTCAGAAGGGGAACAGGGTATCGCATCGGCTCGTCCTCGCTCGCAGCGCGGCGACCGCCCGGCGGCGGTCCGTCCCTCGCACAATGCGCGAAGGGCGGAATCGCACCAAGAACCCACGAGGAAATCAGCCGAGGGCCGCGTCCAGATCGGCGTACAGGTCGTCCACATGCTCGATCCCCACCGAGAGCCGCAGCAGATCGGGCGGACATGGCGTGCCCGGTCCTTCCACCGAAGCGCGGTGCTCGATCAGGCTTTCGACGCCGCCGAGCGATGTGGCGCGCTTCCATAGGCGCACCCGTGCCGCCGTGGCGATGGCTGCCTCCTCGCCGGCCGCGACACGGATCGACAGCATGAAGCCGAAGCCGCCCTCCATCTGGCGCGCCGCCACCGCATGACCCGGATCGTCGGGCAGGCCGGGATAGAGCACGGACGCCACGCGCGGATGCGCCGAGAAGCGTCTGGCGAGGTCCGCCGCATTGGCCGATTGCGCCGCGACCCGCAGGGGTAGGGTCCGCAGCGAGCGCATGAGGAGATAGGCCTCGAATGGCCCGAGGATCGCCCCACCGCCGGCACGGATCGCGCCGATCCGCTCCCAGAACGCATCGGTGCGCGCTGAAGCGAGGACACCGGCGACCACGTCCGAATGACCGTTCAGAATCTTGGTGGCCGAATGCATGACGATGTCGGCCCCGAGCGTCAGGGGCCGCGTGTGGATCGGCGAGGCGGCGGTGGAATCGACGGCGAGACGCGCCCCTGCCCCGTGCGCGATCTCGGCCGCGGCAGCAATGTCGGTGATGGTCCAGAGCGGATTGCCGGGCGTCTCCACCCAGACGAGCTTCGTCGTGCCCGGCCTGATCGCAGCCCGCAGGGCGTCGAGATCGTCCATGGCGATGAAATCGAGGCCCCAGCCCCGGCGCGGCGCTTCCTGCTGGAGCCAGCGCTTGAGCGCCCAGTACATCACGAGGGGGGCGACGATATGGTCTCCGGGCTCCAGGGCCGAGAAGACGGCCGTGGCCGCCGCCATGCCGGAGCCGAACAGCATCGCGCCGGCCTCCGCCTCCTCCAGCATGGCGATGACGGCCTCCGCCTCGCGGGTCGTGGCGTTGTCGGGCCGGGCATAGGAGAAGCCCGAACTGTAGCCGTTGTCGGGATCGCGGATGAACGTCGTCGAGACATGGAGCGGTGCCACCACCGCCCGCGTCACCGGATCGACATGGCCCATGGCCTGCGCGGCCAGGGTGCGCTTGGTGAAGGGAGTGGTGGACTCAGTCATCGGACCATCCGTACGTTGAGGACGTTGGGGTGTCATCGCCAGGAAGCTCGAGCAAGAAACCTGGGCATGAACCCCCGGCATGAAACCGGCCTCGGCGAAACCCTCGCCAACAGAGAACGCCCTCGCGTTTCGAAGCCTCAGAGGAATGATCTACGCCGATGACGTCCGCCCTCGATGTTCCGGAACGGCCCGCCTTCTCCTTCTGGCCTCGCCTCGCGATCGCCATCCTGCCCGTGGTGGCCACTTCGGTGATCGGCTCGCTCAGCACCACGCCGAACATCGAGGGCTGGTATGCCGGCCTGACGAAGCCCGGCTTCAACCCGCCGAACTGGCTGTTCCCGGTGGCTTGGACCATCCTCTACGCGATGATCGCGCTGTCGTTCTGGCGTTTGCTCGGAGCGTCTCCGGCGACGGGTCCGATGCGGCGAGGTTGGTGGCTGGCGGTCGGTGCCTTCCTCGCCCAACTCGCGCTCAACGCGGCCTGGTCGCCGGTCTTCTTCTCGGCCCATGCCCTCGGCTGGGCGGGAATCGTCGCCGCGGCGATGCTGGTAATGATCCTCTGGACCATCCGCCTGTCCTGGCGCTTCGACCGGTTCGCGGCGTGGCTGCTCGTGCCCTACGCCGCCTGGGTCGCCTTCGCGACTCTGCTCACCGTCACGCTCTGGCGGTTGAACTGATCGATTCCTACTCCGCCGCCTCGACGAACACCGTGCCGGCGCGCGGCAGGTCGAGCGTGTCCCAGGTCTCCGTCAGGGCCGCCGTCAGCTTGGCGATGCGGGCCGCGTCGTGGAACGGCGAAGGCGTGATCCGCAGGCGCTCGGTGCCGCGCGGCACGGTGGGGTAGTTGATCGGCTGGATGTAGATGCCGTGCTGTTCGAGAAGGTGGTCGGCCGCCGCCTTGCACAGCTCGGCATCGCCCACCATCACCGGCACGATATGGGTCTCGGTGGGGAGGACCGGCAGGCCCGCCTCTTCCAGCGCGGCCTTGGTGAGGGCGGCCTGGCGCTGATGCGCCGCGCGCTCCACCTGCGAGCGCTTGAGGTAGCGCACCGAGGCGCGGGCCGCCGCCGCGATGGCTGGCGGCAGGGCGGTGGTGAAGATGAAGCCCGGCGCATGGCTGCGCACGGCATCGCACAGCACGGTGGAAGCGGTGATGTAGCCGCCGACACAGCCGAAGCCCTTGGCCAGGGTGCCCTCGATCACATCGACCCGGTGCATCACCCCGTCGCGCTCGGCGATGCCGCCGCCGCGCTCGCCGTAGAGCCCCACCGCATGGACCTCGTCGAGATAGGTCATGGCGCCGTACTTGTCGGCGAGGTCGCAGATGGCGGTGATGTCGGAGACGTCGCCATCCATTGAATAGACGCTCTCGAAGGCGATCAGCTTGGGGCGGTCCCCGGCGGCGATCAGCAGTTCCTCGAGATGGGCGAGATCGTTGTGGCGGAAGATGCGCTTCTCGCAGCCGGAATGGCGCACGCCCTCGATCATCGAATTGTGGTTGAACGCATCCGACAGGATCAGACAGTTCGGAATCAGCTTGGCGATGGTGGAGATGCCGGCCTGGTTCGAAACGTAGCCCGAGGTGAAGACGAGGCCTGCCTCCTTGCCGTGCAGGTCGGCGAGCTCACGCTCCAGATCCACCAGCGGCGAGTTGTTGCCGGCGATGTTGCGGGTGCCGCCAGCGCCGACGCCGCATCGGGCGGCGGTCTTGGTCATGGCCGAGACCACGTCCGGATGCTGGCCCATGCCAAGGTAATCGTTCGAACACCATACGGTGATTTCGCGGGTGCCACCGTCGGGACGGCGCCAGTTGGCGGTGGGAAAACGTCCGGCGATCCGCTCGATATCGGCGAAGACCCGGTAGCGCCGCTCGTCGTGCAGCCGGTCCACCGCCCTGCGGAAGTAGCCTTCGTAATCGATTCGTCCGTGCCCGAACGACGCGCGGGTAGAGGATCCTTCGGCCGAGGGATCACGGGGCGTCGTCGTATCGCTGATCATCGTCATCGCGGGCATCCGATTCACGGGCATCCGTCCTTCACGCTATGGCCGACCGCATGTCAGCGCCGCTCTAGGCGGCCTCGGCATCCGCTCGTCTGCATTCAGCAGCAGCATCGTTACAAAGGGCTTGTTCCGAAGCACCAAACTCTCCGCTGCAGGCCTCGTCGATATGAGTCCCGCTGGCGCAACGATCTCGCTTCGCATGGCGCGGAAGGAATCAGACGGTGCTGATTTCGACGCCACGGCCCTGACGATACAGGCGAACTTGGAATTGGTTCAAGTCGACTCCTGCATTCCAGCTCTGCGCCTGTTGAGACCGGGTCGCAAAGCCGGTATTTCGCCCTGGCGACGAAGGGTCGCGCAGTGATCGCCATGAAGAACGACGCCACGCGGAACGAGCGCCTGAAGGCGGCCCTGCGGGACAACCTGAAACGGCGCAAGGCCCAGACGAGGATCCGTGGGCAGGCAGCGGCCGCAGCGGAAACAGGCGATGCCGATGAGCGACCGGACGCGAAGCCGGATCGCGACGGAGACGGCTGACGATCCTTTTTCGGACAAAACTCACGTATAGGCGGCTCGATAAGGCCGTGCCGCGAGCGCACCGCTACCGTTTGCAGAACCAGGATGGCGCCGCCCTCTCGTTACGGGGAGGGGCGTGACGCCGCGCGAAGGACGACGATGGACCGGATCAACATCATCGGCGGAAAGCCGCTCCACGGCGTCATTCCGATCTCGGGCGCCAAGAACGCCGCCCTGCCGCTGATGATCGCGAGCCTGATGACGGGGGAATCCCTTGAACTCATGAACGTGCCGCGCCTCGCCGACATCCACGCCCTGCTGCGCATCCTCGGCAACCACGGCGTCGACCACATGGTGGTGGGCAAGCGCCCGGGCGATACGACGGAGACCGGCCAGACCATCCGGCTCACCGCCTCCAACGTCATCGACACCACTGCGCCCTACGAACTCGTCTCCACCATGCGGGCGAGTTTCTGGGTCATCGCGCCATTGCTCGCACGGTTCGGCGAGGCCCGTGTCTCGATGCCCGGCGGCTGCGCCATCGGCACCCGCCCCATCGACCTCATGCTGATGGCCCTGGAGCGCCTCGGCGCCACCGTGGAGATCGACGGCGGCTACGTCGTGGCGAAGGCCAAGAGCGGCCTGCGCGGCGGCGAGATCCACTTTCCCAAGGTCACGGTGGGCGGCACCCATGTGGCGCTGATGGCGGCGGCGCTCGCCAACGGATCGACCCTGATCGAGAATGCCGCGCGGGAGCCGGAAGTCGTCGATCTCGCCGATTGCCTCATCAAGATGGGCGCCAGGATCTCGGGGGCCGGCACCCCGCGCATCACCATCGAGGGTGTCTCGCGCCTCAACGGCGCCCGCCACACCGTCCTGCCGGACCGGATCGAGACCGGCACCTACGCCATGGCGGCTGCGATGGTGGGGGGCGACGTGACCCTGGAGAACACCCGGGCCGACCTGCTGCACAGCGCGCTCGACGTGCTGACGACGACGGGCGCCGAGATCACCAGCACCGCCGACACGATCCGCATTCGGCGCAATGGCAGCGGCATCGCTGCGGTGGACGTGACCACGGACCCGTTCCCCGGCTTCCCCACCGACCTCCAGGCGCAGTTCATGGCGCTGATGACCCTTGCCAAGGGCCAGTCCCACATCCGCGAGACCATCTTCGAGAACCGCTTCATGCACGTGCAGGAACTGGCGCGCCTCGGGGCCAGGATCCGGCTCGAGGGCGATCTCGCCATCGTCGACGGGGTGGAGCGCCTCAAGGGCGCGCCCGTCATGGCGACCGACCTGCGCGCCTCGGTCTCCCTCGTCATCGCCGGCCTCGCCGCCGAGGGCGAGACCAGCATCAACCGGGTCTATCATCTCGATCGCGGCTTCGAAGCGCTCGAAGCCAAGCTCGGCCGCTGCGGCGCCGAGATCAGCCGCATCCGCTCCTGAGCCTCTCCTGTCCGGGAGGCGGTCCTCGCCTCCCGGACAAGGACATTATTCCAGTACGTTGCCGCGCTTGGGGCCGAATCCCGGGATGTCGCAGCGGCAGGGCGACTGGATCGGGCTCGGATAGGCGGGGCAATTGCCGCGCGCCGTGACGCAGACGCTACCCATGCGCTGGCGTCCGTATCGCTGCTGCTGCACCGGCCGACGCTCGCCATCCTCGTAGGGCCGGGCATAGCCGTCGTAGCGATCATAGCCCCGCGGCCGGTCGTCGCCGTAGGGCGAACGGCCACGAGGCGACCTGTCGTAGCCATCGTCGATGCGGAACTGGACCTGCGCCTGGGCCTGCCCCAGGCCGAGGGCCGTCGTCGCCGCCAGGGCGGTCAGGGCGGCGAAGGCGATGCGGCATACGGGTCCGAGAACCATGGTGGTGGATGTCCCAATCGAGAGTTCGGCGAAAGACTAACCTGTTCCGCATGAACGCCGTCTGACGTCGCCCCCCGCAAACGGCCCATATCGCCGGCACGCCGTAATTGTTCCGGGCCGCGCAGTTGCCGCAGGGCGGCCGCCTCGCTACCTACGGCCGACCCTCTTCCACATCCGGCGCCCGATCCGGCGGCGTCCGGCCAGATGCGAACCCGACATGGAGCTCCTCAAGCTCGCTGCCCTCGACGCGGAGGATCTCGCGATCCTCTCGGCCCATCTTCAGGATGCGGTCCTGCTCCCGCAGGATCTCGCTTATCTCGCACCGTCACACCGCTTCGTGCTGGTGGGGCGGCGTTTCGACTGGTCGGCCCCGGAGGGGGAGGCCCCGCGCCGTCGCCTCACCGGCCTCCATTTCGAGCGGGTCATGGCCGTGCGCGCGCGCGGAATCACGCCCGGCTCCACCTCCGACGAGCCTCTCAACCTTCTGGCCGTCACCTTCGAGCCGAAGGAGGAACCCTCCGGCACCATCACCCTGGTCTTTGCCGGCAAAGTAGCGATCCAGCTCGATGTGGAATGCATCGAGGCGCGGCTGAAGGATCTCGGTCCGGTCTGGGAGGTGGAAGGCCGCCCCGATCACGAGGCGGCGCAAGCCGGCCGCGCCGCGATCCAAGGTGATGCGGGTACGGCTCCCTCCGACAAGGACAACGTCGTGAAAGATTCTGCCTGATGGTGCGCCTCGACAGCCGCGACGCCGATTTCGCCACCGCCTTCGCCGGTCTTCTCAGCGTCAAGCGCGAGATCTCCGAGGATGTGGACGAGACCGTTCGCGGGATCATCGCCGGTGTGATCTCCGGGGGCGACGCCGCCCTGGTGGATTACACCCGCCGCTTCGACCGGCTCGGCGAGGACTTCTCCGCCGCGACCCTGCGGGTGACCCCGGATGAGGTACGGGCTGCCATCGCCGCCTGCCCGGCCGAGTCCCTCGATGCCCTGCGGCTCGCCGCGACCCGCATCGAGACGTTCCATCGCGGCCAGGTACCCGGCGACCACATGGCCACCGACGATCTCGGCGTGACGTCCGGCTGGCGTTGGACGTCGTTGGAATCGGTGGGGCTCTACGTGCCCGGCGGGACGGCGAGCTACCCCTCTTCCGTCCTCATGAACGCCATTCCGGCTCGCGTCGCCGGGGTCCCGCGTGTCGTCATGGTCGTGCCGATGCCCGAGGGACAGATGAACCCCCTGGTCCTGGCCGCGGCGGACCTTGCCGGCGTCACCGAGATCTACCGGATCGGCGGGGCCCAGGCCGTGGCGGCGCTCGCCTACGGCACCGAGACCATCGCCCCCGTGGCCAAGATCGTCGGACCGGGCAATGCCTGGGTGGCCGCCGCCAAACGCCGGGTGTTTGGACAGGTCGGAATCGACATGATCGCCGGTCCGTCCGAGGTGCTGATCCTCGCCGACGGTCACGCCAACCCCGATTGGGTGGCCGCCGACCTCCTCGCCCAGGCCGAGCACGATGTCGCCGCCCAGTCGATTCTCATCACCGATTCGCCCGCCCTCGCCGATGCGGTGGAGATCGCGGTGGAACGCGCTTTGGCCACCCTGCCCCGCGCCGACATCGCCCGGGCGAGCTGGCGCGATTACGGCGCGATCGTCCTCGTCTCGGATTTCGAGGAGGCCGTGCCCCTGGTCGACCGCCTCGCCCCGGAGCATCTGGAGATCGAGACCGCCGACCCGGAGGCCCTGGCCGCCAAGGTCCGCAATGCCGGTGCGATCTTCCTCGGCAGCCATACGCCGGAAGCCATCGGCGATTACGTCGGCGGCCCGAACCACGTACTGCCCACCGCCCGCTCGGCACGGTTCTCCTCGGGCCTCGGCGTGCTCGACTTCATGAAGCGGACGACGATCCTGCGCTGCGATCCCGCCGCGCTGAGGGCCTTGGGGCCGGCAGCCATCGCGCTGGGACGGTCGGAGGGCCTCGACGGCCACGCCCGCTCGGTCGCGATCCGCCTGAATCTGTGAGGGGACGATGGCCGGCTCAGAACAACCAGAAACAGGACAAGCGGCAGAGAAAGCGTCGTCCATCCACCGCCTCGCGGCGGTGACCTTCGACGAGGATTCCATCGGCCGGGGCAATCCCGATCAAGAGCACGAGCGCGCCATCGCGATCTTCGACATCCTGGAGGAGAACCACTTCTCCATTCCCGGACGCGAGGGCCCCTACGCCCTCACCCTCGGCCTCGTGGAGAACAAGCTCTCCTTCGCGATCCGCCGACAGGACGGTGAGCCGGTGATGACCCATCTCCTGTCGCTGACCCCGTTCCGCCGGGTGATCCGCGACTACGAGATGATCTGCGAGAGCTACTACAACGCGATCAAGACCGCCTCGCCGACCCAGATCGAGGCGATCGACATGGGACGGCGCGGCCTGCACAACGAAGCCTCCGAACTCCTCCGGCAGCGCCTCGAAGGCAAGGTCGATCTCGACCACGACACCGCGCGACGCCTGTTCACCTTGGTCTTCGCCTTGCACTGGAAGGCGTGAGCGCCCTCCCCGTCGTTTGAAGCCCGAGGTAGTCACCGGATGGCGGAAGAGGCCGGCCCGAAGAAGACGCGCGTGCAGTCGGTGCTGTTCATGTGCAACTTCAACGCTGTGCGGTCCCTCGCGGCGGAGGCGGTGGCGCGTCACTATTTCGGCAAGTCCACCTATGTGCAGTCGGCGGGCGTCCGTTCCGGCGAGCCGGCAGACCCGTTCATGGTTGCGGCCCTCGACGAGATCGGCATCAACGCCTCGAAACACCGGCCCCGGACCCTCCTCGAACTGGAGGAATGGGAGGGGTTGAACTTCGACCTCATCATCACCCTGTCGCCCGAGGCCCACCACGCGGCCCTGGAGGTCACCCGCACCAACGCCGTCGATGTGGAATACTGGCCGACGCCGGACCCGACCTTGATGCAGGAAGCCTCACGCGATCAGCGCCTCGAAGCCTATCGCGACGTCCGTGACGGGTTGATCACCCGAATCAAGGCCCGGCTGAAGCCGTAATGCGCCGGAGCGAGGTCACCGCGCCGTAGCTCTTCTCGGCAATGCGCTCCACCGCTCCCGCCAGGGGCTCCACCGCCACCGCCATGTGGTGACCGTTGGCGTGGATGAGGCGGGTCTCGTCCAGCATCATCCCCACATGGCCGCGCCAGAAGACGAGATCGCCCCGGACCAGGCCGTCGAGGCGCTGGGGCAGCGCCGTGCCGAGCGCCGCTTCCTGCTGATCCGCGTCGCGGGGAGACGGAATGCCCGCCATGGCGAGGCAAAGTTGGACGAGGCCCGAGCAATCGAGCCCGAGACTGGTGCGACCTCCCCACAGATAGGGCGTGCCCACGAGACGCTCGGCGGTTGCGGCAGGGTCGGACTCCACTGTGCCGACCGGGACGCAATGATCGGCGAAGACGTAAGAGCCCTCCGCCAAGCGCAGGAACTCACCCTCCCGCCCGGTGACGCCGAGCCCTGCACCGAGGTTCACGTGCCCGAGTGGTGGCCGTTTCATGTTGGCGGCCGGATAGAGGAAGGTCCGAATGGCCGTCACCCGATGGGTCGGGGACGGGACGCCCGGGGCGCAGGATTCCGCCGGTAGGTAGCCGACATAGCCGTCGGTTTCGAACTGTACGAAGGTGAAGCCGTCGCTCGTGTCGTAGAGCGTCAGGGGGTCGCCCATGACCGCTTCGGTCTCGATGCCGGCGTCGAGACTCGGTCGCCGCCGCAAGGGGGCGGATGGCACGATGAGCCGGCCGGGCTGCCCCGCTACATAGCGGTCGGCGTCGATCCGGCCGCGAAGGCGGAGATCGGCGAGGTCGGGGCGGGCCGGAACCAGCCTGGAATCGGTGAGATCGGTGATGGGAAACATGATGGGCGCAGTATCGACGGGAGCCCGACGGCGCGCAACGCATCGGACGAGGCCCCAACGGAGCCACTGGAATATGCGTCATAATGACGCGTATCTTGCTTCTCCGATGGGCATTCGCTCAGGCAATCGAATAGGGAAATGGCATCCCGGCCTCGATCTGGCGGAAATTCCGACTCCAACGGTGGGGAATGCGCGAAACGCGTGGGTGCATCGTTAAAATGGTGCAATGCACCGGAGCCCCTGTCGCGCTATCCTCGGCTCATGTCGAGCGTGGGCCGAGTCGTGAAGAAGACGCCGAAATCCTTCCAAGACCTGCCCCCAATCCGCGTGCGGCGCGAACCGCCCACGATCCCCGAGGCGGTCGCTGCCGCGCAGGATCTCGCGGACGATCTCGAACAGCAGGTCGAGATTGCCGCTGGCCTGATCGGACTTCCCCTCGACGAGGTGCGCCCGCACGTACTCGCCGCCGGGAAGCAGAAGCCCGAGAAGATCTCCGAGCGCATCCTCACCGCCGGCAGCCCGAGCCGGGCGCCGCGCACCGTCATCGTCGAGCGTCGTACCCGCCCGCCCGTCGTGGTGGAACGGCGCGGCCGTCCCCTCGACGGGCGGCGCTGACCGCCTACCAGGTCAAGGTCGCGCCGGTATAGTCGAGATAGGCGATGCCGGGTTTGCCGAGCCGGTTCTCGATGACGTCGGCCAGACCGGCGACGCTCGTCGCCACGTCGAGATCCGCCTCCTCGCCGCCCATCTCCGTGCGGACCCAGCCGGGATGGAGAAGGACCACGCCAAACCCTTCGTCGCGGTGACGGATCTCGAAGCTGATGGCCAGCGTGTTCAACGCCGCCTTGCTCGCGCGGTAGGTCTCCCATCCGCCACTCTCGTTGAGGGAGACGCTGCCGAGGACGGAGCTCATGAAGGCGATGAGACCGTTGCCCGCCAGCCGATCGCGGAACCGTTCGGCGAAGCGGATCGGGCTGATGGCATTGGTGAGGTAGACATGCGCGGCGACCTCGCGTGGGACCTCATGAGCAGGATCGTGCGCCTGGGTCGCCACGCCGGCCACCACGAAGATCAGGTCGTAGCGTTGGTGAGCGAGCCGATCGTGGAGAGTGGCAACCGCCGCGTCATCATCGATATCGGCGATCTCGATGCCGAGCGCGTCAGAGGCCAAAGCCGCCAATCCGGCAGAGGGCGAGCGCTGGGTGGCGGTGATGGCCCAGCCGCGCGCAAGGAACGTCTCCACCAATCCGAGGCCCAGGCCGCGCGAAGCCCCGACGATCAATGCGTTCCTACGTGTTCCGGCCATGGTTAGGATCCTCCATCGCCGGGGCGAGGCCCGGCATCACGGGCCTAGTTTGGTCTTTTCCTCACGGCGGCAATGGCGGCGGACGCGCTCAATCGGCAGTCTGGACCGACCAGGTGGCATGGCTGATCCGCTCGTGGCGCTCCAGCCCGGCCACCACCGCGTCGAGTTCGGCGGAGTCCACCGCCGTCGCCACCAGGGTCGCCACCACCTCCACCGTCTCCTCGCCGCGTTCCACCACCTCGGTGCCGCCGACCGGGTAATGCGCCGCCTCCAGCCGTTCCACGAGAAGGTCGCGGGCGGGGCCGGCATGCTCGGCCGGCACCGTGACCTGGACCTCGTAGGTGGCCTCGGTCTGGCTCTCATCAATGGGGACGCGGTTGATGGCGTTGACGAGGGGCCGCAGCAGAGTGTTGCCGGACAGGATTGCCACCGTGACGAAACAGGCCTCCAGGGGGAAGTCGGCCCCGGCGAAGGCCCCCACCGCCGCCGAGCACCAGAGGGTGGCCGCGGTGTTGAGGCCACGCACGTTCATGCCCTCCTTCATGATGACGCCGGCCCCGAGGAAACCGACGCCGGAGATGACGTAAGCGACCGTGCTCACCGCGCCGCGCGTGCCTTCGAGGCGCATGCCGAGATCGACGAAGGCCGCCGCCCCCACCGCCACCAGCACATTGGTGCGCAGGCCCGCCGTACGCTGGCGATATTGCCGTTCGGCCCCGATCATCGTGCCGAGCACGAAAGCGACGATGAGGCTGAAGGCGGAATTCACGAATTCCGGCAGCGGCGAAGCGAGAAGCGCAGTCATGGGCGCTGCATGTCGCCCGCCCATGACGAAACGGTGACGCTTCGCGCGTCAGCCACCGAGGAAGGCCCGCAGGGCCTTGAGCGTCTCGGGGGCATTCTCCTCCGCAAGGAAATGCCCCGATGTGATGTCCACGGCCTCGGCCTTCGGCGCGAAGGTCCGCTGCCACGCCGCCAGCGGGGTCTCGTGCGAATGGTCGAGATAGCCGTCGCCGGTGAGGATCAGCGTCGGGCAGGAGAGGGTCTTTCCTGCCGCGAGGTCGTCCAGGTCGGCCTCGCGGTCGCGGGTCGCGCCGGCGCGGTAATCCTCGCAGAAGGCGTGGATGCGCTCGGGAACGTTCCAGTTCTCGCGATAGAGGCGCAAGGCTTCCGGGACGAAGGGGTCGAGGCTCCGGGCATTGCTCCATTGCCGAAGGAGGGCTTCGAAATAGGCGACCGGGTCGCGGCCGATCTCCTCCTCCGGACCGGGGGCCGGCCGGGCCAGGGATGCCCAATGCGACGACACGTCGGGATCGGCTTCGATCCGCTCCCACTGAACGAGGGTGGGTAGGATGTCGAGAAGGGCGAGGCGCTCGATCCGGCCCGGCTCGTCGAGGGCGAGGCGGTAGCCTACCCGCGCGCCGCGATCATGACCCACGAGTGCGAAGCGGACATGGCCGAGCCGCTCCATGACCGCCACCACGTCGCGACCCATGCGGCGCTTGGAATAGGCCTCGTGATGGGCATCACCTTTGGGCGCTTCCGACCAGCCGTAGCCTTTCAGATCGAGGCACACCACGCGATGGGTCTCGGCCAAAGCCGGCGCGATGCGGTGCCAGCAGGCATGGGTCTGCGGAAAACCGTGCAGCAGGATCAGGGGAGGCGCATCCTTACGACCGCCGTTGCGGGCGAAGAAACGGCCCTCCGCAATGTCGATCCAGTCCGCGCTGAAGCCGGGGAAGAGGTCTGTACTCATGGTCTGCTCCAGTCTGCCCGCTGGGTTGGGACGGAAACCGGGAGGTCGGCCCTCGGTTTCCACCGACGTCTAGCAGGATGCGACATAACGCCGAATTCCGGCTTAGATCCTCGGGATCGGCAGAGAAATCCGCTCTGCATGCATTCGACTTCATGAAATCCCGGTGGTCGGGCATTCTGCCCGATCTCACCCTCGTGTTTCACGGGAAACGTCCCACGGGATTGACGCCGGTGCTCCGCTGCATGCAAACCCGATCGATATAGGGATCTCTTAAGAATCCGCCCGAGGAGACGCGCATGGTGCTGTACGCCGGCCCTGCCACGATCATGCCCCGCCTATCCGTTGCGGCAGCCCTGCGGGCGGCTCCGGCCGACGCGCGCTCATGAGCGACGCGACACTGGCCATGCGTCCCGCTACCTCGGCGGCGCCAGCCGCCGACGAGGCGCTTCGCGCACGCATCCTCGCTTTGCGGGATGGCCTGAGCCACGGGCTCATCGGCGCCGAAACCCTCGTGGAGCGTCTGCTCATCGGGCTTCTCACCGGTGGCCATCTCCTCATCGAGGGCGCGCCCGGCCTCGCCAAGACGCGCGCGGTCAAACGCCTGTCGGACGGGCTCGACGGCAGCTTCGCCCGCATCCAATGCACGCCCGACCTGATGCCGGCCGATCTCACCGGCACCACCGTCTGGCGCCAGGATGCCGGCGATTTCGAGTTCCTGCCCGGTCCGCTGTTCCACTCCCTCATCCTCGTGGACGAGGTGAACCGCGCCCCGCCCAAGGTGCAGTCGGCGCTGCTGGAATCCATGGCCGAGGGCCAGATCACGGTCGCCGGCCATACCCATGTCCTGCCCGACCCGTTCATGGTGGTGGCGACCCAGAATCCCATCGAGCATGCGGGAACCTTCCCGCTACCGGAGGCACAGCTCGACCGCTTCCTCCTCCATGTGGTGGTGGAGATGCCCGACGAAGCCTCCGAGCGCCGCATCCTCGACCTCGTCGAGGGCGAACTGAACCACCATGCCGAGGCGATGCCGGTGAAGCTCACCGTGGCGGAGATCCGCGCCGCCCGCGCGGCGGCCCTCAACGTCCACGTCTCGTCGGCCCTCAAGGACTATCTGGTGCGGCTCGTGGCCGGCACCCGCACCGACAAGGCGGCCCCGGATCTCCGCGCCTCGATCGAGCACCCGGCCTCCCCGCGCGGGACGCTGGCGCTCATGCTCGCCGGCAAGGCACGGGCCTATCTGCGTGGCCGCGACCACGTGATCCCGGAGGATATTTCCGATCTCGCCGCCGACGCCCTGGCGCACCGGATCGGGCTCACCTGGCGCGCCGCCGCCGAGGGACAGACCGCGCGGGGCATCATCAAGGGCCTCGTCCAGCGGGTCCGGGCGCTCTGAAGGCGGAATGGTCGGGTAGCACAGCCATGGCGTCCCCCTCCGGCCCGAGCACGGGCTCCGCACACGGCCCCGGTATCCATCTCTCGGGCGAAGCCCTGATGGGACTACGCCACCTCGCCCGACGCGGCGTCTCGCCGGCCACCCGCACCCTGGCGGGTCTTCCCGGAGGCATCGTCACCCGCCGGCGTGGACGCGGATCGGAGCCCGACGACGTGCGGCTCTGGTCCGAGGGCGACGACCGCCGCCATATCGACCGCAACGCCACCGCCCGCACCGGCATCCTCCACGTGCGGACCCACCATGACGAGCGCGACCGCGCCGTGGTGCTACTGGCGGATTTCCGCCCTTCCATGCTGTTCGGCACGCGTCGCGCCCTGCGCTCGGTGGCCGCGGCCGAAGCCCTGGTGCTGCTCGGCTGGCGCATCGTCGGCGATGGTGGCCGCATCGGTCTCGTGGCCGCGTCCTCGGGGGAGCCGGTGGTGGTCCGTCCCGGCGGCGGCGAGCGGGCCATGACGGCGGTGACGGGTGCCCTTGCCATGGCTCATGCCCAGGCGCTCGCCGCCTCGGACATGCAGGATCCCCCCCTAGACCGCAGCCTCACCGTGGCGGCGAGCCTGCTTCCGTCCGGCGGCCATCTCGTCATCGGGAGCGCGCTGGACGCGCCGGGGCCTGAATTCGACCACCTGCTCACCGTGCTGGCCGAGCGCCTGTCGATCCGCCTCGTCCTCGTCAGCGATGCGTTCGAGCGTAGGAAGCCGGCGGGGTTCTTTCCGTTCGCCACGCCGGACGGGCAGCGCGGCACGGTTCAGGTCGGGCGCTCCGCCGCCAATACGGATGGCGTGCCCGACGACCGACTCATCGCCTATGCGCGGCGCGGCATCGAGGGTCTGCGCCTCGACGTGGAGGCCGGCCCCGAAGCCTATGCTCCGCTGATGGAACGTCTCGATGCGGTGCTGTAGCGCGTGAACCCGCTTAGCTCCCCCACCGATCTCACCCAGCTGCGCGGCCTGCACCTCCCGGCCGATGCGGGTAGTGGCGCGCAGGGCGAGGTGGTGCTGGCCATCGCGCTGGGCTTCGTCGCGGCCCTTCTCGTCGGCCTCGTCAGGCTGATGCGGGCGCGCTCGAACGCTTCGGTGCGGGCCTCGGCCCTGCGCGGCCTCGCCGAGACGCGCACACTCGCTCCGGACGCACGCCTCATCGCGCAGGCCCGCCTGTTGCGGCGCCTCGCCCGGACGCTCGCCGGCGACGAGGCCGCCTCGACCCAGGGACGCGACTGGGCGGCCACCCTCGACCGCCTCTTCGCCACGGATGTCTTCAGCAAGGGCGCAGGCAGGGTCGTGACGGAGGGCCTGTACCGGCGCTCCTCCCCGGCCGACGTCGAGACCCTCGATTCCGAACTCAGCCGTCTTTTCGCGCGGATCAGGGCCTGAGCCGATGCCAGCCTGGTTCACCGCTTTCCTCTCGGCCTTCGATCTCGCCGCGCCCCTGGCGCTGCTGCTCCTGCCGCTGCCCTTTCTCGCGGCCCGGCTGCTGCCGCCCGAGCGGATGGGATCGAGCGGTGCCTTGCGCGTTCCGTCCACCGTCGTGATGGGCTCCGCCCGAGGGGACGGCGTGGCGGCGCGCGGGCGCGGGCGCTCGCTCCTGATCTGGACCCTCTGGGCCGCCCTGGTGGCGGCGCTCGCCGGCCCCCGCCTCGTCCTGCCCGCCACCGCGCTTCCGGCCTCGGGTCGCGAGATCATGCTGGTGATGGACCTGTCCGGCAGCATGGAGCGCCGCGACTTCGCCATCGACGGCGAGACCGTGACGCGGCTCACCGCGGTGAAGCGGGTGGGCACCGACTTCATCCGCCGCCGGGCCGGGGACCGGATCGGCCTCGTCATCTTCGCCAACGAATCCTACGTGGCCGCGAGCCCGAGCTTCGACACCAATACCGTGGCGCGCGCCCTCGACGAGGCGACGATCGGCCTCGTCGGCCGCTCCACCGGCATCGGCGACGGTCTCGGCCTCGCCCTCAAGCGGCTGGTGCCGGCCACCTCCGGCGAGGCGTCCGACATCCCGCAGGCCACATCGAAGGTCGTGGTGCTGATGACGGACGGGGCCAACAATGCCGGCCAGACCACGCCGCGCGACGTGGCGGCTTTGGCCAAGGAACTCGGCGTCAAGGTCCACACCATCGCGCTCGGCCCCCGTGACATGTCCAATGCCGACGGCGAGCAGGATGTGGTCGATGCCGAGACCTTGCGGGACATCTCGACTCTCACCGGGGGCACCTTCTTCAGGGTGAAGACCACCGACGACCTCATCGCCATGGCCGATTCGATCGATGCCATTGAAGGCGGTCGGGCCAAGGCTCCCCCGGTCCCCCTGCGGCAGGACCTGTGGCCCTGGCCCGCTGGCATTGCTCTCCTCTGCGCGGCGGGCCTGCTGGTAGCGAGGCGCAAGGCATGAGCGCCCTTCTCTCCCTCGCCATCCTGCGGCCCTGGTGGCTCCTGGCGATTCCCGTCATCCTCGTCCTCGCCCTGCGCGCGGCCTGGCGCTCGGCCCCGCTGGGCGATTGGGCGAAGGCGGTCGATCCCGGCCTGATGGCCTTCCTCGAGACGCGCGGAGCCGTCCTCGGTGGTCGGCGCCAGGCCAACCTCGCCGCCGCCATCGCGGCCGGCCTCATCGCCGTCGCCCTCACGGGACCGGCCATCGAGCGCCCGGACGCGGCGACCTTCCGCAACCTTGATGCGACGGTGGTCGTCATCGATCTCTCGCGCTCCGTGGCCGAGGGCGGCCACCTCAAGGAGGTCCGCCAGATCGCCGACAGCGTGGCCCAGGCGGCGGGCACCCGCAGCGTCGCCGTGGTGGTCTATGCCGGCGATGCCTATCTCGCCGCCCCACCGACCACGGATCGCGACGCCCTGAGCCTCGTCCTGTTCGCCCTGGACGGCGACACCGTGCCCGATCGCGGCACCCATCCCGAGCGCGGCCTCGCCATCGCACGCCGGACCCTGGAAGAGGCCGGCGTCATCGCCGGCGACGTGGTCCTCGTCACCGATGGCGACGGGATCGGCGATGCCGCCATGCGCGAGGCCACTGCCATCCGGAAAAAGGGCTGGCACCTCCATGCCGTGTTCGTTCCGGCCACCAAGTCCCTGCCGGCGGGATCGCCCAAGCCGGACCGGGCGGCCCTCGACCGCGTGACCGGCACGGGCAACGGCCTCACCGTCGATCTCGACAGGCCGGCCGCCCTCCTCGCTGTGGTGGGGGCCAGCACGGCGCAACATCTGGCGGCGGGCGGCTACACCGTGCTCGCCTTCGCCGATCTGGGACGCTGGCTGATCCTCCTCGCCCTGCTTCCGGCCCTCGCCCTGTTCCGCAGGAGCGCCTGATGAGCACCGCGCGCCTCTCCTTGCCTGATCGTCTTCCCTTCGCCCGTTACTTGCCCCGGCATTGGACCGGCTGTGCCAGGATCGCCGGCATCACGCTGGCGGGGGCCGGCATTCTCGGCCTCACCCTGGTTTCGGAGCCGCGCACGACGCTCGGTCGCAGCCTGATGAGCCTCGGCCTGCCCAACGCCGCCGCCACCATCCTTGCCGATCCGGCTTGGCGCGGGCCCGCGCTTTACGAGGCGGGACGCTACGAGGAGGCCATCGCCATCTTCCGGAATGGCGTCCGGCGCAACGCCTACAATCTCGCCAATGCGCTCGCGCGCTCGGGCGACTTCCAGGGCGCCATCGACGCCTACGACGTCGCCCTGCAATACAATCCACGCGATGCGGATGCGCAGGCCAATCGTTCCCTCGTCGCCCGCCTCGTGGCCGAGGGGCCGGGCGATCCGGGCAAGGGCGGCGGCCTCGCCAATGCCACCGCGACGGTGGGCTCGCGCTACAACAAGACGTCGAATCAGGATCCCAACGACGACATGAAGGCCTCCTCCGTCGGTGAGGGACTGGCCGGCAACAAGGAGGGGGGCACCTCCTCCTCGACGCCGGGCAACAGCAAGGTGGCACGGCGCGGCAAGGCCGAGCAGCAATCGGTGGATTCCGGCAAAGGTGAAGCGAGAGGCTCGGCCAGCGATGCAGCCGGTCGTGGACGCACGGGCGCCGGTTCCGCCATGGTCGCCGCCGCCCCGGAGCGGGAGGCGCGGCGCGTGACGAAGAGCTTCGAAGCGCACGAAATCCGCCCCGACCGCCTCTGGCTCCAGACCCTACCCGACGATCCGGGCCGGTATCTCAAGCTGCGCCTGAAAGCCGAGCAAGCGGTGCGTGTGGAAGCGGGCACGGCGGTCCCGGCGGGAAGCAACCCATGGTGAGCGGAGTGTATCGCCCGGATACCAATCCTCCCCCCTCTGCGGGGGAGGGTGCCTGCGGAGCAGGCGAGAGAGGGGACGACCTCTCCGGAATTGGCGCTCCCCTCTCCCGACCCGCTTCGCGGGCCACCCTCCCCCGCAGAGGGGGGAGGGATCACGGACGGCGTGGCGTCCTCGTGCTCGTGCTCGGCGCGTTCCTATTCCTCGCCGCTCCGGCGCATGCCGAAATCTCCCCCGGCGACCTCACCCTGACGGTGACGCCGGAGCTCAACGGAAACGCGGCGCCGTTCTCGCGGGAAATGGTGCTGCTCCACATTCGCGGCGTCTACCGGCAGGCGATCCTGCTGGAGGAGGTCGTCCAGCCGTCGCTGGCGAATTTCAGCTGGACCCAGCTCGGCCGGGACACCTGGTCGAAGACCCGCTTGCCGGACGGACAGGTGGCGGTAGCCTTCGACCGTACCATTGCGATCTTCCCGCACCATCCGGGCGACTTCACCATCGATCCGTTCATCCACCGCCTCACCATCAACGATGGCGGCACCCGCAAGGTGGTGGACGTTCCCTCCGTACCGGTCTCGCTGCCCGTCGCCACCTGGACGAAGCCGGTGGGCGGCCCCGACGTAAAGGAGCCGTGGTGGCTACCGGCGCGGGACGTCACGATCACGGATTCCTGGAGCCCCGATCCCGAAACGGTGAAGATCGGCGAGACCACGAGGCGCATCGTCACCCTGGAGGCGCAGGGGCTGGTGGCCGAAGGGCTGCCGCCAAGGCCGGTCATGCGCACACGCGGTATCCTCACCTTCGCGGGCCCCGTGACCCGCGAGACGATCATCACCCCGACTGGTCCGGTGGCGCGGGCGACCTATCAATGGGACGTGCGCCCTGCCGTCACCGAGATCGTCCCGCTGGATGCCATCTCCATTCCCTGGTTCGACACCGTCTCGCGGACCTTGCGGGAAGCGGAAATCCCGGCCCGCCAGATCGGCGGCGGCCTGCCCGACCGGGACGAGGACGCCAAACCCGTCGCCCCGGCCTCGCCAATGGTCGTTGCGGCTGCGGCCGTGGGAGCTTTCGGGTTCGGCCTCGCTCTCATCGGCTTTGGCGTTCCGAGGCGCTCTCGGACCCTGCGCCTCGACCGTGCGACGCGTCGCGAACTCGCACGCCACGCGGAGGCCGGCGACGGACTGGGTTTCCGCGCTGCCCTCGGCCCGGTCTTCGAGCGCGAACCCGAACTCGCGCGGCTCTGGCGCTCCACTCCGGTCATCTCCGAGGCACTGGCCGCCCTCGACGCCTCGCTCTATGGCCGAACCGAGGAAGCGACGCCGGACCTGGCTCTATTAGCCGGCAACCTGTCGAAGCCGTTCAAGATCGACAGGCCTTCCGCCGAGCCGGTCAACCCTTTGGCGGATCTCGATGGTCGGGCTTTGCGACGGTAACCTTTCGTTCACCCTGTTCTGAGAATTTCGAGCCTCGTCCACGGACGGAGAGTTGGGCGGTGAACGCCCATCGACAGGGCTTCCGGCGACGGGAGCACGCAGCGGGATGACATGAGCCGAGGGGGCGAGACAGCAGGAGGCCATGCCGCGAGGGTGCTGATCGCGGCATGTTTCGTCGCGTCCGTCTTGGACGGCCCGGCCGGGGCCGCCGATGCGCGGGAGCGCTGGTCCACTCCCTACGGCGTGGAGGCCAACCGCCCTGTTCCGGGAGCCGAGCCGCCGCCGCGTTACTTCCCGCGCGCGGACGAGGACAGCACGCCGCGACGGGAGCGTGCGAGACCCCGACGGGTCGCCTGTATCCCGAGAAGCGTACCCATCCCCACCGACGCGCCGGACGATCCGAGCTATGTCGGATCGACCTACGGGCTCGGAAAACCGAGCTATTACGGCTTCAAACCGGCACTGGGCGTGGACGATCCCTTCGGTCGGTCCCTCCTACCCTATTGCAACTGACCTCGGGCGCTCGCGGCATCTGGCCTTCCGGCACCGAGTTGGGATAGTCGAAGGCTTATCGACGTCCCTCAGAGCCCTGCCGAAGAGCCCCGATGAGCAGCCAAGCCTCGCCCGTCACCCCGGTCCGGTTCGACGCGGTGGACCCCATGCGGGCCTGCATCCGCGCCTGGAAGGCGGCGGGCGACCGTGTCGTCTTCGTGCCCACCATGGGTGCCCTGCACCAGGGCCACCTCTCCCTCGTGACCCGGGCGCGGGAACTGGGGGAGCGGGTCGTGGTCAGCATCTTCGTCAACCCGACGCAGTTCGGGCCGAGCGAGGATTTCTCGCGCTATCCGCGCGATACCGAGGCCGATCTTGCGCTGCTATCGGAGGCGGGCGTCGATGCCGCCTACTGTCCCACCGTGGAGACGATGTACCCGGCGGATTTCTCCACCAGCCTCACAGTAGCGGGCATCAGCGAGGGATTGTGCGGCGCGTTTCGTCCGGGCCATTTCTCCGGCGTCGCCACGGTGGTGACGAAGCTCGTCAATCAGGTCCAGCCCGATACCGCCCTGTTCGGCGAAAAGGATTTCCAGCAATTGCAGGTGATCCGCCGCGCAGTGCGTGACCTCGACATTCCCGTCGCGATCGGCGGCGTCCCGACATTGCGAGAGGAGGACGGCCTCGCCCTCTCCTCCCGCAACCGCTACCTCGATGCACAGGAGCGACGGATCGCCCCTCTTCTGCATCGCGAGCTGTCGATCATCGCCGAAGGATTGCGGGCGGGGAACGCCGCGTCCCCCCTCGTCTCCGCCTCGACCGATCGGCTGATCGAGGCCGGGTTCAGCACGATCCAGTATCTCAGCGTGTGCGATGCCGACACGCTGGCCCCGGTGGAACACGCCACGGGAGCGACCAGGATTCTGGTCGCCGCCTATCTCGGCTCGACGCGACTCATCGACAACGTGGCGGTCTGACAGTGATTCACTGGCGCGGTCGGTCGAGGCGGTGAGCCATGAAGAAATCGACCATCGCCCGTGACGCATCGGGTCCGCGACGGTCGGTGTAGCTGCCCGACGGGTCGCCCCCCGACCAGGCATGGTTGAGGCCGCGCACGACCCAGCTTTCCACCACCACACGATCGGTCTCGTCGGCATAACGCGTGCGGATATAGGAGAGCCCGCCCGGACTCACGCCGTCCGAGACGGAAGGCGTGAGCGCATCGACGCCGGCCTGGAGCAGGACCTGCTCGCCATTGCGCGGGTGGACGGTGCTGTCGTTCTCACCGTGAACCATGATGGTCGGAACGCGGGGCGTCCCTCCCTGCAGAGTGGCGGCGGCTCCCGAAGGCCCGAGACGCATCGTCGTGAGCGCCGAAGAGACGTCGCCGGCGCATCCGGCCGCAAGGCCGGAATGCACGCCGACAGCGGCGTAGAGATCGGGATAGGCCAGGGCCACGTTGGCAGCGGCCGCGCCACCGGCGGAGAGGCCAGCGATGTAGACCCTGCGCGGATCGACATCGTGGTTTTGCATCACCTCACGGGTAAGGCCAGCGATGATCTCGGCCTCGCCCAGGCCCCGTGCCTGATCGCCGGGCTGGTACCAGTTCCAACAGCGCTGGCCATGGTCCCTCGTGCTCTGGCCTGGATAGGCGACGAGGAACCCTTCCTGCTCGGCAAGGAGGTTCATGCCGGTTCCGGCAGCGAAATCGTCCGGTGACTGGGTGCAGCCGTGCAGCATCACAACCAGGGGAGGATGGGTGACCGTACGGCTGGGAATGTAGAGCTTGTAGTCGCGCGCACCCGCTTCGTTGGCGAAGGAATGCGCGGTGAAAGTTCCCTCTCCCGTGGTGAGAGACGGAACGTTTCCGTCCCGGAACAGCGTCGCAGGATCGGACCCCATGAAGCCGGACGTCGCCGGAGCGGGAGCATTCGCGCCTTGAGCGACCGCGCCGGATGGCGACGACAGGCCGAATTTCCGCGCGACCTGATCCAGGGCCCCACGAAACTGATCGTGCAGACCTTCCGCGATCCCGCCTGCCGAATGCGTGGAGGTTGCGGCGTCCGCCGTCTGACCGGAATGGCTGGCGCCCTGGCTCCCGAACAGGCCGCGCTGAATGAGATCGGACGCTTCCTGCAAGCGGCCCGCCCCCGTCAGCTTGGTGGCTTCGACGAGATCGGCCAGACGTGCCTGTGTCCGGTTCGGGTGATCAGCCATCGCATGATCGCTTTCTTGGGTGTTGGACATGTGTGTCGACGAGCGGCCAGCGGATCTGATCGATGCAGGATAAAAGCTGATCCGGCATCGACGATGGGCTCGATTCGCCTCCGCGCCGACTCGTTGTGCAAAGATGTAAGCTGGTTCTGTTGCAATGCAATATGTGTTTTATTGCATTGCACCTAGGCAATATTTACTCGCCTTCGCTCTCGCTGACATAGTCGCGCCAGATCGGGCTTGCACTGAGAGATGAGACGAACGCAGCATGCTGAGTAACGTCCAAGGGGTTCAAGCGGTTGCGCAATCGGCGTGGCCCTGTGGCGACGGGACCGTCGCCGGAGGCAACGATCTGGATGGGTTCGGCGGCCTCGACCATCGCCAGGCCAAGGCTTGTCTGCTTGCCGCCCAGCAGCTCGATATAGACCTCGGCCAGGATCTGAGCGTCGAGAAGCGCACCGTGTTTGGTGCGCCGCGTCGTATCGATCCCATAGCGGACGCAAAGCGCGTCGAGGCTGTTGGAAGCGCCGGTATGCTTGCGCCGCGCCATCTGCAGCGTGTCGACCACCGCCCCCAGGTCGATCTGCGGCGGCCCGCCTTCGCCGAGCCGGGCGAACTCCATGTTGAGGAAGCCCACATCGAAGGGCGCGTTGTGGATCACGAGGGGGGAATCGCCGCAGAAGGCGACGAAATCATCCACGATCGCCGAGAAGACGGGTTTGTCGGCCAGAAACGCGTCGGAGAGACCGTGGACGCCGAACGCACCCTGCGAGACCGGCCGTGTCGGATTGACGTAACGGTGGAAGGTCACCCCCGTCTGGATATGGTTGATCAGTTCGACGCAGCCGATCTCGATCAGCCGGTCCCCGTTCTTGGCATCCGTACCGGTGGTTTCGGTGTCGAGGACGATCTCACGGAGCATGGTGCGGTCCATTCGAGGAGAAACGAAGCGGTCGGTCAGGCTTGGCCTGCGCCGACGAGCCGTTCGATGAGAGCGTCGACCTGATTTTCGGCGCCAGCAAGGCCAAGCCCGGTATCGATGAGGAAGTCGGCACGGGCGCGCTTATCGGCATCGGGCATCTGCTTGGCGAGGATCGCGGCAAAAGCCGCCTCGGACATGCCCGGGCGCGCCAGCACACGCTGCCGCTGAACATCGGGATCCGCCGTCACCACCAGAACCGCATCGCATCTCGCCTCTCCGCCGGTCTCGAACAGGAGGGGGATGTCGAGGATCACCAGGGAGGCGTCGGCGTACTCGTCGAGGAAGCGCTGCTCCTCCGCGCGGACGAGGGGATGGATCGCGGCTTCCAGCCGGGCGAGAGAATCGGGCCGGCCGAGCACATGGTCCCGCAGGCACGCGCGGTCGACGGAGCCGTCCTCCGCGATGGCGTCAGGGAACAGGTCGGCGATGAGGCGGGCGCCGGCTCCACCCGCGGCGTAGAGGCGCCGCACCGCTGCATCCGCGTCGTGGATCGGAATGCCGCGCCGGGCGAACATGGCGGCCGTGGTCGATTTCCCCATGCCGATGGAGCCGGTGAGGCCGAGAATGAACGGCCGGGTCATCGGTTCGCGACCAGATCGGCGACGATCAGGGCACGCAGCTCCGGCGTCACCACGGGACGGGTCCCGAACCAGCGTTCGAAACCCGGCACTGCCTGATGCAGGAGCATGCCGAGCCCGTCCACCACGCGATGCCCTCGCGCAGCTGCCGCTGCGAGGAGCGGCGTCTCCAAGGGCGAGTACACGATATCGGCGACGGCACATTCAGCCGGCAAACGATCCAGCTTGATGTCGAGGGGCGGCTTGCCGGTCATGCCGAGGGAGGTAGTGTTGACGAGAAGCCGGGCGCGGCGGAGGGCATCGTCGAGCCCGTCCCAGTCGATGGCCTCCACGCGGGACGGATCGAGTTCCACGATGGCCTCGGCCCGCGAGCGCGTGCGGTTGGCCACGAGGATGCGGCTCGCCGGCCGGTCGAGGAGGCCTGCGACGACGGCCCGTGCCGCCCCTCCCGCTCCGAGGATCACGACATCTCCCCCATCGGCGCCGAGCCGGTCCGCCCCGAGGGTCTCGTCGAGATGGGCGGTGAAGCCGACGGCGTCGGTGTTGTCGCCGACGAGACGTCCCTGCCCGTCGAAGGAGAGCGTGTTGACCGCGCCGATCCGCCGGGCGGACGCCGTCAGCACCTCGGCCCCGGCGAAGGCGGCTTCCTTATGTGGCAAAGTCACGTTTCCGCCGGCGAACCCGGCAGCCTTCAGGCCGCGCAGGAAGGTCCCAAAATCCTCCGGCGCCACGTCGATCCGCTCGTAGGACCCATCGAGCCCGAGGGTCGAGAGCCAGTGTCCGTGGATCATCGGCGACCGGGAATGGGCGATCGGATGACCGACGACGAAGGCTTTGATCATGAATGGGTCTCGCGGGGCGTTCGGGATCAGAAGGCAAGGCAGCCATGGCAGCGCAACCGGTCAAGCAATCCGGTCAGCGGCAGGCCGAGGATCGTGGCATGGGCGCCTTCGATTTCCGCGAACAGATGGATGCCGAGGCCTTCCAACTGGTATCCGCCCACCGTGCCGGTGACGCGGTCATGGCCGGCAATCGACAGATAGGTGTCGATGGCGGAGGCGCTCAGATCCCGCATGGTCAGACGGGCCTCGTCGTGAATCACGTCCGGCTCGCGCCCCGGTACGATGAGGGCGGCAGCGGAATGCAGGGAATGCGTCCTGTTGGATAGCCGGCTCAGCTGATGTTTCGCCGCGTCGAGGGAGGCGGATTTGTGGAACACCTCCCCGTCGCAGGCGAGAACCTGATCCGCGGCCAGGACGATCCTGTCGCGGGCCTTTTCCGCGACCGCCCGTGCCTTGGCCAGGGCCAGCCGGCGGGCGAGATCGGCGGGGGCGAGGGGGCCTGAATCGGCCTCGATGCCGCGCTCGTCGACATTCGGGATCACGACCTCCACGTCGAGTCCGGCCGCTTCCAGGAGATGCCTGCGCGTCGGCGAGCCGGAGGCAAGAACCAATGGACGTTCGGGAAGCCAGAGATGGGTCATGACGGAACTTGCTTCGCGTTTCACGCCACGATGAACTTGAGCCGGTGCTCGCGGTGGAGATCGAGGATCGCGGCGGCGGTCTCCTCGATGGACCGCCTCGTGACGTCGATGGTCGGCCAGCGATGTCGGCTGCAGAGTTTGCGGCAGGCGGCGATCTCGTCGGCGACGGCGTCGCGATCGACATAGAGAGAGGTGTCGTCCGCCTTCAGGCTCAGCAGACGGTTCTGACGAATCTGCACGATCCGCTCAGGAGACGCGAGAAGGCCGACCACGAGGGGCTTGCGGGCGTTCTCAAGATTGGGCGGCACTGGCATGCCGGGCACGAGCGGGAAATTCGCGGTTTTCAGCCCACGATTGGCCAGATAGATCGCCGTCGGGGTCTTCGAGGTGCGGCTGACGCCCACGAGGATCACGTCGGATTCGTCGATGTCGAAGGGCAGGTTGCCGTCGTCATGCGCGAGGGTGAAGTTCATCGCGTCGATGCGCTTGAAATACTCGGCGTTCAGCATGTGCTGCGCCCCCGGCCGGGCCGTCGTCTCCGCGCCGAGATAGGATTGGAGCAGGGCGTGGACCGGCTGGAGCACGGATAGGCAGGGCGAGCCGGTCTCGCGACAGGCCGCTTCCAGACGCTCGGTCAGGTCGTGCCCGACGAGCGTGTAGAGAACGAGGCCGGGCGCCGCCTCGATCTCGGAAATCACCCGTTCGAGCTGGGCCGAGGATCGCACCAGGGGATAGACATGCTCGATGGCCGAGACGCCTTCATACTGGGCGGCGGCGGCGCGACCCACATTGATGAGGGTCTCACCGGTGGAATCCGACACGAGATGGAGATGGAAGTAGCTGCGACTCATCGGAAATTCCCATCCCAGGCCGGCGGACGGGCTCGAGGGATCTCCGGGTTATCCACCACACCTGAAGGCCGGAGTCGACAGGTGGGGATAAAGCACCCCTGTCCGGCCCGGGGGCGGAACCTTCCCCCGCGTTGTCGACTCTCACGTCAACATGCAGACCGACGACCCTCGTCCCGGTCCCGGTTTGGGAGATTCAGGGAGGGTTCGGGCACGAGGGACCCATCACGGCGCGCAAGTCGCTGATTAGACTTCCCGTTCTCGAAAGTTAGCGCGAACCCGTTAAAGCCCCGTTAACGGCGGTGGCGCGGGGATGGGGTGTGGACAAGTTCGCGGTCCCGTCATCCCCCGTCTAAAAGAAAAAACAGAGTCCTAGAATCTCTCTTTTCTTATTAGATAGACGGGACGGGGACAGGGATTTTCGGCCACCCCCAGAGGCTCTCCCAGGGAACAGGGCTTTCGGAAGTGGGCATCGGAGAAGCGGGGACGTCCTGCGGTAAAACAACGTCCCTCGGCAAAAGATCTTCCCGAGGAGGGGCCGGGACGTCATAGCTCTGTTCCAAGGGGGAGGGTCTCTCCCCATCAAGATGGACCTGGCGGATACGCGCATGACTCGACGTGACGGCACCGATCGTGCGCTGCTTCAGGTTCTCGACGGCAAGCCGTCCCGGATCCCTCCCGCCTGGATGATGCGGCAGGCCGGGCGCTACCTTCCGGAATATCGCGAGGTCCGGGCCAGGGCCGGCTCTTTCCTCGACCTCTGCTACAATCCGGACTTCGCCACCGAGGTGACCCTGCAGCCGATCCGGCGGTTCGGCTTCGACGCGGCGATCCTGTTCTCCGATATCCTCGTCGTGCCGGACGCCCTCGGGCAGAATGTCCGCTTCGTCGAAGGGGAAGGCCCGCGTCTCGACCCGGTCCATGGCCGGGACGAATTCGCCCGCCTGAAACAGGCCGACGATCCGAGCATCTTCCAGCATTTGGAGCCGGTCTTCGAGACCGTCCGGCGCCTGCGCTCCGAATTGCCGGCCGAGACGACGCTTCTCGGGTTCTGTGGCGGTCCCTGGACGGTGGCAAGCTACATGATCGGCGGACGTGGCACGCCCGACCTCGCTCCCGCCCGCGCGCTCGCTGATACGGAGACCGCCCTGGTGGAAGCGCTCATCGACCGCCTGGTCTCGGTGCAGATCGAGTACCTGTCGCGCCAGCTCGAAGCCGGCGCCGATGCGGTCCAGATCTTCGAATCCCATGCGGGTTCGCTGCCGCAGGCACCGGGTGACACGGCGGATGCCCTGAAACATTGGAGCTTCGCCCCCATCGCCCGCATCGTCGACGGAGTCAGGGCCCGCGTGCCGGGCGCGAAGATCATCGTCTTCGCCCGGGGCTCGGGCCTGGAAGGTCATGCCCGCGTGATGGCGGAGACCGGGGCGGACGCCGTCGGCGTCGATTGGAGCGTCGATCTGAAGGCCCTGCGCGGTGCCGTCACGCCGCGCACCGTGACCCAGGGCAACATCCACCCCGAAACGCTGATCGAGGGCGGTGAGGCCCTCGACGCGGCCGTGGACGGGGTGCTCGAGGCGACGGAGGGACTGCCGCACATCTTCAACCTCGGCCACGGCATCACCCCGCAGACGCCGATCGCCCATGTGGAGCGGATGCTCGCCAGATTGCGGCGCTGACGGCCTGACCATGGCCGACACGCTCTATCCCTGGATCAAGGCGATCCACGTCATCGCCGTCATCTCCTGGATGGCGGGGCTGCTCTACCTGCCGCGCCTCTTCGTCTACCACGCGTCCCTGCCCGAGGGGCCGGCCTCCTCGGCCCAGTCCGAGACGTTCAAGGTCATGGAACGGCGCCTGATGAAGGCGATCATGAACCCGGCCATGATCGTCACTTGGCTGCTCGGCCTGTTCCTCGTCTGGCAGAGCGGGTTCTACGCGTCGGGTTGGATGCAGGCGAAGTTCGCCCTGGTCCTCGCCATGAGCGGCTGCCACGGCTGGTTCTCGCGGATGGTCAAGGATTTCGCCGCCGACCGGAACGCGCGGACCCACCGCTTCTACCGGATGGTCAACGAGGTCCCGACGCTTCTCATGGTGGCCATCGTCATCCTCGTCATCGTCAAGCCGGGATTCGGATCATGATCGCATCGCATCCTCGTTACAGAGCATGGGGCCTTGCCGCGGTCATGATGCTGGCCGCATCCGGTGCCGAGGCCGCGAGCTTCCCGTGCGAGAAGGCGGAGACGCCCGACGAAAAGGCGATCTGCGGCCATCTTCCCCTCAACGATCTCGACGTGGAGATGGCTGTCCGGTTCGAGATCCTGCGCGGGCTCCTGCCCATGGGCGGAAACGCCAAGCTGCGCGACGACCAGGAGGCCTGGCTGCAGGAACGGCGCAGCTGCGCAGCGGATGTCGCCTGCCTGACCAAGGCCTACGAGGTGCGCCTGAAGACCCTACGCGGCGTCTTCTCGGAATTCGCCAAGCAGGGGCCGCTGTAGGAAGCAGGCCCCAGGCGGGCCTCAGCCCAGCCGTGTGAGCAGCCGGTCGATCAACGGGTTGTCCGGGCCGAAGGCGTAGTCGATCCGCCTGACGCTGACCGCGCTCGCTCCGGATTTCACGAGATCGTCCACGAGGTCGAACGTGGCGTCCACCGGGCAGTGGAGCACGATCTCGGCGCTTCGGTTCTCCGGCATGCCGTAGGGCAGCTGGGCATCGTGAAGGGCGCTGATCCCGGCGAGATCGAGATCGCCGTCGGCCGGCATCGCCGCCCGGATCTCGCGGGTGAGGCGCGCGCGCTCCTCCGCCGCGATCCGGCCGAGCACGGTGCGCAATGCCTTCTTCTGGCTCTGGCCCCAGGGCGCCGTCAGCGAGGCGACGAGATTGGCCTCCGAACGCAGGATGATGCCGTCGTCGAGGATCTTGAGGGCGTTGGCGGCGAGCGTCGCCCCCGTGGTGGTGATGTCGACGATGATTTCCGCCGAGCCCGAAGCGGGCGCGCCTTCCGTGGCACCGAGGCTCTCGACGATGCGGTAATCGGCGACCCCGTGCTCGGCGAAGAAGCGCCGGGTCAGGTTCACGTATTTCGTGGCGATGCGCAGGCGACGCCCGTGGCGGATGCGGAGTTCGGCCGCGACCTCGTCGAGATCGGTCATGGCGCGGACGTCGATCCAGGCTTGCGGTACCGCGACGACGACCGTGGCCTGGCCGAAGCCGAGCGGCGTCAGCAACTCGACCTGTCCTCGCGCATCGGGAAGGCTCTCGCGGATCAGATCCTCGCCGGTGACGCCGAGATGGGCGCTGCCGCTGGCGAGCTGGTTGGCGATCTCGGAAGCCGAGAGGTAGCGCACCTCTACATCGGGCACGCCGACGAGCTTGCCGCGATAGTCGCGCGCGCCAGCGCCTTGCGCGAGCTTCAATCCCGCCCGGGCGAAGAAGGCGGAGGCGTTCTCCTGCAGGCGGCCTTTCGAGGGCACGGCGAGGACGAGGGGGCCCTCGAAAGGGCCTTGCGAAGCCTGGGGAGTCGGAACGGTCTCAGCCACGGGACGATCCTTCCGACGTGAGGACACGGGACAGCCAGACGGCGCAGCCCACCGCCGGGATCGGTGTGGGACTGCCCAGATGCTGGAACAAGCCGTCATAGCGGCCGCCGCCGACGAGGGGAGCTGTCCCCTGCCCCCGCGTCACCTCGAAGATGAAGCCGGTATAGTAATCGAGGTTGCGGGCGAAGCTGCCCGAAAACCGGAACCGCTCCACGTCGAGACCGCGCGCGGCCATGAAGCCGGTCCGTTCCTCGAACAAGGAGAGGGCGGCTTCCAGCGGCGCGTAGGTGACGCCCGCCGAGGCGGCGAGCTCGCGCATGGAGTTGGCGGCCTGATCCGGATCGCCCGAGATGGCGCGGTAGCGCTCGACGATGGCGCGGTTCTCAGTGTTGAGCCCGGCGCCGCCATTGGCTCGGGCCGAGGCCTTGGCGAGGAAGCGTTCCGCGATCTCGCCGGCGCTGCGTCCGCCCACGCGTGAAATGCCGGCGATGGACAGAACGTCCTCGACGAATGCGCGCACGCCCTTCGGATCCTGGCCCTGGATCGCCGCCAGCAACCCGGCATGCGGGTCTTCCACCGTCGCGACGGTGGTGACGTCGTCCAGGGAACGGCCCGCCGCGAGTGCTCGCAACGTCCGCCGCTTGGCGGCCGGCGGCACGTTGAGCCCATCGAGCAGCGCGTCGATGACGCCCATATCGCCGAGCCCCACCGAGACCTCACCGGCTCCGAGCAGGTCGAGGCCTTCGAGGGCGAGGCCGAGCACCTCCGCATCCGCCGCCGGGATGTCGGTGCGGCCGATGGACTCGATGCCCGCTTGGAGGAACTCCTCCGCCTCGCCGGAGCCGAGCCGGAAGACCGGGCCGAGATAGCTGTAATCGGCGGTCGTCCCGACGCTCCGCGCCAGATGCTGGCGGCAGACCGGAATGGTGAATTCCGGCCGCAGGCACAGTTCCGCGCCCGACGCGTCCTGCGTCACGAAGATCCGCCGGCGGATGTCTTCGCCGGAGAGTTCGAGGAACGGCTCCACCGGCTGGAGCACGGCGGGCGTCACCGGGCCGTAGCCTCCGTGCGAGAAATGCGCGAGGAGCCGCGTTCCCTCATCCGCTCGCATGGTGTCGATCGGATCGACTGCCTCCGGTCTCGTCATGGTTCACCCGCCGCCTGATGCCGCGTCCTTTATCAACAGCATCCGGACTTGGCGACCACCCACAGAGCGGGAAGTCCGCCGACCTCCCATGCGGGCGGTGTCGGCGTCTCAGATCCAGCCCTGCAATTCGCGGCGGACCACGTTCTCGATCACCTTCATCCCGAGGTCGCTGTCGTTGAGACAGGGGATGTAGGCGAAGCGCTCGCCGCCATTCTCCTCGAAATAATGGCGGTTCTCACCGTCGAGCTCCTCCAGGGTCTCGAGGCAGTCGGCGGTGAAGCCCGGCGCCACGATGGCCATGCGCTTCACACCGGATTTGGCGAGGGTCTGCACGGTCTCGTCGGTATAGGGCTTGAGCCATTCCTCGTTGCCGAAGCGCGACTGGAAGGTCGTGCGCATCCGTTCCGTCGAGAAGCCCAGGGCCTCGCGGATCAGCCGCCCGGTCTTCACGCATTGGCAATGGTAGGGATCGCCCTTGAGAAGGTAGGATTTCGGCACCCCGTGGAACGAGGTGAGGATCACCTCCGGCTCGAAATCGAGCTTGGCCAATCCCTCGCGGATCGAGGTGGCCATGGCTTCGATATAGACTGGGTCGTCGTGATACGGCGCCGAGACCCGGACGGTCGGCTGCCAGCGCATCTGCATCAGCGCCTTGAAGGCCTGGTCGCAGGCGGTAGCCGACGTGGCGGCGGCATATTGCGGGTAGAGCGGTACCAGCAGGATGCGGTCACAGCCCTGGTCGAGGAGCGCCTGGATGCGCAGGGACACTTCCGGCTTGCCGTAGCGCATCGCCCAGTCGACCACGACGGAATCGCCCATCGCTGCCTGCAGCCGCTCGGACTGCCCGCGGGTGATGGTCTTGAGCGGACCCTCGTTGCGCTCGTTGTTCCACACGCTGGCATAATCGCGCCCCTTCGGGCCGGGACGCTTCGTGAGGATGATGAGGTTCAGGATGGGCCACCAGATCAGCCGCGGCACCTCGATGACGCGCCGATCGGACAGGAACTCTTTGAGATAGCGGCGCATGGGCCAGTAGCTCGTGCCCTCCGGCGTGCCGAGATTCATCAGAAGCACGCCGACCCGGCCCCAGCGCACGGGCGGATGGTCGGAGGGCAGGCTGGCGGTCGCGGAGGAGCTGGTCTGCAACGGCTTGAGGTCCTTGAGGGACGTCGGTTCGACGCGTTCGTTCATCGGGTTTCCGAAGCGCCGACGTGAGGCGCGGTTATCTGAATGACGCCATTCCGGCACAGTTGTACCAGACGGCATATCTATCTAGAGCACGAGACCTGCCAGCGACCATCTCGTCAATGAAGGCGCGACATGCCGTCTCCCCGGTACTTCTTCAACCACTTCATGCCGTTCACCGGCTACCCCTATAAGGGGGCGCCGACGGTCTGCAATCTGTGCGGATCGGGCGAGACCGTGACGGTGGCGGAGACCGACCGGCGGCTGAAGACCCTGAAATCCATCGCCTGCGCGCAATGCGGGCTGATTCGCACCGACCCGATGCCGACGCCGGACGAATTGGCGCATTACTACGCCCATGCCTACCGGGCGGATTACCAGCTCGCCTTCGCCGGCGGGCCGCCGCGCCACCACCTCAACCGCTCGGCCCGCGAAGCGACTTTCCGCGCCGACCTGCTGGCGCCGAAGCTGAAGCCCGGTGCCCGGGTGCTCGATTTCGGTTCGGGTTCGGGCGAGTTCCTGGCCGCCGTCCGCGCCAGGGGCTGCGAGGCGGTCGGCATCGAGCCCGGCCGGGACTACGCCGCCTATGCCCGCCAGCACCACAAGGTCGAGGTTCTCGACGATGCCAGCGACGAGCGTTTTCCGCCCGGGCATTTCGACGTGATCTCGACGCATCACGTGCTCGAGCACCTGCGCGATCCGGCCGTGGTGATGGAGCGCCTGTCGCGCTGGCTGAAGCCCGACGGGGTGCTCTATGCTGCCGTGCCGAACATGGCCGCCACCGGCAAGCCGCCGCACGAGCGTTTCCACTTCGCCCATGTCCACGGCTACGTCCGGGAGACCTTCGACCTTCTCGCCCGCCGGGCCGGACTCGTCCCCCATCCCGAATATTGGCGCGAGGACACGACGGTCGTCTACGTGAAGACCGACGCCCCGGTGGGCGAACTCGCCAATCCGGGCCTCGCCCAGCGCCTGGCCGTCGATCTGAAGCCGATGCCGGCCGCCGCCTATCTGGTGTCAGGCGCCTGGATCTGGCCAATGATCCGCCGCAACGCCAAGGCGGTGCGCGACGGTTTCGCCTCTCGCTGAGTTCGGCGTTCCGGCCTGATGCCGGAACCGGTGCCCCGTTGTTGCATCGGCTTCATCGATCGCGTCCACACTGGATTTCGGGTGGAAACTCCGCCGCCCGGCCCCTCGGAGACCTGTCGCGATGCCACGTCCTACCCGTCGTCAGACCCTGAGCCTCGGTCTCGGGGCCGGTCTCGCGGCAGGCTTGGCCGCGCCCGCCCGTGCCGGGGCGATCGAACCGACCTTCACGCTCCTCCTCGTCAACGACATCTACCTGATGTCCGAGGTCGAGGGCCGTGGCGGTTTCGCCCGCCTCAACGCTGTGGTGAAGGCCGAGCGGGCGCGCGGCGTGCCGATGCTCTACGCCCATGCCGGCGACACCCTGTCCCCCTCGCTGATGTCGGGTTTCGACCGCGGCGCGCATATCGTCGAACTCCTGAACATCGCGCCGCCGGATGTCTTCGTTCCGGGCAACCACGAATTCGATTTCGGCCCCACGACCTTCGCCCAGCGCATGGGCGAGGCGGCCTTTCCGGTCTTCGCGGCCAATCTGCGCGGTGCGGACGGCAAGCCGCTCAAGGGGATCCGCGACCGGATGATCGTGACGCTCGGCGGGATCCGGGTCGGCATCGTCGGCATCGCCCTCGCCAGCACGCCGGAGAAATCGCAATCCGGCGACCTCGTCTTCGGTCCCGAGATCGAGACGTTGCGCGCGGCGGCCCAGGCCCTTCGCGACGAAGGGGCCGAGCTCATCGTCGGCATCTGTCATACGGCACGGATCACCGACGAGGCCATCGTAGCGGCACGGATCGTCGACATTCTGCTCTCTGGCCACGACCACGACCTCGTCGTGCAGTATGACGGGTGCAGCCTGCTGGCGGAATCGAGCTTCGACGCCCGCTACGTCACCGCCATCGACGTCGCCGTGACGGTGAAAGGAGCGGGCAAGGCCCGGACCCTGTCCTGGCACCCGACCTTCCGCATCCACGACACCGCCGACATCACGCCGGACCCCGAGACCCTCGCCCTGACGCAGCGGCTCGAGGCCCGGCTGGCGAAGGAACTCGATGTGCCGGTGGGGACGATAAGCACGCCCCTCGACAGCCGCATCTCGACCGTGCGCCTCCGCGAAGGCAGCTTCGGCAACCTCGTCGGCGATGCGCTCCGGGCGGCGACGGGGGCGGAGATCGCCCTCACCAATGGCGGCGGCATTCGCGGCAACCGGCTCTATCCGGCCGGCACCGTGCTGACCCGGCGCGACATCCTCACCGAGCTTCCCTTCGGCAACACCACGGTTCTGGTCTCGCTGACGGGCGCCCAGGTGCGGACCCTGCTGGAATCGGCCCTTGCCGATCTCGGCCGCCCGGCGGGTCGTTTCCCGCAGGTCTCGGGTCTCGTCGTCACGGTGGATCCGGGGGCGAATGCGGGACACCGGATTCAGTCCATCCTGGTGGACGGACAGCCCCTCGACGAGACGCGGACCTATACGGTGGCCTCCAACAACTTCCTCTACGATGGCGGCAACGGTTACGGCCTCCTCGCGGACGGGCGCACCCTGATCGGCGCCACGGACGGCAAGCTCGTGGCCAACGAAGTCATGGCTTATATCGCCCGGCATGCTCCCCTCTCCGTTCCCGAGGACGGCCGGATCGTGATCCGGTGACGATGCCCGGCCCGCTGAGCCTGGCCCTCCACGAGTTCCGCGCCTCGGGCTCGTCCTGGCTGACGCTGCCGTTCTTTTCCGGTGGAGCGGCGGATGCCGTCTGCGCGCGGGTCGATCGCCGGATCGCCGAGGGGGCGACGGTCCTGCCTTCCCCCGATGCGGTCTTCCGTGCCCTCACGCTGACGCCGCTTGAGTCGGTGAAGGCCGTGATCCTCGGGCAGGACCCCTACCCGACGCTGGGCGACGCCAACGGCCTCGCCTTTTCCTATGTCGGTCCCCGCCGGCTTCCTGCCTCTCTCAAGGTGATCCTCGCCGAACTGCCGGGCGCGCCGGCGAGCGGCGATCTCACGCCCTGGGCGAGACGGGGCGTGCTGCTCCTGAACTCGGCCCTCACCGTGGAGGCCGGCAAATCCGGCGCGCACCTGCGCTATGGCTGGTCCGCCCTCACCGATGAGGCCGTGACGGCGGTCTCTGCCCGCCCGACCCCCGCGATCTTCCTGCTCTGGGGCGCACAGGCCCGCGCGCGGGCGGCCCTCATCGATCGCGAACGATGCGGGGTCATCGAGACCGGACATCCCTCGCCGCTCAACCGGTTGCGGGATTTCCCGGGCACGCGGCCCTTCGACGAGGCCAATGCCTGGCTGGTGAGCCGGGGCCTTTCCCCCATCGACTGGTCGCTCGCTTGACGCGGTGAAACGGTCGCTTTGACAGGACGGCCCGGCGGTCTATCTCGGACGGGCAGCATAAGCGGAACGTAAGAATCCGCGCCGCCCCAAGAACGCTTCCGAGGAAACGCCGTCCATGCGCCTGAAACCCGTTCTCACCCTGTGCCTTGCGGCCGGCCTGCTCGCACCGACCCTTGCACAGGCCCAGATCCGCAACGCGCCTCCGCCCCGTGCCCTGGAATTCGCCGCTTACATCTTCGCCGCCGCCAATGTCTGCGGCTACCAGATCGGCGTCGAACAATTCGATGCCCTGCTCCAGAAGCAGAATGTCAACGCCGCCGATGTCGGCCCGCGTGGACCTTTCGGCAACAAGGTCCAGACGATCTTCGCGCTGATGTCGAATCAGATGCAGCTGAACCGGGAGCAGGCCTGCCTGGCGGTCGCCGGCGAATACGGCCCCGAGGGCAATGTCGTGAAGAACGTGCTGCTTCCCATGGGCACAGCCACCCCACCCGCCGAAGCGAAGCCTCCGGCCGAGCCCAAACCGGCTCAGTAGGCCCCGCTATTCCGTGCACGCATCGGGACGCATTCGCGTTCCGGTGCGGGATCGCCTATATCGGATTCGTTCCAAGTCCGAAGGTTAGAGATCCATGGCGACGGCGTCGTTCGACACCGCCGGTCGCGACGTCAACGTCGTGGCCGCAATCGAGAAGCTTCCCGAGTTCCAGCCGGACGCCGTTCCGCCGGGCCGCTCGTCCCTTATCGGCCTCACCCGCGAGGAATTGAAGGGTCGCCTTGCCGCCATCGGCGTGTCGGAGCGCGAGCAGCGCATGCGCTCGGGCCAGCTCTGGCACTGGCTCAACGCGCGCGGCGCCACCGACTTCGACCAGATGACCAATGTCGGCAAGGGGCTCAAGGCCGATCTGGCGCGGGCCTACACGTTGGAGCGGCCCGAGGTCGTCACCGAGCAGATTTCCCGCGACGGCACCCGCAAGTGGCTGCTGCGCATGGCGCCCACCGGCAAGCACGACCACAATCGCGGCGCCGAGATCGAGTGCGTCTACATTCCCGGCCGGGGTCGTGGCACGCTCTGCGTCTCGTCCCAGGTCGGCTGCACCCTCACCTGCAGCTTCTGTCACACCGGCACGCAGCGTCTGGTGCGCAACCTGACCGCCGCCGAGATCACCGCCCAGGTGGTGGTGGCCCGCGACCGGTTGAACGACTGGGTCGGCCAGAACCCGGTGGCTGCTGGCGAGGACGAGACCCGCCGCGCCGTCACCAACATCGTCTTCATGGGCATGGGTGAGCCCCTCTACAACATCGACAACGTCATCGATTCCGTGGGTGTCATGTCGGACCAGGAAGGCCTCGGCCTTTCCCGTCGGCGTATCACCGTCTCGACCTCCGGCGTGGTCCCGCAGATGCAGCGGCTCGGAGTCGAGGCGCATGCCATGCTGGCGATCTCGCTCCACGCGGTGCGGGACGACCTGCGCGACACGCTGGTGCCGCTGAACCGGAAGTATCCCCTGGCCGAACTGCTTGCGGCCTGCCGCCACTATCCCGGCCTCAACAATGCCCGCCGCATTACCTTCGAATACGTGATGCTCAAGGGCGTGAACGATTCCGATGCGGATGCGCGCGAGTTGGTGCGGCTGCTCAAGGGCATCCCGGCCAAGATCAACCTGATCCCGTTCAATCCCTGGCCCGGCAGCATCTACGAATGCTCCGATTGGGAGCGGATCGAGCAATTCTCCGAAATCGTCTATGAAGCCGGCTACGCGTCGCCGGTTCGGACGCCGCGCGGCCGCGACATCCTCGCCGCCTGTGGCCAGCTCAAGAGCGAGACCGAGAAGCTGCGCGCTCGCGCCCGAATGATGCTGGAAGACGGGATCGGCGCCGAGGGTGTCTATGCCGGGGCCGATGACGACGAAGGCTGAGCGCGTCCCATGCGGCTCGTCGGCCGCCTGATCTGGGCGTCTCTCGCCCTGTGTCTGGCCATTCCCTGCGGGGCCCTGGTGCTCGTCGTCGCCATCCTGTTCGATCCGGTCTCCAGCGAGGCGCTGACCCGGCTCGGCCTGTTCGGCTTCCTGCAGGGAATGACCGACCTCGCCTCCGGGATCGGACCCGACACACTCCTCCTCCGGGCCGCCGGTATCGCCCGCGCCGGGTTCGTCCTGCTGGTGCTGCCGCCCCTCGCCATGGCGCTCATCGGCGAGGCGATGAACCTGCGCAGTGCTCCGGCCTATGCCGTCGGCACGGGGCTCGCCACCGCCCTCGTGCCGTGGCTGATGCGGGGCGCGCCCGCCTCCCTCGCCGCCCACAACCTCGCCGTTGAGGGACGGGTCACGGCCCTGCTTTTCCTTGCCGGAGCGGCCGCCGGGCTGGTCTATGGCTGGATCGCCATACGCGACCGGCCTGTGGGAGCCTGAACGGGCACCGCTGCCGCTGCGTTGGCTGCGACGGGCATCGGCGCAGGATGCCGTGGGAGAGCCTCGCATGACGGATTGGGCATGACCGGACATCGCTTCAGCCTCGCCCTGGCGCTTCTCACGCTCCTGTCAGGACCGGCCCTCGCGCAGGCGGTACCGGAACTGCCCCCGATCCCTTCCGACGATGCCCGTATCCTCCCCGTCCTCGGGACTCACGGCATGGTGTCCTCGCAGGACGCGCTGGCGACCCGGATCGGTGTCGCGATCCTGAAGGGTGGGGGCAACGCCGTGGATGCCGCCGTGGCGGTGGGCTTCGCCCTCGCGGTGACGCTGCCGCAGGCGGGCAATCTCGGCGGCGGCGGGTTCATGCTGGTTCGCCTCGCCGGGACCGGCGAGACCGTAGCCATCGATTTTCGTGAGACGGCACCCGCCGCGGCGACGGCGGACATGTTCCTCGCGCCCGACGGCCAGCCCGATCGCGGCGCATCCATCCGCACCGGCAAGGCCGTCGGTGTCCCGGGCTCCGTGCGCGGATTGGCCGAGGCGCACCGCCTCTACGGGTCGGGACGCTTCACCCTCGCCGATCTCGTCGCTCCCGCCCGCGCGCTGGCCAGGGACGGGATTCCCATGGAGGGCGGGCTCGCCGATTCGTTGTCCCGCGCCGCCGACCGCCTCGGAAGGTGGCCTTCGAGCCGGGCCGTGTTCTTCCGAGACGGCCGACCGCTCCAGCGGGGCGAGACCCTGGTCCAGCCCGATCTCGCCGGGACCCTCACGGCCATCGCCGAACAGGGGCCCGATGCGTTCCATACCGGCCCGATCGCGGAGCGGATCGCCGCGGCGGCGAGAGATGTCGGCGGGGTGATGACGCCGGGCGACCTTGCCGCCTATCGGCCCGTGATCCGCCAGCCGGTGAAGGGCAGCTATCGCGGCTACGAGATCGTCTCGATGCCGCCACCGAGCTCGGGCGGCGTCCATCTGATCGAGATCTTGAACATCCTCGAAGGGTTCGACCTGGCCTCAATGGGCGCGGGCAGCGCCCAGGCCCTCCACACCCTCGCCGAGGCGATGAAGCCGGCCTATGCCGACCGGGCCACCTGGCTCGGCGACCCGTCTCGTTCGGAGGTGCCGGTGCGGGGCCTCACCGCCAAGGCCTATGCCGAGACCCTGCGCGCCGCCATCGACCCCGCTCGCGCCCGCCCGGCCGACGCGGTGAAGGCGGGCGACCCGCTGCCCTACGAATCCGACCAGACTACCCATTACTCGGTGGTGGACCGCGCCGGGAACGCTGTCTCCACCACCACGACCCTGAACTTCTCCTACGGGTTCGGGCTCGTGGCGGAAGGGACCGGCGTCCTCCTCAACAACGAGATGGACGATTTCTCGGCCAAGACCGGGAGCGTCAACGCCTACGGCCTCGTGGGTGGCCCGGCCAATGCCGTGGCGCCCGGGGCCCGGCCGCTTTCCTCGATGACGCCGGCCATGGTGCTCAGGGACGGACGCCTCGTCCTCGTCACCGGGAGCCCAGGCGGCAGCCGCATCATCTCCACGGTGCTGCAGGTGATCGTCAACGTCATCGATTTCCGCATGAACCTCGCCGAGGCGGTCACCGCCCCGCGCATCCATCATCAATGGCGCCCGGACGTGCTGTTCGCCGAAGACGGGCTCTCGCCGGACACCCTCGCTCTGCTTCGGGCGAAGGGGCACGCGGTGCGGGTGGGGTCGAGTTCGGGCTCGGCCAATTCGGTGTTGATGGGAAAGGGATTCGTGGCCGGGACCGCCGATACACGCCAGCGCGGAACCCTGGCCGAGGGCGAATAGGGCAGTTAGGGCCCGGCGGATGGTGCGGCGGGACTGCGCGCGCTACAGGAAGGGCATCATTCCGGGTTTCCGATGCACATCCTCCGCTCCATCGCCTTCAACATCGTCTTCTATCTCGCCACCGCCGTCATCGCGATCGGCGGCCTGCCGGCCCTCGTCTCGGAGCGGGCCTGCATCCGCGTCGCCCGGTTCTGGGCCCATGTGAGCCTGTGGCTGTTGCGCGTGGTCGGGGGCGTGCGCGTAGAGTTCAGGGGGCTGCACCACCGCCCACCCGGCGCGCTGCTGGTGGCGTCCAAGCATCAATCCGCCCTCGAGACCCTGGCCCTCGTCACCGCCTTCCCGGACTTCGCCTATATCCTCAAGCGCGAGCTGCTCTGGATCCCGCTCTTCGGCTGGTTCCTTTCCCGCTCC
This sequence comes from Methylobacterium sp. AC832, assembly GCF_979256025.1. Taxonomy (NCBI): domain Bacteria; kingdom Pseudomonadati; phylum Pseudomonadota; class Alphaproteobacteria; order Hyphomicrobiales; family Methylobacteriaceae; genus Methylobacterium; species Methylobacterium sp. AC832. The sequence continues at coordinate 376,824 of NZ_CEEDMV010000004.1, forward strand.
GGCATGGTCGCCATCGACCGGTCCAAGGGCACCCGCGCCATGGCCGCCATGAACGAGGCGGCGGCCCGCGCCATCCGCGACGGACGCCAGCTCATCATCTTCCCCGAGGGCACCCGTAAGGCGCCGGGTTCACCCCCCGCCTACAAGCTCGGCATCACCCACCTGTACGCGGCCCTGGGCGTGCCCTGTCTGCCCGTCGCCCTCAACAGCGGTCTCTACTGGCCGCGCCGCCAGCTGACCCGCCGCCCCGGCACCACGGTGATCGAGTTCCTCCCCCCCATCGCTCCCGGGCTGGACCGCACGGCGTTCCTAGAGGAGATGCAGACTCGGATCGAAGCCGCCTCCGATGCCCTCCTGGCGTCCGGCCGGGCGGATCTGGCGGCACGCGGTCATGCCGTGCCCGAGACCGGTGCCGTCGCAGAACAATCCAGGACCGCGTGAGCGCTCAGTCTATCCACAGGCTGTGGATAAGCCGGTCGGAGGCACCCTGCGGAGAGCGAAAGCGCGACTCTTGACGGGTGGAAATTGTTAAGATTATTCTGGAACAAAGGGCGAACGAGAAAGCCGTCTCCGTTCTTGTGCCGCAAGGCGCGGAACACGGCTTTCACCGACGCCCATCCTCTGATCCGGAGATCCCACCGATGCGCGAAGTACGTCTCAGGACGGCGGCCAGCCTGCGTGGAACTCCTGCCCTGGTGCTGAGCGCCTGGCGCGGACGGTCCGGGCGCCGCTACGTCGTCGGCATCCACGAATTGGTCGAGCGCGAACTCGACGACATGGGCGAGGCGGTGGTGATGGCTGTGCGCCGGGATTCCGCCGGGATCGGCGAACTCATCGCCGTGACTGCGGCGGGGTCGAGCCCGCGCGAACGGCTCACCCGTAACTGGATCGCTCGTGCGCGCCATGGCGGTGCGAACGAGATGCATGTTCACCGCCTCGCCGAGGATGAGGCCGAGCGCTGCGAGATCGTGGCCGATCTTGAGGTGGACCATCCCCTGGATCAGATGATGGGCGTCGCGGCCTGAATCGGCGGGCGGCCATGCTTTCGCCGCGTTGAGACCCGCCAAAGCTCTGTCACGAAGGACCCCCTGTCGACGGCGACGGGGCTTCGAGATCGAGGCGAGCGGACGATGGCGCAGGCACCGGATTTGACGGCCAGGAAACGGCCATCGCGGACCGGCCTGTTCCTACCCTACATCCTCCTCCTCGCCGTGGTCCTGCTCTGGAGCGCGGGCTGGTTCTGGATTCGCGGCAAGGCCGGCTCCGAGATGGATGCCTGGATCGCCCGCGAGGCTTCGGCCGGGCGCAACTGGACCTGCGCCGATCGCTCGATCAGCGGCTATCCCTTCCGGATCGAACTGCGCTGCGCCTCCCTCGCCTTCTCGCGGGCCGATAGCCGATTCACCCTCGGACCGTTGACAGCGGTTGTGCAGGTCTACCAGCCGCGCCAGGGCATCCTGCAGGCGAGCGGGCCGTTCCACGTGGAACAGGACGGCCTCGTCGCAGACGCCACCTGGACGTCGTTGGAGGCGAGTTTCCACGGTACCTCCGACGGGTTCACACGGGCCTCCCTGGCGGTGGATGGACCGAAAGTCAGCGTGAAGAATGCCGCGCCGCAGCCCATCGACGTGGTGGCCAAGCACCTCGAATTCCACGCCCGGCCGACACCCGCCCGTTTCGCCACCGAGGGGGCTGTCGATACCAGCCTGCGGCTGACCCAGGCGAACGTGCCGGTCCTCGATCCCCTCCTCGGCAATACCGCCCCCGTCGACGCGGCGCTCGACGCCACGGTGAATCGGGCCACCACCTTCCGGACCGGGCAGGTGGCGCGTGAGCTCGAAACCTGGCGCCAGGCCGGCGGCAGCCTCGACATCGCCCTGCTTTCCCTGGCGAAGGGAGATCGCCGCCTCCAAGCTCAGGGGAAGATCGCCCTCGACGACGAGCACCGTCCGGCCGGCCAGATCGATATCCGCGCCGCCGGGGTGGAGGCCCTTGTCGGCCAGATCATGGGCCAGCGTTTCGGGGCGGAGAAGGGGGCTCTGATCGGAGGCTTGGTCGGCAAGCTGCTCGGTGGCGGAAGTCGTCGCCAGGACGCCGAAGCGGCCGCCACGCCGACGGCAGCGGGAGATGCCGCCCTCAAGGCGATGCCGCCCCTGCGCCTCGCCGATGGCCGCCTGATGCTGGGTCCGTTCCCGATCCCCAACCTCCAGGTGCCGCCGCTGTACTGAAAGGCCGTTCGACGGATTGCGCCTGGCGTGGATGAGGTCATCATCCCACCCACGACCTCATCCTGAGGCGCGGCGACAGCCGCCTCGAAGGAGGCTTCCAGAATCCCTTGCCACAAACTGGAACCCTCCTTCGAGGCCTCCGCTTCGCTTCGTCGCCCCACGATGAGGTGGTGGGCGAGAGACGGGTAGCGCTTGCCTCGGCCGGATGAACCCTACCGTTCGTTGACCGGTTCGTCCTTCGCTGGCTCCGGCAGGGTGCGGCTGCGGCCGAAATCCGCTTCCGCCGTCTCCTGTCCGAGGGCGACGATGCCCCGGCGGATGGCGCGGGTGCGGGTGAACAGGTCGAACAGCGCGTCCCCGTCACCCCAGCGGATGGCGCGGGCGAGGGCCGAGAGATCCTCGTTGAAACGGCCGAGCATTTCCAGCACCGCGTCCTTGTTGGTGAGGAACACGTCCCGCCACATGGTCGGATCGGAGGCGGCGATGCGGGTGAAGTCGCGAAACCCGCCGGCCGAGAACTTGATGACTTCCGATTGCGTCACGGCTTCCAGATCGGCGGCGGTGCCGACGATGTTGTAGGCGATGAGATGCGGCACGTGGCTGGTGATGGCCAGGACGAGGTCGTGATGCTCCGGCGTCATGCTCTCGACGATGGCGCCGAGCCCCTCCCAGAAGGCCTGGACCTGCGCCGTGGCGGCCTCGTCGGTGCCCTCCGGCGGGGTGAGGATGCACCAGCGGCCCGAGAACAGGGTCGAAAAGCCGGCATCGGGTCCGGAATACTCGGTGCCCGCCACGGGATGGGCCGGCACGAAACGAACGCCGTCCGGCAGATGGGGCGAGACGGCGGCGACCACCGAGGCTTTCACCGAACCGACATCGGACAGGATGGCACCGGGTTTCAGATGCGGTGCCATCGCCTCGGCGACGGCGCCCACCGCCCCCACCGGCACGCACAGGATGACGAGGTCTGCGCCGGCAATGGCTTCGGCCTCCCCCGTCGCCTCGTCGGCGAGGCCGAGGGCCCGCACACGCTCGATCACGGCCGGGTCGCGGTCGATGGCGACGATGCTCCGCGCCAGCCCGTATTGCCGTGCTCCTCGCGCGATGGAGGAGCCGATCAAGCCGAGGCCGACGATGGCGAGGCGTTCGCAGACGGGGTTCGCCTCAGGCACGGATGCCATCCTTCACGAAGGCGGTCAGTGCCGTGACGAAGGCCCGGTTCGCCTCTTCGCTGCCGATAGTGACGCGCAGCGCGTCCGGCAGCCCGTAGGAGGTAACCCGTCGGACGATCACCCCGCGTGCGGCGAGATAGGCATCGGCCTCCGCCGCGCTGCGATTCGGCTCGTCGGGGAAATGGACGAGGATGAAATTCGCGACGCTCGGGGTGACCACGAGGCCGAGCGAGGACACGACCTCGGTCATCCAGGCGAGCCACGTCTCATTATGAGCGACCGCCGCCGCTACATGCGCCTCGTCGGCGATGGCCGCCGCCCCGGCCGCGATGGCGCTGCCCGACAGGTTGAACGGGCCGCGAATGCGATTCACCGCGTCGATCACCCCCGCCGGGCCCACCATCCAGCCGATCCGCAGGGCCGCGAGGCCGTGGATCTTCGAAAAGGTGCGGGTCATCACCACGTTTTCGGACTCGAGAACGAGTTCGAGGCCGGCGCTGTAATCGTTCGTCCGCACGTACTCGGCATAGGCCCCGTCGAGGACGAGGAGGACGTTCGGCGGTAGGCCCGCATGCAGGCGCCGGATTTCGGCGAAGGGCAGGTAGGTGCCGGTCGGGTTGTTGGGATTGGCGAGGTAGACGATCTTCGTGCGCGGCGTGACGGCGGCGAGGATCGCGTCGACATCGGCGTGAAGATCGCGCTCGGGCACCACCACGGGCGTGCCGCCGGCGGCCAGGATGGCAATGCGGTAGACCAGGAATCCGTGCTCGGTGAAGATCCCCTCGTCGCCCTCCGAGAGATAGGCGTAGGCGAGGAAGGAGAGGAGCTCGTCCGACCCGGCGCCGCAGACGATGCGGGCGGGATCGAGCCCGTAGCGGAAGGCGATGGCCTCGCGCAGGCGTGTGGAATTTCCGTCCGGATAGAGGGCGAGGCGGAACGCCTCTTCGCGCATCGCCTCGATGGCCAGCGGGCTCGGGCCGAGGGGCGTCTCGTTCGAGGAGAGCTTATGGACCTTCACCGCGCCGGGGGCGCCGCTCTTGCCGGGCACATAGGCCTCGATGGCGAGGATGCCGGGGCGGGGGACGGGACGGGACACGGAGGGAGCGGAGGACATGAGCGCGGGCCGGCTGGAGTTCAGGCTGCCCGTCTAACGCAGCTTGCCCGCCTTGACGAGAGAACCGGCCCTCGCCTGCCCTGCGTCACACCCGGAACCGGGCGGCGTGGCTGCCGATTTCGTCGAGGCTTTCCACGCTCGCGCCGGCCCGTTCCAGGGTCTCCCGCAATTGCCGGCCGCCGACCCCGCCCGGCACCGCGAGAAGAAGGCGGTGCCCGTCCGCTGCCGTGGCGCGCGCCACCACCTCGCCGTAGAGGCCCTGCACGGCGCGGGCGCTTTCGGGCGTCCAGCTCTCCAGCCGGACCGCGTGGAGCACCCAGTCGCGCTGGGCCGCGGCCGGATCGTCGAGGGGGTTGGCCACCACGAAGACCGGGGTTCCGGCGGGATGGGTCGGCCGCTCGATGAAGGGCAGGCGCGCGATGACCTTGGGCCGGCCTTCACCGACGAGGCCCTCCCACCACGGCGCCTCCGGGCTCGGCGGTGCGGAACCTTCGGGGTCAAGGCGGAAGATGCCGAGATCGCCGCGCGAGGCGGCCACGGCCTCGACCACCGCCGCGCAGGTTGGATGCGGCCGGTAGGGCACCGTGAATCCGAAATGGAAGCGCGCCGAGTCGCGCATCGGTGCGTCGCCGCCGGACACGTCGGCATGGACGCTGAACGGGGCCTGGACCCAGGTGAAGGTGGCGATGATGACGCGCCATATCCCCTCCACGGTGTCGAGGGGGAGGAGCCCGCGATGGCGCTCGGCCACGCGCCGCATCATCGAAGCCTCGCGGCCGGGCCGGAAGGCGGAGCCGCTGGCCGAGGTGCGCTTGACCGCGATGAGCCGGTCGATGATCGAGCCGCGCTGGATCAGCAGGGCATGCATCTCCGCGTCGATCCGGTCGATCTCGGCGCGCAGCTCGGCGAGGTTGTCGAGGGGCGGTGCGGGTCTCGTGGTGAAGCGCATGCGGGCTGTCGCGTCCGGCGGCGGGTATGGATCGGGTGTGGATCTTGCCGACCCCGCATGAGGGAGACGGCCGATCGTGTCTACGTTTCCCGAAGCCCGAGGACCAGAGCACCGGTTGTGACCTTCTCGCGCGCGGCCCCTTTCGTTGACGCCCGTGCATACGCACATTACGCCCATCGCTACCCGGCTTCGTCGGGCACCGATGGGAATGGACCTTCGCGAAACGTCGATGGAGCGGCACCCGGCTGTTTCTTCGCATCTCCGCGGAAGCAAATCGGCGAATGACGCGCGAAGACGCCTGATGACCATGTCGCTCGATAGTCTCGCAAAGCCCGACGACGGCAATACCCGGCCGGACGGCATCCCGGCGGATGCGCCGCTCTCCCGCGACCCGCGAAGCCCGGTGGCCCTGTTCGGGCTCGACGAACCCCTGGCGATGGATGCCGGCGTCGATCTCGCGCCGTTCCGGATCGCCTACCAGACCGCCGGCACCCTCAATGCCGACCGGTCGAACGCGGTGCTCATCTGCCATGCGCTCACCGGGGACCAGCATTTCGCCCATACCCATCCGGTGACGGGAAAGCCCGGCTGGTGGGAGACGCTGGTGGGACCGGGCAAGCCCGTGGACACCGATCGCTACTTCGTCATCTGCTCGAACGTGATCGGCTCCTGCATGGGCTCCACGGGGCCGGCCTCCACCGATCCCGCAACGGGCAAGCCCTACGGCCTCGATTTTCCCCTGGTGACGATCCGTGACATGGTGCGTGGCCAGGCGATGCTCCTCGACCGTCTCGGCATCCGCGACCTGTTCCTCTGCGTCGGCGGATCCATGGGCGGCATGCAGGTGCTGCAATGGGCCGCCCTCTACCCGGACCGGGTCTTCTCGGCGCTCCCCATCGCCACCGGCGCCCGCCACTCGGCCCAGAACATCGCCTTCCACGAGGTCGGCCGTCAGGCGATCATGGCCGACCCCGCCTGGGCGGAAGGACGTTACCTCGAAGCCGGCACGCGCCCCGCCAAGGGACTCGGGGTGGCGCGGATGGGCGCGCATATCACCTACCTCTCCGAGCCGGCCCTGCACCGAAAGTTCGGCCGCCGCTTCCAGGGCGGGTCCGCGCCGACCTTCTCGTTCAACGCCGATTTCCAGATCGAGAGCTACCTGCGCCACCAGGGCCTGAGCTTCGTCGAGCGGTTCGACGCCAACGCCTACCTCTACCTGACCCGCGCCATGGATTACTTCGATCTCGCGGCCGATCATGGCGGGGTGCTCGCCAACGCCTTCCGGAACACCAGGACGCGGTTCTGCGTGATGTCCTTCACTTCCGACTGGCTGTTTCCCACGGCGGATTCCCGCGCCATCGTACATGCGCTGAACGCGGCCTCGGCCTCGGTCGCCTTCGTCGAGGTCGAGAGCGACAAGGGGCACGACGCCTTCCTCCTCGACGAGCCGGTGATGTTCAACGCCGCCAAGGGCTTCATCGACGCCGCCGCCCGGGCAAGGGGCTTGTGACGTCGGTGAGTCGCGTGGCCCCCGCCCCCTGGAGTACGACCGACACGCTGCCACGCAGCGACGGCGCCCGCGTCGACCATCTCGTCGTGCTCGGCCTCGTGCCGCCCAGCGCCCGCGTCCTCGATATCGGCTGCGGCGACGGCACGCTCCTGGCGCTGCTGCGCGACCGGCGCGGCGTCGATGGGCGCGGCATCGAGCTCTCCCGCGAGGGCGTCAACGCCTGCCTCGCGCGTGGCCTGCCGGTGATCCAGGGCGACGCCGATACCGATCTCGCCAATTACCCCGACGACGCCTTCGACGTGGTGGTCCTGTCCCAGACCATCCAGGCGACGCGCAACCCGCGCATCGTCTTGGAACACCTGCTGCGGATCGGCCGGCAGGTGGTGATTTCGTTCCCGAATTTCGGCCATTGGCGGGTCCGCTCGGAACTGGCCTTCCGGGGCCGGATGCCGGTGACCGAGCTGATGCCGGAGGAATGGTACGAGACCCAGAACATCCACCATTGCACCATCCGCGACTTCGTCGGCCTATGCCGGACCGTGGGGGCCGAGATCGAGAAGGCCACCGCACTCGACGCGCGTGGCCGGCCGATGCGGATCTCCATGCCGTGGTGGGTCTGGAACCTGTTCGGCGCGCAGGGAGTGTTCCTCCTGAGGCGCGGCGATGGATCGTCGTCCGACCCGACATAGGGCGATCCGGACGCCCCTCCCGCGAAGCGAGGGTGCGGCTGCCGGCGCCCGCCATGCGGCAATCTCCACCGATGGCCTGCATGGACGACATCCGGCATGAGGGGCGGCCGATGGCGCAGGAGGAGACATCCTATTGAGGTTTGGGGATCGAGACCGGACTCGAGCGGAAGAGTCGCGTTCGCCGACGATCATGCATTTGCAGCAGGCATCGAGCGGCCGGTCCTTCGCCCTGCAACTGCTCATCGTCCTGGTCCTGCTCGTCACCGCGCAGACCTATGACGGATCGATTCACGGTCTGGGACACTGGATCGTCCTGTCCGTCTATGCCGGGGCCTCGATCCTCCTGGCGCTGCTCAGCCTGCGAACGGCACCGGGTACCGGCATCCCCATGGGCCCGAGCCGAGGATGGCTCGGCTGGGGCTCGACCCTCCTCAATGCCAGCGTCGCGATCTACGTCCTCGTCGAGCACATGTTTCTGGGCGCCGCCGACACGGAGGAGGCAGCCGCCGCGGTCAGCCGGATCCCGGCCTTCCTGATCCTGCTGCAGACAGCGCTGACCATGCGCGTCTGGCACACCTGCCTCTTCGCCGGTCTGGTGACGGCGGGGTGGGGCGGCGCCATCTTGTTCGTCTCTCTCTCGCCCGAGAGCCACCATCTCGGGCCGCACGTCACCCTCGACGAAGAGGTGCCGGGACTTCTCACCTTCATGGTGGCCAGCCTCGTGGTCCTCGACGGTGTGCGACGGCTGACCTGGGCGGTGGCGGCGACGTTCCGGCTGGAGCGAGAGCGCCTGATTCTCACCCGGTTCGTCCCGGCCGCCGTCGCCGAGGATCTGGCGCAGGGCGGCGGCCCGGGCGAAGTCCAGGAACGTCATGCCTGCCTGTTCGCCCTCGACATCCGCGGCTTCTCAGCCCTGACGCGGACACGGCCTCCCCAGCAGGTGGTGGAGGTCCTCATGGAGATGCGCGCCCTGACGCATCGGGCCGTGACGGAACGCGGCGGCATCGTCGACAAATATATCGGCGACGGCGTGCTGGCGCAGTTCCTCGTCGGCCCTCCCCAGGCGCAGGCGCGCGCGGCCTTCACCTGTGCCGAGGCGGTCCAGCTGCGGCTGGCGGCCCTCAACCGGCGCCTCGCGGAGAAAGGCCTTCCCTCGTTGCGCGTCACCATCGCGCTGCATGCCGGCGACGTCCTCGTCGGCGTCTTCGACGACGGTCATCGCGCGGAATTCACCGTGCTCGGCCCGGCGATGAACACCCTCGCGCGCATCGAGGCGCGGGCCAAGGCCGTGGACCTCCCGATCGCCATCTCGGAGGATTTTCGCGATCTCCTTGCCGGCTCCGGGGCGAGCGGTCTCAACTGGATCTCGGCCGGGACGGTGAGCGAGGCCTCCGGGCCCCGGCTCTACGCCGTCGCGCGCTGAATCGTATCCGGCCCGATGCCATCGGCAGACTCGTCACTTAATCCCGCATGGTTCGTGTGCCGTGACACGTCATGAAGGAAAAAGACTTCCTATATCAGTTTCATACAGAGTGAAGCGGGCCAAATATCTGGTCTGCACTGTAAAGTAACTTATTAAACGCCATGATGAACCGTATCGCCGCCGTCGCTACCGCTCTTGTGATTGGCGCTGCTTCGATCTCTTCTGCAACGGCGTTCGAGCGCCCCTCGCGCTACACCTCGTTCTCGCCCTATGACGTCACCGAGACCGGCTCCCTCAGGGAGGTCAGCCGCCCGCCCGCCTATCTGGGCTGCCCGATGAGCTCGGCCGCCGAAGGCAATGCCAACCAGCAGAACTTCCCGGTCCAGCAATACGGTCAGACCTCTGGCGGAAACCGCTGCTGATCGTTTGAGACGAGAGGGACGAACATGGTTCTGAAGGGCTTTTCCTACGCCATGATCGGTGCCTTCGCGGGCGGCCTGATCTGGACGATCGTCGGCACCGCGAGCGTCTTCCTGGCCTCGTAGGTCGGATCGTTCACCAAGACCGGAACGCTGTGCGGCGGGGCGAGAGCCCCGCCGTTTCCATGTCAGGGATCGCGCCGGATCTCCAAGGTGGCGACCTCGTAGGTGATCGCCGCCCCTCCCCTTTCGAACTGTCGGATGACCGTCCGCAATGCGCCGGGCGAGAGGGAACGGACGGTGCCCGGCGTTCCCGCCCCGATGGCGCGAAGCGAGCGGAGGAAGGCCCGGCCGTCCGCGTGCTTCTCGACGACCGGCTCCAGGAACAAGTTACTCGTGCAGCCGGCAAATTGTAGTCGGGCCAGGGCCTTCGCCGTCGGATAGGACGGCGTGGCGGGGCGATGGCCGACGGCGTCATGTGCCGCGTGCCATTCGCGGAATGTGCCGGACGCCAGAGTCGTCACCGCGAGGAACCCGCCGGGCGCCAGCAGACCGGCGAGGCGGCCGAGCGTGCCCTCCAGATCCTCGAACCATTGCGCCGCCAGGCTCGAACAGATCAGGTCGAAGCCCGGTGTCAGGCAGGGCCGCTCGCCGTCCATGACGAGAAACGCCAAATTCGGCCGATGCTGCATGCGCTCACGCCCCCGCCGGATCATGGCGGGTGCCAGATCGGAGGCGACCATCATGCCGGGCTTCACACGAGCGAGGACGGCCTGCGTGAGGAAGGCGGTGCCGCAGCCGATCTCGAGAATGCGTGGTGATGGGGCGAGGGGCAGGACGGCGATGCGTTGCGCCAGCCGTCCCGCGACCTCCGCCTGGATGATTCCGGCGGTATCGTAATGGTCTGCCCCGTCGAAGGCCCGGGCCACAGCCTGTTTCCAGGGACGCATCGGTGCCGTCGGCGGGGTCATCGGTCAGGCTGCGATAGCGTGGGTGGAGGGCGCGGTCGAGGGGCCGCCCGAGGCTGTCTGCGACGCAGCCTCCTTCGTCATCCACACTCCTCCACAGGGGTGCGATCGCTCTGCATCGTTGACGAACGCTTTACGAAAAGCTGCCCATTGTTCCGATATGTGGCGTAGCGTACTCGCGTTTTCCGTTCTCGGCCTCATTGGCGCAGGTCTCACCGGCTGTGGACGCAGCCCGTTCGAGAGCCGTGAGCCTTGGCGCGACCAGACCGAACAGGCCTGCAACGCCAAGCGGCTGGTGGAGACCACCGAATTCGTGACGCCGGTGAAGGAGATCGCCGGCCCGGGTGTCTGCGGCATGCTGCAGCCATACCGGATTACCCGTCTCGGCAAGGGCTCGGTCGTCCTGAAACAGCGGATGACGCTGGCCTGCCCGGCCCTGGCTGAGGCCGAGGCATGGCTGGCCGACACGATCCAGCCCGCCGCCAACCTGTATTTCGGCCAGCCCGTGGCGGAGATCAACGCGGGCTCCTATGCCTGCCGTGGACGCAACAACCAGGCCGGGGCCAAGCTCTCGGAGCATTCGTTCGGCAATGCCGTCGACATTATGTCGTTCAAGCTCGCCGACGGCTACGTCATCACCGTCAAGGGCGGCTGGCGCGGCACCGAGGCCGAGCAGGGCTTCCTGCGCGAGGTCTTCGTCGGTGCCTGCGCACGCTTCTCCACCGTGCTCGCCCCCGGCTCCAACGTCTTCCACTACGACCATATCCACGTGGATCTCGCCCGCCACGACCCGCGCGGCCTCAAGCGCATCTGCCAACCGCTGCTGAAATTCACGCCGCAGCTCGGTGCGGACGTCGTGCCCCGGCCGGTCTCGCGGCCGCGCCCGGTCGAGCGCCAGCCCGCCGCGCCGCAGGCCCCCGTCGATATCGAGGAGGACGATCCCTACGGCGTCTCGCCGATGTCCTCGAACCGGCACCCGGCGCGGACGAGCCCGCAGGTCGCCCGCGCGCCCTCCCCTGCCCTGTCCGCTGCCGCGCCGTCCGCCCGCGCGCCCTCGGCCTATGCCTCCACACCGGTGACCCGTCCGGCGCCGCGCCCGCAGACGTCCCGTCTCGCGGCGGCACCCACCTATGACGAACCCGCGCCGGGATTCTCGGCCGAACCGCTCTCCCTCGCCGCGCCCGGCCTCTCGGACCCGATCTACTGAGGGCCGGACTGTGTTCCGGCTGCCCCAGGCCGGAGCGAAAGCGACACCGCCACGGCCCTTCCGCTTGACACCGCTCGACGAGACGCCATCGTCCCGGAATGAACGGACTCCAGCGAAAAGACGCCGGCATGCGCCCGAATTCCCTCGTCACCGCCCTGGCCCTCGGCCTCGCCCTCGCGGGCAACCTGCAACCTGCCTTCGCCCGCTCGGGCCGCGAGGAGATCACCCCCGCCGAGGAGCGTGAGTTCCCGTTCGATGGCGACATCCCCGGCTGCCAGGATTCCTCGGTGCTGGAGAAGGTGTCGAGCCAGTTCGCCGAGAAGGAGGCGAAGTTCTGGAACTCGAGCCTCACCATCGTGGGCTATGACCGGATCGAGCGGACCGCGTGGCGCCCCTGGGGGCTCGACACCTATCCCCGCCGGTTCTGCAGCGCGGTGGCGACCACCTCGGACGGCATCAAGCGCAAGGTCGATTACTCCGTGCGCGAGGGTCTCGGCCTGATCGGCGCAAGCTGGGGGGTCGAGTTCTGCGTCCACGGCCTCGACCGCAACCTCGCCTATGCCTACGCCACGGCCTGCCGCGAAGCCCGTCCGTGAGACGTGCCTCGGCGCTCGCCGTACTCTTCCTGACGGCGTTCGCCGGAACCGCGCAGGCCCAGGGCTACGGACGTGGCGGCACGCCCGGCGAGTTCGATTTCTACGTGCTGGCCCTGTCCTGGTCGCCGACCTATTGCGAAACGGCCGGGCGGCGTGACGCCGACGGCCAGTGCCGGCCGGGTCGCGGCCTCGGCTTCGTCGTCCATGGGCTATGGCCGCAATATACGCGGGGCTACCCGTCCGACTGCTCTTCCGTGGAACGCTCTCCCACCCGCCAGGCCATGGACGTGGCAGGTGAAGTTTTTCCGAGCGAGGGGCTGGCCCGCCACGAATGGCGCAAGCACGGCACCTGCTCGGGCCTCGACCCGATGTCGTATTTCAAGGCTACCGCCCAGGCGCGGCAGGCCGTGACGATCCCGGCCACCTTCGCCAAGCCCGATTCCGATACCCGCATCGCTCCCGTCGACATCGCCCGTCAGTTCGTCGCGGCCAATCGCGGGCTTCGTCCTGATATGATGTCGGTCACCTGCACCCGGGGAGAGTTGCAGGAGGTGCGGGTCTGCTTCACCAAGGACCTGCGCGGCTTCACGCCCTGCCCCGAAGTGGCGCGGCAGAATTGCCGTGCGGGCGAAATCGCCGTCGACGCGAGCCGGTGAGGCCAGGAACCTGCGCCCATGAATTACAGGCACGCCTTCCACGCCGGCAACTTCGCCGACGTGCTCAAGCACCTCGTGCTGACGCGCGTGCTCCATCATCTCCAGGCCAAGCCCACGGGCTTTCGCGCCATCGACACCCATGCGGGCCTCGGTTTCTATGACCTGACCGGCGACGAGGCCGGGCGGACAGGCGAGTGGCATGACGGCTGGGGCCGTCTCGAGACCCCCTTCCCCGAAGAGGTGGAGGCGCTGTTCGGCCCCTATCGCGAGGCGGTCGCCGCCACCCAGGCACGCCACGGGGCGACTATCTATCCCGGCTCTCCGGCGATCATCCGCGAATTCCTGCGGCCCAGCGACCAGGGCGTCTTCGTCGAGTTGCACCCGGCCGATGCCGAGATCCTGCGCGAGCGCTACAACCAGGATCCGCGCACCAAGGTGATGCATCTCGACGGGTGGACCGCCCTCAACGCGCTGATCCCGCCCCCCGAGCGGCGCGGGGTCGTGTTGATCGACCCGCCTTACGAAGAACTCGGCGAGGTCGACCGGCTTTGCGCGGCTCTGGCTAAGGCCGTCGCGAAATGGCCGACGGGCATCTATCTCGGCTGGTATCCGATCAAGGATGTCGGCCTCATCGACCGCATGGTGGCGGAACTGGACCGTTCGCTCTCCCGGCCCGCCCTGCGTATCGACCTGATGATCTCGGAGCCGTATCCGAACCGCCTCAATGGCAACGGCCTCATCGTCATCAATCCGCCCTGGCGTCTCGCCGACGAGGCGGCCCTGTTCCTGCCCGCGCTAGCCGAGCGGCTGGCGCGCGGAGATTACGGGGCCTTCCGCTGCGACGCGTTCGGCGTCGAAGCTTGAAGTCTTCCCTGAAGGTCGCCCCATCGATGGATTCCGCGATTCCCATCGCCAGCGCGGCGATTCCGGGCAGCGTCGAGACGATGCGGCTCGTCCGCTATGACGACGCCTACTCGATCATGGTCGGCAGCGCCGAACTGATGAACGACCGGCACCGCGATTCGGAGCGGGCCCTGGCCACGGTCACCTGCGCGCGGCTCGGGGGAAATCCGGCGCCGAAGATCTTGATCGGCGGGCTCGGCATGGGGTTCACCCTGCGTGCGGCCCTCGACGCTCTCGGCTCCAAGGCGGAAGTCGTCGTGGCCGAACTGATGCCGGCGGTCATCGCTTGGGCGACCGGACCGCTTGCGCATCTCTTCACCGGCAGCCTCGACGATCCGCGCGTGACCCTGGTCGAGGCCGATGTGAACCGCCTCATCCAGTCGGGACAGGCTCAGTTCGATGCCATTCTCCTTGACGTCGACAATGGCCCCAAGGGGCTGACGCGCCGGGAGAACGACCGGCTCTACGATGGCTGGGGTCTCAAACGGGCGCATTACGCGCTGCGGGAGGGGGGAATCCTGGCCGTCTGGTCCGGGGGGCCGGACCGCCGGTTCAAGAAGCGGCTCAGCCGTTTCGGCTTCGATGTCGAAGAGCACCGCTATCCCGCCCATCCCGGCGGCCGCCGTCACGTGCTCTGGATCGCCGTGAGGACGAACGCATAGGCCGAAGCGGGCCGGCGGAACGGGTAGCCCCGTCGGCGGCCCGCTTCGATCTTATCGATCTCAGTAATTGTAGGACCGGCGCGGATAGGCTTGATTCGGTGCGTAGCCGGCTCCACGCTGCTGCACCCGCGATCCGTACTCGATCTCGCGCTGCTGCTTGGCGCGGCGATTGGCGAGATAGCGACCGCCGATGCAGCCCGCGACCGCGCCCACCACGCCGCGCTCGGCGAGGTAATGCCCGGCGAGGCCACCGATGATCGCGCCTTTGATGCAGCCTTTGGCTTCGGCCGCTCCCGTGCTTGCCACAGTGAGCAGCGCCAGGGCCGAGAGCGTTGCAACGATGCGCATGATCATCCTCCACGATTTTGCTGGGAGGAAACACCGGCCCGGAGCTTAGCGTTCCGGGCACGGTTCAGCGGGATGACGAGAAACCGCGTTGCGCGGCGCACTGGCCTCAAGCGGCGACGCGCCCTTCCAGCGGGAACACCTTGGCGGGGTTCATCAGCCATTTCGGGTCGAACACGTTGCGGACCCGCATCTGCTGATCGAGATCGACCTGCGCATACTGGAAGCGCATGAGCTCGCGCTTCTCGATGCCGACACCATGCTCGCCGGTGAGGCAGCCGCCGACCTCGACGCAGAGCTTCAGGATCTCGTCTCCGGCGGCCTCCGCCTTCTGCAGCTCGCCCGGCTTGTTGATGTCGAAGAGAATGAGGGGATGCAGGTTGCCGTCGCCAGCATGGAAGACGTTGGCGACGCGAAGACCCTTGTCGGCGCAGATCGCGCCGATGCGCTCCAGCACCAGCGGCAATTGCCCGGTGGGAATCGTGCCGTCCATGCAGATGTAATCCGAGATGCGGCCCGTGGCACCGAAGGCGGATTTGCGTCCCTTCCAGATCGCGGCGCTCTCGGCTTCGGATTTCGAAACCCTGATGCTGGTCGGCCGGTAGTCGCGGGCGATCGCCTCGATCCGGGCCAGCATCGCCTCGCATTCCTCGTCCGATCCTTCGACCTCGATGATCAGCATCGCTTCGGCGTCACGCGGATATCCGGCCTGCGCGAAATCCTCGGTGATGAGGATCGCCTCACGGTCCATGTATTCCATGGCTACCGGGATGATGCCGGCGGCGATGATCGCGGCGGTGCAGGCGCCCGCATCCTCCACCGAGGAGAAGCCGACCAGGGCCGGGCGCGCGCCCTCGGCCGCGCGCAGGATCCTCACCGTCGCTTCGGTGACGATGCCGAGCTGTCCTTCCGAGCCGCAGATCAGGCCGAGGAGATCGTAGCCGGCGCTGTCGAGATGTGCGCCGCCGATCTCTGCCACGGTGCCGTCGCTCATCACCAGGGTGACACCGAGGAGGTTGTTGGTGGTCACGCCGTATTTCAGGCAATGCGCGCCGCCCGAATTCATCGCGATGTTGCCGGCAATGGTGCAGGCGAGCTGGCTCGACGGGTCCGGCGCGTAGAAGAACCCTTCATGGCTGACCGCCCCCGAGATGGCGAGGTTGGTGAGGCCCGATTCGACCCTGGCCACCCGGTTCTCGAAATCAACGTCCAGGACGCGGGTCATCTTGGCGACACCGAGGATGATCGCGTCTTCCTGGGCGATCGCTCCGCCGGCGAGGGAGGTGCCGGCGCCGCGCGCCACCACCCGCACGCCGTTGGCGTGGCAATAGGCCATCACGGCAGAGACCTCGGCCGTGGTCGAGGGCAGGACCACCGCGAGTGGCATCTTGCGGTAGGCCGTCAGCCCATCGGTCTCGAAGGCACGGCGCTCATCCTCGGTCACGATCAGGGCCTCCGCCGCGACGAGGGGGCGCAGGCCGGCGATGATCGTTTCGCGGCGAGCGAGAATATCGGGATCGGGGGTGGGGAAGGCGATCGACATGGGGCGGGCGCTCCTCGATGGATCGGCCTGTCTTCAGCCACCGCTCAGCTTGGAAGGACTAAAAACGAGCCTTGAACCGTTCAGGACAATGGAATTGGAAGATATCTAAACGATAACCGGTTTCGATGCATCAGGATCGGGTGTGTCGACGTTGTCTGAAGGCGAAATGGAGAGAGGTGTCGGCTTCGTTTCGCCGCACGGACCGCGAGGCGAGTTTGGAACGTTCCCAGTCTCGATCTGTTCTAAAACCAAAAGCTCTGCCATAAGCTCGGCTGGCTCATGCTGCCCAATGGAGGAAAAATCATAATGCGTCACCTCATCCTCGGCGCCGCCCTCGCGCTCATGCTCCCGATCTCCGCCCAGGCTCAGGAAGCCGGCGACGCGGCAGCCGGCGAGAAGGCTTTCGCGCCTTGCAAGGCCTGCCACAATTTCGTGAAGAACGGCGTCGGCCCCGATCTGAAGGGCGTCGTGGGCCGCAAGGCCGGCACTTACGAGGGCTACAGCTACTCGGCCGCTCTCAAGGGCTCGGGCATCACCTGGGACGAGGCGAACCTCAAGGAGTGGCTGAAGGACCCGAAGGCGAAGGTGCCCGGCAACAAGATGGTCTATCCCGGCCTCAAGGACGACAAGAAGCTCGCTGACGTGATCGCCTACCTCAAGACCCAGAACTGAGAGCGTTCCCCGATCCTCCGCCGGATCGGAATCAGCGATCGAGAGGCCGCTTCCCCGCCGGGGAGGCGGCCTTTTTCATGCCCTTGCCCCTCGCCCGGAGACGGCGGTTTCCGCCATGGCGTCGGCCACGTTGTCGTGAAGCGCGCCGCGCAGCATCACGAGGGATTCGAGGAGCGCGTGCCGTGCCTCCTCCGACATTCCCGTCAAGGCGCCGGCGAGGCCGGGCACGCAATCCATCCGCCCCTGCAGTTCGCGGCCCTTCGGCGTCAGGAAGATGCTCACTTGGCGCTCGTCGGCCCGGTCGCGGGCGCGGCGGACATGGCCCGATGTCTCCAGCCGCTTGAGAAGGGGCGTGAGCGTTCCGGAATCGAGGAACAGGCGCGTGCCGATCTCCTTCACCGTCAGCCCCTCCTGTTCCCAGAGCACGAGGAGGACGAGGTACTGCGGGTAGGTGAGATCATGGGCGGCCAGCAGGGCACGGTAGGCACGACCGAAAGCGTGAGCCGCAGAATAGACCGCGAAGCAAAGCTGGCCGTCGACCCCCCTTTCGGCGACCGGGACGTCCTGGGATTCAGAGGTCTGCGTGGTGGTCCGGCCCGCCATTCGTGCGGCCTCCTTCATGTCGGTCGGGTACGGTGTCGGGTCCGAGCCGAGTACCCTATCTAATTGATAATGCGGAATGGTCACCAACGTTCGCGGTAATTCCGCATCATGGTTGCGCGCAATCGGGTTTGGTGCCATATGGAATATCAGTTGCGCGCAACCGAGTTTCGTCACCCGTGGATCAGTGGTGGCGAAGAATTCCTCGAAAAGGAACGAAGCCTCGCCGAACCCCCGTTCCAGACGCAATCCCTATTTCATACCCAGCAGAAAGTACCCCCGATGAAGGCTCTCTACACCGCTCATGCCTACGCCACCGGCGGCCGTGAAGGTTCGGCCTCCACCGACGACAAGGCCGTCGATGTCACCCTCGTGACGCCGAAGGAACTCGGTGGCGCCGGCGGCAACGGCACCAATCCCGAGCAGCTTTTCGCCACCGGCTATGCCGCATGCTTCCTCGGCGCGATCAAGTTCGTCGCCGCCAAGGACAAGGTGAAGATCCCCGAGGACGCCAAGGTCGAGTCCTCCGTCGGCATCGGCCCGCGTGACGACGGCGAGGGCTTCGGTCTCGTCGTCACCCTCAAGGCCACCCTGCCGGGCATCGAGCGGGACAAGGCCGAGGATCTGGTGAAGCGCGCCGATGTGGTGTGCCCCTATTCCCACGCCACCCGCGGCAACATCCAGGTCGATATCAGCGTCGCCTGAACCTGCTCGATCGAAGCCGGAGGAGTCCTCCTCCGGCTGTCAGGCCGTCGTCACGATGAGGACGGTTCCCTCGATCCCAGTGACCCGGATCCGGGTGCCGGCCGGTGCGTCGGCACCGGAGACGCGCCACACCGTGTCGTTCACCCTGATCCGCCCGACCCCTTCGGTGATGGCGGTATCGAGGCGAAATTCCTGGCCGATCAGCCCGTTCGCACCCCGATTGAGGCTGTTGGGCCGTCCGGCCATCCGCTTCTGCGCGAGGATGACGAGCCCCACCGAGAGGCCGGCGAAGAACAGGATCTGAGCCTGCCAGGGCATGGGCACGAGGGCTGTCTCCAGCCCCGTGATCATGGCCGCGATGCCGAGCCAGACCAGGAACACGCCCGAGATCGCGAGCTCCGCTCCCATCAGGATCAGCCCGATTAGGACCCAGGTCCAGACCGGCCCCAAAGCGCTCAGGATGTCGAGGTTCACGAGGAGCTTCCGCTGCTCGGCCCGACCTTGGGCGGGAGGCCGGAGCTCTTGCGCGTCTGCGCCGCTCCCTCGCCGAACACGCTACGGGTGATCTCGGCGATGCCACCCAGGGTGCCCGCGAGGGAGGCCGCCTCGATCGGCACCACCACCACCCGCTGGTTCGGCGCAGTCGCCAGGGCCTTGATCGCGTCCACGTATTTCTCGGCCACCAGGAAATTTGCCGCCGCCAGGTCGCCCTCGGAGATGGCCGCGCTGATGAGGCCGGTCGCGCGCGCCTCCGCCTCGGCGCTGCGCTCGCGTCCCTCCGCGTCGCGGAAGGCAGCTTCGCGCCGGCCCTCGGCTTCGAGGATGGCGGATTGCTTACGCCCTTCGGCGCGCAGGATATCTGCCTGCCGATGGCCCTCGGCTTCGAGCACGGAGGCCCGCTTCTCGCGCTCGGCCTTCATCTGGCGCGCCATGGCGCCGGCGAGATCGGCGGGCGGCAGGATGTCCTTGATCTCGATGCGAGTCATCTTCACGCCCCAGGGCGA
This sequence comes from Methylobacterium sp. AC832, assembly GCF_979256025.1. Classification (NCBI taxonomy): domain Bacteria; kingdom Pseudomonadati; phylum Pseudomonadota; class Alphaproteobacteria; order Hyphomicrobiales; family Methylobacteriaceae; genus Methylobacterium; species Methylobacterium sp. AC832. The sequence goes on from NZ_CEEDMV010000004.1 coordinate 396,189, forward strand.
GGAGGCCGCGTCCATGACATGGAGCAGGCGCTCGTTGATCTCGTCACGGTGCGACAGCAGCTGGTCGAGGTCCATGGAGCCGACGACCGTCCGGATGTTGGTCATCGTCAGCGTCATCATCGCGGTTTCGAGGTTCGAAATTTCGTAGGACGCCTTGGCCGCGTCGAGCACTTGGTAGAACACCACCGCGTCGATCTTCACCCCCGCATTGTCGCGGGTGAAGGCCTCCTGGCTCGGCACCTCGATGACCTGCTCCATCACGTTCACGCGTCGGCCGATCCGCTCCACATACGGTGCGATCAGGCCGAGCCCGGATTCCAGGGTGCGCGAGTACCGGCCGAACCGCTCCACCGTGTAGACGTGGCCCTGCGGGATGACGTTGATGCCGATGGCGAGGGTGACGACCACCAGGATCACGAGCGCCACCGCCACCACGCTCAACCCGATCGAGAGATCCATGCCTGTCCCCACATCCCTTCAAGGAAGGGCATTGAGGCCGAGCGTCTTCCCCTATGCAAGGTGAATCATCCTCGCGTCAGCGCGCCCAAACTCCGAGGCGTTCCGTCCGCGCACGGTCTTCGGCGGCAACGAGATCGGGTGTCGCCTCCGAAGAGGCCCGGCCTCCGCCGTTGAAGAGCACGACTTCGGACAGGTCGCGGCCTTCCACCGCGCAGAGATAGGCGGCACTTCCGGCGACCGGCTGGCACGTCACCGGACGGCCGGCGAGGTAGCGGGTCAGTTCCTCCGGCTGCCCGCCACGGACCCATTCCACGCCGAACAAGCGAACGAGCTTGCCGCCGACGCGCAGGGTTGCGGTGTCGATCACTTCGGTCTTGCCGGTTACGGCATTGGACGGCTGTGGGGGATTGGCCCGGCTCTCCTCGGCCGAGGGCGGGCTCGGCTCCTCTGCGGGAATCCCGGGGGGCGTCGCCGGCGGAACGGTCTCACGCGGGTTGGTCATGGTGGATGGCTGGTTCTGGGCCTGCTGCGTTTGGGGCGGCTGCGTCGGCGGGGCCGAATCCTGTGCCTTCGTTTCCTGGCGCGGAGCTTCCGCATCCGGTGCGGAGGCCGGCCTGTCTTCCCCACCGCCCTGGGTGAGGAGCAAGATGAGGGCGAGGCTGCCAAGCAGTCCCGCGCCTGCGAGCACGCTCGGCCGGGTCAGGATCGTGCCGTCATCCCGCCGAAGGCGACGGACCCGGTCACCGGCGCGGGCGAGCAGCCCGGGCCAGCGGGCTGGTTGCGCTCCTTGGCCTGGGGTCGCCAGAGGAGACGTCGTGCCGTTCTTTGCAGCGAGGCCCGAGAGACGCTCACGAGCGATGGCGACGGTCTCGCGGGCCCTGTCGCCGAAGGAGGCCCCGATGCGCATGCCGCGCTCGCGCAGACTCGGTTGCGGCTCGGCGCCTTGCCCGTCGCTCGGGCGATCGGCCAGGGAGTGGCGGACGTTGCTCAAAGTGCCCGCCAGGGTCGCCGAGACCGCAGCCGCGGCGGACCTTCCCCTGGCGACCGAACGGGCCATAACGGAGCGGGCCAGCTCAGACTGCGTTTCCACGAACCGGGACGTGGCCGCCTTGATCTCGTCCGATGCGGTGGGCTCGGGCGGCACGTCCACCATGGGTTCGGGTGGCACCGGTACGAACAGCGCCCCATGACGCTCCCGCAATTCGGCGAACAGCTCCGATAAGGTCAGGGGGCCGGTCTCGCCCTGACGCGGTGTCCCGGAACGGTCGACGATTCGGTAGAAGGGCGGAGTGGATGTCGGCTCGACCACGGCCTCAGCCAAAAGCTGAAGCGTCCGCCGGGCCACCGGGAAAGCGTTCTGGCGCCGGATCTCCGCATCGATCAGGGATCTGACTGCCTCTCGGGCAGCCCGAGCAGCGACAATGGCCGGAGCCTCTGCCTCGTCGGACGGATTCGTTTTCGAAGCCTTGCCGGTGGCGCGCGTCTTGTCAGCGGCGCGTGACGTGTCCGTTGCGCGTGTCTTTGGGGCGGTCGCGATCATTGGTTCGACTGTGGCTCAGGCACCATGCCGTGTCGATACGGCCGCACTCAGCGGTCCAGGTGCGAAGCGGCGCAGGACGCGGCTCGACTCAGACACGATCACCGGGCGTGATCCGGCGAACGAAATCTCGAGGGTCAGTTCCGCCACGCCCTGCGAGCGGGCACCGTTCCTTGCGTTCGCGGCACGGAAATCGAAGGTCGAGCGCACGATACAGCTGCTCGTGTTGACGCTGCAGGCCGTGCGCGGGGAGCCGTCCTGCACCACGTAGCGGCGGTCCGGCCAGCGTCGGACGAAGCGGCGCTTCTCTGCCATCACCGCCGTCAGCGACAGGGTGCGACCGTGGAAGCGGACATGATCGGCGTAGAAGCGTGGTGCTGCGGCGACCATGCCATCGCCGGGCTCAGAGATCGCGTCGAGATAATCCTCGTTCAGCCTTTGGGCCTTGCGTGCCCATTCGGGAAAGCGATCCTCGGAGGCCATCGCCAAGCTCGGGGGCGGTGCGCCGGGGGAGACGGTGAGGGGAAGCGCATTCGGCGGAACTTGCGAGAGCCGGCGGGGGGAATGCCTGGTCTCGGCGTGGCGGGTGCCACGACGAGCCCGCCGCGGTGCCTCCGCGCCTCTCTCCGCGACGGATGCGGCGCGCGTCGTGGTCTCGGGCTTCGCCGCCTGGGCCGGACTGCTCTGGGGGGCCTCCTGCACCGCCTGAGGGGAGACAGGTTTCGCCTCACTCTTGGGTTCGGGCTTCACATCGGCCTTGGCCGGGGGGTCGACCCAGGCCGGGCGCCCCTGCGCCTCGGCGCTGACCGTAGAGACCAGGGCCACGAGAAGGGCGGCCGAGCAGGTGGAGAACAATCCGTGGTGCATGGCATCTCACCGCTGTCGCGAACGACGTGGAAGGCGGGCACGACCGCATCAGAGCGCCCGGCCGAAGGAAAACGTCGAAGGGAAACGTCAGGGTCGCGTGTTCGGTTGCCCGCGTCGAACCGGGTCGTTCGCCAAAGGACCTCGCCCCGGCAAGAGACCTAGCATACCGCCGCGCCGACCGGTCGGGTCAGCCTTCGTTCCCCGCGCTATGCCCGTTGTTCCCAACGGTTGGCGGGCATTCTCCGCCGCAGTTGCAGGCACGCTTTCTCCCAGGGAGTATCCTGTCCCCGGGGCGTTGCCGCCGATCTCCTGAAGCCGATCTCCTGGGCATGACCTCTTGCCATCCTCGCGGGAGCGCCCACCTCTTGAGAGCTTGACGGGTCCGGGCCCCTCTGGCGGCCGAGGCGTCGGCCGCGATGTCGGACTCCTTCTCTGCCTTTGCGCTGACGCGGCGCGAACGCACCGGGGGGTTCTGACACACGTGGTTGTATCGATGATTTTTTGCGGCATCTCGGGATGCTCGTTTTCGGAGGTGGCCTCATGAGTGCCGCATCCACTCGCCGGGCCCTCCTCCTCGTCAATCCGAACGCTCGGAACGGCTCGTTTTCCCTCGACGCCGTGCGCGATTCCCTGCGCGCCGCCGGCATCGAGCCCTTCGAGCCGCCGGGCGATCCCGATTGCACGGCAGTGATCAAGCGCCACGCGAAGGCGTGCGATCTCGTCATCCTCGGCGGTGGCGACGGTACCATGAACTCCGCCGCTCCCGCTCTGGTCGAGACCGGATTACCGTTGGGGATCCTGCCGCTCGGCACCGCCAACGACCTCGCCCGCTCCCTCGGCCTGCCCACCGACCCGGTGGAAGCCGCCGAGCTCATCGGCACGGCGAAGCCCCAGGCGGTGGATCTCGGCTGGGTCAACGGCCGCTACTATTTCAACGTCGCGAGTATCGGCTTCTCCGCCGATCTTGCGGGTGACCTCACCGCCGAATCGAAGAAGAAATGGGGCACGCTCGGCTACGCCATCGCGGCCATGCGCGTCCTGAGGCGGGTACGTCCCTTCACGGTCTATCTCGAACATGACGGACTGACCGAGACCATCACCACGATCCAGGTCTCGGTGGGCAACGGGCGCCACTATGGCGGCGGAATGACCGTGGAAGAGACCGCCACCGTCGATGACGGCAAGCTCGATTTCTACAGCCTGGAAGTCGGGCACTGGTGGCGGCTCATCGCGCTGCTGCCGGCCCTCCGTCGGGGCACCCAGGGCAAAGCCGCCGACGTTCGTGCCTTCAACACCACCGAGATCGTAGTGAAGACGAAGAAGCCTCGTCCGGTGAACACCGACGGGGAACTCTCCACTTATACGCCGGCGCATTTCAAGGTCGTGCCCAAGGCCCTCCGGATCTTCGCGCCGGAACCTTCGGAGCGTCCCGGTATCGTGCCCACCGCATACTGATCTTCCGCCGCTTTCCGACCTGACGACGTTCGAGGTTTTCTCCCCGTGGATTCGCTTCTTCAACTCGCCGCCGACCCGACCGCCTGGGTGGCGCTCGCCACCCTGATTGTGATGGAGGTGGTGCTGGGTATCGACAACCTGATCTTCATCTCGATTCTCACCAACAAGCTGCCGGCCCATCAGCAGACCAAGGCCCGCCGCATCGGCATCGGCCTCGCTCTGATCCTTCGCCTCGGCCTGCTCGGTACCGTCGCCTACATCGTCCACCTGACGCAGCCGGTCTTCGAGATCTTCGGCAAGGCCTTCTCCTGGCGGGACATGATCCTCATCGGCGGTGGCCTGTTCCTGCTGTGGAAGGCGACTAAAGAGATCCACGAGACCGTCGATCCCGATGACGGCCACGAGGATGCGTCCGCCCCGGTGGCGCTGAGCTTCGCCGCCGCCGTCGGGCAGATCCTGGTCCTCGACCTCGTCTTCTCCATCGACAGCATCATCACGGCCGTCGGCATGACCGATCACGTGCCGATCATGGTGATCGCCGTCATCACGGCCGTCACCGTCATGCTGCTGGCAGCCGACCCGCTGGCGCGCTTCATCGCCGCCAACCCCACCGTGGTGATGCTGGCTCTCGGCTTCCTCATCATGATCGGCATGACGCTGATCGCGGAAGGTTTCGGCGCCCATGTGCCGAAGGGCTATATCTACACCGCCATGGCCTTCTCGGCCGGCGTCGAGGGGCTCAATCTCCTCGCCCGGCGCCGGAAGCGCGGCAAGACCAGCGCGGGGTAGAGGCAAAGCCCCTCCCCTTCCGTTTCACGGGAAAACGAAGAAAGGCCCGACCGGGATAACGGTCGGGCCTTTCTTCGTTCGATCATCGATCGGTCTTGGCGGATGGGCTGAAACTTCCTCGCTTGCCTACGCAGCCGGCTGACGGTCAGCGGCCAACGTCGCAGGTCGCTGACGCGTCTTCGTGACCGCCTACAGGATCGGCTCGCGTAGGGCCGAGGTCTCGCGGGCACAGATTGCCGCGTCCGGTGGCAAGCCTTCTTGCGAGAGGTTCTTGCCGATCTCCACCCGTGCCTTTTCGAGATCGGCCCGGAAGCCCGCATCGCCCTGGAGCGCGCTGATGACGACGCTGGCCGTGGTGCGTCCGGCCTCCACGTCGCTGGCCCAATGCACGCCGCAAACGATGCGGTTCTCACCGTAAGCCTTGCCGCGCAGGAAGAACTGTGTGGCCTTCTCCGGAACCAGGGCCGCGAGGATGGATGCGTAGGCCCAGCCTTGAGTCGCGTGACTCGAGGGGAAGCTGAACGCGTCTCCGAGTTCGCGGGTCCGCGCCACGCAGATCTCCGCGTCGTTGCCGACGAAGGGACGCAGGCGACGGTAATGTTCCTTGAGTGGGCGGGTGGCCCGGCTGATATCGAGGCGAGTGCGTTCGAGCAGCATCATCAGGGCCGGCGAGCGGGACTGATCGATCTTGCGCCCGAGTACGCAGGCGAAATCATCGAGGATGGCCGAGGGGCCGTCCGCCACATCCGCCGTGGCGAGTTCCCAGCGCGCGCTACCCTTCAGGGCGCGGGTCGCCGAGAAGATGGTCTTATCCGCCGTTTCGGCAGCCGATTGACCCCGCGGGGGCGGAGGCAGGATCGCGACTGTATCGGGTGCTGTGGCGTCGGACAGATAGGGCGTGCGTGCCGGCATCCCCGGCGTCAACGGTGTCGCTGCGACGGCCGGTGCCGAACGAGGCTTTCCGCTCGTGGCTTTGGTGTCGGCGGGGTTCGGCGTGGGCGCCTGCGCCATGACGGGAGCCGCCATGAAGGCGCAGGACGTGAAGGCAAGCGACGCGAGAGCGGGAAGCAGAGGAGACATGGCAGCGGCTCAGGGTGAAATGCGTCGGGAATGGCAAGCGATAGGAGAGCCATAGGGTTCCTGAACGACACTCGTATGGCACTCGAAACGCATGACATTTCGCCATTCCGTAACGAATGTGTCCCTCAACGGCCGCGGGATCCCCCTAACGGATGCCCGCGCGGATCGCGGCGGCGACCTCCCACGGATATTCCTCGTGCGGGCTGAGGGCCCCCGGAACCGAAGCCTTGGCCACATGGCCGGCGGCGATGAGGGCGTCCATCTCGGCGCCGGACCGGCGCGGGGCGCGTTCGGGACGCAGGACCAGGATCGGCGGAAGCCCTTCGGCTTCGAACAGGGCCAGGAAGTCCTTGCGAGCCTTGAACGGGTCGAGCCCTCCGGTGACGAAGGCCGCCGTGCCGAAACGGCCACCCGGCTGGAGCGTCACGGCATGTTTGTCGGCGATGATGCCCGGTGTGACGTGGTCCGGATCGGCATAGACATGCGCGCGCATCATCCGGCCGATCACCGGGGGACTGATATTGATGCGGTAGAGCGCCTCGCCGAGAAGCGGAAGCTCGATGGCCTTGCGGATCCCCGAGAGCCAGCCACGGCGCGCGTCGCCGAGCGCGGTGGGCAGCGGTCCACGCCATGTGGGAGCGACGAGAGCGAGCTGGTCGAACTGGCCTGGATGCCGTTGGGCGGCTGCCACGAGATAAGGGGCCGCATGACCCGCCGCGATGCCGATGGCGTAGGGGCCCGGCACGGCTGCGATCAGCGAATCCATGAAGGCATGGAAAGTCTCCGGCTCCATGGCGATGCGGGATCGCGGATGGTTGCCGAAGCCGGGCCAGTCGGGAATGAGGCAACGGTAGTCGTGGCCCAGGATCTTGGCCAGGGGCCGCATCTCCGCCCGTGCTGAGATCGACGACAGGGCGGGCAGGAGCAGAGCGGCCGGGCCGCTCCCGACGATGTCGCACGGCGTAGGGACCTTGCGCTCCAGCACGTAGAGCTGAAAGCCACGGGTGGAGTGGGCAGGCTCGATCATCGTTGGCAACGCCTCATCCGGGACGGTCTGCATCGGATTGGAGATCTAACGCGCCGGTCGCTGCCGCATAGGCCGGCTCGGTGTCGCGCCAGGGCCGAGGACGAGCGTCCGCCTCCCCTCTTTCCTCGACGGGAAAGAGGGGAGTGCCGATCCGCGTCGAATGCGTACGGGTCTCAGGTCCGGAGCAGCTCGTTGATGGCGGTCTTGGAGCGGGTGCCGGCATCGACGCGCTTGACGATGACGGCGCAGTAGAGGCCGGGGCCGGGCGTGCCGTCGGGCAGGTCCTTGCCGGGCGTCGTGCCCGAGACCACCACCGAATAGGGCGGCACGCGGCCATACATGACCTCGCCCGTGGACCGGTCGATGATCTTCGTCGACGCGCCGATATAGACGCCCATGGAGAGCACGCTGCCCTCACCGACGATCACGCCCTCGGCCACCTCGGCGCGGGCGCCGATGAAGCAATTGTCTTCGATGATGACCGGGTTGGCCTGGAGCGGCTCGAGTACGCCTGCGATGCCGGCGCCGCCGGAGATGTGGCAGTTCTTCCCCACCTGCGCGCAGGAGCCGATCGTCACCCAGGTGTCGACCATCGTGCCCTCACCCACATGGGCGCCGAGATTGATGAAGGAGGGCATCAGCACCGCGCCCGGCGCGATGTAGGAGCCACGGCGCACGAAGCAGCCCGGCACGGCCCGGAAACCGGCCTCACGAAAATGCTTCTTCTTCCAGCCCTCGAACTTCGATGGCACCTTGTCCCACCAATTGGCGCCATCGGGTCCGCCATGGATGATCTCCATGTCGTTGAGGCGGAAGGACAGCAGCACCGCCTTCTTGAGCCACTGGTTGACCTGCCATTCCTCGCCGACCTTTTCGGCCACGCGGGCCTTGCCGGTATCGAGAAGATCGAGAGCCTCGTCCACGGCGTCGCGCACGGCGCCCTTGGTCGAGACGTCGATGCCGGCACGCTCCTCCCAAGCAGTCTCGATGGTGGTGGAGAGATCGGCGTGGGACATGGTGGCGTTCCGGTCGGTTAGGGGGAAGGGCCGTGCTTACAAAAGGCGGCCCGGCCTGTCACCTCGGGGCATCAGGCGAGACGCAGGCTCACTCGCGGCAGCCGTTACGGGTTTCCTCCCGCACGATCTCGCCGACCTTCGCCCGGTCGCGGGCAGAGAGCGGGACGTCGCGGATGTCGGAGAAGCGGCAATTGACGTTGCCGAAGGCCGAGATCGCCCGCTGCGTCTTGAAGCAGTAGCCGGCCTCCGCATAGACCGCGTTGCGCTCGCCCCAGAGCTCGTCGCAGGGGGATGCGGCCAGGGCGGGGGCGGCGGGCAGGAGAGCGAGGCAAAGAATCACGAGGGCACGCATGGGCACTTCCTGGGCAGGTGTGAGGACCTGAAGGCTTGTGGCCCGTCTGTGCCGGTTTCGCCAGATCTCGGAGCGCGCCGATCGGCCGTTAGAACGCATCGATCCTGGCGCGGACGCCGTCGAGCCCCTTCACCAACGCATCCAGGTCGTCGGCGAGGGTGGCGTGGATCGTCTCGGCCGCGTCGGGAAATTCCTCGAGCACCCGGCGCATCAGCGTGGGCGTGATTCGGACGACCTCCGCCGGTGTCACGGCATGGGCATCGGTGGGGCGCTCGCCGCGCAGGAACAGGGCCATCTGTCCGATCAGGGCGGAACGGCCCACCCGGACGGGCTCGGCTCCGTCCACGCGGGGCGCCAGTTCGATCGTTCCGGACATGACGACGAACCCGCCATCGCTGCGCTCGTCGCGGGCGAACAGGACGTCGCCCGCCGTCAGGCTGCGGCGCTCGGCGGCGAAGGAGAGGAGTCTCAGGGCATCGCGCGCCATGTGGCTGAACAGGGGCGCGGCCGCCAGGATCGCGATGTCGTCGTCGAGCCCCAATGCCGTGCGCTCCCTCAAGACGGAGGTAACCCCTCCGACGGATCAAACCTTAGCCGAAGGCGGGCGAGGGGGAAATCCGGCGCTGCACCGGCGCAGGGACGGAGCGTCGATCAAACAGATGTCATGAAACCGGTCGATAGACGCGTCTCTCAAGCAAGACGAAGACGGAAATTCCGGTGTCCAATCACTTCTGCCTGGATCCGAACGATCCCTATGCGCAATCCGAAGTCCTGGTTTTCTTCGAAGGCCAATATCCGGATATCCGCCTGCTGTCGGTCATCGACCGCAACGACGACGAAATCCTGTCGGATCTCGTCTACGAGCAGCAGCGCGACCTCATCCGGGAGATTGCGGCCTTCTACACGTCCGGCGGTGATGCGCCGAACGCGGCTGCCTGATCCTCAGGGCAGCAGCTTGTAGCCGCCGCCTTCCGTCACGAGGATGGCGGTAACGGCCGGGTTCGGCTCGATCTTCTGGCGCAGGCGGTAGATGTGGGTCTCCAGCGTATGCGTGGTGACCTGCGCGTTGTAGCCCCAGACCTCGGCCAGGAGCGTATCACGTCCCACCACCTCGCGGCCGGCACGGTAGAGGAAGCGCAGGATCGCGGTCTCCTTTTCGGTGAGCTTCAACTTCGAGCCACGCTCGCAGACGAGGAGCTTCGCGCCGGGGCGGAACGTGTAGGGGCCGATCTGGAAGACCGCGTCCTCGCTCGCCTCATGGCTGCGCAGATGCGCGCGGATCCGCGCGAGGAGCACGGCGAACTTGAAGGGCTTGGCGACATAATCGTTGGCGCCCGCCTCCAGGCCCTCCACCATGTCGTCCTCCGAATCCTGCGCGCTCAGCATGATGACCGGTCCGCGATAGCCGTTGCGGCGCATGGCCCGCACCGCCTCCCGCCCATCCATGTCCGGCAGGCCCACATCCATGATCGCGAGGTCGATCCGGTCCTCGGCCACACGGGCGAGGGCGGATTTCGCGTCTTCCGCGCTGACGATGACGAACTCCTCGTACAGATCGAGTTGCTCGATCAAGGTTTCGCGCAAAGACTCGTCGTCGTCGCAGATGAGCAGGCGATGGGTGGTCGACATCGGCCGGGATACTTTCACACGCAGCTGGGAAGACCGGACGGGCCGGTTTCGAAAACCTGAGAGATGGCCGAATCGTCGGCCGCGAGCGTAAAACAGCAGAGTGATGGATGTTTTATGTCAGAACCTTGAACGACTTCGCGGCGGGGCCAGACTTCGCACATCCTCGACGGCTCGACGCCTCGAAAAGTTTCTCGCCGGCGCGACCATCGAGCGCCGTGACGAGGAACGCGCTGGTCGGAACCGGTCCGTTCGGACGATAAGTCGGGCATGATCCCGCTGACCCTCTCTCTCATCCGCGTCCGCCGGCTGGTGGGTGACCCGACCCGCGGGCAGATTCTCATGGCGGGCTCCATCATTCCCTGTGCGCTCGGCCGCTCCGGCATCGGGCAGGTCAAGCGGGAAGGGGACGGCCTGTCCCCGCGCGGTCGTTTTCGCCTCCGGGCCGGGGCCTATCGGCCGGACCATTTCGGCGCGCGCCCCCGCACCGCCCTGGCTCTGCGCCCGACGCGGCCGAACGACGGCTGGTGCGACGACCCGCGCGACCGGCGCTACAACCGCCCGATCACCCTGCCCGCCCCCGGCGTGAGCGCGGAACGGATGTGGCGGGAGGACAGTCTCTACGACCTCGTCGTCGATCTCGACTACAACCGGCAGCCGATCCGGCCGGGACGCGGCTCGGCGATCTTTCTGCATGTGGCACGGCCGGGATACCTGCCGACGGAGGGCTGCGTGGCGGTGAGGCGAGCCGATCTCATTCGGCTCCTGCGGCGCGTCGGGCCGCGTACGCGGCTGCAGATCCTCTGACGGCCGCATCCCGCTATCCACGCGTCGGCAGGGCGACGGGTGAGACGCCCCGCCGGTCTCCCGGACGGGACAGGGTCATGACCAGGATGGCGGCGAGGATGCACAGGGCGCCGGCGGCGAAGAAGGCCGGCAGGTAGCTCGACAAGGCCGTGCGCGACAGTCCGGCACCGTAGGCGATGGTGGCGGCCCCGAGCTGATGGCCCGCGAACACCCAGCCGAAGACGAGGTTCGCCTTCTCGCGCCCGAACCGGGATGCGGTGAGCCGTACGGTGGGTGGCACCGTGGCGATCCAGTCGAGCCCATAGAAGGCGGCGAAGACCGACAGGCCGACGAAGGAAAAGTCGGAGAACGGCAGGAACATCAGTGAGAGGCCACGCAGGCCGTAATACCAGAACAGGAGCCAGCGGTTGTCGTATCGGTCGGAGAGCCAGCCGGACGCCACCGTGCCGATGAAATCGAACACCCCCATCGCAGCGAGCACGCTCGCCCCCTGGACCGGGCCGATGCCGTAATCGGCGCAGAGGGGGATGAAATGGGTCTGGATCAGCCCGTTGGTGCTGGCTCCGCAGATGAAGAACGTGGCGAAGAGAACCCAGAACACGCCCGTGCGCGACGCCTCCGCCAGGACCCCGAGGGCGGAGCCGTTCACGGCCGGCGGCGCGACGGCGCCGGTAACGGCGGTCTCGCCATAGGGGGCGAGGCCCATCTCCTCCGGCCGGTCGCGCATCAGCGCCGTGACGGCGAGCCCCGCCGCGAGCAGGAGTCCACAGATCACCAGGAGTGCTGCACGCCAGCCGAGATGCTCGGTGAGGGCAGCGAGGAGCGGGAGAACGATGAGTTGGCCGGTGGCCGAACTGGCGGTGAGGAGACCGACGACGAGGCCGCGCGACCGCGAGAACCAGCGGGTCGCGATGGTGGCGCCGAGCACCAGGGCGGTAAGCCCCGTGCCGATGCCGACGACGACGCCCCAGAGCATGACCAGCTGCCAGACCTCGCTCATGAAGAGGGAGGTGAGCAACCCCCCGACGATGAGGAGAAGCGCCAGGAGCACGATGCGGCGCGGGCCGTAGCGGTTCATCAGCTGGGCCGCGCAAGGCCCCATCAATCCGAACAGCACGAAGCGCACGGCCAGGGCCGATGAGATCGTCGCCGTGTCCCAGCCGAACTCCTTCTGAAGCGGCAGGATCAGGACGCCGGGCGCACCCACGGCGCCGGCCGTGACCAGCATGGTGAGGAAGGTGACGGCGGCGACGACCCAGCCGTAATGAACGTTCCGGCGGGCGAGGGGCCCTGCGACGGCGTTCGACAACGATCCGACGGGAGCAGTGATGGACATACGGCCTCTTCGGGTTCCGCATGGTGGTTCGGCGTGACGACCCGGCGAGCAAGCCCGGCACCACGACGCGGTCGGCCTTGCTTAGGCGCATATGCACTCGTTAGACAAGCATCTCGTCCCCGGACCCCGTGATTCCGTATATCGAGGATTTCTCACGATGGATTTGGCGTCACCGTGCCACTGCATCGCCCTACGCCAGGCATCGCGACGGCTGACGCAGCATTACGACCAGCATCTCGCGCCCACCGGCCTGCGGACCAGCCAGTACGGCCTGTTGCGCAGCCTAGGTCGTGTCGGGCCGATCTCCATCAACACCTTCGCGGAGATCATGGTGATGGACCGGACCACGATGGGGCGCGCTCTTCGTCCCCTCACGCGGGACGGGCTCGTCGCCGTCGGTCCCGGACCGGATGGTCGCACGCGCTCCCTCACCCTCACCACTGCGGGGCGGAGGCGAATGGAGGACGCGCTTCCCCTTTGGGAGCAGGCGCAGCAGACGTTCGAGGAACGCTACGGAGCAGTGCCGGCAAGCGACCTGCGCCACGCGGCGCTCAGCCTGGCGAGGACGGAGCTGTCACCAGCCGAGTGAGAGGGGCGGCGGCCGAGTGATCCGGGGGGCGGGACCGCGCATGGCGCAGCCTCCGGTTGTCCCGGTCGCCTTCAGAAATGCCGCGCCAGCACCTCGCGGACACGCTCGACCATCTCGTCTTCCTTCACCGAGAACTGGGCCGGGCGCGCCGCCTTCCATTCGGCGTTGCTGGCGATGTCGCCCGCCGCCTTGGCACCCTCGATGAGGTCCTTGATCTGGACTTCGCCGGCCTCGCGCTCGTTGGAGCCCTGGATGATGGCGCAAGGGCTGCCGCGCCGGTCGGCGTATTTCATCTGCGCCTTCATGCCGGAGCCACCGAGATAGAGTTCGGCGCGAATGCCGGCCTCGCGCAGGCGCGCTACGAGGCGCTGGTAATCGGCGATGTTGTCGCGGTCGAGAACCAGCACCACCACCGGACCGGGCTTCGCGGTGCCCTCGAGGAGAGGGCTCCCGGTCAGTTGCAGCGCCGAGAACAGGCGCGACACGCCGATGGAGAAGCCCGTCGCCGGCACCGGCGCGGCGCGGAAGCGGCCGACGAGGCCGTCATAGCGGCCGCCGCCCGCCACAGACCCGAAGCGCACGGTCTGGCCCTCCTCGTTGGTGACGGGGAAGGTCAGCTCGGCCTCGTAGACAGGGCCGGTATAGTATTCGAGGCCGCGCACCACTGAAGGATCGGCCCGGATGCGGTCGTGGCCATAGCCCGCCGCCGCACAGAGCCGCATGATCGCATGCAGTTCAGCGATGCCCTCACGGCCGGTCTCGGACGAGCCGACGACATCGCTCCACGAGCCGAAGAATTGCTCCCAGAACGCCATCCGGTCGCCCTCTGCGTCGGGAGCGGCCTGGAAAGAGACGTAGGCGAGGATGCGCTCGATGGCGTCGGGTGCGAGGCCCGCACCTTTAGCGAAATCACCGCTCTCGTCCTTTCGCCCTTCGCCGAGAAGTTGGCGTACCCCGTCCACGCCGAGGCGGTCGAGCTTGTCGATGGCCCGCAGAACCGTGAGGCGCTGGCCGGCCTTGTCCTCGCCCGAGAGGCCGATAGCCTCCATGACGCCGTCGAGCACCTTCCGGTTGTTGACCTTGATGACGTACTGGCCAGACAGGCCGAGCTTTTCCAGCGTATCGGCCATCAACATGCAGATCTCGGCATCTGCCGCGACGGAGCCCGCGCCGACGATGTCGGCATCGCATTGCATGAACTGGCGGAAACGGCCGGGACCGGGCTTCTCGTTGCGGAAGACGTAGCCGGCGCGGAAGCTGCGGTAGGGCTTGGGGATCGCGTCGAAATGTTCGGCCACGTGCCGGGCCAGAGGCGCGGTGAGGTCGTAGCGCAGGGACAGCCAGGATTCGTCGTCGTCTTGGAACGAGAACACGCCCTCGTTGGGACGGTCGAGATCGGGCAGGAACTTGCCGAGGGACTCGGTGTATTCGACGAAGGGCGTCTCCAACGCCTCGAACCCGTAGAGCTCGAAGCTCTGGCGGATCGTCTCCAGCATCCGGTGCTGGGCGGCGATCTCATCGGCGCGACGATCGACGAAGCCGCGCGGCAGGCGCGCCTTCAACGTGTCGGCCTTCGTGGGATCGGCCTTCTTGGATTCGGCCTTGGCCATGGTGTCTTCGCTTTGCGTTCGGGCTGTCGATGTCAGGCGGGCTCTATCGCGGGTGCTCCCGAGCGGCAAGCGTGCCGGGCAAAGGGCGTGACACCGGGTGCCGTCGTTAGAGCTTGAGGCCGAGCAGCGCGCATAAGCTGAGAATGGCGATGGGGATCTGCAGCGGGCGAAGTCGAGCGAAGAAGAGCGGCGCCTCGCCGGTACGGGCGGCGATGGGATCGAGGATCGCCACGGCGGTGAAGCCGGCGATGAGAAGGGCGAGGGCCGCCACTGTCTGGCCGAGGGATGCGGACAGGAGCGCGAGAAAACCGAGGCCGAACAGGCCGAACATGGTGGCGATCTGGATGAAGGTCGGACCACCCTCGGTGCGGAAGCTGACGCCACGCCGTACGCCCGACAGAAACAGCAGGATCGCACAGCCCCATAGAATGGTGAGGTAGAGGACCGCATCGCCGAGATCGTCCCGCCGCCACCAGGCGAAAGCTGCACCGAGGGCGAACGGCACCATCGGCCCGTAGCCGAGAACGATGCTGAGCCAGGGCACGCGACGGGGCTCACTCACGTTGAGCGTGCGGTTGTCATCTCGCTTCATGCCGGGAGAGCTCCTCCATTCACCCAGCCGGGCAACCGTCGCGCCGTGGCCCAGTTCCGGAGCGCAACGTGCTTGAGATCGGCGCCGGCAGGCCAAGCGCGGCTGTTTTCACGTGTAACAGGTGGACTTGCCGCTTGCTCGTATCCCGAGACGAGAACGCCCCGGCACGCTGAAGGCAGCCGGGGCGTTCTCGGGATCGATGGCGGAAATGCCTTGGCAGATCCGTTCGTGGATCAGGAGGCGAGGGGACCGGTCGGAGTGTTGCCCTGCTGGTTCTGGGCCTCGAAGGCCTTCTGGCGGTAGAGACCCACGAAATCGATCGGATCGATATAGAGAGGCGGGAAACCGCCGTTGCGCACGGCCTCGGCGATGATCTGGCGCGCGAACGGGAAGAGAAGGCGCGGGCACTCGATCATCACGGCCGGATGCAGCTGGTCCTGTGGGATGTTGCGCATGCGGAAGATGCCGGCATAGTTCAGCTCGAAGGCGAACAGCACCTCGTTGTTGATCTTTGCATCGCCTTCCAGGGTCAGTTCGACCTCGAAATCGGCCTCGGCCAACTGCTTGGCATTGACGTTGACCTGGATATTGATCTGCGGGCCGCTTTCCTGCGGCTGGAGCGAGCGCGGCGCGTTGGGGTTCTCGAAGGAGAGATCCTTGGCGTATTGGGCCAACGCGTTGATGGCGGGCGACTGGTCCTCGGCGGGAGCCGCGCCGTTGCCGTTCGGTGCCGGGGTATCGGCCATGGCGATCTCGTCCTCTTTCGCGGGGTCTACTGGGCCACCTCGGCGATCCACTGCGCGGCGTATCGTCTGATCGTCGCAGGGCCGGGGCCGAGAGCACAGCGCGCTAACACGATGGGCCACCCCGGACAAGACGAGGGGCGGGAGGAGGCGATCCGCAGGCGCGTCGATCCGGTCGAGGAACCGGAGCCGTCTCCGAAGTCGGCGGTCTGCTCTTGACCCTGAGGCCTCCGGCATGGCTCCTCCCTGCCTGGATACGGCACGCGGGCAGCCCCATATGCAGGTTGACCTCGTGGGTCGCGCCCTCCTCTCGCGGGCGGGATCCTTTGAATTCTCCGGCTCGATCCTTGCGCAACGCTCCAATAAAGGGCGTAGCGGCGGGATTCTTGGGAGCCCCCTCGAACAAGCATGTCGTGCGACGGCCACGATCGGATCGGTGATGCAGGATTCTTTCGATTTGACGACCCTGATCTTCCTGGGACTCGCGGTGTTCGTCATTTGGCGGCTCCGGTCTGTGCTGGGACAGAAGACCGGAGCCGAGCGCTCGCCGTTCAAACCGGTGGACCGGAACCACAATCCGTCGCAGCCGACCCGGTCGGAAGGCGATAACGTGGTGCGTCTGCCAGGGGCGGACCGGGTTCAGCCGCAGCCTGATTCGGCACCGGCCGCCGCTGCCGTCGCCCGCGACTGGCGCGGCATCGCCGAGCCGGGCTCGGCTGTCGCCCATGGTCTCGAAGCGATCGTTCAGGCAGAACCGAACTTCGATCCCCGCGCCTTCGTCGAAGGTGCCAAGGGTGCGTATGAGGCCATCGTGATCGCCTTCGCCAAGGGCGACCGCAAGACCCTGCGCAGCCTTCTCTCGCGCGAAGTCTGCGAGGGGTTCGAGCGGGAGATCACAGCCCGCGAGTCGCGCCGTGAGACAGTGGAGACCACTTTCGTCTCTCTCGACAAGGCGGAGATCGTTGCCGTGGATGTCCGCAACAAGGTGGCACAGGTGACCGTACACTTCCTCTCGCATCTCATCACCGCGACCCGCAGCGCCGATGGTCAGGTGATCGACGGCAATGCCGAGGCCGTGGCCGAGGTGCCGGATGTCTGGACCTTCGCCCGCACGCTGGGCAGCCGGGATCCGAACTGGCAGCTCGTGGCCACGGAAGCCGGCGCCTGAGGATCCAGGGTTTGTCGTGACCGGGTTTATCAATCGGGCATCCTTCGCCGCCCTAGCTCTCGCTGCTGGCTGTCTTCCCGGCCCGGTCGCTCTTGCGACCGGGCCGCTTCGCGTCGGAGAGGCGATTCTCGAGCCCGTGGACCCGACCGCCTTGCCGGGCTTTCCCGGCTCCGATCCGGCCGCTTCCCTCGAGGTGTTCCGCCGGACCTGCGCCGCTCCACCGGTGGAGATCGCCGCGACTGTCGCCGGCTCGGCGGAGGATCTTGCCACCGCCTGCACCCGTGCGGCCTCGGTCAAGCCGGAAGAGGCCAGGGCCTTCTTCACGCGGAATTTCGATGCCTACCGTATCGTAAGAGCGGGCGAGGCGGGTGGTCCTTCGCGCCGGACGGGCTTTCTCACCGGCTATTTCGAACCGGAACTCACCGGTGCCCTCGCGGCCGGCCCCGGCTTCACCACCCCGGCCCTTGCCCGGCCGGACGATCTCGTGAGTCTCGCCCCCGGTGAGACGAAGCCCGGCCTCGATCCGACATTGCGGGCGGCACGGGCGACGCCGGGCGGCTTCGAGCCTTACCCCGACCGTGCATCCATAGAGGATGGCTCAATCGGGGAGCGGGCCCGGCCGCTCGTCTACCTGCGCGATCCGGTCGATCTCTTCGTGCTCCAGGTTCAGGGATCGGGGCGCGTACGCCTTCCGGATGGACGGGCGGTGAGGGTGCTCTATGACGGCCGCAACGGTCGTCCCTATACGTCGGTGGCCAAGCTCATCGTCCAGGCGGGGCATCTCCCCCTCGAGGGCCTGACGCTGGCCCGCTGGACCGGCTGGCTTCGCGACAATCCGGCCCTTGCCAAGCCACTGATGCGAGCCAACGCCTCCTACATCTTCTTCCGGCTCGCCGAAGTGGAGGATCCCCGCCTCGGCCCTCCGGGCGCGGCCGGCGTCCCCCTGACCCCGGGCCGGAGCCTGGCGGTCGACTCCACTTTGTGGCGTTACGGAACGCCGTTCTGGCTCGAGGGACGGATCGCCGGGGAGGACGCCCCAGGGCGCCTCGTCGTCGCGGCCGATACCGGTTCGGCCATCGTCGGCCCGGCGCGTGGGGACCTTTATCTCGGCACGGGAGAAGCGGCGGGGATCGCCGCCGGCAACCTGCGCGATGCGGTCGGCTTCGTCGTCCTGCTGCCGAAGCCGCGTGCGGTCCCATGAGGATGCCGCGCAGACCCCGCGGCCTGTCGGGGGAGGACGCCTTCCTCTGGGGCGAAATCGCACGGCTGATCACGCCGCTGCGCGGACGTGCTCCTTCTCCGAAGGCCAAAACACTGCCAACTGGGGATCCCCTTCCTCCGAAGCTTAAACCGGAAGTACCAGCGCTCGTCGCCAAGCCTGTTGCCAAGCCTGTTGCCGAAAGGGCCAGCTTGCCCGGTGGCGTGAAAGCGCCCCCGAAACGCATCGTGAAACCTGTCCCCGCCCCCGCTCTCGTGGCGGCCCCGGCGGCCATCGTCACCCCACCTGCCCTGCCGGGCCTGGAACGCAAGGCTCGCCTCGCCCTGCGGCGTGGATCGCTCAAGGTTGAGGCACGGATCGACCTTCACGGATTGTATCAGGCCGAAGCTCACGATGCCCTGATCGGCTTTCTGATGCGCTGCCGTTCGGCGGGCCATGCCCATGTCCTCGTCGTCACCGGCAAAGGGGGCGGGGCAGGCTATGACAATGCTTTCTCGGAGCGAGGGGTCCTGCGCCGCTCGGTGCCGCACTGGCTGCGTGCGCCGGAACTGCGCAGCGTCATCATCGGCTTCGAGGAGGCGGCGCGCCATCATGGTGGCGCCGGAGCCCTTTACGTCCGGCTGAGGCGACGCTGACGTCGTGAATCGAGGCGTCTCCCAGCGAGAAGAGCGCGATCCCGCATTCCGATCGCCTATGAGGGGCTTGAGCAGGATGCGGAAACGCGATATGGGGAGGTCCCTCCTTTTACGCCGTGTTGCATCCGAGAGCCATAGGCTCCCCATAGACGATGCGCGGAACCGGTCTTTACCGCTGTTCCGACCACAGGTGCCGACAAGGCATCCGGCGCTCCTCCGACTGTTCAGCCCGATCAACCCTCGTCCATCGTCGGTTCTCATTCTCCCATGACGTCACAGAACGATTCCCTCCTTCCCGTTGATCCGCCGGCAGAGGTCGGATTGGTCGCTGCCGATCTGAGCCCGCATCGCGAGGTCAAACTTCAGGATCTGAAGTCCAAGACCCCGACGGACCTGATCGCTTTCGCGGAGGAGGTCGAGGTCGAGAACGCCTCCACGATGCGCAAGCAGGAGCTCATGTTCTCCATCCTGAAGCAGCTCGCTGCCAAGGAGGTCGAGATCATCGGCGCCGGCACGGTGGAAGTGCTTCAGGACGGGTTCGGTTTCCTGCGTTCGTCCGAATCGAACTATCTGCCCGGCCCCGACGACATCTACATCTCGCCCACCCAGATCCGCCGTTTCGGCCTGCGGACCGGCGACACCGTAGAGGGGCCGATCCGCGGCCCGAAGGATGGCGAGCGCTACTTCGCTCTGCTCAAGGTGAACACGATCAACTTCGAGAACCCGGAGAAGATCAAGCACAAGGTCCATTTCGACAACCTGACGCCGCTCTTCCCGACGCAGCGCTTCAAGCTCGAACTCGACGCTCCGCCGAAGAAGGACTTCTCGCCGCGTATCATCGACATCGTCGCGCCCATCGGTAAGGGCCAGCGCGCTCTCATCGTGGCGCCGCCGCGTACCGGCAAGACCGTGCTGATGCAGAACATCGCGCAGTCGATCACCATCAACCACCCGGAATGCTACCTCATCGTGCTGCTCATCGACGAGCGTCCCGAGGAAGTCACCGACATGATCCGCTCGGTGAAGGGCGAGGTCATCGCCTCCACCTTCGACGAGCCGGCCACCCGCCACGTTCAGGTCGCCGAGATGGTGATCGAGAAGGCCAAGCGCCTCGTGGAGCATGGCCGTGACGTGGTCATCCTGCTCGATTCGATCACCCGTCTCGGCCGCGCCTACAACACCGTGGTGCCGTCCTCCGGTAAGGTGCTCACCGGTGGTGTGGATGCCAACGCGCTCCAGCGGCCGAAGCGCTTCTTCGGTGCCGCTCGCAACATCGAGGAGGGCGGCTCGCTCTCGATCATCGCCACCGCGCTCATCGATACCGGTTCGCGCATGGACGAGGTGATCTTCGAGGAGTTCAAGGGTACCGGCAACTCCGAGATCATTCTCGACCGCAAGGTCTCTGACAAGCGCATCTTCCCCGCGATCGACATCACCCGCTCAGGCACCCGCAAGGAAGAGCTTCTGGTGCCGCCGGATTCGCTTAAGAAGACCTACGTGCTGCGCCGCATCCTCAACCCGATGGGCGTCACGGACGCCATCGAGTTCCTCATGGACAAGCTGCGCCAGACCAAGAGCAACAACGACTTCTTCGACTCGATGAATACCTGAGGGAAGCTAAATCTCTCTTCCCTTCTGTGCCTGCGGGGTATCGAGGTTTTACCTCTTGCGCGTTAAAGGTTCTCGTTCGGGTCCCTCCTTCGCGCAAGATCCGCTAGCGCGAGTCTCAAGCGTGCGCTCAATGAGAATGGTTTCCGAAAGAAACCATTCTTTTCGTCGGCTATAGAGCGGACCGACATAGGAACCTACGCGGCGTCGTGGTTGAGCTATGAACGACGGCACTACCATTTTCGCGCCCGCCAGCGGTTTCGGACGTGCGGCCGTCGCCGTCATTCGAATCAGCGGACCTGCCACAGCCGACCTGGTCACGAGCGTCGCGAAGCGACTGCCGCCCCCTCGGCGCTTATCTCTTCGGATTCTCCGCGAACCTACGACCGGCGAACCACTCGATTCCGCCCTCGTGGCGTGGATGCCGGGACCTGCGACGTTCACCGGCGAAGATATGGCCGAACTCCACCTCCATGGTGGCCTCGCGGTGCGCTCCGCTGTCATGGCCGCGCTTGCTGCTCATCCCGGATGCCATATCGCCGAACCTGGTGCGTTCAGCCGACGTGCCGTGGAAAACGGTCGGATGGACCTGACCGCCGTCGAGGGTGCGGCAGATCTCATCGATGCGGAGACAGAAGCGCAACGACGCCAAGCTCTGCGTCAACTCGACGGAGTCCTGGGTCGTAAGGTGGCCGATTGGCGTGATCGTCTCATCGATCTCCTGGCCGGAGCCGAGGCCGCCCTCGATTTCGCCGATGAGGGCGATGTGGATGATTCCGCGCTCGATGCGGCGCTTCATGCCAAGGCTCGCGCCATCCGTGACGACATTGATCACGCTCTCGCCGATAGCCGGCGGGGAGAGCGTCTGCGGGAGGGCTACGTCGTGGTTCTCTCAGGGCCGCCCAATGCCGGCAAGTCCACGCTGCTCAATGCTCTGAGCCAGCGCGATGCCGCGATCGTTTCTGCCATTCCAGGCACGACCCGCGACCTTATCGAGATTCGTTGCGATCTCGGCGGGCTGCCGGTCATCATCGTGGATACGGCCGGCTTGCGGGATACGACCGATCCAGTCGAGGCTGAAGGCATCCGGCGCACCCGCAACCGGATGGACCAAGCCGATCTCGTCCTTGCGCTCCAGCCAAATGACGAACCACACGACCCAGCGAACGTCCTGCCAGATCGCACGATCCGGGTTCAAACGAAGTCGGATTTGGGCGTTGCCATGAATGGGGTACTCGCCGTATCCGCGTTGACCGGTGCGGGTATCGACAACCTGCTACGCTTCATTGAAGCGAGGGCGGAGCAAGCCCTTGGCGGCGGCGATGCTCTCATTACTCGCGAGCGGCACCGCGATGGGTTGACCCGCTGCAGCCATCACCTCTCCAGGATCGTGTCGGGCCCTGCCCTTCCGGAGCTGCTCGCCGAGGATCTGAGGCTTGCCGTTCGCGCCTTGGGCGAGGTCGCCGGTCGGGTCGGCGTCGAGGATATGCTCGATCGCCTCTTCTCCGGGTTCTGTATCGGTAAGTGACGGGTGGCGCCAAGGCTGGTGGTCCCTGGCCGTTCGCTGCGGGAAGCTAGGCCCCGTTCGAGATCTCGAAACGGCGACACAGGGCGTCGAGCTCTTCCGGCGTTTCGTAGCGGATGCGAATTTCCCCGCTGCCTTGAGTCTTCGACTTTAGCGATACCGTGACGCCAAGCGCGCGCGCCATGGCTTGCTCCAGGCTACGGACCTGTCCATCGCGTTCCGGCTTGCGCGGACGTCCCGGGCGGGGGGCATCGCCTTCCGGCACTTCAGCTGAGGCCAGGGCCTCGACCTCACGGACGGATAACCCTTCAGCCACGATCCGTCGCGCGACGGCTTCGGGCTCCCGCACCGCAAGAAGAGCGCGGGCGTGACCGGCTGTGATTTCCCCAGCGACGACTCGGTCCTGGATCGCGCTGGACAATTGCAGCAGACGCAACGTGTTGGCGAGATGGCTGCGGCTCTTTCCGATAATCTCGGCGAGCTCCGTTTGGCTGTAGCGAAACTCGCTCATGAGCCGCTCATAACCAGCCGCCTCTTCGATGGCGTTGAGATCACTGCGCTGGACGTTCTCGAGAATGGCGTATTCGAGGGAGGTCCGATCGTCGATCTCGACGACAACGACGGGGGCCTCGTGCAGCCCGGCACGCTGAGCGGCGCGCCAACGACGCTCGCCGGCGACGATCTCGTAGGTATCCGGAACGCCTGCCAGAGCGCGGACCACGATAGGCTGAATGATGCCGCGGATTTTGATCGAAGCAGCTAGCTCGTCGAGTTCGGCTTCGTGGAAGCGCCGACGCGGGTTTCGCGGATTTGGGCGCAGAAATTCGACGGCGACCTTGCGCTGTGCCTGCGGCTTCCCCGCATCGCCGCTATCGTCGCCGAAATCTCCGATCAGGGCCGCAAGCCCACGCCCGAGTCGAGGCCGCGCCACATCATCCGCCATCGCCACCTGCTTCAACTCCGATACGCTACGCATTCACGAAAAAGAACGAGCGACCTAAGCCGCGACTGGAAGCCGCCCCTCGCGTTGGATCACTTCCGAGGCCAGGCGCAGATAGGCCTGCGAGCCGGCGCATTTCAGGTCGTAGAGCAACACCGGCTTGCCATGCGACGGGGCCTCCGAAACGCGGACGTTGCGTGGAATCGTGGTCTCGTAGACCTTGTCGCCGAGGAAGCTACGGACATCGGCCGCAACCTGATTC
The DNA here is from genome assembly GCF_979256025.1 of Methylobacterium sp. AC832. Classification (NCBI taxonomy): domain Bacteria; kingdom Pseudomonadati; phylum Pseudomonadota; class Alphaproteobacteria; order Hyphomicrobiales; family Methylobacteriaceae; genus Methylobacterium; species Methylobacterium sp. AC832. The sequence goes on from NZ_CEEDMV010000004.1 coordinate 419,431, forward strand.
GAGAGGTTGTTGCGCGGATCCACCATAGTCAGCACCACACCCTGAATGGTGAGACGCGGATTGAGCGCGCTGCGGACCTGATCGACAGTGCGCAGGAGTTGGCTCAACCCTTCCAGGGCGAAGAACTCACATTGCATGGGCACGAGCACGGCATCGGCGGCTGCCAGTGCATTGATCGTCAGCAGGTTCAAGGAAGGAGGACAATCGATCAGGACATAGGTCACGCCCTCGGTGGCACCGGCCTTACCGAGATCGATCATGGCGTTGCGCAGGCGGTGAGCCCTGTCGGACGAACTCGCCATTTCCAATTCGAGGCCAAGAAGATCCATCGTCGAGGGGGCGAGAAGCAGCCGCGGTACGGCCGTGGGCACTACCGCTTGGGCCAGGGACGCATCGCCGGCAAGCACGTGGTAGGTCGACAGCTTGCGCGAGCGGCGGTCGATGCCGAGCCCGGTGGAAGCGTTTCCCTGCGGATCGAGGTCGATCACCAAGACGCGTTCCCCGATAGCAGCGAGCGCGGTACCGAGATTGATGGCTGTCGTCGTCTTGCCGACACCGCCCTTCTGGTTGGCCAAAGCAAGGATGCGCAACGGCCGCTCGGGCGTCGCCCTGGAGGCGGAGGAGGGTTCGATGGTCATGAATCCACGCGGGAGAGGGCGGTGACGCGGACGATCCGCGCGTCCGACTCAGTACGGCTCGTCACCAGATCGTAAACGAATCTCCACCGTTGCGCTGCATTGGTCAATTCCGCCTGCGCATCACGGCCCTTCGGAAACAGCGCGATGGTGCCTGTTGTCAACAGCGGTTCCGTCCATTCGAGCAATTGGGGGAGGGGAGCCAAAGCACGGGCGCAGACGGCGTGAACTCCAACGTGTTCGGCGATCGCGTCCTCGATGCGGACGTTGCGAACCCGCGCCGGAGCTTTCGTCAATCGGGCCGCCTCCGTGAGAAAGGCGCATTTGCGCGCATTGCTCTCGATCAGGTCCACCTGAAAACCCGGCCGATCACGTCCTGCGATAGCCAAGATGAGGCCGGGAATTCCTGCCCCCGAACCGAGATCGAGCCACTTGCTGGCGTCGGGGGCGAGATCGAGCAGTTGGAGCGCGTCGGCGATGTGGCGAGTCCAAACCTCCGTGAGCGTGGCGGGACCGACGAGATTCTTGACGCTTTGCCACCTCCTCAGCTGCTCGACATAGATGTCCAAAGCCTCGGCTGTTTCACGTGAAACATTTGCCTGGGCGAGAACGCGCGTTCGGTCGTCATGCCTAGCGGCCATGGACAGCCGCCGGATTCGAGCGGTCGGCGCGGCGAGCATGGGCTGCCAGCAACGTCAGGGCGGCAGGTGTCACGCCCTCGATCCGTGCAGCCTGCCCGAGCGTGCCGGGTCTCACCGTTTCGAGCTTGGCCTGCATCTCGTTGGACAAGCCGGGAATGGCGCCATAGTCGAGCTTCGTTGGAAGCGACAGGGCTTCGTCTCGTCGGAAAGCCGCGATGTCGGCATTCTGGCGGTCGAGATAGACGGCATAGGTCGCATCTGTGCGGAGGCGATCCGCGATACGAGGAGACACGCTCCGAAGCTCGGGCCACACCTCGGTCAGACGGTCCCAGCCGATCTCCGGATAGGAGAGCAATTGAAAGGCACTTCGGCGAATACCGTCCTGGTTAAGCGCGATCTCATGCCGAGCCGCTGCGGCCGGTGTCAGGCTGAGCCTATCGAGCAGCCCCCGCGCTGCCTCCAGTTCACCTTGTGACCGAGCGAAATGCTCGGCCCTCTCGGAGCCGACACAGCCGAGAGCAGCCCCGCGCGGGGTCAGGCGCTCATCGGCATTGTCCACGCGGAGGGACAGCCGATATTCCGAGCGCGAAGTGAACATGCGATAAGGTTCGCTGACGCCGTGGGTCACGAGATCGTCGATCATCACCCCAAGATACGATTCGGCCCGGTCGAAGCGCGACAGGGTCGATCCCCCGGCGAGCCGGGCGGCATTGATCCCAGCCACCAGTCCCTGCCCCGCGGCCTCCTCGTAGCCGGTCGTGCCGTTGATCTGTCCAGCCAGGAACAAGCCGGGCAGTCGCTTGGCCTGGAGGGTCGTGTCGAGCTCGCGGGGATCGACGTAGTCATACTCGATGGCATAGCCGGGTCGCACGATGGCCGCACGTTCGAGACCCGGGATCAGTGCGATGACATCGCGCTGAACGCTCTCCGGCAGCGCGGTGGAAATACCGTTGGGGTAGACGGTCGGGTCGTCCAGCCCCTCGGGTTCCAGGAAGATCTGGTGACCTTCGCGGTCTCCGAAGCGCACCACCTTGTCCTCGATGGACGGACAGTAACGCGGCCCCCGGCTGCTGATCCCCCCCGAATACATCGGGGAGCGGTGAAGATTCGCACGGATGAGATCGTGCACCGCCTGGGTCGTACGCGTGATGCCGCATTGGATCTGTGGTGTGGTGATCCGTTCCGTGAGGGTCGAGAACGGCACCGGATCGTCATCGGCCGACTGCATGTCGAGGCCCGACCAATCAATGGTGCGGCCATCGAGACGGGCAGGGGTGCCGGTCTTGAGACGTCCGAGCGCAAAACCCAGCCGGTCCAGCGTCTGGGCGAGGCCGATGGATGGCCCCTCCCCGACGCGCCCGGCGGGAATCTGCACTTCTCCCATATGGATGAGGCCTCGAAGAAACGTGCCGGTGGTCAGCACGACAGCGGAGCAGGCAACCGTTCTCCCATCCGACAGAATCACCCCGGCGACCCGCGCGGCTGCAACGTGAATATCCCCGACTTCGCCCTCAATGATATGAAGGTTCGCGGTGCTGGCGACGGCTTCTTGGATTGCCCGCGCGTAGAGTTTGCGGTCGGCCTGGGTGCGCGGTCCGCGCACTGCCGGCCCCTTGCGTCGGTTGAGCAGGCGGAACTGAATGCCGGCTGCATCGGCGGCACGGCCCATCAGTCCGTCGAGGGCATCGACCTCGCGAACGAGATGACCCTTGCCGAGACCGCCGATGGCCGGGTTGCAGGACATCGCGCCGATCGTGGCAGCTGAATGCGTGACGAGGGCGGTACGGGCGCCGATGCGGGCTGCAGCAGCAGCGGCTTCCACGCCAGCATGACCGCCGCCGACCACGACCACGTCGAAGGAAAGACTTGTCTGGGACATAGGGTGATTAGGCGCGACCGGAGCGAGTCGTCAACGAGGAGTGCGAGCGTATCCTATCCTCTGCCGAATCCGGCCGCTTCACATTCGAAGTCGAAGCCCGTCCTGCCATGGCGGCATCGCGGGAAGGACGATCGGAGACGGACGACAGATCGCGTCAGCCACGCCGACGCGCCGCCTCCGTGGCGATGCGCAGGAGCGTCGCGGAAGCATGGGCATGGGCGAGGTCAGGCGGGGAGCGTCGACAGGCGAGCACGGCCTCCTGAAGCAACTGCACGGCGTGGCGGAGGGCAACGGGAGACCAGCGCCCAAGCTGGGCTTCGACGAGCGCCTTACGACGGAAATGCAGCCCACGCCAATTGCCAACCATCATGCTCGGACTCTGTCCTTCACCTGCAATCCGTGTCGACAGCAGAGTAAGAGCGTGGCGCAGCGCAGAGCCGAGCATCATCGACGGATCCATACCTTCGTGCCGGAAGCGGCGGTAATCCCGTTCGACCTCCTCGCTCCGTCCGACGAAGGCGGCATCGATCAGCGTATTGAGGACGCTGCCGGCGACGTCGCTGATCACGGCCTCAACATCGTCGAGGGTGATGTCGGTCTGCCCTCGGGCATAGAGGGCCAGTTTCTCGATCTCCGACAGGCTCGCTCGACGATCACCGCCCAGGCTCATCGCCAGGATGTCGCGCGCCTCGCGGGCGATCCGCTGGCCATTCTCCTGAAGCGTGCGGTCGATGAGCTCCGCCAGGGCCCGCTCGTCATCGGCGTAGCAGGGCAGGGCGAGCGCCCGTGTGGATTTCTCGCAGAGTGTTCGCAACGGTGCGCTCTTTGCGAGGTCTCCCGCCTCTACGACGATGCGGGCGCCGGCGATCTCTGCCTTCAATGCCGCGTCCACGGCCGGGGCGTAATTGCGGGTTCCGGCCCGTACCCAGATGCTACGCTGACCGCCGAACAGGCCGACGGTGCCGGCCTCGTCCACGAGGCGACCTGCATCCGAGGCGAGGGTATCGCCATCGATCTTGACCAGCGCAAAAGGATCGGAGGGATCGGTGACGAAGCTCTCGGCCAGACGCTTGGCGCGCTCGAAGACCAGGCCGGTATCCGGTCCGTAGACGAGGATCACCGCGATCTGCGACGCGGGTCCACGTCGCAGCAGCGCCTCGATATCGCCAGCCTTTACGGCGGTCAGGGCTTGGTCACCAGCACGGATGCGACCCGCGTCTTGATCTGGTCGGCCAAGGTCTTTGCCAGCCGGATCTCAGCGTCGCGGGCCGCACGCAGCGAGGCGAAGCGCTGGATCGAGCGGTCATAGGTGGTGGTGGCGACGGCCACACCCTCGGTGATGATCTTCGAACCGTCCAGGGATTCGAGCGAGAAGCGGATGGTGCCAACCAATGTGCCGGCCTCGGCGCGTCCAGTCTGTGACGACACGATGGGGGTCTTCACAGATTCGCTGCCCTGCATCTTCAGGCGGTAGCGCTTGGGAGAAGGCTGGCCCGAACCATCGAGATCGAAGATGAGTTCGCTGCGCAGATAATGGCCGAGCCGCTCCTGCCCGGCAGCGGTGGAGACGTCGTCGACTTGGATCGAGGCAAGAAGCGCGGCCATGGGCTCGCCCGACGCGGTCGGTCCATAGAGCGGGCGAAAGCAGGCCGAGAGATTGACGGCCATAAGGGAGACCAACGCGATTTTCGCCGCGCGGGACCGTACCGCCTGTCTCAGCCCATGGATCATCATCGCAGCAATGCTCTCCGTCCGGTCTCGCTCTTTACGGCGATCCCGCCTGTCGCGTCACCTGTATAAGCGGCAAGCTTTACGATTCCTCTGCGGCAGGACGATGGTGATGCCCGAAACGACATCGCCCTGGAGGGGCGTCCTTCGTCCTGCCGTTATGCGAAGTCTCGCCCTGCCCAGGCCTTGGCGAGATCTGACGTGCGAAGCCGCGCCTCGCTCACACCACGAGATTCACGATCCGGCCGGGCACGACGATCACTTTGCGGGGGACACGGCCTTCGAGCGCCTTCTGTACGGCCTCGTCGGCCAAAACAAGGGCCTCCACCGCGGCGGTGTCGGCCGTGCGCGGCACGGTGACATCCGCCCGCTTCTTCCCGTTGAGCTGAACGGGGAGGGTGATCTCGTCCTCCACAAGCAGGGCACGATCGACCACCGGCCACGCGGCTTGAGCGACCAGTCCCTGCCGTCCGAGGGCCGACCAGCATTCCTCGGCCAGATGCGGCATCATCGGCGCAACGAGCTGCGTGAGGATGCCCGCCGCTTCCGTCGCCGCATCTCGCGAGACGGTAGCCGTACGGATCGCCTCATCGAGAGCGTTCGACAGCGTGTAGATATGGGCGACGCAACGGTTGAAGCGGAGGCGCTCCACATCCTCTTCCACCGCAGCAAGAGCCTTATGGGCGGCCTTGCGAAGCGCAGCGTCCGACGCTCCGCTCGCTGCCGGCACGCCCACCGCGAGGGAGACCAAGCGCCAAACTCGCTGAACGAAGCGGGCCGCGCCCTGCACTCCATCCTCCGTCCAGATCACGTCACGCTCGGGCGGAGAATCGGACAGCATGAACCAGCGAGCGGTATCGGCCCCGTAGCTCGCGATGATGTCGTCTGGGTCCACCACATTCTTCTTGGACTTCGACATCTTCTCGATGGAGCCGATAGCGATCGGCGCATCTGTTTTCACGTGAAACGCTTGGCGCCCGCCGCCCCCGGCGGTGATGCGGATATCCGCAGGCTGAACCCATGCGCCCGCTGCGTCCTTGTAGGTCTCGTGGACGACCATGCCCTGCGTGAACAGGCCGGCGAATGGCTCCGAGACCCCGGACCAGCCCGTCGCCTGCATCGCCCGTGTGAAGAAGCGGGCGTAGAGCAGATGTAGGATCGCGTGCTCGATGCCGCCGATATACTGATCCACCGCCAGCCAGTGATCGACCGCCGAACGGTCGGTCGGCGCATCCTTCAGCCAGGGAGCGGTGAAGCGGGCGTAGTACCACGACGAATCCACGAAGGTGTCCATCGTGTCGGTCTCGCGCCGGGCAGCAGCGCCGCAGCGCGGGCAGGGCACGTTACGCCAAGCATGGTCGCGTTCCAGCGGATTGCCGGGTGTGTCGAACGAGACCTCGTCGGGCAATTTCACCGGCAGGTCGGAGACCGGCACCGGCACCGGACCGCAGGAATCGCAATGGATGATGGGGATTGGGCAGCCCCAATAGCGCTGGCGCGAGACGCCCCAATCCCGCAAGCGGAACTGAACCTTGCGCGCCGCCACCGGCTCACCGTCCAGGATCTCGCCCTCCAAGCGGTTGGCCACGGCATGGAACGCTTCGTCCGTCGTCATGTCGTCGAGGAAGCGCGAATTGATCATCCGTCCATCGCCGTCATAGGCGGTGTCGGTGACGACGAAGCTCGCCGCGTCCTGCCCCTCCGGACAGACGACAGGCGTATTGCCGAGGCCGTACTTGTTGGAGAAGTCGAGGTCGCGCTGGTCGTGAGCCGGACAGCCGAACACGGCGCCGGTGCCGTAATCCATCAGGACGAAATTCGCCACGTAGACGGGCAGCAGCCAGGACGGGTCGAGGGGGTGGCGCACCCGCAACCCCGTATCGAAGCCGAGCTTCTCCGCCGTGTCGATCGCGGCCTGAGCCGTACCGGTTCGGCGGCATTCCTCGATGAAGCTCTGGAGTTCGGGCCGCATGGCAGCAACCGATGCCGCGACGGGGTGGTCCGCCGCAATCGCCAGGAACCTCGCGCCGAACAGCGTGTCGGGCCGGGTGGTATAGACCTTGATCTCGCCGTCACGGCCATCGAACGCAAAGCGGACCTCGAGCCCTTCGGAACGTCCGATCCAGTTCTTCTGCATCACCCGGACCTTCTCCGGCCAACGCTCCAGGCCGTCGAGTGCGTCGTAGAGATCCTGCGCGAAATCGGTGATCTTGAAGAACCACTGGGTCAGCTCGCGCTGCTCTACCAGCGCGCCCGAGCGCCAGCCGCGCCCGTCGATGACCTGCTCGTTGGCCAGCACGGTATGGTCCACGGGGTCCCAGTTCACCTTGGCCGTGCGGCGGGTGACGAGTCCCTTGTCGAGGAAGTCGAGGAACATCCGCTGCTGGTGCTTGTAGTAGTCGGGATCGCAGGTGGCGATCTCGCGGCTCCAGTCGAGGGACAGGCCCATGCTCTGCAACTGGCCGCGCATGGTAGCGATGTTGGCATAGGTCCAATCGCGCGGGTTGACCTTGCGCTCCATGGCGGCGTTCTCGGCCGGCAAGCCGAACGCATCCCAACCCATCGGATGGAGCACGGCGAACCCCCTCGCGCGCTTATAGCGGGCCACCACGTCACCCATGGCGTAGTTGCGGACGTGGCCCATATGAATGCGCCCCGACGGGTAGGGGAACATCTCCAGCACGTAGTATTTCGGTCTCGGGTCGTCGTTGCGCGTGGCGTAGATGCCGTGCGCGGCCCAGGCCTCCTGCCAGCGCGGCTCGGCATCCTTGGCGTTGTAGCGCTCGGGAACGGGCATGGGGGAGGAGGTCATGAGAGGAACTCTGAGATACGGGCCAGGATGGCCTGGCAAGGCGCCTCACGCGGCGCCGGAGAGGTTGGATGCCGGACTAACACGGCCTGTTTGCCGGTCAACAGAGCCGTCACCGCCAAAGCCCGGCGCTTGCGGACCACGTTGCGGGTGTTAGGTCAGGCAGGACCTGCCCTTCCTCTCAAGGCCGACGAGACATCATGCCCGACTCTACCCCGCCGAGATACGCTCATCCGCACGCGGCCGACGTCGTCGCTGGCTTGAAGGCCGTGCGCGAGACCATCGTCCAGGCGGCCCAGGATTCCGAGCGGGATCCTGCCGAGATTTCGCTGGTGGCCGTTTCGAAGCTCATCGATGCGGATGGGATCATCCCCGCCCTAGAGGCAGGTCATCGGGTTTTCGGCGAGAATTACGTTCAGGAATCGAAGGCGAAATGGCCTGCTTTGCGTGAGCGCTTTCCCGATGTGGAGCTTCACCTCGTTGGGCCGCTGCAATCGAACAAGGCGCGCGAGGCGGTGGAATTGTTCGACGTGATCCATGCCCTCGACAGGCTGTCACTGGCGGCGGCCCTGGCCAAGGAGATCGACCGTACCGGGCGGACGCCAAAGCTGCTGGTTCAGGTCAATACCGGTGACGAACAGCAGAAGGCCGGCGTCTCGCCGTCACAGGTGGATGTTCTTCTCAGCGAATGCCGTGAGACCCACGGCCTGGCGATCAACGGTCTCATGTGCATTCCCCCCGCCGAGGACCCGCCGTCGGCGCATTTCGCCCTCCTGGCCCGCATCGCCGAGCGTCACAACCTGCCCATCCTCTCCATGGGAATGAGCGCAGATTTCCCGGCGGCGATCCAGATGGGAGCCACGCATATCCGCGTCGGCACGGCCATCTTCGGCGAAAGGCCGCGCCCCGCCGGAGCGTGATGCGGTTCCAAGTGGGTTAGCCGGCCGGGAAGGGGGCTGGTTGGTGAGGAATGGAACGCCCTTCCCCACCGGCGCCAGCTTTCCCAGGCCTGCGGAGCGGAGCCCGGGATTCGCCGCACCCTAGCCGAATGCGCCCACCTCATGCTGGATCATGCCCGACAACTCGCGGACACGAGCGAAGGACTGGCGGATCGGGCCGAAGATCGTCTTGTGCTCCGATTCATAGGTTCCGACATCGCGCGGGCCGGCGGGCTCACCGAAATTGAGCCCGAGAGTCGGGTCCGGCGTGATCGGAAAGATTTCGTCGAGCATGGCGAGGCAGCCGTCTATGTCGAGGCGCAGGAAGCGCTCGATCAGCTGCTCGCGAGTGATGCCCGATTGCGGGCGGAAGCCCGGAATGTGCACCGCCAGGAACCAGATCCGGTGGATCAGGGCGAGGCGCAGGGCATGAAGCATGGTCAGCCGCACCGACATCTTGCCGAGGTCCGGGGCGGCGGATTGCAGACTCAACCAATCGCTGGTGAGGCGGCCGAACAGACGGCGCAGATCGGGTGCAAGCCGCAAGCGGTCGAGGGCGGTGGCGATGACGAGGAGTTCGTCGCGCCGGTCGTCGCGTTGTGTGCGCCGTGCCCGTTCGAGCCACATGGCCGGGTCGAGCGTATCGATATAGGCGCGCAGCACATCGAGGTCGCCCACCGCCGAGGCATGCTGGGCGAGGCGGAACGCGCGCGAGAACCGAACCGAATCGCGGCGCATGTCACGGAACAGATCCGGTGCGCGGCTCGCCGCCCGGCCGAGGCCGTGGAGCGAATTCGCGAGATAGCCCAGCTGGTGCAGGATCGCGTTGTTCGGAATCGCCCGCATCTGGCGGGGATGGGTGATCATGCTGGGGCCGCCGCTATCGGTCTGGCGGGCCACGGGACGCGAGCCGGTGCGGTCGAGCAGGCTCGGGCCGAACGTGCCCAGCAGCGCCGCGTAGCCGGGATCATCCACCAGGGCTTCCATGTCCTGCCGGGCCACGGTGAAGAACTCGGCGGCGAAATCGGCCTCACCGTAGATCGGGTCGTCGGTCTCGTCGGCGCCCGGCGCGTCGGACAGGACATAGTCGGCAAAGGAATCGTCGTCGGCCGTGTCGAAGGCGAAGACGTGTTCGGCGATCCGCTCCACCGTCGAGCGGGCAAGAGCCTGGGTGCCGAACATGAGGTAGCCGTCCGAGCCCTGGAAGCTCGATTCCAGCCGCACCTTGATGCCGGCCTTGCGGTTCCGGTGCCGTGAATCCTCCGGGGCGAGATAGGCGAGGCGGTCCCGAAGTGAGGTCGGATGGGCACCGCGGCCGATCGATTCGCCGTGGGTATCGAAGATCGCCAGTTCGATGCCGGACAGGCCGTTCTGCGTCATCAGGTCGGTGATGCGCAGGCGCAGGCGCTCGATCCAGAAACTCGCGGCGAGCTGGCCGACATAGCGCCCTGAATCCGAGTAGCCGAACTGCACGGTCAACCGGCCGATGCGCTTGAGATAGGCGCGCCAATGCGGGTTGCGCAGCGCGTCGTCGAGGACGCGAATGCCCTGTTCCAGTGCACTCGCCGTCTCGAAGAGCGGCGTGATCTCGACCTTGTCGCTGATCCCGTAATGCCGGGCCAGCCAGAGGGCGGCGAGAAGGGTGTAGCCGGTCTCCGTCTCTGCGATGAGGAAGCGCACCGGATGGGTGCCGTCCACGTGCTTCAGGATCTGCGCGATGGTCATCATCAGGCGCGCGGCCGAGGCACGCTCGGCGGCGAGCGCGCCGAAATCCACGGCCACCGGCTGCACATCGTTGAGAAGGGCATGGATGGTGGCGAGATGCGAGCGCCGATGCGCTGCGTCCGTCGGCTCGCCGTCGAGATCGATGACCCGGCGCACGGCATTGTGGATCTGGCTGGCGTTCAGCCGGAAATGCGGCAGGGCGTTCGATAGCCCATGGGTCGCGATGCCGGAGCGCAGGAGGGCGATGGCGCGCCTGTCCTCGTCGCTCTCCACGCCGCCGATGGCTCCGGCGAGGCCGGCCAGGATCGGTCCGGAATCGGTCTGGGCCCGCTCGCGCTCGATGATGAGCGCCAGCGAGAAGCGGTGCACAGCCTCCAGGGTAGGTTTGGTCCCGAGGCGCGGGGCGACGGCGAGCTGCCGGTTCACGGCCGCCAGCGCGCCTTGCGTCAGCTCACGTACGACGTTCGTGGCGGGTACGACTGGGAGGTGGCGCATGACCCTGTCGAGCTGCATCCGCTTCGATTCCAGGCGATAGCGCAGGGTGTCCCACCAGCCGATATCGGTGCGTCCATCCGTGTCGCAGCCGACCCAGGATGCGATGGCGAAGGGTTTGGGCACCAACTCGGTCCAGCGGTCGGGCCAGCGCGCGCGGGCCGCATCGAGGAGGGCGGCGTTGAAGCTGTCCAAGGCCGTACGACCGTGATTGGCCGCGAGGCAGGCTTGTTCGAATTCATCGTCGAGGCTGATCTTTGCATCCGGCCGGGTCGAGAGGGCCGCGGCTTTCTCGAGCAGGGGCAGGCGTGCTGCCTCGCTGTCCTGCGACGCGGCCTCGGCGATGAGCGCCGCCACGGCCTTCGGCATCCCGAATGTCGGGTGGGCAGTGAACACCACGGCGAAGCCGGTACGGCCGACGAGGTCGCGGAAGGTCTCGAAATCCCCCGTTCCTTTCGGAATCGCAGCCACGAGACGGGCAGGCATCGTGTTGTCCGCCGATGTCTGGGTGTCCCGGTCCAGCCCGACATAGCCGCGCAGGCGCTCCGCCCGAGCGATCAACGATTGTGCGCGCAGGCGGGTGAACAGGCCGTCGAGGTCGTCGTCGTCAATTTCTTCGCGGTCGAAGCGGCGCGTAATCGCGAGCGTCACCGCCAAGACGGGATTGCGGAACGGATCCTCGCTCGAACGCTCGCGAGATTCCTCGATGAGGGCGATGAGATCCTGTTCCAGCTCGCCGGGATCGGGCACCGCATTGGCTGGGCTGCGGTCAAGCATGCGCATCGATCGACCTTGTCTGGACAGAAGAATGAGGACGGCCCCGGAGTCGAGTCGCCTTAGAACAGGTTGGGCATCGCGCCGAAGACAATGCGTGCATGACGACCCGTCATCCACCGACGGATGGCTTGGCCGAACAGCATCACCACCGTGCAAAGCCAATCCGTCCGCATGGTTTCGGCTCCACGTTCCCTCGGCGCAAGGGGTCGAAACGAGACGCAAGGACCGTTCCGACCGCGGTAACCCGAAGTGCTATGCCCGGCACTTGTGCGAAAGCGCTCCTGTGGTGCGAGGCAAGTGGATGCAACCCGGTTCCGGCTGGGGTAACCCTCTGGGCCATGCAGATCCGTCCGATCCCGTCCTGTCCTCCCGGCGACCCGAGCTCCGTGTTTCGGGCTAGGAGGATGCGGAGCGGGAGCCGCCTGGCGCTGGTCTCCTGCGTTGCCCTCTTATGCGGGGTGCTGGGAGCCGCTCCCGGACTCGCGCAAGAAGACGCTGCGGCACCGCTGGGCGAGGCCGAGGCACCGGCCCCCAAGCCTAAGCCGAAACCAAAGCCCAAACCGAAACCGAAACCCGTCGCCAAACCTGCCGAGGCGCCCGATGCTTCTCCGGCCGCGCCCCTGCCGATGCCGGCAGCCAATCTCGCTCCCGTGAAGCTGCCCGAGCTCATCGTCGTCTGCGACAACGGTCAGGGTGCGTTCTACGAAGGGCAGGGCGCGGTCTCGCTCTGGGTGACGCGGAGCGGCACGATCACCGTCGACAACCCGCTTCGCCCCCTGACGCCGGAGGCTACCCGCGTGCTGCAGGTCGTCATCGGCAACAAGGCCGCCACCGCCTTCGGCCCCGACCTCCTGGCCCTGCGCCGGGGCGGCAGCCCCGCAGCCCTGGAGGCCACGATAGGCGGACCGGTCCGTTGGGACGAGCAACTCACGGTCCTGCCCGATTTTCTCAACATCGTTTCCGAGGCGGGCGAGGTCCTGGCGCGCCTCGACTACCGCCGCTGCGGCGATGCCCCGGAGGTCAAGGCGGCGCCGGTCGCCAAGGTGAAGCCCAAACCCGTCGCCAAATCACCGCGCCCGCCCAAGGCCTCCGCCGCCGAGGGAGCTGGGCGAGGGGAGGGCGCAGCCCCTCGCGGTCTTCAATTGCCGCAGGGCGCCATTCCGGCCGGCCAATAGTGATCGCGGGACGAGGGAGACCGACATGAAAGCCGCCGAGGTGATCGCCAAGCTGGGGCTCCAGCCCCACCCGGAGGGCGGCCATTATCGCGAAACGTTTCGCGATCCGACGGAGGTCGATGGCCGTTCGGTGGGCAGCGCGATCTACTACCTGCTCGATCTCGGCGAGACCTCGGAATGGCACCGGGTCGATGCCAGCGAGATCTGGTTCTGGCATGCTGGCGCGCCGATGGTGATCACCACGAGCCCGAACGGTCACGATGCCTCCGCTACCTATCTCGGCCCCGACCTCGCCCATGGCCAGCAGCCGCAGATCGTCGTGCCGGCGGGGCATTGGCAGACCGCCACGAGCCTCGGATCGTGGACATTGGTGAGCTGCACCGTCTCCCCGGCCTTCCGGTTCGACGGGTTCGAGATGGCGCCTCCGGGCTGGCGGCCGGTGCCGCGCAGCTGAGGGAGAAGCGTTTCTCCGTTCGCCTTGCCCGGGGCCTAGCCCTCGATCTCGTCCTTCTTCGCGATTAGCGGCACGAGCGGGGTGATCCGCAGGGCGGTGATGCGGTTCTTCGCCTTGCGCAGGACCTGAAACCGGAAGCCGTGGAAATTGAAGGCGGTACCGGTATCGGGAATCGCCCGCGCCTCGTGGATGACGAGGCCGGCGATGGTCGTCGCCTCCTCATCGGGCAGATTCCAGTCCATGGCGCGGTTGAGATCGCGAATGGCGACGGAGCCATCCGCATTCACCGAGCCGTCGCCCTGGGGGCGCACCCCGGAGACTGTGACGTCATGCTCGTCGGCGATGTCGCCGACGATCTCCTCCAGGATGTCTTCCAGCGTGACGAGACCCATCACCTCGCCGTACTCGTCGACGACGAGGGCGAAATGGGTCTTCTTGGTGAGGAAGGCCTTGAGCTGGTCGCGCAGGCTCGTCGTGTCGGGCACGAACCAGGTCTCGAGGGCCAGGGTCTCGACCTTCAGACCGGAAGCGTCGCCCCCGGCGGCGTCGAGCGCGCGCAGCAGATCCTTGGCGTGAAGCACGCCGATGATGTTCTCCGAGGTGCCGCGCCAGAGCGGCATGCGCGTATAGGGCGAGGACAGAACCTCGCGGACGATCTCCTCCGAAGGAAGGTCCGCATTGATGGTGCGCATCTTTGTGCGGTGCACCATGACCTCGGACACGGATAATTCGTGCAGGTCGAGCAGGCCGCCGAGCATGTCGCGCTCGGCTTTGGCGACACCGCCCTCGCGGTGGAGCAGGGCGACCTGCCCGCGAATTTCCTCGGTGGGCGAGAGGATCGACTGATGCTGCCCGATACTGACGCCGAAGGGGCGCAGCATCAGCCGCACGACTTTCTCGATGGCGATGGCGGCGGGGCCGAGGAGCGCTACCGCGAAGGCGACGGGCCGCGCCATCACCAGGGCGGCCTGGTCCGGCTTGTTGATGGCAAGGGTCTTCGGGAGCACCTCGGCGAAAACGATGACGAGGACCGACATCACCCCGGTGGCGTAGAGCACCCCGCTCTTGCCGAAGATCGTGGTCAGCACGCTGGTGGTGAAGGCGGAAGCGCCGATGGCGACGATGTTGTAGCCGATCAGCATGGCGCCGATGAACCGCTCGCGCGAGGCGAGGATGCGGTTGACGAGGCGTGCCCGCAGGTCGCCGTTGTTCTCCAGGGAGAGCATCCGTGCCCGCGAGGCTGCGGTGAAGGCGGTCTCAGCCCCCGCGAAGAAGGCCGAGAGCAGCAGCGACATCACCACGATGCTCGCGGCGAGCCAGAGATCGGTATGCGTGTCCATTAGGCGGTCGTCGCACCAAGCCATGCCGCACCGGCACTGTGCCGGTTCCGGAAAGCCCCCTCATATACCAACCCAGGAGCGAATCGATGCCGCAGGCGTCGGGATCGGAGGGGATGCGGTTCATGGAGCGCATCATCCCCAGTTGAAGCTCCAGGCCTCCAGTACAGGGAGGCGATCCAGTCACGCCCCGCGTAGTTCGTCCGTCAGGAAGGCCTTTACCTCTGCGCGGTCGATGCCAGGTGCGATGAAGCTCTGGCCGATCCCCCGTGCGAGGATGAAGGTCAGCGCGCCGTCCCGGACCTTCTTGTCCTGGGCCATGGCGTCGAGGATGGCGTCGACGCCCCCGCATCCGCCGGGGACGGCCTGAAGCCGGGTAGGCAGGCCTGCCAGGGCCAGATGGTTGGCCACGCGACCGGCATCCTGGCCGGGGCAGAGGCCGAGGCGGGCGGAGAAGCGGAAGGCCAGCGCCAGGCCGATGGCGACGCCCTCGCCGTGGACGAGGCGGGCGGATTCGTAGCCGGTGAGCCGTTCCAAAGCATGGCCGAAGGTGTGGCCGAGGTTGAGCAGGGCGCGCTCGCCGTCCTCGCGCTCGTCGCGCACCACGACGCCGGCTTTTGCCCGGCAGCAGATCGCCACCGCCTCGTCGCGCTCCGGGCCGCCGGAGAAGATGCCGGCCCAGTGGCCCTCGCACCAATCGAAGAAACCGGAATCGGCGATGAGGCCGTATTTCGCCACCTCGGCGTAGCCGGCGCGCATCTCGCGTTCGGACAGGGTGTCGAGGGTGGCGGTATCGGCCAGGACCAGACGCGGTTGGTGGAAGGCGCCGATCAGGTTCTTGCCCAGCGGCGAGTTGATGCCGGTCTTGCCGCCCACCGAGGAATCGACCTGGGAGAGCAGGGTCGTGGGTGCCTGGACGAAGCGGACGCCGCGCCGGAGCGTCGCCGCCGCGAAGCCGGCGAGATCGCCGACCACGCCGCCGCCGAGGGCCACCACCAGGTCGTTGCGCTCGATCCGGTGGGCGAGGAGGCCGTCGCACACCTGTGCGTAGACCGCATAGCTTTTCGAGGCCTCGCCCGGCGCCACGGTGACGAGACCGGAGCGCAGGCCCGCCGCCTCCAGGCTCTCGCGCAGGCGTTCGCCATAGAGGCCCACGACCGTCTCGTCGGTCACGATGGCGGCGGCCCGCGCGCCGAGGGCGGCCACGCGTGCACCCGCCTCGGCGAGGAGGCCCCGCCCGATATGGATGTCGTAGTCGCGGCCCTGGTCGAGGGGGACGTGGACCGTCTGTCCGTCACTCACTGCGCGGCGACGCCTTGGTTCGAGGGGCCGTTGAGATAGGCATCGAGGGCCTCCATCACGTCCTCCACCACGCGATCATGCGACACGTCGCGCGAGGGGATCATCACGTCGGCACTGCCATAGACGGGATGCCGGATCTCCATCAACTGCCGCATCGTCTCCTCGGGGTCGTCGGTTTGGAGCAGGGGCCGGTTGCCGCGCTTGCGGACGCGGCGCATCAGCACGTCGAGTTCCGCCTTCAGCCACACCGAGACGCCGCCCTGAGCGATGCGGGCGCGTGTCGCCTCGCGCATGAAGGCGCCTCCGCCGGTGGCCAGCACCAGCGGCCCCTCGCGGATGAGCCGGGCGATCACACGCTCCTCGCCCTCGCGGAAGCTCGGCTCGCCGTAGATGGCGAAGATGTCGGGGATCGTGAGCTTGGCCGCCGCCTCGATCTCGTTGTCGGCATCCTTGAACATCAGCCCAAGTCGCGTCGCCAGACGTCGCCCTACCGTGCTCTTGCCGGCACCCATGAGACCGACGAGCACGATCGAGCGCGCGCCGAGAGCGCGGCGGAGCCTGACTTCAATGGGATCGGGAGCGATGTCGCCCTCCGATGGCTCGATCTCGGTCATCGTTGAAATCTTGATATACCTGTTCTCGCGATCCTAGCGCGTTTCACCGTCCGGGCGAAGCGAGGCCGTAAACCACGACGCGATTCTTAAAGGCGTCTTCATAGGGCCTGCCTCCAAAGCCGCGAAGCCTCCCGATCCGGTGAGGCCGATCGCCGCTCGTCGACCGGGATTCTCTTGCGGTGCACCCTGTGGCTCCGAAGTGCTTGCCATTGTGGGCCCGGCATGGTGCAACCCCTTGGCTTGGCTGTGCAATGACTTGCCTGCCGATCTCGCGGACCGAAGCCGTCCATTTCCGCAGAGTTCCCTCCGACCGAGGTTCGTCCGAGTGCCGACCCTGTTTCGTTTCCTCGCCACGCTCGCCATCCTCGGCGGATTGGTCTTCGCGGGCATGTTCGCGCTCGCGACCTTCGTTCAGCCCACGCCCCGGGAAATGAGCGTCAGCATTCCCGCCGCGAAGCTACAGCCGCCGAACCGGTGACGGGCTCGCCCGGGGACGAGGCGGGGACCGACGGCCCCGCTCTCATCGTCGCGTATCTCGACATGCTCGCGGCCGAGCGGGGTGCCGCCGCCAATACGCTCGCCGCCTATCGCCGCGACCTCGACCACTACCTCGCGGCTCTGACCGCTTCGGGACGTGACCCGCTCGTGACCGATGCGGGCGAGGTCCGCGCCTATCTGGCGGATCTCGAAACCCAAGGGTTGAAGGCCTCCTCCGCCGCACGCCGGCTGTCCTGCATTCGCGGCTTCCACAAGTTCCTCTACGCGGAGGGGTTCGCCGAGGCCGATCCGAGCGCGCCCGTGGGAGGTCCACGCAGGGGGCGCACCCTGCCCAAGGTGCTGTCGGTGGCCGAGGTGGACGACCTGCTGCGCACCGCCCGCGAGCGAGCCGTGGCGTCGGAGACCGGGGACGCTCCGGGCGAGCGGCAGCGCGCGGTACGGATGCTGTGCCTGCTCGAAACCCTCTACGCCACCGGCCTGCGCGTGTCGGAACTCATCGCCCTGCCACGCTCGGCCGCCACCACGAAACAGCGCTACCTCGTGGTGAAGGGCAAGGGCGGACGTGAGCGGCTTGTCCCGCTCACCGATCTCGCGCGGGGCGCCATGCGCGAGCACCTGGCTCATCTCAGCGGAGAGGGTCCCTTCCTGTTTCCGGCCGACAGCGAGAGCGGCCACCTGACCCGGCAGGCTTTTGCCCGCGACCTCAAGGTGGCAGCCGTAGCAGCGGGGATTCGCGGGGACCGCGTGAGCCCGCACGTGTTGCGCCACGCCTTCGCCAGCCACCTCCTTCAGAACGGGGCCGACCTGAGAATCGTGCAGGAGCTTTTGGGACATGCCGACATCTCGACGACCCAGATCTACACGCATGTCCTCGACGAGCGGCTGAAGAGCATGGTCCGCGATCTCCACCCCCTCATGGACGAACCGGCCGAACCCGACACCGCTCCCATCTGAACGGACTGCCACACCGCACCGATCCGGCTGCGTCTCAGCCGGCGATCTGACTTCCCCTGCTGACCGCGATCGTCGTCTCATTGGTCAGCGAGAACACGATACCCGCGCTGCGCAGGGCGCCAATCGCCTGATTGCGGTTGGCCACCGAGACGGAGGTGATGCAGCCCTCGAGCCGACGGACGGTCGAGAGCGACACGCCAGAGGCTCCGCTCAAATCCGCCATCGACCAGTCGAGCAGTGCGCGTGCCGCACGGATATGTCCAGCTTCGATGCGCTGTTCGAGGCCCTGCAGAAGGCGGCCTGTAGGCCTGATCTTCAGATGGATCGGACCAACGAAATTGGTCCAGCTTTCGACAGCCCCCGTCTCATTCAGCATGGGAATCATCACCATGCGGTAAGTCGCGGTTTCCCCATTCGCCAATCTGAGGTTCGGCATCGTATGGACGAGGCGCTTGGTGAGATACAGTTCCCGCCCGTAATCGCGCCAACGGATGCGCTCGCCCTTCAGGACCGGCAGGGTCGGCTCCTGCAGGAGTTCTCCTTCGGGAAGTCCGACGAGGTCGAGCCATTCCGTCGAGAACTTCCTGAACGGGTAGATATCCGTGGTCGACGTGAATGCACCGACACTGTCGAAGATCGCACGGTCCCGCTGCCGCTGCTCCGCTTCGGCACAGGCCTGCATGGCAGGGTCGCCGATCTCGGCGAGGATGCCATGGGCACTCAGGGGCCGTCCATTGGGCGCGGTCGTCACCTCCACACGGCTCAAGACGGTACAGACCCTTGAATCCGGCCGGACAATGCGGAAGATCGAGGGCGGAACCGCCTCCGATCGCCTGACGAAGCCGGGTGCCATGGTCCGCGGGCAATCATCCGGATGGATGAGCTTAAACAGGAGCGCGTAATCGGGCCTGACGAGGCCGTCGGGAATCCCCAGGATCGGATAGAGCCCGGGCGACCAGAAATGAGTGCCGTCGACGAAGTCCCAATGCCAATGCCCGACACTTACAAAGTGTCTGACTATGTCTGAAACGCCATCCGATAGGTTTTTAAACGTACCGCCGTGCATTGTGAGACCACAAACTCACGATGATCGTCGGAAACAGGACGGAGCCGGCGAGCCGAAACGACGATCTGAACCAACGAATATCTATCTTTTGATAGTATCGCAATATTCATTTGGGAAACATCCTTACCGTGATGCCAAATCGCAGGGCGATTGCCGATGTCATCGACCCGCCCTGACAAGGCTCTTTTGTAAGGGCGCCCGGATCTCTATCATGGGCTTTCGGCGAATCTCCATCGCCCCTGGAACAAGCATGGCCACTTGCGCGAGCATGCGAGTCTCATAGGCGGATCGTCCTCGTCCGGCCGGCCCCGCGTGGTCGTCTCCGGCGCCAGCGTCACGCCTCTCCACCGGCTCCGCGCTCAGACATCCGCCTCCTCGTCGAGCGTGTCCTCGATATAGACCTGTTCCAGTACGACCTTGATCACCGCCATCAGCGGCAGCGCGAGGGCGATGCCCCAAAGGCCGAACAGCACGCCGAGCACGAGCTGGCCTGCGAAGATGGTGGCCGGCGGGATGTCCAGAGCCTGCTTCTGGATGAAGGGCGTCAGCCCGTAGCTCTCCAGGCATTGCACCACGAGGTAGACACCGAAGGCGCCGAGAGCCGCGTTGGTGCCGGAGGCGAGGCCCGCCAGCACGATGACGACGCCGGCGATCAGCGGGCCGATGGTGGGGATGAAGGCGAGGAGCCCCGCTTGCAGGCCGAGGATGAGGGCGCCACCGATGCCGAGGAAGCTCAGGCCTGCCCAGATGCAGACGAAGATCACCGCCATGGTGATGAGCTGGCCGAACAGCCAGTGCCGGAGGGTCTCGCCCATCCCGTCGAGGAGGGCGGTGGCGCGGGGACGGTAATGCGGCGGCACGAACCGCACCGCGCCGTCGCGGTAGCTGGCGGGATCGGCCGCGCAGGCGAGGCCGAGGAACACGATCACCAGGACGTTGCCCAGCGCATTGAACAGGCCGGTGATGACGGTGGCCGCCGGTCCGAGCATGCTGCCGGCATCGGAGAGAAGGGAGCCGGGGCTCTTGATCGCACCCGAGGCGAGGCCGCCGAGGCCCCCGGCCTTCTTGTCCTTGTCGGTCTCGGTGTCCTTGGCTTTGTCAGTGTCCTTGGCTTTGTCGGCGTCCTGATCGCCCGGCGTTTCGCTCGGTACCGAGAAGGCCGGCAGGTCTATCCCGTATTCCTTCAGGCGGTCACGGACAGACCCCGCCTGTTTCGTGACGGTCTGGCCGAGCTCCCGTCCCTGCTGCACCACCGTCGCGCCGCCGAAGGCGAGGAAGCCGAGGGTGAGCCCGCCGAGGATCAGGCTGACGATGGTGAGCCGCAGCCCGCGACCGAGCCCGATGGCCTGGCCGAGCAGGCGCGTCAGCCCATCGAGGAAGACCCCGAGCAGGATTCCGGCGAAGATCAGGAGCAGGGTCGAGGCGGCGGTCCAGGCGAGGATCAGGAGGGCGATGAACGCCACCACGGCGATTCCCGAGGCCGTCGGTGACCAGTTGGCGGGGTGCGGACCCGGCTCGTCCTTGATCGGCGTACCCTGCTGCATCTGCCCGTCCCCTCGCGCGGTCTACCGAAGCGCGGTGCGAACGGGCGCGCGAAACCCGTTACAGACAAGGGGCGCAGGGCATGAGGCCCGCTCTCATCTGTGGACGGACCGGAGGCGAATCGCCGCCGGTCCGCCCTCACGCCCAGCGTGACGCAGCCTCATCGTCGGCGCCCGTGGCCTCGACCCAGCCACCCATGGTGCCGTCGGCCAGATGCTCACGCTTCCAGAACGGAGCCTTCGTCTTGAGATAGTCCATGAGGAAGCTCGCCGCCTCGAAAGCGGCGACGCGGTGGCTTGCCGCCGTCACCACGAGGACGATGCCGTCGCCCGGCACGACGAGGCCGTGCCTGTGGATCACCCGCACGGCCTGGAGCGGCCAGCGGTCCTGCGCCGCCTCGACCACTCGGCCGATCTCCGCTTCGGCCATGCCGGGATAATGTTCGAGTTCGAGTCCGGTCAGGCGCCCGCCCTCGTCGCGGCACAGGCCGGTGAAGGTGACGATCGCCCCGGTCCTGCCCTGGAGAGTCCCGCTCAGCGCGGCCATCTCGGCGGCCACGTCGAAGGGCGCGCTCTGGATGCTGATCGCGGGTGCGGGCCGCTTTCCCGCCGTCATCTCGCCTGCCGACATCCATCGATTCCTTGACGCATCGGCGCGAAAGCCCTCGCGACCGGGTTTGATCCCCCTTAAGGGATGCGCGACATTGCAAAGTCCGCGCGGTGGTTCCACGCTGTTGCGCGTCGTTCCGGCAACACCATTCCGGCGCCCGGCCTTTACCACTCGACCGGCATGGGTGCCATGCCCAGTCGGTTCCATACCCGGTCCACGCCACCGGCTTCGAAGGAATTCCCCTCGCGTGACGCCTGAGTTGATCCTGCCCCATGACGGCGTCCTGCCGGTCTTCTCGGCCCGTCCGGTCTGGTGCGGGCGCGGAAGCACGGTCATCGGCGCCGCCACGATCGGTGCCCAGGCCTGGCTCGGCGACGACAGCGTGATCCGTGCCGACGGCGAGGCGGTGACCGTCGGCGAGCGCTTCTGGCTCGGCCATCGCTCGACGCTCCATATCGCCACCGATTCGCATCCCACCCTCGTCGGTGACCGGGTGACGGTGGGCCGCAACGCCGTGGTCCATGCCTGCACGGTCGGGTCCGACGTGGTGATCGAAGACGACGTCATCGTCCTCGACGGGGCCACCGTGGAGGACGGGGTGCTGATCGAGGCCGGGGCCACCGTCTTTCCGCGCTCGCACCTCGCCGCCGGATTCGCCTATGCCGGCAGCCCGGCGAAACCCCATCGTCCCGTCACCGCGGCCGAGATCGCCGAGCGGGCCGAGCGCGTGCGCGAGGCCACGGGAGATACCCCGTCGCCCGTCGCCGGTGACGAGATCGATGTCGATCCCAGCGTCTACGTCGCCAGCACGGCGCGCCTGCGCGGCCGCATCGCCCTCGGCGCGGGATCGAGCGTGCTGTTCTCCTGCGACCTGCATGCGGAGGTCGGCCCCATCCTCATCGGCGCCGACACCAACATCCAGGACAACACCGTCATCCGCGCGCGGGCCGAGGGCGTCGTCATCGGTCGCGACACCACGATCGCGCATAACGTGCGGATGGCCGATTGCCGGATCGGCGCGCGCAGCCTCATCGGCATCGGCTGCGTTCTCGCCCCCGGCACCGTGGTGGCCGACGACGTGCTGCTCGCCGGCGGCTCCACCACCGATCCGGGCCAACTCCTCGAGAGCGGCTATCTCTGGGGCGGCCGCCCCGCCCGCATCCTCGGCCCCCTCGACGCGGACAAGCGCGCGATGATGACCCGCATCGTCGCCGGCTATTGCGAGCATGGGCGAGTGTATCGCCAGATGGAGGCGGGTGAGAACTGACCGGATGCCGGAAGTGCGTCTGCCGTCCGGTTCTCGAATGCGACGATCACCCGGTAGGTGCCGGTCCGCACCAGCGTCAGTGGCGGCATCTCTTAAGGCATGATGGCATGCAGGAGGGCAGCGCATGGTCGCTTCGTCCAATGATGCTCATGAGACGTGCTTCATCGCGTTGATCGGCGCGGTGCTTCTGGCCCTCGCCGCACCGGTCGCGGCTTCGGCCGAACCGGCACCCCAGCGCTTTTCCGTCACCTATCGCCTGCTCTTCCTCAACCTTCCGGTTGGTGAGGCGGATCTCTCCGTCGATCAGACCGGTGGGCGCTACGCCTACGATCTGAAGGCGGGCCTGCGCGGACTGGCCGGCGTCTTCTTCGAAGGATCGGGGACGGCATCCGCGTCGGGGGAGCGGTCGCGGAGCGGAGCGCTCACCGGCACGTTCCGGTCCGACAGCCTGTACGGTCGTAAGCCGGTTCAGGTCTCCATGACCCTGTCGAACGGCCGCGCGCACGACGAGAGCGTGGAGCCGCCTCCGACGCCGATGCCCGACAGGATTCCCGTAGCGCCGCAGGACAAGGTCGGCGTCGTCGATCCCCTAACCATGCTGGCGATTCCGCTGGGTCGGGCATCCCTCGACCCCACCCTCTGCGAGCGGCGCATCCCGGTCTTCAACGGGGTGACCCGGGCGGATATCGTCCTTTCCCGCGGGGTGCTGGTGACCGTCCAGGAGGGACCCTATCGCGGACCGGCACTCGATTGCCGGGCGCGCTGGGTGCCGATCTCGGGCCACCGCCCCAATGGCAGCAGCGTGCGACGCATGGCCGAGAACGACGACATCCGCGTACGGCTCGCGCCCGTTCCCGGCGGGGCGATGCTGTTGCCGCTGACGATCTCCCTGCCCACCGGCTGGGGCAATGCGGGGATCGAGGCGACGCAATGGGGCCCGAAACCGGAGCCCTCGGGCCGCACTTCCGTGAAGGTCCATTTGCCCAACGCACGGTAAGGCGTCCAACCTATTCCTCCGCGAACAACCCCGTGGGCAGGCCATCCATGCTGCGCGCGTTCTTCTGGCGGCGATAGGCGTCGAGTTCGGCCTCCGTCTTGGCCTGGGCCCAGCGGTCGAGGGTGGGACGTTCCTCGCGATAGTCGAACAGGGGCACGCCGAAGCCGCAGGAGGTCTGCACGAGATCGATCGTGAGGCGCACCATCTGGCGCGCTCCGGGCGGCTCCTGTCCGTAATACGCGCCTGCCAGCAGACCGGCATAGGCGTCGCTGCCGCGCGCCAAGATCTCCCCGCGCCCATAGAGCCGCAGGATCGTCGGCGCGCCTTCGAAGGCGCAGAACATCACCGTCAGCCGTCCATCCACCCGCAGATGTGCAGCGGTTTCGTTCCCGCTCCCGGTACGGTCGAGATAGATCACGGTGTTCGGGTCGATGACCCGAAACGTGTCGGTTCCGCGCGGTGACAGGTTGATCCGCGTGCCCTCCGCCGCCGATGCGGTGAAGACGATATGCTGCTGGGCGATGAAATCGCGATGGCGCTCGTCGAGGGCCGGAAACTGCTTGGCCATGGGGCTTTCGGACGACAGGGGCGGGCTTTGAAACCTACAGCATCGTGCCGGATCTCGCATCCACGGCGATGCTGACGAACGCTTCCGAGAAGGAATGGCGGATCAGCGCAGGAACCGCCCGACCAGCAGCCGCGCCAGGTCGCGCGGCGGCTCGGGGGTCAGGACGGCGAGCTTGTTGGAGGTGGACAGGGAGGCGAGCCCGTGAAGGCCGGCCCAGAGGGTCGCCACCGCCTGCCGTCTCTCGCTCGCATCCGGAATCATGGGTTCGAGCACCCCATCGACGAGGTCGGTCGTCTGGGCCAGCGCGGCGGCGTACCAGTCGGGAAAGGCTGAATCCGGTGCCAGGGAATGTTCGAAGACGAGGCTCCAGACTCGCGGGTCTGAAGCCACGAAGGCGAGGTAGGCATCGGCGAGGGCAAGGGCGTTGTCGCGCGGGTCGGCGTCGGGACGGATCGCGCCGGTGAGCGCCGCGTGCAGGCGCTCCAGGGTGCGGGCGTTGACCCGCATCACCACCGCATCGAGATCGCCGACACCGTTGTAGATCGAGTTCGGTGCGTAGCCGATCACCGAGGCGAGCCGGCGCATGCCGAGGCCGCGCAGGCCCTCTAGGCGGACCAGGCCCTCTGCCGCCTTGGTCACCAGGGCCTCGAATTCCTCGCGGTTATGCTCGCCTCTCGGGCCGGTGCCGCGCCGTGCCGGTTTGGTTGCCTTCGCCACGCTGTCCCCACGCTCGCGTGCCGCCCGGCACGCCACCAGCGCATAGATTGCACGACGTGCAAAATCAACGTTGCCGCCATCCCTGCCGGGCATTAATTTGCACGACGTTCAAAAATCGTGGCCGTACCGGATTTGACGGTTCGTTACAGGGTGGGCAGTCATGGTCCGCCCCGAGGAGACCAAGATGTTCCGTAGCTTGATGACGACGCGCCGGTTCGCGCCCCTGTTCTGGTGCCAGTTCTTCTCGGCATTCAACGACAATTTCCTGAAGAACGCCCTGGTCTTCCTGATCCTGTTCAAGGTCGCGGGCGCCGGGGGAGAGGCCGCCCATCCGGGCATCCTGGTGACGCTGGCCGGTGCCGTCTTCATCGGCCCGTTCTTCATCCTGTCGGGTCTCGGGGGTGAGCTTGCCGACCGTTACGACAAGGCGCTCATCGCCAAGCGGCTGAAATTCGCGGAGGTCTTCGCCGCCGCCGCCGCAGCGATCGGCTTCTTCCTCCATTCCGTGCCGGTCCTGTTCGTGGCGCTCGGCCTGTTCGGCACAGTGGCGGCCCTGTTCGGCCCGATCAAATACGGCATCCTGCCCGACCACCTGAAGCGCAACGAGCTCACCGCCGGCAATGCGCTGGTCGAGGCCGCGACCTTCCTCGCCATCCTGCTCGGCACCATCGTGGCCGGCTTCGCCAGCGCGCTCGGCGGCGATGCGCTGGCCTTCAGCGCCCTGATCATGGTGTTCGCGATCCTGTGCTGGCTCTCCGCGCGGCAGATTCCCTCCACCGGCGAGGCGGCGCCGACGCTCAGGATCGATCCCAACGTCGCCCGATCCACCGTGGCCCTGCTGCGTGACCTCTATGCCGACACCCGCCTGTGGCGCGGCTCGCTCATCGTCAGCTGGTTCTGGCTGGTGGGCGCGGTGGTGCTCGCCCTGCTGCCGGTGCTGGTGCGCGAGAGCCTGAACGGCTCGGAGACGGTGGTGACCCTGCTGCTCGCGATCTTCTCGGTTGGCATCGCCATCGGCTCGGCGCTGGCCTCCTGGCTCGCCAGCGGACGCATCGTCCTGCTGCCGACGCCGATCGGCGCTCTGTTCATGGGCCTGTTCGCCCTCGACCTCGCCTGGACCATCTCGCACCTGCCGCCGGTCTCCGGCGAGGTGATGGGGGCCGGCGCCTTCCTGTCCACCGGGACGGGCCTTCGCGTGGCGGCGTCCTTCGCCGGCCTCGCCATCGCGGGCGGCCTCTACATCGTGCCCTCCTTCGCCGCCGTGCAGGCCTGGACCGACAAGGACAAGCGCGCCCGCGTCATCGGCGCGGTGAATGTTCTCACCGCCGCCTTCATGGTCACCGGGGCGCTGGGCCTCGCTGCTCTGCAGGGAGCGGGCTGGTCGATGGCCTCGCTCCTCACCCTCATCGGCGTCGCCAACCTCGCCGCTGGCGTGATCGTCCTGAAGGTGATGCCGACGAGCGCCTTCCGCGACTTCCTCTCGATCCTGTTCCGCGCCTTCTACCGGCTCGAAGTGCGTGGCCTGGAGAATGTCGAGAAGGCCGGCCCCAACGCCATCATCGCCCTCAACCACGTCTCGTTTCTCGATGCACCGCTGGCCCTTTCGCTCCTCGACAAGGAGCCGGTCTTCGCCGTCGACCACGGCATCGCGCAGCGCTGGTGGGTGAAGCCCTTCCTACGGGTGACCAAGGCGATGCCGCTGGACCCGACCCGGCCGCTGGCCACCCGCACGCTCATCAATGCCGTCAAGAACGGCGAGACGCTGATCATCTTTCCCGAGGGGCGCCTCACCGTCACGGGCAGCCTGATGAAGGTCTATGACGGTGCCGGCCTCATCGCCGAGAAATCCGGAGCCAAGGTGGTTCCGGTGAAGATCGAGGGGCTGGAGAAGACCGCCTTCTCGCGCCTCTCCCGCAATCAGGTCCGCCGCCGCTGGTGGCCGAAGGTCATCGTCACGGTGATGTCGCCGGTGGCGCTTACCGTCGATCCCGCGCTGAAGGGCAAGAACCGGCGGCGCGCGGCAGGAGCGGCACTCTACGACATCATGTCCGATCTCGTCTTCGACACCGCCTCCATCGACCGTAGCGTGATGAGCGCCCTGATCCAGGCCGGTGCCGACCATGGCTGGCGCCGCACCGCGCTGGAGGACCCGGTCACGGGCACGCTCAGCTATTCCCGCCTCGTCATGGGCGCCAACATCCTCGGCCGGAAGCTGATGCCGCTCGCCGCCGAGGGCAAGGCCATCGGGCTGATGCTGCCCAATGCCAACGGCGCGGCCGTGACCTTCTTCGCCCTGGCCAGCGCCGGGCGCGTGCCGGCGATGATCAACTTCTCGGCCGGCCCCGCCAACGTCCTCTCGGCCTGCTCGGCGGCGGAGGTGGACACCATCCTCACCTCTCGCGCCTTCATCGAGAAGGGCCGCCTCGGCGGCCTGATCGAGGCCATCCAGGGCAAAGTGAAGCTCGTCTACCTGGAAGATATTCGCGCCAGCATTACTACCGGCGACAAGATCCGGGGCTTCCTCAGCCCCCGCAAGCCCCTCGTGCCGCGGAGCGGCGACGATCCGGCGGCGATCCTGTTCACCTCGGGCTCGGAGGGCACGCCCAAGGGCGTGGTACTCGCCCATCGCTGCATGCTCGCCAACACCGCCCAGGTCGCCGCTCGAATCGATTTCGGGCCGACCGACAAGGTCTTCAACGTGCTGCCGGTGTTCCATGCTTTCGGACTGACGGCGGGCCTGATCCTGCCCCTGGTCTCCGGCGTGCCGGTCTATCTCTACCCGTCGCCGCTGCATTACCGGATCGTGCCGGAACTGATCTACGGCTCGAATGCCACCGTCCTGTTCGGCACCGACACGTTCCTCTCCGGCTACGCCAAGACCGCTCATTCCTACGACCTGCGCTCGCTCCGCTACGTGGTGGCCGGGGCCGAGGCGGTGAAGCAGGCGACCCGGAAGACGTGGAGCGAGAAGTTCGGCCTGCGTATCCTCGAAGGCTACGGCGTCACCGAATGCGGGCCGGTGGTCGCCCTCAACACGCCGATGTTCAACCGCTTCGGCACCGTCGGCCGGCTCCTGCCGGGGATCGAGTCCCGGCTCGAACCGGTGCCCGGCATCGAGGAGGGCGGCCGTCTCTCGGTGAAGGGCCCGAACGTGATGCTCGGCTATCTCAGGGCGGAGAAGCCCGGCGTGCTGGAAGCGCCGCCGGAGGGCTGGCACGATACCGGCGACATCGTCGCCATCGACGCGGAAGGGTTCGTCACGATCAAGGGCCGCGCCAAGCGCTTCGCCAAGATCGCCGGCGAGATGGTGTCGCTCGCCGGCATCGAGGCCATTGCCGGCGAGCTCTGGCCGGATACACCGAGTGCGGTGGCGGCGGTTCCGGATGCGCGAAAGGGCGAGCGGCTGATCCTGTTCACGGAGCGCAAGGACGCCACACGCCCCGCCTACCAGGCCTTCGCCAAGGCCAAGGGCGCCACCGAAATCGCGATCCCGGCCGAAGTGGTGGTCTTGGACAAGCTGCCGATGCTGGGTACCGGCAAGGTGGATCAGGTCGGCGTGGTCAAGCTCGCGCACGAGCGGGCCGGCGGCGAGGCCACCGCTGCGGCGTAGGTCTAGCGAACCCTCTCCCGGAAAGGGGGGAGGGTTCGTGGCCATTGTCCCCTTACCGCGTTGGCCAACCCCTCCACCTGCGCCTCCGTATGCGCGGCGGAGAACGCCACTCGCAGCCGCGCCGTCCCGGCCGGGACCGTTGGCGGGCGGATGGCGACCACGAGATAGCCCCGCTCCTCCAGAGCGGCCGAGAGGCCGAGCGCGGCGTCCGCTTCGCCGATGACGATGGGGACGATGGGGCTCTGTGCCTCGGGGAGACCGAGTTGCGCGGTGAAGCGGCGGGCGAGGGCGAGCGGACGCGCGGCAAAATCCGGTTCGGCCTCGACGATGTCGAGGGCGGCCAGGGCGGCGGCGGCCGAAGCCGGCGGCAGGCCGGTGGTGTAGACGAAGCTCCGGGCGCGGCTCGTCATCAGGTCGACCACGGCGCGGGACGCGCAGAGATAGCCGCCATAGGAGCCGAGCGTCTTCGACAGGGTGCCCATTTCGAGGGGCGCCCGCGCGTCCTCCCCGATGACGCCGAGGCCGTGGGCGTCGTCCACCAGGGTCCAGGCATCGTGCGCGTCGGCGAGAGTCAGGATGTCGGTGATCGGCCCCCGGTCGCCGTCCATGCTGTAGACGCGCTCCGTGAGGATCAGTGCGTGCTGGTGGCGAGAGCGGTGCTTGGTCAGGAGCGCTTCGAGATCGCCGATATCGTTATGGGCGAACCGCATCACTTTCGCGCCAGAGAGCCGCGCACCCGCCCAGAGGCAGGAATGGCCGAGTGCGTCCACGAGGATCAGGTCGCGTGGGCCGGCGAGCCCGGAGACGATGCCGAGATTGGCGAGATAGCCGCTGCCGAAAACCAGGGCCGCCTCCGTCCCCTTATGGGCGGCGAGGCGCTCTTCGAGGGCCGCGAGGGGCGGGTGGCTGCCGGTGACGAGACGGGAGGCGCCGGCGCC
Organism: Methylobacterium sp. AC832; assembly: GCF_979256025.1. Classification (NCBI taxonomy): domain Bacteria; kingdom Pseudomonadati; phylum Pseudomonadota; class Alphaproteobacteria; order Hyphomicrobiales; family Methylobacteriaceae; genus Methylobacterium; species Methylobacterium sp. AC832. Next base: position 448,703 of record NZ_CEEDMV010000004.1, read on the forward strand.
GGTCCCGTAGAGTGCGGTCGCGGCCTGAGCTGCTGCGATGACACGCGGATCCTGCGACAGGCCGAGATAATCGTTGCAGGAAAACGAGACGAGGCTGCGCCCGTGCCGCGTCGCCGCCGCCTGCGGGCCACGCGTGGTGGGATTGAGATGCCGGCGCAGGGAGGTTTCGTCGAGGCGGGCGAGATGGTCGCGGGCGAACGCTTCGAGGCTGGTGGGGCGGTCGAGGTCGGACATGGGAGCGGGAAGGAAGCTCGCGCCATCGCGATGTCAAGCGAGTGGCGCGACCAATCGCGCGGCCGATCCCTTTCGATGAGGCTAGGGCGTGGAGCGTGAGGAACTGTGCCGGGGACGAACTTGGGTCTCTCGAGAGGCATAGGATGGTCCCGGAGAAAAACCGGATCCCTTTGGAAGGCCGGTCACCGACCCTGCCTCCGGCGGCTTTCAGATCGGGTTGCGGCTCGCTCCCTTGACCGTTCGGCCTCGCGCGCTCATCCCCCGACCCATGCCTGCCTCACCTCCGCCCGCGCTTCCGAAAAACTCCCTCTGGCGGCCCTACACGCAGATGCGGAATGCCGCGCCGCCCCTCGAGGCCGTGCGTACCTCGGGCTCGCGGATCGTGCTCGCCGACGGACGCGAACTCATCGACGGCATCGCCTCGTGGTGGACCGCGGTCCATGGCTATAACCATCCCCACATCCGCGATGCGGTCGCGGCCCAGCTCGATGCCATGCCCCATGTGATGTTCGGCGGGCTCACCCATGCGCCGGCAGAGCGCCTGGCGTCCCGCCTCGCCGCCTTGGCGCCGGGCGACCTCGACCACGTGTTCTTCACGGATTCCGGCTCGGTGGCGGTGGAGGTGGCGCTCAAGATGGCGGCGCAGATGTGGCTCAACCGGGGCATCGCCGGACGCAGCCGCTTCCTCGCCTTCCGTGGTGGCTACCATGGCGACACGATGGGGGCGATGTCGGTCTGCGACCCGGAAGAGGGCATGCACCGGCGCTTCGGCGCCTATCTGCCTGCCCAGGTCTTCTGCGATCTTCCGCGCGACGACGCCACCGCCGACGCCCTCGACCGTGCCCTGGCCGAGCATGGCGCTACCCTCGCGGCGATCATCGTCGAGCCCCTGGTCCAGGGGGCCGGCGGCATGGTGATGCACGCGCCCGAGACATTGGCACGGGTGGCGCGGGCGGCCGAGCGGCATGGACTGCCCCTCATCGCCGACGAGATCTTCACGGGTTTCGGCCGCACCGGCACTCTGTTCGCCTGCGAGCAGGCCGGAATCGTGCCCGACATCCTCTGCCTGTCGAAGGCGCTTACCGGCGGCACCATGGCGCTGGCCGCGACGATCGCACGGCGTCCGGTCTTCGAGGCTTTCCTGTCCGACGATCCCGCGGCGGCGCTGATGCACGGGCCGACCTTCATGGCTAACCCTCTCGCCTGCGCCGCCGCCAATGCCAGCCTCGACCTGTTCGAGACCGAGCCGCGCCTGGATCAGGCGCGGGCGATCGAACTCCGCCTGCGTAATGGGCTCTCCGGCCTTCGCGGCCTCGCCGGTATCGCCGACATCCGCGTCCTCGGAGCCATCGGAACTGTCCAGTTCGCACGCGCACCCGATCTCGCGGCGCTCAAGGCGCGCTTCGTGGAGCAGGGGGTTTGGGTCCGTCCCTTCGGCGACATCGTCTACCTGACGCCGGCCCTGACCATCGCGCCGGGCGATCTCGACCGGCTCTGCGAAGCCGTGACCCATGTGGTCCGGGCATCAGTCGACGCTGAGGCGCAGAGCTGAAAATCTGTCCGCTTCCACCCTGCAACCTGAACGGATGTTTATCGTTGGATCAGGTTGGGTCAAACGGTGAAGGGTGGGCATCGTGGTGAATGAGACGACGCGCTCGGACGACGACAGGCCGGTGATCCTCCTCGTCGAGGATGAAGCCCTGACGATCATGGACCTCGGGGATGTCCTCGAGGATGGCGGCTACGAGACGGTGCAATGCGCGTCTGCGGAGCGCGCCCTCGGCATCCTGCAGGCCCGGCCCGATATCTGCGGGCTGATCACGGATGTGGAATTGTCGGGCAAGGTCAACGGGTTCGAACTCGCCAACGCGGTGTCGGAGGCCCGGCCGACTTTGCCGATCGTCATCGTGTCTGGCCGCGCCGCGCCTGATCCGGAGCGGATTCCCGCAGGCGCCCGCTTCATCTCCAGGCCTTGCACCGGAGAGGACATCCTTCAGCAGATCAGGAGCCTGATGCCCTGCTGAGGCCTCCGCATAGGTTCGGACCTCCTCAGCACGGAGCTGGTCGGCGATGAGTCCTTTGCCGACCGTCGATTTGGCGCGAATTTAAGCCGACTGTCATCCCAGCTTCACGAGCCGGACGCCACATGCGCCCAAATAGCCCGCTGATCCCGCCTGTGCCATCTGGCCGTGCGGGAAGAGCGTGGCTGTCTGCAAGTGTGGAGTCGGGCGGCGATGGTTTCGGCTGATCAGCGAGGGACGGTGTCGTCCGGCAAGGCCTCACCCTCGGGCAAGTCCGCAATGGACAAATCCGAAACAGGCAAGCTCGGCGAGGCTGATAGGGATAGCGAGCAGACGATGGGCAAGTCCGACAAGCGTATCCGTCCTCCCGGTTCGAAGAGTGTCGGCTGGGCCCTCGTTCAGGCCGCGCGGCTGCATCGTTCCAGAGTCGGCGACCGCTTGGCCGCCCTCGACCTTTTCGCCGGTCAGGAACAAGTGGTGCAGGCACTGGCTGTTGCCGGAACCATGACTATGGGAGATCTGGCCGCCACTTTGAGGGTTCGTCCGCCCACCGCCTCCAAGACGATCTCGCGCCTCGCGGCCCTCGGTTTCGTCGAGCGTCGTGCAGAAGCCGGGGATGGTCGCGTCGTGCGCGTGCGGCTTACCGATACGGGCCTCGCCAAGGCGGAGGCCATCGAGCGCATCTGGGACGATGTCGAAGCCGAAATGCTCGACGGTTTCGACGGCAAGGAACGGCGTCGCCTGCGCAAGCTCTTGCGCAAGGCCGCTCGCAACCTCGCCGACGTGTCCGGCGTCACCGGCCACGAGGTCGACGGAGACTCGGATATCGAACTCGACGACGACGAGCCCGATGCGCTGGTCGTGCCGATCCAGGCCGACCGCCTCGACTGAACCCTTTGGGATTCTGCTCTTCGGTCAGCGAATCGGTGAAGCGTCACTGGGGGGGAAACCTGCGCGTGCCGAACTGAGGAGCGCCCTCAGATTTTTCTGGCGATGCCCGAGTTCGCGTGGACACCCAGCTTAGGCTTGGGCGCGCGCCGCAGCTTGCGGCGCTCCAATCGGCGCGCGAGACGGCCGGCAAGCCGGTCGATCATCATGACGATGGCGCTGACGATGATGGCGAAGGCGCAGGTGCTCCCGATCAGGATACCGATGACGCCTGGTGTCGGGATCACCATGAGGCAGACGAGACCGAATAGGGCCGTCAGCGGAATCCATTTTGCCATTTCGCAGACGGTCCCTCGGTAAGGCCGGACCGACGTTGCCACACCTCCATAAAGACACTCTTAAACCAATGGCGAGCGTTGCAGAGAAGCCCGCCGGCCTTCCCTGTCGCGGGAAGGCCGGTTCGGATTCGCCTCAGCGGCGGTGGTGGTGGTGGCGGTAGTGGCGACGCGAATTCATGCGCGTCCGGTAGGCCCTGCGACCCGGATCGATCCCGAGGGCGCCGTTGACGGTCCCAACTGCGCCACCGACCGCGCCACCCACGATGCCACCGATCGGTCCGCCGACCCGGTCACCCTCGGCCGCGCCGCGACGGACACCACCGGGAAGGCCCTGGGCCTCGGCCGCGCCCGACAGCGCAAAGGCGGATAGGACGAGGGTGGCAGCAAGCAATGCCTTCTTCATGACGGCTTTCCTTCTCTTTCGTTCCTAAACCGGCCGCATGTTCGCGGCCGGTTCGGCTTCGAGCGTTCGGATCGGCACCGTCCTCGACAAGGACGGCGCGCCGTCACGCATAGACTGATAACGGCCGAGCTTCGAAAAGGTGGCATCGATCCCGCCGGGCGCTCGCGGTTCCATGGTGGACCGGGTCCAGGAAGAGGAGATGAGAGGCGCATTGGGATGGCTTCAAGCGATTGCCCGTTGACTCTCGCACCGCTGCTGGTTTCTGCCGTCCGGCGCTGCTAGAAGCCGGGAATGCGCGTTCTTGACGTCCCGCGCGGCGCGAGCCGCCTTCGAATTACGAGCCCGGCCTCCGCCTGAAGGCCGCTGCGGCGGCCCGAGCGGGAGCCGGGAGGGCGGTCGCACCGCCTCCGTTCGCCGACATCGGCCCAATGCCGACCGTCTTGAAGATCAGCGCACCGTTTCGCAGAAGATTCCATGACCGATTCGACAGCCACCGACGCCGGCCTGCCCGCCCGCGACTATTCGCAGACCCTGTTCCTGCCCAAGACCGAGTTCCCCATGCGGGCCGGATTGCCGGTGCGCGAGCCTCACCTGCTGGAGCGTTGGGCCGCCATCGACCTGTATGGCCAGATCCGCGTGAAGGCGGCCGGCCGGCCGAAATTCGTGCTCCATGATGGGCCGCCCTATGCCAACGGCAACATCCACATCGGCACGGCGCTCAACAAGATCCTGAAGGACGTCATCGTCCGCAGCCAAGGCGCCCTCGGCTACGACGCCAATTACGTTCCGGGATGGGACTGCCACGGCCTGCCGATCGAGTGGAAGATCGAAGAACAGTACCGTGCCAAGGGTCGTAACAAAGACGACGTTCCGGTCATCGAGTTCCGCCAGGAGTGCCGGACATTCGCCGCGCATTGGCTCGACGTGCAGCGCGCCGAGTTCAAGCGCCTGGGCGTCACCGGCGATTGGGAGCACCCCTACGCGACCATGGCGTTTCCGGCGGAAGCCGCCATCGCCCGTGAACTCATGACCTTTGCCATGACAGGGCAGCTCTATCGCGGCTCGAAGCCGGTGATGTGGTCGGTGGTGGAAAAGACCGCCCTCGCCGAGGCCGAGGTCGAATACGAGGACCATGTCAGCGACACGATCTTCGCGGCGTTCCGGCTCACCGCAGGGGCGCCCGATGACCTGGCCGCTTCGCGGATCGTGATCTGGACCACGACCCCCTGGACGATGCCGGGCAACCGCGCCGTCGCTTATTCGAAGCGCGTCGCCTACGGGCTCTACCGGGTGACTCAGGCCGCCGAAGAGAATTGGGCCAAGACCGGCGACAGCTATATCCTGGCCGATAGCCTGGCCGCCGGGGTCTTTACCTCGGCCCGCGTGGAGAAGTTCGAGCGTGTCCGGGACGTCACGGCCGCTGAGCTTGGCGGCCTCACCCTCTCGCATCCGCTCGCCGGGCACGTTTCCGGCTACGATTTCGCGGTACCCCTCCTCGACGGCGACCACGTCACCGACGAGGCCGGTACAGGCTTCGTCCATACGGCGCCGGGCCATGGCCGCGAGGATTTCGAGGTCTGGACGGCCAATGGCCGGGCCCTTGCCCAGCGCGGCATCGAGACCCGTATCCCCTACACCGTCGATGCCGACGGGGCGCTCACCGAAGAGGCGCCCGGTTTCACGGGAAAACTCGTTCTGACTCCGAAGGGCGACAAGGGGGACGCCAACAAGGCGGTCATCGCTGCATTGACGGAGGCCGGCTCCCTGGTCGCGCGTGGCACGCTGAAGCACAGCTATCCTCATTCCTGGCGCTCGAAGAAGCCGGTGATCTTCCGCAACACGCCGCAATGGTTCATCGCCCTCGATAGGCCGGTGGAGGCGCTGGGCGAGAAGACACTGCGCGACGTGGCGCTGAAGGCCATCGACGAGACACAATGGGTGCCCACCCAGGGCAAGAACCGCATCAACGGCATGGTCGCCAACCGCCCGGACTGGGTGGTGTCGCGCCAGCGCGCCTGGGGCGTGCCGATCACCGTCTTCGTCAAGCGGGGCACCAGTGAGGTCCTACGCGACGAGGCGGTGAATGCCCGCATCGCGGCAGCCTTCAAGGCGGAAGGGGCGGATGCCTGGTTCACCGATGTCGACGGCGCTCGCTTCCTAGCCCCGGATTACGATCCGGCCGAGTACGAGAAGGTGACCGACGTCCTCGACGTGTGGTTCGATTCCGGCTCGACGCATGCTTTCGTGCTCGACGACCCTGAGATGTTTCCCGGCCTGTCGGGTGTCGTGCGTAAGCGCGACGGCGGCCTCGACACGGTGATGTATCTCGAAGGCTCCGATCAGCATCGCGGCTGGTTCCAGTCCTCGCTGCTCGAATCGAGCGGGACCAGGGGACGCGCGCCCTACGACATCGTCCTCACCCACGGGTTCGTCCTCGACCCGAAAGGGCTGAAGATGTCGAAATCCAAGGGTAACGTCGTGGCGCCGCAGAGCGTCATCAAGGATTCCGGTGCCGATATCCTCCGCCTGTGGGTCGCGGCCTCTGACTATGCCGACGACCTGCGCATCGGCCCCGAGATCATCAAGACTTTCGCCGAGACCTACCGCAAGCTTCGCAACTCGCTTCGCTGGATGCTCGGCTCGCTGGCGCATTTCGAGGCCGGGCCGGCCGTGCCCCATGCCGAGCTGCCCGAACTCGAGCGGCTCATCCTGCATCGCCTCTGCGAGCTCGACGGTGAGATCCGCGAGGCCTACGCCAGCTTCGACACCAAGCGCGTGGTGGCCCTGCTCAACGGATTCATGACCGGCGATCTCTCGGCCTTCTATTTCGACGTGAGAAAGGACGCGCTCTATTGCGACCCGATCTCGTCGCAGGTCCGCCGTGCCTCCCTGCAGGTGATCGACGAAACCTTCCGCCGGGTGACGATCTGGCTCGCGCCCGTGCTCGCCTTCACGGCGGAAGAGGCCTGGCTCGATCGCTATCCGTCAGCCGTCGGTTCGGTCCATCTCGAGACCCTGCCCGAAACGCCGACGTCCTGGCGCGACGACGCATTGGCTCAGCGCTGGCAGAAGATCCGCCGCGTCCGCCGGGTCGTCACCGGCGCCCTGGAAATCGAGCGCGCAGCCAAGCGCATCGGAGCGAGTCTCGAGGCGGCGCCGACCGTGTTCATCGCCGATCCCGACCTGCTCACGGCCCTCGACGGAATCGACTTCTCGGAAGTCTGCATCACCTCCGGCATCACCATCGAGGCGGGCGAGGGCCCGGCCGACGCTTTCCGGCTCGATGACGTGCGGGGCGTGGCGTTGGTCCCAGGACTTGCCCAGGGACGGAAATGCGCCCGTTCTTGGCGGGTCTCGGAGACTGTCGGGTCCGATCCCGCCTATCCGGACGTGACGCCGCGCGATGCCCAGGCGTTGCGCGAGTGGGACGCCGTCCATGGCGGGGCGGGGGCGGCGTGATCCGAATGCGCCGGGCGGCCATCCCTCTTTTCCGGGGGAGGCCGGTCATGAAGCGACCGGAGGAGCGGGCGCCGTCTCCGAGCGACGCGGCGCGTCCCTCACCTGACCTAAGCTCAGGCGAGGGCCGACCTCGTTCGCGACCGGGAAAGGGACGAGTGTGGCCATGACCTCCTTCCGCCTTGGCCTTGTCGTCCTCCTGACCACCCTCGTCCTCGATCAGGCCTCCAAGCTCTGGCTCTATTTCGGCACCGACCTGGTGCTGACGCAGCCCTGGCACCTGACCGCCTTCGTGGATTTCGTCGTCGTGTGGAATCGCGGGATTTCCTACGGTCTGTTCCAGCAGGATGGCGGCCTGGGTCGCTGGATCCTGGTGGCAGTCTCCGTGGCGGCCTCGATCGGGATGATCGCCTGGATGCGCCGTGCCTCGTCGGCGCTCCTGGCCGCCGCCCTCGGCCTCATCGCGGGCGGGGCGATCGGCAACGCCATCGACCGTGCGGCCTACGGCGCGGTGTTCGACTTCGTCCACCTCCATGCAGGAGCATGGTCCTGGTACGTCTTCAACATCGCCGATGCGGCCATCGTCGCCGGTGTGGTCGGACTCCTCATCGACAGCCTGATCCCGGTCCGGCGCCCTCGCGACGGGGCCTCGCCCGGCGAGGCCTGAAGATTCGCGTGGCTGTGTTCCGTAAACCACAATACGGATCCTTATCTCCGTGAGGCTGGTGCGCTGCGGTCAAGGCGCCATACGATCGCCTGAAACCGCCGTCAGGCCACGAGGGCAGGATCGGCATCGACCAACGAACGCCGGTGCCTTCCGGGCAGGCACGCATTCGAGCCGGCGCAATCTGCGAGCCGGCGTAATTTGGGGGCAGCATGATCGGGCATCGTGGGTTCATCCTGGGCCTTACCGGACTCCTCGCCGCTAGCGGCGCGCAGGCGCAGCAGGGCGTGTTCATGCGCGACACCCTGAGCAGCATGGGCCTGATCGAGGCCGATAAGCCGGCCATCACTTACCGTGAGCGGGCGCCCCTGGTGATGCCGCCCAAGCTCGACGGCAAGGCGCTGCCGCCGCCGCGCGCCGCCACCGCCACGCCGCAATGGCCCAAGGATCCCGAGATCGTCCAACGCGAGCGCGAACTCGCCGACGCGAGGAAGCCGATCTCCCGCGGGGCACAGGGGCGGATGGACGACAACAACATGACGCTCTCGCTCGACGAGATGCGCGGCGGTCGCCGTGCCGACGCGAGCGTGCGTACCGAGCCGGGTCGTCCCGAAAGCGACGGTGCTTCGTCTTCGATCTGGAGCCCCTTCGACATTTTCGGCAAGCGCGAGGAGAAGGCCGAGCCGATTCTCGTCGAGCCCGATCGCGATACGCTGACCGATCCGCCGAACGGATACCGCAAGGCTCCGAAGGCGGTCGCCCGGAACAACAGCGACCCGATCAACAATCCCTCGCGCGAGCGTGAAGAAGCCGATCCGGGTGCCTACATCCGGGGACGTTAGGCGCGTTCGAATCTCGGACCTGCCTGGTCCGGCTCTTCGAGAGGGCGAGGGTAACGCCCGGCCGGTGTCGGTACGGGATTTGCCCTGACTTCAGTTCCTCGGGCTCACGGCATCCGAGGAGTGCGCAAGAGGCATTGCGCTCATGACGGGCGGTCACGTGTGGCCGACGTATCAAGGAAAAGACGATGCATCTGCTGCGGAAGGATACGCCCGGGTTCTCGCTCAACCGCCGCTACGGCCATGCGGGCCGGGCCGAGGCCGCGCCCTTCGGCCGGTCCGAGGCAGGTGGTCCCGAAGTCTCCGCCTTCGCCCTCGATAACGGCCTCGACGTCGTGGTGGTGCCCGATCACCGCGCCCCGGTGGTGACCCACATGGTGTGGTACCGCAACGGTTCTGCCGATGATCCGATCGGACAGTCCGGCATCGCGCATTTCCTCGAACACCTCATGTTCAAGGGCACCGAGAAGCATCCGGTCGGCGCGTTCTCGCAGGCCGTCTCCGGCCTCGGCGGACAGGAGAACGCCTTCACCTCCTACGATTACACCGCCTATTTCCAACGCGTCGCCCGCGACCATCTCAAGACCATGATGGAGTTCGAGGCCGACCGCATGACCGGTCTCGTCCTCGAAGATTCCGTCGTGGCGCCCGAGCGCGACGTGGTGCTGGAAGAGCGCCGCATGCGGGTCGAGACCGATCCGTCGGCGCAGCTCTCGGAGGCCATGGCTGCCTCGCTGTTCGTGCATCACCCCTACGGCACGCCGATCATCGGCTGGATGCACGAGATCGAGGATCTCAACCGCACCCACGCTTTGGATTACTACAACCGCTTCTACACCCCCGAGAATGCGATCCTCGTCGTCGCCGGCGACGTGACGCCCGATGAGGTCCGCCGCCTCGCCGACGATACCTACGGCCTCGTGACGCCGCGCGGATCGCGGCCGGTGCGGGTCCGCGCCAAGGAGCCGGAGCCCCGCGCCCTGCGCCGCCTCAGCGTCGCCGATCCGAAGGTGGAGCAGCCGACCCTGCAGCGCCTCTACCTCACCCCGTCCTGCATGACCGCCCGCGACGGCGAGTGCCACGCCTTGGAACTCCTGGCCGAGGTGATGGGCGGCGGCTCGACCTCGTTCCTCTACCGCAAGCTGGTGATGGAACTCGGCGTCGCCGTGAATGCCGGTGCCTGGTACATGGGCTCGGCCATCGATGACACCCGCTTCTCGGTCTACGCCATCCCGGCCGAGGGCGTCAGCCTGGAGCGGCTGGAGGAGGAGGTCGACCGCGTCCTGCGCCGCGTTCCCTCCGAAGCGCTGGGCCCGGAGGCGATCGAGCGGGCCAAGACCCGGCTCGTGGCCGAGACGGTCTATTCTTCCGACAGCCAATCCTCGCTGGCCCGAATCTACGGCTCGGCCCTCGCGATTGGCGAGAGCATTGAGGAGGTCCGTCGCTGGCCCTCGGATATCGAGGGGGTCACGCAGGCCCGGCTCGCCGCCGTCGCCGAGCGCTACCTGATCCCCGCCCGCTCCGTGACCGGATACCTGACGAAGACGCGCGATCCCGACGCCGCCGCTGCGTGAGGCGAGCCCTCGCGCGATCCCGCTGATGCCGGCCCGGGCGCCCAGAAAAAGAATGAGGTTCTCATGAACTCGGTCGAAGCCAATCTGGTCGATACCACCGCCCGCGGCGCGGAGGCTCCCACGGTGGCGCTTCCGGTGGCCGCCGCCGCCGGGATCGAAGCCTGGCACGTGGAATCGCCTGTGGTGCCGATGATCGCCCTGGCCTTCACTTTCGAGGGCGGTGCCGCACAGGATCCCGAGGGCAAGGGCGGCGTCGCCCAGATGCTGGCCCGCCTCCTCGACGAGGGCGCAGGCGATCTGTCCTCCGACGCCTTCCAGGAGCGGCTGGCCGCGCGGGCCATCGAATTGTCGTTCCATGCCGGCGCCGATGCGGTGGGCGGCTCCCTGAAGATGCTGGTCAAGCACGCCGACGAGGCCATCGATCTCCTGGCCCTCGCGCTGGCCAAGCCGCGCTTCGATGCTGACGCCATCGAGCGGGTCCGTGCCCAGACCCTCGCCGGCCTGCGCTACCAGCAGAACGATCCGGGCGTGATGGCCTCACGCCGTTTCTTCGCCGAGGCCTATGCGGGCCATCCTTATGCCCGGCCGTCCTCCGGCACCCCGGAGAGCATCGCGGCCATCACCCGTGACGACCTCGTGGCGATGCATCGGCAACTCATCGGCCGCGGTGGACTCAAGGTGGCCGCCGTCGGCGCCATCGATTCCGACCGTCTGGCCGATGCCCTAAACCGCGCTTTCGGTGTCCTCGACGAGGCCGGACCGTTGAATGCCGTGCCGCAGACGCAGGTCGGCCAGCTCGGTCGCCGCGTCGTCGTCGATATCGACGTGCCGCAATCGGTCCTGCGCTTCGGCATGGGCGGCGTGCCGTGGAAGGACCCGGATTTCATCCCCGCCTATGTACTCAACCATATTCTGGGCGGCGGCTCTTTCACTTCACGCCTGTTCCAGGAAGTGCGCGAGAAGCGGGGACTGGCCTATTCCGTGGGCACCTCCCTCGTCAGCCACCGCGCCAGCGCCATGACCTGGGGCTACACGGCCACCAAGAACGAGCGCGTCGGTGAAGCCCTGTCGGTGATCGGCGACGAGATCGGCCGGCTCATCAGCGACGGTCCGTCCGACGAGGAGCTACAGAAGGCCAAGGATTATCTCACCGGCTCCTATGCGCTCGGCTTCGACACCTCGACCAAGATCGCGCATCAGCTCGTGCAGATCTCCTTCGAAGGGCTGGGGATGGATTACTTCGCCCGCCGCAACGAAATGGTGACGAACGTAACCCAGGCGGATATCCGCCGCGCCGGCGCTCGCACCTTCGCCGACGGCAGGATGCTCGTTGTGGCGGCGGGGCGGCCCACCGATTTCCTGTAGGATTCGCATGCCTCGCGGCGTGTCGGCCGAGCCCCGGATCGGATGCCTTTCGCGCCCCACGCATCGGGGGACGTCACCGTCCTGCCAAGTCTACCTGATTCTGCCCGCCGTCGCGTCGGCACGACCGTTGCCAGGACCGATCACGTCCTGCATTCAGGACGGGTGATGGCCTTCGGGGCTTCGGGGAGAGTAGGGATGACGCGTTTCGTTCGAATTCTGCCGGGTCTGGCATTCGGCATCATGGCCGGTCCCGCCCTGGCGCATACCGGGCAGGGCGATGCGTCGGGGCTCGCCCATGGCTTCCTCCATCCGCTCACCGGCCTCGACCATATGCTCGCCATGGTGGCGGTGGGCCTCGTCGCCGCGCAGGTCGGCGGCCGCGCGATCCTTCTCGTCCCGCTGTCGTTCATCGGCATGATGGTGGTGGGCGGCGCGCTCGGTGCGTCCGGCGTGGTGCTTCCGCATGTGGAGACCGCCATCGCCCTGTCCGTCGCCGTGCTCGGTGCCGCCGTCGCCCTGCGCCTGACGATGCCGGTCGCGGCCGCCATGGCGCTCGTGGGCGTCTTCGCAGTGTTCCACGGCCATGCCCACGGTGCCGAGATGCCGGAGGCGGCCTCGGGCCTTGCCTACGGCGCCGGCTTCGTCGCTGCCACCGCCCTGCTCCACGCCGTGGGTCTCGGTCTCGGCCTCGGCATGGGCCGCCTCGGTGAGCAGAATGGCCGTCCGGCGCTACGTGTCGCCGGCGCAGCCTTCGCGGCCGCCGGTCTCGGCCTCCTGGCCGGCGCTTTCTGAAAGCGTAGCCCTACAGCCTTCGCGCCAGGGCTTCGGCTTTGGCGCGGGCCTCGTCACGGGATTGCCGGTCGAGATCGGCTCCCATCAATCCCTTCTCGACCGCGATCTGGTGGACGTCGGTGATGCCGACCATGCGCAGCCAAGTGGCCATGTAGGTCGATTGGTGGTCGTAGATCTCGGCCGGGAAATCCGCGCCGATAGCGACGCCGCGCGCATTGATGACGACGGCCGTGGCATCGAGCATCCCGTTCTGGCCGCTCTCGTCGAAGGTGAAGAGAAGGTCTTTCTGCGAGACCAGATCGAACAAGTGCTTGAGCTTGTAGGGGATGGTGTAGTTCCACATCGGCACCGCGAACAGGATCGGGTCCGCCGCGCGAAACCTGTCCGCAAGGGCGCGGATCGCCACCCAGGCCTCCTCCTGCGCGGGGCTCAAGGTTTCGCCCGCCAGGGCCGCATACTTGCCCGCCAGCGCCTCCCCGTCGAAGTCCGGAAGCGCCGTGTTCCAGACATCGAGCATGTCCACTTTGCCCTCCGGATGCGTCGCACGCCAGGCATCGAGGAAGGCGCGGGCGACCTCGATCGACGCCGAGCGTTCCTTGCGCGGTGACGCTTCGACGTAGAGTAGGTGGGGCATGCGGGAACTCCGATGGTCGGTGAGCGAGGGATCTATCGCGCATTCCGCCCCGGCCTAGGGGCACGCTCCCTTCGCGGATGGTACGCAGGGGCATCGCATTCCGGCGTCGGATGACCCATGTCAGCGTTCCCTCGTCATTCGAAGGACAGGCTGATGCACCTCACCGGACTTCATCACCTCACCGCCATCACCGCGCGGGCCGCCGACAATGCGGCCTTCTACACGCGGAGCCTCGGGCTGAGGCTCGTGAAGAAGACGGTGAATCAGGACGATGTCTCGGCCTACCACCTGTTCTACGCCGACGGCGTCGCCTCGCCCGGCACCGACATGACCTTCTTCGACTGGCCGGCGCCACCCGAGCGCCGGGGCACCGACAGCATCGTCCGGACGGCGTTCCGCGTCTCGGGGGAGGGCACGATCGCCTGGTGGCGCGAGCATCTCGCGCGAGACGGCGTGATCCACGAGGAGCCCGTCCTGCGCGACGGTCGCCTCACCCTGGATTTCGAGGATCGGGAAGGCCAGCGCCTGATGCTGGTGGATGACGGTGGCGCGGGAGACGCCCATCCCTGGCCCGCCAGCCCGGTGCCGGTGGAGCGGCAGATCCGTGGTCTGGGGCCGATCCGCCTCAGCCTTGCGCGGATCGAGGCGACCGAGGCGGTTCTGGCCGACGTGCTGGGGATGAGCCAATCCCGTACCTATGAACTGCCGGAAGGCGAAGTCCGCGTCTGGCAGATGGGGGACGGTGGCGCCGGTGCCGAGCTACACCTCATCGCCCAACCCGACCTGCCGCCCGCGCGCCAGGGAGCGGGGGCGGTCCACCACGTCGCCTTCCGCGTCCCCGATGCGGACTACGCAGGTTGGGCCGACAGGCTGAAACAGCGCCGCATGCCCTCCAGCGGACCGGTGGATCGCTACTATTTCAAAAGCCTGTACTTCCGCGAGCCCAACGGCATCCTGTTCGAGATCGCCACCGACGGTCCGGGCTTCACCGCCGACGAGCCGCTGGAGGCGCTGGGCGAGCGCCTGTCCTTGCCGCCCTTCCTCGAAGGACGCCGCGCTGAGATCGAAGCCGGGCTGAAGCCTCTCTGACCGCAAGACGACTACCCCGAGCAGGTTCGGCAGGAGACGAGCCCCGGCGCGGACCGGTTTCGGCTAGCAGGTTCAGCAAAAGTGGTCACCGGTTCTGCGTCCTCGAACCGGTGGCCGTTCAGAGGCCAGAGCGAGGTGAAGCTTTGGCTGGCCAATGCGAACTACTTACGTCAGACGACGAAACCGGGAACGGGCGTCGATTGCCCGCGCCGCCGTCATTTTTCGCCCGAACCAAGTCACCAGCACTCACTTTGTCAGCGTGATTCTGTTCGAGGGAAGCAACGAATGGATGCCTCTGCGCGTCCGCTCCGTCAGATCGACAAGCATCCGCAACGCTCAGCAATGATCCCCACTTCGTCTAGATCAACCCTGTTGGGCTGATCGGACAAATTCTGGCGGCTTGCTGACAGATACATCATGACGGTGAGCATGATCCCCCTTCTTCCAGAACGGCTGAGTCTGGAGTGGGGGAGCCGGGATCCCGGCGGAAAGAGCATTGGCCTGTCGTTTCAGTCTGCTTTATCTGAGTAATTCTTTGGAAAACAGTACTCGCCTGAAAAGGCGATCGAATTAAGAAATATTTAGCCCGTATTGGCGATAACGCACATCGGAGGCGAAACCTCCCGTCGGCAAGAGCAGTGAAACGGCCTCCGACATTCTCCCATCCCATCGGAACTCAGGCTGAACGATGTTCAAGTTGTCGATCGCGAAGAAATTGGGATTTTTCTCAGGCCTTGGCATTCTCCTGGCGGTCGGATTGGTCGCCAACCAGTGGATGGGAAACCAGCGGATCATTCATTCCATTGAAGCCGTTGCTCGAGAGCAGACGATCCTCGACGGTATCAAGAACGCACAACTCGCACAGTCCCGGATTCAGGTCGCCTTCCGCGACGTGCGCCTGTCCGAAACGGAAGAGGCCTACAAGGATGGCGTTAACCGAATTCGGACGAGCTTGGAGTCCGCCCATGAGGGACTCAAGACACCGATCCGTATCGCCCTGAAACCCGACGTCCTCAAGGATATCGATACTGCGCTGGCGCAGTTCACGGATCTCGTCCTCAAGTCGGCGTCCACCATCACGTACGATCAGGGTCGCAAGAGAACCGACGCGGCGGCCCTAGAGGCGGCGACGGCACAACGGGACATCGCCCGCGGGAAGGCCTTTGCCGCGATCGAGCAATCGCTTTCCAATGCGCAGCGCTTCGCGGACGAGGCGCGGCTGTCGTCGACCGCTGCCGTGGAAACCGCCACCCTCGTGGGTCTCGTGATCGGTGGCGTGGCGATCCTCCTTCAACTCGGTTCGGCCCTCTTCTCGATGGTCACGGTCGCCCGGCCGATCCGCGGAATGACGGGCGCGATGAACCGGCTAGCCGCAGGCGATGTCGAGGTCGCGATTCCGGACCGGACGCGCACGGACGAACTCGGCGCCATGGCGGAGGCGGTGCAGGTGTTCAAGGACGGCATGATCCGCAACCGCGCTCTCGAGGTCGAAACCGAGCACCTGCGCGGCGTCGCGGAGGCGGAGCGCAAGGCCGGCATGCATGCCCTGGCCGACGAGTTCGAGGCGGCGGTCGGCGGGATCGTGAGCATGGTGTCCGCTGCGGCCACCGAAATGCAGGCTACCGCCTCGCAGCTGACGGCCTCCGCCGAGGAGACGTCGGCCCAGTCCAGCGCGGTTCTGTCGGCCGCCGAGGAAGCCTCGGCCAATGTCACCGCCGTGGCCGGTTCGGCCGAGCAGCTCGGCGCCTCGGTGGCGGAGATCGGCCGTCAGGTCGCACGTTCGGCGGACATGACCGCCGCCGCCGTCCGTGAGGCGGAGCAGACCGCACTGGCGGTGTCGGAACTTCGCGAGGTCGCCGCCAGCATCGGCGATGTCGTGAACCTCATCTCCAACCTCGCCGGCCAGACCAATCTCCTCGCTCTCAACGCGACGATCGAAGCTGCGCGGGCCGGAGAAGCGGGCCGGGGCTTCGCGGTGGTGGCCTCCGAGGTGAAGGAGCTCGCGAACCAGACCGCCAAGGCCACGACGGAAATCTCCGCGAAGATCGGGGCGATCCAATCCTCCACCCGCCAGGCAGCCAGCGCCATCGACGGGATCTCCTCGACCATCCACGGGATCGACGAGACGGCCGCCGCCATCTCCGCATCGATCGCGCAGCAGGATTCCGCGACTCGGGAGATCGCGGGCTCGGTGGCACAAGCCTCGATCGGCACCGGCGAGGTCAGCGCCAACATCACCGGCGTTGCCCGTGCGGCGCAGGAGACCGGCGCCGGCGCCGGCCAGGTGTTCACCGCCTCGTCGGAACTCGCACGACAGGCGGAGCGGCTGAGCGCGGAAGTGCAGAAGTTCCTGCATACGGTGCGCGCTGCCTGAACCGAGGGCCGATAGCACTTCTCCGGTCGAGGACTATCAGCGCCGCCCGCCTCTCGATGAGGCGGGCGGCACGCGTCGCGATGCAGCCCGCCGCCTTGGGCGGACACTCTCCCTCCCTCCCGGGGAGGGCACGGGAGCCCCGCGAACGCCCTTCCCACCCGCGTTCCCGCAAGATCCTGAGAAGGAATCGGGACGAGGTCGCATCGCCCGAGGCATCGCCGCCCTCAAGTAAGAGCAATTCCAGACAGTTGGCGGTTTCGCTGCCTGCGCGCCTGCTATGCCTTGACGGGCGTGCCGCAGGTGCGAGAAGACCCGGCTGAAGGCCGAGATTCGCAAGCGAAGTTTGAGACGGACCCGTCGATGAGCAAGTTCAACGAGGAGCGTGTACTGAGTGTCCATCACTGGACCGACACGCTGTTCTCTTTCCGCACCACCCGTGACCCCGCGTTCCGCTTCCGCAACGGCGAGTTCGTGATGATGGGAATCGAGGTCGAGGGCCGTCCGCTGCTGCGCGCCTACAGCGTCGTCTCGGCCAATTACGAGGAAGAGCTCGAGTTCTTCTCGATCAAGGTCGAGAACGGCCCGCTGACCTCTCGGCTCCAGCACCTCAAGGTCGGGGACCCGATCATTGTCGGCAAGAAGCCCACCGGGACGCTGGTGCTCGACAATTTGATGCCGGGCAAGAACCTCTATCTCCTCGGCACCGGCACCGGCCTCGCGCCGTTCATGTCGATCATCAAGGACCCGGAGACCTACGAGCGCTTCGAGAAGGTCGTTCTCGTCCATGGTTGCCGACAGGTCTCGGAACTCGCTTATGGCGAGACGATCACGCAGGACCTGCCCAACCACGAGTTCCTCGGCGAGGTCATCTCCGCCGGCCTGATCTATTACCCTACGGTCACCCGCGAGCCCTTCCGCAACCGCGGCCGGATCACCGACCTGATGACCTCCGGCAAGCTGTTCGAGGATATCGGCCTGCCGCCGATGTCGGTGGAGAACGACCGGTTCATGCTGTGCGGCTCGCCGGACATGATCCGCGACACCCGCGAGATGCTGACCAGCGGCGGTTACGTGGAAGGCAACCATGGTGAGGCCGGCCACTACGTCATCGAGAAGGCTTTCGTCGAGAAGTGACGTGCGCGCCGTCTTCGTCGCCGGCGCCGGCACCGAGATCGGCAAGACCTACGTCACCGCGTCCCTGACGCGCGCCCTGCGCGCGCAGGGCTGCGCCGTTTCGACCCTGAAGCCTCTGGCGAGCGGTGTCCCGCCCTTCGGCGATCCGGCATTTCGTGAGAGCGACACGGCGATCCTGCTGGACGCACAGAGGATGCCGCTGACGGCCGAGACGGTGGAGGCCTGCTCGCCCTGGCGTTTTGCCGCGCCGCTCAGCCCCGATCTCGCCGCCGCTCGCGAAGGAAGGAGCCTGAGCCTTTCCGAGCTCGTGAGCTGGTGCGAGGCCCGGCTCCAGGGAGCCGCCACGGAGACGATCATCGTCATCGAAGGCGTCGGCGGCCTGATGAGCCCGGTGACGTCGGAGGCGACTGGCCTCGACTGGCTCGAAGCCCTGGCCCTGCCGACGATCCTCGTCTCCGGCAGCTATCTCGGGGCGATCAGCCATGCGCTGACGGCGGCGGAGACCCTGCGCTGTCACGGCCAGCGGCTGCTCGCCGTCGTCGTCTGCGAAAGCCTCGGCGCTCCTACGTCGCCGGAGACGGTCGCCGACGCCATCGCCCGCCATGTGCCGGTTCCGGTCGTCTGCATCGCCCGCGACGGCGAGTGCCCGGAGGCTCTGGCGCGGCTGGTACGGGCCGGCTCGTTAAACCCTACCGCCTGACGACAGCGCCAGCGTTCCGGAAATGGCGAGTCTGTCTCGACCCGCCGGGGATTCGCCCAGGGACCGCGCACGATGTCGTCACTTGTGCGATCCGGGGCCATACACCATGGACGGCCCGTCCGTTACCCTTAGGTTCGATACACTCGGGTTCGATCCGGCGGATGCCAGCGTCTTCGGCTTGTCCGTGCAAGGAGTACTCCATTGGCCCACCAGGAAACGGCTCATGGAGCGCCGACGGACGCGCGCGTCGCGCCCCGCGCCAGCCTGCCCCTCCTCCTCGGAGCGCTCGGCATCGTCTATGGCGATATCGGAACGAGCCCCCTCTACGCGTTCAAGGAGGCCGTGCGGGCGGCGAGCGGAGGCGGCCCACCGGCCGCCATCGCGGTCGTCGGCGCGGTATCGCTCATCTTCTGGGCGCTGATCCTCATCGTCTCGCTGAAATACGCGGTGCTGATCCTGCGGGCCGACAACCGGGGGGAGGGCGGCATCGTCGCCATGCTGGCGCTGCTCGGCGCCCGCCATGCAAAGCCGGGCACGCGGCAGGCCGCGCTCCTCGTCGTCGGCCTCATCGGCGCGGCCCTGCTCTACGGAGACGGCGCGATCACCCCGGCAATCTCGGTGCTGAGCGCCGTGGAAGGCCTCAAAGTGGCGGCCCCAGGGCTGGATCATCTCGTCCTGCCGATCACGATTGCGATCCTGGTCGGGCTGTTCCTGGTCCAGAGCAAGGGCGTCGCCTTCATCGGCCGCATCTTCGGCCCGGTAATGGTGGTGTGGTTCATCGTCCTCGCGTTGCTGGGCCTCGGCGGCATCTGGCACGCGCCTCAGATCCTCGGCGCTCTCAACCCCTGGCGCGCGGTGGATTTCCTCGTCCATGCGGGCTGGCATGTCAGCTTCGCCATGCTGGGCGCGGCCTTTCTCGCCGTCACCGGCGGCGAGGCGATGTATGCCGATCTCGGCCATTTCGGCGCCAGACCCATCCGCATCGCCTGGTTCGGTCTCGTCCTGCCGGCCCTCGTCATCCATTATTTCGGCCAGGGCGGGCTTCTGCTGGTGGAGCCCGACGCGATCGAGAACCCGTTCTACCGCCTGAGCCCGGACTGGGCCTATTATCCGCTGATCGCGCTGGCGACGCTGGCCACCGTCATCGCCTCGCAGGCCATCGTCTCGGGCGTGTTCTCGCTCACCCAGCAATCGATCCAGCTCGGATTCCTGCCGCCCATGCGGGTGATCCACACGGCACGCGAGGAGCGCGGGCAGATCTACGTGCCGGTGATCAATTGGCTGATGGCGGCCGCGACCCTCACGGCCGTCCTCACCTTCGGCTCATCCGATAAGCTGGCCGGCGCCTACGGCATCGCCGTGTCGTCGCTCATGTCGATCACCACCCTGCTCGCCGCCCTGGTGGCGTTGAAATGGGGCTACAACCCCGTCGCGGTCTTCGCAGTCAATGGCTTCTTCCTCGCCATCGACATCGTCTTCCTCGGTGCCAACAGCGTGAAGCTGTTCGAGGGCGGCTGGTTTCCCCTGGTGCTGGCCGGCTTCGTCGCCTTCCTGATGCTGACCTGGCGCAAGGGAAACATCCTGGTGGAGGAGGCCCGCGCGACGTTGCGGCAGCCCGAGGCGGAGTTCATCGAGCAGCTGCGCCGCAAGCCGCCGATCACCCTGCCGGGCAACGCGGCCTTCCTGTCCTCGGCCACGAGCGGGATTCCACTCCACCTGTCGCGCTTCGTCGAGCGTAGCCATGCCCTGCACAAGCGCATCCTGCTCGTCACTGCGCTCTACGAGGAGGCGCCGAGCGTGCCGCGGACCGAGCGCGCCGAGGTGACCGAGATCACCCCGGATATCTTCCGCCTCGTCCTGCATTACGGCTTCATGGAGGACGCCTCGATTCCCGACGGGCTACGATGCGCCGTCGAATGCGGGATCCTGCCGAAGGAGTTCCTCGACGACCTGACGATTTTCATCGGCCACGAGACCATCATCCCGAAGAGCGACCAGCGCGGCATGGCGACATGGCGTGAGACCATCTTCGCCTTCCTCCTGCGCAACGCGGAGGCCACCGGCGCGCAATTCTGCATCCCCACTCGCCAACTCGTGGAAGTGGGCACCGAGATCGAGATCTGACTATTCGGCGTCGGGGCTACGCGGCATCCGCGCCGCCACGCATTCGCGCATGGCATCCTCGATCTTCGCCGCCTTGGCGTTGCCGTAGGCGGCGACGTCATCGATGCATTTCAGGAAGTACCCGGCGGTGAAGCTTTCGCTGATGCTGTTGAACGACTTGCCGAGACGTGAGGCGATCTGCATCCGGTCTATGGCCGTGCCCTTGGTCCATTCCGTCAGCGGGTCGTTCATCGACAAAGCCTGCGCCGGGGCGGAGACCAGAAGTGCCATCGCCACGAGGACGGCACGGGCAACTGTCTCGTCGAACATCTCGCATCCTCCCATCGGTTGTACCGGCTGAACACCGTGCTTTCGACGCCGGTTTTTCGGGGCAGTTAGCGAAATTTTCTTGTTCAGGCAATAATCTCAAGTCATGCGTTCATGATCAAACAGGTTTGTTTGTAAGTACTTATTATATAATCTGCTTTGCTCCTCCGATATCCTCCGTCTGCGCTGGCCGCTGCTGAAGCGTTGCCGCCAATCCGGTCCTCCCCACGCCACCCTCACGTGAGTTACCCCCGCCGCCCTTGCATCCTGCCTCACGGCACCGCACAGACCAGATGGCGTTCTTCTCATCTATCCAGCCGGTCGCAGGACCATCTTCCATGACCGATGTCTCACCCGCCCTGGCCTTGCGTCTGCGTCAGCAGGCCCTGCTCTCGGATTTCGGCGTCGAGGCCCTGCGTGCCACCGAGCTGTTGCCCTTGCTGCATCGCGCCGTCGAACTCTGCGCGGAAGGCATGAAGGCCGAGTTCTGCAAGGCTCTGGAATATTCCAGAGAGCAGGATTGCCTGCTGATCTGCGCCGGTGTCGGCTGGAAGGACGATGTCGTCGGCAAGGCCATCATAGGGGCCGATCTGGCATCCCCGGCGGGTTACGCCTTGAAGACCGGCCAGCCGGTCATCTCCAATCACCTTCAGGTGGAGACCCGGTTTCGCACGCCGCAGATCATGGCCGATCACGGCATCAAGCGGGCCATCAACGTGCTCATCGCCAACCGCGACGGGCATTATGGGGTGCTCGAAGTGGACGACACCCGCGAGGGCAAGTTCGAGGAGGCGGACATCGCCTTCATGCAGGGCTTCGCCAATCTTCTCGGCGGCGCCATCGAGCGTCAGCGCGGCGAGGCGCGGCTGAAGGCCGCCCTGGAACGGCAGGACCTCCTGTCCCGCGAGATGAGCCACCGGGTCAAGAACAGCCTCGCGGTGGTCGCCGGGTTCCTGGCCCTGCAGGCTCGCGGCTCGGACGACGAGAAGGTGAAGGAAGCCCTGGTCGATGCGCGCACCCGAGTCGAGGCCGTGGCCGCGGTTCACGATCAGCTATGGCGCCAGCCGACCCTCGGCGCCATCGATGTCTCGGGCTTCCTGGAAGCGCTCTGCGGCAAGCTCCAGGAGAGCGCCCGGCGCAACGTCATCCGCTGCGAGGCGGTCCGTCTCGACATTCCGGCCGATCTCGCGATTCCGCTCGGGCTCTTCGTCAACGAGCTCGTCACCAACGCGATCAAATACGCCTATCCCGACGGCGAGGGCGAAATCCGAGTCACCGCCCGTCCGCATGAGGAGGGCGGCCTCGTCATCGGCGTCGCCGACGATGGCGCCGGTCTGCCGGATGGGTTCGACCCGACCCAGGCCCGGAGCGCGAGCCTCGGCATGCGCATCATCAACAATCTCGGCCGCCAACTCGGCGGTCCGCTCACCGTGGCGCCCGATGTGAAGGGCGCGCATTTCTCCCTCAGGATGGTCCTACCATCATAGGGAACGCGAACGACGCTTACCCACCATAGCCCCGTCACGAGCGATCGTGACGGGGCATCGGAGGCAAGTCGTCTGAAGGCAGGTGGTCCCCGGACGGTTTTCCGAGGAGGTCTTTCCCGAGTACGGGCCGGAAGGCTCCCGTCTTCACACCAGTCCGAGCTTCTGGGCGAGGCCGATGCGCTGAAGCTTGCCGGTGGCGCCCTTGGGGATCTCCTCGAGGAAGATAATCTTGGCCGGCACCTTGAACGGGGCGAGGCGCTCCGAGGCGAAGCCGCGCAGCTCCTTCTCCGACAGGACGTCATGGCCCTCGCGCAGGACGATGGCGGCGACCACGTCCTCGCCGAGCTTGTCGTGCGGCATCGCGAAGGTGATGCATTGCGACACGGCCGGGTGGTCCATCAGGATCTCGTCCACCTCGCGCGGGGAGATCTTCTCGCCGCCGCGATTGATGATCTCCTTCAGGCGTCCGGTGATCGAGAGATAACCCTCCGGCGAGAGGGTGCCCTGGTCGCCGGTGCGGAACCAGCCCTGCTTGGTGAAGGCGTCGGCATTGGCCTTCTCGTTGTTCTCGTAGCCTGCCATCACGTTGTCGCCGCGGATCACGATCTCGCCGGTCTCGCCGACGGGCAGCGGCTCCCCATCCTCGTCGACGATGGCGATCTCGGGGCCGGCGGCGATGCCCACCGAGCCGGCATAATGCGGCCGGGGCGGCAGCGGGTTCGAGGCCATCTGGTGGGCGGCCTCGGTCATGCCGTAGGCTTCGAGCAGCGGCGCGCCGAACACCTCCTCGATCTCCTTCATCACCTGCGGCGGCATCGAGGAGGAGGAGGAGCGGATGAAGCGCAGCGGGTTGGCCGCGATGATTTCCTTGTTGCGAGCCGCGCGACCGAGGATCGCCTGGTGCATCGTCGGCACCGCCGTGTACCAGGTCGGGCGAACCTCACTCATCCAGCCGAAGAACTTCAGGGCGTTGAACCCCGGGGTGCAGCACACCTGACCTCCGGCCGAGAGCGGCGCCAGGATGCCGGCGATCAGGCCGTGGATGTGGAACAGCGGCATGATGTTGAGGCCGCGATCCTCGGACGTAAAGGCGAGGGTGGTGCGGATGTTGCGGGCCGAGGCGCAGACGTTCGACTGTTTCAGCGGGACGATCTTCGGGCGCGACGTGGTGCCCGACGTGTGGAGCACGAGGCCGATATCGTCGGGATGGGCCGGGCCGGAATTGGCGGCCGGCGTCACGGTTCCAGCGGGGAAGGCAAGAGTGAAGCTGCCCGCGCCCTGTTCCGGCGTCGCGGTGAGACGCACCACCGGCACGCCGAGCTTCTCGGCCACCGCGACGGCCGGGCTCTGCGAGCCTTCCGCCGCCACCAGCAGCTTGGCGTTGAGATCGGTCAGGTAGAACTCGAACTCGTCGGCCTTGTAGGCGGGGTTCAGCGGCGCCGAGGTGGTGCCCGCCGCGATGGCGATGAAGGCGGCGGCCATTTCCGGGCCGTTGTCGAGCACTATGGCGACCCGATCGCCACGGCCGATTCCCTGCGCGTTGAGGGAAGCGACGGTGCTCTCCGTGAGCGCCCGCAGGGCTCCGAAGGTCAGGGGAACGCCGCCGGGGCTCGACAGGGCGGTGGCCTCGTCGGCGCCCGCCTGGATCAGCGCGTGCAGGGTGGTTGCGGTCTCGGCCATGGTAGCTGTGTCCTCATCGTCAGTTGCCTTCGGGGAGGAGAAGGCGGTCCGCCGCATGGGGAGCGGCACATGTTCACGCGGATCGGCGGTCGCGGGCGACCGCCGGGGAAACGGTGGTCAGGCCGTCGCGATGGACAGGCGCCCCTGCGCCCGTTCGAGGCTCTGGGACAGCAGCCGCATCAGGGCATAGACGGTGCCGATATGCGGGGTCGGGGTGTCGGTGAGACGACCGAGTTCGATGATCGAGCCGACGAGGGCTTCGAGTTCGATCGGCCGCCCGGCCTCCACGTCCTGCAGCATCGAGGTCTTGTGCGCGCCGACCTTCTCGGCCCCGGCGATGCGCCGCTCGATCCCGAGCTTGAAGGTGATGCCGAGCTTGTTCGCAATGGTCTCCGCCTCGCGCATCATGTCGGCGGCGAGCGCCCGCGTCTCTGGGAACTGGCAGATATCCACCAGGGTCGCATGCGAGAGCGCCGAGATCGGGTTGAAGCTGAGATTGCCCCAGAGCTTGAGCCAGATCTCCGCGCGGATGTCGCTGGTGACGGGCGCGCGGAAGCCCGCCTTGATCAGGAGCTGAGCCAGGGCCTGGACCCGCGGGCTCATGGAGCCGTCGAGTTCGCCGAGACCGAAACGGTGGCCCTCGATCACCTGGACCACGCCGGGCTCGGTGAGGACGGCCGCCGGATAGACCACCGAGCCGATCACATGCTTCGGGTCGAGATACTCGGCGATGAGCCGGCCCGGATCGGCGGTTTCCAAATGCGTCCCGGTGAGTTCGCCGCCATGGCCACCCGAAAAATACCACCACGGGATGCCGTTCTGCATGGTCACGACGATGGTATCGGGGCCGATGAGGTGGTGCAGATCGGCCGCGATCGGCCCGACCTGATGCGCCTTCACGGTGAGGAGCACCACGTCGTGGACGCCGGCCTCCTCCATGGACTTGGTGGCCTTGAGGTTCTTCACGTGGATCTCGGAGCCGTTCTCCTCGATCAGGCGCATGCCGTTGGAGCGGATGGCATCGAGATTGGCCCCGCGTGCGATGAAGGTGACGTCCTCGCCGATATTCGCGAGGCGAACCCCCAGAAATCCGCCGATGGCGCCTGCGCCGACGATCGCGATGCTCATGCTGGTATCCTCATTGTCCGGATGTCGTGTCGGTCTGGTCTGTGCGGCTCAGGAGAAGCGGTTCGACAGGATTCCGATCCCCTCGATCTCCACCTCGACCGTGGCGCCTTTCGGGATCGGGCCGGAACCGTTGGAGGTGCCGCAGGCGATGACGTCGCCGGGTTCCAGCGTCATGCCCCGTGAGATCATGGCGACGATCTCGTGCGGGCGGAAGATCATGTCGGAGAGGGGATAGGTCTGGCGCTCGCGCCCGTTCACCCGCACCTTCACCGAGAGCGCCTCGGGGTCGAGATCGGTGGCGATGGCCGGGCCGAAGGGACCGAACCCGTCCAGTCCCTTGGAGCGCGTCCATTGGGCGAAGCTTGGATCGGCCTTCAGGATTTCCAGCGCGGTCACGTCGTTCACGCAGGTATAACCGAAGATGTGGTCGGCCGCCTCGTCCGGTGTGAGGTCGCGCCCGCTCCGACCCGCGACCTTGCCGATGACGATGCCGAGCTCGCCCTCGAACAGGATACGACCGGCGCAATCCGGCACCGCGATCTCGGCGCCGCTGGGGCGATAGGTGTTGGCCGGCTTCAAGAGGAACAGCGGGGCGACGGGAGGGGTCAGACCCTGCTTCTCGGCCATGGCGGAGAAGTTGTTCCATAGGGCGATGACCTTGCTCGGCCGGCACGGCAGGTCGAGGACCACCTCGGCGAAGGGCAGGATCTCTCCCGTGGCCCGGGGCGCGTCGAACAGGTCGCCCTCGTGGACAGTGACCTGTTCTCCGTCGAGGCGACCGAAACCGGCGCGTCCGTCGTGACGATATCCGATCCAGCGGGCCATGGTTCAGATGCTCCGGGCAACGATGCGGGCACGCCAGGGCTTCAGCACGGCGATGGCGAGGAGGGATGCGAGGATGTTGGCGCCTGCGGCGACGAGGAAGACGCCGTCCCAGCTGTTGGTGGCCTGCTGGAGGTAGTTGGCGACCGGGACCAGGAGGGCGGCGGTGCCCTTGGCGGTGTAGAGCAGGCCGGCATTGGTGGCGGCGAACTTGGTGCCGAACGTGTCGGTGCAGGTGGAGGGGAAGAGGGAGTAGATCTCGCCCCAGGCGAAGAACACGAACCCTGAGAGCAGCACGAACCACAGCGGGTCGTGGCCCCAGAGGTAGAGCATGTAGATGCCGAAGCCTTCCATGGCGAAGGCGATGAACATGGTGTTCTCGCGGCCGATCTTGTCGGAGACCCATCCGAAGAACGGGCGGGTCAGGCCGTTGAGCACGCGGTCGATGGTGGCCGCGAAGGTGATGGCCACCATGGTGATGCCCATGATGGTGACGGGCACCTTGTCGACGCCGATATCGGAGGCGATGGGCTTGAGGTTGGCGGTGATCATCAGGCCGCCGGCGCCGACGATGACGAACATGAAGTACATGAGCCAGAAGATCGGCTGGCGGGCGACTTCACCGGGGGTGTAGTTGCGCCGGGTCTGGATGATGTTGGCGTTGGCCACGACCTCCGGCACCTGGCCCTTCTTGGGCGAGGTGAAGAAGAAGGCGAGCGCGCAGACGACGAGGCCCTGGCCGATGCCGAAGTTGAAGAAGGCGGCCTGGAAGCCGTGGTCGGCGATCATCCACTGGATCGGGGCGACGGTCAGCGCCGAGCCGGCGCCGAAGCCGGCGGCGATGATGCCGGCGGCGAGCCCGCGCTTGTCGGGGAACCACTTCAGGGCCGAGCCGACACAGGTACCGTAGACGGCGCCGGCGCCGATGCCGGCCACGACCTGTCCGAGATAGAACATGTTGAGCGAGGCGGCGTAGGAGTTGATGACCCAGCCGATGCCGCAGAGCGCGCCGCCGAACAGCACGACCACGCGCGGGCCGTACTTGTCCACGAACCAGCCCTCGATCGGGACCAGCCAGGTCTCGAACAGCACGAACAGGGTGAAGGCCCACTGGATCGCCGCCCGGTCGAAGCCGAACTTCTTCTGGATGTCCGGCACGAAGAACGTCCAGCCGTACTGAAGGTTGGCGATCATCACCATGCAGATCACGCCGATCACCAGCTGACCCCAGCGCCCGAAAGGCGGTGCGGACGCCGTGCCCAGGGTCGGATGGGTGGTCCCGCCCGAACGTGGGATGGCGGCGCGAACGGTCATGACCGTCTTCCTCGGTGTCTCGTCTGTTGTTTGCCGAGTTCTAGCCGGGAATATTTTGAATTCAAGAAACTTTGCTGGCAATGGCGTCGCAAGCCGAAACAAAAAATTTGGATCGCGCGTATAAAAAATTCAAACTCTTGCTGCGGAGACCTTTAACTTCACGTCAGTGCTCGGCTGCGGAGTTCCTCATCCGGATCAGTCGGGAATCGTACAATTCCACGGCCTCGAATCGGAACATTTCAGCAATTGTTATCGTTCGGCTTTCGACTTCGCGGTGCCCGGCGCATGCCGCGTCCCGGCCTCCCCGAGCGATCATGAGGATCATTTCGATGAGCAGCACCACCGACAAGATCAAGGGTCTCGCCAACGAAGCCGTCGGCAACATCAAGCAGGGTGTTGGCTCGGCCACGGGCAACGAGAAGCTGCAGGCCGAAGGCAAGGCACAGGAACTGAAGGGGGAGGCCCAGAAGACCGTGGGCGACGCCAAGGACGGGATCAAGGGCGCGGCTCAGAGCGCAGCCGACGCCGTCAAGAAGATCTGACGATCCGGCCCGATGCCCAGTCCGGTGAGGGGAGTATCTCTCCCCTCACTGTAGATCGACGTCCATGCGACGTCCGGCTGAGACAGAATCAAAGCTCGAACAACGATTCCGAGAGCCGAGATCGGGAGCCCGATTCAGGGCCAACGCCTGGATCGGTGCGACGGCAGGATGGATCGGGCCCACGCCCTTCCATCGGCTCGCGAATGGAGATGTGTCCATGAACAGAGATCATTTCGACGGTGGCGTCCGCAACCTGCAGGGTCGCGGCAAGACGGCTCTCGGCGCTGTGACGGGCCGCGCGCGCCAGCAGGTCGAAGGCGCATACGATCAGGCCGCCGGCGCAGCGCAATACGCGTATGGCGAAGCACGCGACACCGTGAACGACCTGCGCCGCGATGGCGAACGCTTCATCGGCGAGGCGAGCTCCCGCGCCCATGCCTTGGCCGACGAAGCCGAGCAGCGTCGCCAAGCGATCGCCGACCGTGGGTATGCGCTCGCCGACGAAGCTCAGCGCCGCGGCCGTCACTACCGGGGTGAAGCTGTGCGGCACGGCCGGGCGGTGGCGGCTCGGGCGGACGAGAACAAGGCCGTCACGCTCGCTCTCGTGGCGGCGGCAGCCTTCGGGCTCGGATGGCTGCTGCGCCCCTCGCGCTGAGTCCGAGATCCGGACACCCTTCTTGTGAGGGCTTGTTCGGCCTAGAAGACCACCCTGGCGGCGCGGGGTCGCGAGGGACACGACGACCATGGCGGTGCGGAACTGGTTCGATCTCACGACCGGCGAGATCGAATCCGCCATCGGCCACTCCATCGCCATCCTCCCCGTGGCGGCAGTGGAGCAGCATGGCCCGCATCTGCCGCTGTCCACCGATGTCACCATCGCCGAAGGCTATCTCGCCAAGCTGGCCGAACTCGATGCGAGCGACCTCGACATCCTGGTCCTGCCGGTCCAGAGCATCGGCAAATCGGACGAGCACGACGCGTTTCCCGGCACGCTGACCCTCACGGCCGAGACGGCCCTGCGGGCCTGGGGCGAGATCGGCCGCAGCCTTCATCGCGCCGGATGCGGCAAGCTCGTCATCGTCACCTCCCATGGTGGCAATAGTGGCCTCATCGACCTCGTGGCGAGCGACCTGCGCAGTCTCGGCATGCTCGCCGTCACCACGGCCTGGAGCCGTTTCGGCTACCCGCCGGGCCTCTTTCCCGAAGACGAAATCAGGCATGGCATCCATGCCGGCGCCGTCGAGACGGCGCTGATGCTGGCGCTGAAACCCGATGCGGTGCGTCGGCAGGCCATAGCCGATTTCGAGCCTCGCTCAGTCGCGATGGAGCGCGACTTCACTCACCTGCGCGCCGGCCGCCCAGCCGCCTTCGCCTGGAAGTCGCAGGACCTCCATCCTTCGGGTGCCATCGGCAACGCGACTCTCGGCACGCGCGAAGCCGGCCTCGCGGCCCTCGATCACGGTGCGCGAGCCTTCCTCGATCTCCTGCGCGACGTGGATCGCTTCCGTCTCGATCCGTGAGGCGCCTTCGCGGCGCCTAATCCTCGTCCTCGGTCTCCGGGGTGCGGCCGGGCCAGGTGACGATCTGGTCGAGGAGTTCGTCGGTGGTGAACTCCTCTTCGTTGCCCGAGATCCGGCCGCGCACCGAGATGCCGGCTTCGTGGACGCTGGCCTGACGGCCTGAGACGAGGGGATGCCACGGATAGAGATCCTGGCCGTCGCGCACGAGGCGATAGGCGCAGGTCCGTGGCAGCCACGGGATGGTGCGGACCGCCTCCGGCGTCAGGCGGACGCAATCGGGCACCCGTCTCTGGCGGTTGACGTAATCGCGACAGTTGCAGGCGAGCCCGTCGAGTAGGGTGCAGCCGACATCGGTATGGTAGACCTCGCCGGTATCGTCATCCTCGAGCTTCAGCAGGCAGCACCGGCCGCAGCCGTCGCACAGGCTTTCCCACTCGGACGACGACATTTCGTCGAGGGTCTTCTCCCGCCAGAACGGCTTCGATGGCTCGGGCGCCATTGGGTCCGGGGCAAGGAGGGGGGATGTGCGGTCCCTCATCGGGAGCACCTTCGGGGTTCGAAACGGAGGGCGGAGCGCGCAGGCTCCTTGACGCATGTGGGCCTGATCGGCAAGCCGCGCCACCTCCGCGCCCCATTCCCGGATCAAGGTTGACGAAGGGTTATTCTCGCCGACGTCGCGACGTTTTCGCTTTCCGACGCATTATGGTGCGGGCCGTCCGCGTTCTTCCCCTGCCGAAGGGCGGGTGGTGTGGATTGCTGGGCCTCGCGAAGACGCGCGGAGCTTGGTAGTGCTTGACCTGCGGCATCGGTGAGCGGTGCCGGCCGTGCGTTGAGGGACAGAGATCACGTCGTGCGCCTGCCCAAAGCCACCTCGCTTCTGACGCGCCTGAAACACGCCGCCCTCGGCTTCGATGCCTGGGTGAATGCGAGCCTGTACGACAGCGGCCGCTCCACCGCCGAGACCTACGAGCGTTTCCAGGAACGCATGCAGATCTTCTCGGTGCGCGGCTGGAAGCGTGTCGCCCTCGATCTCACCAGCGAAGCGGTGACGCTCGGGACCGGTGGCGCCGTTCTGATGCTGGCCCTCGCGCAACCCGCCTTCAACCTCACCAGCGAGAACTGGCTGAAGCAGCAGGATCTCGCCGTCACCTTCCTCGACCGCTACGGCGTCGAGGTGGGGCGGCGCGG
Source organism: Methylobacterium sp. AC832 (assembly GCF_979256025.1). NCBI lineage: Bacteria > Pseudomonadati > Pseudomonadota > Alphaproteobacteria > Hyphomicrobiales > Methylobacteriaceae > Methylobacterium > Methylobacterium sp. AC832. Next base: position 479,319 of record NZ_CEEDMV010000004.1, read on the forward strand.
GATCAAGCACGACGATTCGCTGAAGCTCGACGACTTTCCCGACAGCATGATCAAGGCGCTGGTCTCCACCGAGGACCGGCGCTTCTACGAGCATTGGGGGATCGACCCGATCGGCACGGCGCGCGCCCTCGTGTCGAACTCGCGCGGCGGCGGCAACACGCAGGGCGGCTCCTCCATCACCCAGCAGCTCGCCAAGAACCTGTTCCTCACCAATGAGCGCTCCCTGGAGCGCAAGGTGAACGAGGCGTTCCTGGCGCTGTGGCTCGAGAGCCATCTCAGCAAGAACGACATTCTCAAGCTCTATCTCGACCGCGCCTATATGGGCGGCGGCACCTTCGGCGCGGTTGCGGCGGCCGATTATTATTTCGGCAAGCCCCTGAAGGACGTGAGCCTCGCCGAGGCCGCGATGCTGGCCGGCCTGTTCAAGGCGCCGACAAAATACGCGCCGCACGTCAATCTGCCGGCGGCCCGCGCCCGCGCGGTGGACGTGCTCCACAACATGGTGGAAGCTGGCTTCGTCACCGAAGGTCAGATCCAGACGGCATTGCGCAACCCGGCGACGCCGGTGACCCGCACCCGCGACATCACCGCCGATTACTACCTCGACTGGGCCTTCGGCGAGATCAAGGGCATGGCGGATGCCGGCAAGCTGCGCGGCGATCGCGTGCTGATCGTGAAGACGCCCCTCGACATCGGTATCCAGAAACGTGCCGACCAGGCGGTGGAGAACATCCTGCGTCAGTACGGCGACCAGTACGACGTGGACGAGGCTGCCATGGTCATCCTCGATCCGGACGGGGCGCTGCGCGCCATGGTCGGCGGGGCCGATTACGGCGAGAGCCAGTTCAACCGGGCCACCGATTCCCTGCGCCAACCGGGCTCGTCGTTCAAACCCTACGTCTATGCGGCGGGTCTCGCCGCCGGCCTCTACAGGCCGGACACCCGGGTCGTCGACCGGCCGATCTGCCTCGGCAATTGGTGCCCGCAGAATTACGGCCGCTCGTTCTCCGGCGCCACCAACCTCACCGTGGCGGTGGCGAAATCCATCAACACGATCCCGATCCAGATCTCGGTCGCACTCGGCAAGGCCATCGGCATCAAGGGCGACTTCCCCGCTGCCAAGGCCGGACGCGCCAAGATCATCGAAATGGCCCATCGCATGGGCATCACCACCCCGCTCACCGATTCCGTCTCGCTTCCCATCGGCTCGGCGGAGGTGAACGTCATCGATCAGGCGGCAGCCTATGCGGTGTTCGCCAATGGCGGCCGCAAGGCCAAGCCCTACGCGGCCATGGAGGTGAAGAACTCCTCCGGCGAGGTGATCTACCGCCATGCCGACGAGAAGCCCGAGCAGATCCTCTCCCCCCAGGTGGTGGCCGACATGAACTTCATGTTGAACAAGGTGGTGGAGGAGGGGACCGGCCGTCGCGCGCAGCTCGACGGCATCAAGGTCGCGGGTAAATCCGGGACGACCAACGCCTACAAGGATGCCTGGTTCGTGGCCTATACCGGCAATTACGTGGGCGCCGTCTGGTTCGGAAACGACGATTCCACCTCCACCAACAAGATGACCGGTGGCTCGCTGCCCGCCATGGCCTGGCACGACGTGATGGAAACGGCTCACCAGGGAATCGAGTTGAAGGCGATGCCGGGCCTCAAGGAGAACACCCGTCCGATCGCGCAGGCCGGGTCGTCCTCACCACCCAACGCGGCCGCCAGTGCGGCCGGCAAGCTCTCGCGGCGCTCGTTCGAGGTCATCGGCAGCATGAACGGACTGTTCCGCACCGTGGAGGCGGGTACGCCCGCCGGCGCCCGCGCCGCCGCTGGGGAGACCACGGGCGCCGTCGCCGATGGCGCCCGCCCGGTCGGCGGCCGCATTGGCATCCCGTAGCGACGGTGTCCAACGGCCCCAGGATGTCAGCCGCCGCATGAGCACCACAGATCACCCTGCCCGGTCCGGCGCGATGCCAGGCATCGCGGGCGTCGCCGGCCGGGGAAGCCGCGCCTTTCGGGCCGTCCTGCGCCGGACGTCCCGCGTCGGGCTCGTCTTCTATACGCTCGCCCTCGGCGCGGGCTTAGGGTTGGCGACGGCGGATTATGCCACGCGGGGCGGCTATCCGTTCGGCGGCGTTTCGGTGGGGAGCTGGATCGCTTGGCCGCGCACGGGCTCGCTCGGCGCCGATCCGTATGCCCGCGCGGTGAATGCCCGGCGCGGTGAGATTCCCCTGGCGGTGGGGGAAGGCCTGCTTCTCACCGCCTCCCAGGACGACGAGGGCCGCGCCCTCAATGCGGCCTGCACCTACCGGATCGCCGGCGCGACGCCTCCTGCACGGGCCTGGACCATCACCGTCGCCGGGCGCGGCAAGCGTGACCCCGACCGGCCTGTGATGCGCGAAGGCTTCACCTCCACAGAGGTGCTGCGCGACGTGGACGGGCGCTTTTCCATCGTCCTCGCCCCGGACGTCCAGCCCGGCAACTGGCTGCCCATGCCGCGCGCTGCCGGCCCGGTGCGGCTGGCGCTCCGCCTCTACGATACGCCGGTGGCGGCCAGCGCCGGCACGGTGGAGCGATCCGCGGTTCCCACGATCTCCCGCACGGAATGCGCGGAATGAACCCGACCGGCCGTTTCCTTCTCGCGACCCTCGCCGGCCTCGTCCTGGCCGGGCTGGTGCATATCGTCGTCGTGCTGGCGATCCCGAGCCTGTCGGAATCCGACGCGCTGACGAAGGCACGCACCAGCGAGACGCTCGATCACGCGATGCCGGTCTACACTCTGGCCACCGGCATCAACCCGGCTCCAGCCGAGGCGTGGTTGCCCATTCCCGATCCCTCCGTCGCCGTGGGGATCTGCGCCTACAACCTCGCCGAGGGTCCGATGCGGGTCTCGGCACGGACCGGCGCGCTGATGCTGTCCCTGGCCGTTCATGGCCGGCGGGGGGCCTTCTACGCCGTCACCGACCAGGCGGCGGTGCGCGGCGCCCTCGATCTCGTGATCCTCACCCGCGCCCAATACGACGAAGCCTTGGCCAACGAGGACGAGAACGATGTGAGCCGCGACGTGCGGATCGTCGCCACCGAGCGGGAGGGCTTCGTGGTGGTGCGCGTGGTCGCGGCCCTTCCGAGCCAGCGGCAGGGGGCGAACGAGGCGGTCCAGGCCGTTTCCTGCACCATCGACAGCCCGACCGAGGACGCTGCGAAATCCGGGGGCTGAGGGCCGGCCCCCATCCTCTCCGGACGGGCAGCCCTGATTCAGTACTTCGCGACGATGGGGAGGGCGGCCTGGGGAACGGGCGCTTCCACCAATCCGCAGCGGGCCTCCGCCTCCGCCGGAAGCAGCGGGTCGAGCATCACCCGGCGTCCGTCGAGGCCGGCGAGGCTGCGCTCGACCGAGACGGCTTCGACCGAAGGGACCTCCACGAGGAGGTGCTGCAGGGCGTAGCGGTAACGTTCCGCGCGAACCCCCGTCTCCAGCCGGACCCAGGCCACGAGGCAACGGTTCTCGGCGACCCGCATGGCGGCCTGCCGAATGCTCTCGTCGTCCAGGCTCTTCACGAAGGGCAGGCTGCGCAGGCGCAGGGTATCGGCATTCGCCACCCGCGCGGCCGTAGCCACGAAAAGTGGGATCAGGCGCCCATCCGCCGTGATGTCGTCCGACAGGCGACGATAGCGCGAAACGGGCGAGCGGAAGGGCTCCGCGACCAGGGCCGCGTGATAGCTGGCGACGTCATCGTTCCGCCAACTCGGCGGCAGCACGCGGGTGCGGGTGAGATTGGCTAGGGCGTCGGTGAAGGCCTCGTTCTCGGCTGCCGGCATCAGGAAGCGCCAGGCCCGGTCACGCAGGGTGCGCTCGTCATCCGTGAGCGGGAAATACGAGGCCGGCTCGTTGCGGTAATGCGCGGCCACGGTGCCGGTGGATGCAACGAGGCTGTTCCACGCGCTCGGGGCCGGACGGCCGAAATCACCCTTCTGAGCGCAGCCTCCCAACAGCAGAAGCGCGGCGGCGGTTGTGGTCCGGACCGGGCGTCGGGTGGAGCTGACGGAATGGGACGCCGGCATCGCGCTTCCTCGGAGTGACGGTGCTGCTCGGCTCGCGGTGACCGGAGGCGGGGTCTCAAGAGGCGTGGGGCGTCAGGAGCGTCGGCGCTGGCGGGGGGCGGGCAATGCCGGGTCGGGCATGCGCTCGTAGCGGACGCCGGTGAACAGCAGGATCTCTCCCGCCATGCCGTCTGCGCTTTCGTCTTCCCTGCGGAAGCGGCGAACGGCGCTCTGGCGGAACGGAACGACGCTCGCGGTCGGGCGCGTCATCGAACGATCCCCCCGGTCGCCCGAAGGCTCTCCGGTATGTGGGTCGGCTTTCTGGGACTTGCGGTCAGGCGTCATCGCTGGCGATCCCATCGATCCTCGATCCGCACCACCCGAACCTGTCGGAAGCGTCCACTCGAATCCCGTCGGGGCCTGGCCCCGTCGAACTCTCAATCCATCGTGATGCAGAGCGGAGATCATCACGGGGTAGTTAATGAAAGGTTTCTGCGCTTCTTCAATTCGAGGGGTGGCGCGGGACGGCTGCCATGGGGAACGCGGTCGCGTGGCAATTTCGCCGCAGCGACGGGGCCCTCCGAATAGGAGGCGGAAACGAGCCCTGGCTTGCTCCTTGCTTCGCTCTTCGCTGCCCATGGCGGGCGTTTCCTCCCTTGTACTCGGCCCCGCTCCACCTGTGAGCGGGGCCATTTTTATGACCCGTCTCGCGGTGCATCGAGCAAAAAGTGTGACCGGCACGACACGCTCACCGTCTGCCCCCGTGTCCGATGAGCCTTGGCCGGAACAAGGACGGCATCCCGCGCGCTTGCTAACCCATGGCAGCGGCAGATATGCCGCCTCAATCCGATCCGAGCGAAGGACAACGCAGAATGCGCGTGGCGACCACACGATCCTCCAGCCTCTCGAAGGGCCTGTACGTGGCTCTGAAAGCCGCTCCCTTCGCGCTCCTTCTCCTTGCGGCCGGCCCAGCCCAGGCCCAGCGTGAAGATCAGGGCCTGCAGCTCGGCTGCGCCAACGACTACTTCCGCCTCTGTGCCGGGGTCGATCCCAACAGCAACGAGGCCGAGAAGTGCATGGAGCGCAATCGCCCTCGTCTCTCTCCCGAATGCCGCAACGCCATCGGCGACTACGACCGTCGCACCGGCGGCAAGTCCCGCTGAGAGGATTAAGTCCCGCTGAGAGGATAGGTCCCGCTTAGGCGGGACCACGGAGACAGGTCTCGCCGACAGGGGAAAGTCACCCCTCGGCGACGCGTCCCGGTAAGAAGTCTGTCGACGCGAGCCGGGCCGTCGACTAGGCCTGCTGCGTCCGATGAAGACTGGGGACGGGCGGGTCCCCGAGCCTTCGCCGATGCTCGAACGTGAATGAGGCTCGTGCGCCATGGCTCTGACCGTCGCGGTTCAGATGGACCCGATCCAGGCGATCAGGATCGCCGGTGACACCACCTTCGCCCTGCTCCTCGAAGCGCAGGCGCGAGGCCACGACCTTCTGTTCTACACGCCGGACCGCCTCTCCATTCAGGGGCAGGTGGTGACCGCGCGGGTCGAGCCCCTCCGGGTCCAGGATGTGGAGGGCGCTCACGCGACCCTCGGTGCCGTGGAGCGTGTCGACTTGGCCGAGGTCGACGTGGTGCTGATGCGCCAGGATCCGCCTTTCGACATGGCCTACATCACCGCGACCCATATGCTGGAGCGGATCCATCCTCGGACCCTGGTGGTGAACAACCCGGCCGAGGTGCGCAACGCGCCCGAGAAGTTGTTCGTCCTCGATTTCCCGCAGCTCATGCCGCCGACCCTGATCACCCGCGACAAGGCGGAGATCGAGGCGTTCCGCGCCGAGCACGGCGCCATCGTCATGAAGCCCCTGCACGGCCATGGCGGCGCGGCGGTGTTCCGGGTGCTGCCGGAGGACGCCAATTTCGGTTCGATGTTCGACCTGTTCTCGGTGACGTTCCGCGAGCCCTGGGTGGTCCAGCGTTTCCTTCCCAAGATCACCGAGGGCGACAAGCGCATCATCCTGGTGGACGGCGAGCCGATGGGCGCGATCAACCGTGTCCCGGCGCTTAACGACATCCGCTCCAACATGGTGCGCGGCGGGGCGGCGGCGGCCTCCGACCTCACCGAGCGCGAGCGGGAAATCTGCGCCACGATCGGACCGGAGCTTCGCCGGCGCGGCCTCATCCTCGTCGGCATCGACGTGATCGACGGCAACCTCACCGAGATCAACGTCACCTCTCCCACGGGCATCCGCGCCATCAAGCGGCTCGGGGGACCGGATCTGGCGGTCTCGGTCTGGGATGCGATCGAAGGGCAAATCGCGGCAGCCTGAGCGCATCTTTCAGGGCCAGGCCACGCTCCCCTTTTCCGGCGAGAGGGCCGAAGGCGCCAACCGGGACGCCTTCGCCTTCGCCGATCAGTCTTTCGACGCGTGGACCGCGAGTTCGGGCTTGTGGTTCAGGGTCTGGAAGACCACGCAATAGCGCTCCGTCAGCTTGAGGAGCTGGTCGAGCTTCTCCTGCGGCGCATCGGTGTCGAGGGCGAAGTTCAGGCGGATCGCGCGAAAGCCCACCGGCGCTTCCTTGTCGACACCCAGCGTGCCACGGAAGTCGAGGTCGCCCTCGGCGCTCACCGTGCCGGCGCGCAGATCGATCTCGAGGGCGGTCGCCACCGCTTTGATCGTGACCCCGGCGCATGCGACCAGCGCCTCGAGCAGCATGTCGCCCGAGCAGAGTTCGAGGCCGGACCCGCCGGTGGCCGGGTGAAGGCCGGCGACCGCAAGCGCCCGCCCGGTCTCAACCTTACAGGCGATGGAGGTGTCGTCGAGGGTGCCCTTGGCCTTCAGGGTGATGACGGCCGATTCCGGCGTATTGCGGTACTGGTCCTTGAGAGGGGCCTGGAGCGAGCGCAGGGTGGTGGCGTCCATCGGGTGTTTCCTCGATCGTCTTGGTGCGATTGTCGTCTTGGTCTTTGCCTCGGCGTCTAACCTGGGATGCGCCCGGACGCCAGGGAAGGGCTCACCACCATTGCGCCGCCTCGGTAGGCGCCGCCGCTTGAGCCGGCTTCAGCGAGCGGTCCAGGGCGGCGAGGATGCGGCGGGTGGCTGCCTCGCTATGCGGCGAGGCGGGATCGCGCGGCCGGGCCAGTGCGAGGGGGATGGCATCGTCGAGGCGGCCGGGCTTGGGGCGCATCACCACAGCCCGGTCGGCCAGCGCCACTGCCTCCCCGACATCGTGGGTGACGATGAGGATCGTCGGCTTCGTTTCCTGCCAAAGGGCGAGGAGATGGCCGTGCAGGTCCTTGCGGGTGAAGGCGTCCAGCGCCGAGAACGGTTCGTCGAGGAGGAGCACGCGCGGGTTCGCCACGAAGGCGCGGGCGATGGAGACGCGCTGCTGCTGCCCGCCCGAGAGTTCCCGCGGCCAGCGGCCCGCATGTTCGGCGAGACCCACCATGTCCAGAGCATGGGTGACGCGTGCCTTGCGCTCCGCCCGGGGCAGGTGGCCGAGGCCGAAGCCGACATTGTCGGCGACATCGAGCCAGGGCAGCAGGCGCGGTTCCTGGAAAACGAGCCCGACGCCCGGATGCGGCTCCGCGATCCGCTCGCCGTCGAGGACGATGCGGCCCTCGCTCGCCCGGTCGAGCCCCGCGACGAGCCGCAGCAAGGTGGTCTTGCCGCAGCCCGAGCCGCCGATGAGCGCGACGATCTCGCCCTGGGGCACGGAGAGGTCGATGCGCTCCAGCGCCCGCGTGCCGTCGGAATAGGTCTTGGACAGGCTATCGAGGGTGAGCATCGCGGGGCGCCAGCCTTCTTCGATCCGGTGAGGGGACCTACAACGTCTCCCGCGCCGTGTCCTGCCAGCGCGTAAGAGGCCGGGTCACGGCGACGAGGACGGTATCGGCGAGCTTGCCGAGGATGGCGAAGGAGATGATCGCCGCCAGGATCTGGTCCGCCTTGCTGAATTGTTGACCGTCGATGAGGAGGTAGCCGAGTCCTTCGGAGGCTCCCATCAGCTCGGCGGCGACCACGAACAGGAAGCCGAGGCCGAGGCCGGTGCGCAGGGCGGTCAGGGTCGCGGGCAGGACGGCGGGAAGCAGGATACGCCGGGCGAGCTGCAGCTTCGACAGCCGGAAGATGCGTCCGACCTCGATGAGCTTGCGGTCGACGGAGGCGATGGCCCCCGCCACCCCGATATAGACCGGGAAGAACACCCCCACGGCGATGAGCGTCACTTTCGGCGTCTCGAGGATGCCGAGCCAGAGGATGAAGAGCGGCACCCAGGCGAGGGACGGCACGGCACGCAGTGCCTGGAGCGTCGGGTCGAGGATATGGCGGGCTGTGGGAAGCGCCCCGGTCAAGGCGCCCGCCGCGATGCCGGCCAGGGCGCCGAAGGCGAAGCCGAGGGCGACGCGCACCAGCGTCGCCTGGACGTGCATCCACAGGTCGCCCGAGGCGGCAAGGTCGTGGAGGGTCGCCGCGATCCGGCTCGGCGGAGGCATCAGCCGCCCCTGGGCGAGGCCGGTGCGGACGGCGAACTCCCACCCGATAACCAGGGCCAGGGGCAGGATCAGGCCGAGCGCGAGGCGGCCGCCCCGGTGCCAGAAAGTGTCCCCCCGGGGCTTGGGCGACGCCGTCCCGTCAGCCGCGTCGTGCGCGGCCGACACCACGGAGGCAGTCGCAGCGGGCTCGATTACAGCGCGCTCGGTCGCGGCGGACTCGTTCACGGATCAGCGGGCGGCGGGTGCGAATTGCGGATCGATCAGCCCGTCCACCGCCGCCTTCACGTCGGTGCCGGCGGGGATCACTCCGGCCTGCTGCAAGGCGATGCCGGCGGCGGTGATCGACTCCGCTTGAGCCTTGCCGATGGCGGGCCGGGTGAGGTCGGTCCGCTCGATCTGGCGGGCGATCACCGTCTCCGGCAGTTTCGTCACCGTGACGAGGGCGCTCTTCAGGGTGTCCGGATTTTTGATCGCGTAGTCGCGCGCGGTCTCGTAGGCGGCGATGACGGTGCGGACGAGGTCCGGGTTCGCGGCGGCGAAATCCTCGCGCACGTCGAGCACGCCCCAGGTATTGGCGGCGGCATCGCGGTGGAACAGCACGTCGTCGTTCTCGATCTCGGAGGCCGCCATCATCGGGTCGAGGCCGGCCCAGGCATCGACGTCGCCCCGGTCGAGGGCGGTGCGCCCGTCGGCATGCTGAAGCAGGACGAGCTTGGCGTCCTTCTCGGTCAGCCCGGCGCCCTGAAGCGCGCGGATGAGGAAGATATGCGGGTCGGTGCCGCGGGTCACCGCGATGCGCTTGCCCTTGAGGTCGGCGGGCTTGGTGATGCCGCTGTCCTTGCGGGTCACCAGTGCCGTCCATTCCGGACGCGAGAAGACGTAGACCGCCTTGATCGGGTTGCCGTTGATCCGGGCGAGCAGAGCCGCGGCCCCCGCCGAGGACCCGAAATCGATGGCGCCGCCATTGAGGAATTCCAGCGCCTTGTTGGAGCCCAGCGACTGGGTCCATCGCACCTTGATGCCCTTGTCCTTCAGGGCCTCTTCCAGGAAACCCTTGTCCTTGAGGATCAGGCTCACCGGGTTGTAGGTTGCCCAATCGAGGCGGATCTCCTTGACCTCCGCCGCCTCGCCGTGGCGCGGCATCAGCAGAAGCGACGCGGCGCCGCAGATGACACTCAGGATGGCGCGACGAGACAGTGTCATCGGTCAATGGTCTCCATGGTCCCGGCAGCGGCGCGGGGTTTCCGAGGTAGCCAGGACCGTTCGTTTCGTCAAACAGATTTTCCGGCACGTAGAACGACATCATGCCGAGTGCCCATCACATCTACGCCTCTGCCTAGCGTTGTCTCTGGTGTCCGACCGGGAACATGATAACGGGTTTGCGCATGTTCGACGCCGCCGACGCCCTCAAGACGGTCCTCACCACTCTCGACCGCGACGTGCGCGAGGCGACGCAGCTGCGCGCTCTTCTCGTGCCGCAGCTCCGCCGCATCATCGAGCTCGGGCATGCCGATGCCGAAGCCCGGCTGATGGAGGAGCGCAACGGCACCGCCTGCGCCCAGCGCATCAGCAACCTCACCGATGCGGTGATCCGCACGATCCACGATGCGGTGGTGTGGCGGCTCTACCCCAACGATAATCCCTCCACGGGCGAGCAGCTCGCGGTGGTGGCCACTGGCGGTTACGGCCGTGGCACGATGGCGCCGGGATCGGACATCGATCTCCTGTTCCTGCTTCCCTACAAGCAGACCGCCTGGTCCGAGAGCGTCGTCGAGGCGATGCTCTACGTGTTGTGGGACCTCAAGCTGAAGGTCGGCCACGCCACGCGCTCGGTGGAGGAGTGCCTGCGCGAGGGGCGGGCCGACATGACGATCCGCACCTCCCTCCTCGAGGCGCGCTACCTCTTCGGCGCGCGGGCGCTGTACGAGGAGCTGGTCACGCGGTTCGACACCGAGCTCGTCATGTGGACGGCGCCGGAATTCGTCGAGGCCAAGCTGCGCGAGCGCGATACCCGCGTCTCGAAATCGGGGGCCTCGCGCTACCTCGTCGAGCCCAACGTCAAGGACGGGAAGGGCGGACTACGCGACCTCAACACCTTGTTCTGGATCGCGAAATACACCTACCGCGTCCGCGACCAGAGCGAACTCGTCCCCGCCGGCCTGTTCACGCCGGAGGAGTACCGGGTGTTCGAGCGCTGCGAGGAACTGCTCTGGCGCGTCCGCTGCCACATGCATTTCGTCACCGGACGGTCCGAGGAGCGGCTCTCGTTCGGCCTGCAGCCGCGGATCGCCGAACGCTTCGGCTACGAGCCGCGCGGCGGCCTGTCGGGCGTCGAGCGCTTCATGAAGGCCTATTTTTTGATCGCCAAGGAAGTGGGTGATCTCACAGCCATCGTCTGCGCTGCCCTCGAGGCGCGGCATGCCAAGCGCACGCCGGTCCTCGACCGCTGGATCGGCCGCTTCCGTGATCGTTTCCGCGCCACCGCCATCGAGGCGGAGGATTTCATCGACGATCATGGTCGGATCAACCTGCGCACCGCCGATGCCTTCTCGCGCGATCCGGTGAACCTGATCCGCCTGTTCTGGCTCGCCGATCGCCACAACCTGCCGATCCACCCGGATGCGACCCGGGTCGCCACCCGTTCGCTTCGGCTCATCGGTCATTCGCTGCGCTCCGACACGGAGGCCAACGCCCTGTTCCTCGACGTGCTGACGTCGAAGAACTCGCCGGAGACGATCCTGCGGCTCATGAACGAGGCCGGCGTGCTCGGCCGGTTCATCCCGGATTTCGGCCGCATCGTCGCGCTGATGCAGTTCAACATGTACCACCACTACACGGTGGACGAGCACCTGCTGCGCTCGATCGGCGTGCTGGCGGCCATCGATTCCGGCACGGTCTCCGAAGACCACCCCATCGCCACGCGGCTCATCGACACGATCAGCCACCGCCGCGCCCTCTACGTCGCGGTGCTGCTGCACGACATCGCCAAGGGGCGACCGGAAGACCATTCCATCGCCGGCGCGGCCATCGCCGAGAAGATCGGCCCGCGCTTCGGCCTCACCCAGGCCGAGACCGAGATCGTGGCCTGGCTGGTCGAGCATCACCTGCTGATGTCGATGACGGCTCAGAGCCGCGACCTCTCCGACCCGAAGACGATCCAGAAATTCGCCTCCGTGGTTCAGACCATGGAGCGGCTGAAACTCCTGATGATCCTCACCGTCGCCGACATCAAGGCGGTGGGGCCGGGCGTGTGGACGGCCTGGAAGGGCACGCTGCTGCGCACCCTCTACGACGAGACCGAGGTGCTCCTGTCGGGCGGTCATTCCGAGATCGCCCGGACCGACCGGGTCCGCCTCATCCAGATGGGCTTGCGCGAACAGCTGGCGGATTGGGATCCGACCTTCTTCGATACCTATGCCGCTCGGCACAACCAGGCCTATTGGCTGAAGGTCGACGCCGTCCGGCAGTTCAAGAATGCGGGGTTCGTGCGCGGCGTCATGGAAGACGGTCGCACCGTCGCCACCGTCTACGAGACCGACCCGACGCGGGGCGTGACCGAGATCACAGTCTATTCACCCGACCATCCGCGTCTCCTCGCCATCGTCACCGGGGCCTGCGCGGCGCTGGGCGGCAACATCGTCGACGCGCAGATCTTCACCACGACCGACGGCTTCGCCCTCGATTCGATCTTCATCTCCCGCGCCTTCGAGCGGGACGACGACGAGTTGCGCCGCGCCAAGCGCATCACCACGGCGATCGAGCGGGCGCTGAGGGGCGAGATCCGCATCGCCGATCTCGTGGCCGACCGGCATCCGCCGAGCAACCGCTCCAACACGTTCCTGATCCCCCCCGACATGGCGATCGACAACGCCCTGTCGAGCCGGGAGACCGTCGTCGAGGTCACCGGCCTCGACCGGCCGGGCCTGCTCTACGAGTTGACGACCGCCCTCGGGCGCCTCAGCCTCAACATCACCTCCGCCCATGTGGCGACCTTCGGCGAGCGGGCGGTCGATGTTTTCTACGTCACCGATCTTACCGGCACCCGGGTGATCCAGCCCGACCGGCAGGCGGCGATCCGCAACGCGGTCATGGAGGTGTTCGCCAGCGATGTCGCTGCCCTGAGGGCGGAGGGGTTGGAAGCGCTAGTGGAGTCGCCGCCTCCGCGGGAAGCCTGAGCCCCCTGCAGGCATGAATCACGCAGGGGGCTGAGGCGGGAGACGGCACCAGGGCGGCGCTCGGCTTGATTTCATCCTCTGCGCGTCTGATATCACCTCCGATCCCGGAGCATGATGCCGACCCCCGTCGAGCGGGTCTCGGCGTCGTGGCCCGACCCCATTCCGATCGACCGCGTGCTGTGGGTCGCCGGCGACTATGACCGACGACCGGTGCGGGACGAGCAACCTGCGATCGACGAAGAGCGATGATGGCGAACGACATGGAGCATGATGGGCAGCGCGCCGACGCGGCGGCGGAAGCCGAGGCGAAGACCGATGCGCGTGCGGAGGACAACGCCGAGGCTTTGGCGGGCCTGATCGCCGAGCGCGACGAGTTGAAGGATCGCGTCCTGCGTACTCTGGCCGAGATGGAGAACTTGCGCCGGCGCACCGAGCGCGAGGTGGCGGATGCGCGGACCTACGCCGTGACGAATTTCGCGCGCGACATGCTGAACGCGGCCGACAACATCCGTCGTGCGTTGGAGAGCGTGCCGGCTGAGGCAGCCTCGGCTGCCGAGGGGCCGTTCAAGGCGCTGATCGACGGGATCGAACTGACCGAGCGCGATCTGGCCAAGACCCTGGAGCGTCACGGCGTGAAGCTCATCGAGCCGCAGGGCCAGCGCTTCGATCCGAACCGCCACCAGGCGATGTTCGAAGTTCCCAATGCCGAGGTCCCGAACGGCACGGTGGTGCAGGTGATGCAGTCCGGCTACATCATCGGCGACCGGGTCCTGCGCCCGGCCCTGGTGGGTGTCGCCAAGGGTGGACCCAAGGCCGCCGCCAGTCCGGCGGACGCGGCCTGACGCATCGGCCGAACATCAAATGATGACCGCAGCCTCGTCCCGGACGATACCTCCCGGGCGAGGCTGCCGCCCGGCTATTTCACTTCGACGCTGTCGATGACCTCGCGGAACTTCGACAGCATGGCGCTGCGCTGGTCGGCCCGCACCACGCCGAGCGCGCGGAGGTAACCGTCCGGCGCGAACCGGATGGTTTGCGAGACCACCACCGGCGTGTTCGAAGGGCCATCCACTGCGCGGGCAACGATCTCGTGCCAGTCGACGCCGTTCTGGCGGTAGGTCTGCGAACGCTCGACCGCGAAATCCTTCATCGTCTGGTTCGAGTAGAGCGCGGCGCGGGCGAAGGCATCGCGCTGCTCCGGCTGGGGCGGCTGCTGGACGGCCTGGGCCAGGACCAGGATGGGCTGTTCGAGATTGAGCATCTGGTCCTTCGGACCTTGCGTCATCAGGACCGAATTACCCGCGAGCACCCGGACGGGACGGAAGCCGGCCGATTCACGGATTCGGAACGGCAGCGCGGCGACCTGTTCGTCCAGGGTGAGTTCCGGACGGATCTTCACGCTGGTCAGCATGTTCCGCATGGTTTCCGGCGTCTCGGCATCGGGCACGGTCTGGGCGATGATGATGCCCGTGACCGTGGTGTCACCGACGAGCAGCAGCCATTTCCTGATGGCTGGGGTGTTGGCGCCTTCCGGGGCCGGCTGCTCCCCCGTGAAGAGCACGGCATCCACGTCACCCGCGACCTTGATGGCTTCCCGCGTCGCGACGACGAACCCCTGCGTACGGAGGTTCTCGTCGGTGAAGCTCTTCTCCAGGTCGACGAAGGCCGTCGACGGCAGCTCGACGATGGAGAGCGTCGCGCCGCCCTCCATCCGCTCGAATCCGGAGAACCGCTTGGACAATGTCATGTCCGAGGCCGGCGTGAAGCCGAAGCGCGAACTCGGCGGGAAGATCGCATCGGCAGCCCAGGCCACGGAGATGGCGCCTGACGAGAGCCCGGCGATCAGGGCCAGTGCCGCGACCGGACGGACGAGATTACGCAGACGCATCGGATCGGTTCTCCGCGACGGAGCCGCCTGTTGCGGCTCCGGTTCAGGTGTTCGGACGCGAGACGACTCCGGTCAAGGCGAAGGGCTCGCGCGGCCTTCGTGAGGAAGGCTCGCCGACGATGGGTCGGCCCACACCTTCCCGCTGTCAAGCGTTCCGGTCGGCCTGCGGCGGGGCCGTGGCTCCACGCCGCTGTCGGCCCGCCTCCCGGGCGGAGCCACGTTCGGCGGAACGAGGGAGCATAGGCGTGCTGGATGTCTGTTCGGGAACCGCGCACCGATGCCCGGCGCGGCTTTCACCGCGCTTTGCCGTCAAGCGTCGTGGTCGATGTCCCGCTCAAGGACGGCCTTGCTCTCCACCGTGGTGTCGGATTTGAGCTGATAGACGAGGGGGATACCGGTGGCGATCTCGAGACTCGCGATGGTCTTCGTGGTCATCCCGTCGAGCACCATCACCAGCGCACGCAGCGAATTGCCGTGGGCGGCCACCAGGACGCGCTCGCCGGCCATGACGCGCGGCAGGATGGTCTGAATATAATAGGGCAGCACGCGCGCTGCGGTGTCCTTCAGGCTTTCGCCGCCGGGGGGCGGAATGTCGTAGGACCGGCGCCATTGATGGACCTGGGCATCGCCCCAGCGCTCACGGGCATCGTCCTTGTTGAGGCCCGACAGGTCCCCGTAATCCCGCTCGTTGAGCGCCTCGGACCGGACCGTCTCGATGCCGCCCTGGCCCATCTCCTCCAGGATCAGCGCGCAGGTATGCTGTGCCCGCTGAAGGTTGGAGGTGAAGGCGACGTCGAAAGCATAGCCCTGCTGCTTCAGCCAGCGGCCGGCGGTCCTGGCCTCGGTGATGCCGAGCTCGGTGAGTTGCGGATCGCGCCAGCCGGTGAAAAGCTTCTTGAGGTTCCATTCGCTCTGGCCGTGGCGAGCGAGGACGAGCAGGCGCTCCATCAGACGTCCATCCTATTTCTCGGTGAATGGTGCGACGCAACAGAATCTGCGCCTGCGGGGCTGGTGTACCGGCCGACCTGAACAGTCAATGACCGGGCGCTCGTATCAGAGACCGAGGACGTCGGCCATGCCGTAGAGGCCTGGAGGTTTGGCATGGGCCCACAACGCCGCTCGTACGGCGCCACGGGCGAAGATCGCCCGATCCTCGGCATGGTGGCTGATGGTGATGCGCTCGCCGGGTCCGGCGAAGGTCACGCTGTGGTCGCCCACCACCGTGCCGCCACGCAGGGTGGCGAAGCCGATATCGCCGGGCCGGCGCGCGCCGGTATGGCCGTCCCGGGTGGAAACGCGCGTCTCGGCGAGGTTGACGCCGCGCCCCACCGCGGCCGCCTCCCCGAGGAGGAGGGCCGTGCCGGAGGGCGCATCCACTTTCATGCGGTGATGCATCTCGACGATTTCGATGTCGAAATCCTCGCCCAAAGCCGCAGCGACCTTCCGCACGAGACCGGCGAGCAGGTTCACGCCGAGGGACATGTTGCCCGAGCGCACGATCCGGGCATGGTGCGCTGCCGCAACGAGCTTGTGGATATCCGCTTCGGCGAGGCCAGTCGTGCCGACGACATGGACGATGCGGGCCTGGGCGGCGAGTTCGGCGAAGAAGGTCGTGGCCGAGGGGGCGGTGAAATCGAGGACGCCGTCGGTGGCCGCGAAGACCGTGAGCGGATCGTCGGTGACGTTGACGCCGAGCGGCGGCAGGCCGGCGAGGGTCCCTGCATCCTGGCCGAGGGCGGGCGAGCCCTCGCGCTCGACGGCGCCGCTCAGGGTGCAGCCCTCGGTCTCCGTCACCGCCCGGATGAGCATCCGCCCCATGCGCCCCTCGGCACCGACCACTGCGAGCCGCATCCTGTCGTCCTTCCACGAGAATTCGCGCCTGCGGTACAGCCTCAACCGGGCGATGCCAAGGCGAGGTTGGCCAGGGCGAGGTTGGCCAAGGCGAGGCTGTCGGTGTGCGGGCCTGTCCGCTCAGCGCTTGCCGGCGGCGAGGATCGGTCCGAGGACGTCGGTGACGCCGTTCACGGTGATCTGGGTGCCGATGCACAGGAGCAGGAAGGCGAAGAGCCGGCCGAGAACCCGTGCGCCGACCGGGCCGATGGCGGTCACTACCCTGTCGGCCGAGCCGTAGGTGAACCTGACCATGAGCGCGATGGCGAGGGCCGCTAGCGACATGCCGAGATAGAACCCGATCCGGTCGGGCCCCGGAACGGGCCGGTTCGAGCCGAGGGCGATCGCGACGGCGATGGTGCCGGGGCCCGTCGTGAAAGGCAGGGTCAGGGGGAAGAACGCCACGTCGGCGACGCTGTCGGGAGCATCATGGGTCGCCTCGGCATGTTTCCGTGCCTCACGAGCCTCGGGCGCGCTGAGCAGGGTCCAGGCGGAGGCGGCGACCACGAGACCGCCTGCGATCCGCAGGGCACCCAGCGACACACCGAAGAAGTTGAGGATCGGCGCCCCCGCCCATAGGGCCGCGAGCATGATCAGCGCGGAGTAGAAGCCGATGCGCTTGGCGATCTCCACCCGTTCCGGATGGGAGTTCTGTGCGGTGATCTGCGAAAAGATGAGGGCCGAGCCGACCGGATTGACGATCGAGAAGAGGCTCGAGAACGCGAAGATGAAGCTGTGGAGCGCCGCTTCCGGGGCGATGAGGCTGAACATGGAAACGGCTGCCTTTGGTCTGGAGCCTTGGTCGGATGCCTGAATCGAGTGGCCTCGGTTCAGCCCGGGGAGGGGGTGGGAACCAGTACTCTCGCCGGAGCGAGGCGGGTTGCCCGTTGCACCTTGCGGACCGCCACCGGACGATAGAGCTGCTTCGTGGCGTCGATGACGTGCAGGCCCGCGAAGGGGAGGGAGAGACCGGTCCCGACCTTCTCCCAGGCGCTGGCCGTCCGCAGCCAGAGCCGGCTGTTCACCGGGGGCATGTAGAGCGCTTCGGCCCATCCCTCTGGCGAGAATTGGGTGGTCCGCATCAGCCGCCCGAGCTGCGAGCGGCTATACGGCTGGCCATGGCCGAACGGCGTTGCATCGCGACGTGCCCAGACGCCGCGCCGATTGGGCACGACGAGGATCATCCGCCCCCCCGGCGTCAGCACGCGCCACACGTCCTGGAGTAATTCGGTCGGACTTTCCACCGATTCGAGGGCATGGACCAGGATCACCCTGTCCACCGCCGCTTCCGGCAGGGGCATCATCGTGGGGTCGGCGAGGGCCGAGCAGGAGCGTCCGCCGCCGGGCCAGTTCACGACTCCCTGCGTGGCCGGCATGAAGGCAAGCGTCCGCTCGGCGATGACGTGGATCGGCCCGAGATAGGGGGTCGCGTAGCCCAGGCCGAGAACCCTCAGGCCCGAGACCGAGCCGAGGAATCCATGGATCGCCCGCCCGACGATGCGATGGGTCACGCCGCCGAGGGGGCTGGCATAGAAGGCGCGCAGATCGGTCACGTCGAGGCGCATGGGCGGCTTGCTCCGGCGCGGCCGGACGTTTTGAAGTTACAGGGTTCTTTGACGCAGGCTAGGAATCGGATCAATGGGGACGAGGCCGCTCGCCCACAACCCGCAACGTCCGCCGCAACGTCCGGATGCCGGAACTCCTCGCCGCCGCGTCCGGTTCTTGCTTAGGTTCACCGCGCCACCAGAGAGGAACGCCTCTTGACCGTTTCCCGCCCCGAGATCCGCACCTTCCTCTGCCGGAGCGACAATATCGGCGTGCTGATCCGAGATCCCGCGACGGGCGCCTGTGCCGCCATCGACGTGCCGGAAGCGGCTCCCGTCCTGAAGGTGCTCGACGAAACCGGTTGGACGCTCACGGATATCCTGGTGACGCACCGGCATCTCGATCATATCGAGGGAATCCCGGAGGTGAAGCGCCGCACCGGCGCGCGGGTGACCGCGCCGCGCAAGGCCGGGGCCGATGTGCCGGAGGTGGATGTCGCCGTCGCCGAGGGGGATCTCGTCCGGGTCGGCGAACTCGAAGCGCAGGTCTGGGAAACGCCGGGCCACTGCAACGACCACGTCAGCTACTGGTTCTCCGGAGCGCGGATCGTGTTCGCTGGCGATACCCTGTTCACCCTCGGATGCGGGCGGGTTGTGGAAGGCCGGCCGGAATCGCTCTGGCGGTCGCTGGAGCGGTTTCTCCCCCTGCCGGACGACACCGAGGTTTTCAGTGGGCACGATTACGTCCTCTCCAATGCCCGTTTCGCCCTCGCCGCCGATCCCGACAACGTGGCGTTGAAGTCTCGTATGGCGGAGGCTCAGGACGCAAAGGCCGCTGGCAGATTCCTGGTTCCGACGACGATGAGGCATGAGCGCGCGACCAATCCTTTCCTTCGTTCCACGGAGCCTTCCCTCGCTAAAGCAGTGAATCTTTCTGCTAATTCACCGGCGGAACTAGTGTTCACTGCATTAAGGGCCTGGAAGAACAGCTTCTGACCGGCTATGGGCCTCTGGCTGTCTCGATCTCAGCGAGACATGCGGGGGCGACGCCGACTCCGGATACGGCCCGCCCTCCTTATCAGCGCCGGCTGGAGTATCGATGGAGACGGCAGGTACGTCCTTTGTGGTCGGCTATGATTCGGTCGGCAGCGATGATGCTACACCCATGACGGGTCTCCGCCCGCCCGACAGGCCCAAGGCCCGAATTAGCCGGGCCAGCCCCACGCCGCTCTCGGTGGATGCGCGCCTCCTGGCGATCGCGACGGAGCATCTCGCCAGGCTCGGGCACAAACGGGTGACGGTCGTCGCGGTGGCCGCCGAGGCCGGCATGACCCACGCCAATGTCTACCGGTATTTCCCATCCAAGGACGCCCTTCTGGATGCCGTCGCGGGGCGCTGGCTCCGAGATGTGGAGGCGGAACTCGCCCGCATCGCCGATGCGCCCGACCCCGCAGACGACAAGATCGAGCGCCTCCTGATGGCCCTGGCGAGCGCGCAGCGCGAAGTCCTGGCACGGGAGCCCCATCTGTTCGCGGTCCATCTCGATGCGACGGTGGCGGCACGGCCCATCGCCCGGCGTCACCGGGTTCGCCTGCGCAGTCTCGTGGAGCGTGTGGTGGAGGAGGGGATCGCTGCGGGAGCCTTCGTGGCTCGTGATCGCGAGCGGGCCATCGCCTACATCTTCGATGCGAGCTACCGCTTCACCCATCCGCTGGCGATGCAACACGATTCCGATCTGCCCGTCGACCTGATCCAGGCGCGCTTCGGAGCCGTCATCCAGGCGATCCAGAAAGTGCTGCGGATCGGCGCACTTTAAGCGAAGTAACAATATTTTGGACCTGTCACCGAAGCTTTGCCGTCGAACCGGAGAGGGGTTCGTTGGTCTAAAATGCTCCGGCGAAAGACTTTTTTGGAAGGCATCCTCCAGCGTCGCGGTACGTCTGTGGCCCGAACTCTGCTTAGCGCCGACCACGTCGGGTTGAAGCATGGGGACTTTTCCGCCACACCGTCGCGGCGAAATCAACGTGCGATCGCGACCTCGGCAAGCAGCCCGTCCGTCGGGACGGAGCATCGCGGATCGGCACTGATACTGGAGGTTCGTTTTCCATGGCACGCAGCAAGATCGCGCTCATCGGCGCCGGGCAGATCGGCGGAACCCTCGCGCATCTGGCGGGCCTGAAGGAACTCGGCGACGTCGTCCTGTTCGACATCGTCGACGGCGTTCCCCAGGGCAAATCCCTCGACATCGCGGAATCCGCTCCGGTCGACGGGTTCGATGCGACGTATACGGGCGCCAGCGATTATTCGGCCATCGCCGGAGCCGACGTGGTGATCGTCACCGCCGGCGTGCCGCGTAAGCCCGGCATGAGCCGCGACGACCTGATCGGCATCAACCTCAAGGTGATGGAAGCCGTCGGCACCGGTATCAAAGAGCACGCTCCGGACGCGTTCGTGATCTGCATCACCAACCCGCTCGACGCCATGGTCTGGGCCCTGCAGAAGTTCTCGGGCCTGCCCACCAACAAGGTCGTCGGCATGGCCGGCGTTCTGGATTCGGCGCGGTTCCGCCACTTCCTGGCCGACGAGTTCAAGGTCTCGGTGGAGGATGTCACCGCCTTCGTGCTCGGCGGCCACGGCGACGACATGGTCCCGCTGGTGCGCTACTCCACCGTCGCCGGCGTGCCGCTGCCGGACCTCGTCAAGCTCGGCTGGACCACCCAGGAGAAGCTCGACGCCATGGTCGAGCGCACCCGCAAGGGTGGCGGCGAGATCGTGAACCTGCTCAAGACCGGCTCGGCCTTCTACGCCCCGGCCGCCTCCGCCATCGCCATGGCCGAGAGCTACCTGCGCGACAAGCGCCGGGTGCTGCCCTGCGCCGCCTATCTCAGCGGCGAGTACGGCATCGACGGCATGTATGTCGGCGTCCCGATCGTGATCGGCGCCGGCGGTGTCGAGCGCGTCCTCGAGGTGGAATTCAATGCCGACGAGAAGGCCATGTTCGACAAGTCGGTGGGCGCCGTAAAGACGCTGATCGAAGCCTGCAAGACCGTGAACCCGGCGCTGGCCTGAAATCTCACAAGAAGCGTCGCGCGCCGGCGGGTGTCCCGTCGGCGTGAACGAGGCCGGTGTGTCGTGTCTTCCAATCCCGCGCGCTGCCGCGGGACGAGGCGAGGAAATGTCCTAATGAACATCCATGAATATCAGGCGAAGGCGGTGCTCAAGGAGTTCGGCCTGCCCGTCTCCCGCGGCGTTCCGATCTTCAAGCCGGAAGAGGCCGAGGCTGCCGCCAAGGAGCTAGGCGGTCCGGTCTGGGTGGTGAAGTCGCAAATCCATGCCGGCGGACGTGGCAAGGGCACGTTCAAGGGCGCGCCCGCTGGCGCCAAGGGCGGCGTGCGCGTCACCAAATCCATCGACGAGGTCAAGCAATTCGCCGGCGAGATGCTGGGCGAGACGCTGGTGACGATCCAGACCGGCGAAGCCGGCAAGCAGGTCAACCGCCTCTACATCGAAGAAGGCGCGCAGATCGCTGCCGAGTTCTATCTCTCGATGCTGGTGGACCGCGAGACCGGGCAGGTCGCCTTCGTCGTCTCGACGGAGGGCGGCATGGATATCGAGACCGTGGCCCACGACACGCCTGAGAAGATCATCACCTTCTCGGTCGATCCGGCTACCGGGATCATGCCCCATCACGGCCGGGCCGTCGCCAAGGCTCTCGGCCTCACCGGCGCACAGGCCAAGGAGGCGGGCGACCTCACCACCAAGCTCTACCAGGCGTTCACCGCCAAGGACATGAGCATGCTGGAGATCAACCCGCTGGTCCTCACCGGCGACGGCCATCTCAAGTGCCTCGACGCCAAGATCTCGTTCGATTCGAACGCGCTCTACCGCCATCCCGACATCCTGGCGCTCCGCGACGAGACCGAGGAGGACGCCAAGGAGATCGAGGCCTCGAAATACGACCTCGCCTATATCGCGCTGGATGGCACCATCGGCTGCATGGTCAACGGCGCGGGCCTCGCCATGGCCACCCTCGACATCATCAAGCTCTACGGTGAGGAGCCGGCGAACTTCCTCGATGTCGGCGGTGGCGCGAGCGAGGAAAAGGTGACGGCGGCCTTCAAGATCATCACCGCCGATCCGCAGGTGAAGGGCATCCTCGTCAACATCTTCGGCGGGATCATGAAATGCGACGTGATCGCGAACGGCGTGATCGCGGCGGTGAAGGCTGTGGGCCTCGAAGTGCCCCTGGTGGTGCGTCTGGAAGGCACCAATGTCGAGAAAGGCAAGGAGATCATCCGGAATTCCGGCCTCAACGTGATTCCCGCCGATGACCTCGACGATGCCGCGCAGAAGATCGTCGCCGCCGTGAAGAAGGGCTGAGAGTACCCATGTCCATCCTGATCGACGCGAACACCAAGGTCATCTGCCAGGGCTTCACCGGCAAGAACGGGACCTTCCATTCCGAACAGGCGATCGCCTACGGCACCAAGATGGTCGGCGGCACCTCGCCCGGCAAAGGCGGCGCGACCCATCTCGGCCTGCCGGTCTTCGACACCGTGGCCGAAGCCCGCGAGGCCACCGGCGCGACCGCATCGGTCGTCTACGTGCCGCCGCCGGGCGCAGCCGATGCCATCTGCGAGGCCATCGCCGCCGAGATTCCGCTCATCGTCTGCATCACCGAGGGGATTCCGGTCCTCGACATGGTGCGGGTGAAGCGCTCCCTCGAAGGCTCGAAGTCGCGCCTCATCGGGCCGAACTGCCCGGGCGTGGTCACGGCCGGCGAATGCAAGATCGGCATCATGCCCGCCAACATCTTCAAGCCGGGCTCGGTGGGCATCGTCTCGCGCTCCGGCACGCTGACCTACGAGGCCGTGTTCCAGACCACGAATGCCGGTCTCGGGCAGACCACGGCAGTCGGCATCGGCGGCGATCCGGTGAAGGGCACCGAGTTCATCTCGATGCTCGAACTGTTCCTGGCCGACGACAAAACCGAATCGATCGTCATGATCGGCGAGATCGGCGGTTCCGCCGAGGAAGAGGCGGCGCAGTTCATTGCCGACGAGGCCAAGCGCGGCCGTCGCAAGCCGATGGTCGGCTTCATCGCCGGGCGCACGGCTCCTCCGGGCCGCCGCATGGGCCATGCCGGTGCCATCATCTCGGGCGGCAAGGGCGGAGCCGAGGACAAGATCGCCGCGATGGAAGCGGCCGGCATCCGGGTATCGCCGTCTCCGGCGCGCCTCGGCAGCACGCTGGTCGACGTCCTCAAGGGGTGAGGTTCTCGGGAATCTGTCACTTGTGTTGCGGTGCAAAATGGCTCCGCAGCATCTATCTAGGAAACGGCGCGGCTGGATCGCCGCGCTGCCACGAACATCCCCATCGAAGCGCCCGTCGGCGCCATGGGGAGCAGGGGGCCGCCGCAGGGGTGGCCACTCCGCCAAGCGGTAGGATGATCGACGATGGCTCGCCAGGACGCGCTTCTCGAAACCTCGTTCCTCACCGGCGGCAACGCCGCCTATCTCGAGGAATTGCAGGCGGCCTATGCCCGCGATCCGCATTCGGTCGATCCGCAGTGGCAGGATTTCTTCAAATCCCTCGGTGACGAGAGCGGCCTTGCCGAGAAGAACGCCGCCGGCGCCTCATGGCAGAAGCCGAACTGGCCGGTCCATGCCAACGGCGAGATGGTCTCGGCCCTGGACGGCAACTGGGCCACCGTCGAGAAGGCGGTGGGCGAGAAGATCCGCGCGAAGTCTGACACCGCGAAGATCGATGGCGCCAAGGCTGCCAACGGCGCGGCCGTCGTCGCCGCCAGCGGCGTCTCGGTCGAGCAGGCGACCAAGGATTCCGTCCGCGCGATCATGTTGATCCGCGCCTACCGCATGCGCGGCCATCTCCACGCCAAGCTCGATCCCCTCGGCCTCGCCCCGCGCGGCGACCACGAGGAGCTGCACCCCCAGCATTACGGTTTCGAGGAGAAGGATTGGGACCGTCCGATCTTCCTCGATAACGTGCTCGGCCTCCAATATTCGACCATCCGCGAGATCGTCGAGATTCTGGAGCGCACCTACTGCCAGACGCTGGGCGTCGAGTTCATGCACATCTCCAACCCGGAGGAGAAGGCGTGGATTCAGGAGCGTATCGAAGGCAAGGGCAAGGAGATCTCCTTCACGCCCGAGGGCCGGCGCGCGATCCTGAACAAGCTGGTGGAAGCGGAGGGTTTCGAGAAGTTCCTCGACCTCAAATACACCGGCACCAAGCGCTTCGGCCTCGACGGGTCGGAATCGATGATCCCGGCGCTGGAGCAGATCATCAAGCGCGGCGGCGCGTTGGGCGCGAAGGAGATCGTGCTCGGCATGGCCCATCGCGGCCGGCTCAACGTGCTCTCGAACGTCATGTCGAAGCCGTTCCGGGCGATCTTCAACGAGTTCAAGGGCGGCTCGGCCTCTCCCGCCGAAGTCGAGGGCTCGGGCGACGTGAAGTACCATCTCGGTGCCTCGTCGGACCGTACCTTCGACGACAACAACGTCCACCTGTCGCTGACCGCCAACCCGTCCCATCTCGAGATCGTCGATCCGGTGGTGCTGGGTAAGGTGCGCGCCAAGCAGGACCAGCGGGCCAAGCCGAATGTCCAGCGCACCAGCGTCGTGCCGCTGCTCATCCACGGCGATGCGGCCTTCGCCGGCCAGGGCGTGGTGGCCGAGTGCCTCGGCCTGTCGGGCCTCAAGGGGCACCGAACCGGCGGGTCGATCCACTTCATCATCAACAACCAGATCGGCTTCACCACCGATCCGCGCTTCTCGCGCTCGTCGCCCTATCCGTCCGACGTCGCCAAGATGGTGGAAGCGCCGATCTTCCACTGCAACGGCGACGACCCGGAGGCCGTCACCTTCGCGGCCAAGATCGCCATCGAGTACCGCCAGAAGTTCGGCAAGCCCGTCGTCATCGACATGCTGTGCTACCGCCGCTTCGGCCATAACGAGGGCGACGAGCCGGCTTTCACCCAGCCGAAGATGTACCAGCGCATCCGCAAGCACCCGACGGCGCTGGAGACCTACGCCAAGAAGCTCATCGCCGAGGGTGTGCTGACGCAGGAGCAGTTCGACGCGCGCAAGGCCGAGTTCCGCGCCATGCTCGACGGGGAGCTGGAGGTCGCCGGCAACTACAAGGCCAACAAGGCCGATTGGCTCGACGGGCGCTGGTCCGGCTTCAAGGCCGTGCGCGAGGATGTGGACGATCCGCGCCGCGGCAAGACCGGCGTGCCGGCCGATATCCTGCGTGAGATCGCCCAGCGCATCACCACGCCGCCGCCCGGCTTTCACCTCCACCGCACGATCCAGCGCTTCTTCGACAACCGCGCCAAGGCCGTCGAGACGGGCAAGGGGATCGACTGGGCGACGGCCGAGGCCCTGGCCTTCGGTTCGCTCCTCATCGAGGGCCATCGGGTCCGGCTGTCGGGCCAGGACGTGGAGCGCGGGACCTTCTCGCAGCGCCATGCCGTGGTGATCGATCAGGAGAACGAGCAGCGCTACACCTCGCTCAACTCCATCCGCGAGGGGCAGGCGAATCTCGAGGTCATCAACTCGATGCTCTCCGAGGAGGCCGTGCTCGGCTTCGAATACGGCTACTCCCTGGCCGACCCCAATTCCCTGGTCCTGTGGGAGGCGCAGTTCGGCGATTTCGCCAACGGCGCGCAGGTCGTCATCGATCAGTTCATCTCGTCCGGCGAGCGCAAGTGGCTGCGCATGTCCGGCCTGACTCTGCTGCTGCCGCATGGCTACGAGGGACAGGGGCCGGAGCATTCCTCGGCCCGCCTCGAACGCTTCCTGCAGATGTGCGCCGAGGACAACATGCAGGTCGCCAACTGCACGACTCCCTCGAACTACTTCCACATCCTGCGCCGGCAGCTCAACCGCGAGTTCCGCAAGCCGCTGGTGCTGATGACCCCGAAATCGCTCCTGCGGCACAAGCGGGCGGTGTCGAACCTCGACATGCTGGCGGAGGGATCGACCTTCCACCGCGTGCTCTGGGACGATGCGGAGCACGAAGACGACACGATCAAGCTCGTGAAGGACGACAAGATCCGTCGCGTCGTGCTCTGCTCGGGCAAGGTTTATTACGACCTCTACGACGAGCGCGAGAAGCGTGGCGTCAATGACGTCTACCTGATGCGCGTGGAGCAGCTCTATCCGTTCCCGCTCAAGGCGCTGGCCAACGAGATGGCGCGCTTCCGTAATGCGGAGGTCGTCTGGTGCCAGGAGGAGCCCAAGAACATGGGCGCTTGGTCCTTCGTCGATCCGTATCTCGAATGGGTCCTCGGCCAGGCTCAGTCGCAGGTGAAGCGGGCGCGCTATGTCGGCCGCCCCGCCTCGGCCTCCACGGCGGTCGGCCTTCTTTCCAAGCATCAGGCCCAGCTCCAGGCTTTCCTCAACGAGGCGCTGGCGGTCTGACGACCCCGGTATTCCCTTCTCCGACGCGACCAAACCATTCGGGCGGACAGAGCACCATGGCAACCGACATCCTCGTTCCTACGCTGGGCGAATCCGTGAGCGAGGCCACCATCGGCCGCTGGTTCAAGAAGCCGGGCGACGCGGTGGCGGCGGACGAGCCCCTTGTTGAGCTCGAGACCGACAAGGTCACCCTCGAAGTCAACGCGCCCGCCGCCGGTGAACTCGGTGAGATCCTGGTGAAGGACGGCGAGACCGTGGAGCCCGGCGCCCTGCTCGGCTCCATCGTCGAGGCCGGCGCCGGCGGAGGCGCC
Source organism: Methylobacterium sp. AC832 (assembly GCF_979256025.1). Classification (NCBI taxonomy): domain Bacteria; kingdom Pseudomonadati; phylum Pseudomonadota; class Alphaproteobacteria; order Hyphomicrobiales; family Methylobacteriaceae; genus Methylobacterium; species Methylobacterium sp. AC832. The sequence goes on from NZ_CEEDMV010000004.1 coordinate 506,102, forward strand.
AAGGCTCCCGCCGCCAAGAAGACCGAGACGAAGGCCGACACCCGCACCGAAGAGGCGACGCCGAAATCCGAGGGCGCGGACAAGGCGCCCGCCGAGGAATCCTCGGCGGCCTACGGCAACCACGGCGAGGCCGCGGCGCCGAAATCCGATCGTCAGGCCGGCGATAACGGCCCCGCCGTCGCCAAGATGGCGCGGGAATCCGGCATCGACCCCTCGACGGTGAACGGCACCGGCAAGGACGGTCGCGTCACCAAGGGTGACATGATCGAGGCGACTTCCAAAGCGCCCTCCGCCCCTGCCCCGGCTCAGGAGCCGGCCCGCCAGGCCAAGGCTCCCTCGCCGCCGCGCCCTGCCTCGAAGCCCGACGATGCCGCGCGCGAAGAGCGCGTAAAGATGACGAAGCTGCGCCAGACCATCGCGCGCCGGCTCAAGGACGCCCAAGACACGGCGGCGATGCTGACGACGTTCAACGACGTCGACATGTCGGCCGTGATGGCCATGCGCGCCCAGTACAAGGACATGTTCGAGAAGAAGCACGGCACCAAGCTCGGCTTCATGGGCTTCTTCACCAAGGCGGTGATCGGAGCGCTCAAGGACGTGCCGGCGGTCAATGCCGAGATCGACGGGACCGACCTCGTCTACAAGAACTACTACCATATCGGCATCGCCGTCGGCACCGATAAGGGCCTCGTCGTGCCGGTGGTGCGCAATGCCGACGACCTCTCCATCGCCGGCATCGAGAAGACGATCTCCGGTTTCGGCAAGAAGGCGCGGGACGGCAAGCTGTCCATCGAGGAGATGCAGGGCGGCACCTTCACCATCACCAATGGCGGCATCTATGGCTCGCTGATGTCGACCCCGATCCTCAACGCGCCGCAATCGGGCATCCTCGGCATGCACCGCATCGAGGAGCGTCCCGTGGTCCGCGCCGGCAAGATCGAGGCGCGGCCGATGATGTATCTCGCGCTCTCCTACGATCACCGCATCGTCGACGGGAAGGAGGCCGTGACCTTCCTCGTGCGCGTCAAGGAGGCGCTGGAGGATCCGGCACGCCTCGTGCTGGACCTCTGAAACAACCCGGCAGCTGCCGTCCGCCGGCCGCCGCAGGGCGGCCGGACGCTTCCGCGTGCGTGAACTTCGATGGTGGGGCCTGACCTGCCGAACCTTCAAGCGAGTCACCAGCCTATGTCTTACGATCTCGTCGTCATCGGTACCGGCCCCGGCGGCTATGTCTGCGCCATTCGCGCCGCCCAGCTCGGACTCAAGACCGCCGTGGTGGAGAAGCGGGCGACCCATGGCGGCACCTGCCTCAATGTCGGCTGCATTCCGTCGAAGGCCCTGCTTCACGCCTCCGAGGCATTCGAGGAGGCTTCGAAGCACTTCGCCGACATGGGCGTCATCGTCAGCGCGCCCGAACTCGACCTCAAGAAGATGATGTCGTTCAAGCAGGACGGCGTCGACGGCAACACCAAGGGCGTCGAGTTCCTGCTGAAGAAGAACGGGATCGACGCCTATCACGGCCTCGGCCGGGTCGCCGGTGCCGGCCGCGTCGAGGTGCTGTCCGAGGATGGCGGCAACCAGATGCTGGAGACGAAGAACATCGTCATTGCCACCGGCTCCGACGTGACGAAGCTGCCCGGCGTGACGATCGACGAGACGATCGTCGTCTCCTCCACCGGCGCCCTCGAGCTTCAGTCCGTGCCGAAGAAGCTCCTCATCATCGGCGCCGGCGTGATCGGCCTCGAACTCGGCTCCGTCTGGCGTCGCCTCGGCTCGGAGGTCACCGTGGTGGAATATCTCGACCGCGTCCTACCCGGCATGGACGGTGAGGTCGGCAAGCAGTTCCAGCGCATCCTCGGCAAGCAGGGCATCGTCTTCAAGCTGTCCTCGAAGGTCACCGGCGTCGAGGTGAAGGACGGCGCCGCCACCGTCTCGGTGGAGCCGGCCGCCGGCGGCGAAGCCGAGAAGCTCGAGGCCGACGTCGTGCTCGTGGCCATCGGCCGCGTGCCCTACACCGAGAAGCTGGGTCTCGAAACCGTGGGCGTGCAGCTCGACAACAAGGGCCGCATCCAGACCGACAGCCACTATGCCACCAACGTCACCGGCATCTACGCCATCGGCGACGTGATCGCGGGGCCGATGCTCGCTCACAAGGCCGAGGACGAGGGTGTAGCCGTGGCGGAACTCCTCGCCGGGCAATCGGGCCACGTGAATTACGGGGTGATCCCGAACGTGGTCTACACCTATCCGGAGGTCGCCTCGGTGGGGAAGACCGAGGAAGAGCTGAAGAAGGACGGTATCGCCTACAATGCAGGCAAGTTCCCCTTCACGGCGAACGGTCGCGCCAAGGTCAACCACACCACGGACGGGTTCGTGAAGATCCTGGCCGATGCCAAGACCGACCGGGTGCTTGGCGTTCATATCGTCGGTGCGGATGCGGGCAACCTGATCGCGGAAGTGGCCGTCGCCATGGAATTCGGTGCCAGTGCCGAGGACGTGGCCCGGACCTGCCACGCTCACCCGACGCTGACAGAGGCGGTCAAGGAAGCCGCCCTCGCCGTCGGCAAGCGGGCGATCCACATCTGAGACGGGCTACCGCCCCCGTCTTGGCAATGAGCCGGAGGGCGGGTTCGACGTAGGCCGCCGTCCGGGAACGTCGCTTCGCTCGGCACCCCGGACGGGGTGCCCGTGTTGGAACAGGTGTCTCACACCTTCCGCAGCGGAGCGCCGGATGCCCTACGAACTCTATTACTGGCCGACGATCCAGGGGCGCGGCGAGTTCATTCGCCTCGCCCTGGAGGATGCCGGGGCGGAGTATGTCGATATCGCCCGTGGGCGAGAGGCGGAGGGTCAGGGCCTCGGCGCCATGACCGCTTTTCTCGGCGATCCCTCGGTGGCGCGGCCGTCCTATGCGCCGCCCTTCCTCCGAGATGGCGACGTCGTGGTCGGACAGACGGCGGCGATCCTGCTCTATCTCGGTCCCCGGCTCGGCCTCGCGCCGTCGGACGAAGCCGACCGCCTCTGGACCCATCAGATCCAGCTGACCGTCGCGGATGTGGTGGCCGAGGCTCACGACACGCACCATCCCATCGCGGTGAGCCTCACCTACGAGGACCAGAAGCCCGAAGCGCTTCGACGCGCGAAGGATTTTCAGGCGAACCGGATTCCGGAATATCTCGCCTGGTTCGACCATGTGCTCGGCCGTAACGATGGCCACCATCTCGTCGGCGGGTCCACGACCTACGCCGATCTGACCCTGTTCCAACTCGTGGACGGGTTGCTCTACGCGTTCCCCCACGCGACGGAGCGGACCCTCGCCGAAAACCGCCACGTCGCCGCCCTTCACGACGCGGTGCGGCAACGGCCCGGGATCGCCGCCTATCTGGCGAGCCCGCGCCGCATCCCCTTCAACCAGCAGGGGATCTTCCGACGCTATCCCGAACTCGACCTGTAGCGCGCGCACCCGCACGCGGATGGGCCTGCTCGAACGCATCCATCAGGCGGGCGGCGTCGACCTTGGTGTAGAGCTGCGTCGTCGAGAGCGAGGCGTGGCCGAGCAATTCCTGGATCGCGCGCAACTCCCCCTGGCGGCCGAGGAGGTGCGTGGCGAAGGAGTGCCGCAAGGCATGGGGCGTGGCGCTGTCCGGCAGGCCGAGGGCACCGCGCAGGGAGGCCACCGCATATTGGATGATCCGCGGGGACAGCTTGCCGCCTTTCACGCCCACGAAGAGAGGCCCTTCCGGATCGAGCGCATGGGGGCACGCGGCGAGATAGGCCGCCACCGCCTCGGCCACCACGGGAAGGATCGGCACCATCCGCTCCTTGCCGCCTTTGCCCATCACCGTCACCGACTCCACTCCCGGTACGGGCGCATCGCGCCGGGTGAGGCCGAGGGCTTCGGAAATGCGTAGGCCGGAACCGTAGAGAAGAGCGAGAACGGCGGCGTCACGCGCCAGAACCCAGGGCTCGCGGGATTCCCCGGCGCGGATGTCGATATCGGTCAAGGCGCGGGCGGCGGCGATGGGAATCGGGCGAGGCAAGCGCCGCTCGACCTTGGGGGAGCGGATCGCCCCGAGGGCCGACACGCTGCCGTGACCGTCCCGTTCGAGGTGCCGCGCGAAGGAGCGAAGGCCCGCGAGCGCGCGCATCAGTGATCGACCGCTCACCGTCTCGGCCCGGCGCGCTGCCATGAATCCACGGATGTCGCGGGGCTTCAATGCGACGAGCCCGGCGATTCCGACCGTGCCATGCCGGCTCTGCAGGTGGTCGAGGAACTGCCGCAGGTCGCGCGCATAGGCTTCCACCGTGTTCGCGGCCATCCGGCGCTCGCGCAGCAGACTGTCCTGCCACGCCATGGCGACGGACCGGACTGCCTCGTCACCGGGAAAGGCGATGGCGCTGGCAGTGGCAGGTGAAGGCGGAACGTGGAGCATCGCGCGGTGATCCGGGAGCGAAAAGCCCACTCAACGTCACCGAGGTTGACGGAGCGTTGCCGACGGGCCGAGGAGATCGTGGCGGTGGTCGGCTGTTTCACGGAACGGCGCAGCGGCTCAGCGCTTGATCATCGCATCCTACCCCTGTCGTCCCTCCCGATCCGAGCCCGCATGCCCGAGACACGCATCGTCTGCATCCGCCACGGCGAATCCACCTTCAACGCAGCCCATCGCCTCACCGGGCGCGATCCCGGCCATATCGATGCCCGGCTGACGGAGCGGGGCCTCGCCCAGGTCGCGGCGGCCCGGGATCGGCTACGGGACATTCCGTTCGATCTGGTGGTGACGTCTCCGCTCACCCGCGCCATCCAGACCACCGCCGGCATTTTCGGCGATCATCCGGCCAAGCCCGAGATCCTGGTGGAAGTGCTCCATCGCGAATGCCAGGAGAGCAGCTGCGATGTCGGGCGCGCCGCCTCCGTGCTGAAGGCGGAATTCCCGCATCTCGACATCGATCACCTGCCCGAAATCTGGTGGCATGCCGAGGGTGAGCCGATCGCGGAGGGCGTGCATGTGGAGCCGCGCCACCTCTTCGATCGTCGCGTGGCGACGTTCCGCGACTGGCTGACCGAGCGGCGCGAGCGGACCATCGCCGTCGTCGGCCACGGCACGTTCTTCTTTCACCTCACTGGCATCTGGCTCGACAACTGTGCCACCACCGAACTCGACCTCGCATCGGGGCCCGTGGCCGTCTGAGCCGACGCGGCGGAGATCACCCGCCTCGTCGAACCTATTGGCCGAGGCTCAGGACGCGCTCGCCCGCGCCGCATCCAATCGTTCCTGCGCCTGAACGAGATCGATGTCCGGTGCCTGCCGTCCGATGGTCAGGGCCTCGTCGAGGATGGTCGCTGCGCTGTCCCAGACGCCCTCGGTGAAGGGTGATGCACCTTCGGCGATCTCCGCCGCTGACCGGGCATCGGTGGCCGACCTCACGGCTGCCACCGCGCTGCGAGCGATGGCGGAGGCGAGGGCTCCCCGTCGCCAGTCCCGCTGCTGCGACGCGGCCTGGGCCACAGTCCCACCGCGCCACGCAGCGGCCTGCGCAGCCAAAAGACCCGCATCGAGATCCTGGGTTTCGTCGCAGCGAGCGGCAAGATCAGCAAAACCTGCCCGGTCGAGGAGAGGCGGCAGGATCCGACGAATGCTTTCCAGGGCGAGGAAGCGGGTGCGTTGCTCCTCTATCTCCGCCGTATCAGCGGAGCCGGAGAGGCGCAGGACGAAGGCCATCAAGCGAGAGCGCTGGTCGTCCGGCATCGCGTCGTTGAGGCCGAGCGCGTAGGCGGCGAGGGGTTTCGAGAAGCACGGCGGACAATCCGAAGAGGAGCGGATCGACCGGTAGGGCAGGCCGGCCGCGACGACCGCCGCCTCGTTGATGCAGGTCCCGCCATCTGGGCCGGGGAAGGGGTGCGAGCCGGACAGCAACCGCCAGTGAAGGATGTGCTCGAAACCTGATGCCATGCGGGCCGGCTCCGTCGGTTTCACGGGAAAACCCAGCCGCGAACCGGCGGGTCACCCGAAACCTGCCACAGGACGGCAATCCGTGACGAGGAAAATCTTATCCGCCCACGCCCACGGCGAGCCCGGCTAGCATGGCGATGCCGACCACGAAGACGAAAGCGCCGGCCAGCAGTTCGAGCCCGCCTACGGCGATTGCCCCCGTGGACCCGCGCCCTCCCGCGAGACGCAGGGCCAGGGCCTTGGCGAAGACCGCCAGGCTCGCCAGCACCCCGGTGGTCAGGGCCGTGCCCAGGGCCATGGCGAACGTCGCCGCGATACCCGCCGCCAAAATGCCCTGCGACGCGGAGAAGACCAGGATGAGGATCGCGCCGGCGCAGGGGCGTGAGCCGGCCGCCAGTACCACGCCCGCCCGCTCGCGCCAGGAATCGAGGCGGCCGATGGCGGTGGCGTCGCTGAGGTGGACATGGCCGCAGCCGGGCGCGCAGGCGGCCGCGTTACCGCCGTGAACGAGCCCCGCCAGTCGTCCGGCCTTCCGCCACGTCACCGTGAGGCCGAGGAGGGCCACGAGGGCGAAGCTCACCGTCTCGATCACCGTGCCGGCCCGCGTCATCCCGGCGGCAGTGGCGTTGAGGAGGAGGTTGCCGATGGCGACGATGGCGATGGCGACGAGAGCTTGCAGCAAAGCAGCGGCGGCACTGAGCGAGAAGCCGCGTGCCAGCGCCCGTTCCCCGGCCATGATGTAGCCGGCGATCACCGCCTTGCCATGGCCCGGTCCGGCGGCGTGGAACACGCCATAGCTGAAGCCGATGAGGATCATGGGCCCCCAGCTTCCACCCTGCTTGATGGCGGCGACGGTGGCTTGCAGGCTGCGCGAGAAGCTCGATTGCATGGCGAGCAGCCAGCCGCCGATCCCGGTGGCCGAGGGCGCCGCCTCGCGAAATCCGACGCCGAATGGGGAGCGCGGCGGCGGTGGCGCCACGCTGGAGCCGAGGAGCCACGACAGCGCCGTGAGGACGAAGGCGACACAGGCGATCGCTGCGAGAGCCAGGGTGATCCGTAAGGCGATCCGGCCGCGCGGATGATCGGCCCATGCGGCGGCCACGCCTACGGACATGCGACGATGATCCGGTTCGCGAACTGGACGCCGTAACTCGATGCGTTGGTCAGCGCTTCGAAGAACGCCTCCGACAGACCCGGCTTGGCATCGGCAGTCTTGGCATCCGTGGTCTTCGCCTGCTCGGATTTGGGCCGCGTGATCGTGGCGGCGCAACCGGCCGGCGAGCCGACGAGGCGCGCGGTGTCCGCATCCTCCGAGAGGCTGAACGCAACGAAATAGGTCGGGTCGAAGACTTCCAACGCCGCGACTCCGCGCGCCTGCGCCACCGGCGATTTCAGCGGCAGAAGGAAGCTCAAGGTCAGCCTGTCGCCGTCCATTCTCATGCGCGGCTCGATCGGATCGGCGAAGGTCTGCTCCTTGCCGCCGATCTTGAGCTTCGTGAAATAGGCGAATTCCGCGAGATTGGCGGTGTTGTCCGTGGCGAGGCCCGCGAGTTCGTCGGGGGAGACCGTGCCGTCGCCGTTCGCATCGAGCCCCTGGATCGCCGAGGCCGAGTAGCTCGCATCGAAGGTCCAGGCGTGACGAATGCCCGTCACCTTGCCGCCCTCGCCGTAATCGATCTCGGCCTTCGAGGTCACCCAGACATGCGGATGGGCCGATGCCGGAGCGGCGGCCCCGAGGCTGAGGGCAAGCGCCGCCAAAGAGGACGCGACAAAGGAGCGAGCGGAGAGGAGAGCGGTCGGCGAAGCCATGCTGGACGCTCGCGAGTCAGGGTAAAGAAAGTCTGAACGGGTGCTGCGACGGGGGGCCGGGAGTCCGGCCGCCGCCTCGATCTCCTCCGATTTCAGTGGGGCGAAAGCGAGGCGCGACCGTACGTCAGGCGGCCCGGACGCTGGCGAGAAACCCCGCAATGCTTTCGTCGAGGGCGAGGCTCGCTGCTGCCACGCGGCCGGCGACACTCCTCACCGATTCGGCGGCCTGTGCGCTGGACGCGGCGGCTTCCTCGACCGTGGCGATGCCGCCGGACACGGCGTCGGCGCTGGCTTCGGCATCGGCCACACTGTCGGCGACGCGCGCACCGGCGATCCGCTGAGCCTCGAGAGCGAGGGCAACGGCCGCATCTGCGCCCGCCATCTGATCCATCGTTCCACCGATCGCTTCCACCGCCCGGAGCGTATCCTGAGCCGCGCCACGCATCGCCTCGATCTGTCCTTTGATCGCCTCGGTGGCACCGGCCGTCTGGGCGGCGAGCGCCTTCACCTCGCCGGCGACCACCGCGAAGCCCCGTCCGGCCTCACCCGCGCGCGCGGCCTCGATCGTGGCATTGAGGGCCAGGAGATTCGTCTGCGCGGCGACGGTGGCGATGGTCTCGACCACGGTGCCGATCTCGCGCCCCGCTTCGGTGAGGAGGGCGGCGGCGCGTCGCGTCGCGGTGACCTCGCGGTGTGCCAGGGCGCCCAAACCGTCGCGGATCCGCGATTGCCGGTCGATCGCCTCGCCACCACCCGCGACATCCGCACTGGCTGCCGCGGCCCTGCGCACCTGTTGCCCCGCGCCGGCCGCACCTTCCGAAACGATGGTGGTCTGATCTCGCGTGAGCCGCACGGCGTCCGACACCGCCTCCGCCGCGCCCGCCATGGCAGTGGCGGCGCTCGACAGATCCTGCGCCACCCGCTGAGCTTCCTCCTCGAAGGCCTGGGCGGCTGCCTCCAGGCGCGCGGCGCGCTCGGCTTCGAGAGCGGAATGAGCGAGCGCACGCGCATCGCCTTCGACCTTGTCGACGATGACGGTCCGCAGCACCGCAATGGAGCGGGCCATGGTTCCGATCTCGTCGCGTCGTTCCAGCAACGGGATGGCCCGGGTGAGATCCATGGCCGCAAGGGCATCGATCGCCGATCCGAGGCGGGCCAGCGGCTGGCGGATCTCCTTGAGGACGAGCCAGAGTGCGAAACCGAAGGTGAAGAGGATCACCGCCCCGGAGGCCACGAGGCTGATGATGCGGGTCTGCTCGATCTCCGCCACGGTCTCCGCGCGTTCGCTGCCGAGACGCGTGAGCGTGTCCTTGCCGATGCGCGTGATCGCGGACACCATCCTGGCGCGGCTCGCCACGGTGGCCTCGTCGGTGCCCTGGATGAGCGCGGCCTTCGGTGAGATGGTGAGGCCGAGTTCCGCCGTATCGGTCTGATAGGCGAGGAACTCCTTCAGCATCAGATCGAGCTTGAGGCGATCCGCATCGGGAACCTGCCCGACGATCCGGCTCAGGAACACGTCCTTCTGCTCGCCGACTTCGGCGAGGGCGGTTTTCAGGCCACCGAACTTGGCCCTGGCGTCATCGGTATCGTCCGCTGTATAGACCGCGCCCGCCGCCACCACCGTCCGTTCGATGGCGAGGGCGAGGCTTTGCGCCGACAGGGCCTGTTCCCAGACCGAATCCATTTCGGCCGCCCGCGCCTGCTGATGCAGCACCACGCGGTCGTTGAACAGGGACAGGGCGCAGGCACCGAGTGCCAGAAGCCCCATCACCGCCGCGAGTTTGTTGCCGAGGGAAAGGCGCATCGATGTGTTCCGTCATCTAAAGCTATCGTGAAGCTGATGACGCCCGAACCTTGCCGGGAGTTTAAATCGAGGCGGCTAACAAATTGAAAGTATTGGATTAAACGCCCGGGTCCGTCCGTGAGGGAGCGTCCCCAGGCATCGATGGATACGGATGACCGAGGAAAGGGCCGTTCAGTAGGCTGTCGAATCGGCCGAGGCGACATCGACCCTGTCGCCGGTACGCGAGAAGGCGATGGTGGTCTCGCGTCCGTCGGAGCCAAGCGTGCCCGGCACCGAAAGGTGGACGGTCTGTTCGGGATTCAGGGTCGTCACGAGGCGGATGACCTGGGGCAGATCATGGCCGGAATTGACGCTGGCGAGGGTGGCGACCACGCGGTAGCGGCCATTCTCGACGGTGTAATAGGCCGAACCACGATAGGTGCCGAGGTCGACGCTCTGGGCGCTCGCGGGCGAAAGCTCGGCCGCCTGGGAGGCGGTAGCGGAGGCGAGGGCGAGCGCGGCGGCGAGGAGGGCTTTGGACGAGATGCGCATGATGAGGGAACCTGTGCGGTTACTGTCCGCCGGGAGTGCCCGTTCGGAGAGCCGGTTGCACCGGGAGACCGACATATGCCGATTTTATGCTGCGCTGCGAAGAGATGAATGTTGCAATGCGTCAATGCTTTAATTGCATGACTCGGCAAAAAATATCTCGATGCATGTCAAAATTACATAGGTCTGAAGTGTGAGCGATTGAAACTGCTACTCCTCAGCCGGGAAATATTCGTCAGGCGGAAGGCGATCCCCTCCGCGCTTGAGGTAGAAGCATCCTATGCTGCAATGCAGCACAAGCGTTCCGTCAGTCGCGTCGGGTAAGGGCGGCGATCTCGGCTTCTTCCGCAGGGCTCAGCTTGGTCTCGTGTTCCGCACGCCGACGGGACAGACGCCAGAGGCCGAAAACCCCGAGGCCGAGGGCCATCAGGGGCGTCAGCCAAAGCAGCAACGTGTGCAGGGCAAGGACCGGGCGCAGCAGGACATACTCGCCATAGCGGCCGACGACGTAATCCTGCACCTGCCTGTCATCGTCGCCCGCCTTGAGCCGCTCGCGCACGATCAACCGCAGGTCGCGCGCCAGGGGAGCATCGGAATCGTCGATGGACTGGTTCTGGCAGACGAGGCAGCGCAGGCCCGACGAGATATCGCGCGCCCGCGCTTCGAGCTTCGCGTCCGGCAGGACTTCGTCCGGCTGGACGGCCAGGGTCGTGCCCGTCGAGCCGGCGAGAAGCGCCAGGGCGACGAACAGGCGGGGAAGACGAGCCGCGCTCATTCGGCGGGGGCCATGGTGCCGGGCATGGTCTTGGCCTTCTCCTTGGCCCGTGCGGGCGCTCCCACCCGCATCCTGCGGTCGGTGAGGGACACCGCCCCGCCCAGCGCCATGACCACGGAACCGAGCCAGATCAGCAGCACCAGGGGCTTGTAGTAGAGCCGCAGGCCGATGGCCCCGCCGGGGACCATCTCGCCGAGGCTGGCATAGACCTGACTGACCCCGACGGTGAGCAACCCGGATTCCGTCACGTTCATCTTGCGGCTGGGATAGAAGCGCTTGCCCGTCTCCACGGTGCCGATGAAGTCACCGGCCGTGTTGCGGATGGTCAGGAAAGCCGTCGTCTCCTCGTAATTCTCGCCCGTGCGCGGGCCGACCCGGTCGAGGGTGGCCACGTAGGGGCCGGAGGTGAGGGACTCGCCCGGCTTCACCGTGCTCAGGGCCTCCGTGGCCCAACCCTGCGCCGCGATGCCCAGAACCACGATTCCGACGCCCGCATGGGCCAGCGCGGTCCCCCAGGCCGAGCGCGGCAGGCCGATGGCCCGTCGCATGACGGCGCTGACCGTCCGTGCCCGGCTGTTGCCGTAGCCGCGAGCCCGCGACACGATCTCCATGGCCGAACCGACGACCAGGTAGGCACCGAGGCCGATGCCGATGGGCGCCATCATCGGGCCGCCCCAGGTCCAGGCGAGGACCGCGAGGCCGATGGCGAGGGCGACACCCATGGCGGCGAACAGGCGCTGCGAGGCTGCGTGCACGTCGCCGCGCTTCCAGGCCAGGGTCTGGCCGAAGGGGACGATGAGGAGGAGCGGAATCGCCAGGGGGATGAAGGTGTAGTTGAAGAAGGGCGGCCCCACCGAGATCTTCTCGGAGGTCAGGGATTCGAGCAGCAACGGGTAGAGCGTGCCGACGAAGACGGTGGCGCAGGCGGCGGCGAGGAACAGGTTGTTCATCACCAGGGCGCCCTCGCGTGAGATCGGCGCGAACAGGCCGCCCTGCCGCAGCATCGGCGCCCGCCAGGCGAAGAGGCTGAGCGAGCCGCCGATGAACAGGATCAGGATGGCGAGGATGAAGACGCCGCGCGTCGGGTCGGTGGCGAAGGAATGCACCGAGGTGAGGACGCCCGAGCGGACGATGAAGGTGCCGAGCAGCGACAGCGAGAAGGTGAGGATGGCGAGCAGCACCGTCCAGACCTTGAGCGCATCGCGCTTCTCCATCACCACGGTGGAATGGAGCAGCGCCGTGCCCGCGAGCCAGGGCATCAGCGAGGCGTTCTCCACCGGATCCCAGAACCACCAGCCGCCCCAGCCGAGTTCGTAATAGGCCCAGTACGAGCCCATCGCGATACCCAGGGTCAGGAAGCTCCAGGCGATCAGCGTCCAGGGACGCACGGCGCGGGCCCAGACCGCGTCGATGCGGCCGTCGATCAGCGCCGCGATGGCGAAGGCGAAGGTGATCGAGAAGCCCACATAGCCGACGTAGAGGAGGGGCGGATGGATCGCGAGGCCGAAATCCTGCAGCAGCGGATTGAGGTCGTTGCCCTCGATCGGCGCCGGGCTCACCCGCATGAACGGGTTCGAGGTCGTGATGATGAACAGCACGAAGACGAAGGTGACGAGACCCTGGACCGCCAGGGTGTTGGCACGGAGCACCGGCGGAACCGAGTTCCGGGACACCGCGACCAGGGCGCCGAACAGGGCCAGGATGAGGACCCAGAGCAGCATCGAGCCCTCATGGTTCCCCCACACGCCCGAGAGCTTGTAGAGGAAGGGCTTGGCCGTGTGCGAATTCTCGATCACGTTCTGGACCGAGAAGTCTGACGTGGCATGGGCGTAGGTGAGCGCCCCGAACGAGAACAGGATGCAGGCGAAGGTGCCGAGCGCTGCCGGAGTGGCCACGGCGCGCAGGGCCGCGTCCCCCGAGCGGGCGGCCCAGACCGGCATCACCGCCTGGACCAGGGAAAGCGCCAGCGCCAATGCCAGCGCGAAATGTCCGACTTCGATCAGCACGTCGGATTGTCCTTCCTCAGGGTCATACCGGTCATCGTTCGCTGCGTCGTCCGAGCGTCGGCTCGCCGTCGGCGGTCTTCACGCCCTCGGCGGCTTTCCCGGCGGGGGCTGCCTTGGAGCCGCCCTCCTGCCACCGGCCCTGCGCCTTGAGCGCATCGGCGACCTCGCGGGGCATGTAGGATTCGTCGTGCTTGGCCAGCACGGTGTCGGCGCGGAAGATGCCGCCCGGCTCGAGCCGCCCTTCGGCGACGATCCCCTGGCCCTCGCGGAACAGGTCGGGAAGCAACCCGCGATACTGCACCTGGACCGTCGCGTTGGTGTCGGTCACGGCAAAATCGATGTTCTGGTCGGGGCCACGCTGGAGCGAGCCCTCCTTCACCAGCCCGCCGAGGCGGAAGCGGGTGCCCGGCGCCACACCCTGCGCGGTCACCTCGGTGGGTGACCGGAAGAACACGATCGACCCACTCATGGCGGACAGGATCAGGCCGAGGGCCAGCGCGAGCACGGCACCGCAGGCGGCGATCAGGATCAGGCGGCGGCTCTTGCGAGTCACAAGTTTCGTCCCGTTTCTGTTCCGGCGCCTCGTGAACGGGCGCTCGGTCGGCGCGGAAGGGCAGATCCGGCTGTCCTGTCGTCTGGCCAGTGGTCCGGTATAATTTAGGTTTCTGGCGTAACTCGGGTTTCGGCCCCATGACAGTCCGGGTCAAGACCCGTGGCCGGGGCGGATTGTCAGGGGGCGTCCTTCGTCGCAGCCCGGATTACGGCTTGTCGTTGCCTCCGCGCAGGCCGAGTTCCTGGGCCAGGATGTCAAGCTTTTCCATGGCGCGGGCATCCGGGCTGAGGGCCATGCGACCGCGATCGAGGGCATGGCTCGCCTGCTGGCGTTCACCCAATACGCTGTACGAACGCACGAGACGCAGCCAATCATCCACCGTGCCGCCCTTCGAGGCGAGCCGCCGGTCGAGGCCGGCGACCATGCCGCGGATGGCGGCGTCCCGCTCGGGCGCCGGCATCGCCTTCACGGCAGCCACGGCGGCATCCGTCCCGGCGCGCTCTGCCGCATCGGCGGCGGTCACCGGCGGAGCCGCCGGTGCCGTAGCGAGGCCGAACTCCCGTGCGAGTTCATCGAGCTTGGCCCCGGCCCCAGCTTCGCTGCCGACCGCGTTCCGCGCCCGGTCGAGGGCCGCCTTCATCTTTTCGCGATCTCCCAGCACGCCGTAGGACCGGACGAGGCGGACCCACTCGTCGGCGGTGCCCCCCTTCTCGGTCAGGCGCCGGTCGAGCCCGTCGACCATGCCCCGGATCGCCGCGTCGCGATTGGCGGCGGGCATCGCCTGCAGGTCCGCCGCAGCGCTGGAATCGGGAGCCTTGGCGGCAGGACTGGGCTTGGCGGCCGTGGCCGGCGCCTCGCCGTTCAGGCGGGTGAGCGTCTCGCGCACCAGGGGCAGCCAGGGCGCATCGGCCGGGGCGCTCTCCATCAGGGTGGTCAGCTGGCGGACCGCGCCGGGGATGTCGCCCTCGAGTTCGGCGGCGCGCGCCAGGTAGAAACGCGGCTTGGCGGCGCCGGCATCGAGGCTCGCCGCGCGTTCGAAGATCTCCTTCGCCCGGGGCGTCACGGTCCCGTTGGCGCCGGCGACGAGGGCCTCGCCCCAATCGGAGAGGCGCTGCGGCGACTCGCCGAGCAGGCGGGTGGCGGCCTCATAGGCATGGGCCGCATCGTCGAACCGTCCGAGGCGGACATAGACCGGCGCGAGCACCGACCAGCCGCGGCCGTCGCTCGGATCGCTGGCGAGCCGCGCCTCGATCTGCCCGATGGCCTTCAGCATGTCCTGCCCGCCGGACTGCACCGCCTGCCGGTCGGAGGCCGTCTGGGACGGCATGTGAGGCGAGCCGTAGAGCCCGTAGGCGATGAGCGCCACGAGCGGGATCGTCGACAGTGCGAAGGCCGAGGCCGCGCGGCGCTGGCGCAGGGCGGGCTCGGCCATCCCATCGGAGACGGCTTCGGGGTTCTCCCGGCTGGCGCGAAGGAGGCGGCGGGCCGCCTCGGTGCGGGCCGCGTCGGCCTCGGCGGGTGCGATCAGCCCGCGCGTCAGGTCGCGCTCGATCTCGCGGAGCTGGTCCTCATAGAACGCGGTTTCGGTGGACAGCGCTCCGGCCGGAGGCGGGGGAGCGGCATCCGCCCGCCGTGCCTTGGACCACAGCGACATCGGCCAGAGCAATGCCAGCACGGTGCCCCCCGTCATCACCGCCAAAATGAACCAGATCGCCGTCATCGCACCCCAAACTCGCAGCATCGCATGTAAGCGCCGGACGAGCCTGAACGCAGGGACCGGTTCGGCGACACGGTGTCACGTGAACCTGTGCCGTGTCGGAAGTCGCCGACCCGAGGGGCACGCCCGTCTGAAACACCATTCGGGGCGTTTCGCATAGTCCGGCGCTCATCCGGCGCTGGCATTCGGTGCGTCTCCGGGCACCTCGATCACGGCCCGGACGCCGCCGAGCTGGGCTTCTTCCAGGCGGAAACGGCCACGATAGAGGGCCGCCAGATCGGCCACGATGGAGAGGCCGAGGCCCGAGCCGGGTTTGGTCTCGTCGAGCCTCTGTCCCCGGCCCAGCACCGCCGCGCGGTCTTCCGGCTGCAGGCCCGGCCCGTCATCCTCGATGGAGACGAGAAGGTGGGGATAATGGTGCTCGCTCACCGTTTCCGCCCGGATCGAGACGCGGCTGCGCGCCCATTTCGAGGCGTTGTCGACGAGGTTGCCGATCATCTCCTCGAAATCCTGCCGCTCGCCGCGAAAGCGCAGACCCGGCGGGACATGGACCTCGTAGGCGATGTCCTTGTCGCGGTAGATCTTGCCGAAGGTGCGCACGAGGCCCGCGAGCGCCGGCTCCACCTCGGTGGAGGTGCCGAGGGTGCCGGCCAAAGCCGCCGCCCGCGCCCGGTCGAGATGGTAGTTCACCTGATCGCGCATCACCGCCGCCTGCTCGCGGATCTTCGCGGCGAGGTCGTCCGACGCGTCGCTGGCGCCGACCTCGTTGACGATGATCGATAGCGGCGTCTTCAGGGCGTGCGCGAGGTTGCCCACCTGCGTGCGCGCCCGCTCCAGGATCTCGCGGTTGGTCTCGATCAGGAGGTTCACCTCGCCGGCGAGGGGGGCGATGTCGCGGGGATACTCGCCGCCGATCCGGTCGGCCTCGCCCCGGCGGATCGCGCCGAGGGCCGTGCGGAGCTTGGCCAAGGGCGCCAGGCCGAAGCGGATCTGCAGCAGGGTCGTCAGCGCCAGGAACAGGCCGAGCAGGCCGAACGTCACCATCAGCGAGAAGCGGAAGCGGCCGACATCGTTCTCGATCTCGTCGGCGGGGCCGGCGACGCGCACGGTGTAGCGTCCCTCCTCGCCGAGATCGACGTCGCGCTCGATGATGCGTAGCGGCCGGTCGTCCTGGGCCTTGCCGTAGCCCTGGCGGATCTGGCCGATCCCGGCATTGTTGTCCGGCGTGCCGGCCGGCTTCAGCGGCACGCCGACGAGGGAGCGCGAGGTGCGCAGGTCGCGCGGGCGCGCATCCGGCCGCCCCACCTGCCAGTACCAGCCCGAGAGGGGCAGGTCGAAGCGCGGGTCGCTCAGGTTGAAGGAGCGGCTCTCGGGATCGTTGGGGGAGACGAGATCGGTGGCGAGGTTGTTGGCATAGACGAGGAGCCGGCTGTCGAAGGAACGCTCGGTGTTCTCGCGGTAGAGCGTGGTGAGGATCCAGGCCGCGATCAGCAGGATCGCCGAACTCGCGATCAGAGCGGAGCCCGCCAGACGCACGGCGATGGAGCGCCGCCGGAACGGCAGCCAGGAGGGAAAGGCGGTCACACTCGTCTCGTCGTCATGATGGGGCGGCGGTCTCGCTCTGGTTGAAAGACGTGTCGTACCGTCTGTACCATCATCCGAATGGAGATGCGGCGATGGCCTTCGACATCGATGATCCCGAGACCGAACTGCTTGTGAGAACCCTGGCGGAGCGCTGGGGCGTTTCGTCCGACGAGGCGATCAGGCGTGCGGTTGCCCGCGAGTTACAAGAGACGTCACCGCAAGAGACGTCACGGATCCAGGTTCGGACCGTCGCCGAACTCGCCGATAGCGGAGAGGGCGTCGTGCGGCCCGGCGGATTGGACCGGCCGCGATGAGGCCGTTGGTGCTGAAGCAGGGTTGCCCGGCCGCTCGAACAGGCGGTTGTCCCACCAGCATGGCTGATGAAGCCCCACCGTAATCCTGCCGAAATCCGGATGGTCCGGGTTGATGAGGATATTGGTGCTCACGCGCGCCACGACGCTCGGGACGAACAGAAGCAGCGACCGGCGAGAGTGGTGCCAAGTTTCGCCGAAGGTCCGCGATGCGTTGCAATCGGGATGATCCCATCCCGGCACCGCAGGTTGGGACAGCACCTCGTAGGCGAGACCGGCCGATAGGAGGATCTCGACGTAGTGCTGGTTGGGTGGAAGCCGTCCGCTGCCGTGGACGAGCTTTTCGAGCATGGATGTGGAGTAGTCGGCCGACGCATAGATCATCGGGCTTGCCGGTGTGTTCCATCGGCCGGGGAAAAGGCGTGACCCCGTCGGATCGAAGATTGCGTACTCGCCGTCGGGATCCCCGATTCGGTAGGCCTTCTGTGCCTGCGCGAGCGTCTGACCGCTCACGCAGCGGAGCCATATTTGAGCCGGCCGAGGACGGCCTCCACGCGTGGTCCGCCGAACTCGGATTCCAGCGCGACTTCGAGGGGCGGCCGGTTCTCGAGGAGAGGATGAGGGCGGTGAAGGAAGTCCCGCGCGGCGTCATCCGATTTCCAGACATCACGGGCCATCGCCCAGACCTTCGCCAGGCGCACTACCTTCGCACTCTCATGCGGGGTCAGCCTCGCCTTCGCCTCCGCGCGGCGGCGGTTGAGCGTAGCGCGAGCCACGAAGTTGAAGGCGAAAGTCCGATCGTCGGGAGCGACGGCGGAGGCGAGCCGATCGACGGAAGCCACCGGCAGCCCCGCCGTGACCTGCGCAATGACATTCGCGTCGGTGCTTTCGCCGGACCTCGGCCCTTCGAATCCGAGAACGTCGGCAACGGCCACCCCGCTGTCCATGTCGTAGCTCGCCATGTCGCACTCCCGTCTCATCTGAGCCGATTATGGGGCTCAGATGAGACGGGAGCAAGATCCGTCGAAGTTCTACCCTCCTACACCCGTGGCGCAGGCTGGTTCGGGTCGACGAGGTAGCCGAGGCCGCGCACGGTCTGGATCAGGTCCACCGCGAGCTTCTTGCGGAGACGCCCGACGAAGACCTCGATCGTGTTGGAATCCCGGTCGAAATCCTGGTCGTAGAGATGCTCCGTCAATTCGGCGCGGGAGACCACGCGGCCGGTATGGTGCATCAGGTAGGCGAGCAGGCGGTATTCGTGGCTCGTGAGCTTGATCGGGTTGCCGTCCACATAGACGCGGCCCGAGCGGGTATCGAGCACGACGGGCCCGCAGGAGATCTGGCTCGTGGCGTGGCCGGTGGCGCGGCGCAGGAGCGCGCGCACGCGGGCCATCAGCTCCTCCATGTGGAAGGGCTTGGTCACGTAATCGTCGGCCCCGGCATCGAACCCGTCGACCTTGTCCGACCAGCGGTCGCGGGCGGTGAGGATGATGACCGGCGTCTTGATGCCGGCGCGGCGCCATTTCTGCAGCACGGTGACGCCGTCCGCCTTCGGCAGGCCCATGTCGAGGATGATCGCGTCGTAGGGTTCACTCTCGCCGAGATAGGCGCCCTCTTCGCCGTCGAAGGCCTTGTCGGCGACGTAGCCGGCCTCCTCGAGCGCGCTGACCACTTGCCGGTTGATGTCCCGGTCATCCTCGACGACGAGCAGACGCACTGCGATTCACTCCCAAGATGAGGCGGCGGTGAAGCCCCCGTCGCGGAGAACGATAGGCGCCCCCGCCTTTATTTGCCGATAACCCGTCCGGTGGTGGCATCCACCAACACGTGGACGAACTGTCCGTCCCGGCGCAAGGCCGTCAGGAGATAGGCGAGGCCCTCCCCGTGCCGGCAGAGCCGGGCGCGCTGGATCTCGGCCCGGGAGATCACCGTCCTGGCGGCGCGGATCGCGGCCACCGGCTCGATCACCCGCTTGTCCGCCACCGCCTCGCGCAGGTCCGCCGGGCTGAGACAGCTCTCGCTCGGCGGGACCACGTGCATCGGCGCCGAGACCTCGGCCGTACCGGGCGTCATCGTCTCCTCCGCCAGCGTGCGAATCGGCCCCGTCGCGAAAGCCGCGACGGTCAGGCCGATGAACAGCAGGGCGAGGAGGATGCGCATGGGATGAGTCAATGGTCTTCGGGCACTGAATGCGCCCTGAATGCGGGTTCGGCCGGGCCCCGATCCCGAAGGATCGGATCGTGGCGCGGCGAGATGAGAGCGGGCAAGCCGATCGTGCCCCCTCCGGTTCCCGAAACGGGCGGTCACGAGCGGCCTTCGCCGTGGAGAACCGGAGGTTGCAGGCTCGCCCGCAAGGCGATGCCGAGGAGGCGGTGACAATCGACGTGTTCAAGGGCGGCCCTGCGCAGGTCGGTCATCGAGAGCTCGAATCCGGTCTCCGCCGCCCGGAGGCGCCCGGAGGCGGCGCGCAGGCGCGGGGAGGGCGGGAAGAAGCGGGCGAGACGGTTCATCGGGGCGATCTCCCATCCATGGGTAAAGGGGAACGGGCAAAGAAGCACGAGGCGCGATGAGCGCCGCGCGGAGGGGAAAGCCTGGGCGTCATCGGCCCTCGTGGCGGGGTTCCGAGAGGCGGCGCAGGATCTCGTCGAACTTCTCCCGCGCCCGCTCGTCGCCGCGATCGACACCGCGCGAGATCTCGCCGGCCAGCCGGGACAGGTCCTCGAGCACGCGCGTGCGGCTCTCGATGGCCAAAGCCACGGCCGAGTTCGCCTGCGAGGCCCGTTCCAGAGCCGTCGCCGTGGCGCCGGCCTCGCCGATCCGGGCTTCCTGCGCCCGACCCACCTCCCGGTAGAGATGCAGGCAGGCGAAGCCGAGAAGGGCGGCGACGATCCAGCCCGCGCCCTCCTCCGAGAACAGCAGGCGGGCGGCTTCGAGTGCGATCCTGTCCATGGGAATCTCCCCTCCGCTGCCCCGAATGGGCTCACCCATCTGCTCGAAGGCTGTTCGCTCTTTCCAAGCAGGTCCGCGACCTAAGGCGCGCCGGGTGCCCTCTCCTCGCATTCAGGGCGACCGCATATGCCGATTTGCCTGTCAGAAACCCGCTGGCACCACCCCGTCATCCCGGGTCCGCGCAGCGGAGCCCGGGATCCAGAAACACAAGTGATGCAGGACTTTACACTGTCGGCGGCTCTGGATTGCACGCCTCTGGCGCGGCCCTCCGGGTCCGGGCTCGCCTGTGGCGACCCGGAATGACGGTGTGGTATCATATGCGATCGCCCTGCCTTCCAGGAGAGGGCACCCGAGCGGCCCGCGAGATGTGCGGATGTCGCAGCCCTCGGTCCACGGAACGCAGCTCAGGCCGGGGACACCGCGCCCTGTCCCGCCCGCAGGGCATCGAGGGCGGGGGGCAGGGTGTTGCCCGTCGTGGCCTCCTCATCGAGGGGCAGGCTGCGGAAGACCTTCTCCGCGAGACCCTCCGCCCCGCCCGCCGCCGTCACCAGCCAGGCCGGCGCCTGGTCGAGGGCCCGTTGAACCGCGCGTGCGATCACGGCCGAGCCCACCGGCACCGACAGGGTCCGTCCGCGTACGGCGCCGGCCACGGCATTGATCGCGTAATCGCCGACATTGCGCACGAGACGCTCGACCAGGGTGGTCGTGATCAGAACCTGCAACGGGCCGGCGATCCGTGCCAATGCGGCGGTCGCCGCGGTGATCGCCAGGGGCACCAGGAAGGCGGTGACGATCTGGGCGAGGGCGATCGCGGCATCGCCCCAGGGCAGGAGGATGGCGGCTTCCGCCGTCGCCGCCATGCAGGGCGAGGCGGCGCAGGAGGAGAGCAGCACGGCAAGGCCGCCGAGGACGAGGAACGAGGGTTTCATGACGATCTCCGGGATGCGGCGGGGGAGCGGGCTTTTCGGGATCAGGCCCCCGGGCCGAACAGGGCCCGGAGGGACGCCGTGAACCGAGCCCAGGCACTGGCGGGCGCGACGCTCCGCTGCGGCGGCGCGGTCCGAATCGAGGGCGTGCGGGGGAGGGGGCGGCGCTCGGAGCCGACGGCCGGGCCCGTCAGGAGTCCCGGCCCTGCTTCGGGTTGCTCCCGCGCCGGGCTCGCGGGCAGTGGGGTCGTCTCGGCCGGGCGCGGGATGACGGCGGGATCGGTGGAGCGGGCGCGCGGCAGGGATGCCGCGTAGGGCGTGCGGAACTGGTCGTATTCGGCCCTCCGGCGCGGGATCAGGGAGGCGGGCCGGTTCCACATCAGGATCGCCTCGGCGGCCCCCGCGCGGTCCCCGGCCTTCAGGCGGCGCACGACGGTCGAGCGCCGGAACGCGCCTTCGCCGATGTTGAAGCAGAGGGAGACCAGGGCATCGAAGGCATGGTCGGGTAGATCGCTTGGCACCGCCGCCTCGACGGTGCGCACGAAGCGGCCGACATCGCGGGCGAAGACGGCGTCGCATTCCGCCGCGGTCAGACGCAGGCCCTGGGTCACCGCGGGCGGCTCCGCCGCGCTGGTATGGCCGATTCCGATGGTCCAGATGCCGACGGAATCGCGATAGGCGTCGAGGCGGCGGCCTTCGCGGGCGACGAGCACGGCACTGCCGATGGCGCTGAGGTCCATGGTTCACTCCGGGTCTGGAACGGGGGAGAGGCGTCGTCCGGCGACGCGCGATCCGGGAGGGCACCGCCTCCCGGGCGGTTCAGGGCACGGAGAGGCCCCAGAACGTCGTGTCGGCGGCGAGGATGCCGCCCTCGGCGCCGGTGAACTGCGCGAACACCTCCACGGTGTCGCCCGCTGCCAGGGCGAGGGTCGCCGTGAGAGCGAGGGTCGAGACGCCGTCGACCAGGCCGGTCACGCCCGCCCGGTGGCGCGGGGACGCCGCGCCGTTGCGGTAGAACCGGGCCTGGAGCGCGGTGGGCGCGGCGTTGCCGCTTTTGCGGAAGGCGAGGCCCGCGCCGAACGTGTAGGTGCCGGCCTCGGGGGCGACGAACCGGTTCGCCGCGGGCACGAACGCGCCCTGGTCGTTCACCTCGGCGGTGTTGAACGCCACCTTCGCCCAGGCGCCCGCCGGAATCGTCATGTCGGCGGCCATGGCGGCTGCGAACCGGGGCAGGTCGGTGAGGCGGGACCAGCGCGTCCCGTCATAGACCTTGAACGCGGTGGCGGTGCCGTCGAACAGGATCTGCCCGGGTGCGAGCCCTGCGCTCGGCGTGCCGGTGCGGGGGATGAGTTCGAGGGCGCCGTTGCCCCTGAACTTGACCACGGACCGGCGTGACCTCGTGCCGATTTCCGTCGTCTGGAAATCGACGAACGTGCCCTGCGCCGTGGCGGTGAAATCCTCTTCGGCGACACCGTTGAAGGTGACCATGTAGCCGGAGAACCCGCCCGCCGCATGGTAGCCGCGGCCGAAGAAACCGAAGAATCGGTCTCCCGCGAGGATGCCCGTCGGGGCGGCCGGGGTGCCGCGGGCGATGCGCGTCGTGATGTTCACCACCGGCGCGCCCAGGCTGTAGGATTCGAGCTGGATCAGGGCGGCACTCGACGAGCCCGAGACGGAGATCGGAGCACCCGGCACCGGGCCGCCCGGCGACGCGGCCGAACCGAAACCGACGAAGCCGTTATTCGCCTGGGCCCGCCAGGCATGGGCCCAGTTCGTCCCATCCGCCGAGACTTTTACGGACAGGCCATCGTCGGCGATCAGGCCGATCTCGGCGCGCGCCGAGAATCCGGTCTGGAGCAGCAGCGACAGCACGTTGCCCGTGGCCGCCTTGTTCAGGGCGAAGCGCAGGTCGCCGGTGCCGCCCTCCGCCGTGCCGCGCGCCGTCCACAGGGCCTTGTTGAGCTTGGCCGCGAACGGGTTCTCCGCATCCGCCTCGGTGCCGAGGCCGAGCAGGGCGAGGCTCTGCAGGGCCGAGATCGTGCGGGAGAGGGCGATCCAGGCGGTGCCGTCGAAACGGTAGAACGCGTCCTCGTCGGCCAGATAGGCGAGCCACCCGGCCCTCGGCGGGAGGCCGTTCCAGACGCCGTCATGGAAATGGACGATGTGGCCGGAGAGGCCGGTCCAGGCGCCGGTGGGCGCAGCGCTGGCGACGAGGTAGCGGTCTCCCTCGGTGGGCGAGGAGGGCGGGGATGTCAGGTCCTTGTCGAGGCAGGCGAGTTGCACGAGGGTATCGAGGGCCGCCAGGGCCTCGTTATGGGTCACGTGCTTTCCCGCCTGCCCCGCCGCGATCAGCGGCAGGGCGAGGTTGGCCGTCATCTGCGACATGGTGGAGCTCCGGATCGGTGGGCGCTCAGGCGAAGCGCACGGGCAGGATGGCGCGGCGGCCGGGGCCGGGGCCGGTGAGCGCGCCGATCTGGGCGACGCTCACGTCGAGGTGGGTCTGCGTCGCGCCGAAATCGGCGCTCTCGTCGGAGCCGAGGTAGAGGAGCACCGGCTCGGTCGTCCGGGCGGTCCGGAGGGTCGATCCGTCCGGCGCGTGGATCGCGACCTCGTAGGTCTCGCCCGCCTCGTCATGCGGGATCTCCACCGGCTCCCAGCCATCCGCGTCCCGCCGCGCCCGTCGGATCCAGGCGAGCCGGATCCCGTCCGCTTCGCGGCGCGCGGTCAGGTGCACCGGCGCGAGGGGGCGGAGCGGCAGCAGCCCTGCGCTCGCCTGCAGCTCCACGTAGCTCGGATCGCCGGGGTCGCGGCCTGCGGGACCGATCCGGTAGCGGAAGGGCCGGCCGGCCTCGTCGAGCCGCTCCACCAGGGGGACGACCGCCCCGTCGTCGAGGCGCACGACGAGGCAGCCGGCCGGATTCGCGCGCCGGCTGAGATCCTCGCTCCCCATCAGGCCGCGCAGCAGGCGGCTGAGGCGGTAGGTGCCGGGACCGATCAGCTCGGCGCCGGCCGCCGCGACGATCTCGACCCCGCCATCGCTGCCCACCAGGGCGAAGAGGTTGCCGCCCGCCAGAACGTCGCTCTCCGCGATGGAGGAGAGGGCGCCGGCATGGCGCAGGCGCAGATCGAGCCGGGTCCCCTGGTCGAAGCGCCAGAGCGGTCCCGGCGGCAGCGGGGTCAGCGTCTCGCCGAGGCAGGCGGGGTAATCGACGATGCGGTGCAGGCCGAGCGGCCCGTCCGTGCCGGCGGAGCGCCAGACGGCCATCTCACCGGGCCAGGGATCGGCCGAGACGGCGAGATATTGGAGGATGGTCGGGCTGCCCCTGTCCACCGGCAGGTCGAGCACGCAGGCGAAGGGGCGCCCGGCCATGGATGGCGGCGGCCTGTGGGCTTTCCCGTCGGGGCTGCGATAGGCGTCGCGGCGGAACCCCTGGGCCGGGACCGCACGGGTCTCGATCCGCCGCGCGCCCGCACTGTCGGCGATGCGCACGATCCGGTGGGGGAGCCGGGCCCCGGGCAGGGCCAGGAGGTCGCCCGGCACCAGGTCGATCCGGCGCGGGCTCACCGCGAAACCCGCGCTGTCGCGCCCGGCAATGGCCGTGTCGAGGAGCGCCTCGGCCAGCGCTTCCGCGCTCTCCCGGCGCGTGACGATGGGGGCGTCGGCGTTGCTTTCGCGCCGTCTTAGGCCGGTGGGACGGATCGCCGAGGCGCTGGCTTTCCGGTAATCGGTGCTCTCCCCGTCGCAGAAGCCGAGGGTGAGCGCGCGCGGCAGCTCGGATTCTTCGGCGCGGACGAAGCTGAGCGGCGCCCGGTCCCGCTCCGTCAGCACCAGATCGGCGGCCGCGAGGGCGATCGGGCGCTCGCGGCGCGGGCCGCGAATGTCGAGCCTGCCGCCCACCGCCGAGACGTCGAGCCCGTAGATCCGGGCCAGGGGCTCCAGGGCGCCGCGCGCAGAGATCGGCCGGTCGATGACGTAGCCGTCGAGCCAGGCATCGGCGGTGATCCGGGCCGGCGCGGTGATGCCGAGATCGGCGAGAATCGCGCGGATCAGGCGGTCGAGCTCCAGCCCCTCGATCCGTCCTGTGATCCAATGACCCAGGGACCAGTTCTCCGCATCCGCCCAGACCGTGTCGAAATCCGGGAAGGCCGGGAAGGGCCGCGCATCCCAGCACCAGACGAAGACCGACTCGGCGGCGACCATCGGGCCGCCATAGACGGGCGAGACCGGGTTGTGAGCCGGCTCGAAACCCGGCAGCGCCGCATCGAAGCGGGTCAGGAGGGCGGTGAGGCCACGGGCCTGGATCAGGTCGTCGCGACGATTGGCCGAGAAGGGCGGCGCGGCGTTCTCGGAGGATTTCGCGTCGGGGAAGACGTTGGGGCCGTTGGTGCCCCTGTCCACGGCGGGCACGCCGATCTCGGTGAGCCAGATCGGCTTGGATCGGGGAATCCAGGCCGTCGTGCCGGTCTCGACCCCGCCGTCCCGCTCACGATGCGGGTTCGACCACCAGGAGACGAGGTCCTTGGCCCGGTAGATCCAGGGCTTGGCCGCCGCGCCGTCGGTGATCGGCGTGCGCCGTTGTGCGCGCCGGTCGACGTCGTCGGCATAGTACCAGTCGAAGGCCTCGCCGGCCCCGAGGCGGCGCTTGAGATAGGCCGTGTCGTAGAGGCTGTCGGTTTCGGCGAGGTCGGCATGGTCCTCGCCGTCGCGCCAGTCACTGATCGGCGGGTAATAGTCGATGCCTACCGCCGCGATGGCGGGATCGGCGAAGAGCGCGTCGAGAGGAAAGCGCACGGTGGCCCCGCCGTCGCGGACATGGGCGCCGTATTCGGTCCAGTCGGCCGCGTAGACCAGGGCCACGCCGGCCCCGAGGCGGGCGCGCACCTCCTGGGCCAGCGCCGTGAACGCCTCCACCGCCGGATAGCGCCCGGCCTCGCCCCGCACGCGGGTGAGGCTCGGAAACTCGCTGCCGACGATGAAGCCGGAGAGCGAAACGCCGTCGGCCGCCCAGCCGGCGGCGAGGTCGGCGTAATGGAGAAGGAAACGGCGGTATCCGTCCGGGTTCTGGAAGAAGGCCGCGACCTGCGCGGACGCAGCGGCGGTCCCGTCCGGGCTTCCGGGCTGGCCGGGGGCCGGCGCGCAGGTGATGCGGCCCCGCCAGGGATAGGGCGGCTGATGGAGCGCGCCCGCGTCGCGCGGATCGGGCAGGCCGTTGCCGGCGGGCACGTCCATCATCACGAACGGGTAGAGCACGACCTCGAGACCGCGGCGGCGCAACTCGGCGACGAGGCGGCCGAGCCCGGCATCGGAGGGCGTGCCGCCATAGGCTGCACCTCCCATGGGCGCGGTCGAGACCGTCTCCACCTCATCGCGGGCCAGCCCGGCGACGCTCCATGTGTCGCCGAGGGTCGCCTTGTCCGGCCGGTCGACCTTGGGCGTCACCGTGCATCGGCCCGCGCGCAGGTCGCTGCCGAACCAGCTCGCCACCACCGAGACGCGGGCGAGGCGCGGGCACAGGGCCTGGAGCGCATCGAGGGAAGCGGTGACGTCGCTCGCCTCCTGGAACTGGAACCGGTTGGCGGCCCGCGTGGTGCCGAAACCCGCATCCTCGGTGACGAGGCGGGGGTCGAGGCCGAACTCCGTCGAGCCGGGGATGAGGCAGACGGCGCGGACCATCCCGGCGAGCCCCTCGACGGGGCGGATCACCTCGAAGGCCAGCTGCGGCACCCGGTTGCCGAACTCGGCGAGCGCCAGACGCTCGAACACCATATAGGCGAGGCCGCGATAGGCCGGGGCTCGTTCCGCGCCCTCCTTGGCGACGATCAACGGATCGGGCGCCTGGTCGGCCCCGCCCCGGTGCAGCCGGTAATTCAGAGTGGTGAGGTCGATCTCGCGGCCATCGGCCCAGACCCGGCGGACATGGGCGATCTCGCCCTCACACAGCCCCACCGCGAGGTCGGCGAAATACGCGTAGGTCGTGGTCACGGTCTTCTGGCCGGCGCCGCCCTTGCCCCCGGACGCGGCGCGCTGGACGCTCGTATTGGCGACCTCCAGCGGGCGCGTCGCCCAGATCAGGGTGCCGCCCACCTTGGCGCGGCCATAGACCCGCTTGATCGGCTCGCCCTCCGTGGAGGACAGCCCGGCCACATCGGTCAGGCGCGGGCCTTCGACGAAGCGCGGCCCGGCCCGCGCTCCGAACAGGGCGCTGTCGATCGCACCACCGGCCACGGCGCCGAGCGTGCCGAGCACGGCCCCGCCGATCGGCCCGCCGAGCGCGGTCCCGAGGGCCGCCCCGGCTGTCTGCAGGATGAGCGTGGCCATGCGGGAGGGCTCCGGGAGGGAGGGCTAAAGGATCAGGGACACTCGGTGCGCATCGCCTCGCCCCGCTCGCGGGGAGAGGGACGTGTCTCCCCCTTGCCGGGGAGCACGTCGAGGCGTCAGCCGACGGTGAGGGGGCTTCTTCGGACGGGCCTCATCCGGAGCCGCCCCCTCACCCTCGCTCCGCTCGTCACAGGCACGACGAGGTGCCTGCGACCCTCTCCCCGCGTGCGGGGAGAGGGGAAGCGCGCCTGCCGTCTCGGCTTCCCGATATCAGGCCCCCGGAAACCGGAACACATGCGCCAGGTGACGGCGCCACCATCGCGTGAGGGTGACTTCCGTCACCGCCGCGCCGTCATGGGCGTGGATCATCGTCCCATCCCCGCTCGCGATCGCGCAGTGCTTTGCCGGCAAATGAGAGCGGAAGGCGAAGAGCAGGACGTCGCCTGCTCTCGGTGTGTAGCCGCTCAGAGGATCACGCACGGCGGCGAGATGGCGGCGGGCGGCCTCCGCCATCGGGTCGCTGCCGGGGAGGGCGGATTCCGCCCACGAGGCCGAATAAGGCGGCGCGGTCTCTGGCTCCGGCCCGAGGAGCCCGCGCCAGATTCCCCGGACCAACCCGAGGCAATCGCAGCCGACGCCCTTGAGCGAGGCCTGATGCCGATAAGGCGTGCCGATCCAGGCCCGTGCCTCGGCGACGATCCGGTCGGAGCTTCGCATGATCAATTCCTTTGCCGGCTCAACGGAACAGGCTGCCGCCGTCGAGGGCGGTACTGGAGCCGGGGATGGCGCTGATGACGAAATCGTTGCCGGGCATGTGCGGGAATCCCTGGAAGTTCACCGCATTGGCGAAGACCGCCGCACAGGTGGAGAGGCGCTTGTCGCAGCCGGCCGTCAGGGTGAACCGGTCCCCGGCGGCCATGGCGCGGGGCGGCTCCTGCCAGAGTTCGATCCGGACGCCGCCATCGGCCTGCCGGTGCGCCCGGACGTCGTTGGCGAGGCCGGCATTCGCGCCGGAATCCCAGCTGAGCCGTCCGCCCGTGAAGGTGCCAGCGGCGAAAATCCCCGCCAGGGTGGCTGGCAGGTCGCCCGGTGTCGCCGGCGCGAGGACAGTCCCGGTGGTGCGGTAGCGCGGGTCGGCGAGATCGACGCGGCAGCGTGCATCGCCGAGATCCGCGCCGCAGGTGGCCCGGAAGGTCCGGCCGCGCTCCTCGTCGAGGCGGTCCATCAGCCCGCGCAGTTCCGCCACGAAGGCGGTGCCCGCCCGGCGGATCTCGCCGATGGTCCCGACGTCGAGGAGGAGCCGCGTCCCCGGATCGGTCCAGTCCACGAGCCAGGTCTCGATGCCGGCCGCGTCGTAGAGCCCACCCGCCACGTCCGCGTCGGCGATGCCGAGCGAGGTCAGCGCCCCGGCGACCTCGCCGCCGCCCACCGCGAAGCCGAGCTCCGCGCTCGCCTCGGCGGCTTCTAACCCCGAGCGCGCCGCGAAGGTGATGCCGGAGAAGGCGAGGTCGCGGTCATGGTCGGTGAAGCCGAGGGTGAGGCCATCGCGCCGGGTCAGAGACCAGCAATGGCACAGGGTGGTGGACCCGCCGGCGAGATGCGCGGCGAGGGCGGCGGGGATGTCGCGCATGAATCCAAGCTCCGGTCAGGGCACGATCTCGATGAGCGGCACGCTCGGGATCTCGCCGGCGCTGAACGCCTGGAGGTCCACGCTGAGATCGTCGGTGTCGAAACGGACGGGCACGTCGAACCAGAACCCCGCCGTCACCGGCGCGCCGGGGGCGGGGGCCGTCGCCAGGGTCACGAGCCCCGTGGTGCCGTCACAGGTGAAGGAAGAGGGTGGCCGCTCGACACCGGCCACGGCTACCCGCACGGTCTCCGCCACCGGCTTGGCGATGAGGCGGCGATAGGGCAGCGGCCCGGTGCCGTAGGTCTTGGCGAGGGCAAACACCCGCGTCGCGCCGTCGCCGAGGCCGAGAGGCTGGTCGCCCGGCCCCACCGCTTGGCTCGGCGGCCCCGAGCGATGGTCGATCCGGTCGCGATAGCGGAAGCCGTAGAGGCGCCCGCGCCGTTCCTCGAAGAAGGCCAGGACCGCATGCAGGGCGTCGAGGGTGCGGATGCCGAGGCCCGCATCGTAGCGCCGCCGCGAATCGGCCCAGCGGCTGTTGCGGTGCTCGCGCCCCGAGGCGAGGGTCACGATCTCTGTTAGCCGGCTCGGCCCGCCGCTGCCGCGCAGGGCCACGTCGAGGGGAAAGCGGACCTCGTGGAAATCACCGGCCATGGCGGGCCTCCCCGGATGGTGTTCAGGATGCCGTGGTTGTTCAGGATGCGCGCCGGCCCCGCGTCGTTCTCGCTCAGGACGCGCGCCTTCCGCGCGCTACGGCGCGGGCGAGGGCGGCGGCCACCTGCGCCTCCGAGCGGCGGAAGCTCTCCGCATCCGGCGTCGCGATATGGACGGTGACGGAGACCGGCTGCC
Organism: Methylobacterium sp. AC832; assembly: GCF_979256025.1. Classification (NCBI taxonomy): domain Bacteria; kingdom Pseudomonadati; phylum Pseudomonadota; class Alphaproteobacteria; order Hyphomicrobiales; family Methylobacteriaceae; genus Methylobacterium; species Methylobacterium sp. AC832. Next base: position 535,810 of record NZ_CEEDMV010000004.1, read on the forward strand.
CCGAAGCGCCGCCGGCGACCCCGAGCCGCCCGTCGCTGCCGCGCGCGAGGGGCAGGATCGCCTCCGGCCCGGCCTCGCCCATCAGGCCCGTCCCGTCGCGCATCGGGAAGTAGGTGGGGGCGGCCACCACGCCGCCACTGGCGAAGGGGCGCACCCGGCCGCCGGAGATCACGCCGCCCTTCGCGAAAGCCGCGCTCGATGCGCCTGAATTGATCAGGCTCTTCACCAGGGATTCGATGCCGCCCTTCACCGGATCGAGCACGGCCTTGCCGGCCATGCCGGCGAGCTTGGTGACGAGGGAGGTCAGCGCCCCGTCGAGCTGCTTGGCGGCGCTGACATTGCTGATGAAGGCCTTGCCCAGGCTGTCGCCGAACTTCTGGGCCAGATTGTCCAGGGTACCGAGTTGCTTTGCCTGCGCGGCTATGGTGCGGTCTGTCTCGGTCTCGGCCATGCAGGCCTCCGTTCAAGGATCGGGATAGGCATCCATCAGCCGCCGCAGGTCAGCGGCGCTGGCCGCGTCGCGGCGGCTAGAGCCTCCGAGTGCGGCCATCAATTCGCGGGGCGTCGCCGCCCAGAAGTCGCGCGGGCTCCAGCGCAGGGCGTTCAGGCCCAGGGCCATGGCCTCGTCCCACGGGAAGGCGGAGGGAGCCTCCGGCCCGATCCCGCCCGTGGGGCTCAAGGGTCCGGCGTCTCGGCCCCGAAGGCGGCGGCCAGGGCCTCGCCGAGGGCCGTCGCGATGGGCTCGATCCCGCCGGAGAGCGGCAGCCGCGCCACCGCCCCGTCGTCGAGATCGTGGCCGCCGCCGCGCAGGGTCGCGCCGAGGAGCGCGATGAGGTCGCGGCTGGCGAGGCGGCCTTCGGCGAAGCGGCCCGCCAGGCCAGTGAGATCGGTGGCGCCGAGCGCCTCCTCCAGTTCGGCCAGGGCTCCCAGGGTGAGGCACAGGGTGTAGCGCCGGTCCCCGATCGCGACGGAGACCTCTCCGCGCCTGCGGTTCGCCATCACAGGCTCGTAAAGGTGAGGGGACCGGCCGAATCGAGGGCCATGTCGAAGGTCACCTCGCCAGCATGGTCGCCGCGATATTCGAGGCTGGTGATCTGGAACAGGCCCTGGATCGTGCCGAAGGCCGGCACCACGACCTGCAGCGTGTCGATGCTGCCGTCGAAGAACATCTGGCGCAGGCGCGCGTCGGAGGCCTCGTCGCGAAAAACGCCCGAGCCCGAGACGGCCGCGCGCCGTACCCCCGCCCCGGCCAGCAGCTCGCGCCAGCGCCCGACGGATTCGGCCGAGGTCACGTCCACGGTCTCGGCGTTGAAGGCGAGCTGCCGGGCGCGCAGGCCGGCCACCGCCGTGAACCCCGTTCCCTCGCTGATCCGGATGAGGAGGTCCTTACCTTTCTGGGCACTCATGGGGTCGCTCCTTAAAGCGGGTTAGCAAGAGAGGTCGCCGGTTCTGCGGAGCAAATCCGGCTCAGGAGGTAGGCAGCCGCTCGGTGACGGCCTGGAGGGTGAGGATGGCGCGGGTCTCGCCGCTGCGCTCGTCGCGGGCGCAGGCGAGGGATTCGACCCGCAGGACCGACAGCGCATGGCCGGCGGGGGAGAGCAGCGCCTCGTGCAGCAGGTCGGCGGCCCGGCCGGCGGCCTCGATGGCGCTGCGGCTGGAGCCGGGCCTGGCGAACAGGATCAGCCCGAGCCGATGGGAATGGCGCAGCGCGCCGTCGACGGAATCGTCCCGCATCTCGGCGGGGCCGAACACCGCATAGACCGGCGCCGCGCCGCGCGGCGGCTCGTCATGGATGCGGACCTCGCCGCCCATGAGCCGGCCGAGCTCCGCGTCGCCGCCGAGGACGGTGAGGATGGCGGCCCGCAGGGCGAGGAGCGGGTTGGCCGGAAGGGACAGGGCGTCGCTCACGTCAGGCCCCCCGTCGTGTCGATCAGCTCCTCGACCTCGCAGACGAGGTCGCGCCCGCGCCCGTCGGGATCGCCCGCCGCGCGGATGGCGAAGCGGCGCGAGCCGGAGACGAGCCGCATGGCGGGCGTCACGTCCGCCCGGTAGGCGAGGCGGATGCGGTGGGTCGCCACCGCATCCGAGCGGCCGCCGCGCATGCGCTCGGCATGGCCGGTGGAATCCAGCGTGCCCCACAGGAGCGGGCCGGCCACGAACCGGCGAAGGTGCCCGCCGAACCCGTCCGGGTCGTCGACGAAGCGTTCGAGCACGTAGCGGCGTCGCCGCGCGCCGATGGGCTGGTGCGTCATGACAAGGCTCCGGGATCGGTGGATCAAAGACGCATGCGCCGGTGCGGCGCGACGAGCGCCTCCACCATCGGGGTGAGGGTCACCGGCAGGTCGCCCCGATGCTCGAACCCATGCGCCGCCACGAGCCGGATCGCCTGGGCGAGGGCAGGAGGGATCGGCGGGCCCGATCCGCCATATCCGGCATCGACCTCGATCAGGGCGGCGGCCCGGTACAGGGAGGGAAGGGCGGGCGAGACGATCAGCCCCGGCGCTTCCACCGTATCCGGCGCGAAGCGGACGAGGCCGGGGGCGAAGTCCGTGACGGTGCCCGTCGCATCCACCGAGCCCGCGCTCGCCAGGGCGACGAGGGGGCTCAGGGGAAGGGGCACGAACCCGTCCCGGGGCCAGGCCGTGAGCATCACCCGGTAGCGTCCGGGCGCCAGGATGCGCCGCGTCGCGAGTTCCACCATGGCGCGGGCGGAGGCGATCAGGCTCTCCACCAGACCGTCCTCGGCGGTGTTGTCCGGGTCGAGCCGCAGGTGGGCGCGCATGTCGGCCAACGTGACCGGCTCGACGATGGCGGCATCGACGCGTATCGGATTCATCGTCGTCTCCGGGTGGGGCGATGAAGGGGATGGGCGGAATGGATCTCGACATGCGGTCTGCGGGCATCGCGCTGCTGCTCGGCCTCGCCGCCGCGCCGGCCGGTGCCGTGGTCGGCGGCCGGGAGGCGCCGGATTCGGCCGGCTCGGCCGTGATGGTGCTGTCCTCGAACGGCGGCGTGTGCACCGGCATCGTCGTGGCGCAGGATTCGGTGCTGACGGCGGGCCATTGCGTGGCGGCGGGCCCCCGCCAGGGCGGCGCGGAGCACCGGGTGCATTTTCGCGACGAGGCGGGCCAGCCGGTGCTGGTCGATCTCGCCGCCCGCGCGGTCCATCCCGGCTACGATGCCGGCGCCATCGCCGGGCGTCGGCGCTCCATCGATCTGGCGCTCGTCCGCACCGCCACGCCGCTTCCCGCCCGCTTCCGGCCGACCCCGGTGAGCGCCGCACTGCCGCGCGCCGGCGAGAGCCTCGTCCTCTCCGGCTACGGGGTGTCGAAACCGGGCGAGCCGCGCACCACCGGCACCTTCCGCAGCGCCGTCCTCCCCGTGGTCGAGCCCTATGGGCAGAGCCGCATCCTGGTCTGGATGAAGCCGTCCGGCGGCGCATCCGGCGCCTGCCAGGGCGATTCCGGCGGGCCGATCGCGGATGCGCCCGATGCGCCGCCGCTGGCCGTCTCCGCCTGGGTCGGGGGCGGCGCTTGCGGTAGCATCTCACAAGGCGTCCTGCTGGGGCCGCAGCGCGACTGGATCGACCGGACCCTCGCGGGCTGGGGCCGCTCCGTAGGCTGGTCCGCACCCTGACGCCGCTCTGCCTCAGCGACGGAACCGGAGCTTGGCCGAGGGATTGCCTTACGCTAGGCTTCATTCCAGGGACGTCCGGGGCTCATGCCGGGCGCGGGAGAGACACGATGTTCACGACCGCGCTGCGAAGGGTCGCCGTCACGGCGCTGGTCGGTCTCGTCTCGGCTCCGGCGCTCGCCGTGATCAACGGCGAAGTCTCCCGTGATCCCAATGGGTTGCGCGCCTCGGTGGTGCGCATCGAGAGCACCCAGGGCGAGATCTGCTCGGGCACCCTCATCGGTCCCGATCTCGTGCTGACCGCCGCGCATTGCGTCATGCATCAGGCCGGCTACAGCGTCGTCGCCGTCGACCGGTCGTTCCGCCAGCGCCGCATCTCCGCCATCGCGGCGTCGATGCACCCCGATTTCGTGCCCGGCACCACGCCGGAGGATCAGCCGGGCATTGATCTCGCCCTGATCAAACTGTCCGAGCCGTTAGGGGCGGATTTCCAGCCCCTCGATCCGCGCGGCGGCGGGGCCATCGGCACCGGCGAGTCGGTGGACATCGCCGGCTTCGGCGTGGTGGCCGAGAACCGCCGCAACACCGCCCGCACCCTGCGGCAGGCGCATCTCGTCTCCATCGGCTCACTCCAGGTCGCAAACACGGTCACGGTGGTGACGGACCGGCGCAAGCTCGCCGAGACGGCGGGGGCCGGCGCCTGCCTCGGCGATTCCGGCGGGCCGATCCTGCGCGGCGGTCCGGGCGGTTACCAGATCGTCGGCGTGGTCAGCTGGTCGAGCGGCGCCATGCGCCAGGACAAGCGCGCCCGCACCGCCTGCGGCGGCTTCACGGCGGTGACCCCCACAGGCCAGCATGCCGGCTGGATCACCTCCCGCGCCGCCGAGATGGCCCAGCTCTCCCCGAGCGAAGCCCCCGCGAGCTTCCGCCGCTCCAACCGCTCCGATTGGATGGCGCGGCCGGGGCGGCGGTAGGGTGCTACGAGTGCAACGAGGTTACCCTGCAATTTGGCAGGGCGGCGTGCTTTAGCGAACGGTGGAAGCCTGAAGCACCCGCACGTTTCGCCGCCAAGATCTTCCGCAGATCAGAATGCCTTCGCTGATCCGGTGATCTGAACTTCTACGGCAAACTTATCGAAATGGTCCGGTAGTTCCCTGGCTGCGGAGGGAGACCGCGCGAACACTTTCATGGCCCAATCGTCGCCCGTCCGATTGAGGCCGAGCCCGACGGATCGGTCGGGATGGCCCGTAACGTAGCGCGAGGTGAATGCGTCCTTTGCCGCCAAGGCGGCTGGCTTCGACGCTACCAACTTCTCCCGCCGGTCCATCATGTCATGCTCCTGCCGCACCAGTGTAGAGTTCGATATCGAGAGCTTCAAGGACGCTGCGGATCGGGTTTGCATAAGTGATGCCGAATCCCGTTCGGCCCCCCGTTTCCGTTCCGGCGAACAGGAGTGCGACCGGGCGCCCCTCTGCCGTGCAGATCAGCGAGCCGCTATCGCCTCCCTTCGAGAAGGGTTTCGTCGTTCCGCTGATGGCAACCTGACGGTTGAAGACTGCATATCTGGGGCGTGGACCGCTGATCATCTGGACACGAACGTTGTCGACGTCGATCGCCTCGACCATTCCTTCTGTATACCGTGTGGTGCGTCCCACCTTTTTCACGGGGCTTTGATCCAGGATCAAATCCTCGATGTCGCCGAGATTCCACCTGTCTGGATCGATATCCGTCTGGCCGACCATGCGCGTTTCGCAATTCGCCGGGTCATCGAGCGATGCGAAGGCGCAATCGACAAAATTGGAGGCGCTCGGGTCGAAGTCTATGGGGACGAATGCCCGTAATTTTGCGATCCTGTGCTCGGCATTCCCGATATCTCCATGATCCAGCCGTCCCGGCTGAACGATGATGTCGCCGACCTTCGCGCGATTGGTGTGGGCGAGAACATGGTTATTGGAAATCATCCCCACCTTGCCCTGCTGATCGATGCCGAAGCACCCGAGCGTACCGGCCGTGACGCGATGGTGGCCAATGGATTCGCCCATCAGTAGCGGTCGGCAGAGTTTTGCCTTGGCCGTCACCTGACGACGCACGCGCCCGGTGACGATGACCTTTGCTTCACCCTTGGCAATGCGCTGCGCGGCTTCGACCACAGGATGGTGGAGCAGTTTCTTGTGCTGCACGAACAATCCCAGTCTCAGGTTCGATGTCCGGTCGTGTTCGCCGGATCGCCGAAGCACCCCGACCGCGATCTTCTCCTTCGGATCGAACTCCCCATCATGCCTGGCCCGAACGATATCGTCATGGGCGGCTGTCCCTGGTAGCGGGGAGAATGTCGGCGAAGTGCCGATGTCCATGGCTGCGGTGAGGACCTCCGAGTACTTGAAGGCCCGGAGGGACACCTCTGCCTTGGCGTTCGTCACTCCATCCAGATTCATGTTCGATATCCCGAGAAATCAACCTGAGATTGGTTATTCAACCCATCAAGGCCGAAGGAAAGACCTCAGTTCCGCAATCTTGGGTAGGATGGGTATAAATCCGCCGGTTGTATCGGGAAATCCACAGCGCAGAGGGGTGGAGCGCTCATATCGGAAGGTGCGGCGGTGCGGCTGGAGGCCGTCTCCGGGACCAGATCCCGGAGACGGCGAGACTCACGCGAATTTCAGCAGCTTGATCGCGTCGAAATCCTGCACGCCGCCGCCGACGCGCTTGGTGGTGTAGAACAGCACGTAGGGCTTGGCCGAGTAGGGGTCGCGCAGGACGCGCAGGCCGGCGCGGTCCACCACGAGATAGCCGCGCTTGAAGTCGCCGAAGGCGATGGACAGGCTGTTGGCCGCGACATCCGGCATCGCCTCGGCCTCGGCCACGGGGAAGCCGAGGAGGGTCGCGATCCTGTCGGCCGAGACCGGCGGCTGCCACAGGTAGTTTCCGTCGGCATCCTTCATCTTGCGGATCGTGCTCTGGACCTTGCGGTTCATCACGAAGCTGGCGTTCTGGCGGTAGCCGGCCCGCAGGGCATAGACGAGGTCGAACAGCACGTCGGACGAATTGGCGCTGGGGAAGGCCCCCGCCGCGCCCGTGGCGACGAAGCCGAGCTTGCCCGGTACCCAGGCGGAATTCTCGACAGTGTCCACGCTGAGGAAGCCGCGCGGGCGGCTGACCCCGTTGCCGGTGACGAAGGCGACGCTCTCCTGTTCGGCGAAGGCGGTCTCCACCTCGTCGGCGAGCCAGGCGTCGATATCGACGATGGCGTCGTCGAGGAGCGTCTGGGTCGCCGCCGGCATGGCGTAGAGTTCCATGGCCGGGAAGCTCAGTTCAGAGAGGGACGGAGCGTCCGTCTGCGGCCGCGCCGCGGTCTCGGCGACCCAGCCCGAGACCGCATCGGTGGTGGAGACGGCGCGCTTGTAGAGCCCGCCCGAAATGGTGCGCACCGTGGCGAGCGCCCGGATCGGCGAGAGGTTGGCGAGCCGCTTCAGCACGTCCCGTTCGATGGCCTGCGGCACGAGATAGCCGCCATCGGGGCCGGAGCCGGCCGAGAGCGCCTTCTCCTCCAGGCGCTTCAGCCCGCCGCTCTCGCCCGCCCGGACATAGAGGTCGAAGGCGGCCTTGTGCTCCACGGAAGCCGGGTCCGGACGGGTCGGCCCATCACCACCCAGGGGCGGACGGCGGCCGTCCAGGGTCAGGCGGTCGAGGCGGGTCCGCGTCGAGTCGAGGGCCGCGTCGATGCGGGCGAGCTTCTCCTCGGTGAGGACATCGCCCGAGCGGCGCCCCTCGAGTTCGGCGAGCCGGCCGTCATTGGTCTCCTTGAAGGCCTCGAAGGCGCGGGAGAGTTCGCCCATGGCGGCGCCGATTTCGGCGTCGGAGGCGGGGCGCGCCGCTTTGTTTTCCAGAAGGGCGTGGTTTTCCAGAAAGCCGTGCGGATCGGCCTTGGTCTCCGGGGCGCTCGGCGAAACGTGAACACTCATGCGAACCTCGTCTGCTGGGTGAAGGGGGAAGGGGCGGAGGCCGTCCGGGGGGACGGCACGCCACGCGGCGCGAGCCGGTGCGCGAAGGCGCGCAGCTCACGGGCGAGGGGCGTCACCGTCCCATCCGGCGCGGCGGCGCGGGCGCCGGGCAGGAGCGGGAAGGTGACGAGGGAAATCTCCCAGAGGTCGATGGCGAGCAGGCGGCGCAGGCCGCCGCGCTGCGGGCTCGACCGCAGGGTGCGAAAGCCGATGGACAGACCGTCGAGGCCGTCCTCGCGCATCAGCGCGTCGACCTCGCGCCCGCGCTGGACGGCGAGGTTGATCAGCCCCTCCACCCGCAGGCCGCGCGCATCCTCGCGCAGGGAGAGCCACCGCCCGATCGGCTCGGCCGGATCGTGCTGGAACAGCATCCGCACACCCGCGGCCCCGCGCTCGCCGAGGCTCGCCGCGAAGGCGCCGGCGGACACGACGTCGTTGCCGAGATCGGGCACGCCGAACAGGCTGGCATAGCCGGTGAAATGGCCGTCCATGGCGGGCTCCCGAAGGGTGGGGTGACTGGGGTGAGGCGGTGGGATATCCTCATCATGCCGAGGATATCCCGGAGGTGCGTGTGCCGCTCTACATCAAGGACGACGAGACGGCGGGCCTCGTGGTGAAGCTCGCGAAAGCGTCCGGCGTCACCAAATCCGAGGCCGTGCGCCGGGCCGTCACGGCCGAACTGAGCCGCCTGACACCGCCGGTGCCGCTGCGCGAACGCCTTGCCGCCTTGAGGGCCCGTCATCCGCTGCCGAAGCCCACGGGCCAGGCCGCCGACAAGGCCTTCTTCGACGACCTGAGCGGAGAGTGACGCTCTTCGTCGATGCCTCCGCCCTGATCGCGATCATCGCCGGCGAGGCGGAGGCCGACGCGTTCGCGGATATTCTGGAGACCGATCCCGACAGGCTGTGTTCGGCGCTCTCGCTCTGGGAAACCATCGCGGGCCTCGTGCGCAGCTACGCCTTCACGGTCGAGGCGGCCCGCGAACGGGTTCGCCTGACTTGCGAGGAGGCGGAAATCCGCCTCGTTCCGATTGCCGGGCGTGAGTTCGAACTCGCCGTCGAAGCCTATGAGCGCTTCGGCAAGGGCCGGCATCCGGCGTCCCTCAACATGGGCGATTGCCACGCCTATGCCTGCGCGAGAGCCCATCAGGCGGTCCTGCTGTTCAAGGGCGAGGATTTCACCCTCACGGATATCGTTCGGGCCGGACCTTCCGGATAAGCCACCGGCCGGTCGACGTGACACCCGAACCGTCGCGCCCCGATCGAGACGATGGTCCGGGTTGGCAATATCCGCCCGGGTACACCAAGATTTCGCTTTCCTGATCGCAGATCAGTGACATTATTCGACTTCGATCGACTGCGAATCGGAAACGGGGGATCATCATGAGCTTGAGCGTTAAGCTATGCATTGCATCCGTTCTGCTGTGCCTGCTTGGTCCGATCCCGGCCTCGGCCGCGGATCCCACTGCCGATGCCCAGGCCGCGGCGGCCCGCTGGGACAAGACCTACAATTCCGGCGACATGGACGGCCTCAAGGCCCTCTACGCCACCGATGCGATGGTGATCCCGAAGGGCGCAGCGGTGTCCGGCGCCGACAAGATCGGCGCCTTCTTCGCCGGGCTGAAGGCGAAGGGGTTCGAGGAGCACGCGATCAAGGTCAACTCGGCGCAGATGAAGGGGGACGTTCTCCTCGTCACCGGGCGCTGGTCCATGTCCGGCCCCGGCGAGGGGGGCGCGAAGAAGACGTTCGAGGGCAACTGGGTCAACGTCCTGGAGCGTGAGGGCAAGGACTGGCGCACGGTGCTGCACACCTGGAACTGACGAACCTATAACGCCGTCCCGTAGCCCACGGCCTCGCGTTTCTCCGCCTCGGTGAGGAAGTCCGCCGCCTGGACCCGGCGCCAGAGCGATTCCCGCTCCGGCGCCAGGGCCTCGATGGCGTCGAGATCGGGCTCCAGGCGGGCGGGGCCGAAGGCGGGCTCCAGCCATTGGGCGAGGCTCTCGGCGGTGCGGCGCGCCAGCGGGATCACCGTCTGCCGGTAGAAGGCGCGGTTGGCCTCGGCGTAATTGGCGTGGGTGTTGTCGCCCGCAAGGCCGAGCAGCAGGGGCGGCACGCCGAAGGCCAGCGCGATCTCGCGGGCGGCGGCGGCCTTCGCCTCCACGAAATCCATGTCCTTCGGCGAGAGCGAGAGCGGCTTCCAGTCGAGGCCGCCCTCCAGCAGCAGCGGCCGGCCGGCATTGGCCGCGCCCTGGTAATTCGCCTCCAGCTCGCCCTTGAGACGGGTGAACTGCGCGTCGCTCAACGTCGCGCCGGTGGAGGTGGCGTAGACCAGCGCCCCGGAGGGCCGGGCGGCATTGTCGAGGAGGGCCTTGTTCCAGGCCCCGGCGGCGTTGTGGATGTCGAGCGCCACCGCCGCCGCCTCCATCGGCGACAGGCCGTAATGGTCGTCGGCCGGGTGGAACAGGGTGAGGTGGAGGATCGGCGGCACGCCCTCGCGGGTCTGGTCGTGCCGCAGAACCCGCCCGCCGACGGTATGGTCGTAGGCGATGGGCCATCCGTCGGGGCCCGGCACCACCCGCATCCGGTCCGGACGCAGAGCGTGGAGTTCGCGCGGGGTGCCATCGAGGCTCAAGGCTTCGAGATAGGCGTTCCCCGAGACCATGAGGTGGCCGTAGAGCGTCTCCAGCAGGCGGGCGCCGCCCTCGCGGGCATTCGGCCGGGCGAGGAGGGCGAGGAGCGGATGCGGCCCGGCCCGGTCCGTCAGCACCAGGGGCAGCGCCGCGGCGGCCTCCGCCACCAGCCGCACCGCCCGGTGGACGATGGCGTTGCGCTGGAACCCCTCCCGCGCCAGCGCCCCGTAATCCCGCGCGGTCCACACCGCCCGGCCTTCGCCATAGAAGGCGATGCCGAGGCCGGAAACCGGCGCCGCCTTGGTCTCGGCCACGGGAAAGGCGGCCCGCGCCAGGCGGGTGAGAAGGTTCGGCATGGGACTGTCCTCGACGGGGAACAACCCCCCTCTGCGGGGGAGGGTGATCGCGGAGCGACCGGGATAGGGGCGGCGCAGGTCTACCCGGAGAAGGCGGTGGCCGTTGCGCTGCCCCCCTCTCCCCGCATGCGGGGAGAGGGCCGCGTCTCCCCCTCGTTGGGGAGCGCGGCGAGGCGGCAGCCGAGGGTGAGGGGGCTTGGCCGAAGGAGCCATACCCGGAGAGACCCCCTCACCCTCGCCCTGGCGGGCTCACGTCGCCTCCCGGCAAGGGGAGGACGACGCCCTCTCCCCGCCCGGCGGGGAGAGGGGGACCAGCCTCTTTTGAATAGGGACGTGCCCTCAGGCTGTTGGACCCGAAGGCCGTCGCTCATTCCCGTCTCCCCGCCCGGCGGGGAGAGGGGAATGCGCTCACATCTGCCGGATCCGCGGCTCGGCCCTCTGCCCCAGCATCAGGTGAGTCAACGCCCAGACGAGGGCGTCGAGGCGGTCGGGCGAGGCGCCGCTGGAGAGGCCGCCCGGCCCGAAATCGCAGAGCTCGTCCTCGAGCGCCGGCAGGCTGCCGACATGGTGGACGCGGCCCTGCGCGTAGAGCACCGAGACCGGCTCGGCCCGCAGATACTTGCCGCGCGTCGCCCGCACCGGGATCACCGGCACCGAGGCGTCGACCTCGGCGATGACCGCGATGGCCATCTCGCCGCCCTGGTTGACCTCGACCACGAGGCTGTCCGCCTCCAGGCGGTGATAGAGCGCCAGGGCCGCGCCGGCCCAGGCCTGCGGGCTCGCCCGGCCCAACGTGGCGTCGGCGACCACATAGGCATGCCCGTCCGGCCCGAGCCCGGCGGCGACGATCCCGCAGGCATCGGCCCCGGCCTTCGAGGAGGCGGGCGGGTCCACCGCCACGACGATCCGCCGAAGCTCCGGCATCCCGTCCCGGCGCGCGGCCTCGATCCCCTCCCGCGTCCAGAGCGCGTCGGGCCGGTCCTCGATCAGCTCGCCGTCGAGCTCCTGCCGCCCGAGCCGCGTGCCGGCATAGCGCCCCACCACGGTGTCGAGGAAGGACGGCGCGAGGTTGGCGGCGTTGTCGGCGGTGCGCGAGCGGCTCACCACCGTGAGCGGGTCGGCGAGGATGCGGCGGATCAGCGGGATCGGCCGGGGCGTGGTGGTGACGAGGTTGCGCGGCCGCTCACCGAGGCGCAGGCCGAACTGGATCATGTCGTAGGTGGCGTCCGGCCGGCGCCATTTGGCGATCTCGTCGGACCAGGCGGCGCCGAATTGCGGCCCGCGCAGGGAATCCGGCTCCTCGGCCGAGAAGGCCATCGCCACCGCGCCGTTGGCCCATTCGAGCCGCCGCCGCGAGGGCGCCCAATGCGGCCGCGCCCCGGAGAGCGCCAGCAGGCCGGACGGCCCCTCGATCATCACGTCGCGCACGTCGGCATAGGTCTCGCCGATGAGGGCGATGCGGCCCACCGCCCGGGCGCAGAAGGCGGGGTCGCCCGTGGCCAGGGCCCGCACCCATTCGGCCCCCGTGCGGGTCTTGCCCGAGCCGCGCCCGCCGATCACCGCCCAGGTCGTCCAGTCCCCCCGCGACGGGCAGGGCGGCAGCTGGTCGTTTCGGGCGTTATGGAGCCAGTCCGAGGCCAGCGCCCGGATCAGGTGCGGCGGCAGGCTCGCCAGGAAACCCGGCATCCGGCCGCTCGCCGAGGCATGCCGCATAGCGCGCCGCGATTGCCGCGCGCAGGGCGGGCAGGTCGCTGTCATCGGCCGGGGGGCGGGACGTCGCAGAAGCCCCGTCCGCAAGGTTGCGCTGCGCATCGCTCCGCTCCCGGTCTTCGCTAGAGAGGTCGTCGAGCAGCCGTTTCAGGCCGCCGAGGTCGCGCAGCACCTTCGCGGAATCGAGCGCGGGCGGCGTCTCGCCACTCAGCGCCGCGTCGAACCGCGCGATCTGGCGGCCGATATGGGCGCGCAGGGCCTCGCCCAGATTGTCCATCACCCGCGCCGCCGGAGGGGCCGCCCCGGCCTTCGGCGGGCGCGCCACCGGGCGGGCGCGCGGCCTGCGCTCGAAGCCGCAGGCCCGGAACAGGGCCGGCGCGCCGGCGACGGTGCCGCCCAGCGCCAGAGCCAGCGTTGCGGGCTCGATCTCCATCATCCCGTAGAGCGTCTCCACGGCGCGCCGCCGCGCGGGCGCCCAGGCTCCGGGGTCGAGCCGCCGCTGCGCGTCGCTCACCCCCTCGCGCCAGCCATGCTGGCGGTTCCATGTGCTGACCGTCTGGGCGCGGACCCCCGTCCGCTCCGCGATCTCGCGGCTCGTCATGCTCGTCGTCCGCATCAACTGCTCGACGAGTTTTCGTGTTTCCAAGGGAAGCTCCATGTCGCTGCCCCTCTCTCACACTTCTTGAGCGTTCCTCATTGATACCCGAGGAGCGTCACGCTGTCAATCATAAATTCCTAATTTAGGATTTTTAGACAGGTGGCGGGTGGAATGCAGCGTGGCAGATCAGCGACCTGATGCTTAATCGCATCTAGCTCAAGCCCTTGGCTGGTCACGGGAAGTTCTGCTTGCAAACCATTTAGTAAGACAGAGAGTAAGCCCAGATCGGGCAAAAACTTACAGTTCGTCTCCGGTGCAACTTTGAAAAAGATCTGCTGTTAGAGAATTGGTGGAAGGTCGTCCCAAAGACGCTGACGTTGAATGTGTCTTTCTCTCAAATGGGGCTTATTTTTTGCGGTTCTGCAATTCCCTACGCCGAGTTTGGGCGATAGGCTCCCGTCAGGGAGATGCCATGTTTGACGCTCAAAAATCCTTCGAGGACAACCTCGCCGCCTTTCAGGCGATGTGCGAAGGGATCGATTCCGATTGCGCAAAAATCCTCTTCGACGACATTGCTCTCCTTATCAAACACGGTGCCGATCGTGACGCTAGGACGATCTTCAATGCAAAGGTGAAGGCGGGGCTGGACGCGCTGTCCGTTGAGAAGGAAGGCCAATGACCCGGTACTTTCTTTCGCAGATTGCCGTTGAGGGGTTTCGTGGCATTAATAATAGTGGTGATCCGCTCACCCTGAAGTTCAAGCCGGACTGCGTGAACTCTGTCTACGCCAACAACGGCGTCGGCAAGACATCCGTGTTTGAAGCTCTCCAGTTCGCTATTCATGGTGAAATCCCTCGGCTCACCGCCCTTCAGGGTGCCGAGCGAGGCGACAGCTATGTCATCAATCGCTTCCATCCCCACAAGAAAGCGACGATAGAGTTATAGCTAAAGCCCGACGATGGTGCCCCCGACATAAGTGTGCTGGTGACACGCGATGCAGCTGGCACCCGCACTGTAACTTCACCTTCCGGCTACGCGACACCAGAAAGCTTGTTGCGAACGCTTCAGGAGGACTTTGTCTTAATAGACTACAAAACCTTCGCCGGATTTATCGAAAACACGGCTTTGCTGCGTGGTCGGTCATTCTCCGCGCTTATCGGTCTCAGCCAGTATTCCAATCTGCGCCAAGCCATTGAGGGGGCTAATAACACGGCTACCCTTCGCAATGATCTCGGCATCAAAGTGCTGAACGTCAACATTGCAACCTACAAGGCGGGCGTCGCCGAGGCGAGGCGTAAAGTTATTGAAGCCTACGCTGCAGTCACCGGAGAGTTCGTCGACAAGTTAGATGATCGAGCCGCGCTAGAGGCTTACATAACTAAAGTTCTGGCAGAAATCGGTCCGCTAAAAAAGGTGATGGTCGGCAAGACGGTGGCGGACTTTGATCACTCAGCAGCAGTCACGGCCTTGGAGGACAGCTCCGATAGCGCTAATCGTCTCAAGCTACAAAAAATGCAAGAGGACCGCACGGCCGTCAGGGAGCTTTCGTTCTTGGACGAGCACTCTATCCAGCTTGCTGCTTTGGAAAATGCTGCGAAAGAGCGGGACGAAGCTTTGGCAAAGATCGGTCATGCCGATATGCTGTCGTTGCTGAAGGGCGCGTCCAAAGTGCTGGGCACCGACGCATGGCCTGACGATAATACATGCCCAGTGTGCGACCTGCCACAAGACCAATCACTGGCTTTGAGGCTGAACGAAAAGATCGCCGCTTATGATGCAGTACAGGAGCGAGAGGCCGAACTGTCAAAATTGTGCCTCAGTTGCTCGGCGTTGGAACTTTTAAGTAAGCTCGAGGCTGCTGCTGCGCTGTCCGTCCCGGTCGAAGAGTGTATCGCCTCTGAGCTTATTAAGGCAGCGAAAATGGGCAGCGTGAAGACCGCTGTTATCGCGCAACTGAAAGTTCGTATTGAGGCCCTGATTAAGTCCCGTGATAAGAAAGTCGCCACGCTTGAAGGCGAAATCTATGAACTTGAGAAGAGTTTACCTCCATCGGTCGCTGCCGCTGCCCGTGCCATTGAGAACGCCAAAAATTTCCGTGATGCATTCGCCACGCTGGATAGCTTTAGTGAAGAGCTAACCAACGCCGAAGGCGCCATGGCAAAGATCGACCGCTGGTTGAAATTCATTAAGGCTGCTGACAAGGTGTTTGCAGACGCGGAAACTAAGCTATCAGGGGAGCGTCTTAAGGCCATCGAGACTTCCTACAAAGCGTTGTTCCCAAAGATCATGCGCGGGGGACCCGATCTAAAGCCACACCTTGTGCGGGCTGAGAGAAGTGAAAATATTGACCTTACGCTATCAGATTTTCATGGCGAGACGGGCGTCAATGCACGCGCTGTACTTTCTGAAAGTTATCGTAACGCAGTGGCAGCGTCGATTTTCCTTTCATCGGCAGTTAAGCATTCGCGGCCACCTCGCTTTATGGTACTCGACGACATCACATCTAGCTTCGATGGTGGTCACCAATTCAATCTTATGGACGTTCTGCTTCGTGATCTGCGGTTCGGAGCCGATCCAAACGGTATTCAATTTATCCTTTTGAGCCACGACAGTGCACTAGAAAAGTATTTCGACCGGCTCGGCGGTACCAAGGAATGGCATCACCAGAAGCTGCAGGGTATGCCGCCCATCGGTGCGGTTCAGACTAGTGCTAACGGAGCCGACAGGTTGAAGGCCCGGGCCATCGATTTGCTTAATCAGGGCAGCGTCGATATCGGCGCGCCGCTTGTGCGACAGTACTTAGAGTACAAGTTAGGTTATATCATTTCCAAGCTAGAGATACCGGTTCCGCCCGATTACGCGACGCGACCCGACAATAGGACGCTCTCGACTTATTTTGACTCCATTACCCGCGCCACTGCTCTGTACGATAAAGCGGGAGAATGCGTGCTAGAAGCTGCTCAGAAGGCCGCAATTAAGCAAACCCATCTTACTTCGATTATCTCTAACTGCATCGCTCACTATGAAACATCCGCAGGCCAGCCGTTTACAGCCTACATGCTGATTGGATTGATTCAGGATATCGATGCTTATGCGGAAAACTTCAAACAGGATGATCCTAGGAATCCAGCACGGCGCATCTATTGTCGTCGGCTTGACAAGCTGCACAGCTAACGATGCGGTTGGTTCAATGAGCTTAAAAGGTCCAGCTGCGGAAGTGTTTCCCATAGGACTTCTGCGTTTCTGGATGGTCGTATTTGATAAAACGACTTACATCATCTTGATAAATTCGAACACAGATAGTGGCTTGCTCGCCGGTTCTGGCGCTTCGTGAAAAATGCCCATGGACTTGAAGCAGCGGAGGTGGGTTGGCAGCGTAGCACTCCCTTTACGGCGAATGGCTAGACCCAGTGGCCACCTCACGCCAACCCCACGACGCCAGCGCCGAGCTTCGGAAGCCTTTTGCTTGGGTCCGCGCGAAAGGGGGGGGCGGTGGTCGTCGCAAGGACCAGCCAAGTTGCCAAAAAGTCCACCTCGCGCCCCGCCGCCCTTCGGCGGCGGCGCGCGTCAGCCTTCCCCGCTCAAGCCGGGATCGCGTCTGCGCTGGGCGGCGTCCGGGGGCGGGGCATGATCGTCGCCGGGCAGGGCGGCGGGTCGTCGTCGTCGTTGTTTCGACGGCGCGGGCGGAGATAGCGGTGCAGGTTCGCGAGGCGCGGCCGGCGGCGCGGCGCGGGCCGGGGCGCGTCGGCGGCGGCATTCTCCGGGGCGGCGGGGCCGTCGAGTTCGGCGAGCGCCGTGAGCAGGGCATCGACGGTGACCGGCTCGGCCCTGGCCCCGGTGAGGCAGCGCAGGCCCGGCGCGCTCTCGAGGGCGCAGGCATCCGAGACCCAGGAGGCCAGGATCGTCCGCTTCTCCTCGCGGGAGAGGAGCGGGTGCGCCAGCACCTCGCGCGGATGACGAAACACGTCCCCGGGGGCGACCACGGCCTGCCAGGCCTCGAACGAGGCTGGCTGCGTGGCGGCGGGGTTCATGAGGCCGGAATGCCCGGCGCCGGAACGGGACAAGTGCGTTTCCCTCATCGACATGATCGATCCTCCCTATGGCTGTGAGGCAGGACTGAGAACGGGATGCGGCCCTCGCGGACCTGTAGGCCCCCGAGGGTCTCTCTTATGCTTGGCGTCGGCGATCAGGCGGCCTCGGCGTGGTCCTCGACTTGGGCGGGCGCGTTGTCCTGGCCCACCGCCTGAGCCGCGCCGCCGATGGCGATGCGGCGGGGCTTGTAGGCCTCCGGCACCTCGCGCACGAGGTCCACGGTCAACAGCCCGTTGTCGAGGCTGGCCCCGGTGACCTTCACGTGGTCGGCGAGGTTGAAGGTCTGCCGGAAGGGCCGCGTCGCGATCCCGCGATGGAGATAGGCGCGCTCTCCGTCCTGGCCCCCCTTCTGGCCCGTCACCTGGAGCACGGTGTCGTGCTGCGTCAGGTCGATCTCATCCGGGGTGAAGCCCGCCACCGCCATGGTGATGCGATAGGCATCGTCGGCCACCTTCTCGATATTGTAGGGCGGCCAGGTGGTCGACGGCTCGATCCGGGTCGCCTGGTCGAGCAGCGAGATCATGCGGTCGAAACCGACGGTCGAGCGATAGAGCGGTGCGAAATCCAAAGTCCTCATGACCACATCCTCCTAAAGAGCAACGTGATGACAAAGCGCGCCGGACACCGTGTCCGGCGCCAGAATGCGAGCCGTTCTTGGCCTCGCACGCGCATAACGCCGATGGTGGGATGTGGTTCCGGGGCGATGTCGATTTTTTTCGCGGTGTGAAGGGCCGGGCTTCGGACCTCTCGCGGGCAGCGCGGGGCTGCTGGGTTCTCACATCTGCTCGTGCAGGCAGAGCGCGTCCCTCTCCCCCTTGTGGGGAGAGGCTAGGAGTGGGGGTGGCTCCGCCAGCCTCCGAAGCAGCAGGAGGGTCGCCCGACCACCCCCACCTCCAACTCCTCCCCACAAGGGCAGCGCGATCGCATATGACACCACGCCGTCATTCCGGGTCGCCACAGGCGAGCCCGGACCCGGAGGGCCGTGCCAGAGGCGTGCAATCCAGAGCCGCCGACAGTGTAAAGTCCTGCATCACTTGTGTTTCTGGATCCCGGGCTCCGCTGCGCGGACCCGGGATGAAGGGGTGGTGACAGCGGCTTTCTGACAGGCAAATCGGCATATGCGGTCGCCCTGCCATAAGGGGGAGGAGGGCAGAGCCGCGCATCTCGCGCGATCTGCGAACGGTGGGGCCGGGCTCTCAGCGGGCGCCGGCAAATTGCTTGATCACCGCGAGCGGGGCGGCGGGGGCCGGCCACAGGACGAGGCGGTAATGGTCCTCGCCGTCCAGGCGGTCGTCGGTGAGGGAGTCGAGGCCGCCGAAACAGGCGCGGACGCGGTAGGTGCCGGGGGCCACGGACAGGATGTCGATGGACCCGCCCGTGCATTCGTGGATTTCGAGCCGGCCCGAGGGCAGGTCGAGGCTCGCTTCCACCACATGGTCCCAGAGGCCGAGGGCCTCGTCGGGCGGCCCGTCGAGGATGTCGAGCTCCACCGGCACGGACATGTTGCGCTCGGGCTGGATGACCACGAGGAACGGCGCCGTCTTGACCCTCCGCTGGAGGTCGTCCTCGCTGTAATCCAGCGCCGCGTCGGGCATCTCGCCGTGATCCCAGAGATAGAACTGGTGGTAGTCGGCGAAAATCTCGTAGCGCTTCTGCATGGCATAGCTCCCGCTGGCACGACCGGAATAGGACGTCCGGCCGGTTTTCGCGATGATCCCGTCCGATGGCGGTGCGAAGGCCGGTCGCGTGGCGGTCGGCCCCGCTTCATTCCGCCGGGGCGAGGGGCCGGGACCGGTCTTTCCCCGTGAGGCCGAAGAAGCCGACCGCCGAGGCGACGATGACGCCGCCGCACGCCGCCGCGATCCCGAGCACGAGCCCGAACCCGCCCCTCTCGTGCAGCAGGGCGATCAGCGGCACCGCGAACCCGCTCACGGTGAAACCGAGGAAATAGCGCACGCTGTAGGCCCGCGCGCGGTAGAGCGGCGGCACGTAGCGGGCCACCATCGCGTCGTTGATCACCACCTGCCCGTAGAGCGCCGCCATGGTCAGGACGAGGCCGGCGAGGAGCGGGACGCCGCTGCTCAGGGCGGCGATTCCGAGGCCCAGCGGCTGCAGCACGGACAGGCCGAGGAACAGCGCCGGCAGGCTGTAACGGTCGATCAGTCGCCCCATGAGGAGTTGGGTCAGGGCCCCGACCATGAAGACCAGGGTGGCCACGGAGCCGATCAGCGCGAGGGGCAGCCCCTCGCCGACCCGCTCGTCCACCACCTTCGGCAGGGCGATGGTGGTGATGTTGAAGGTCATGCCCCCCGCCACGATGGCGCAGGCGAAAACCACGAGGAGGGGGATGGGGCGGGACACCGCGAGGACTGCCTTTCCCCCATCCTTGCCCTGCGCGCCCTCGCCGTCGCCGGGGACCATGGCCAGAAACGCAGTCCCGCAGGCGAGGCAGACCAGGCCCGGCACCACGAAGGCCGCCTGCCAGCCGAACCCCGTCGCCAGCAGCGCCGTGACACCCGAGGCCGTCGCGGCGCCGACATTGCCCCAGACGCCGTTCACGCCGAGGTCCCGCCCGAGGCGGCGCGAGTGGGAGACCAGCATGGTCGAGCCGACCGGGTGATAGATCGCCGAGGCCAGCCCGAGCACGCAGAGCCACAGGGCGAAAGCCGTCGGGCTGGCGGCGCTCGCGACCCCGAGGCACGACAGGCCGTAGCCGAAGAAGAACACCGCCAGGAGGTTTCGCCGTCCGAACCGGTCGGCGAGCCAGCCCATCGGCAGCGCACAGAGGCCGAAGGCCACGAAGGCGCCGGTGGCGAGCGCGATGAGCTCCCCATAGGAAAGCCCGGTCTGCGCCGCAATGGCGATCACGGCCGTCGGGTAGATCAGCAGCACGAAGTGATCGAGGGCATGCGCCACGTTGACGAAGCGCAGGGTGCGGCGGGACAGGGTTTCGGCGTCCATCGATAGAGGATCTCCGCAGGCAGGCCCCGCTCTAGCTGACCCGTTGAACGCTGTCGGGCCGAAGGTGTACGCGATCGGGCCAAGGCAAACGATGCCACGGCAAACCGCGCCGACGGGGAAACCATGCGCTCCATCAGGGCCGAGGATTATCAGGACGTGCCGCGCGCCGTCGCGGTGATGCCCAAGACCTTCGTGGCCGGCAGCCGCACGGAGCGGCACTCCCACAAGCGGGCGCAGCTGCTCTACGCCACCGCCGGATTGATGATGGCGACCGCCGAGGACGGGACCTGGGTGGTGCCGGAGGGCCATGCCCTGTGGATCCCACCGCGCCTCCCCCACGCGGTGGTCATGCATGGCGAGGTCGCCATGTGCTCGGCCTATCTGGCCGTCGAGGCCATCGCCGGCTTCTCCGAACGGGCGCGCGTCATCGAAGTCTCGCCCCTCCTCGCCGCCGCCCTGGTCGCCCTGACAGGCGAGCCCGTTCTGTATGACGAGACGGGTCGCGGCGGGCATCTGGCCGCCCTGGTGCTCGACGAGACGAGACACGCCCCCGAAACCCGGTTGACCCTGCCCTTGCCGCAGGATGCCCGCCTCCGGCGGATCTGCCTCGGGTTGATCGACGATCCCGCCTTGGCGCTCGGTCTCGACGCCTGGGCCGACCGGGCCGGCGTGAGCCGCCGGACCCTGACGCGCGGGTTTCGCCGGGAAACGGGCCTCAGCTTCGGGCAGTGGCGCGCGAGGGCCAGGATCGTGCGGGCCCTGGCCCTCGCGGCCGATGGCCGGGCGGCACGCCACGTCGCCGCCTCGGTCGGCTATCGGAGCCTCCAGGCCCTGAGGGGCAGGACCCAAGCGTTGATCGGACAGGAGGGGGACACCCGGCCGGGCTCGGCCACCGTCGCTCCGCCGGATTGAAGAGCGTCGTCCGTCCCGGCAGGATCGGTCATGCCCCGAGCCCGAGGAGCCCGCAGAATGGGTCGACATCCGCGACCTCCCCAGCGCCGTCTCGGACCCGTTCGGGGCCGACCGCGATGCTGATGCGTCTGCTCGCCCTGTCGCTGGCGATATCCTCGCCCGCCTGCGCCTTCGACGAACTCCTGGTCCGGCCGCCGACGAGTCTGGCGGACGAGTGCGTGAACGGCCTCGTCGAGCATCGAACAGGCCAGTGGAAGCGGCGGGACCGGCCGCTCACCTCCGGGGCGTTCGGGAGCGTCGAGGAGATCGTGCGGGACGTCGACCCGCCGGCCCTGCGCACCCTGGCGGAGCGCGGGTGCAGCCGGCACTTTCGGCATCTCTTCCTCTCCTGCACACGGGTCGATTGGTCCGAAAATGCCAGTCCCGCCCTCCGGCCCAAGGGCGTTTCGGCCGAAACGGAGGCGGAGATGATGCGGGTCATGCGCGGATGCCTCGCCGACCTGAAGCAGGCGGGCGTGCCGCCGGTGAGGAAGCGATGAGCGCGCAGCCGGACGGCTGGAAGCGCCTGCCGTTCGGTAAGCGGGACGAGGCTATCGGGAGGTCGTGGTCCCCGACGATCCGGGCGGACATTTCCGGTCGGTCGTTCTCCGTCTATCCATCGGGCGCGATGAGGAACGCGACGCGGCGGTTCCGCTGCCGTCCGGCGGGGTCGTCGCGACCATCGGGATTGGCGTTGGGCGCGACCGGCATGGTCTCGCCCTTGCCCGCCGCCGACAGGCGCCCGGCGGCGATGCCGCGCCCCACCAGCCAAGCGCGGACGGAGACCGCCCGGCGCTCCGACAGGGCCTGGTTGTAGGCGTCCGCGCCCATGGCGTCGGTGTGGCCGGTGATGGCCATACGGGCCTTCGGCATGGCCGCGAGAACCTCTGAGAGCCGGACCAGGGCCGGGCGGGCTTCGGCGCGGATCACGGACTTGTCGAAGTCGAACAGGACATCGCTCGGCAGCTCCACCAGGATGCCCGCGCCCTCCCGCCGGGCGCCGAGGGCGGAGAGGTTGGCCTCCGTCTTCAGACGCGCCTCGGACGTCATGCCCTTCGCCCCGAAGGAGGAAGCGCCGCCCGAACTGGCCGCAGCGCTCGGTTGGGGCTTCTCCTCCCAATGCGAGGCGGGGAGGCCGATCTCGGCGAACCGGGAGGGAGCGTCGCCGATCGCGGCCCCGCCCGCCGTCACGGTGTAGCTCGACGCATGTCCCTCCGGAGCGAGCCCGGGCAGTGCCAGGATCGCCGCCAAAAGCACTGCCCCTCTCACGGGGTCAGAGCCAGCGGAACGGTGATCCCGGGCGCATTGATGTCGTCGCCGGACCGGCCGGGGTTGAAGACCAGCGTCAGCCGGCTCGCGTCGGAGGGCAGGGCGCCGGGGAAAACGAGATCGCCCTCCATGGTCCGGCCGTTGAGAACGCGCATCCACTTGTTGTCGGCGATCTGGCGTAGGTGGAGGCGCTGCTCCGCCCCGTCGCCCCAGGCGAGATAGGCGTTCTGGCGGTCGTTCATGTTGACGAAGGTCGTCTTGTGGCTGTCGAAACTCGCCAGCAGGCGGACCGTCGTGGCGTCCTCACCCAAAGTGACGGATTTCACCTGTACGGTCAGGCCCACCGGCGCGCTGACCTGCCCTCCGGTGATCGTCACCGTCCGGTCCGCGGCAAGTGCCGCGACGGGCAGCAGGGTCATCAATGCGAGGGCAGTCAGTCTCGAGACCAAAGCGGCGTTCCTTTCGAACGGAGAGACGCGGGCTTACGGTCAAGCATATAGAGAAATCGGCCCCCGCCGGAAGATGCGGGTGCCGCCAAAGCGGGGCGGGACCGGAGCCACGCCTCGTCCGCAAGTTTAAGGGAGGAGGTGATCCGTCAGCCTCCCGCCGCTCCCGCTCAAGGGGATTCCCTCACACGATGCCGCTGGCTTCGAACGGCCACGGCTTTCCGAGCCGTTCGGCGACCTTCGCCGGATCGTGGCCGACCGCTGCCACGGCCGCCTCCACCTCCTCGCTCGGGGTCTGGAAGTAACGGGCCCAATAGGCCTTGTCCCGGGGCTCCTTCAGCGACACCGTGGTGGGCGCCTCGGGCGTGGATCCATCCATGCTCATCGGGCGGCTTCCTCAGCTTCGGTGCCGGGCCGGTCGCTTGGATCGTCCGGCGTTTCCTGAACGATCCCGCTCACGGTATCCTTCGGGCCGGTCGCGGCGCTGTTCTGTTCCGGCTTGCCGGAACCGCCGCCGCGCGACCGGTCGGAGGTGGATTCGGTCAGCGTCTCGGTCGGTTCGGGCGGTTTCGTCGTCTCGGACATGCGTCGCTCCCTGATCTGACGGGGCAACGCCTGAAGCGCGATGCGGGTTCGGGCCGGCCTCAATCGAGGTAGCTCAGGGCCATCCCCGTCCGGGGGTGGGGGAACACTCCCATACGCACCCCATAGATCGCCTCCAGCCCCTCAGGCGTCACGATCTCGACCGGGGTGCCGCGCGCGATGAGGCGTCCGCCATGGAGCGCGATGAGGTCGTCGCAGGTGCGGGCCGCCATGTTCACGTCGTGCAGGACCACGATGACGGTGAGGCCCCGCTCCTGGGACAGGTGACGCACGAGGGAGAGCACCTCGATCTGGTGGGCGATGTCGAGGGCGGCGATGGGCTCGTCGAGAAGCAGGCAGCGGGCATTCTGCGCCACCAGCATGGCGAGCCAGACGCGCTGACGCTCGCCGCCGGAGAGGCTGTCCACCATGCGCTCGGCGAAGGGTGTCACCTTGGTGAGCCGCATCGCCTCGGCGATGGCGTCCCGGTCGGTCGAGCCCAGTCGGCCCAACGCCCCGTGCCAGGGATAGCGGCCCATGGCGACGAGCTCCTTGACCAGCATGCCGGGCGCCTGCGGCGTCGCCTGCGGCAGGTAGGCGACCTCGCGGGCGAAGGCGCGGTCTCCCAGACTCTCGATCGATGCGCCCTTGAACAGGAGACGGCCACCGCTCGGGGCCTGCTGGCGGGCCAGAAGCTTGATCAGGGTCGACTTGCCCGAGCCGTTATGGCCGATGAGGCCGATGACCCGCCCGGTGGGGATGGTGAGGCTCAGTGGGTGCAGCAGCACGCGTCCCGGAACGGAAAACGTGACCCCGTCGAGGCTGTAGTCCGCATCGTCCGGACTCGGCTCGCGTCTCGCTCCCGCATCGGCTCGGCTCAAGGACATCGTTCGCCCGTTCGACGCTGCAACGCCGCCATGATGGTGGGATCGAGGGCCGCGTCAGGCCCGCGCACCGGCCCTCTGCCGGTCGGCGAGGAGCGATTGGGCGATCTCATGCCCCCGCATGACCAGGATGGACAAGAGGGTATCGCTCAGACCGTGGGTCGGCTCGCTGAAACCCTGGACGTAGATGGCGGGCTCGAAGCCGGGCCGGGTGGCGAGGCGGTAGTCGCGTCCGATGGCGCCGTCGGTGAGATGCGGCGTGAGGGCCGGCATCATGGTCTCCAGACGGTCGCGGCGGTACCCCGTGGCGAGAATCACGGTGTCGTAGAATTCCCGCGTCGTGAGGCCGGTGGCGGCGTCCAGGGTTTCGAGGACGATCTCGCCGGCCTGCTCCGAGGCCCCGACCACGGTGGTCCTCGGTCGTAGGGCATGGCGATGCTCGCCGCTGACCTTCTGCTGGTAGAGGAGATCGAAGATCCGCGTCAGCAGGTCGGTGTCGATCACCGAGTAATTGGTGCCGCGGAACTCGTCGATGATGGCCCGGCGATGGGCCTCGGGCTGGCCATAGACGAAGTCGGTGAAGTCCGGGTTGAAGATCTCGTTGACGAAAGGGCTGTCATCGGCGGGCTTCAGCGCCTGGCCGCGGAAGATCATGGCGATGTCCGCGTCGGGGATACGACTCTGCAGGTCGAGGAACAGCTCCGCCGCCGTCTGGCCCGCGCCGATGACGGCGATGCGCGGCCGGCGCGTGGAAGCCTCCGGCAGGGGAACACCGTCGATCCGCGACAGGTAGCGCGAGGAGTGGAACACCCGGGCGCTGCTCTGCAACTCCTCGAAGACCGGCAGGATGCGCGGCTCGCCCCCGGTGGCGAGGATGACGGCGCGGGTACGCCGCCTCTGCTCGCGGCCATCGGCCTTGCGTGAATGGACCAGCAGGTGGCGGATGGTATCGCCGCGTCCCTCCGGCTCGATGGCCAGCACCGTATCGCCGTAATCGCAGCGATCGGCGAAATGCCCCGCGACCCAGCGCAGATAGTCGTTGAACTCGATCCGGCTCGGGAAGAACGACTTGCGGTTGATGTAGTCGATCAGCCGGCCGTGGACATGCAGGTACTTGATGAAGGTGTAGGGACTCGTCGGATCGCGCAGGGTGACGAGATCCTTCAGGAAGGAGATCTGCATCCCGCTATCGGGCAGAAGCATCCCGCCATGCCAGACAAACTCGTCCTGGCGCTCCAGAAAGCGCACGCGCGGTTGGCGGCCCTGCTGCCGTCCCGCCTCGTCGAGGGCGATGGCGAGCGCCAGGTTCGACGGGCCGAAGCCGACGCCGACCGCGTCGTAGGCCGGTGCTTCGTCGTCGTCCCAGCGCCCGCCCTGCGAACCCCGGAAGGTGTCGCGCACGGAATATGAGGTGTCCGAGGGGTCGTAGGATTCCGTCATCACCGAACCTCCATTCCTGCGCCGAGATGTCCGCGCCGAGCGGACCTCACGATCCGCCGGCAACTGTCAGGCTAAGGGACGTTCGGGCGGGGGAGGGATTTAGGAGCCGCCGCGAAAATAGTTGCGCCGCCGCTTAAATTTCGGCCGTCCGCCACCGTCTTGGGCTTCGACACCGGCCCATTCGCGGAGCACGACGCCATGGCTATCGACGACAGCGAAGCGACGTTCCTCGTCGTGATCAACGGGGAGGAGCAATACTCGGTCTGGCCCGCCCACCGCGCCGTCCCGGCCGGGTGGCGTGCCACCGGCTTCTCCGGGCCACGCGCCTCGTGCCTCGCCCATATCGAGACGGTCTGGACCGACATGCGGCCGCTCAGCCTGCGCCGCGCCCTCGACGGCGACGCCAGAGCCTGAGCGTTCCGCCCCCCGTTCCGATGACACTTCCAGGACATCCGATGATCGACGGTCTTCCGCGCGCGCCGCTGACGGTCCCGCCCGCATCAGACCTCGTCAGCCACCTGCGCTGGCTCGCGGGGAGCCACGGCACCGTACCGGCCCTGCATTTCCTCGACGATCCCCGGTCGGGGGAGATCACCGTCACCTATGCGGAGCTCGCCGGGCGGGCACGGGCCATCGCCGCCCGGCTGCGGCGATCGGCGAGCCCCGGCGATCGGGTCTGCCTGCTACTCGATACCGGCCTCGACTATGTCGCGGGTTTCTTCGGCTGCCTCCAAGCGGGCCTCATCGCCGTCCCGGTCTTCCCGCCGGAGCCGCGCCGGGAGCAACATCAGGCCCGGATCGCCGCCATCATCGCGGATTCCGAGCCCTCGATCGTCCTCGTCCATGACAGTGATGCGGAGTCCGTCCGCAACATGCTCGCGGCTTCGGGCCAGCCAGGGGCGGTCCTTCCGGTGGAGGACATCACCCCGGACGACCTCGCCGAGGGGGAGGGCGCCGACTGGCTCGTTGCCACGCCGGCACCGGAGGCGGTGGCCTTCCTGCAATACACGTCGGGCTCGACGGCGGTGCCGAAGGGCGTGGTCGTGAGCCACGGCAATCTCATCGCCAACGAACATCTGATCCGGGTCGGGTTCGATATCCGCCCCAACGACGTCATGGTGAGCTGGCTGCCGCTCTACCATGACATGGGGCTGATCGGCGGGATGCTGCAGCCGATCTATACAGGCATCCTGGGCGTCCTCATGTCGCCCAAGCATTTCCTCGGACGACCGGCACGCTGGCTGGAGGCCATCCACCGCTTTCGGGGGACGGTCAGCGGCGGACCCGATTTCGCGTTCCGCCTATGCCAGGACAGGGTCGATGACGAGACGGCGGCGCGTCTCGACCTGTCGAGCTGGCAGATCGCCTTCTCCGGGTCGGAGATGGTCCGCGCCTCCACCATGGCCGAGTTCGCAGAACGCTTCGCGCCCGCCGGCTTCTATCCCCGTGCGCTGAGGCCGTCCTACGGTCTGGCGGAGGCGACGCTCTTCCTCACCGCGGGCCAGCGGGGCGAGGGCATGCGCAGTCTTGACCTCGACCCGGCCATTCTCGCGGAAGGTCGTGCCGTGGCGGCAGGGGAGGGCACTCGGCTGGTCGATTGCGGTTTCGCGCAGCCGGACCATCCGATTCACATCGCCGGACCAGACGGGGCCAGCCTGCCCGATGGGACAATCGGCGAGGTCGTGGCATCCGGCCCAAGCCTCGCCCAGGGCTATTGGCGCAACCAGGACGCCACCGATGCCGCCTTCGTCGAGCGGGACGGTATCCGGAGCCTCAGGACGGGAGACCTCGGCTTCCTGCATGGGGGCCGGCTCTTTCTCGTCGGGCGCGAGAAGGATCTCATCATCCTGCGCGGTCAGAACGTCTACCCGCAGGATGTGGAGCGGGTCGTCGAGCGGAATGTCGACATCCTGCGCCAGGGACGCATCGCTGCCTTCGCCATCGAGCGGGATGGGCGTGAGGGCATCGGCGTCGCGGTGGAGGTCTCGCGCACCGTCCAGAAGCTCACTGCGCCCGAGGCGCTGGCCGCCCTGGTGTCCGAGGCGGTCGCCGATGCCTTCCTCGAGACCGCGCGTGTCGTCGTTCTCCTCAATCCAGGCGGCCTGCCGCGCACATCCAGCGGGAAGATCCAGCGGGGCGCCGCGCGGCGCGGGTGGCAGGCAGGCTCCCTCGACGCCTATGCGGTGGTGGAGGATGGCCGCCGAGTCGACGGAGAGGAGGCACCGAACCCCCGCCCCGATACAACCATGACCGGGTTGGAGTTGCGCCTCGCCGCGATCTGGTCCGCGCTTCTCGACCGCAGGGACGTGACCCGCGACAGCCACTTCTTCGCCCTCGGCGGCAACTCGATCGCGGCCATACGGATGCTCGCCGAGCTTCGCACCGCGCTCGGCGTCGCAGTTCCCCCACAGGTTCTGTTCGCTCATCCCCGGCTCGGGGCGTTCGCCGGCGCGGTGGAAGCCGAAATCGCGGCGGGCCGGAAAGCCCTCCTGATCAAGCCCGCCTCGCGGGAGGTAGCGCTTCCCTTGTCCCTGGCGCAGGAGCGGCTGTGGTTCGAGGCCGAGTTCGGCGACGACGAAACTCATCATATCGCAGGCGGTATTCATCTGCGCGGCTCCCTCGACCGCGATGCCCTGACGCGCAGCCTCGATGCCCTCACGGCGCGCCACGACGCCTTCCGGACGCGGCTCTCTCGCAGACCCGATGGTCGCGGAGAACAAAGGATAGAAGCCGGCTACAAGATAGATTTAGCCGACTTCGATCTCTCGACGATCCCTATACAATCCCGCGAAAAGCGCTTCGCCGAACTCTGTCGCGAGGAGGCCAAACGGCCCTTCGCGCGATACGGTGGCCCCCTGGCGCGCTTCACCCTGGTCCAGCTCGACGAGACGCATCACGTCCTCCTCATCACCCTGCATCACATCGTGGCCGATGGTTGGTCCATGACGGTGATCCTGCGTGAATGGCCCGCCCTGTACGCGGCGGAAGTCGAAGGACGATCGGAGGATCTGGCTGCCCTAGCGATCCAACCGGCCGATATCGCATTCTGGCAGAGGGGTGAGGCCCAGGCCGAAGCGATGGAGGCCGATCTGTCCTGGTGGCGCGACCGCCTCGGCGACGCGGAACCCGACCTGTCCCTTACCGACCGTCGCAGGCCCGCCGGGCAGCCAGATCGCGTCTGCCGGCACGGTTTCGCGATCGCTGACGGCCTGACCCGCCAAGTCACGGCCCTCGCGGCGGAAACCGGCACGTCGCTCTTCGCGATCCTGCTCAGCGCCTTCGCGCTGTTCCTTCAGCGCTACGGCGAAGCACGGCACCTGCGCATCGCGATGCCGGTGGCGGGTCGCCACCTGGCCGGCGTCGAGAATCTCGTGGGCGTCTTCGTAAATACGCTGGTGCTGCCGGTGACCATCGATCCGGTCCTGCCGGGTCGCGAGGTCGTGAGCCGGACCTGGGCCTCGCTCACCGATGCCCTGGCCCATCAGGACCTGCCCTTCGAGCGTCTGGTGGAAGCCCTTCAGCCGGAGCGTGTTCCAGGTCGCGCACCGCTCGCCCGCGTCATGATCAGTCAGCAGCCGGCGGCTTTGGGGGCGTTCGGTACGGCCGGC
The DNA here is from genome assembly GCF_979256025.1 of Methylobacterium sp. AC832. Classification (NCBI taxonomy): domain Bacteria; kingdom Pseudomonadati; phylum Pseudomonadota; class Alphaproteobacteria; order Hyphomicrobiales; family Methylobacteriaceae; genus Methylobacterium; species Methylobacterium sp. AC832. Next base: position 564,971 of record NZ_CEEDMV010000004.1, read on the forward strand.
GGCCTCACGCTGGAAGCGTTCGGCCAGGATACCGGCACGCCTGCCTACGATCTCGTCTTGGAAGTGGCGGAGAAAGCCGGCAGCCTGTCCGCGACCTTCGCCTATTCCGAGGCCCTGTTCGATGGTGATACCATCGCCGGGTTCGAGCACGGCTATCTCGCCCTCCTCGACGGCCTCACCGGTAGCCCGACCGAGCGTGTTGACGCGTTGCCCTTGGTTCCGTTCGAGGCCCTGTCGGATCTGTCGGCGCCCTACGCGGATGGGATGCCGCTGTCGGAGGGGCTGGTGCCGGAACTCATCGGCGAGGCGGCCCTCGCCGATCCCGACGCGCCAGCGGTGGTCTGCGGGCCGCGCACCACCACGTTCGGCGAGCTCGACCGGGCCGCCAACCGCCTCGCCCATCGGTTGATGCGCGAGGGCGTCGGACCCGAGACCGTGGTCGCCGTGGCCCTGCCGCGCGGGCCCGACCAGATCGCCGCCTTCCTCGCCATCCTCCGGGCCGGGGGCGCCTTCCTGCCCCTCGATCCGGCCCAGCCGACGGCCCGCCTCGCCGCCCTCGTCGAGGATGCCGGCGCCCGGCTGCTGCTGGCCCAAGCCGGCACCCTCGACGGGGTGAGCCGAGCCGGTCCGGGCGGCCTCGCGCGGCTCGACCCGTCCAGCCTCGACCTCGCCTCCGAGCCGGAGAATGCGCTACCGCGCACCGCTCATCCTGAGCAACTGGCCTACGTCATCTACACGTCGGGCTCGACGGGCCGGCCCAAGGGCGTCGCCGTGGCGCACGGTCCCCTGGCCCGGCACGTGCGCGCCACCGGTGCGGTCTACGGCACGAACCGGCAGACCCGCGAGCTCCATGTCCTGTCGATGAGCTTCGACGGGGCGCAGGAGCGCTGGATGGTGCCGCTGGCCTTCGGCGGCTGCGTCGTGCTCAAGCCGGACGGATTATGGACCCCGCGCGAGGCGCTGGACGCCATGGAGCGTCACGGCGTGACCCATGCAGGCTTCCCCACCGCCTACATGCACCAGCTCGCGCTGGAGGCCGCCAGCGGCCCGCGCCCGAGCCGGCGCTCGTACAGCTTCGGCGGCGAGGCGCTGTCGCGGGAGAGCTTCGCCCTGATCGGCCGGGCGCTCGACCCGACCTTGCTGATCAACGGCTATGGCCCGACCGAGACGGTGATCTCGCCGCTGGTCTGGCGGGCCCGGGCCGGCGACGCGGTGGAGGGGGCCTACGCGCCGATCGGCCGGGCGGTGGGGGATCGCCGGGC
>NZ_CEEDMV010000005.1:0-301326 GCF_979256025.1 Methylobacterium sp. AC832
TGTGTCTCAAGACACGGGAGAGTCGGTCGCCGCCAGACCTGCACAGAACAGGATAACCATCCCCCCTCAACGATCACCACCTTGCCGGCATTACACATGCCCGCAGACACCCTGGCGCGGGGTGGAGCAGCCCGGTAGCTCGTCAGGCTCATAACCTGAAGGTCACAGGTTCAAATCCTGTCCCCGCAACCAAATCCCAACACCACACCACTCAGCCCGCAGCGCCATAAACGCCGCGGGCTTCGTCATGTCCACATCCCAACCTCCAACGCCCCAGCACCAATCACCGAGACCGCATCACAACCCAAAGCGAAAACCCGATCGCTTACGACCTCATGCCGACCTGAAGAAACTCGACCGCCGGTCCGGCATCCTCAGGAAAGATGCTTCCGGCCATAGGGATCCCTTCTTTCGCGTCCGAGGGGAGGGGGCCTTCATCTTGTTTCAGCGATAAAGAGCGCGCGGCTCTTCTCGATACGATGGTCTCCTACACCGGGCGTTTCACTGTCGCGGGAAACCAGTGGACCGCCAAGCTCGATGCCGCTTGGAACCCGTCGTGGGTCGGAACCGAACAGACGCGATCTTTCGAGATCGTCGACACGCGCCTTCGTGTCCTGACCCCTTGGCGTGTCATGCCGAACTGGACCGAGGAAGGTGAGACCCGTAGCATCGTCACCTTCGAGCGCGCGTCTGACAGTTAAGAGCCCTATGGCTCAGGCCGCCTGGGCGGCCGCTGCTCCTTCGGGAATCTCTCTGGAGACGTGAGCCACCGCTTCGCGCAGGGTCGAAAGATCGGCATCCGCCCGGGTGCCGAAGGTCGACAGGTGTCTGCGGTAGGCGCGGGCTCCCGGACGCCCAGTGAACAATCCGAGCATATGGCGGGTCAGCGAGTGCAGGCGGATACCTTGCGCCAAAGCCCCGGCGACGATCGGCAAGAACGCCTCCACCGCCTCGAAGGCATCCGCGACTGGAGCCTCCTCGCCGAAGACCAGGCGATCCACATCCAACAGAAGTGCGGGTTCGTGATAAGCCGCGCGGCCTATCATCACGCCGTCGACCGCATTCAGTTGGTTCAGCGTTTCCTCGATCGTGGCGATGCCGCCATTGATGGCGATCGGCAGGAAAGGACGGTTCCGTTTCAGCCGTGCCACACGCTCGTAATCGAGGGGGGGGACATCACGGTTCTCCTTTGGCGACAAACCTTGCAGCCACGCTTTGCGGGCGTGAACGATGAGCCCATCGACACCCGCGCGTTCCACGGCATCGACCAGGGAATCGAGCGCGACCTCGGTATCCTGGTCGTCCACCCCAATCCGGCATTTCACCGTGACCGGCACCGAAACCGCGGCCTTCATTGTGGCCACGCATTCCCCCACGAGAGTCGGATCCCGCATCAGGCAAGCGCCGAAGCGCCCATCCTGGACCCGATCCGACGGGCAGCCGACATTCAGGTTGATCTCATCGTAGCCGAAGCTTTCCGCGATACGGGCCGCCGCAGCGAGATCCGCAGGCACCGAACCGCCAAGCTGGACCGCTACAGGATGTTCCGCATCCGAGAATCCGAGCAGACGCTCCCGGTCGCCGTGCAAAACGGCGTTGCTCGTTACCATTTCGGTATAGAGACGTGCACGGCGCGACAGGACGCGGTGGAACGACCGGCAGTATCGGTCGGTCCAATCCATCATCGGTGCGACCGAGAAACGGATATCGTCAGGTTTCATCATGTCCGCATCAAAGAGACTGGCTCCGGCTTTGCCGGAGTGACGTCTGCCTCGGCTGTTCCAATCAATGATCGTGCTTGCAATCCGGCCCATGCACATGAGCGTGGCCGTCATTCCCATGATCGTGCGCGTGCCCGTGATCTGCATGGTCATGACCATGATCGTGCGCATGCGAATGGTCGTGCGCATGAGAATGATCGTGATGGTGATCGTGCCCGCACTGGCTATGGTCGTGGGCCTCGCGCTCGGGCTTGAAAGCCCGTGAGACCGGGTTCGCGGCGCAGCCCTGGCCACGGACGAGTTCCGCATTCGCCGGAGTCGCGGGAATATAGAGGACGTCGGCGCCGATCTCCGCCGGGACGTGACTGCCGCCGAGCTGCCAGGAAAGCCGCATCAAGCGTGCCGGATTCTCGGCGCGTACTTCGAGCAAAGGTTCGGCCGCGGCGCGAACCGTCACCAAGCGTCCATCTTCGAGACGAAAGGCATCGCCGTCCTCGACGGGCGCCGGCTTCGACAAGGCCAGGGTGAAGCTCAAGCCTCCCGCGCCGTTGAGGATCGCAGCCGTCCCCTGGCGACCATCGTGATCGAGCGTGACGCTATCGGCAACGGAATCGGGGCGGATGGCGGCTTTGCGGACGATGGCGGTGGCTCGCAGCATGGCTTCCTCGAACGGTTTAAACTCATCTGGGCATCCGGCGAGGGCGGCCCAAGGTGTCTGGCTTGCATCACTAACGGGTTTTTCGCCGGAACGGAAAGCTTGGCCGGAACCGTTCCCCCATCACGTGCATTCCACGAAAGGAATGGCTAAGCTACGTTGCGCAAGGTCACCACGGCGATAAGCCGGGCCAGAAAACGCACAAGGGAGTCTCGGGACCATGAAGAAGCTCATTGCCGCTACCCTCGCCGGGGCTCTCGCCCTCTCCCTCGGCGCCTGCAATACGCCGCAGGATCGTGCGCTCGGCGGCGCCGGCCTCGGCGCTTTGGCCGGTGCTGCCATCGGCGGTGCAGCCACCGGTCGGGCCGGCGGCGCTCTTGCCGGTGCGGCCATCGGTGGCGCCAGTGGCGCGATCATCGGCGCCGGCACGGCCCCGCGCTGCCCCTACGGCACCTATCGCGACGCCTACGGCGACGTGTACTGCCGCTGAGATCTTTCCATACGGGAAGGACATCGGGGTCGAGGCGCATGCCTCGGCCCTTTTTCATGACGTGGAGACAAGACGGGCCGGGGGCATTTGCCGTATGCGGGTCTGCGCCGGCGAATGACCGGCCGACGATCCTCTGCGATGCCGATGCTGTCTCACGCTTTTCTCGTTTCGCCCCTCGGATTTGCTCTCCACGCCCATCAAGGCGGTTCCGCATGACCGTCGGGATCTGGGGCAAGCTCGGCGGCGCCGGAATCGGACTGGCCATCGGTGGACCGATCGGCGGTCTGGTCGGCGGGGTCGCCGGTCACTTCCTGGTGGATCGGGAGGGTGCGATCTTCGGCGCGACGCCGAGGGATGTCGTCTTCACCACCGGCCTCGTGGCACTGGCCGCCAAGATGGCGAAATCGGACGGCGTAGTGACGCCTTCCGAAGTCGAGGCCTTCGCCAAGGTCATCCAGGTCAGCGAGCGGGAGCGGCCCGGCGTCCAACGGCTGTTCGACCTCGCCAAGGGCACCTCGGCCGGGTTCGAGGCCTATGCGCGACAGATGGCGACGGCGTTTCGCGATGAACCGGCTTTGCTGGAGGATGTCCTCGACGGCCTGTTCCACATCGCGAAGGCCGATGGTGCGATCCATGAAGCAGAGGAGCGCTACCTGCGTGCCGTGGCCGAGACCTTCGGCTTCGACGATGTCGCCTTCCGACGCATTGCGGCACGGCATGTACGACTCGCCGACGATCCGTATCTGGTCCTCGATCTAGACCATGAGGCGAGCGACGCCGAGGTGAAGGCCCGGCATCGCGCCCTGGTGATGGAGAACCATCCCGATCGCGCCATCGCTCGAGGCGTCCCCCCCGAAGCCGTGACGATCGCGACCGAAAGGCTCGCGGCGATCAATGCCGCCTATGACCGGATCGCCGCCGAACGACGTTTGCGTTGAGGCGGAACGGAGGAACTGCCGCATGAAGCCCAAACTGGAAAGCCCGGTGGCGACCAGTGTCATGCCATCGCCCAACCATGGGGAGCGCCGCGACGGGCCGCCGACCATGCTGATCCTGCACTATACCGGAATGGAGAGTGCAGCCGCCGCATTGCAGCGCCTCGCTAACCCGATCTCCGAGGTCTCGGCGCATTACGTGGTGCTGGAAGATGGCCGGGTGATCCAGATGGTGCCGGAATCACGCCGCGCCTGGCATGCTGGGGCCGGTACATGGGGCCGCGCCACAACGGGAATCGAGCGAGACATCAACTCGCGCTCCATTGGCATCGAGATCGTCAATGGCGGGCATGTCGGCGGATTACCGCCCTATCCGCCCGAGCAGATCGACGCGGTGATCGCATTGTCCCAGGATCTCGTTACCCGTTGGAACATCGCACCGTGGCACGTCCTCGGCCATTCGGACGTGGCGCCGGAACGCAAGGAAGATCCAGGCGAGCATTTTCCCTGGCACCGACTGGCCGCGGCGGGAATCGGACATCACGTGCCGGCATCACCCATCCGCGACGGGCGCTTCTTTGCGGAGGGTGATACCGGACAGCCGATCGAAGCGCTCCAGGCCATGTTCGCCCTCTACGGCTACGACATACCCGTGACCGGAGTTTTCGATCGTCGAACCCAGGCGGTCGTCACGGCATTCCAGCGCCGATTTCGCCAGGCACGCGTGGATGGAGTCGCCGATGCCTCGACGATCACGACCTTGCGCGACTTGCTGGCCGCATTACCGTCACGGTGATTGCTCGACGCCGCATCCGTCGCCGCACGTGAGCGGTTCGGCCCCATAGTCTAACGGCGGGTCGACTTCGCAATCATCGATGACGTCACCGGCACAGGCGCCGGTGACGGAATTCAGGACCACTCTCAGGCGCGTTGCGACACGGCGTCCCTGTTCTCGTCCTTCGCTGCATCCTTGGCTGCGTCCCGCGTGCGCCACAGGCTGTAAGCGACGCCGCCCGCCAGCAACACCAGCGTCACGACAAGCGACACCCATGGCGGCACATGAACGAGGTCGAACGTGTCGGCCACTACGATCTTCGTCCCAATAAAGATGAGGATGAACGCCAGCGCGGTCTTCAGATAGGCGAAGCGATCGACCATGGCGGCCAGAGCGAAGTAGAGCGCGCGCAGGCCGAGAATCGCGAAGATGTTGGAGGTGTAGACGACGAACGTATCGGTGGTGATCGCGAAAATCGCCGGGACACTATCGACGGCAAAGATCACGTCCGCGCCGTTCACGAGGATCAGGCCGAGCGCAAGGGGGGTGAACCAGAGGACGGACTTGCCGCTCTGCGGATCCGGCTTCCGAACGACGAAGCGTTGGCCGTGCATCTCCGGTGTGATGCGCATCACCTTGCGCAGCACCCGAACCATGGCGTTGTCCTGAATGTCGCCGGCCTCTTCCTCCTTGCCGAACAGCATCTTCAGCCCGGCGAAAATCAGGAAGGCAGCAAAGAACGACAGGACCCAGGCGGCTTGGTGCACGAGCGCGGCGCCGAGCCCGATCATCAGCCCGCGCAGGACCACCGCGGCGAGAATGCCCCAGACGAGAACGCGGTGCTGCGCCGCGCGGGGAATACCCAGGGAGGTGAGAATGACCGCAATGACGAAGACGTTGTCCATGGACAGCGACTTCTCGACCACGAGGCCGGCCACGTATTCCTGAGCGGGCTGTGCCCCGAAATACCACCAGATCCAACCGCCGAAGGCGAGGCCGAGGCTGAAATAGAACGCGGTGAGAAGGAGGCTCTCCTTCACCCCGATCTCGTGGTCCTTGTCCCGATGTAGCAGACCGAGGTCGAAGGCAAGCAGCCCGGCGACCAGGGCGTGGAACCCGAGCCACATCCAGACAGGCTTGCCGAGCCATTCGATGAAGAGAAAGTCGACCATGTGGGACCGTCGATGCTTTGCGAGACGCAGGAAAGCATCGGCTCCGACATCACGGAAGGCGTCAACGCGCATCCGCCAGAGGGGCCCGCAGCCGATTTACGTAAGCTGGGAACCGCCGGGACGGTAATCAAGAGACGGCATGGCGGCGCTGTCGCGTTCACGCCGAGCGCGGGTTCCGAGAGCTCTACCGGTGTGGCCAACCGGCCGCAGAACGGGGCAAACCGCTCGTCGCCATCGATCGCTTCCTTGTTTTGCTGCACCGCGACGCCCCACAATGGCGGGCGGTTCGGAGCCGGGCGGTGTGAGGGTTCAGCACGTGAGGATCGGACGCATCCTTGGATGGGCGAACTTCGCGCTGGTCCTGGCCGGTTCGGCGCAGGCCGAGGCGACGCGCTTCGTCGTCCCTGAATGCCGGGCCGGTTCGACGCGACAGGATGCGCTCACGGGAGTCGGCGAGCGCGGCGAGTTGATCCTGGCATCGGGCAGTCGCGCGATTCTGGGCGGCATTCGCTGGCCGGTGGAAGATGATGGCGCGGCCCGTGCCTGGCTTCTCCGGCATCGAGACCGTCCGCTGGAGCTCGTGCCGCGCGGCGAGGCCGACCGTTGGGGACGCGCGCAGGTCGATGCGGCCGTTCTCGACGAGGCGGTGGACCTTGCCGGTGGGCTGATCGCGGAGGGACTTGCCTATGTGGATGCCGGCGAACGCGACACGCTGTGCAGACCGGCGCTGCTGAGCCTCGAAACCGAGGCTCGCGGAGCGGCGAGGGGGCTTTGGCGCACGGGCGTGCGTGAGGGCCGAGAGGGTGGCGCGTTGCGCGAAGCGACCGGTCGTTTCATCGTGGCGCAAGGGAGGGTCGTGAATGTCGGCGAGCGGTCGGCCCGGACCTACGTGGATTTCGCCAAGCGGGGTGAAGATGGCTTGACGGTCACCGTGTCGAAGCGCACTTGGCGCCAGTTGCGTGAACGTGGTCTGAGTGCGGCGACGCTACGCGGGCGCCTCGTCCGCGTTCGCGGTGTCGTCGAGTCTTGGCGCGGACCCACCCTCGACATCGCAAGCGCAGACATGATCGAAGTTTTGGATGAGGAGCGGGCGCTTCGGCGCTGAACGGAATGAGCGGGGGGCACACTCGACATCGCGGAATCTGGGCTGGCCGAAGCGGCCTGCTCATGTCGACGCTCATCCTGCCGCTGTTGGTGGGCTGCGGCGCCGACCAGACCGGCGCCCTGTTGCAGCCGGCCGCGATCAAGGTCCCGGTGGAGGCACCCCGCACCACGGGCCGGGAGCGGACTGCCTCGGATGCCGACCATGCCAAGCTCGTGGCTTCCTTCGGGGGGGAATACCGTTCGCCGGCGGCTCTGCGCCTGCTGACGGAGGTGACCGACCGTCTGGTGAAGGCCACCGACCGTCCGGAGGAGACCTACGCGGTCACGCTTCTCGACTCGCCGGTCATCAATGCTTTCGCCCTGCCCAATGGCCGGCTCTACGTGACGAGGGGGTTGCTGGCGCTGGCCAGCGATACGTCCGAGATCGCCGCCGTGCTGGCGCATGAGATCGCCCACGTCACCCTGCGCCATGCCACGGCGCGCACCGAACTGGCCCTGCGCTCGCAGTTGGTAAGCCGGGTCGTCGCCGACGTGCTCAACGATCCGGCCACCGGCGCCCAATTGCAGAACCAGTCGAAATTCGCCCTGGCCCGGTTCTCCCGCGATCAGGAGCTCGAGGCGGACGGGATCGGTGTCCGAACCCTGGCGCGGGCCGGCTACGATCCGTTCGGTGCGGGCCGGTTCCTCAACTCGCTCAATCGCACCACCAACATGAAGACCGGGACGGGCATGGCCGGCGAGCCCGACATGCTCGCTACCCATCCCGGTACCAGCGAGCGGATCAACCTCGTCACCCGTGCCGCCCGCCTGATCGGCGCGCCCGGCCTCGGCGTCGATGAGCGTGCCCGCTACCTCGCGGCCATCGACGGCATCGCCTATGGCGACAATCCGGGCGACGGGATCGTCAAGGGCCGCCGCTTCCTCCATCCGAGCCTCGGCATCGCCTTCGAGGTACCGGAGGGATTCACGATCGAGAACACGCGGAACGCCGTCCTCGGCGCCACCGGGGAGGGGAGCCGTCGCCTTCTGTTTGATCAGGTCGAAAGCCATGTCGGCCAGAGCCTGGAGGAGGTGCTGCGCGCAACCTGGAGCGACAGCATCGAGGCGAGTTCGGTGGAGAACCGGATGATCGCCGGCAACTCCGCAGTCACGGCGATGTCGCGCGGCAAGGACTGGACCTTCCGCCTCGCCGCTGTCCGGGTCGGGGAGACAACCTTCCGCATGATCATGGCCGCCAAGGGCAGCACGGATCCCGATGGCGCGTTCCGTCGCTGGACGGAGAGCCTGTCCGGCGTCGGCCCCGACGAAGTGAAGTCCCTGCGCCCGCTGCGCATCCAGGTCGTCGTCGCCGGGCCGGCCGATACGGCCGACGAGATGGCGCGCAGGATGGTGGTGCCCGATCGTCCCCTCGACCGCTTCCTCGTCCTCAACGAGCTGGAGCGGGGTGCCGTCATCCGGGCGGGCCAAAGCTACAAGCTCGTCGTCGAGTAGCGAAACACGGTTGCGGTCTGGCACTTCGATGCCGGACCACGCTGTGGTGATTCCCGATTCCACCCGGGTCGTTCATGCTGGTCGTCAGGCCCGCCGCGACGCTCGGGGAGCGCCAACGGTTCGACCGGTGGCGGCGAACGTGGCCGTCATGGGCATCCTAACCGAGTCTCATCCGAACGGAGCCGTCGATGCACCATCCAGCGTCCGCTGTCCGTATTCTCATCGTGGAGGACGAGGTGATGCTTCTCGACGTTATCACCGCCCATCTCGAAGAGGTCGGATATGACGTGATCCCGGCTGTCACCGCAGAAATCGCCCTCGATATCCTGCAGCGTGGCGACCCGGTGGACATCCTGTTCACGGACATCCGTCTGCCGGGGGCGATGGATGGATGGCAACTCGCCGAAGCCGCGCGGGACATCCGTCCGGCCCTGCCGGTGATCTACGCCACCGGCTTCTCTCACACCCCGCCCCGGATGGTAGGCGGCGCGGTGTTCTTCCAGAAGCCCTATCGCGCGGCGGCGGTCATCCGCGCGATCAAAGGGTTCGGTGTGTCGCCACCCGCCTGATCGGTCAAGCGGCGGCGAGCGCCATCGACATCGATTCCTTCTTCATCAACTCGCGGTAGAACCCGTCGAGGTGGGTAAGCTTGTCCGGCGAACCGTCCTGGATGACGCGCCCGCCTTCGAGCACCACGATCCGGTCGAAATCCTTCAGCGTCGAGAGACGGTGCGCGATAGCGATGACGGTCCGCCCCTTCATCAGATTGGCCAGGGCGTGCCGGATCGCCTCCTCTGAATCGGCGTCGAGCGCCGAGGTCGCCTCGTCGAGCAGCAGGATCGGCGAATCCTTCAGGATGGCGCGGGCGATGGCGATGCGCTGGCGCTGACCGCCGGACAGCTTCACACCCCGGTCGCCCACGATCGTGTCGAAGCCCTCCGGCAATGCCTCGATGAAGTCGGTGCAATGCGCCGCCGCAGCGGCCTTCCAGACATCCTCGTCCGACGCGTCCGGCCGGCCGTAGCGGATGTTCTCGCGCAGCGTCCGGTGGAACATCGACACGTCCTGGGGCACCACCGTGATGGCTTCGCGCAGGGAATCCTGCGTCACCCGGTTAATGTCCTGACCATTGAGCAGGATCTTCCCGCTCTGGACCTCGTAAAAGCGCTGGAGCAGCGAGAAGAGGGTCGATTTACCGCCACCCGACTTACCCACGAGACCGATGCGCTGCCCGGCCTCGATCTTCACGTTGAAATCCGTGAAGACCGCGCGACCGTCGGGATACGAGAAGGCGACGTGATCGAACTCGATCTCGGCGCCGGTGCCCGAAAGCGGCATCGCTTCGGGATGGTCGATCAGGTCGTGAGGCTGAAGCAGGGTATGCAGGGCCTCCGACAGCCGGGCCGTATGCTGGGTCGCATCCACCAAGGCGACGGCGAGGTCGCGCGTGGCGGCGAGGATACGGATGCCGAGGGTGCAGACGAGGACCACCTGTCCGTTCGTGGCCTGGCCCGCTTCCCACATGGTGATGGCCCAGTAGAGCAGGCCGAGCACGGCGAAGACTGTGAGGATCGCGTGAACGATCCGAAGCTTCTCGAGGTAGAGCAGCGAGGAGCGGCGCGACCGCATCTCGACGCCGATGGTGCCGTCGAAGCGCTTGTATTCCCGCTTGAACGCCGAGAAGGCGCGGACCAGCGGCATGTTGCCGACGAGATCCACCATCTCGCCATCCACGCTCGCGGCTTTGGCCGCGAAGTCGTGGTGGAGCGGCTTTCCCGCAGCCGCCATCTTGAACATCAGGATGACGACGGCGGCGAAGATGCCGGCCAGGACGCCTGCCATGGTGAGGTTGACGGTGCCGATATAGACGATCGACAGGAACGCCGCGACGCAAGGTGGCATCACGTTGAACACGAACATGTTCTCGACCGTGAAGATCGCGTTCGAGGTGGCGGTGATGCGCGAGGCAAGAGTTCCGGGCTGCCGGTCGGCGAAGAAGGACGGCGAATGGCCGGTCATGTGGCGGAACAGGTCGCGGCGGATATCACCCGTGACACCGACGAAAGTGAAGGATCCGACAAGGCTCGCCACGCGCCAGAGCATGTTGTCGGCAGCGATGAAGGCGATGAGGACGGCCAGTGCGCCCCAGATCAGGCCTGCATCCGGCCCCTTACTCAGGGCATCGACGACGCCCTTCAGCGCGTAATCCGTGCTCACGGAGAAAGCGACGGCTCCGAGGACAGCGCAGAGGATGACCAGATGGGGAAGGGCCCGCCGCTTCAGGTAACGGGAGACGAAGGCGAAGGGCCTGTCGGCATAGACGCAGAGGTCTTCCATATGGGTGACCATCCCGGTGCTCATTCTTAACTGTCGGATTCTGACGTGACCCTGCAAGCAGGCAGCACGGAACCGTGAACCTATAGGTCGCAACGCAAATCTCGTCCAAGCGTTGCAGGCTGCCGTCAAGCTTGCGCTCTTATACCGAGGAAACCTGAACGGGCCTTGAGCGGCAAGCGAATTCGATGCCGTAACCCCATCAGGTCGGCTCCACCTGACGGGTCTCCGGCATGATCAGGGCGAGGAGGGCGAAGCCCGCCAGACCCACGATGGCGAGGCCGAGGAAGGCGCTGTGGCTGCCGAGATGGTCGGCCATGATTCCGGCCAGCGACGTCGACAGGGCGGCGCCGATCCCCATGGCGGTTCCGACCGCACCGAGGGCGAGGTTGAACCGGCCGGTGCCGCGCGTGACGTCAGAGACCACGAGGGGAACCATGACCCCGAACACGGCCGCCGACACGCCGTCGAAGACCTGGATCGCCACGAGGAGTTCGGGGCTGTCGGTATAGGCGAAGAGCAGGCCGCGGATCGGGAGGGCGGCAAAGCCGATGAGAAGGAGCGGGCGGCGGCCCCATTTCTCGGCGGCCCGCCCGACCGCCGGGCCGGAAATCGCTAGGACGACCTGGGGCACCACGATGCAGGCTGCGATGAGCGCCGTGGCGGTTTCGCTGGCCCGCAGGGTCAACATGCTGCCCACGAGAGGCAGCATGGCGGCGTTGGCCAGGAAGAATAGGGTCATGCAGGCGGCAAAGCACAGGAGGGGGCGATTGGTGACGATGGCCTTCAGCGCGCTTTCCTTCGGCCCCGACTCCACCGCCTCGGCTTGGCGGGCCTGCAGCGGTGCCGCGCCCGGACGGATGAGCGAGAGCGCGATCAGGGTCGGGATCATGAGGAAGGCGGTGAGGTAGAACACCGCGTCGTTCGACAGGTAGTAGCCGCAGGCTCCCATCAACGCCGCCGCGACCGCGTTGCCGAGCGCCGAGAAGCTCGCGTTGCGCCCCAGCCGCTCACCGGCACGTTTATGACCCACCAACCCGATGCTGATGGCCGCGATGGCCGGCGTCAGGATGCAGCTCGCGGCCGAATGGGCCGCCATGGCGAGCAGAACGATGAGGAAGCTCGGCCACATGGCGAGGGCGAAGGCGCTGAGCGAGATCGCCACGACCGAGAGCCCCGCCGCGAAGCGTCGCGAACGAACCGCATCGACGAAAGCACCGCCCGGCACCTGACCGAGCAGGCTGACGAGGCTGCCCACCGTGAGGGCGAAACCGATGTCGGATTGCGTCCATTGCGCCTGCGTGAAGTACACGGCGAGGAACGGACCGAACCCGGTCTGGAGGTTCGCGACGAAGAACGCGAAGGCGTCGAGCCCGCGGCTGCTTCTCACCGAAACGGCCTGCATGTCGGTCGAAGCCTCTCCGGGCATCTCGGCATAGGCGTCACGCCGGGGAACCCCTCGCGGTCGGAATTCCGACCGGGGCACTTCGCGGGGTTTGATGACGCGTCGATTCTGCGAGCGGGATGCCGTCATTTGTCCGGCGATTTCTCAGCCGGCTTGTCTGGCATGGGAGTGGCCGCAGGGGTCGACGGCGGCGTGACGGGAGCCTGGACCGGAGCCGCCGGAGTCGGTGCGGCGGGGGGCTGAACCGCAGGGAGCTGCGCTGCCGGGACTGGCGCTGCCGGGCCTTGCGCTGCCGGAACTTGCGCGGGAGCGACTTGTGCAGGGGCCACCTGAGCGGGCGGAGCGGCTTGGCCGGCCGCCGCGTCGCCGTCGGGCGGAACGCTCGGGCTCGCCGGGCCGAGGACCACGATGGGATCGCCCGGCTTGTATTCCGGCGAGACGCGCACCTGGTTCCGGCTCAGTTGAAGGACGAGGCGGCTCGGCTTACCATCCGGCGAGAAACGCATGGCGCGCCAGTCTACCGCGATCTTGCGCGAGCCTACGCCGAGAAAGCCGCCGAAATCGATGATGGCGGCGCGTGGCCGACCATCCTTGTCGAGGATGATGTCGATGATCCGACCCATATCCTCGCCGGTGGAACTGCGCACGGCTTTGCCGAGCACACCCTCGTAATCCTGGGTATCCAGAACCGTCGCGGGTGTCCCTGTGGCCGGTACGGGCGGGGCGGCCGCCGGCTGTGCCGGCGCGGTGATCTGCGGTGGCGGCACCGGCGGCGAGACAGGGGTTGCGGGTGCCGCGGGCGCGGCCGGAGACGCGTCGCTCGCCGCACCGGTAGCCGGAGCGGTTCCCTCTGCTGCGGCTCCTGCGGCCCAAAGGGTGATCGACGCGGCGGCAACCAGCCGGACAGTTCTGAACACGTGCGTTCCCCGAAGAAGCATGTCGCCGGCTCCCGCTCGACCTCGGCCATCCCGAGACGTTCTCGCCTGGCATGGAGTGGGAAGGCGTATGAGAGCGGACCAAGGCGAAGTTGTGGATGACGGCGAACCGATTGGCAGAGGAGCGGCTCGTCCCGATCACGGATTGGCAAGAACCGGACCGTGGCGGTCATGGTGGCGTGCAGCGCGGAAGCTGTCCAGGCGAACCGGCTACCGCCGACACGGAATTTTTCCCTGTCCGCCGCGTGAGGTATGACGAAAGCCCTGTGATCGTCTGGTTTTCGCCTTTTGTGCATCGTAGAGATGCGCGCAAGCGTGCCGAACCACCCGCGCGAACTGAGGTGGAATACTTTTGAGGAACTCGTCGATGCGTATCCCGTCGAAAGCCTGCGCTCTGGCGCTTCTTGCAGCGTCTTTGGGCGGTTGCCAGGCATTGTCCGGCGGCGGTGGCGTCATGCCTGAGAGCGAAGTCGGTCCTCCGCCCTCCATGCGCGGTGCTGTGCCCGGCGCTCAGCGCGCACGGGCGGCCGAGGTCGATCCCGATGGGGCGCCGCTCCAGACGGCTCCGACGCGGCGCCTGGACCTGCCGAAATCGGCCGGCGGCCCGACCCGCTCCCAGGCGGAGGCGGAGCGCCGGATTCGCCGTGAGGACATCGAGGGCGAAACGACCAGCCGTTCGAGCTCCGGCGGGCTCGCCCCGCAGATGGGGTCGGGCGGCAGTGTCGGCCTCGGCGGGAAGTTCTAGAACCGCGCGACGCGACTGACGGATTCTAAAAGCGCCGCCGATGGAGCCCCCATCGGCGGCGTTGTCGTGTGTGCTGGCAACGATGCCAGTCAGACGAGATCGGCACTACGCGTGTCGGTATCGACCCGACCTTCGGCGGCAACGAGTCCCGTCAGGCCAGCGAGGAGCGCGCCGGAAGCGACGAGGGCGAGGGCAATGGCTGCGATGAACATACCCTCAGTGTTCCTCGTCGCGCTTAAGGGATCGTTCTCTGTCGCGTCTGGGCGGTGTTCCGAGATCGCGCAGATGCGGCGATTCCGGGGGAGGAACGAAAAAAGATTGCACGCTCCCGCGATGCGGCGTCGTCCGGCGACGTACCGTCCTGCCACCCGGCGCAGACCCGATCCTCTCCTTACCACTGGATCATGCGGCGCTTCTCTCGCGAACCGCACAGCGAAGGCCTCGGAACGACTCGGTTGTCTTCCTAACGCATTGTCGGACGACAGGTTTTTCGGACGATGCCCGTTTCGATGCCGCCGGGCCGCTCTGTTGTCCCTGATGACGATCATAGAGGGAGCCGCCGTCATGCGGATCTGATCGCGTCGGGACGGAAGTCCGTGCTCCCGCCTTCGTGGGCTTGCAAAATCCCCGCTATCCCCGTCCCTTCTGTGGATGGGCGGTGGGTCTACGTGATTCCCTCTTGGAACGCTCTCAGCACCGCTTAGTTGTTGCAGCTATGCGCTCCGAGGCCCTTGGCCGTGGGCGTGACGGCGCTCAAAGCCAAAAACCGGAGGAACTCATGGCAACCAAGACCACCACCAAGGCAGCCGACAAGCCGGCCGCTGCCAAGAAGACCGCTGCTCCGAAGGCTGAAGGCGCCGCTAAGCCCAACGCGCTGCAGCAGCCGCTGAAGCCCTCCGAGGAACTCGCGGCCGTCGTCGGCTCCGCAGCGCTTCCGCGCGGCGAGGTCGTCAGCAAGGTTTGGGAATACATCAAGAAGCACAATCTCCAGAATCCCGAGAACAAGCGCGAGATCCTGGCCGACGACAAGCTTAAGAAGGTCTTCGGCAAGGACAAGTGCACGATGTTCGAGATGAACAAGCACCTCGCTGCCCATCTCAAGTCGGCCTGATGCCGGTGCGGCCCGGCGCTCGAGTGGCGCCGGGCAGGCTCTCTGTCAGTTTCGGCGCGTCCGCTAGCGACCCGAGAGCGTTACGCTCAGGCGATGTGACGGATCACTCCCCCATCGACGCGTAGGGCCGCACCGCTGGTGGCGCTGGCGGCCGGACTGCAGATGTAGGCGACCATGCTGGCGACCTCCTCGACCGTCGCCAAGCGACGAATGAGCGAGGTCGAGCGGTGCTCGGCGACGAAGTCCCGTCCCAGCTTGTCGAGATCGACCTCGCCGGTATCCTTCGCCATTTTCGCCATGAAGTCGGCGACGCCCTCCGACAGGGTCGGCCCGGGCAGCACGCTGTTCACGGTCACTCCGCTTCCGGCCACCGTCTCGGCGAGGCCCCGTGACACGGCGAGTTGCGCCGTCTTCGTCATGCCGTAATGGACCATCTCGACCGGGATGTTCAGGCCCGACTCGCTGGAAATGAAGACGACCCGCCCCCATCCGGCCTCGACCATACCCGGCGTGTAGGCCCGCGAGAGGCGTATGCCGCTCATCACGTTGGTCTCGAAGAAGCGAAGCCAATCGTCGTCTTGTATCTCGAAGAACGGCTTCGGTTCGAAAATGCCGGTGTTGTTCACCAGGATATCGACCTCCGGCAAACCCTTCACCACGGCCTCCGCGCCGCTCGCCGTGGCGATATCGCCGGGGGCCGCGATGAACGCCGACGTGCCGGTCTCCTCCGTCAAGCGCCCGATCGCCGCCCGGACCCGGTCCGGTGTGCGCCCGTTGACGGCGACGGTGGCGCCCATTCCGGCGAGGGCCTTGGCGATGCCGTAGCCGATGCCGCCGGTCGAGCCGGTCACCAGGGCACGTCGCCCCTTCAGATTCATGTCCATGAATGTCCTCCTCCGTTGGCAGCCTCGTCGATCAACGCCTCAGGCGATGGGTGGCTGCGTTCGGGGGATCAGCCCGTCGGCTGGCGCCGCATGATGCTGGAGACGGCACCGGCCGCTGACAGGGCGCAGGCGCACCAGAGCGCTGCCCCGATGGAGACGGCCGTTCCGCTGGCATGGGTCAGCCCGAAGATGACGGCGACGAGGGCCGCGCCGAGCGATTGCCCCGTCAGCCGCGCCGTCGATTGCATGCCGCTGGCTCCACCGCTGCGCGAACGCGGAGCGCTCGTGACGATCACCTTGTTGTTCGGTGCCTGGAACAATCCGAAGCCGATGCCGCAGACGGTCAGCCGCCAAGCGATATCCACGAGCGTTGGGGCGGCGGGGAGCAAAGCCAGCGCCGCGATGCCGCCGGCCATGAGCGCCAAGCCGATTCCGCCGAGAACACCCGGCGCGTACCGGTCGGCGAGGCGGCCGGAGATCGGCGCCGTGATCGCGATGGCGATGGGCCAGGGCGTCATCAGGAAACCGGTCTCGGTGGCGGAGAGGTGCAACGCGTCCTGGAAATAGAAGGGCAGGGCGACATAGGCCATCATCTGCGCCCCGAACGAGGCGATGGAGGTCACCATCGACAGGGCGAAGGCGGGAATGCGCAGCAGGTCCACCGGCAGTAACGGTGTCGCGAGCCGGGCCTGATACAGGACGAAGACGGTGCCGACCGCGAGCCCGGCGGCGATCTCGGCAAGGGCTAGCCAGCGCCCATTCGCTTCGCCGATTCCATCGAGTCCGATGATGAGAAGGCCGAAGGTGAGGGCGTTGAGGAGCGCGCTCGGTATGTCGAACCGGGCCCCGCTCACCGGCGTCACCGGCAGAGTCCGCGCGGCCACCGCCAGGGCTACGAGGCCGACGGGCAGGTTGACCAGGAACAGCCACGGCCAGGTCGCCACCGAGAGGATCGCGGCGGCGACGGTCGGGCCGGTCGCCGAGGCCATGGCGACGATGAGCGCCACGTTGCCGACCCCCCGGCCGATCATGCGATGCGGATAGATGAAGCGCACCAGGGCGATGTTCACGCTCATGATGCCGGCCGCACCGAGCCCCTGGGCGATCCGGGCGACGATGAGTCCGGGCAGGGAGGTCGACAGCGCACAGGCCAGGGAGGCCGCGACGAACACGACGAGGCCGGCGAGATAGACCTTCCGGTAGCCCAGGATGTCGCCGAGGGAGGCCAGTGGCAGCAGCGACGCGGTCACGGCGATCTGGAAGGCGTTGACCACGAAGATCGCGGAAGCGGGGCTGACCCCGAGATCCTTCGCCATGGCCGGCAGCGCCACGTTGACGATGGCCCCGTCCAGTACCGCCATGGTCATGGCGAGTCCGATGGCGAGAAGCGCAAGCATGCGCTCTCGCACCGGCAGACCATCCATGGGTTTCGCGCCGGGCCGCGATCCGGCTCCACCGTTATTGAGAGGGTCTGCCTCGTGCGTCATCGCACAGAGCCGTGAACGATCCCTGCTCGCTTCGGCAAGTGCCCTATGTCACCCATCGATCGCAAAGACATCATCGAGGCGTTCCATCGGGGATCACATGCGTCTGGCGACCTTCCTGCTCGGCTTCCTTCTCGCGGTCACGCCCTCTCTCACGAGAGCCGACGATGCCGGGCCCCTGGGAATTGGCCTGGAGGGCTTTGCCTATCCCCACCCCGTCTGGTTTCTCGACCTGACGCGCGACAACGAGCGGCAGCGCCTCGCCTACATGGATGTCACGCCGACAGGGACGCCGAACGGACGCACCGTTCTGCTGCTGCACGGCCGTAATTTCCCGTCGAATTACTGGGAGCCGGTGATCGGTGCCCTGGCGGGGGCGGGCTACCGCGTGGTCGTCCCCGACCAGCTCGGCTTCGGTAAATCGTCGAAGCCGGTGGGACCGTTCAGCTTCGACGTGATGGCGGCGGAAACCGTATCGCTTCTCGATGCCCTCAATCTCCCGCGCGTCGATGTCGTCGCGCATTCCATGGGCGGTATGCTGGCCGCCCGACTTGCCCGAAACGCGCCGAGCCGGGTGAACAGCCTCGTCCTCGAAGCGCCGATCGGTCTCGAGGATTATCGCTTCACCGTCCCGCCCGTTTCCAACGACACGCTTCTCCGCATCGAAGGCGGTGTCACCGCGGACGTCTACCGGCGCCAGCTGATGACGAATTACGCGCTGTCGCTACCCTCCACGGCGATCGAGCCCTTCGTGGCGATCCGCGAGCGCGTGAAGGGTTCGGGCGAATATCCGCGCTGGCTCCAATCCTTCGTCAATTCCTACCAGATCATCTGGGGCCAGCCGGTGGTGCATGAGATCCCGCTGATCGCCGCGCCGACCCTGTTCATCATGGGCGCAAACGATCGCAACGCACCGGGCAAGCCCTTCGCCCCCGAAAACCTGCGCGCCGCCATGGGCGACAATGCCGGACATGCCAAGAGCCTGGCGGCCCGGATGCCGGATGGGCGCGCGGTCGTCTTCGAGGGTGTCGGCCACCTCGTCCATATGGAAGCGACCGATCGCTTCAACGCCACGATGATCGAATTTCTCAACGGCCATTGAACCGGGACGAACAAAGGGAGCCCTCGGATGGATGTCGGCGTGATCGGGTTGGGCCGGATGGGCCGGGGCATGGTGCAGAGCCTCGTCCGGGGCGGTCACCGGGTGAGAGTCTGGAACCGGACGGCATCCGCCGCCGACGGTCTAGACGGGGTGACAGTCGCGCATAGCGCAGCGGACGCTTTCACCGGGGACGCGGCGATCACCATGCTCGCCGACGACGCGGCCCTGCGTTCGGTGATCGTGGAGGGCGGACTGCTCGATTCCGGCACGCGGCCCGGCCTGCATCTCAGCATGAGCACGATCTCGGTGGCGCTCGCGCAGGAGCTCACCGCGATCCACGAGCGGGCCGGCGTGCCCTATATCGCCGCCCCCGTCTTCGGCAGGCCGGACGTGGCGCAGAACGGTGCCCTGAACATCGTCGTCGCCGGAGACCCGGATGTCATCGCGCTGGCGCAACCGCTGCTCGACGCCCTCGGTACGAAGACTTGGCCCTTCGGAACCGAGCCGTACCGGGCCAATGCGGTGAAGCTCGCGGGCAACTTCATGCTGATCGCGGCCATCGAGGCCATGGGCGAAGCCGCCGCCTTCGCCGAAGGGCATGGCGTCGCCGGTGCCGATCTCCTCGACCTTCTCACCAACACGCTGTTCGCCTCGCCGGTCTACAAGGGCTACGGCGCATCCATCGCCGCCGGGCGTTACGAGCCACCGGGCTTCGGTCTGAGGCTCGGGCTCAAGGATATCGGCCTCGCTCTCGCGGCATCGGGTCAGGCCGGCGTACCGATGCCTTTCGCCAGCGTGCTGCGCGACAACCTCATCGACGCCGTCAGCCACGGCGACGGCGACAAGGATCTCGCCGCCCTGGCGCTGGTCTCGGCGCGGCGAAGCGGGCGGTAGGCCGATCCCGGGGGCGGCCGGGTTACAAGACTGGGGCAGCTTCCTGCTTGGTTAAAGCGCCCCCTCCCGCACCGCCCCCGGATCGGCGAGCGAGTGAAGCAGCCGCGCGGCGGAATGGGCGAAGCGCAGGGTCACCGCCTTGCGGCGGGCGCCGCTCAGCACATGGTCGACCGGGTCGCGCAGGATCGCGGCGCTGTAGCCGTCGGCGATGATCAGCCCGGCTTCCTCGGGCGTCAGCCCTTCGGGGAGGGAATCGGGAACGGCGAAATAGAAGCGGTCGCAATAGTCCCGGTAATCCGGCCACTTCTTGTCGGCGCGGAAGTCGGCGACGCTGGATTTGATCTCCACGATGGTCAGCCGGCCGGCCGGGCACAGGGCGATGATGTCCGCCCGCCTGCCATTGGCGAGGGAGAATTCCGGGATCGTCACATGGCCGAGGTCGGCGAATAGCCGGCGGACCCCGCGCTGGACCTGGAGCGCGGTCGCCGATTGCCGGCGGTCCGGCGGCAGAACGAGATGGGCGAGGGCTGCTGACATGGCTTCGCTTGGGGAGAGTGCGGTGGCGAATCGACTGTCCCGCCAGGGAATCAGGTCGGCCCGCCCTTGTCACCTGCGGCAGCCTGCCCGCCCGCCAGTGCGGCGCGGATCGCGTCGAACCCATCGGTCAGCGCCGCCGGCCCGGGCTGCAGTATCAGAGGCGACTTGATCTCGTGGATACGTCCCGCCGCCACGGCGGGGATCGCATCCCAGCCCGGGCGCTCGCGGATCCGCGCCACGTTCACCCGCTTGCCGCACCACGAGGCGAGGATGACGTCCGGCTGCGCGGCGATCACCTGTTCGGAGGTGACGATCCTGTCCTTGCCCGCCGGCTGGCGGGCGAGGTCGGGAAAGACGTCGTCGCCGCCGGCATAGCCGATGAATTCGGAGACCCAGCCGATGCCAGAGATCATCGGCTCGTCCCATTCCTCGAAATAGACCTTCAGGCGGGGCGGGCCGGCATTGTCGAGGGCGGCGGCGCCGAGGCGGTGGGCGTAACCCTGGGCCAGCGCGTCGGCCTTCTCGCCGGCGCCGACCAAAGCGCCCACGGTACGGATCATCGCGAGGCAGCCGGCGACGTCGCGCTGGTTGAAAAGATGGACCGAGATTCCGGCGCGGGCGAGGTCGGCGACGATCTCGGCCTGCATGTCGGAAAAGGCGAGGACGAGATCCGGCTGAAGGGCGAGGATCTTCGGCAGGTCGGCGCTGGTGAAGGCCGAGACGCGCGGCTTCTCCTTGCGGACGCGGGCAGGCCGCACGGCATAGCCGGACACGCCGACGATCCTGTCCTCCTCACCCAGCAGATAGAGGGTCTCGACGGTTTCCTCGGTGAGGCAGACGATGCGTTCGGGCGGGAACCGGCGCATGCGGCGTCAGGAGTTGAAGAAGCTGATGACGCCCGCGCCCGGCGCGAGCCAGACGAAGGCCCAGACGAAGGCCGAACTCCAATTGGCCAGCTGGAACGGCAGGCGCGGCACCTCGAACATCCCGGCGATGAGTGGCACCACCGCGCGGGCCGGGCCGATGAACCGGCCGATGACGATGCCCCAGGCGCCGTAGCGCCGGCAGAAATCCTCGCCCTTGGCGACCATCTGCGGATAGCGGCTCATCGGCCAGATCGACTTGGCGCCGTGCTGGAAGTAGCGGCCGATCTCGTAGGACACCCAATCCCCGAGCCCGGCGCCGATACCGCCCGCGATCACCATCGGCCAGAACGGGATGCCGCTCGCACCGATAAGCGCGCCGATGGCCACCAGCAGCACCGTGGCGGGGACCAGGATCGACAGGAAAGCCAGCGATTCGCAGAAGGCGAGCACCGCGATGATGAGGGGTGCCCATTCCTTGTGCGTCTCCACGAAGGTCAGGATCGTGGTCTTCAGCGCTTCGAAATCCATGGATGCCCCTGCTCGTCGCGCACGATGTGCGGGAAGGCCGCGATTCCGGCAAGGGTCGATCTCGTCACGGACGAGCCTCGCGTCGGTTGTGAATGCACCGCAGGGCGAAACCGGCTACGACGCTGATCGTCGCGCTCGCACCCGTCGAAGCAAAGCCTGATACGCCGATGAGAATTCTATCGATCCAGTCGCACGTCGCCTTCGGCCATGTGGGCAATGCCTCGGCGGTGTTCCCGATGCAGCGGCTCGGCGTCGAGGTCTGGCCGATCCATACCGTGCAGTTCTCCAACCATACCGGCTACGGCGCCTGGCGCGGCCGTGTGTTCGACGGGCCGATGATCGAGGACCTCGTGCTCGGTATCGCGGAGCGCGGCATGCTCGGGCAATGCGACGGCGTCCTGTCCGGCTATATGGGCTCGGCCGATATCGGCACCGCCATCGTGCGGGCCGTGGCGGCGGTGCGGAGTGCCAACCCGAAGGCGCTGTATTGCTGCGATCCGGTGATGGGCGATACCGGGCGAGGCATCTATGTCCGCCCCGGCATACCTGAATTCCTGCGGGATCAGGCTCTGCCCGCCGCCGACATCGTCACCCCGAACCAGTTCGAGCTGAACTTCCTGTCGGGCCTGCCTACCGGCACCCTCGGCGAGGCCAAGGCCGCGGTGGCGGCGATCCAGGCTTTGGGGCCGCGCGTCGTGCTGGTGACGTCCCTGGTCACCGAGGACACCCCGTCCGAGTCCATCGACCTGATGGCGGGGGAGGGCGGCCTGTTCTGGCGCCTGCGCACCCCGCGCCTCGCCCTCGACGTGAACGGAGCCGGCGACGCCATCGCGGCCCTGTTCCTCGTTCATTACGCCCGCACGGGCTCGGCGGCTTTGGCTTTGGGCATGGCCGGTGCTTCGGTCTACGGGCTCCTGCGCCGCACGGCCGAGGCGGGTTCGCGCGAGATCCTCACAGTCGACGCGCAGGACGAGTTCGTGGCACCCAGCGAGACGTTTCCCGTAGAGCCGATCTGATGGTCAACGAAAAGGAACAGCCGATGAGCCGCCGCTTCGTCACCCTCGACGTCTTCACCGACACGCCCTTTGCTGGGAATCCGCTGGCCGTGGTGCTAGATTCGGAAGGGCTCGACGACGCGGCGATGCAGCGGATCGCGGGCGAGTTCAACCTGTCCGAGACGGTGTTCGTGCTGCCGCCGACGGAAGCGCGCCACAAGGCTCGCCTCCGCATTTTCACGCCCGCGCGCGAGCTTCCGTTCGCCGGGCACCCGACGCTCGGGGCGGCGATCCTGCTGGCGTTGCACGATGCGAAATCCGGCCTCACCGACGCCACCGCCTTCGGTCTCGAAGAGACGATCGGTACCGTGGCCTGCGTCGTCGAAGCGGGCGAGGGGCGTGGCCGTGGGCGCTTCAAGCTCCCGATCCTGCCGCAATACGATGGCGAGGGACCGGACGCGACGCTCCTCGCGCAGATGATCGGGTTGGAGACGCAGGATATCGGCTTCGGGCGTCACGTGCCGAGCCGACACACGGCAGGGCCCGGTTTCCTGTTCGTGCCGGTCAATACGCGGGCGAAACTCGACGCGGCACGTGTGAACCTCGCCGCCTTCTCCACGCTGGATCCTCAGACGGCGCTCTACCTCTACGCCGTGGACCCGGAAGGCCTCGGCCTCCGCTTCCAGACCCGGATGTTCGCGCCGCATCTGGGCGTGATCGAGGACCCAGCGACGGGGTCCGCCGCCGCGGCCTTCGCCGGCGTGATGATGGAGTTCGAGCCTCTCGGTGACGGCGAGCACGATGTCCTGATCCGCCAGGGGGTCGTCATGGGCCGACCGAGCGAGATCGCGCTCCAGCTGGTCATCGAATCCGGAGCCCTCCAATCTGTCGAGATCGGTGGTTCGGCCGTGGTGATGAGCGAGGGGACCTTGCTTGTCTGACGGCTTCACCCTCACGCGGATCGAGGGGGTGACGGCGCGTTTGGTGCCGTTCGCATGGGAATGGGCGCGGGACAACGCGGCTCTCATCTCCGAGAACTGGCGTCGGCGCTGCGCCGCGCGGTCCGGGCTGTTCGACGGACGCGTCCTCCTCGCGAAATCGTGCCGGCTCGAGGGGGCATTCTGTTCCGTCGAGCTGTTCGAGACGTCCTACGCGAGCTTCATCACCCACAAGGATCTCGGCTCGCCCGACCCGACCGTGCTGAACGCCTTCGCGGCCATTGCCCCTCACGGGTCGGATGGCGCCGTGCTTCTCGGTGTCATGGGCGCTCATACGGCCAATGCCGGGCAGGCTTATTTCCCCTGCGGCACGCCGGATCTCGACGACGTGCGTGACGGCGATACGGTCGATCTGGCCGGCAGCGCGGAGCGCGAGTTCGTCGAGGAGACCGGCATGGCACTTCCGGCCGGTGCGCAGAACCGATGGCTTCTGCTTCGCGGAAAGAGCCAGGCGGCATTTCTGCGGCCCGTGACGTTCCCCAATCAGGCGAACGAGCTGCGGCAGGACATGGAGCGCCATCGCCTCACCGAGATCGAGCCGGAACTGGCTGGTTTCATCACGGTCGCGTCCAGCGACGAGATCGACCCCGGGTCGATGCCCGACTTCGTCCAGGCTTACCTTCGCTACGCATTCCCATCGTCGAGCGCGTCCGCATCCTCGAACGGCTGACGCAAAGCCAGGGCTGGAGTCGATATCGCGTGGGCCGCCCTATCGTACCGGGCGCAATACCAGCCGGTCGCCCCGCACCTCGTAGGAGCCGAGCCTGTCGAGAAAGCTCATCCCGAGGAGGTTGCCCGACAATGCGCCGCGCCGGCTCACCAGGGCCGAGACGCGCCGTTCGGTGATCGTGCCCACGGTGAGGCTGTCGAGATAGACGGGCGCGGCCATCGCGGTGCCGTTGGCGGTCGAGACCCGGATCGAGAAGTCGGATTCCGGCGGCGCGATCCCGATGGCGGCCGCGTTCTCCGCCGTGAGCACGACGGAACTCGCGCCCGTATCGAACTGGAAGACCTGGGCACGGCCGTTCACCTCTGCCCGCACGGAGAAGGCCCCGTCCGCCCGGCGGTTGATCGTGACGCTTCCATCGCCGGACGTCACGGCGCTTCCCGGCCGCAGCGTCCCGACAAGGCGATTGCCGACATCCCCGGCCTCCTCCTTGTAGGCGTAGCCCGCGACCAGGGCGACGGTGAGGGCGGCCCAGAACAGCAGCGCCTTCAGGTTGGTGCCGATCTGTTGGCTGAACCGATGCCAGAACCCGGCGAGGAAGATCGTCAGCAGGGTTCCGCTGAAGGCGAGGCGTGCGAGCTGGTCCTTGTCCAGCCCGGCCACCGTGCTCTCACCATCCGAGAGGACGAGAAAGGCGACGATGCCGAGAAGGATCGCGAGGGCGGCGTAGATCATGGCCCGGCCACGGCTTTCCCACGCAGGGGATAAGCGGAGCGGAGGCGATGTCCGAGGGTCGCCATGATGGCTTGCCGCTTCGTCTCCGACAGCGAGCCCCACATCCCGATTTCTTCGCGCGTGCGTCCGCAGCCTTCGCAGAGCCCGGTCGCCGCGTCGAGAATGCAGAGCTTCGTGCAGGGGCTCGAAGCCCTCGGGGCGACAGGCTGGTTCATGGCCGTTCCATGCCCTCAGGCGTGGGTCGCGATCAAGCGCCAAAGTGCCATGGTCAGCGCGGGACCGTCGCCACGAGGCCGAGAAGCGCCGCGATCTCCGCCACCTGCTGGCAGGCTCCGATGACGTCGCCGGTCTGGCCGCCGATCTTTGCGCGGGCCAGGGCGGTGAGGCCGACGGATGCTCCCAGCGCCAGGGCGGGCATCAGCACCATGCCGAGGACGGGCAAGCCGGCGATCCAGCCAATCGCGACGAAGACGAGGGTGAGGGACGCGACGATTGCGATGGTCCGGCGATCGGGCACGCCCACCGACGCGCCCGCCCCGCCGGGACGGGCGGGGCCGAGCAGCACCATCGGCGCGAGCGCGGCGCTGCGCGAAAGGGACGCGGCCAGCAGCAGGGCCATCGCCGCCATGGCCCCGGTGCGATCGAGAAGGGTCGCGAATGCGCCGATCCTCAGGGCGAGGGTCAGGACGAGGGCGACGCCGCCATAGGCACCGATCCGGCTGTCGCGCATGATCTCGATGCGGCGCTCGCGCGTCGTGCCGCCGCCGAACCCGTCCGCCACGTCCGCGAGACCGTCCTCGTGCAGCGCCCCCGTCACCAGCGTCCCCGCCGCCACGGCCAGGGTCGCCGCCAGGAACGGCCCGAGATCCAGCCCCCAGGCGACGAGCAGGATCAGCGCGGAGGGCAGGGCGAGGATGAGACCCGCCACTGGCAGCAGCCGCGGCAGGGTGCGGAAGTCGGGCAAGCGATGCGGGTCGCCCTCGCCGGGAAGGCACGGCACCGGTAGCCTCGAATAGAACCGCAGGCACATAGCGAGATCGTAGGCCAACGAAGCGCCGGGAAACGTATCTTCCGGTTCCAGATCCCGGCCTTGTGTCATGGAGGCCTGCCTTCACCGTTCGCGCCCCGTTGGTTATAGCTCGCCCCACAGGCAGGCCGCCATACCGGACGCGCCGAGACCCAAGGCAAGTTTCGCGCGATGACCCAGACACCCCCGACCCACGATCATTCCGACCAGACGCCGTTCTCGGACATCCGCCGCCTGATCGCCTCCGTGCCGGGCGCGGACCGGGATGCCGTCGCGATGGTGCGCGAGCGGGATGCGCTGCTGACGAAGCCGGCCGGCGCGCTGGGTCGCCTCGAGAACCTCGTCGAATGGCTCGCGGCCTGGCAGGGCAAGGGCCAGCCCAACCTCGACCGCCCCCTCGTCTGCGTTTTCGCCGCCAGCCACGGGGTCACCAAGCGCGGTGTCTCCGCCTTCCCGGCGGAGGTGAACCGCCAGATGCTCGACAATTTCGCGGCGGGCGGCGGCGCGATCAATCAGCTCTGTGCCGCCTACGGCCTCGGCTTCAAGGTCTTCGATCTCGCCATCGACCTTCCCACCGGCGACATCTGCGAAGGGCCGGCCTTCACCGAGAAGGAATGCGTGGCCACCATGGCCTTCGGGATGGAGGCCATCGCCGCGGGCACGGATTGCCTCGGCCTCGGCGAGATGGGAATCGGCAACACCACCATCGCGGCGGCCATCTACGCGGCGCTTTACGGTGGCGAGGCGGCGCATTGGGTCGGGCGTGGCACCGGCGTCGATGCGGCCGGGATCGAGCGCAAGGTCGCGGCCGTGGAGGCCGCGTTGGCCTTCCATGCCGGCCATCTCGACGACCCGCTTCAGGTGCTATCGCGCCTCGGCGGCCGCGAGATCGCCGCCATGGCCGGCGCCATCCTGGCGGCGCGGATGCAACGCATCCCCGTGGTCATCGACGGCTATGTGGCGACGTCGGCCGCTGCGATCCTCCACGCCATCGATCCCACGATGCTGGACCATTGCCTCGCCGGCCATGTCTCGGCGGAGGGGGCCCATGCGGAGGTTCTGGAACGCCTCGGACTGGTGCCGCTGCTGGCTCTCGGCATGCGGCTTGGCGAAGCGTCGGGCGCCGCCCTCGCCATCGGTCTCCTGAAAGGCGCGCTCGCCTGCCATCGCGACATGGCGACCTTCGCCCAGGCGGGGGTATCGGGGCGCAGCGAGGGCTGAAACCGGCGCGACCCGCCGCGCGGATCTCGACTTCGCGCGGCTCCAGCCCGGTTCAGGCTGCGCGGGCCGCGCTTCGGCGGCCGCGCAGGGTCGTCCCCGAATCCGTTTCCTCGGGGAGGTTGAGGGCGGGCAGCGTGTCCATCACGCGGCTCGCCGGGAAGATCACCACGACCTCCGTCCCCTCGCGCGGCTTGGATTTGAGGTGGAAGTTGCCGCCATGCAGGTCGACCAGCCCCTTCACGATGGGCAGGCCGAGACCCGACCCCTGTTCGGCCGTCTTGATCGCCAGGGAGCCGCGACCGAACGACGACATGACCGTGCCGAGTTCGTCCTCGGGAATGCCCGGCCCGCTATCCTTCACGCTGACATATTGCCCGCCCGACGCGGTCCACCCGACCTTGATCGTGATGTCGCCGCCCGGCGGCGTGAATTTCACCGCGTTGGACAGGAGGTTGAGCACGATCTGGCGCAAGGCCCTCTCATCCGCCCAGATGCGGGGGAGGGCGGGATCGATGAATTCGTGGAAGGCCTGACCCTTTCCACGCGCCCGCAAGGCGACCATGTGGCGGCACTCGTCCACCGCATGGGCAAGCTGGATCGCCTCCTCGTTGAGCTCGTAGCGCCCTGCCTCGATGCGCGACAGGTCGAGGATTTCGTTGATGAGGTTGAGCAGGTGCATCCCGCTATCGTGGATGTCGCCGGCATATTCCTTGTACGACGGAGCCACGTGGGCGCCGAAAACCTCGTTCTTCATCACCTCCGAGAACCCCAGGATGGCGTTCAGCGGCGTCCGCAACTCGTGGCTCATGGTCGCGAGAAAGCGCGACTTGGCGAGATTGGCCTCCTCCGCGCGCCGCCGCGCCTCGTCGGAATTGCCCTTCGCCTGTTCCAGTTCGATGAAGATCGCGTCCTTTTCCGCCTGCGATTTCAGCGCCCCCACGGCCGACGCGTAGACGCGGCGGGCGAGCCCGAGGAAGAAGATCTGCGATCCGACCACCATGGTGACGAGCAGGATCGTGTCCATGTCCTGCGAGAACGCCAGCAGGGAGAGCGCCGCCAGGATCAGCGGAAGCAGCGCGGCGGCGGCGGCGGCGGGCAGTGTCGCCGCCAGCATCGCGGCCACCGCGGCGGCGATGACGAGGCCGAACAGTACGAAAATGCGGGCGCTAGGCGCGGCCACGAGGATCATCAAGGCCCATGCCGAACTCTGGACGATCTCGCTCAGCATGAAGGCGCTGCGCCAGCGTCTCACCGAGACCGTGTCCGCGGCTTGCCGGAGGAAATGTTTGGTCAATCCCATCGAGAGGCCGACGCCGCAGATCAGGCAGACGGCCCAGGACAGGGCGATGGGAATCGGCACCCACAGGGAGGACGCCCCGGCGATGACGAGGCCCAGGACGGCATGGGTCAGCCCGGCCCCCGAGCGGTACTCGGCATAGATCCGGAGCAGCTCGTAATCGAAGGCGCGTTCGAGCCCGTTCGTCGAGGTCAGCCGCTCGCGTGCCGAACGGATGTCGCGGGCCACTTTGCGGCGGCGAACGGATTCCGGTGCCGAAGGACCGCGTCCACGCTGAACCATCTCCGCTGTCAGGTCCGACATCACCGTCTTGGGGATCTTGCGAGGGAAAACGGAGGTCGAAAGGACCTCGGCCTGTCGGTGCAGCGACAAGGCCAAGGTGCGCCAGATACGTTAAGAACGGCCTGCCGCGATCCGAACACTTGTCTCTAAATCGCGTGGCTTCACTCCGCTGGCACCTATGCAGGCCCCCATCCGGCTGCCCGCCTGGTGTGCGAAAGCGCACATTTCCCGGATCGATTCAGTATTTAGAAGTAGTCGAACTTAAAGTCGGAGAGATGTCATGCTGAAGCTGAATGTCGACGGTGCGTCGCATGAAGTCGATGCCGATCCCGACATGCCGCTCCTCTGGGCGTTGCGCGATCATCTGGGCAAGACCGGTACGAAATATGGGTGCGGCATCGCTCAGTGCGGCGCCTGCACGGTGCATCTCGACGGCCAGCCCGTTCGCTCCTGCCAGACCCGCATCGGCGATGTGGGCGAGGCGAAGATCACGACGATCCAGGGTGTGTCTGGGCGGGTGGCGGAGGCGGTCCAGACCGCGTGGCGCGGCCTCGATGTGGTCCAGTGCGGTTATTGCCAATCGGGTCAGATCATGTCGGCCATCGGTCTGCTTTCGACCACGCCGAAGCCGAGCGACGCCGAGATCGACAGTGCCATGGACGGCAACATCTGCCGCTGCGGCACCTATCAGCGTGTCCGCGCCGCGATCCACGAAGCCGCGCGCTCCCTCGCCTGATCCGCACCGAAGGCCGGCCCAAGGGCCGGCACTCTCCTGAACCCATGCAATGCCCGCCGTCGTCGCCCTGGAGGAAGCCATGCTGAAGGTCCGTCAGACCAAATCCGAGGCGGCCGCCCCCCGTCCGTCGCGCCGCGCCTTCCTCGGCGGAGCCGGCGTCGCGGCCGGCGCCCTGGTGATCGGCTTCACCCTCGACCCCGCCAAGCCGGTGCGCGCGGCGGCGGGGCCCGATCTCTCCTCCGCCCCTGCTCAACCCAACGCCTTCGTGCGGATCGCCGCCGACGACACCGTCACCGTACTGATCAAGCATCTGGATATGGGGCAGGGCAATACGACGGGTCTCGCCACCATCCTGGCCGACGAACTCGATGCCGACTGGTCGCGCGTGCGCGTGGCCTTCGCTCCCGCCGATGCGAAGCTCTACAACAACCTTCTGATGGGGCCGATCCAGGGGACCGGCGGTTCGACCGCGGTGGCCAATTCCTGGTTCCAGCTTCGCAAGGCCGGTGCCGCCGCCCGCGCGATGCTCGTCACCGCGGCGGCCGAGAAATGGTCCGTCCCGGCCTCCGAGATCACGGTCTCGAACGGCACGGTCAGTCACCTCGCCTCGAAGCGCGAGGAGCGGTTCGGCGCCCTGGCGGAAGCCGCCGCGGCGGTGCCCGTGCCACAGCAGCCGAAGCTGAAGGACCCGAGCCAATGGGTTCATATCGGCAAGAAGCGTCCGCGCCTCGACTCCGCTGCCAAGACCGACGGCACCGCGATCTATTCCATGGACATCCGCCGGCCGGGCCAGGTGACGGCGGTGGTGGCACATGCCCCGCGTTTCGGCGGCATTGTGTCGAAGGTCGACGACAAGGCCGCGCGTGCGGTGCCGGGCGTCATCGATGTGGTGACGATCCCCACGGGCGTCGCCGTTCTCGCCAAGGATACGTGGTCGGCCATGAAGGGCCGCGACGCTCTCTCGGTCACCTGGGATGAGAGCGCTGCGGAGAAGCGCTCCTCGGACACGATCCTCGCCGAGTATCGCGAGACGGCCAAGCGCCCCGGAATCGTCGCGTCGGAGAAGGGCGATCCCGCCGCCGCTCTCGCCGGTTCGGCCAAGGTCATCGAGGCGGAATTCACCTTCCCCTACCTCGCCCACGCGGCCATGGAGCCGCTGAACGCCACGATCGAGCGCGCGTCCGACGGCAGCTACGACATCTATGCCGGCCTGCAATTCCAGACGATCGAACAGGCGGTCGCCGCCGCGACCCTCGGCGTGACGGCCGACAAGGTCAGGCTGCACACCCAATGGGCCGGCGGATCGTTCGGGCGACGGGCGACGCCGACGGCCGATTACATCGCCGAGGCGGCCTCCATCATGAAGGCCACCGGCGGCAAGGCACCGGTCCATCTGGTCTGGACCCGCGAGGACGACATGGCGGGCGGCTATTACCGCCCCATGGTGCTCCACACCCTCAAGGCCGGGATCGACGCCAAGGGCGCCGTCACCGGCTGGCAGCACCGGATGGTGGGCAAATCGATCATGATCGGATCGCCCTTCGAGGCGATGCTGGTGAAGAACGGCGTCGATTCCACCACCGTCGAGGGCGCATCGGACACGCCCTACGCCATCCCGGCCTACCGGTTCGAGGTCCATAACGCCCGTGAGGGCGTCCCCGTCCTGTGGTGGCGCTCGGTGGGCCACACCCATACGGCGCAGGCGATGGAGGTGTTCATCGACGAGCTGGCCCATGCCGCAGGGGCCGACCCGCTGGCTTACCGCCTCGGGATGCTCGGCGGCGCGCCGCGCCTCTCCGCCGTCCTGAAGCTCGCCGCCGAGAAGGCGGATTGGGCCAAGCGCAGTAGCGGCAAGGGGCAGGGCCTCGGCATCTCGGCGCACGAATCCTTCGGCTCCTACGTGGCGATGGTGGCCGACATCACGGCGGATGGGAGCCATGTGAAGGTCAATCGCATCGTCGCGGCGGTGGATGTGGGCATCGCCGTCAACCCCGACGTGATCCGCGCCCAGGTGGAGGGGTCTGTGGGCTTCGCGCTCTCCTCCGTGCTGCGCAACAGGATCACGCTGACGGACGGGGTGGTGCAGGAGAAGAACTTCGACGCCTACGAGCCGACGCGCATGAGCGAGATGCCGGTGGTGGAGGTCCATATCGTGGCCTCCGACGTTGCCCCGACCGGCATCGGCGAGCCCGGCGTGCCCGTCATCGCCCCGGCGATCTCGAACGCGATCTTTGCCGCGACGGGCCAGAGGCTGCGCTCGCTGCCCCTCGACCTGAGCGGGTTGAAGGGGGTCTGAGCCCGACCGCGAGCGCGCCTCCGCCAGTCGCGGCGGCGTCAGCGCCTCAGGAAATCGATGAGGTCCGTCGTCAAACGCTCGTGATGGGTGAGCGGGATCGCGTGCGGAGCCCCCTCGTAGATTTCGAATTCGGCGCTCGGCACGGCTGAGGCCGCGACCTTTCCGGTGACGTCGATCGGCACCGTCTGGTCGGCATCGCCATGGATGATCAGGCAGGGCACCGTCACCTTCGCCATGTCGGGACGGAAATCGGTCTCGGAGAAGGCCTTCACGCAGGCGATGGTGGCCTTGGGCGAGGCCAGCATGGCGACCTGGCCGGCCCAGGCGATCATCTCGGGCGATGCCGGCGAGGTGAACATGCCGGCACCGAAGAATCCCTTGTTGAAATTGGCGAGGAAGGACGGCCGGTCCATCCTCAGCCCGTCGATGATCTCCTCAAACACGCCGGCATCCACGCCGTCGGGATGGTCCGGGGTCTTCAGCATCATCGGCGTCACCGCCGAGATCAGGACCGCCTGGGAGATCCGGTCGCTGCCGTGCCGCGACAGGTAGCGCACTACCTCTCCGCCCCCCATGGAAAAGCCGACCAGGGTCACGTCGGTGAGGTCGAGCGCGTCCAGCATCGCCTTCAGGTCGTCGGCGAACGTATCGTAATCGTAGCCCTGCCACGGCTGCTCCGAGCGTCCGAACCCACGGCGGTCATACGCGATGGTCCGGAAGCCCGCCTCGGCCACGGGTACCATCTGATATTCCCACATATCCGCGTCGAGGGGCCAACCGTGGAGGAACACGACGGGCCGCCCGTGACCCCAATCCTTGTAGTAGAGGCCGGTGCCATCCTGCGCGGTGATGAAGGCCATGGGGTACTCCCTGTGTTTCTCGGTAGGGCATGCTCGTGGGGGAGGCCGTCGTCGTAGGCTCCTCAGACGATTCAAGCGCGGGGTGCGGCCTCTCGTTCCCACGTCCCGTACTCCCAGGATCTCGTGTTCACACTACCTGTCACGACGCATGACCTCGTTCGAATCGACCGCCGCGTCCCTCCGTGCCTGCCGCCTGTGCCGCGATGCGCCGCTCTATGGGGCGCGCCTGCCGCAGGAGCCCAAACCCATCGTCCAGGGCTCGAGTTCGGCGCGTCTCTGCATCGCCAGCCAGGCTCCGGGGAACCGGGCGCACAAGAGCGGTGTCCCGTTCATGGATCCGTCCGGCATCCGCCTGAGGTCGTGGCTCGGCCTGTCCGAGCCGGATTTCTACGACGCCAGCCGGCTGGCCATCGTGCCCATGGGGGCGTGTTTCCCTGGCCTCGACGCGAAGGGGGGCGATAAGCCGCCGCGCCGTGAATGCGCCGAACGCTGGCGGGATACGCTGTTCGAGGGCCTGCCCGAGATGGAGCTCATCCTGGTCATCGGCCAATACGCGCAAGCCTGGCATCTCGGCCGGGTCGAGGGCGGGCTCACCGCCATGGTGCGCAACTGGCGAACCATTCTCGATGAGCCGCGCCGGCCGCGCGTGCTTCCCTTGCCGCACCCGTCCTGGCGGAACAACGGCTGGCTCCGGACCAATCCGTGGTTCGAGGCCGAATTGCTGCCGGTGCTGAAGGAGGAGGTTTCCCGGGTGATGACGCGTGGGTGACAGGGCCGCCCGCGTTGACATGGAGCGCCGTGGCGGCGATCCGTCACCCGATCCCCCGGAGCCTTCCATGTCCCACGCCGCCAACGATCCGCGAGACCGCCTCATCGTCGCCCTCGACCTGCCGAGCGTGGCCGAGGCCGAGGCGCTGGTGGACCGCATCGGCGATGCCGCGACCTTCTACAAGATCGGGTACCGGCTGGCCTATTCCGGTGGCCTTCCCCTGGTGCAGCGGCTTTCGCGAGCGGGCCTGAAGGTCTTCATCGACCTGAAGCTGCACGATATCGGCAATACCGTGGAAGACGGCGTCCGGGCGCTGTCCGACCTCGGCGCGACCTTCCTCACCGTCCATGCCTATCCGCAGACCATGCGCGCCGCCGTTCGGGGTGCCGGCCGGAGCGGGCCGACGATCCTCGCCGTCACCGTCCTCACCTCCTACGATCAGGCCGACGCGGACGAGGCGGGCTACGCCATGCCCATCGCGGATCTGGTGGCTTTGCGCGCAAGGCAGGCGGCCGAGGCCGGGATCGGCGGCATCGTCTGCAGTGCCGTCGAAGCAGCCTCCGTACGGTCCGCCATCGGCCCGTCGCGGCTGATCGTGACGCCCGGCATCCGCCCGGCAGGTGACGATCTCGGCGACCAGAAGCGCGTTCTGACGCCGGCGGCCGCCATGGCGGTGGGGATCGATCACATCGTCGTCGGCCGGCCGATCACCCAGAGCGCCGATCCTCGCGCCGCGGCGCAGGCGATCCTCGCCGAGATGGGCTGATGATCTCGGCGCGCTACAGCGGCTCGGCCGGTTCCCTGGCTTTGACCGGGGTGGTGGTCCCGGCGGGTTCGTGGAGCGCCCGCAACAGGAAGGCGATCATCGCATCGATGGGTGGCGCCGGCGCATTGGGGTACTGACTGACCAGAACGGGATGGCAGTAGCGCGTGATCGCCACGTGCAGGCACGCAGCAGTGGTCGCGGGATCCTCGACCTGGAACTCGCCGCTGCGGACGCCGTCCGTCACCACCCGTTCCAATGCCGCGCCGATCCGGTCGATATGGTGCCGGCACACCCCCCAACTCTCCGTCATGGCGGCTTCCACCATCTCATGGATGCGCGGGTTGTCCTTGCAGCGCTCGATACAGTCGCGGTGAAGCTCCCGGATGATTTCCGCGACCCGCTGGTCCGCGCTGAGGCCGGGAGCCACGGCGATGCCCGCGATCAGTGCCTCGACCTCACGGGTGACGCGTTCGACCACCGCCTCGTTGATGGCTTTCTTCGATTCGAAGAACCGATAGACATTGGCCGGGCTCATCCGGAGCGTCTTGGCGATGTCGGAGACGGTGGTCTTCTGGTAGCCGATCTCGCGAAAGAAACGCTCTGCCGTCGCCAGAATCCTGCATCGTGTCGTGGGGGCCGCGTCTTCCAGGCTCGCCTGCAACGGGTCGACGGTGATTGTCATAAACGGACCCTAAATCTCCTGCCTCCAGCCGTCAAAAACACGGCGTTGAACAGTGGATCATTGCACGGAACAGATGAACGGCGCAGGAATGATCCCAGCGCTAAATCGAAGCGGCTCATCCAAGAAACGGTGAGGTCGGCGGAAGGTCTCATCGGACCATCATGAACGATGGATTTGAGGTGGTGGCCGGCGCACGTCGGGACACCGCGTGGGATGTCCGGAGCCACTCGTGTCTTTACCGCCCAGGGATCGCTGACGGCGACGATCCACGATTGCGGGGCGGCCTACGCGCCGTCAGTGATACGACATTCCGGACAGGAGGCCGGGACCGTCGGCGTTCCCGCGAAGAGATGGGTCGAAGAGGACTGCAATAACGAACGTCGGGCTCACGATACACATGGGCCGTGGCCGAAGCGGACTCTCAGAGCGCGGCCGGCACGCGGGCGAGTGTTTACGAGCCGAACTGCGATCCGAGCTGTTCCAGATACTCGGCCAGGTCCACGCCGCCGACACGCTTGCCGTAATCGAACCGCATGCCCTGTCGGATATCGACGCTCGTCTGCTTCGTCGTCAGCGTGAAGGGCTTCACGCAGATCCAGGCGCCGTCGCGGCGATGTTCGAAGAAATTCAGGATCTCGTGCTTGGCCATCGCAGCCTCCGGTCGAATCTCCAGATCAACCGCTAAGCCGCGTCAGAGTTCAGGCGTCTCGAACTTATATTCGGTCCCCACCTGAGCTTGGCCGTAAAGACAAACCCCCGTGCACTGCAACACTGCCGAAGCAATGCACGGAGGAAGGTTGGTTCAGGCAATAGCCTTCAGGGCGCCGGTCTTCGTATGGAAATCCGGTCCGTTGAAGGTTTTCTCGACATAGCCGGCGCGGATGAGGAAGTCGCCGAAGCGCTCGCCCGCCGTCTTGCCCTGCGCATAGGCCGCGAAGAGCGGATCGAGGATGGTCCTGATCTCGGAGCTGCTCACATCCTCGGCGTAGAGCTTGCCGAGGCGCGAACCATCGAAGGCGGCACCGAGATAGAGGTGGTAGCGCTCCGGGCCGCGACCGACGAATCCGATCTCCGCGATGAACGGCCGGGCGCAGCCATTGGGGCAGCCGGTCATGCGGATCGTGATCTCGTCGTCCTGCAGCCCGTGTGAGGCGAGGCTTTCCTCCAGGTCCGTCATCAGGTCCGGCAGGTAGCGTTCGCTCTCGGCGAGCGCCAATCCGCAGGTCGGCAGGGCGACGCAGGCGATGGAATTGCGACGCAGGGCACTGGCGCCCTTCTGCATCCCGTACTCGTCCACCAGCGCCTCGATCTCCGCACGCTTCTCGGACGGCACGTTGGCGATGATGACATTCTGGTTGCCGGTGAGGCGGAAGTCGCCCTCGTGGATCTCCGCGATCCGGCGCAGGCCCGCCAGGAGCTTCGGCCCGTCGCCGAGATCGTCCTTGATGCGGCCCGATGGGACGTAGAGGGTCAGGTGGTGGCGGCCATAGTCACCCTCGGTCCAGCCGAAGCGGTCGCCGTTGCCCGTGAAGGTGAAGGGCTTCGGGTCGGAGAGGGGCTTGCCGAAGCGCTTCTCCACCTCGGCGCGGAAGGCCGCGAGGCCATAGCGCTCGATCGTGTATTTCAGACGGGCGTTCTTGCGGTTCTTGCGGTTGCCCCAGTCGCGCTGGACCGTCATCACCGCCTCGGCGACCCGCACCGCTTCGTCCGGCTTGCAGAACAGCATCACATCGGCGGTGCGCGGGAACGTGTCCGGCTCGCCATGGGTCATGCCCATGCCGCCGCCGACCGTGACGTTCCAGCCGGTGACTTTGTTCTTCTTGTCGAGGATCGCGATGAAGCCGAGATCATGGGCGAAGACGTCGACTTCGTTCGACGGCGGCACCGCGATGACGATCTTGAACTTACGCGGCAGGTAGGTCTTGCCGTAGACGGGCTCGAATTCCGGTTCGCCGCCGATCACCTTCTCGCCATCGAGCCAGATCTCGCGCCAGGCATTGGTCTTCGGCAGGAGCGTGTCGGAGATCGCCTTGCCGAGATCGTATGCCGCCTTGTGGGCACCCGATTGGGCCGGATTCGTCGATGCCATGACGTTGCGGTTCACGTCGCCGCACGCCGCGATGGTATCGAGCAGGGCCGCGTCGATGGCGGCCATGGTCCGCTTGAGGTTCGACTTGATGACGCCGTGATACTGGAAGGTCTGGCGGGTCGTCGCCCGCAACGTGCCGTTGGCGTAGGTGGTGGCGATGTTGTCGAGGACGAGCCATTGCTTGGGCGTCACGACGCCGCCGGCAATGCGCAGGCGGATCATGAAGCTGTAGGCCTTGTCGAGCTTTTTCTTGGTACGCTCGGGGCGCAGGTCGCGATCGTCCTGCAGGTACATCCCGTGGAACTTCACGAGCTGGCCGTCATCCTCGGAGATCGCCCCGGTGGCATGCTTGAGCAGGCCATCCGCCAGGGTGCCGCGCAGGAAGCCGCTCGCGATCTTGATGTGCTCGTTATGCGCGAGGCCCGCCTCGCGGGCCGCGTCGGCCTCGTCGATCGGACGGGTCGTCGGCGGGGTCTCGTAGGTGCGGGGAGGAGTCAGGTCGTCCATGGCGATGATCCGGTCTTTTCAATTCATATTTTGGCGCCGCATGCGCATCCCCATTTGAGCGGGGGAGGAACAACGCGCCCTAGTAGACGTCCTGCTGGTAGCGATGGGCTCGCTCCAGCGCCGCCACTGCGGCTTCCGCATCGGTGTCGCTCAGCGATTTGACCTCGGCATAGGCCTGGACGACGGCGTTGCGCACGTCCTTGGCCATCCGGTTCGCATCGCCGCAGACATAGAGGCTGGCGCCGCCATCGAGCCATTCCACCACTTCCTTGGCGTGCTGGCGGATGCGGTCCTGCACGTAGATCTTCTCTGGCTGGTCGCGGGAGAAGGCGACGTCGATCTTCGTCAACGAGCGGTCTTCCAGGGCGTCCTGCCATTCGAGCTGGTAGAGGAAGTCGTGGGTGAAGTGGCGGTCACCGAAGAAGAGCCACGAGCGGCCGGTGGCCTCGATGGCGCGGCGCTCCTGCACGAAGGCGCGGAACGGGGCGACGCCGGTGCCGGGGCCCACCATGATGATGTCGGTGGCCGGGTCCTGCGGCAGGCGGAAATGCCGGTTCGGCTTCAATTTCACCCGCAGCTTGGCGCCGTTCTTGATCCGGTCGGCCACATGGACCGAGGCGACGCCCGACCGGGAGCGGCCATGGCTGTCGTACCGAACGGCGACGATGAGGAGATGGACCTCGTCGCCCACTTCCTTGCGCGAGGAAGCGATGGAATAGGCCCGCGGCGGCAGGGGCCGCGTGATGGTGTTGAGATGCTCGGCCGAGAACGTCGCGGGAAAGGTCTCGATGAGATCGATGAGGTGGCGACCTTCGATCCAGGCTTTCACCTCACCGCTGTCGATGAGCTTCTGCGCTTCGGAATGGCCCGTCGCCTTCACGAATCGCTCCACCGTGGTGGCCGACAACGTGGTGATGTCGCGCTCCGCCAAGAGAGCCTTGCGCAGGCTCTCGTCCCCGGAGAGATTCGTCGCCTTGAGGATCTCCTCCACGAGGGCCGGATCGTTCTCCGGGTAGATCTCCAGCGAATCGCCGGGCTCGTAGGCGGGGGCACCGTCCGGGAATTCGAGCGCGAGGTGGATCGTCTCCTTGTCCGAAAGCGACGAGTTGAGGTTGATGTGATCCACCACCTCGACCACGACCGGTTCGCGGCTCGGCTCGGCATCGTCGTCCTCGACGGCGGCGCGGCCGGCGAAATCGACCGCCACGACGTTGTCGGCGCTCGGCGCGGGCGCCAGAGCCTTCAGGGTGTTCTTGATCCAATCGGCGGCGGGCTTGTCGAAATCGAGATCGAGATCGGCGCGGTCCACACTACGCTTTCCGCCCAGCGCCTCGAACCGCGCATCGAGCGCCTTCCCGATGGCGCAGAACTCCACATAGGAAGTGTCGCCGAGCGCCAGCACGCCGAAATTCACGCCGTCGAGGCGAGGGGCGCCGTCGCCCATCAATTCGTTATAGGCGCGGGTGGCGCGGGCCGGAGGCTCACCCTCGCCCCAGGTGGCGGCGATGGCGATCACGTTCTTCGCGCCGGGCAGCGTCGCGATGTCGAGGTCGGCGAAATCCACCACTTTTGGCTTGAAGCCGCTTTTCTTGGCCAGCTTGGCCACGGTGCCGGCCAGTGCTTCGCAATTGCCGGATTCACTTGCGTAGATGATCGTCAACGGCTCGGATGCCTTCGGCGGCGCGGCGGGTGCCACGGCATTCTGGCCGCCGGCCGCATCCAACCCCGCGAGGAAGCCCGCGAGCCAGGCGCGTTGGATCGGCGTCGCTCCGCCGAGGACCGAGTCGAGGCTCGCGCGTTCGCTGTCGTTGAACGGGGCGGTTTGGGGAAGGATCGCTTGTCGTGCCATCGGTAAGCCATGTCGTCCTGAGAGGCCGGCTGTCAACGGGATGTCCGTTTTACAGAACGACGTCGGGGTAGAAGGAGCTGCCTATCCTTGCAGCGCAATAGAGAATTTTATTCTCCCGCCACGACCGAGAGGGTTGGCGTGAAACGACCGTTCGAGGGAGCGGCCGGAAGCGGAAGTGCCGTTGTCGACTTCACTTTTTCCATGGCGAAGCGCGACGTCACGTTCTTGAGCGGCAAGGTGGCGATGAGCTGCTTATAGAATGTGTCGTAAGCCTGCATATCAGCGACAACGACCCGCAACATGTAATCCACATCCCCCGCCATGCGGTAGAACTCCAGCACTTCGGGCATGGCGGCGACGGTCGAGGCGAAGCGCTCGAGCCAATCGCGGGAATGGTCCGACGTTTCGATGGACACGAAGACGGTGAGGCCGAGACCCAGTTTGACGGGATCGAGAACCGCGACCCTGCGGTCGATCACGCCATCGGCTTCGAGGCGCTGGATACGCTTCCAGCAGGGCGTCTGAGACAGGCCGACCTTCTCTCCGATCGTCGCGATCGACAGAGTGGCGTCGTTCTGCAGCAGTGCCAGGATCTTCAGATCGATCGCGTCCACGTTGACCTCGCTAAGCAGTTCCGATCGGTGGCGCCGAGGTGCGCGGAGGCACGACGTCGACCGGCGAATTGAGAAGGATATTCCTTCGACAGGCAACCAATCCGGTCGCTGCGCCTTTGCAAACCATAGCGGCGTCCGCGTGGGAATGCCGCGCCGCGATGGCCGCTATGCCTTGACAGCGTTCGTTATAGCGAACATTTCAGGCGGCAGACAAGCAGGCATCTTTCAGGCAGTCGTATCGAGCACCGCAGATGAGCAATTCCCTGGAACGAACGGCGCGGGACCTCGCGTCCACGATGGCCGGCCTCGATCTGCGGGGCCGGATCCGCGCGATCGAAGCCGCGATCCCCGGCCGACTGGTCTTCACGACCAGCCTCGGCATCGAGGATCAGGCTCTGACCCACGCCCTCGCCATGGCCAAAGGGCGGACGGAGATCGTCACGCTCGATACCGGACGGCTCTTTCCCGAGACCTACGATGTATGGGCGGAGACCGAATCGGCCTACGGCATCCGCATCCAGGCCTATGCACCTGAGCGGCTCGCCGAAGAGGCGTTCGTCCGCGACGAGGGAATCAACGGCTTTCGCCATTCGGTCGCCGCCCGGCAGGCCTGCTGCGGCTTCCGCAAGGTCGAGCCGCTGGGCCGGGCCCTCGACGGCGCCGCCGGTTGGCTGACGGGCCTGCGGGCTGGCCAATCCGCCAATCGCGCGGATACGCCCCTGGCGGAGGCGGACGAGGCGCGTGGTCTCATCAAGATCAATCCGCTCGCGGATTGGACCAGAGCCGATGTCGACCGCTTCGTGATCGACAATTACATCCCCTACAACGTCCTGCACGATCGCGGCTTCCCCTCGATCGGCTGCGCCCCGTGCACGCGTGCCATCAAGGTCGGCGAATCCGAACGCGCCGGCCGCTGGTGGTGGGAGCAGGAATCCAAGAAGGAATGCGGCCTTCACGTGCACCAGCCCGAGGCGAACGTTCAGCCGGGCCAGGAAGCCGCCGCGTTCGAATCCGTACCCCGCAACAGCAATCTGGAGATGGCCCGATGAGCGCCGCCACCGCCCTGGCCGCCACGCTGCCCGAGCGTCTGACTCACCTGCAGCGTCTCGAAGCCGAGAGCATTCACATCATGCGGGAGACGGTCGCCGAGACCGAGAACCCGGTGATGCTCTATTCGATCGGCAAAGATTCGTCGGTGCTCCTGCATCTGGCGTTGAAGGCCTTCGCGCCGGGCCGTCTGCCGTTCCCGCTGATGCACATCGATACGACGTGGAAGTTCAAGGAGATGATCGCGTTCCGCGATCAGCGCGCCAAGGAGCTCGGTCTCGATCTCATCGTCCACACCAACCAGGACGGCCTGGCCCGGGGCATCGGCCCGATCAGCCATGGTTCCGAAGTCCATACCGACGTGATGAAGACGCAAGGCCTGCGTCAGGCGCTGGACAAGCACAAGTTCGACGCGGCCTTCGGTGGCGCGCGCCGCGACGAGGAGGCGTCCCGCGCCAAGGAACGCATCTTCTCCCTGCGCACGGCCCAGCACCGCTGGGACCCGAAGCGCCAGCGCGCCGAGCCCTGGCACCTCTACAATCTCAAGAAGAAGCGCGGCGAATCCCTGCGCGTCTTCCCGATCTCGAATTGGACCGAGCTCGATGTCTGGCTCTATATCGAGCAGGAGCAGATCCCGATCGTGCCGCTCTACTTCGCCAAGCCCCGCCCCGTCGTGGAGCGCGACGGCCAGCTGATCCTGGTCGACGACGGCCGCCTGCCCCTGAACCCCGGCGAGACCCCGCAGAACCTGTCCGTGCGTTTCCGGACGCTTGGCGACTACCCGCTCACCGGCGCCGTGGAGAGCCATGCCGCGACCCTGCCCGAGATCATCGGCGAGACCCTGGCCGCTCGGACCTCCGAGCGTCAGGGCCGCGTGATCGACAAGGACGGGTCGGGCGCCATGGAGCGCAAGAAGCAGGAGGGGTATTTCTAAGATGACGATCCATCAGTCACCCGAAGCTTTCGGCTACGACAGCTTCCTCGCCGCTCACCAGAGCAAGGAAGTGCTGCGCTTCATCACCTGCGGCTCCGTCGATGACGGCAAGTCGACCCTGATCGGCCGCCTCCTGCACGACACCAAGCAGATCTTCGACGATCAGGTGACGGCGCTGCAGCGCGATTCGCGCAAGCACGGCACCCAGGGCGCCGAGATCGACCTCGCCCTTCTCGTGGACGGTCTCCAGGCCGAGCGCGAGCAGGGCATCACCATCGATGTCGCCTATCGTTTCTTCTCCACCGACAAGCGCTCGTTCATCGTCGCCGACACGCCCGGCCACGAGCAGTACACCCGCAACATGGCGACCGGTGCCTCCACGGCCGATGTCGCCGTGATCCTGGTGGATGCTCGGCAGGGTCTCACCCGTCAGACAAGGCGGCACGCGCTGCTGGTCTCGCTGCTCGGGATCAAGCGCGTCGCCCTCGCGGTGAACAAGATGGATCTAGTCGGCTGGTCGCAGGGCAAGTTCGAGGAGATCACGGCGGCGTTCGACGCGTTCGCCGCGCCCCTCGGCTTCACCGAGATTCGGCCCATCCCGCTTTCCGCCAAGAACGGCGACAACGTCGTCCTGCCCGGCGCCGCCGTGCCCTGGTACACGGGAACGCCGCTCCTCCAGTACCTGGAAGAGGTGCCGGTTCGGGTCGAGGAGCAGGCCGCTCCGTTCCGTCTTCCGGTCCAGTGGGTGAACCGTCCGAACTCCGACTTCCGCGGCTTCTCGGGCCTGATCGCCAGCGGCCGCGTCGCCCCTGGCGACGCGATCATCGTCGAGCCTTCGGGCCGGACCTCCACCATCGCCCGCATCTACACCGCCGATGGCGACCTGCCGCATGCCGTGGAGGGCCAGTCCGTCACCCTCGTCCTCGCCGACGAGATCGACGCCTCGCGCGGTTCGGTAATCGTCACGGCCGATGCGCCGATGCGGGTGAGCGACCGTTTCGACGCCCGTCTCTTCTGGGCGGCCGAGACCGAACTCCTGCCCGGCGCCACCCTGCTCGCCAAGATCGGCACCGTGACGGTGAACGCCACCGTCACGACCATCCATACGCGGATCGATCCCGAGAGCGGCAATCCCGTTCCGGCCGCCCGTCTCGTGGCCAACGACATCGCGGACGTGACCCTGAGCCTGGACCGCGCCGTGGCCATCGATGCCTACGCCGCCAACCGCGATACCGGCGGG
This sequence comes from Methylobacterium sp. AC832, assembly GCF_979256025.1. Classification (NCBI taxonomy): domain Bacteria; kingdom Pseudomonadati; phylum Pseudomonadota; class Alphaproteobacteria; order Hyphomicrobiales; family Methylobacteriaceae; genus Methylobacterium; species Methylobacterium sp. AC832. The sequence goes on from NZ_CEEDMV010000005.1 coordinate 42,780, forward strand.
TTCATCCTCATCGATCGCGAGACCACCGATACGGCGGCCCTCGGGCTGATCCATGCGGACAAGGCCTCCGCAACGGAGAAGGACGAGCCAGAGGCGACCCGCGCTGCGAAATCCGGCGGAGGGTTCCTGTCGAAGCTCCGTTGGGTCTTCGGGGGCATCTGACCTCAGGGCACATCTGTCCTCATCAGTACGAAGCGGCCATCCCGAAGCGTCATCGCGCCAGGGGTGGCCGCTTTGATGTGTCCGCCAGCCTTGCCGGCTCACAGCTCCGGGATTAGGGTCCGCGCGCTTTTTGAAGAGGCGCGTATCGGCGCCCATCTGACGTGATCGGAGTAGACCATCATGGGCTTTCTCGCCGACGCCCTGTCCAAGGTGAAGCCGTCCGCCACCATCGCGATGACGCAGAAGGCCCGTGAGCTGAAAGCCGGCGGGATGGACGTGATCAGCCTGTCGGTGGGTGAGCCCGATTTCGATACGCCAGACCACATCAAGGAAGCGGCGATCGACGCGATCCGTCGCGGCGAGACCAAGTACACGCCGGTTTCCGGGATCGTGCCCCTGCGCGAAGCGATCGTGCGGAAGTTCAAGCGCGAGAACGGCCTCGATTATAAAGCGTCGCAGACCATCGTCGGCACCGGCGGCAAGCACGTTATCTACAACGCACTCCTGGCCACGCTGAACCCCGGCGACGAGGTGGTGATCCCGCGTCCCTACTGGGTCTCGTATCCGGAGATGGTGGTGCTGTGCGGCGGCACGCCGGTCTTCGCCGAGACGGACATGGAGCATGATTTCAAGCTCCAGCCGGAAGAACTCGAGCGGGTGATCACGCCGAAGACCAAGTGGATCATCCTCAACTCGCCGTCGAACCCCTCCGGCGCGGCCTATGCCCGCGACGAGCTGAAGAAGATCACCGACGTCCTCATGCGGCATCCCCATGTCTGGGTGCTCACGGACGATATGTACGAGCACCTCTGCTACGGCGATTTCGAGTTCGTCACGCCGGCCCAGGTCGAGCCCGGCCTCTACGACCGGACGCTGACCATGAACGGCGTCTCGAAAGCCTATGCGATGACGGGCTGGCGCATCGGCTACGCCGCCGGTCCCGAGCACCTCATCAAGGCGATGGATTTCGTCCAGGGCCAGCAGACCTCCGGCGCCTCCTCGATCTCGCAATGGGCGGCGGTGGCGGCCCTCGACGGCACGCAGGAGCATCTCGCCCGTTTCCGCGCCGCTTTCCATGAGCGCCGCGACCTCGTGGTTTCCATGCTGAACCAGACCAAGGGCCTCAAATGCCCGACGCCGGAAGGCGCCTTCTACGTCTACCCGTCCTGCGCGGAGACGATCGGGCGCAAGGCGCCGTCGGGCAAGGTCATCGAATCGGACGAGGATTTCGTGCTGGAACTGCTCCAGGCCGAGGGTGTCGCCGCCGTTCACGGCTCGGCTTTCGGCCTCGGACCGAACCTGCGCATCTCCTACGCCACGTCGAACACGGCGCTGGAAGAGGCCTGCACCCGCATCCAGCGCTTCTGCGGCTCGCTGAGCTGAGACGTCGAGCGCCGACCAACACCAACCCGGTGCCATGAGGCAGCGCGGTCGAAACCCGCTTCGATCGGAGCGGTGGGAATATCCTCACCGTTCTTCGCTGCAGTGATGCTGTCCCCGGCGTGAGCCGGGAATGCCGACATGGACGAGCCTCGCCGAGGCCGATCCCATCCAGTCCCGTGTTCCGCCAGCGGACGAGCCTGCGGCGGAAGGGCCCTATGCGGCCGGATCGGTTGCCGGCTCGGTGTAGGATGTCTACATCGGCGGTCCCCGCGGCTAATGCGTTCGACGGTTTCGCGAACCCTCTCGGACTTGCGTGGCTGCAGGGCTTGCCGTGACGGGGCGATGCGGACCAGTTCTCTGCGTCGATCCTGTGAGGCCTGGTGGGCCGGGTCGCGTCAGGTGTGTCACGAGTGCGGGGAACAGGAACCGTCGCCGTGGCTGATGGCCCACGCTCATTGCGCGCTCAGCTTGTCGAGCCATTTCAGGACAAGTGCCGGACGAGTGCTTGAGCGGATTGGTTTACCGACTTCACGCACAAGTGAGACGGGCCGGGGAACCGGCCAGGTTCCTCCGCGTAGTCTCGGGCTCCTCCTCATGCGCCGCCTTCTTACCAACGGCACCAAGGCGATCGTCGCCATTGCCGCGCTTTCCACCGCCGCCCATTGGGCCATGCGCCTCCAACGCGAGCCCGCGCTGTCCGCCGTGCCGGTGGCAGCGATGAAGGACCCGGTGGCGACGGGGTCGATCCCCGTGAGAGCCGTCGAATCCCCCGCCGGTGATCGCCTCGTGGACGTGACACGCGGGCTCGACCAGAAGCGTCTCGGCGAGTTGATCTCCGGGGCCGCCGTGACCAAGCCCAAAGTCGAGAAGACCGTCGCCACGCATTGAACGGGCGACGCTCGCCGGAAGCGTCACGCGATGGTCAAAGGCACGTGGTTCGGTGTGGCCGACCCGTTGCAACAGGCTTTCGCATGATGGACCGATCCGCTCTGACCCGCCGCCAGACCATGGCAGGCGCCGCCGCACTGGCGCTGTCGGCCAGTTCCGCCCGGGCGTCGGAGCGTGCGACGGGCATGGTCTACGAGAGTGTCTCCGGCGAACGGATCGGCATCCCGGATGTCGCCGTCTCCAACGGCCGGGACGTGGTCCTCACCGATCGTCAGGGCCGCTACGGCCTCGATGTGTCGGATGGCGACACCGTCTTTGTGGTCAAGCCGTCGGGCTTTGCCCTGCCGCGCGACGAGAACAACATCCCGCGCTTCAGCTACCTCCACCAACCGCAAGGGACGCCGCCCGAATTGCGGCTGCGCTATCGGGGCATCGACCCGACGGGACCGCTTCCCGCCTCCATCGATTTCGCGTTGTCGCGCCAGGCGGAACCGGATGCCTTCGAGGTGATCCTGTTCACCGATCCGCAGCCCGAGAGCCCGGTGGAACTCGGCCATGTCCGCGATACGGCGGTGACGCGCGTCCTCGGGACGAAAGCCGCCTTCGGCATGACCACGGGCGACATCCTGTTCGACGATCTCTCGTTCTACGGCCGCTCGAACCGCATCATGGGGCGCATCGGCATTCCCTGGTTCCATATCGGCGGCAATCACGATCTCAATTTCGAGGCGCCCGACGCACGCTACAGCCGCGAGACCTTCAAGCGGGTCTACGGAGCGCCGTACTACGCCTTCCACCGCGGCAAGGCGCTGTTCCTGATGCTGGACACCGTCCATTATCTCGGCGCCGCATCGGGGGTGGGCGATGGGGTAGGGCGCTACGAAGGGCGCATCGGCGAACGCCAGCTCGCCTTCGTGGCCAACATGCTGGCGCAGACGCCCAAGGATCGCCTCGTGGTCATCGCGATGCATATCCCGCTCTACACCGACCTCAACCCGGACGATCCGCGCCAGAACGTGATGGACCGCGAGCGCCTGCTGGACCTTCTGGGCGACCGCCCGGTATTGAGCCTCGCCGGCCATACCCACACGACGGAGCATCATTATCCCCGTGCGGGCGGCGCGGGGAGCCACCATCACCACGTCCTCACCGCCGTCTCGGGCTCGTGGTGGAGCGGCCCCTCTTCCCGCACCGGCATCCCCTCGGCCGACAGCCGCGACGGAACACCGAATGGCTTCCATGTCCTGTCGGTGGACGGCGCCGGCTACACGACCCGCTACCGCCCGGCCCAGGGCGAGCCGGACGAGGGGATGCGGATCGTTCTGGAGAGCCAGTATCGCGGCGGCGCGGGCGAGGTCCTGCGCGATTACCGGCCGATGCAGACCCTGCGGTCGCCGGTGCCGCGAGAGAGCCTCTCCGCCACCAATCTGGTGGTGAACGTCTTCGACGGCGGCCCGCGCACGCGGGTCTCCTATCGGATCGGCAGCGGCCCGGCCGTCGCGATGGTGCGGACGCGACGCCCCGATCCGTTCGTGAACGAGGTCTACCTCCGCTATCCCGAGGCGAAGAAACCCTGGGTGAAGGCGGAGCCCTCGAGCCATATCTGGGTGGCACGTCTCGACGGGGACATCCCGGCCGGCAGTCACCGCATCACCGTGGATGTCGAGGACGAGTATGGTCGTCCGCTCTCCTCCGGCCTGGTGCTGGAAGTCACCGGCGAAGTCGGGTCATCGCGCGGCTGAGTCGGACAGCCCGCCCGTTTCGGGGCGGGCGGAGCGCAAGCTTGCCGTCAGGCGGCCAATTGGCGAGCGCCGTGGTTACCCTCTTGGATCTCCTCGACGATCTTGGCGCAGAACGCGTCGAGGTCGCCCGGATTGCGGCTGGTGACGATCCCCTTGTCGGTCACCACCGCCTCGTCGTGCCACTGGCCGCCGGCATTGATGACGTCCGTCTTGATCGATGAGAACGAGGTCAGGTTCAGGCCCTTCACGGCACCGGCCTCGATCAACAGCCAGGGCGCGTGGCAGATGGCGGCCACGACCTTGCCGGACGTCAGAAAGGCCTTGATGACTTCCAGGGCCTTCGGCTCGAGCCTCAGCTTGTCCGGGTTGATCTGACCGCCGGGGAGGACGAGCGCTTCGAAATCGGCCGGGTCGATATCCTCGAGATCCTTGTCGACCGCAACGTTCTTGCCCCAATCGGTCTTGTCCCAGCCGCGAATGGATTCCCGCGATTCGCGTGACTTCGGCGATGCGACGACGACGCTGGCTCCGGCCCCCCTGAGATTCTGCAGCGGAACGGTGAGCTCGGTTTCCTCGAAACCGTCTGTCGCGACGATGAGAACCTTCGACTGCTTGATGTCGGCCATGGCAGATCTCCGCATGTGTTCAAAGAGGTAGCGGAAGAACCGGTAGCGGCTGGGGCAGGTTCCTGGACGGGCCGAGGCGCAATGCAGCCACGGCGGCAGCACAAGGCTCGAATTCATGCTTTGCTGGAACTGGCGACGATCGGGGCGGGTTGGTCCGACAGACGACCGACTTAACGTCGGAACGCGATCCACCTAGAAGCGCGATCCACCTAGAAGCGAAGGAGACGCTGAATGGCCAATCCAGGCCTACCGATCCCCGAGCCGCTGCCGGGCGGAATCCCCGGTGATCTGCCACCGCCGCCGCTGCCGCCAGATGAAGGGCCGGATATCGGCCCGACCGGACCACGGACCCCGTATCCTGTCGACGATCCCGGCGTCGACGAGCCGAAGGGACCGGGCTCCGAGCCCGATTATCTGCCGGGCGGACCGACCGACCCCGGCGTCAGGATGTGATCGAGGGGTCTAGTGATCCCCGTGTGACGCGCGCACGTCCCGGGGCGCACTGAGGATTTCAGAGAGGCTCGTCACCACGTGGCGGGCCTCTTCGTCCGTCAGGCGCAGCTGGAAGGGGGGAAGCGCCCCGGCCTGCAAGGCGACCACGGCCTGTCCCTGCTCGTCGGTGCCGACCTCAATGGCGGACGAGGTGACTTCGAGCATGGCGATATCCTCGTCGCTCAGATCGTCCGGCAGGTCGACATCGTCCGGCTCGTCGATCGCGGTCAGCAGCTGTCCCACCGCACGCACGAGCGCACGGGCCGCCCGCGCATCCATGACGACGGCCGTGGCCTGATCGTCCTTCTGGAATGAGAGCTGGATGTTCGCGCCTTCGAGGGAAACCGAGATGCCCGCCATGAACCGCCTAATTGCGTCGCCTAACTGCCTGGAACAGGTCCCATATATGCATGTCGCGGACCGAAAAACACGGGGTCCGATCGGAGTCCCATGAGAGTGCAGCGTGCCGGTGCGGCAGGCAAGATCGAGCCGGGTGCCTTGTTGCCGCCGCACAATCAGCCTACATGGAGGACAGCGGGCATCAGTGAGCCGAACGCAACGTGCATCGCACGTCTCACGACCTGCTGATCCCGTCAAATGTAAAAGAGGACCGGCGCCGGGTATCTCGAGCAGATGCACGTCTTTGGTCAACGAACGATACGAGGTTCTATTCGTGAATACCGGCACTGTTAAGTGGTTCAACGAAACCAAAGGCTACGGCTTCATTCAGCCCGATGACGGCGGCAAGGACGTGTTCGTTCACATCTCCGCCGTCGAGCGCGCGGGAATGCGCAATCTCATTGAAGGTCAGAAGGTCTCCTACGAGATCCAGACCGACAAGCGCAGCGGCAAGGACTCGGCTGGTAACCTCCAGGCGGCTTGACGCCCCCGGCGCCAGCCCTCGGGGCTGGCGTCACCATCGGCGATCGAGCGCCGTGTCCGCCGCCATCCCGACGATCTCCTCTGGGGAGACGAGTTCGCTGAGGATGGCATCCCTCCCACCCTTCAAACCTCTGACTTACGGAACACGGAGCTAAGCTCGTTGTTCTGCACACCAAGAAAATCTGAAAGATCACAAGAAAACATGTTGTTCGAATACACCCGGCGCCGCGGCGTCCGTTCGCCCATCACCGATGCAGCGACATTCAAGGTAGGAAAGCTGAAGCAGACGACGTCGCGTGATGCGCAGGACATCGATCTCAGCCACCTCATCGATACCTCATACAACTACCATTCGCCCCGTGAACTGCGCTGGCACCTCGCCGAGCGGCTCGGAGTGGCTCCCGAAGTGGTCGCGGTTCGCGAACACGCCTGATCGGGCTTATCCTGCGTCGAGGGCATCGTCCCCGCGCTGATGGACGTTTCGCGCCGAGTTCCTCACAGGGCTCGGCGTTTGCGTGTCCGGGCCAATCGCGCCGGCACGGGGGCGGGGGAGAATCACTTCGGTCGTCTCGACCATCGGGTGTCCCGCACCTCGCCGGATGCCTGCGCTTACCGGGTTGAACGCTCAGGTCCATGGCGCCACGGAGCACCGCAACGCGGCCGGATTCGTCGATCGGCCCGGAGGCCTCGAAAGCCTCGCCGATGGCGGTCGAAACCCGGCTCGATTCCGGTCGATTTCACCGCCGCATCCACACGCAACCGACGCTTCGCCAGGCTGCGAAGGGAATGACGCGTCGTCGCGATGACGAACGCTTCAGACCCGCGTCAGAGCTGCAACGACATCGTCGCGCAGGGTGTCCGACATCGCGATCAGGGCCCCGTGGACGGGATCTGGTCTATTGTAGGTCGTGCGATTTCCCCGCAGGTCGCTCACCGATCCTCCCGCCTCGCGCAGGAGCAGGTCGGCCCCGGCGAGGTCCCAGTCGCGCGCGTCGGACGAAACGAGGCCGATATCGATCGATCCCTCCGCGACCCTGGCCACCCGCAAAGCAAGGGACGGCACACGCGGGATGATCTTGAAATCGACCGCTTTTCCATCAACGGAGCCGCCCCGTGCAAGCTTATCGGCCATCGGTTTCGGTCCTGTCACCCGCGCACCAGCGAGCCCGGCCTGTCGCGAGACCGACAGCGAAACGCCGTTGCACGTCGCGCCAGCACCCGCCACCGCCTCGTAGAACTTGTCGCTGACGGGAGCATGGACGAAGCCGAGAACCGGCTGCCCCTGCGAGAGCAACGCCACCGAAATCGACCAATCGGGATGGCCTGTGAGGAAGGCACGGGTGCCGTCGATGGGATCGACGATCCAGACGAGGTCGGAGCCCAGGCGAATTGGATCGTCGCTCGTTTCCTCCGAAAGCCAGGCGGCCTTCGGCAGCAAAGCACTCAGCCTGATCTTCAGGAACGTATCCACCGCCACATCGGCTTCCGTCACCGGAGAGCCACCGGCCTTCGACCATGTCCGGGCCGTCGTCTGTCCGTCCGCCCGGAAGTAGGGAAGGGCGAGGGAGGCAGCTTCGCGGATCGCCGCCCGCAGATCAGGGACGAGGGCCTTGGCGGCTTCGATCGACATCGTGTCGGACATGCGTCTCCGAATCTTCGGGTTTTCTCGAGAAGGGATGCGAATCGGGCCTTTCCGCGCCCTGCGGCGGGAAGAGACTGATACCGTTGTAGGGCGGGCATCCCATGCCCACAAGGATCGAGGATCCGGAGATGCACCGCGATCCTGAGGAATGAAGCAAGGAAGTGTTGAGCATCCCAATCGCTTCCCCGCCGTCCACGATCGCTTAACTGTGGCTATTAAGGCGGTTTGAGGAGGTTAGACGCAAATCTGCTTGTCATAAGAGACGGCCCGATAGAGGCCGATCACACCAACAGGGCGTCGGACCAATGAACACTTTCTCAAACATGAATCCAACCGAGACAAACGTCGGCATCGCCACCGATCACTGCCTGCAGGATGGCGTCGCGCTGAGCTCCGTGGCGTTCACTACTTCGGTTCTGCCGATCACCGGCCGCGTCGCCGGTGGTACCGTGGCCGTCGGTGTCGCCCTGGCCTTCGCATCCGAGGATTCCGATGCCTGCGACGAGGATCGCTTCGCCCTTCTGCTCGTGGACGAGACCGGCGCCACGCTGGGTCGTCTCGGACCTTATGGCGATGACGATGTGGTCGCGATCTGGCGTGATTGCTCGGCCCGGACCGGCCTGCCGCGGATGATCGTGCGGGAAGACGGCACCCTAGCAACCGTGTCGCGCCAGCTCGGCCGTGTCGCTCTCGGAACGACCCGCACCCGCCGTCGTCACGGCCTGCTCAATGGCCGCCGCCCGCGCTTCCTCGTCCGTCGTAAGACCGGCGTGCTGCCGGTGCGTCCCCTGATCTATCGCGGTGAGAGCGAGATCGTCGGAGGCGCGCTGTCCTGAGGCCGGACCGGCCTCAGAAGAGGGCCTGCCACAGGGCATCGGCCGATAGGCCAGCGAAAAGTATCAACCCGGCATCGCGGTTAGAGCGGAAGAGCAGCAATGCCCCGCGCCCGTCACCGGGTTTCAGACGGAAAACCTGCCATCCGAGATGGGCGGCAAACAAGGCAACGCCGAGAAACCCGACAGGGCCCGCACCAGCCAGTGCCGCAGCTGTGGCAATGGCGGCGGCCGAGACCGCGTAGCACAGGCCGATGGCGGGCTTCAGACCACGGCCGAACAGACGGGCCGACGAGCGGATGCCGGCGATCTCGTCATCCTCGATGTCTTGAACCGCATAGATCGTATCGTAGCCGACGATCCACGCAAACGCGCCGACATAGAGAGCCAAGGCCGGCGCACCGAGACTGCCGAAGGCGGCGACCCAGCCCATCAGCGCTCCCCACGAGAAGGCGAGGCCGAGCACCGCCTGGGGCATCGACATCACCCGTTTCATGAACGGATAGATCGCCACTGGCAGGAGCGACGCCATGCCGACCCAGATGGCGGTAGCGTTGAATTGTAGTAGCACGGCCAGACCGACCAGCGCCTGCATCACGAGGAAGATGGCGGCGGACCGCGTCTTCACCTGCCCGGAGGGGAGGGGGCGAGAGCGCGTGCGCTCCACCTGCGCGTCGAGATCACGGTCGGCGATATCGTTGTAGGTCGAGCCCGCCCCTCGCATGGCGATGGCGCCGATCAGGAACAGGAGCAGATGCGCCGGGTCCGGAAACGGCTTGTGACCGGCGAGCGCCGCCAGGGCGGCCGACCACCAGCACGGCAGGAGCAGTAGCCACCAGCCGATCGGCCGGTCGATGCGGGCGAGGCGGAGATAGGGACGGAGGCCGCGCGGGGCGAGACGATCGACCCAGTGGCCGACGACAGCATCCGCGACCTTCCCGTCTGCGCCGTCTGGCGAGGTCACGCCCGCCATGGGCGGGCGCAATCGTGGACCGAAATGGCAGCCAAGGCCTAGAGCGCGCCCTGCGGCATCTTCAAGCTGCCCGTCAGGCCTGGCCCGCCGAGCATGCCACCACCGCTACCGCCGCCGCCGTTCTGGGCCTGCGCCCGCGCCTGGGCTTCCATCTTCGCGGCCTGGGCGGCGACGCCGCAGATCTTGGTGCGGATGCCGGCGACCTTCAGATGGTCGGCCTTGAAGCCTTCGGCGAAGGAATCGGGAATGGAGCACCATTCCTTGTTGGCGGCGATCCACTTCACGCCTTCGTTGCCGTTGGTCTGCAGCTTGCCGAACAGCGCGCAGGCTTCGGCGGGGGTCATCTTCTTCTTGGAGTTCGACGCGGCATTCGCCTTGGCCACGAGATCCTTGCGCGACTGGAGCGTCTTCTGGATCTCACCGCATTCCGCGTTCTGCGCGAAGGCGGGACCAGCGATGAGAACGGAGCCGAATGCAGCTCCGGCGACGGCCGCGATGATCTTCGATGACATAGTTGGATTTCCCTCTCCCCCAATCTACACCAGTGCCTTGCCGTGGCTGCCGGAGCGATTGCCGAACCTCGTTGACGTCTCGCCATACGAATGTGGCGTCTTTCGAGACGTAAATGGCCGGTAAGGTTTGCGTTTGGGGAAACTCGACAAAATCCAGCGCTGTTGCCCCGGCGCATCACTCGCAATCGGACGCCGGCGTTGACAGGCCTGCGAACGCGGGCGACCACGCTGAGCCATGGCAGCATACGACTTTACCGCCCCCCGCCTTTTCGTCGAATGCGACCTTGGTGAAGGCACTGTCCTTCCCCTGGAACGCGCCCAGGCGAACTACCTGCTGAACGTCCTGCGTCGTGGCCCGGACGATCCCGTCCTCGTCTTCAACGGCCGCGACGGCGAATGGCGCACCCGCATCGCTCAGAGTGGGCGCAAGAGCGCAGAACTGATCGTTGTCGAGCAGGTACGCCCTCAACCCGAACGTGCCGACCTGCATTACCTCTTCGCGCCACTGAAGACCGCCCGGCTCGACTATCTGGCGCAGAAGGCCGTGGAGATGGGAGCCGGCACCATCCGGCCGGTCTTCACCCGTTACACGCAAGGCGAGCGGATCAATCTCGATCGCCTGCGCGCCAACGCCATCGAAGCGGCCGAGCAATGCGGCATCCTGGCGATTCCCGATCTTCCCGACGCGGTCCGGCTCCCCGTAGCGCTCGCGGAACTCGCGCCCGAACGCCTCCTCGTCTTCTGCGACGAGGACGCCGCGGTGGCCGATCCTGTCGCGGCCCTGCGCGGCGCCGCCGACCCGGCGGCGCCGCCGACCCTGGCGGTTCTGATCGGGCCTGAGGGTGGGTTCTCGGCAGAGGAGAGGGAAATGATCGCTGCGCGACCCAACACAGTCGCGCTATCCCTCGGACCTCGGATCCTACGGGCGGATACGGCGGCCGTGGTGGCTCTCACCTTGGTGCAGTCTGTGCTGGGAGACACACGCTGATGAGCCCCCCACCACGCCGCGTTGTTCATGGCTCGCGGCTGGACTAAGGAGTCGCCATCTTCAAAGGGGCTCCTCCGCTGCGGTCCGGCCTGCCTCTCACCACACACGACCTTCATCACGAGGCAGCGCATGGCGCGCGATACGTCCGACACGACACCGCTGACGAAGCGGGACGAACTGATCGCGTGGTTCGCCGAGGGCGAAAAACCGCCCGAGCGCTTCGCCGTCGGCACGGAGCACGAGAAGGTTCCGTTCTACCGGAACGGCAACGCACCCGTTCCCTACGCGGGCGAGACTGGAATCCGCGCGCTCCTCGAAGGCGTTGCGCGCGAAACCGGCTGGGAGGCGATCGAGGATGCCGGCAACCTGATCGGCCTCGCCGGAAATGACGGGGGAGCGATTTCGCTCGAACCTGGCGGGCAGTTCGAATTGTCCGGCGCGCCGTTAGCTGATGTCCATGCCACCGAGCGTGAATTGCGCAGCCATCTGGAGGCGACCGCGCGTGCGGCAGACCCACTCGGAATCGGTTTCCTCGATCTCGGCATGAGTCCGAAATGGACCCGCGAGGGAACGCCGGTCATGCCCAAGAGCCGGTACAAGATTATGGCTGGCTACATGCCCAAGGTCGGCTCCCTCGGCCTCGACATGATGCTGCGTACCGCCACGGTGCAGGTGAATCTCGACTTCTCCTCAGAAGCGGACATGGCGGCCAAGATGCGGGTCGCCCTGGCGCTGCAACCGGTGGCGACGGCGCTCTTCGCGAACTCCCCCTTCACCGACGGGCGCCCCAACGGCTTCCTCTCGCGCCGCTCCGAGATCTGGCGCGATACCGATGGCGACAGGACTGGCATGCTGCCCCGCGCCTTCGAGGCTGGCTTCGGGTATGAAGCGTATACCGACTGGCTGCTCGACATGCCGATGTATTTCGTCAAGCGCGGAGAGACCTATCACGACGTCAGCGGCGCCTCGTTCCGCGATCTCATGGATGGGCGGCTCGCGGCGCTTCCCGGCGAGAGGGCTACGATGTCGGACTGGGCGAACCATGCCTCCACGGCTTTCCCCGAGGTCAGGCTCAAGCGCTACATCGAGATGCGCGGCTCAGATGTGGGCGGCGCGGACATGATCGTCGCGCAGGCGGCGTTCTGGGTCGGGCTACTCTACGACGATGCCGGGCTCGCGGCGGCCTGGGACATTGCCAAGGCTTGGAGTACCGCAGAGCGCGAATGCCTCCGCGCCATCGTGCCACGTCTCGGCCTCGCAACACCGATCGCCGGACGCAGTCTGGGCACTGTGGCAGCGGAAGCCCTGGCCATCGCCCGCAAGGGTCTTGAAGCGCGCGGGCGCCGTGATGCCCAGGGACGCGATGAAACTCACTTCCTCCAGCCCCTCGAAGCCATCGTCGCCAGTGGTCATTCGCGGGCTGAGGATAGGTTGGCGGATTACGAGGGTCCATGGCGGCGCTCCGTCGATCCGGCGTTCACGGAATGCGTCTTCTGAAGAGAGGCTATTGACTATAAACCCATGTCTTCTTGAAACGACAATTGTGCCGGTGCACACGTTCGGCCGATAGTGCCTCGTCTGTTCCGGAACGGTTCATCAAAGATGGTGTTTTAACGGTGCAGGTACACTCGAATTAGGAGATCGCCCGCATGTCGCGCATCATGTCCCTTGTCCTTGCCGGTTCGACCGCCGTCGGTCTGGCGGCAGCTCCTCTCTCCGGCGCACAAGCCGCCCCGATGCCCGCTCTGACGTCGGCACAGGTCGCTGGCGGCTCTGCCGTGGAGACCGTTCGCTATGGCCGCTACTACGGCGGCGGCTACGGCTACCGTCGCGGCTATTATGGTGGCGGCTATCGCCGTGGCCCCGGCATCGGTGGAGCCCTCGCGGCGGGTGCCGCTCTGGGCATCATCGGCGGCGCCATCGCGGCGAGCCAGGCTCCCCGCTACGGCTATTACGACCGCGGCTACGCACCAGCCTATGGGTATGCCCCGGCCTATGGCTACGCGCCCGCCTATGGCTACGCCCCGGCCTACGGCTATCCTGCCTACGGCTACTGACATCATCCACGAAGCCTCGTCTTCGGCTCAAGCCCCGCCCGAGGCACCAGCCTCGGGCGGGGCTTGTCGTATCGTTGGGCAGATATGACCGACGCGCCACTCGTCCTCGATCTCAGCGGCCTGAAATGCCCCCTGCCGGTGTTGCGCACCCGCAGGGCCATGCGCGGCCTGGAACCGGGGGCGCAGCTGACCATCCTCTGCACCGATCCGGTCTCGGTGATCGACATCCCCCATCTCGTCACCGAAGAGGGCGATCGTCTCGTCGGTCAGGGCCGCGACGACGGCGTCTTCAGCTTCACCATTGAGAAGGGCGGCACCTGAAAACGCGTTCATTCCGCACTGTCTTCGCCTCAATGATGCGGCAACTCGCGGTTAGGTGATCCCGAAGAAGGCCGCGTGACCGCCCGTGGCCGGAAGACGGGAACGACTATATGGCGCCGGTGATCCGTGGCACCCGCATCCTGCACGATGGCTGGAGCCGCTTTCTCGTGGCAGAAGTCACGATGCCGGACGGCACGCGCCTGACCCGCGAGATCGAGGATCACGGCCGCGCGGTGGGGGTTCTGCCCTATGATCCCGAGCGCCGCGTGGCGCTTCTGGTGGAGCAGTTCCGGCCACCCACCTTCTTTGCGGCTGGTACCCTGTCGCTTCTTGAGATCCCGGCTGGACTCCTCGACGAATCTGAGCCCGAGGACGGCGCGCGCCGCGAGGCCTTCGAGGAGACCGGCGTCCGCCTCGGCACCCTCGAACGCCTGACAACTGGGTGGTCAATGCCCGGGATTTCTACCGAACAGATGGACCTGTTTCTAGGTGCCTATAGCGCCGCCGACCGCTCCGGCCCCGGCGGTGGGTTGGCCGAGGAACATGAAAGCATCACTGTTCACGAGATGCCCCTGGCCACCCTCGCCGCCATGAGCGATCGGGGCGAGATCACCGACATGAAAACCCTGGTGCTTCTCTTCGCACTGCGGCTTCGTCGGCCGGATTTGTTCGCCTGAAGCACCAATCCGGTGGGTACGGCGCGCGTCCTATTCGATCTGATTGCCGGCACCGTCACCCTGTCCACGAACACGGGCGGCGTCTTTACTAACCTCGCCGGCTCCATCGAGAAGGTTTCGGCGGACTTCTACCTCATCACCATCACCGCAACCTGCGCCACCACCGCCCTCGTGTCCCGCCTCTGCTTTGGCGACGACGCGAAGGCTCTTGCGTATCTCGGCGGCACGACCAAGAGCATGGACCTTTGGGCGTGCTCCTTCGCTCCGGCGGCCTAGCCCCAGCACTCTTCCTTTGACAAACTCACCGCAGTAAATCGCGCCCCCCCCCCCGAGCGGGCCACACAGAGGCGATGACTGTGCCGCCCGTTGGCAGCGGAATCTCGAATTACATGAGCCGCGAATCAGAGAGGACACCGTCGTCTTCACCCGTTGCCGCCGATCAGCATCCGCCATCTATGCATTTCTGTGCAAAGGGCGCCGGACTGCAGGCAATACCTGAAGTTTTGGGGACGCTCGTGCCTTGTTTCAGCGTAATATTTATAGTCGCATAGGCGCTCGCCGCGCCTTCGTAGCGGTTAAAGCTTCTGGCCAGTAGCCGGCCCATTCGATGAGCGCGATCGCCAAGGCAATAGCGATCACGGACAGCGCAACAATCGCCTCGGTCTTCGTCCAACGCCGTCGCGTCCACCGGCTTAAGATGATCGTCAGTCGTAGAAGCTGATCCATCCGGGCAGCTTATCACCGCAAAACCGGCCGGTCGCCGCACATGCTCAAGCCAGCAGCCAGCGGCCGGGATGCATGGCGCCAAGGGCCATAAGAACAAGCCCGACTGCTTCCACGGCAACGAGACAAGTCAGGATCGCGTCCGGCGCAAATCCTTCAGCAAAATGTTCTTCCGGCTCCGGCAAGTGCTCGTTGTCGAAGTGCTGCATTCCAAAATCCGCCCCCGGTCCGGAAAGCCGATCGTAGGAAGATAATTTTGTATTCACTATTCGGGAGACGACGCATGGGCGCGTCCGCCATCATGACCCAGCTGGGCATTGCCGCGCTTAAATCGCGGGAAGGCGTGCAGCTGGAAGCCTAGCTCGACGGAGTCGGTGTGTCGACGACCGGCTACGGCCACACCAAGGGCGTCAAGCTCGGACAGGTCACCACCAGGCCCATGCCGACGCGTTTTTCCTCGGTGACCTCGCCTCGCACGCGCTGCCGATCCTGTCCGCCATCAAGGTCTTGGTGGCCGAACACGAGCGGGAAGTCCTGATCTCCATCGCCTTCATCATCGGTGTGGGCGGCTCTACCGGCTCGACGTTCCCCCACCGCTTGAGCGCCGGCGAACGGAAGGGCTGCGCCGAGGCGATCATGCTGTGGATTAAGAACAAGTAGCTGCCCCCCGACTGCCGAGCGGGACCAGTTCCTGACGCCCTGCACCAAGGCGGCGCCGAAGGCCCGTAGCACCGACGCGAAGCCGGTCAGCGCGCCGCTCACGGCATCGGTGCCGCTGGACGTTCCACCCGTCGTGCCGGCGCCGGCCGCTTCCTTAATGATCCCGCCGGCTATTCCGGTGCCTTCGCCGGCAGCGAAGCCACTGACGAGCCCACAGTAGTCTCTTAGCCGAGCATGCTGGTCATGTTCCTCAACGGCTTCATCAACAACCAGATGGTGGGTCCGAAGGGGGCCTGCTTCCGAGCCTTCGGCGCGGCGGTGGGCTGCTTCATCGTGGTGCAATTCACGTTCGCGCTGACCTATGACGTTTTCACCGTCGCCCATTCTCCCGCCTCACCATTCCCGTCTTCGGCACGCTTGCAGGGTTCGAGGCCCTGTCGGTCTACATTGCCGTCCTGGTCGGCGTTTCACGCAAGAGCCGGCTTGGTGCGGTTCTCGACAAGCTGGAAAGGGTCGACGGGTAATGGGATGACTGGATTTTCTGGATACCACCATCGCCCGCCAATCGGTTGGATGGTGACCCGCGTGCGGGGCGACAAGGAGCACCTTCCGCCGCCGGTGCCCGCAACGCCGGCCGATGTGCCGGCGCCGTTCCAACAAGTGCAGCGCGAGGTCACCGGCGTGATGGAGGAGATGCGCGACTTCGCCCGGCGGCAGACCGTGGACATCAACAGCATCGCCGAGTGCGTGCGGACCATGCGGGATGAGGCGAAGCAGTACACAAGCTTGCTGACTGCAATCGAACGAGAGCAGGCCACCGAGAACCGGACGCACGGACGCGACGCGCATGCTAAGCGCGCTCCTCCGTCCCAATTAGTCCGACGCGCTACCGCGCCTGTTTGTCGTCCTCAGAGCACGATATGACCCGCCCAGTGAGAACCAGAGCGGTTTTTTGTAACGGATCGGTTGCAACGGCACCAGCCAAGCTGAAACCTTATTGGGATCTCAGCACTTATTTAGCTCAAGCGAAACACTGCTGCCTCAATTTGGATACATCCATGAATAAATTGATCCTTGTTACCGCTACGATTCTGCTCGCTGGTCCTGCTCTCGCTCAGGGTGTTGCCCCAAGGCAGCCAAGCGGGTCAGGAACGGTCATCGAAAACCAGCCGAACACGACCGGCAATGACCGCGACGTGACAGTTTCGCGTGGGGCGACTGGTGCCGAAACGGCTACGAGCGACTCGGCCGCGGGCGGCAATGCCAATCAGCCTTCGCGTGCCGTGCCAAACGGTAGCGCTGGCGGCGGCGGTGGGGGCAACGGCGGGCTCTGATCTCCACTCTGAGAAAGCCGGCTCATAAGCCTCGCAGACATTAACCCACCCGGCTGACGCCGCGGCGGGTTTTTCGTTTGCAGCCTTGCCACGAGACATCCGGTCACCGTTTCATCCGGCTACTGGCGTAGTTTAACGGTTAGATCACAAGCCTAAGAAACCTGAACCAGGGGTGCGACTCCCCTTGGTGGCTCTATCCTTCTCCTCAAGCCCGACTGCCGTCACGGCCATGAAGGCTTTCCCGCGTTTTAGGAGCACTGTCGGGGCAATTCCGCTGCCGTCTAACAGGCATGAGCGTGTATTTCGCCCCGAACAGACCCTACCCGCGCGGTTCCCGCCCCCGCAGGTATTCGGTGAGTTGTGTGCGCCTAAGCACATCAAGCTTATGTCGGAAATCTTCGTAATCGCGAATGGATTGCCAACTCACTATCGTTGATCCTAACTCCTAGCTTGGCACTGAGCGGGGCATAGAGATGGATCGACATGTCGGCGACGCCAGAAATCGCTTTTGAGCAAGCTCATCACGTGGGCGAGGGGCGCAGTGCAGAAGTTTTTGCAGACAGGTCCGGACGAGTACTCAAACTCTACAAAGCAAAATGGGGCAAGCAGCTGGCGAAAAAAGAGTTCGTTGCGACATCTTTTGCCCGTTCCCATGGCCTGCGTGTCCCGGCTCCTTTGGGCATAATTGAGCAAGATGGACGAAGTGGTGTTATATTTGAACATATTTACGGCAAAACAGTCCTAGAACATTTTAAAAGTAACCCGCTCGGAATGTTAGGCGCGTTACGAAAACTTGCCGTCATTCAGTATAGCATTCATAAAATTGAAAACCCGCCGCTTCCGGACCAACAAGACGCGATCCGTATTCAGGTATCCAGAGCTCGGGTGCCGTCCTGGTTGAAACAGACAACGCTCGCGGTTCTCGACCGCTTACCGGATGGTAACAGGCTTTGTCATGGGGATCTCCATCCGGAGAACGTTCTCTACACATCCGAGGGCTTGGTCGTCATAGACTGGGAGAAGTCAACATCTGGTCATCCGGCGGCAGATGTCGCCCGTACCGACCTCATCATCCGATGCGGACGCGTCGGCGAGACTCGCACGCTAAGAAAAGCGATAGACAGAATTATTCGTAAAGCTTTGGCAGAATTTTATATTCGGCAGTATTGCCAGTTGAGCATGATCAGCAGGCAGGATGTCATGGCTTGGCGTTTGCCGATGCTTGTTGCTCGCCTTTCCGGTCAGGTCGCTGCAAATGAGCATGAAATTCAGGCAGAAGCTTCAGAGCTCGGAACTCAGTTCGCGCATCTCGTATGAAGAATGGTCACATCGCCCTTAGCTGAACTCAAGCGCAGCGAGCGCAAGCGGAGGCCAGACTCGTAGGTATTGACAGGCAGGTTTCCCTACCTACCTAGCGCCTCGTTAAGGAGGCTGTCATAAAAGATAATTCAGATTATTTCCACGAAGTGCAATATGAGCCCGGTGGCTGGTCAGTTATCCACCGGGAAACGAAAGATGCGACGCTGGTACAGGGCGTTCGTCAGGTGGGCCTGTCCAGAGAGGACGCCGACAACGTCGCTGAGGCTTTGAATACCATGGAAGCCGAGAAGTCGGGATTATCTGCCACTTCGACGGAGAGCCTCAGTGAGGTCCACGCTCCCCAAACTCAGCCGTCAGCGCCCTTACGGTCACCTTCGCCATCTCCACCGCCTCGGCCCGTGTGACGCGCTTGGCGCTCTGCCGCCGGAAGGACATGGGATAAAAGGGGTGTGCGTCAAAGGTATGATCGCCTCTTCTCACGCATGGGCCGTCGGCAGTTCCGATACCTGTGTCGTGTAGCGTGCGCTCCGCATCTCGAACTTAGTCGACCAAGTCCGCTACTCCTCCAGGCCGGCCCGCGCGCGAACAACAGCGCCGCGTCCGAAGCGCCGATTGCACTCGTCCATCGCGGCCATCAATGGAGCGTTGCGCTTGCGGTCGAGCGGTCCGATCAGGGTCGTTGGGTCTCATCGAGCAGCTGGAGGTCGGTCGTGATGACGCCGGCCTTGCTGTAGCGCCATGGCCGGTCGCCTGGCGCCTCACACCAGATACAAGCGACGCCCTCACGCGCCGCCTTGATCAGCCGCCAGTGTGCCGTTCGTCGCCTCAGGTAACGTAACCGTCGTCGAGACGGAGCGCGTCGGGTCCCCGCAGTCATGTTCAGACGTGTGGTAGAAAACCGAGACGTGGGTCGTGCCGAGCCCACCTCGGCGCAACTGCTCATCCAATCGGGTCGCGTCAGCTGACACCACCTGCTCCATCGTTGCGCCGTCCTCGATCCGGCTGGAGAACGGCCGCGTAAGGACACAACCCTTCCGTTGAGCCGGTAACAGTTCGAGCGGAAGGCAGCACACACCGCGCAGCTCATGGATGATGAGGCCTCCGACCACCGTCATCGCCTTGCGGACGGGACGCGGCTCGAGGTCGCGCAAGTCGGCGATCGAATCGACGCCCATGCCTTCTAGCTTCGCTAGCTGTTTGATCCCAGGGTTTGATGGTGCAATCTTCACGTTGGAGTGGAAGGACGCGCTATGGGCCAGGTTCTTCACGGCAGCGCCACGACGACTGAGGCGGTTCGTCGAGCGATCCAGCATAGTCAAGCGAGCCTGAGGGCTCTCTCGAGACGCTACGGGATCAACCAGAAGACCGTCGCCAAGTGGAGGCAGCGGACCTCGGTCGCCGACCAGCGCACGGGTCCGAAGGATCCGCGTTCGACGGTGCTTTCACCTGAAGATGAGGCGGTCGTGGTCGCCTTTCGTCGCCACACGCTCCTGCCGCTCGACGACTGCCTTTACGCGCTGCAGGCCACGATCCCGCACCTGACCCGCTCGTCGCTGCACCGCTGCCTGCAACGCCACGGCATCAGCCGACTGCCGGAGGTCGACGGTGACAAACCCAAGCGGTCGCGCTTCAAGGCTTACCCGCTCGGCTACTTCCACATCGATCTGGCCGAGGTTCACACGGCGGAAGGGCGGCTCTACCTGCTCGTCGCCATCGACCGCACGACCAAGTTCGCCTTCGTCGAGCTCCATGGACGAGCGACGCGGCGGGTCGCGGGCGATTTCCTCCGGCATCTCATCGAGGCCGTGCCCTACCGGGTGCACACGGTGCTCACCGACAACGGCACCCACTTCACCACACCCGGCAACGTCGCCTCGGCCGCCTCCATCATCCAGGAGGCGATTGCGGCCGGCGAGACCTTCCGAGCTCACAGCTTCGAGCTTGCTTGTGCCCGCAACGATATCGACCATCGCCTGACCAAGCCGCGACACCCCTGGACGAACGGACAGGTCGAGCGAATGAACCGCACGATCAAGGACGCGACGGTCAAACGCTATCATTACGAAAGCCACGCGCAGCTTCGCGACCATCTGGCCGACTTCGTCAGCGCCTACAAATTCGCTCGCCGCCTGAAGACCCTGCGTGGTCTCACGCCCTACGAGGCCATCTGCAAGGCATGGTCCGCCGAGCCCGGCCGCTTCCGGTCAAACCCGCTCCACCAAATGCCGGGACCAAACACGTCAGCGTCCCGAGAACCTATGGCAACTTGACCCCGCCCGGCGAAAGCTGGAACCAGACGCAAAGGAGTGGGCAACCAACAGCGGTGATCTACGTTGCCTGTCTATCTCAGAGGGCAAGCCATGACCAATATCGATGCCATCTCCCGATACGCTGTTCGCTTCGAAGCAAGCGGCTGGGCCGTGATTAACATAGCAACTGGCGACCCCGCTGTTGTCGGAGGCGTTCGCCAGAGGGATTTGCTCCTTGAAGATGCAGACGATGTGGCGAAGCATCTTAACATCCAAGAGCGCTCCTAACCGACTTCGTTGGCAAGTGAGCACGATAGGGCCTCGTTCAGCCTCGGCTGGGCGGGGTCTTCTCCTGCGAGCCAGTCCATGCCTATCCGGCGGACGGTCTTCTTGATAGAAAAGCGCCGTCAATTCACAAGATCCACCTCTGTCGGGGCCTTGGCATTTGACAATCGCCGTGACCGCTTTCGTGGTGCATGAGGCCGATGACTGAGCAAACCCCACCGGTCCGTTCACCTGATGCCGAAGCGAAGCGAAGCGCGCGAGTTCAGGCAATTAAGGAAGGACGAGTCAGAATTCGCGCAGCCTTGCGTAAAGCGAAGCGCGCGGACGAGTAGGCTCAGAGTGAGTCTAACTCAGAGGGGACTTAGCTCTTCCCGGCCCTATCGGGGCGTGCAGATGATCCATTGCATGATCGGTTTTTGACCCACCCGGCTCGCGCCGTGGCGGGTTTTTTCATATCCCTGGGCCTTCGAGGGGCAATCGCGATTGCGACAACTTGATTGGTATATGCGCGCCCAGCTGTTCTCGATAATCCCATCCTCCTCGCCCCAGCAACCGAGAATGGCGAGATCCGCAGCCAGCTAGCCGAAGCGCAGGGGCAGTGTGTCGAGCTGGCCGTGGATGCCGGCGAACTCAATGCGGAAGTCGAGGCGCCGCGGCGGGAGTTGGCTGAGTTCCTGAGATTCGATTTACGATTTTTCCTTATTCGTGGCGTCTCACGCCCATTGCAACTGGGGCGTCATCATAGGCATTTGTACCAACCTCTAGACCAAGCCCTAATGGTTGCGCTGCACCCCGGAGCCTACTTTCAAACGAACGTGACGAATGGCGTTTCGTGCGAATTCCTCCATGATAGTTTCTTTAATTCGACTGAATTCGTGCGTAGAATTGCGCCGAAGTAGGAATTCACGCTATGAGCCTCGCCGGATTGCCAGTTTTCGACGATGGTCGTCTCGTTGAAATAATTCCTTTGAGTAATAGCGCCGATCCAGACTCGAACAAAGACGCGCCTCTGAAGGTTGGCTTCGTCAATGGGTTCCTGAGTCTTTCATTGGGGGGAGCCCCTTCGGTAAAATACACCTACCAAAGTGGTGGCAGCCAGATAAACGTTGCCAGTAATGATGGCCCGTTATTGATCTTCTATGACGATAGGATAGGTGACTCCATTCTCGAAGGCGGAAACCTTGGTGACTTCATATACGGTGACTCGGGCAACGATATATTGAGAGGTGGCGAGGGCGACGACACCTTGATGGGCAATCTCGGCATCAACATCATCCAAGGCGGATCCGGAAGCAATACTGCCAGTTATGTGGGTTATGATGGACCAAGCTCCCCGGACACTTTGAGAGTGGAGGTGTTTCTCGATGAACGCGAGGCCTACAATAAGGAGGGCTTCGTATTTTATGTTACGCTCGTCGACATTCAGAATGTCGTCGGCACTCGTTTTATTGATTTGTTGGTCGGTGACGCAGGTGATAATATTCTCGAAGGTCTCAATGGCGCCGACGTCATCCGAGGTGGACCCGGTATCGACACGTCGAGCTACGAAACGTCACCCTTCTCTGTCGACGTGAATCTGACGACCAATATCAATAACGGTGGGGACGCATGGGGGGATATTCTTGAAAGGATTGAGAACCTTCGTGGCAGTCGACAGGACGATATCCTGACGGGCGATGCGAAGGCCAACGTCCTTGAGGGCGGTGAGGAAGCCGACCGGCTATTCGGCGCGGGTGGCAGCGATACGGCTAGCTACGAGCATTCCCTCCTTGGCGTCACTGTCAATCTGAAGTTGGGCATCAACACCGGTGGCGACGCGCAGGGCGATACTCTGACCGATATTGAGAACCTTCGCGGTAGTCGATACGAAGACGCTCTGATCGGCGATAGCGGCGTTAATATCCTGACTGGCTTAGCCGGCAGCGACACTCTGCGTGGCATGGGCGGAGCGGATACCCTTAATGGCGGAGACGGCAACGATCAGTTGATCGCCACTGGCGGTGGATCGAGCGTTTATGGCGGCGGGGGCACCGACAAGCTTCTGTTGCAGGGCGCGGACACCTTCACGTTCATCGAGACGACGTTCGATGGCATCGAGGCAGTCTACGTCGCCAAGGGAGCGACGCTCGATCTGACGCTTATTACCTCGGGTGTGAACATCACTTCACAAAGCGCGATTGGCACCTCCGTGACCATCACGGGCACCCAAGGCGCCGATGGCGTCGCTGCAGGCAAGGGCAGTGACCTGATCCATGGTGGTGCGGGCAACGACACCATCAAAGGCGGAAGCGGATACGCGCTTCTGTTCGGCGATGACGGCATCGACACCATCAGGGCCGGCGCAAATGGTGCGAGGATGGACGGCGGCGTAAGCGGCGATCGCCTCTATGGCGGCGCAGCTTCGGACACGTTCGTGTTTGGAGGCGATATCGGGCAGGACAACGTCTACAATTTCCAGTCTGGAAGTGATCACCTCGACGTGTCCGCCCTCGTCGATAGCATCCTCGACGTGAATACCCGTGTGCTGAATGGCGGGAAGGATACCCTGGTCACGTTCGATGGGGTGGATACGGCGATCAAGATCGTTCTGCGGGGCGTGTCGAGCGTGCAGGCGAGCGACTTCGATTTTGGGACGCAGCCTACGGCGCTGGTTCATCACAACTGGGCGGTCTAGCCTTCAGCCGGACGCCGAACTCAGTCTCCTCAGGCCCGACCGCCGTCATGGCGCGCCGGGCTTTTTGCTGGGACGGCAAGCGCAAGCCGAAGACCGGTGCGGGTGAGTAGGCAACAGACGGCACGGGTCTATGCTGCCCACCCGACTCGGAGGGCTAGGCCATCCAGGCCGTCCAGGGCGAGAGGTGCTGCGCAGCGCGCTCGGCCGCGATCACCTTGCGCTCCTCGACATAGGCGGCGAGCTGCGCCTGTCCGACCGAGACGTCGGCGGCGACGTTCTGGCCATTGACCAGGACCGCACTGTCCGACCGCTTGTTGAGGTAGCCGAACAGGCCGTCGGCGAGGCCCGGCAGACCGAGCAGCAGTTTGGCGAGGAAGCTCCACATCAGCGCGGATCTCCGGCAGGCGGCGCCTTCGCGGCGGCGAGGGTGCGCAGGTAGGGCGCGAGCACCAGGCGGCCGACCGCCAGCCCGACCCCGACGCGCGCGGCGACCGCCGGCGGCAGGTAGGCGGCGAAGTCAACGAAGCCGAGACCGTCGAGGCTCTCGGGCAGCGCCAGGACGAGGGCGGCCAGGTAGACCCGCCAGCCCTTCAGCTTGGACAGCCAAGCGCGCACACGCGTGCGGAATCGGCGACGAGGCATCAGGCTGCCTTTCGCGAGAGAGCGGCGTGCAGCCGGGCCCAGAACCCGAGCGAAGCGGGAGCAGGCGCTGCGGTTGCGGGATTGGCCGGTTTCGTTGCGGAAACTGGCGGTTTGGTTGACACAACGGGCTGTTTCGTTGCCCCGGAGGCCATTCCACCTGACACAACGCCGAGAACCGGCGCTCCGCCGCGGACTTGGCTCGGCCGCTTCACCGAGTAGGGCGTGCGGAACTGGTCGTACTCCGCCTGCCGGCGCGGGATGATCACCGCCGGCTTGTTCCACATCAGGATGGCTTCGGCCGCGCCGGCATAGTCGGCGGCGTTGAGGCGGCGCACGACGGTCGACTTCGCGAACGACGGCGCCCCGATGTTGAAGCAGAGCGACACGAGGGCATCGAACTGGTGGTCGGCGAGCGGCACCTTCACGGCGGCCGAGACCGGACCCGCATACTGAGCGACGCCTTTCGCGAACAGCGCATCGCTCTGCGCCTTCGTGATCGTCAGTCCCGGCGTCACCTTGATCAGCCCTGAGGCAGAGGTGATGCCGACGCTGATCGTCCAGACGCCGACCGAATCCTTGTACGCGGTCAGCCGCTCGCCTTCGCGCGCCAGGAGGGCCGCGCGTCCGATGGGGGACATTTCCATGATGAGGGTGCCTCCAGGCATAAAAAAACCGCCCAGGAGGCGGCGGAAGGAACGATATCGATGGGATGCGCTGAGCGGGTTCCGCGTCTCAGCCGGTCGTCCTACGCGATGCCGTATTCGGCCTTGTACCCGGCCATGACGGTCGCGAGGTTGGCCGGCGAGAGGACGCCCGTGAGGAGATCGGCACGTGCCATCTTGCCGAGCCAGCCGCCGGCTACGTTGACCCCCGCAGGCCCGCCGAACCCGATCCTGGTCGCGCTGCTGAAGGCGTAGGGAGTGGTCGGCGTGGAGCTGTCGATTAGGGTGGCGCTGTTGAGGTAGATACCGTTGACGTTCGCCACCTGGTCATACGTGAAGGCGTAAACGCCTGCTACGTTCGCCGCAGGAACGCTCGCAGCGGGAATTGCGCTTTCCGCAGCCGAGGACGCAGTACCGAACGACATGGTGCCGTTGGAGAGGAACGACAGAGAGCAGATGGTCTTTCCGGGCTCGCCGACAAAGATCAGGCGCGAGGTGGTGGGCGCAGCCTTGAGCGACGCCGCAATGGAAGCCACCACAAACACTGTGAAGCTATCCGGCGGCTGGACCTCCATGCGGAGATCGGAGGCTTGGCCAGCCGTGGCACCGGACCCGGCCGTGAACTCGATAAGCGGGCGCCCGTTGAATGCCGCGTCGGCGGCGACCTTCGTGACGGCGGAACGGATCGATTGGACGGGCACACCATTCGCGCGGTCAACGCCGTACATCGAATAGTCGGTTGTCGGAGCGAGAAAGGCCGGGTTGACGTCATGCCGAATCAGCGAGACACCCAGATCGTTGGCAACGCCCCCGAGGAGCCGGTCCAGCGAGTTGTTGGAGACCTTAGGCAAGCCTCCACTGTTTGTTGGCGGCGCGACACCACGGACTACTTTATTAAAGCAGGACATTGCAGGGTTCCTTGAGCTTATGCCGTGACGAGAAGCTTTTGATGGCAGGCCCAGTTCGGCATTGGGTTGCCGTCGATATCAAGGTCCGTAGACTGATCGCGGAAGCAGGACCTGGCGCCAGTCGTCCGGCCGGCATCGTTGCCGGCCACGCCGTAGAGCGCGATACCGATGTGGCTTGTGGGTGCAAAGGAGCCGGGATCGCCCGAGAGGGTCACGTCGACCTCGGTGGCACTGACCTTGGCGACCGAAGTGATCGTGCGCGCAGTGCCGCCGGTCTGATTCCACGAGACGCCGTAGTTTCCCGGATCGCTGACGGTCGTCGTGTCGATGGTGAGTTCGCCGGCGGGAACGTAGAATTTCAGCCGGAAGATGGTCGCGCTGATCCGCGTCACGCTAATGACGTGCATAGGCCGGGCGTCGAGGCCCTTGCGCATGCGGTCGCGGGTACGGGCGTGATAGCAGCCCAGACGATTGTAGCTGTCAGCCACCAGGTGAATGCCGTCGCTATACGTCAGGAAGTATTTGGGGCCGACGCAGGCGTGCGTGAGGGGGTTGGCAAGGGCCACCGCAAGCTGAGCGAGCGGCACCTCCGACGTGGTGCGATTATAGGCCGTGCAACTGCTGGTCTGATCCATGATGACGACGACCGGCTGACCCGCGTCGGCCGAGACGTCATGCTGAAACTCGATCATGTTGGCGGAGTAGATCACCAACGTCTGATCGATGTCCGCCTCTCCCTGAATCCAGTGCACCGCCGGACTTAGGTAGAGGATACCGTTGATCTGCGCGATGACCTTCATTCGCCTCAAAGAGCGAATGAAGTTGTTGTATTCGGTTCCGCCTTCCGAGCCGTTCTTTTTCAGAACTGCGTATTTCTGGCCGCCGCGGGCGTGAACCGAAACAGCAGATGCCTCTGTCGATCCCAGGCGCCCGGGCTGAACCATGCCGAACGAGATGCCCGCCGCCGGGCCCTGCTGGTCGCCGTTCTCGCGCGCATCGACCAACGACATGATGTTGGCGTAGGGGATCGCCACGGCAGCGCTCACGCCGTGGGGCTTGTACCCCGAGTTGAACATGACCGCGCGCCCCGGAGCGATGATCTCTCCGTGCGTGATGGGGCTGGCCCCTATGCCGCGAATCGCGCGCGTGCTGCGCTGTCTGCTCATTTCGCTTGGCTGATCGGGACCGGCGCTGCCGACATGAACCCGGTCGTGGGCGTCCCGAAGCCTGCGCCAGAGGAGAGGCGGGCTCGAATTCTGACAGAGGACGAGATCAAGGCCGTCCTCGGCGCGTGCCGCGACGACGACTTCGGTCGGATTGTCCGGCTGCTACTGCTGACGGGCCAGCGGCGCGACGAGGTCGCTGGCATGGCCTGGGCCGAGATCGATCTGGTCGGAGCGGTCTGGAAGTTACCGGCGGAGCGGGTGAAGAACGGTCTGCCGCATGACGTGCCACTGTCCGGTGCTGCCCTGGGCCTGCTGACCGAGGCACCACGACTCGAAGGTCGTACGCTAGTGTTCGGTCAGGGGGAGGGCGGATTCCAGGGGTTCTCACGGGCGAAGGCTGCGCACGACAAGCGATCAGGCGTCACCGGCTGGCGACTCCACGATCTGCGCCGCACGGCCGCCACCGGCATGAACGAGATCGGCGTTCTGCCTCATGTGGTCGAGGCCGTGCTGAACCACATTTCCGGCCACCGCGCGGGTGTGGCCGGGATCTACAATCGCGCAATCTACGCAACAGAGAAGCGGATCGCGCTGGATATGTGGGCGGCATACCTTTCCGCAATCGAGAGGGATGCTTGACTAAGCAGATACGTCCGCCCCGGTTTCCCGAGACGGACGTCATGTCTGAAATCGCACCCTAGGCGATGAAGAAGTCGTGGTGATTTAACGCGACCTTTGTATCGACAACGGCAAAAAGAATAGCCTTAGACGCACCATTCCCATCCGCATCGTAGAACAATTCGCCCGTCCCCCGATTGTAGAGAACCCGGTCTGACGTATCCACCGCGCCCGATGCGATATCCTTGAATGCACTGGCTGCAAGATCACCCAGTGTCAGCGCCTTGAACACACCTTGCGCAAGCTCAAAGGTATCGCCAGTAGCTGCGTAGTCGCTGATGTGATCGACGTTTGCGTTGCTCAACTTGGTCGAAAACACGAACGTATCTGCCCCGGCTCCGCCAGTCAGCACGTCCTTGCCTGTACCACCATCGAGCCGGTTCGCGCCGGCATTGCCGACGAGGGTGTTGGCTTTATCATTGCCAGTGAGGCTGATGCCGACCTTTCCGGCCACCGCCTCGAGCGCCTCAACCGCTTGCCCGGTTGCTAGAGCGTAACTTACAGCACTGATGACCTTATCGGTACCCTGCGAAGCTACCTCGATGACCTGATCCTTGGCATTGTCGACATAATATACATCGTTCCCAGCACCACCGCGCATGGTATCGATGCCGCCCTTACCATCGAGAATGTTTTTACCGGCATTCCCGATTAGAACATTGGCGAGTTCATTGCCGTATCCACTGAGACCGTTAGCGCCAGTCAGCGTCAAGTTCTCGACGTTCGCTCCAAGCGTGAACGATACAGAAGATTTGACTAGATCAGTTCCCTGCTTAGCCGCTTCGATGACCTGATCCAGAACGTTATCGACAACGAACGTATCATTGCCGAGACCGCCGGTCATTTTGTCAGCACCCGTGCCGCCATCAAGGAGGTCGTCCCCGCGCCCTCCGATGAGGGTGTCATCGCCGAACTTGCCCAGGATCGTATCGGACCCACTCTGCCCATTCAGTATATTTGCCGAGTTGTTACCCACTACGCGGATTGGGTCGTCGTCAATGATTGTGAATGTCGCGGAGGTAACTGGAGCTCTGCCAATACCGGCATCATACGGCGAGAGATAGAATTTAATGGCGAACTTTTCATCCAATTCGGCAAGTTTGTCCGGATTGATTTTAAATTCTAAATATCCATCATGGGTGAAGCCGCTAATATGATCAAGCCATCCGGGCTCTCCACCAATAACATTACTTCCGAAATCAACCCAAAAGTCGCTATTCTGACCCGAAAGAGGCACAATCTCCCAATAGAACGAACGGTACACAGGATTAATCTGATCGATCTGCATTGAGACGACTTGACCGTTGGTGCCAACGGCGCTGGTACCTTCAACAATCTCTCGACCAAAGCTACTAGAGACCGTATAATTACTGCTCTTAGAAATAACTACCACGTTCCGCCCCCCAATTTTTGTTATGAACTGCCAGCCAAGTCGTTAACGGATCATATGGCGCAATTGCGGAGAACGCGCTGCCTAAAGTCGTAAAGGACACCGCACGAGCGGAGATCGGTTGTCGTGTTGTTTTTGCGCAACCATTCGGGGCGGACCGTCCCAAACCATCCCTCTCAGATGTTTAGGCATGGGCACCAAGCGTCGGATATCCGTTACCTTTGGCCGCTCACCTCGCGCGTCTTGACCCAAGCATCCAGGTCACCCCTGCGAACGCCAAGCCGGCGGGTGCTGATCTGTAGGAGGGTCGGACCCTGCCCCTCCTTGCACATACGACGGAGGGTGGTCGGGCTGAGACTTAGCTCGCGCGCGGCGACCTGGAACGGTACGATGTGACGGGCGGTCTCGGCGGACTGCATCAGCGCGCTCCATGTGAATTTGTGGCCCATGCCGGGTGATCGCCATCCGGCCCGAACAGGTCGGGCAGCGCGCCTGTCACTGTGCGGTGGATTTCGTTGAGGCGATCGTTCTCGCGGTCGCCGGCGGCATCGCGGGCGTCTTGGTCCGGTAGAACCTGATCCTTCTCGGGCACCAGATCGCCGTAGAGGTATCCCTGGAAGACAAGGTCGGCCGCGAGCAGGCCGATCTCGTCGCGCTGGCTCGCCGGCAGTCGCATCCACGCGGCGCGGACGTCGTCGAGGGTCGGCACCATCATGGAACGCCTCCATTAAGTAGCATGCCGAGTTCCGCCGCACGGGCTTCTGCGATGGCGTATTGCGGCTGGTAGTCGGCTGCGAGGTCGGCTTCCTCCTCCAGCCACCATTGAAGGTGAGCGCGCAGGGCGAGAGCCTCGATACGGGTCGTGCATGGTGTGGTGAGCACCAGGTCGAAGGCGGCTTGCATGTCGCCCTGAGCTTCGTAGGCGGCATCCAGATCGACATCCTCGTGAGGCGCTATTTGGAAGGCGTCCCATGCGGCACGGTGAGCGAAAATCACGTCAGGGACGGTCGGACGATTCGCGACCTCAACATCCTGATCAGACTTGATAATTTCGACCCGCAGCATCGAAAGTCGCAAGGTGGAATCACAGCCCTCCAGGGCTGCCCCGATACGCTCGAAGCCGTCGGTGTATTCCTCGTATCGGACGTAGTGTGCGACGAGCGCCTGTAGGCCGCCCATCGTCACTGGCACCAAGGTGTTCATGGCCCGGCGGGCGTCGAGGCACCGGTCCGCTGCCAGATTATGGGCCCGCATCGCCTCCTCGTCGTCCTCATCCAGGGTTTCGAGAATGAGGGTCAGGGCGTCGTCGGCGGCGCGGTGATCCGAGATCACCGCCAGGATTGGATCCGCTACTGCATCCATCGGAGGCACCCCGTGGATTCGCAGCGGCCGTGAAGATGACCGTTAAGACTATCGCGCGCCCAGACCAGACGGCCGGCACAGGTTGGGCAGGGCAGGATACCGGACGACGCAGGGTCGTCGGCAATCATCTTGAAGATCTGGATCGCGGCGGTAAGCCTGAGCGAGATCGCCGTCTTCGCTGCCATTGGCGGCCGGTCGTCCCATCCATGCGACGAAGTACAATTCGCCGTGGACCGGATCACAGTCGGTCGTATCGACGATCGCGAATTCGCCTGGGTGCAGATGCGGGGCAAGGCCCCCATCTTTCACCGGCTTGGCGATACATCCGTTCGGAAGAGCATCATATACGAGGAGAGCTCGGAGCTCCTGGGTAATGACGGGAGAGGCGGTCATGACACCACCTCGCCGCGCTCAATGAAAAGGCGAATTCAAATTTTGTTGGCTTCCCGCTCGTCAGACAAACGTTTGAATGTCTGCTTCATTTCGGGCGTGTGCGCACTGTCGACCGGCCAGGAAGTTCCGCCAGCGCCGTATCGACTGTGGGGCACAATACGGCCCCCAACGGCTTCGAACTCGGATACCCAGCGTTTCACGTCAAATGCTGGGATGCCGAGATCGGTACCGGTGATCTTCGCTGCGCTGAGCAGAAGCGAAATCCAAATGGTGGGCAGCCCATCCCAGTTGGGGGCGCTGATGTTACGGACGATCGCCGCAAGGCCATCTGGTGTTGATCCGGACGGTATTCATCGGTGTGAAGGATGAACCTCATCTCGCGGTCGCCAGGGACCGGCCGGGCGTCGCCGAGATCGTCTGCTATCCGGTCGAAGACCACACGATGAAAGGCAACATCGCCGGAATGGTGCTCAAACCTGCCCGCCTCGATGCCGTAGGGCTACAGCTGTTCGTGGATAGGATCGCGAAGGGCGAGATCGTCGAGCCTGTTGGGGTGAAGGTAGGTCAAAGCGTCATGGTGATCGATGGCCCATACGCATCGTTTCCGGCGACGGTGGATCACATCCTGTCCGATGACAGCAACGTCAGGGTGATCGTGTCGATGACTATGTTCGGCAAGGCAACCCCTATCGAATTGAACATTGCGCAGATCCAGCCGTTAGGGTAAGTCAAGCAACTGGATGGTCGCCGCCGTACTCTCCTCCGATGAGGATCGACGTTAGGCCGCGACGGAGACGGGTAAGACCGCTTCTCCACTTTGGAGGCTGGTTCAAAATCTCTGACCCCATTGGGGTACTACTCGAATTCGAACAAGGTTCGAGCGCAGCAACCATCATGCCGGCACGCACTGCGCCCGCAGGAACGCCGCTCTGGCAATCATCAGAGTTCGATGCGGAAGCGCCGGCTGCCTCAGATGTAATGGCGGAAAACGACCTCGCCCACGGCCTCTTCGATAGCGCTTGTTTCTGAATCATCGGCTGCATTTTGATTGTCCGCCATCGTTGGCGGCATCATCAAGGCGATAAGGGCCAGCAGCCATCGGAAGGGTAGGGCCATCGTTCGCACCTCATGCATCCGATCAGGAGTGGGTTCGCGTCTTCGATAGCCGGTAAGCGTTGCTTAAATATGTCGAGGTCTGTTCCACCCTGTCTCCCCAGTCCCAAGGCCGAGGGAGATCGGAGCGGTAAGCGGAGTGGAGCATTCGGGTAGTTCACCTAGCTCGCGAGGATGTCCATGCTGTAGACAGCATGGACATCTCATTAATCTTAGGCGAAGAAGATTTTATTTAAAGGATGAAGTCGGTCGCGTGAAGCTCTGCAATACCCTTAACCAGAACTGAGAAATCAGCTTGGCCGTTGCCGTCGACGTCGCCGCTGACGATTGTATTGGTACCCGAGATCACAGCTCGCAGCTCGCCAGCGTGCTTCGTGAAACCATTGTCGCCAATGAAGTGAAAAGCCTCATTGATAGTTGAGCTGGACATCGCGTCGATAGATTTGACGCTTATCTTATCGCCTTGGCTTTGACGAAAGTCGAGGATGGTATCGCGTCCGGTGCTCGACACGGTGCTATCGGCCAGAGTCTTGAAAATGAACGTATCGGCGCCGGTTCCGCCCTTCAAAGAATCACGCCCCAGGCCGCCCGTGATGGAGTCATTGGCACCGAAGCCATCGAGATAGTCGTTGAACTTTGACCCAACAATTGTATCGGCGCCCTTAAACAAATCCTTGTTGACGGCAGCAGGATTGTTGGAGGCAATGTACTGGTTCGCCTGCTCGGTCGTTATGCTTAAGCCGGTAAGTTTGGCCGCGATTTTGCCTCCCACATAAGTCGATGCGGCTGTAGTGGTACCTGCAGTCGGATAGCCAAAGGTGGGATCGAACTCAAAGCCCACGCCAGTTACGACGGATTGCTGGCTCTCGCCGAAAGCAATTTTATAGCTTGTTGATTTCTGAGCCGAGAAGATCGGATTCTCGTCAATAAATTCGTATAGATTAAACGTCCTGGCGTCGGCCGCGATATAAGAAATCACTGTCGCCATGTTTTTATCCTTCCTTTGAAAGCAGCGAGGCTTACAGTCTTTCGCGCCTGTTTACCTGCTGTATGTAGCGAATCACCGCCTGGTCACAGCATTCGAGGATTGCCACAAATTCCCGCACGTTCCTAGAACGCATCCGCCGTACTCTATCCAGTCGTCAGGAGTGAACACCGGAAATTCGTAGGGCGAGCGCGTTCCTGGTGCTGAAGTTTTACCGTCGCGTAGTAATAATGCCACGATCACCGCATGGTACTTAAGTATAAAAGTGAACGCTACATCTTCGTAAGGCCGCATGTTCGGCATGTTCAACCGCCGCCGCTAGGATGAGCAGCGACGCAAGTGTGAAGCCGAGGATCGCGCTAGACGCGCCCGCTTCGAGGAGTGCATGCGATCGGAGCCGAGAAGGCAGGTCTGACAGTGTCTCCCGTGCCCTAAGGGCTGGCGGCCATCGGAGGTGCAACGGTTCAGCCCAAGTCAGAGTTCTTAGCTTCGACCCTCAGCATCTGGGGTCGAGGGAGCAGAACATGATCGGACGTTTTGGGTTGAGCCTCATACTCGCGACCGCTGCGGCCAGTGCCGCGATGGCCGCACCAATGTCCGCTGAGGACAAGGCCGCTTTACAGATGCAATGCGCTGGCGACTTCACGACCTTCTGCGCCGGCATGCCCCCCGAGGATGGTCCGGAGACGCAGGCC
The DNA here is from genome assembly GCF_979256025.1 of Methylobacterium sp. AC832. NCBI lineage: Bacteria > Pseudomonadati > Pseudomonadota > Alphaproteobacteria > Hyphomicrobiales > Methylobacteriaceae > Methylobacterium > Methylobacterium sp. AC832. The sequence continues at coordinate 76,197 of NZ_CEEDMV010000005.1, forward strand.
TGCTTCCAAAAGAACATGTCGAAGCTGTCGCCGGGATGCCAGAACGCGATCCAGGCCTACAAGAAGAAGGGCTGATCTGGCCGGCAGGCGATCCTACGCTTCCTCTATCCGTCCTTCGGAAACAGGCATCGTTTGATCACCCGTTGACGTCATCCAGGAAGGGCACTGAGCTCCGGGGTTCCGCTACTAGGCACGCTTCCTACTCATGCCACCGGACATGCCCTCGCAGCAGCAGCTGCCCTTCCTGGCCTTCATCCCGCTATGGCCCATCGCCATCGAGCCTTTGCCGCACATCGGCGCCTTACCCTTGGCTCCCCCGCAGCAATCCATCGCCAGCGCTGGGGCCGAGCCCATCACGACCATGGCAGCAGCCATCAGAATCAGCTTCTTCATAAAACTCTTCTCCTCGTTGATCCCTGACTTATCAGTCCATGCAGCATTGGCGGAAGTGGCCCATCGCACCGCAGGTACCGATCACGGCAGAGATCGAGTTCGGCATCAACATCGGATGTGATGCGGGCCAAGCGCTGAACGGGCGCGAGTGATGCCCCGCCTCACCACCCTCAAGCCTCGCCTAGGAACCCTAGACACCCGCACGGCGATTCCGGTACCTGCTGTGTGGCGAAGCCAGAGAAAGACGGGCGGCAGATCAACCTCATAAACCTCCAGGATATGAGGAAAGCCAGCTGGCCCATTTTGTCTTCAGGACGGCCACGCGCGTCCAGTCAGAGGGGAAAAGGTCAAAGCCGCCATCGTATGGCGCAAAGATCTCCCCCGTGGCTCTGGCCATCCAAACCTCATGAGCTGTTTGCCCGTCGGCAATCGCCATAAGTGACGTGTCGTGTGCACCTGAACGCCATTCGGTCAAGCTGACCTCGCTACGAAATATGCCGAGATCCTCATCATCATCGTCATACACCCACTCCAAGGTAGGCTCGCCCTCCGCAGCTTTCTCTCCGAACCAATAATAAGACGCGATCATCCAACAAGATGCGCCCTCGCCAAGCACCTCGGCCGCAAGAATATATGCTCGGGCGAGTATCGTCGCGCGTTCGGCTGCATCCTCGGCATAGCGCTTGGATTCAGGAAGAGCATGAAATCGGACCCAGGGAATTGGTCTGGCCCTCAGAAGCCATCCTATTGGCTCTTGGTTTGGATGGAACCGTGACCAGTCCGCCAGGAACTGCTCGTTCATCGTTTCGGGATCAGATCGCATCGCTCCCTCCCTTCCATTAAGCCTCGCATCAAGACATCGGATGAGCGAGATGCGGAATGATTGAGCCTCACCGCTCGCCATCTATGCGGACTTCCTTCAGGCGCTAACTCGATGCGCCCTAGCGAATTGCGCGGCCATAGCCGCGAGGTAGGCGGTGAGGCCAGCGGGCAAGATCAAGGCGAAGATGCCGTAGCCAGCCGCTCCCCCAATAGCGCTGACCACTAGGACCAATCAAACCGCGCCGCTCCGAGCGGCGGGGACCCTGTGGCCTCCAACCCTATACGGGTGGTCGGGGCCCCAGTTGTTTCTAGCGCTGGGGTCCAAAAACCCGGTAACGCTGGGTAACGGGTAACGGGGTAACGGTCGCATGGCAGATCCCGCGACGCCGCTTTTCATGACGCAGGCAGAGTTCTCCCGCCGCCGCGGCGTGTCGAAGAAGACCGTCACCGACTGGAAGCAGAAAGACCTGCTCAAGTTCAACGACGCCGGTCTCGTTGACGTCGAAGCATCGGAATGGGAACTCGACCAGCGCCCGTCCGTGTACCGCGGAGGCGTTGCGCACCGACCGATCCGGGCTACCGTCAAGGACGCGCCAGACCCGCGCGAGAAGCCGGCTTCGCCCAGGCAGAAAGCCGCCCCGCCGCCCCCGGCATCACCGCCTCCGATTACCCGCCCCTCTGACGGGGACGACGAGGAGGAGGATTACGACCCCGACGACCCGGATCTGAAGACCCCGCAGGCCATTCGCCGCAAGGAGAACTTCCTCGGGCTTCAGCGCAAGCAGGACTACGAGAAGGAGCAGGGCCGGTTGGTAGATCGCGGCGCCGCCGAGAAGCTCTTCTTCGACACTGCTCGTGATATCCGCGACGCCTGGCAGTCATGGCCGGCGCGTGTCGCAGTTGAGATGGCGGATGAGCTTAAGATAGATGCGCGCAAGCTCACCATGGTTCTGACCAAATATGTCCAGAAGCATCTCGACGAACTCGGAGAGCCGGAAGCAACCTTACCTCGACCTTGAGAGCCTTCTCCGAAACTGGCGGGCAGGCACGAGGCCCGCCCCTCAGGTCAACGTGGTCGAGTGGGCGGAGGAGTTCCGCAAGCTCAGTAAGGAATCGTCGAACGGCGGCAAGTTCATCACCTCGCGCGTCGAGGTGGCGCGTGGTCCGATGCTCGCGGCGACGGAGCCCGGCGTCAGCAAGATCACGCTGATGGCGTGTACGCAGCTACCGGGCTGGGCCTCAGTGAGGCCCGGCACTTCATAGGCGTCCAGGTCGACGGCACGGCCCTGGAGACGGCAACCGGCATCGCCGGCAATTCCCCGAACTACTACATCAAGCCCAATGCCACCGCGTCGCTCGCTGGTTTCAAATCCGGCGACGCCGTCCAGGACAGCATCGCGACCCCGGCCGGCGGCTGGGTGATGGGTAACCGCATCGCGGCTGACACCTACGACCTGTTCGGCGAAGGCGAGTACGTCGCAAAGGCGTCGGTGCTCGGCACACCGGGCGTGCGCAACCTCTTCATCTGCGCGATCAACAGCGCTAACGGCCCTACGCCCGCACCGGTCGCACCGCGTCCCAGGGCGGCCCCACGGGCAAGGGTACGGAAATCCTGGACGGGACCAGCACACAGGGTGCCGTGTGGCGGTTCCTGCGCTACTACGTCCCCGGAATGTCCCCGCACATGTACGTGCGCGAGGGCCGGCGCATCGTCGGCCAGACCGACCAGCAGTACGACGACGTCACGGCGCCCGAGCGCAATGTCGACGAGCCGGTCACGGCCTACGGCTACCCGCATGCGGACGCCCATTGGGTGGATTGCTTCGCCGCGGCGGACGGCACCATCGCCTTTGAGGGCGGAAGTGGGCTTGCAGGCGGCCAAGAGATCGTCGCGCCGATCATGAAGTGGGGCTCGCTCAAGCCTCCCCGCCGGCAATGCCCCAACCTGACGGTTTCCCGCGCCACCGCTGGCACAAAGCAAGGCTGGCTCGTGAGCCGTTTGGAGATGTGTTACATGAAATTCGGTGACGTTTGTGGTCGTGCGGCAGCTATATGCGTGCGACGGACCCGTAATGAGGGTAAGAACATCTATACCGGCGACCTGTCTTACAGGACCGATCTGTATCCTGCACTTGTTGCAGCCAATGCCCCCATCACCGTGCCGGGAGCCTGAACCATGCCTGTTGGCGGTATCAACGTCTTGCCACCCGGCGGCTCCGGCAAATCGGGGTCGGCGAAACTCCCCCGCGTTCAGGGCGGAATGGGCCTGTTGGCGGGCGATAACGAGGCCCTGGTCGCCCGAAGCCTGGAGCTGAGTGGACCGCTTCGCGGGCGGAACCTGGATGGCGTGCTCGGAGATCCCGAGTTCGGCACCGTGTCGCTGGACGTCGTGCTGGCACGCGCGACAATCAACGCAGCCGGCGGCGCGCAGCAGATCCAGATCATCGAGGAGGTCGAGGAATGCGACATCCTCGAGCTACAATTCTTCAACTGCGTCGGCAGTTCGACCGCCGCCCTGCAGACGATGAAGGGCGGGTTCTACACCTCCCCGCCGCAGCCCGACGGCACGCCCTATCCCGGCACGGCGGTCGTGGCGTCGACGCAATCCTACGCGGCCTGGAGGGGCGGCTACAGCATCCTGCGCGTGGCGGTCGTCCGCCAGATGCGCCAGAATGTGGACCTGTGGTGGATACCCTCCGTCCCGTCTCCGCTGCCGTTCACGTTCCAGGTCGCGGTCAGGGCGACCTGCTACTGGTCGCAGCAATCGGCGCTGATCGAGCCCCTGTCGCTCGATACCACGGCGGCGGACATGATGGCCGTCGTGCCGGATCCGGTGCGAACCGATTACTCGCCGGGCGACGAGGTGACGTCCGAGACCATCGCCGCGATCAACAACAGCGCCGTGCGCATCGATGCCATCGCAAAGACCGTCGGCGAGACGGGGTGGATGATCGACCCGGAGTTTTCGTCCGTCTACCTCGGCAGCGACAAGTCGACTGTCCTGGAAGGCCTTCGACACGACGCCACGTCCTATCCCGCGAGCGTCGCCACGACACAGCCCGTCGTTCCGGTCGTCGAGGTCGGATGGATGATCGATCCGGATCTCCTCTTTGCCGACCTCGGCAGCGACAAGTCGACCGCACTGTCGGGTCAGCGCCACGACGCCAGCGCCTATCCGGGCAACACGCCAGCGGTTCCGATCCCGGCGTGGACCAGCCTGGGCGAGGTCTTCGTCCTCAAGAACAATCGCCGCGTCCCGCTGACCTACAAGACTTTTGCCGGCACCGTGAACATCAGTCCGTCCGCCTCGGCCAGCAAGGCGACGTACCTCGTCGATAACGGAACGACGGTCACGCCGCGCGAGGAGGACCTCCTCTGCGTTACGTCTCTGTCGCCCGGCGTAACGACGATCATCCATGACGGTCGCATCGGCCAGTCTCTCGGCTACGGCACGGGTGCCACCCCGCAGACCTTGACCCCGTTCCGGCCCGGTCGGGCCGTCATGTACAACTCGGGCGACAAGGTCACCTATCCCTTCGACGCAGGCGAGAACCTTCCTCAGGCGAACCTGCAAAAGTGGGTCGACGCCTATGAGCTGTCGAACGCCGAGGGCCCCAGCATGGGCTTGGCATGGGGCCTGACGCAGCCCGGCCGCCTTCCGGACACCACGGCAGTCCTGGTGACCAACCATTGCATGGGCGGCCAGCCGTGGTCGGTGATCAAAAAGGGCGGAAGTATTCCGACCATCTGGGATAACTTCATCACCACGATCAAGCGTTCTCGCGTCATGGCGGCCGTGAATGCCTTGATCTACCTGTTCGTCCTCAAGATGACGCACGGCGAGGCGGATCGAGCCCTGCCCGCAGGTGTGTACAAAAGCTATATCACCCAGGCGCAGACGGACATTTCGGCTGACCTCGGGTTCTTCGTGCCCGTCATCTATTCGCAGATGTCGGCCTTTACTCGCTACGGGATGAACTCGTCCGAGGCATCGCTCGATCAGCTCGCGTGGGCAATCGAAAACCCGACAAAGGGCGCGTGCGCCTGCGCAAAATATCATCTGACCACCGTCGACGGTATTCATATGGACGGACCGTCGTCTGTCACTCTCGGCTGCTACGAGGCGCGCACGGAAGATCTATTTCTGAAGGGGCTCGACGCGCTCCCGCTGTACGCCACGACCATCACCAGAGACAGCGCGACGGTCTTTCGCCTTCCGATGCACGTACCGGTCGGCAACCTCACCCTGGACACTACGGCGGTCACCGATCCCGGCAATTACGGTGTGTCCTGGACCCAGATCGGCGGCACTCCTCGCACGATCTTGTCCGTCGCCATCAGCGGCAACGACATCGTCGTCACGCTCTCAGGCGACCCCGGCGCCTTCACCACTGGCGTGGGCGGCACTCATATCGGTATCGCGCTCTACGGCGACGGCGCCAACGAAGCCTACGCCGGACCCACCACGGGCGCGCGGAGCTGCTTCCGGGATCAGGCGGCCGACCTCGATAAGCTCGGCCGCCCAATGCCGAATTGGGCCTTCCATCAGCGCCTCTACGCTCCTCTGTCGTAAGGAAATCACCAGATGCCCATCGGCCAATACAGGTACAATCCCGACCGACCGGTGCCGGCCGTCGCCGGGCTGAAGAAGGTCGATCTCAATGTGCTCGACCAGGCCCTTCTCAGTATTCAAGACGCGCAAGGGGTCCCGCTTCTCAAGCACGATGTCCGTGCGAGCGAGCTTGCCCCTGCCGGCCCATACACCCTGACCGGCAAGGATCGCATCAGCGACAAGACGCTCATCCAGAGCCGTACCGCCGGCACCGTGATCGCGTCCGATCCGCTGTTCAACAACCGGCCCACCCTCAACTTCGGCGTTGGGACGGGCGCGAACGGCGCCTTTTCGTCGGATCTTCGCCTGGAAATCCCGCCGCCGCCGTCCTTCACCGGGTACGCGGTGCTCTCAATCGCCGCCTCGTTGAAAAACAACCCGATCAACGCGCGCATCCTCTCCTTCACGAAGAGCACATCGAGCGTCGCCTACCTCGTCTTTCAGAGCACCGGCGACATTCTGTGGGGCAACAGCGTGTCCCGCGCGCAGTCGGCCTCGATCCCAGCCGCCAGCGTGCCGGGCGCCGACATCCCATTCGCGATCGCATACTCGTACCATCGCGGAACGGGCAAGGTCCGGATCTACCTCAACGGAGTGTTCGTCGTCGAGGGCACGGCAAGCGTGCCGTTCGATACGCTCGATCCTACAACCAAGGTCGGCATCGGCGGGCTGGCGGGCCAGGGGACGGCTACGGGCTTCTTCGGCCGAATGGCTCGCCCCTACACGACGTACGACGGCGTTCACACGGACGCCCAGGTCGCGACGATCGCTTCCGCGCTGAAGGCTTGGCACGGCATCGCCTGATCTAACCGGCTGACGCGCCTAGCGCTCGCCACCCGAGCCGGCCGGTCGCCGCGCAACCCCGCTCAGAACACGAAGCCTGGACCGCACCTGACGGCTATCGTCACGAGTAGTCCGGCCATCAACCCAATGGCGAATGCCGCCTCGGCCTTCGTTGGCCTCATCGTCAGCGCCCCCATGCCACTCGGAACACGCGGGTGACAGGCAAGGGACGCGCCGCGCAACCCCTGACATCGTGAGAATTGAAATGGGGGCGTCCGCCATCATGAAGGCGGCGGGCGACTGGAGCCTAAGCCGGCACGCACCTAAGTCGGGACTCGATGCCGGCGCCAGGGTCGTAGCCCACAAAAACGGGCCGGATGTCCTGCACGAACACCCGACCCGCTGTCACCTCGCTTGCTTGTTGAGGGAGCGCACGAGGCGACGTGGCGGAATAGCAGGGGCCGTGTCGCCGTCAACCGTAGCTACTACACCCCGCGAATAGGGGGTTACTGACGAGACCTTTGCGCACCTATCATCGTCCGATACAGCGTCGATAGACCGTGCCCCCAACCTCATGGCCAGCCGCAGCAACAGCGGCAGGACTCCGGAGTCGTAGAACTTTGACGTCGCGTGCTCCTTTGGCGCGTCGCAAAGCAGCAAGCATAAGAGCATCGTCATATGCTTCGATGCGGTTATGAATACCCACCCCTCGCCAAGTCGCCGAAACCATGAAGCTCATTCGAAAACCCGTCCGCTGAGAATTTGCGGTCAGATCATTAAGCATTAACAAATGCGGCGACTATCACCCAAGTGGGCTATTCCCAGGGCACGACACGGCATGGTTAAGGCTGTGGCGGACTCAACAGCAAGCAGATCGCTATAAAGCGCCCCGCAGTCCGGCCATAACGCCAGCGGTAGGATAAAAGGCGGGCCGGGGACCGACCTGGATGATAACTCCCCGACCCGCTGCCGCCTCACAAGGTGTCATGCCGGTGAAACGACGCCGCTAACTATCCCTGATGTCTTCGCGCCGTCTTTCACCTGCGTCGGGCCCCCTGCGTTTCTCGTTCTCCCGAGCCGCCCGGTCGCCGCGTTCAGATCCCAAAGCCGGGTCCGTACATCGCGGCCATTGCGGCCAGTAGTCCGGCCATCAGGCCTGTAACGAGCGCGGCCAACGCTTCCTCCGTCATCCGCTCCACCGCTCCCTGACCGGCCCGCCCCTCGCGGATTGTGTCCTTAATTTCTTGGTAACTGGAGAAATGCAATGACCGTTGCTGAAATTCAGCGCGCTCTCTTGGCGCGTGGGTATGACCTCGGCCCCGCAGGCGTCGATGGCGATGCCGGGCCGAAGACCATTGCAGCCGTGACTGCCTACCAGCGTGCGGCGGGCCTCGTCGCCGATGGCATCGCCGGCCCACTGACGCAGAAGTCCCTTAGCTCCGTTGACGTCATGGAGAAGAAGGCAGAGCCGGATGAACCCGGCTGGCTCGTCTTGGCGTCTGCCATGCTGGGCCTGAAGGAAGGGCCAGGGGCGGCAAACAACGCCCAGGTGGTGAAGCTGTTCGCCGACGCGGGCTTCCCTGGCATCAAGACCGACGCCACGGCCTGGTGTGCCGCCTACGTCAACGCGATGCTTGAGCGGGCCGGCCATCGCGGTTCGCGCAGCCTCGCAGCCCGGTCGTTCGAGAATTGGGGCGTGGGCCTCAAAGAGCCGGCCCTGGGCTGCATCGCCACGAAGAAGCGGGCGGGCTCGTCCTGGCAGGGCCATACCGGTTTCGTGGTCGGCGCCAACAAGGATCAGGTCTTCCTGCTCGGCGGCAACCAATCCGATCAGGTCTCGGTGGCGGCTTTCAAGCGCTCGGAGATCGTCTCCTTCCGTTGGCCCGCCGACATGCCGGTCCCGGCGGCATCGAAGCTCCCAACCACCATTGCAGGGGCGCGCTCCGGCGTGTCGGAAGCCTGATGAACGACGATCACCGCCCGATCTGGCCGCCTGCGCCTCGCAAGGCCAGCCGGCCCCTTCCACCGGTTCGCTATCCCGACAACCCGTCGCCGTGGGCTCGGCTCGGGCGCTGGCTGTTCGACCGCCTGACGCGACGCTGAAGGAAGGCTCCTCAATCAGGTTGGGGCCGGACGGTCAGATGGCTAAGCCTCGCCCGAAGTAGCCCAGGACCAGCAGGACAGCGATTAGTACGAGCAACACGTAGAGCTTCATGCCGAAGATCTGACGCGTCCACCAAACGCCCTCAGGGGTCATCGCAGGCCCTTCCAGAAGTCCGAGCCCCGGCGGTACCGGCGCATCTCAACCGCGAAAGATCATACCATGACCCGCAAGCTTTTGCTCGCGGCGCTGGCGTTCGCCTGCCTCGCCGTTTCGATCCTCGTTCCGGTGGCTGCCTTTGCGCAGGTCACCACCACGCCGAGCGTCACCCCGGCCGTGGTCATCCCCTACGGCGAGTATGTCGTGGCGGTGGCCCAACTGCTCAGCGACATCCTCGTCCCGCTGTTCGTCGCCGTCGTCATGGGTTTCCTCGCCAAGTTCTATCCGATGGCCCGCATGCTCATCTCAGAGGCCCTGGTCGAGCGCACCCTGCGGAAGTGGTTCGACTTCGGCGTCAACGCGACGGCCGGCGCGGTGAAGGACAACACCGTCACGGTCCCCGTCGGCGCGGAGATCGTCGCCAACTCCCTCCAGCGCGCGGTCAACCGGGCCGACGTGAACGCCGTCAGCCGATGGACGATGGATCAGGCTGGCGGGCCGGAAGAGGTCGCCAACAAGCTGTTCCGCATGCTGAAGCTGGATAGGGGCGCAACCGCGTCCGAGGTCGTCGCCCCGGCGCTCGCATCACTCCCGAAGCAGTAAGCTGGGGAGGCTTGCCATGAACTCGCACACCCCAACCTCAATGCACATGACGCGCCCTCTGGAATGGATGTTGTCCTGCATGCTCCTGGTCTGGGGTGCGAGCATGCTGCGACCCGAAGCCTACTTCGACATGCCGGTCTATCGGATCATGGGCGAGGTGATGACGGAGACCCGCTGGGGGATGCTTGCCGTCGTCGTGGCAATCCTCCGCGCCGTCGGGCTCGGCATCAACGGCTGGTGGCGGCGAACCCCCGTGATCCGTTTTGTCGGCGCTTTGACGGGTGGCCTCTGCTGGCTCGCCATCGGCTTTCTCATGTTGGTCGGCGCATACGCCTTCAACACGCGGCTACCGGCGGGCTTCGGCTGGTATCCAGTCTGCTTCTGTTTCGAGGGCTGGTGTGTCCTCGCGACAGGCTACGATATGTTCAAGAACGGTTCCCTCTCCGCCGGAGCTGCGCCACGCCATGTCACCTGAAGACGTCAAGCAGTGGGTCGACATCCTGAACGCGCTCCTGGCCGCGGGCGGCGGTGGTGGCATTCTCCTCGCGGTCATCGGCTACATGCGGGCCAAGGTGGAGAAGCCGCACATTGCCGACAGACCATCGATTGGCACGGCCGGGCTGGCTTCAATCGGCGGCATGCTGATGGGCCAGAACGACCTGAAGGACATCATTGACGGACTGCGCGGTGTGTCGGCCTCGCATGACCGATGTACCCTCATGCGCGAGACCGAGATGACCTTCCGAAAGAAGGAAGCCGAGGAGCACCGAGAGCATGAGCGTCGGCTCTTGGAGGAGCGCCGCCAGCACGAGCAGCGCTTGGCAGAGGACCGTCATCGAGAGCATCGGGAGATGGTCGAGGCGATCCAGGGGCTCGCGGGAAGGATCCGCGATATCCGATGCGCGTCATAACTCTGGCATACCAAATGCGTATGCTGCGACTTCCACCCAAGACTCTGAACGACTTGACCCCGCCCGGTTAGAACCGGAGCGGGGTTTTCTTATTGCACCTTGGCTCGGCGGTGTCTGTTAATCAGTAGCCGCGATAAGCGGGACGACCATAAGCGGGGCGTCCATACGGACGAGCATACGGACGGCGATAGGCCGGAGCATAGCGGCGTCCCGCTCCATGGTTGATTGAGCCGTTACCACGGCAGCGGCCGGTGAACCGATCCGGGTAATATCCAAGGCCGCAATGGCCGGCGACATTCGTCACAAACCCATCCTCCGAGAGGCCCGCAATCGGTGCGGCAGCGATCGGTGCAGCCTGAGCGGCGGTGCCGAAGCCAATGGCGCTTGCCAGCACTGCGACAGCTGAGAGCATTTTGAACGTCATCATTTTTCTCCAAGGGGCCTTCGGCAGGGCAGTTTCAAAAGCCTTGAGCCGGCGCCTTGGTGAAGCCATACGCCAACTTGATGAACGCAGCCTAATGGCCATGTGCCTTGCGCCCGCCCGGCTCACGCCGCGGCGGGTTTTTCGTCTCACACCACAGTCAAATTTCGTGAGATTTGAATTTTCGCTAAGTCAGTGGGCAATATGGCGGCTTCATTGTATTTGTTGCCTCCAAGGTGAAAGTAGAGAAACCCGCCACTCATGCCGGCACGATACTGCGACCCCTTTTTCAGCAATGTGCTACCGCCAGTTGGGAGCATTGCAGATATATCTTCAATCAGGAGCACCATGTCATCTTTGCCGTTGTTAAGGCGGAAGACTGCAGGGTCCACACCATCTTTCCAATTTTCCATTGCATCTCCTTCCTGCTTTACTAGAGGGCGTCGTCGCGCTTGCGACGCTGGGCAGGGGCTGTCGCCATCTCCGAGCCGTGGCATTGATGGTACCATTCGGTCGGCCTGATTTGGAAGTCGTCCATCCTCACCTCCTCACGTATCGTTCAGCTTCGGCTGGGCTGGGCCGATTTCGTTTTTGGGGCTACGATGGTGTGCCGTGCTCAATGACGCGATCCGCTGCCGTTGGGCGATGTATATGCATATCACCGTCTTCGGGATTGACGATAAGGATCAGGCGATCTGGCTGAACCCACGGCAGCCCAAGGATGAAGGAGACAAGCGCGGCCTCGTCCTCTTCAAGCAGGGTTCGGTAGCCGATCCCGGCGACGAGCATCTGTGGATGCTTCGGCCCGCCGAAATCTCTCTCGACCCTGGCTAAGGAGCCAGCCTCCCGTTCGGCGAGCCACGCGTTGATGCGCTCCTCCAAGACGAGAGGGCCATCCTCATACGTCTCTTCCTCGCTGCATCCCATGCACAGGACCATACCTGTCACTACGCTCATCCGTCTTCTCCTCAAGCCCGGCCGCCGTCAGGGCGGGGAAGGGGCATTGACTATTCTTCCTCGCACCACCAGTTTACCGGTCTAACCTTTGGAGAATAGCCATGTTTCCCGTCAATCTTGCATTAGATATTACTCACTACATTGCCTGCAACACAATCAATGATCCCGCGATTTTAATCACCCCAGGCGACAAAAGATATAGAGACGAAGCCATCGAAGCCTGCAGAGAAGATATGGTTGCAAAAGGCTACGATAGAGCTGCGCCGGAATTAAGCGACAGCGTAATGCGTGATGTGTTTTTCAATGCGCCGAACATAGTCCTCGCTCCGAATGGAAAGCGCGAGCGCCGCACGGGGCAGCGTTCGCCACTCCGCAGAGCGGATCAGTCGGGGGTGATGACGGTCTCGGTGCCGAGCGGCGTTCGCACCCACGCTACCGGTTTCTGATCGTCCAGGCGTTTGACGAGGCCGACCTTCTCCATGAATTAAAATAAAGGAAGCGAATTATGTCAAATTTCTCAATATACGGCGGAGACATCCCGGTACAGGGCGAGGGCGTAGTATCCTTCAACTGTTACGCGATCCTTGCCTCTTATGCCGACAAGAGTGTATTTGTGTACACCCCAATGTATGAGATTGGACAAGGCGAACTAACGTACATTGGGGCTGGGGTAGGAGTTTCTATAATCCCGGATATTAAGAATCGCGGAGAAATTTGCAGGACTCTGCTTGGCTCCAGCGGCTTCACCATCCAGGTTGAACCGATCGCGCTGGAGCAAGTCTTATCCATAGACGGGATCTTCGAGCACGCTGAAGATCACCCTATGGAGATCCCCCCGATTAGGCTGCCGGAGCTCGCGGTCAGATTCCCCACCAGCAAGGGATTCGTAGACGTCACGAACAAGGTCGAGGGTGGCCTAGTCGTGAAGGTTTACTAAGGGGTCCAAAATCCCACGATCGGTGCTGGGTGAATCTTCTCCCAACGCCACCCGCATGATCGGTGACAAAGTCCTTACCGCGGTCAGCAGGTCGATTGTGCTGGTTCAGGCGCCTGTGGAATTCGAGATCACGAAGCGACCGCCCCCACCCCAACATAGGAAGGCGACAGACCGATATGGCCTGATATCGTCCAGCGTCCCGAGAAACTTTGATCACCTGACCCCGCCCGGCGAAAGCTGGAGCGGGGTTTTTTGCTGTGCCGCAAGGCATTAATATCCGCCGTGCAAAATTTCTCGTAAGCGACTTGGCTTGGTGGCAGAATGCATGCTCGCGTCGGCATAGTATGCTCCCAACGGAGATGCCTAATGGACATTACGGATATGCCACGGGTAACGGCAAAATTTTCTCCGAGGCAATCCGGCAATTTAAAGCCGGGTGCTGTTGAGTGCATCGGGAAAGAGGGAGAATTTCACGCGCTTTGGCAGATTGAGGAAGGTCCATACGCCGGGCAAATCGCCTTTTCCCTACCGAGGGATTGGGAAATAGAAGCTATATGGGTCCCGTCTGAGGATTTGATTCTTCAGAAAATACTTTGACAAGCATTTTTATTCAATCAGACCCGTACGGATTGATATAGATTTTCAGTGGCTAGTAGAACGACCTCAATAACATCACGCAACGGCGATATTGATATAGGCTGATCGTACATAAAAAATCGCTCTCCATTTTCCGACAGGAACGAATATTTATGACCGACGCCCGGGGGATCGTAATGAACCCCTCCTGCATTATGTGCTGCGTATAATATTAGATCTTTGACGGACGCAGATTTATCCTTAAATGCCAATATGGCATAGGCTAAAAATTGATCCAGAACGACCATATGGGAATTATTCTCGTTTAACAGGCCCGATGGACTCGAGTAATGCATAATTGGCTTACCAACCACGCCCGGGAACTCTTCATTGGCATCAAATTTCAATAGCGGCTAATAAATTTCTTGCAGTAGGATTTTGTTGAATGGCCTTCAAGTCATCAATGTCGTGCACAAATTGCTGATCTGGACTGAACATGACTCATCCGGTAGCCGTCATTCGCACGGGAGAATGCTTCAGCCGTGATCGTTCGCGCAAGTGCCCTAGGCCATCATCCCATCGGAGAATCTCCTAGACAGCTGTGAGTGAGGCCAGGCTACGTTTCTATAATCCCGGCCATCGTCAGGGCAGCAGGGGAGTAGGCAAAAGACGACACAGGTCTATGCTTCCCTCCCGACTCGGAGGGCTAGGCCATGGAAAGTGATGGCGTTGTCATTGAGTACGATATGCGTCCTGATGGGAACGGCTGGACCGTCTTCAACATAGCAACCGGAGAGCCAGCCCTATGGAAGGGCGTCCGGCAGGTAGAGCTACCGTTTGCCGATGCCGACGACCTCGTGGACCTCTTCAACGCCATGGAGAGGGCCTCGCCGGGATCGTCAGTCACCTGGGCTGATGGCTCCCATTAACCCGGCAGTAACCATATCCGAGCGAGGGTTGTGATCTCTCAAGCTGCATCGTCATGCCTCTTTCGCTCTACCGCATCGGACCTGACGAGCATCACCTGATCCAGGGTGGCGAGGTCGTCGGCAATCTGGCGCGGGAGGAAGGCAAGTCGAGTTGGCGGGTATCGCTGCTTGAGGACGCCGGGACGATCCGGCAGCGTCTGTTCAGATCGTTCGACGCGGCGTTGGAATGGCTGGGCCTGCCGGTTGTGGCTGAGCCGGTTTAGGGCTCCCCACCAAACTCCGCGGTCAGCGCCCGAGCGATGATCTTCGCCATCTCCACCGCTTCGGCCCGCGTGACGCGCTTCGTGCTCTGCCGGCGGATCGGCTCGTTCTCGTAATAGAGATAGGATAGTTTCGTCCCAGCTGCGTCCAGCACGGCGATGGCCTCACCTACTTCGGTGATGCGAAGGGGAAAGCGGATCGTGGGGTGCTTAGAAGCTGCCACTCAGCGGCTCCGGCGCGTCGTTGTCGTGATCCTCGGGAGACGAGCCGCCCTTCAGCATATCGTCCAACATCGAGAGCAGGTCGAGGAGTTCGAGCTTGCCGTCGTTCGTGATGTCGGGCTCGTAGATCCGGCGCTGGATCGTCGCTCTCATGCCGGACAAAGCCTCGATGTATCCCTCGGCGCGTTCGGTGCTCATGATCGGGTTCCTGGCGGTGCCCGCGAGGAGATAGGGCAGGACTTTGGGCCGCCTACCGCCTCTTCGTCCAGATCGGCACCGCGCCCGTCGGCCGGCCGGGCACGTTCCGAAAGTAGCGCGTCCGCGCGAAGCGAATGAAGTCGGGATGAACCTCGGTCACGAGATCGCCGCTCAGAACCATGGCCCCGCAGAAGTCGGAGCGGATCACGCCCAGGTCAGGATGGACGCCAAAAAGCTGCAGCGTCGTCCAGCCAAGCCGGCCAGCCTCGTCGGCATGCTTGTCGAGGAAATCCAGGGAGGCAGCATGAATGGCCGGCCAGGTATTGGGCGTCAGGCCAGAGCAGGGCACTACGCTTGGCTTCAGGTTGAGGAAGGCTTCACGCCAAGCCTGCGGGCTACCGGGTTCGATCTTGAAGGCGGGCGAAGCTGACATCGCCACGGGATAGGGTAGGGCGCGCCCGGTCGCTATGTCTGGGATGCCACAGGCGGCGCCCCGAACTTCCGAGGTCGCTGCTTACCGAAATCGATTTTCGCTTGGTGCTTACCATGTGCTTACCGGAGGCTCTGCCCGGTAAGCACGAAGGGAGCTAAGTGTTGGTGCCGCAAGAGGGATTCGAACCCCCGACCCCCTCATTACGAATGAGGTGCTCTACCAGCTGAGCTATTGCGGCGAGATCCGTAGTGCGACGGCTGGTGTCGCTTCGGATCGTTGCGGCTTCATATCCGCACGCTCGACCGATGGCAAGGCGGCCCGCGTCGTCTTCGTGATGCAACTGTGCCACGGACGGTGCATCACGGTCCCGCGATGCGCCATGCTGCCTTGACGCGGAGCGATGCGGCTTCGAAGGCTCGCGGCACGTTTCAGGAAAAGCCATGTCCCTCATCGCCCGCTTGCGTGCCTATGCTGCCGACGCGTTCGGCCTGTCCGCGAGCCCGGACGATTCGGAAGCTGTAGATGAGCGCTTGGCGGCGATTGCCCTTCTCGTCCATGTGGCACGGGTGGATGGCGTTCTCGACGGAGCCGAGTCGGAGCGGCTCTGCCGCTTGGTCGAGGGACGCTATGCCGGCAACCGCGAGGAGGCCGAAGCGCTGATCGCTCGCGCGGCCGGTGTCGATGCCCAGACCCGCGACATGGCGCTGCTCGTGGAAATGATGGGCCACGAGTTCGGCGAGACGGAGCGCGCGCGGCTGCTCTCCATGGCATGGTCGGTGGCCGGCGCCGATGGCACGGTTCATGAGTTCGAAGAGGCGTTGGTCTGGCGGCTCGGTCGCCTGCTCCGGTTCGATGACACGGCGATCCGTCTCGCCAGGGCCGGCGCAGAATCGGGGGCGGTCTCCTAGCGGCAGCTCGGCAGACGATCCTCGGCTTCGCCGGGCCGGATCAGGCCGGAAGAAAGAATCGCGGCGCGATGATCGTCAGCTTCACCTTGATCCTCCTGGCCCAACTCGTCGGAGAGGTGCTCGCACGTGCCACGGCCCTCTCAGTCCCGGGTCCGGTCATCGGGATGGCACTGCTTCTCCTGTTCATGGTGTTGCGCGACCGCTGGTCCGGCATTGCCTCACGCGTCCTCGCTGCGCCACTCGTGGACGGCACCCTGGAGCGCTCCGGGAAAGGGCTGCTCGCCCATCTGTCGCTGATGTTCATCCCGGCCGGCGCCGGTATCGTCGGACGGCTCGACGTGCTCGAAGCTCACGGCGTGGCGCTGGCCTGCGTCGTTGTCGTCTCGACATTGGCAACCCTTACGGCGACGGCGCTCACCTTCGTCGCCGTCAAGCGTTGGGTCGCCCCGGGGAGGAAGCCATGACCGGCGATTTCGCGCTCTGGGTCTATCTCTCGCGCACGCCCCTGCTGTGGCTGACCGTGACTCTGATGGTCTATGCGGTGGCCGACCGCATCGCCACGGCAACGAACAGGCATCCCCTGGCGAATCCCGTAGTCGTCGCCATCATCCTGATGGCTGGCGTGCTTAAGCTGACCGGAACGCCCTACGCGACTTATTTCGACGGTGCCCAATTCGTTCACTTCCTGCTCGGTCCCGCCACCGTGGCCCTGGCGATCCCGCTCTACGAATACCGCGCCACGGTGCTCCGCTCGTTGGCGCCAATGCTGGCAGCTCTCCTCGTAGGCTGCGTCGTGGCTCTCATCTCGGCCATGACTTTGGGCACGGCCTTCGGCATCCCGCACGATGTCATCGTCGCCCTCGTCCCGAAATCGGTGACGACCGGTGTCGCGATGGGGATTGCTCAGAATCTCGGCGGCGATCCGACCCTCGCAGCCGTGCTGGTGATGTTGACGGGTATGACTGGTGGAATCCTGGTGACGCCGCTCATGAATCTGCTCCGCATTCAGGACATGCGGGCACGAGGCTTCGCCGCCGGTCTCGCCGCGCACGGTGTCGGCACCGCACGGGCGTTTCAGGTGAACGAGGTAGCGGGTGCTTTCGCGGGAATCGCACTCGGTCTCAACGCCTTCATCACAGCGATCCTCGCACCGCTCGCCGTGACGTTTTTGCGCTGACGTCACCCCCCCTATTTGGCGAGCGCAGCTTCAGGCATTTCTGTCGGGATGAAGCGGCCGTCCTGGCCCGGTTTCATGTCGATGCGCGTGTCGTGAAGGGCGTGCAGCGTCGAGCGATGGCCGATGGAAACGATGGTCGTCCCCGGCAACCGCTCGCGCAGCATGCGGTAGATGCCGGCTTCGCTCGGCTCGTCGAGGGCGGCGGTGGATTCGTCGAGGAAAAGCCAGGCGGGCTTCGCCAGCACGGCGCGGGCGATGGCCAAACGCTGCTGTTCACCGCCGGACAGTCGCTGGTCCCAGGCATCGATCTCGTCGAGACGGTCGGCGAGCTGCGGCAGTTGCGCGGCAATCAAGGCTTCGCGGATCGCCTCGTCGGAGAACTGGTCGGTGGTGCTGGGATAGACCACCGCGCCACGCAGGGTTCCGAGTGGAATATACGGCCGCTGCGGCAGCACCAGCGCTGACTGACCTTCGGGCACGTCGATCCGGCCCTTGCCGAACGGCCAGATCCCGGCGATCGCACGGAACAGGGTCGACTTGCCCGATCCAGACGGTCCGGTGACGAGAGTGGCGGCACCCTTGGTGAGGGTAAACGACTTGGCGGAGACAATCTCGCGACCATCGGGCAGCGCCAGGGTCATGCCGGACGCCGTCACGGCCGGGCCCGGTCCACTGCCCTGCACCAAGCCGTATCCGGCGCCGGACAGGGCCTCCGCCTTCGTCATCGCCCGCTTGAATGACGTCAGGCGGTTGGTATTGGCGCGGTACGACGCGATGGTGGTGTAGGAATCGATGAAGAAGGACAGGGAACCCTGGACGCTGCTGAAGGCGTTCGCCGTCTGCTGGAACTGACCGAGGGTAATTTTCTTCAGGAAGTAGGATGGAGCGGCGAGGATGTAGGGAAACACCACGCTGATCTGGTTGTAGGACAGGGTGAAGCTGCCGATCTTGATCCGCCGGTAAATGATGGCGAGGTAGTTCTCGATGATCTCCCGGAACAGCTCGCGCAGGCGCAAGGTCTCCGACCGCTCACCGCGCAGCAGGGCAATCTGCTCGGAATAGATCCTGGTCCGCGCGAGTGAGAAGCGAAAATCGGCCTCCACCTTCTCCTGCCGGAAGTCGAGGCCGATGAGCGGACGGCCGATGAGATGGGTCAGCCAAGTTCCGACCACCGCGTAGACGATGACCAGCCACACCAGGAAGCCGGGCACTACCATGTCGGTGAAGGGAAGAACGAAATCCCGCGACAGCCCCCAAAGGATAACCATGAAGGAAACCAGGGTAGCGGCCTGGGACAGGAGCCGGATCGACAGGCTCGTCGTCTGCTGGATGAAGAGGTTGACGTCGCTCTGGATGCGCTGATCCGGGTTGTCGGCCGGTTCGTCGGTGAAGGGTATGCGGTAATGCGTGCCCCCATCGAGCCAGCGGCTGTAGAGGCTGCGTGCGAGCCAAGTGCGCCAGCGGATGTGCAGCGAAGCATCGACGAAAGTGTCGAACATGCCGATGATGACCCACATCGTCGCAAGAGGCACGAAGATCCAGACGAGCTGATACCAGAATGCGTCGGCGTTATACTCTTGCAGCGCGTTGAAGAGGTCGCGGTACCAGAAGTTCAGGCGCAGTTGTAGCGCAACCTGCGCAAAGGTGATGAAGATCGAAAGCGCAACGAGGCGCCGTGCGACGCGGCCTTCGGTACCGCCGAAGAAACGGAACGGTCGGATTTCCCGGTTCGGCTCCTCGCGTGCGGCGAAGAACGGATCCGCGATACGAGTGATCGCGCGGATGGGTTCGAGATGGGAAATTCCGAACACGATGCCTGCGAAGACCACCGCGCCCGTGGCCGCGAAGGCAGGCGGCAGCAGTGCCGCCAGCGTCTCCGGCAGAAAACCGGATGCCGCAAGTTGCTTAGCACCGGCTAGGAACAAATACCCGATACCGTAGACGGAAACGAACACCTTGAGATAATCTGAGAGCTTGGCGGAGGCAAAAAGGATCACCACCATCGCGAAGCCGCTGAGGCTGACGTAGAGCGGTGTCGAGGTGCCCGGCAGGATCAGAAGAACGAGGGCAAAGAGCGCCGTTATGGCGGCCTGCAGGCCGAGGCCTGTCCTGAGTACGGCCACGCGCGTCTCCTCAACTCGGTAAATTCAAATGTGCGAATGGGTCTTCGCCCGCCGGATTAGCACCCGGTCGTGACGGCGGCAGTGACGGCCGGTCGTGGCGAGATCGTGGCGAGGGCTTCACCCGCCGGATGCGTCAGATCGGATCAGGGCCAATCCCAGTCGCCGTAATCGGGCTCGCGACAGCGGTACCCCACGGGGCATTCCAGATTATCGCGGGTCGGGACGAAACGCAGCTCGGCGATTTCCGTCAGGCCGCAAAGGCTGCGATCGCTGACGAAGCGTTCCGTCTTTACCGGCTGCTCCCCCCTGCCGGACCTATCCGCCTTGCCCACGGACCAGGACAGGACCGCCGATCCGTCGCGCTTCACGAGCGCCATCGCGTCCGCGCAGGACATCCGCGGAGTGGAGGGAGGCGTCTGAGCGCCGGCCGAGGTGGCGATGACGACGCAGACGGCGATGGCGAGGCGTCTCGTCACGATGGATCTGCGCGCTGGTATGTTTCTCACAAGCTTGAGCATGGCAGTTTTGGCAAGCGACGGGAAGGCCTTGCCGTTCGCTCGCCCTATTCCCGGAGTCTATCCACCGCTATCAAACGCACCGAGACAGAATAATCACACACCTGTCCTGACGAGAGCCGACTTTGAGAATGATAACGGCCTGCATGTCGGACGGGGTGGGGGATCGAATGTCGCGGAATAGTGAGGTCGTGGGTGCCGCCGAGAAATTGGCGCGCACGGGATTGGCTCGGCCTCAGGGTCGGGCTTGACGGGAGACGACGATGGCCGCCGGCATCGAAAGCGAGGATATGAGAAACGAGGACGGCACGCCGTCAGTGACGGTGACCGGACCGTCGGGAGGGTCGCGCCGTGCCTTGATACTCCCAGTATCCCTCGCCATGGGCTGGGGCGTTCTCCTCGGCTACAGCACAGTTCTGTTGACGAACGATACACCTGTCCGCCCTGAGACCGGCACGGCACAGGCTGTCTTGAACGAGCCGGGTCCGTTCGAGAACACGGCGGCATCCTCACGCCTGCCCCGTGCCAATGCGCCCTGGTCGGATGTGGGGCTTGGCTCTGCTCACGCTGGAGCGCCTGCCCGGGACAGGCTCGCTGCATCCCCTGCCCAGCCGGGCATCCGGCCGGTCGCGCTCAAGCAGGATACGGAAGTGACGCCACGCGCCGATGCCCCCGCTGCCGCTTCTCCACCGATCGAGGCGGCGGCTTATGTCGGCGTGTGGGGGCCGAACGAGGTGGCATGCCGCCGCGGCGCGCGGCGCCGTGGATACATACCGGCGCGGATCACCGAGAATGGCGCGCGGGCGGGAAACACTGTCTGTACCTTCCGCGACGGACGGCGCATGGGCGCGAGTTGGAGCGTGGCAGCATCCTGCAGCGATGGCGGCCGGCGCTGGACATCCCAAGTGAAGCTGATCGTCGATGGCGACCGTCTGACATGGTCGAGTGCCAAGGGCGACGCCTCTTACGTCCGGTGCAATCGCCGCGCAGGGTAAACACCGCCGATACTGAAGTCTCGCCGGATCTCTTCGCCATGACGGGCTGAAATATCGGGCGAAGGTTTCACGGATTCATGTCGGCCAAATCCGTCCGCGCCACGACATTTAACCGCCCAGCGCCCGATCTTGTCCGGTCATCCGCAACGAAAAGAGGGTCGTCTTGCGACGACCCTCTCCGCTCTCGCGGCGGTAACCGCGAGAGCATCCATTCCACGTGACGATAGCGACGACTTAGAAGTCCATGCCGCCCATGCCGCCGCCGCCCGGCATCTGGGGAGCGCCGCTGTCCTTCTTGGGAGCATCGGCGATCATGGCCTCGGTGGTGACGAGGAGGCCGGCGATCGAGGAGGCGTCCTGCAGAGCGGTGCGCACGACCTTGGCCGGGTCGACGATGCCGGCCTGGATCATGTCGACATACTCTTCGGTCTGGGCGTTGAAGCCGTAGGTGATCGAAGAGGTGTTGTCGGTGATCTTGCCGACCACGATCGAGCCTTCGACGCCCGAGTTGGCGGCGATCTGGCGGATCGGGGCCTCAAGGGCCTTCAGCACGATCTTGATGCCGGCCTGGACGTCCGGGTTGTCGCTCTGGAGAGCGCGGACGGCCTCACGGGCACGGAGGAGGGCGGTGCCGCCGCCGGGGACGATGCCTTCTTCCACCGCAGCGCGGGTGGCGTTGAGCGCGTCGTCGACGCGGTCCTTCTTCTCCTTGACCTCGACCTCGGTCGCGCCGCCGACGCGGATGACCGCGACGCCGCCGGCGAGCTTGGCCAAGCGCTCCTGGAGCTTCTCACGGTCGTAATCCGAGGTGGTCTCCTCGATCTGCGCCTTGATCTGGCCGACGCGGGCTTCGATGTCCGCCTTCTCGCCGAGACCGTCGATGATCGTGGTGGTCTCCTTCTCGATGCGGATGCGCTTGGCGCGGCCGAGCATCGGGAGGGTGACGTTCTCGAGCTTGATGCCGAGGTCCTCCGCGATCATCTGACCCTGGGTCAGGATCGCGATATCCTCGAGCATCGCCTTGCGGCGATCGCCGAAGCCCGGAGCCTTTACGGCAGCGACCTTGAGGCCACCGCGCAGCTTGTTCACGACGAGCGTGGCGAGAGCCTCACCTTCGATGTCCTCGGCGATGATGACGAGCGGCTTGCCGGTCTGCACCACGGCCTCGAGAACCGGCAGCATCGCCTGGAGCGACGAGAGCTTCTTCTCGTGGATGAGGATGTAGGGGTCCTCGAGCTCGGCGACCATCTTCTCCGCGTTCGTGATGAAGTACGGGGAGAGGTAGCCGCGGTCGAACTGCATGCCCTCGACGACGTCGAGCTCGGTCTCGGCGGTCTTGGCTTCCTCGACGGTGATGACACCCTCGTTGCCGACCTTCTGCATGGCGTGGGCGATCATCTCGCCGATTTCCTTGTCGCCATTGGCCGAGATGGTGCCGACCTGGGCAACTTCCTCGGACGAGGCGACCTTCTTGGCGCGGCTCGTGATGTCCTTCACGGCGGCGGTGGTGGCGAGGTCGATGCCGCGCTTCAGGTCCATCGGGTTCATGCCGGCGGCCACGTACTTGGCGCCTTCACGGACGATGGCCTGGGCCAGGACGGTGGCGGTGGTGGTGCCGTCGCCAGCGATGTCGTTGGTCTTCGAGGCCACTTCGCGCACCATCTGGGCGCCCATGTTCTCGAACTTGTCGGCGAGCTCGATCTCCTTGGCGACGGTGACGCCGTCCTTGGTGATGCGCGGAGCGCCGAAGGACTTCTCGATGACGACGTTACGGCCTTTGGGGCCGAGGGTCACCTTGACGGCATCGGCGAGGATGTCGACGCCGCGGAGCATCTTCTCGCGGGCATCTGAGCCGAAGCGTACTTCTTTCGCTGCCATGTATAGATCCTCATTAGGTTGAGAGCCTTGAGGCGCTCACCGAAGGGCGCGCTCGAAAGGCTCGGATGGAAGAAGGAAGAGGGCCGGGTCGCTTTAGGCGACGACGCCCATAATGTCGGATTCCTTCATGATCAGGAGGTCCTGACCGTCGATCTTGACTTCGGTGCCGGACCACTTGCCGAACAGGACGCGGTCACCGGCCTTGACGTCGAGCGGGTTCACGCGGCCGGCCTCGTCACGGGCGCCAGGGCCGACAGCGACGATCTCGCCCTCTTGCGGCTTCTCCTTGGCGGTATCGGGGATGATGATGCCCCCCTTGGTCTTCTCTTCGCCTTCGATACGGCGGACGACGACACGGTCGTGCAGCGGACGGAACTTCATGAGCTGCCCTCTTGCTTCAAATTCATGGATGGCGTTGATGCGGCCGAAGGGCTCGCCCAACCCAGGCTGTTAGCACTCCCGAGCGAAGAGTGCCAAAGCAAGGGCGGAGGTAGGCTTAAGCTCCTTGCGAGTCAAGACGCGGACGACGCGTCATGCCGCGTTTGCGCAGCATGTTCTGCTCTCCGGTCGCTGACAGACGGATGACAATCACCCCATGATCAGCCTTCAGGGACCGCAAGGCGCGGTCGAGCATTCCGGCGCAGCCAATGGCGGCGGCGTGCCGAGCCATGCGATCTGGATCGACCTCAACGATCCGAGTGCCGAGGAAGCGGAGCATATCGAGGCCGCCACCGGCCTGCGCGTCCCATCGCGAAAGGCTCTGAGCGAGGTCGAGAATTCGAGCCGCCTGCGCCGGCTCAAGAACGGTCTTTCGCTCTCCACACCGATGATCACCTTCGACAAGGTGGATTCGCAGCTGACCCCGCTCGGCTTCGTCCTGACCCGGGACCGGCTCATCACCGTCAGGTTCAACGAACTGCGCGCCTTCGAGGAGGTCAAGAAGCGCATCGGCGACGGTGATGGCGCTTGCCAGACCGGCACCGAGATCTTCCTCCTTTTGGTGGAGGAACTGGTGGACAGCCTCGCCGACGCCCTGGAGGAGATGGGCGCCGATCTCGACGCGCTCTCGACCCGGATCTTCGACTTCGACGTGAGGGCAGGGGGCGTCGCCGGCGATTCCGGCAAGACCCCGCGTCGACGCGACCTGGCGCTGCGCCGCATCCTCCGCAGCGTCGGCCGGCGGGGCAAGGCGCTCGGCAAGATCCGCTCGAGCCTGCTTGGCCTCGAGCGCATCCTCCCGTTCGTCGCCGGCGAGTGCGAGCACCTCCTCGGCGCCACGGAGATGCCGCGCTTCGAGACCCTGCGCCGGGACATCGCCTCCCTCGACGAGTTCGAGATCCGCTTGTCGGAAAACGTCCAGTTCCTGCTCGACGCCACTCTCGGCCTCATCAACATCGAGCAGAACAACACGTTTCGCGTGCTCACCGTCGTCTCGGTAGTGGGCGTGCCGCCGACCCTGATTGCGTCGATGTACGGCATGAACTTCAAGCACATGCCGGAACTCGACTGGGCCTATGGCTATCCCTATGGTCTGTCGCTGATCGTCATCAGCGCGATCATCCCCATCGTCTTCTTCAAGCTGCGCGGCTGGTTCTGACGCGCGTTCGATCGAGCGTTTTCGGGGTTTAGGGAAATCTTTTCGGCCCGGCGCACAAGGGCGGCTGGTTCTAACGCGCGTTCGATCGAGCGTTTTCGGGGTTTAGGGAAATCTTTTCGGCCCAGCGCGCAAGGATTGGGAGCATCGCCGGCAATCCGGCGACCAGAGTCGACCGCATGGCCGTAATCGTCGCCTTCATCCTGAATGCCGGGCTCAATTTCGGCCTCGGCCTCCTTCTGGCCAAGCTCATGGGGCCGGCGGATTTCGGCCTGTTCGGCCTCGCCACCACGGGTGCCGTGGTGCTCAACACCCTGGTCTTCGAGTGGCTACGGCTGTCGGCGACACGGTTCTATTCCAACCGCGTCCGGCGCGAGGAACCTTGGATCCGCCATGGGTTGGACCGGGCCTACGCCATCCTGGCCGTCCTCCTCCTGGTCGCATCGGCTCTCTGCGCCGTCGTCGGCGCGACTGTGGAAATGAACACGGAGGGCCGTTTCGCCATCGCGGCTGGGGCTGGGCTCGCCGCCTTCGGCATCGGCCTGTTCGATTATCACGCAGCCCTCACTCGCGCGCGATTCGACGGCGGCCTCTATCTCAAGCTCACCCTCATCAAGAACGGCCTGTCATTCCTGCTCATGGCGGGCGCAGCCTGGCTGTTTCCGCAGCCGCTCTGGGTGCTGGTCGCTTGCGGGCTCAGCCAGTTTCTACCCGTCGTGATGCTGCGCAAGCCGCTGCTCGATCCGCCCCTGCCGATCGTCCGCGTTCAGATGGGGGAGACCTGGCGGCTGTTTCGCGCCTACGGGCTTCCGCTGATCGTGGCTAACGCGATCTACCAGATCACGCCGTTCCTCAACCGGAGCGCCATCGCCATGTCATTCGGCCTGGCGGAGGCCGGCTATTTCACCCTGGCGGCGGATGTCGCCTCACGCAGCCTCAGCATGATCGGCACGGCCCTGGACCTCATTCTGTTCCAGCTCGCCGTGCGGGTGGACGAGCACGAGGGCCATGTGGCGGCCGAGGCCCAGATCGGCCGAAATGCCGCCATCGTGGTGGCGCTCATGGTGCCTTGCGCCGGCGGGCTCTGGGCTGTGCTACCGGCACTCCAAGGGCTCGTGGTGCCGGAGGCTTATCGCGGCCCCTTCGCCCTCTATGCGCTGATCCTCATCCCCGGCCTGCTCTGCGGCACATTGCTCAATTTCGGGCTCAACCCGATCTTCCAGATCCGGCGCAAGACGGTGCCGGTCATCGCTGCCGCCCTTGTCGGCCTTGCCGTGAATGCCATCTGCCTGGTCGTCCTCCCCGCGCATTTCGGCGCTCCCGGCATCGCCATGGCGCAGAGCGCCGGCCTCGTCGCCTCGACGCTCTGGCTCGCAGTCCGGGCCCTCGCGGGTCCGGAGCGCCTGCGGATCGACTGGTGGGAGATCTTTGCCGCCTGTACCGCCACCCTGGCGATGATGGCCTGCCTGGCACCGTTCAGGCACATGGATCCGACCATGGCACTCGCCATCTGCCTGCCTCTCGGTGTGCTGGTCTATGCCCTGCTCGTTGCGGTGTTTGACATCGCCGGATTACGCGGCCTCGTGACGACCTATCTGCGGCAGCGCGCCGTCACCCCGGCGGCGTGAGACAGAACGCACCGCTTGAAAGCGGGGCGTCCCTTCCCGCATATGGTCGTCTGAAGATGCCGTCGAGCATCGCAGCGGGCAGGAAACGATGCGGTCATACGAGCCTCAGGACGAGGGCGAGGCACAAGCCATCGTCGCCGACGCCGCCGGCCGGTCCGAGCCGATGCGGCTCGTCGGTGGGGGAACCAAGGCCGCGATCGGCCGCCCCGCCCAGGACGAAGCCACCCTCTCTTCCCTTCGTCTGACTGGGATCACCCTCTACGAGCCGGCCGAGATGGTGGTCGCCGCCCGGGCCGGAACTCCCCTCGCGCAGGTCCAGGCCTTGCTGGCGGAACGCGGCCAGATGCTGCCCTTCGAGCCGATGGACCATCGCATTCTGATGGGCTCGGCCGGGGAGCCGACCTTCGGTGCCGTGGCAGCGACCAACAATGCGGGACCACGCCGGATCAATGCGGGAGCGGCCCGCGACAGCCTCATCGGCGTCCGCTTCGTCAACGGGCGCGGCGAGGCCATCAAATCGGGCGGGCGGGTGATGAAGAACGTCACCGGCCTCGACCTCGTCAAGCTCATGGCGGGCTCGTGGGGCACTCTCGGCCTGCTCACCGAGGTGACATTCAAGGTGCTTCCCGTCCAGGAACGGGTGACGACCTTGGCCTTCTCCGGCCTCGACGATGCGACGGCGGTGGCCGCTCTCAGTGCCGCCCTCGGATCGCCGTTCGAACTCACGGGTGCGGCTCACCTGCCGAGCGGCCTCGACGGGCCGAGCCCGCGCACTCTGATGCGCCTTGAAGGTTTCTCGGAATCCCTCGATTACCGCCTCGGCGAATTGCGCAAGCTCCTCAGGCGGTTCGGAGAGCCGGAGATCATTGAGGGCGAGATCGGAGCCGTTCTGTGGGCTGCGATCCGCGATGTCATCCCACTGACGGAACCGCGCGCATCCGCCGTCTGGCGAATTTCCACCGCACCGATGCAGGGTCCTGCGGTCACGGCCGCCATCGCGGCGCAGCGCCAGGCGCGTTGGTTCTACGATTGGGGCGGCGGCCTCGTCTGGCTGGCCACCTCGGCCGAGGGCGATGCCGGCGCCGAGACCATCCGCGACGTCCTCCGCACCACCGGCGGGCACGCCACCCTGGTTCGGGCACCAGATGCGGTACGCGCGGCGACCGCCGTCTTCGAGCCTCTGTCAGATCCGCTGCTTCGTATGACGGCTGGGATTAAGGCGGCGCACGATCCGAAGGGGGTATTCAATCCCGGCCGGATGTATGCTGGCATCTGACCCCCGTACGGTTCCCGCCCCAGCAATCCGGTTCTCGCCCGATGCCAGAACCAAGCTTTCAGCATCCGGCCCAAACGTTGACCGCGACAATCTCACCCGCAGCGGCCTCATGATCCTGAATGGCTTTCGCGCTATCCCCGCCGGGTGGGCGGAGGTTTAGAGCCGTTCCAAGGCTCGGCTTCCGCCGAAATTTTCTCTAAGCTGCTTGAAACAGCGCTGGGCGGCGACAGACCACCCAGCAAGAAAACGATATCGGGACCCTGAGGAAACGCCGTGCAGACCAATTTTAGCCTGACGCAGCTTGCCGACCCGGCGATGGCCGCTTCGGAAAAGATCCTGCGTACTTGCGTGCATTGCGGATTCTGCACTGCGACCTGCCCGACCTATCTCCTCCTCGGCGACGAACTCGATTCCCCGCGCGGCCGCATCTACCTCATCAAGGACATGCTGGAAGGCGGCAAACCGGCGACGCCCGAAGTGGTCAAGCATGTCGACCGCTGCCTGTCCTGCCTGTCCTGCATGACGACCTGTCCGTCCGGTGTGCATTACATGCACCTCGTCGATCATGCCCGCACGCATATCGAGGAGACCTATCGCCGGCCCTTGAGCGACAGGCTCCTGCGCAGCGTGCTCGCCTTCGTGCTGCCCTATCCGAACCGCTTCCGCCTCGCGCTTCTGGCCGCCAAGATCGGCTCGCCGTTCCGGCCCCTCGTCGCGCAGTTGCCCCGTGTCGGCAACCGCCTCGCGGCGATGCTCGACCTCGCCCCCGCGCTCCTGCCGAACCGCACCGTCAACGACCGGCCCGGCACCTTCCCGGCCGACAACCGAGCGCGGGAAGCGAGCGCCCTGCTCCAGGGCGAGGCCGCACCCGCCCGCGCCGGCCGGGTCGCCCTCCTGCGCGGCTGTGCCCAGAGCGTGTTGCGGCCGGATTTCAACGAGGCGGCGGTCCGGCTTCTCACCCGCCACGGCGTCGAGGTGGTGCAGGCGAAGGGGGAGGGGTGCTGCGGCGCGCTCACCCACCATATGGGCAAGTCCGAAACCTCCCACGCCCAGGCCAAGCGCACCATCGATGCCTGGATCGCCGAGATGGACGGCGACGGTCTCGACGCGATCATCGTCACGGCCTCGGGCTGCGGCACGACGATCAAGGATTACGGCTTCATGTTCCGCGACGACCCAGCCTATGCGGACAAGGCGGCGCGGGTCTCGGCCGTTGCCAAGGACGTCACCGAATACGTCGCCAACCTCGGCCTGATGCCGCCTCTGTTCGAGAGCGATCTCGTCGTCGCCTACCATTCCGCCTGCTCGATGCAGCATGGCCAGGGCATCCGCACCGAGCCGAAGAACCTGCTGAAAAAGGCCGGCTTCACCGTGAAGGACGTGCCCGAGGGCCATATCTGCTGCGGCTCGGCCGGCACCTACAATATTCTGCAGCCGGAGATTGCCGGGCGCCTCCGCGACCGGAAGGTAGCCAATATCGAGCGCATGCGCCCCGATCTCATCGCCACCGGCAATATCGGCTGCGCCACGCAGATCGGGAACGGCACCAGCATCCCCATCGTGCACACGGTGGAACTGCTGGACTGGGCGACGGGTGGGCCGAAGCCGGCGGTGCTCGAGGGATTGGGCGGGATGCGGGTGCTGGAGGCGGCGGAGTAGTCCCGAACCGCCGCCAAGACCTGCGCATTTCGTCAAGACCTGCGCATGTCCTGTCGATGGCTGGGATCGGCAGCGGACGGGAAGAGAGGGGTCAGGGAGTTCCGGATCCGGTCACCGGAATCCAGCGATAGCCTGTCCCTCGCGGTTCGACATGGCCGAGCGACGGGAACGCCGTGTGATAGCCCGCGACCAGCAGCCTCTCGGTGGCGGCCATCGCGTAGATCGCCCGACGGGTCGCGATGCCCTGATCCTTGTCGAGATCGAACAGGGCGTGCCATTCGGGGTGGCTCAGCGATGCCACCTCGTGATGGGCGCAATCGCCCCATACGAGCATCCGTTGCCCCTCGCTTTCGCAATGGAAGGCAAGGTGCCCCGGTGTGTGTCCGAAGGCGGCCACCACGTCGATGCCGGGCGCGACCGTGTCGCCGGGTCCGACGAGGCGGATGCGGTCGCGCAGCGGGACGAGGTGGCTGCGCACCACTGCGGCCGACCGGTAGGTGTTGCTGTCCGCCGGCGCCGACAGGCGCTCCTCCGCCGTCCAGAAGCGGTATTCCGCCTCTCCCACGACATAGGCCGCGTTGGGAAATTGCGGAACACCGCCCTCCAGGAGGCCGCCGATATGGTCCGTATGGCAATGCGTGATCACCACGAGGTCGATTGCTTCCGGCGCGATTCCGGCGCGCCGTAGCGCCTGACCCAACCGCCCTCCCGCCGGCCTGGGGATGAAGCCGACCTCGCCGTTTCCGGTATCGAAGAGAATGCGTTGTGTGCCGGTCTCGATCAGCGTCGGGGTGAAGCCCGGCGTGAAGCGGTTCGATGGGAGCCGGTTCTCCCGCATCAGCGCTTGCACCTCCTCTCTCGGCCGGTCCTCGCCGACGATCGGCCATGGCCCGTCGATGGTCTCGTCCGCATCGAGCAAGGTGGTGATGGTGAAGGCGCCGAGCCGGATGCGCCGCGATGCAGGTGCCTCGGCAAGGGCAGCCGCCCCGGCCAGGGCCGGCCTCGCGCCGGAAAGAGCGAGGCCCGCGAGGGCGCCCGTGACAAGGCGTCGGCTCAATGTGATCATCGTCGCAGGATCTCCGGTTGACCCCGCCGCGCCGGCGGGCCGCGAGGCGGGGATCACCGGCCTAGCGCGTGGGGAGGGGACACCGCTTGAACGAACGTGCTGGCCCAGCGCTCGGCCCCCTTTGGCACGTCGAGGGCGGGCACACCTTCTTTGCCGGACCGCTCGCCTACAACGCCAGCCACCAGCATGGTGCGCCGGTCTATCTGGCCGGCCTGTATGGATCTTTCCGCATCCGGTTCAGGCCTGGTCCGTGGATCGCCTGCCGCACGGCCTTCGTCCCGGCCGGGATGCGGCACGAACTCGATTGTGCCGGCGATCCCTTGGGCGTCCTCTATCTTGAGCCGGAGGCCGGAGCGCGGGCTCTCCTGGGCCTGATCGCCGCCGGCGAGGACATCGACGGCGCACGCGTCGCCATGCGGGGTGAGATCGAGCCGCTTCGTGCGCTCTACGAATGCCGGCGCGCCACGGTCTGGGCCGGGCAGGCCATCGCCGATCTCGCCGGTTTCGCAATGCGTCGGAACGAACCGACGCTCGATGGGCGCATCACCCGAATCATGGCCGGCCTCGGCACCTGCCAGGACGCGGGCATGTCGGCGCCGCGCCTCGCGGCATCCGTCGGGCTGTCATCCTCGCGGATGCAGCACCTGTTCACCCGCGAGGTCGGAGTTCCATTCCGGCGCTACCGGTCATGGCTGCGCATGCGGCGGGCGATCGACGCCGTCATTCGGGGTGAAACCTTCACGGTCGCAGCCCACGACGCGGCCTTCGCAGATCAGGCCCATTTCGCCAACGCCTTCCGGCAGACGTTCGGCGCACCCGCCTCGGCGAGCCTCGTCGGTATCCGGCGGCCATAGACGCCAGTGGCCTCAGTTCGGCCGGCGCACTTCAGCCAACACGAACACCCTGATCGCCGAGGACAGGTTCTGCGCGCCCCGCGCCTCGTCGATCTCGCCGATCAGCACCTGCACCGACTGCTCGCGGGCGGCGGCGATCTCGCGCAAAGCCTCCCAGAACGGCGTCTCCAACGACACGCTGGTCCGGTGGCCGGCGATCATGACCGAGCGTTTGGTGGTGCCGGTGGTCATCGAGCGCGCAACCCTCCCCCCTCTGCTGGGGAGGGTGCCTGCGGAGCAGGCGGGAGAGGGGGCGACCTCTCCGGAGATGGCGCTCCCCTCTCTCGACCCTCGCTCACGCGAGGGCCACCCTCCCCCGCAGAGGGGGGAGGGGGAACCGTTGCGCTTGTCACCCGTCCGAATCCGGTCCCACGAGCTTGTGGCCCTCGTGGCGCGAGAACTCGATGGCCTTCTTGGCCTCGGCCAGGGTCTTGGCCTTCTTCGGCCGGCCGAAGGCGATGCGGTTGTCCTCCGCCTTCGCCTCCTTCTCGGCCCGCGCCTTGCCCTTGCGGACCGAGCGCAGGTTGATGATCTCGGCCATGAGCTTCCCCGTCAGTCGACGCTCGGTGCCAGCATGGTCTCGGGGCGCACGACGCGGTCGAACTCCTCCTCCGTGACGTAGCCGAGGCGCAGGGCCTCTTCCTTCAGGGTGGTGCCGCGCTTGTGCGCGGTCTTGGCGATCTCGGCAGCCTTGTCGTAGCCGATGGAGGGGGCCAGCGCCGTCACCAGCATGAGCGAGCGGCTCATCAGGTCGGCGATCTTGTCCTCGTTGGCCTTGATGCCGACGACGCAATTGTCGGCGAAGCTCACGGCGGCATCGGCGAGGATGCGGATCGATTGCAGCACCGCATTGGCGATGACCGGCTTGAACACGTTGAGCTCGAAATTGCCCTGGGAGCCGGCGAAGCTCACCGTGGTGCCGTTGCCGATCACCTGGGCGCAGACCATGGTCAGCGCCTCGCACTGCGTCGGGTTGACCTTGCCCGGCATGATCGAGGAGCCCGGCTCGTTCTCCGGCAAGGAGAGTTCGCCGAGGCCCGAGCGCGGGCCGGAGCCGAGGAAGCGGATGTCCTGGGCGATCTTGAATAGGCCCGCCGCCAGGGCCGAGAGCGCACCTTGCGTGAAGACGAGGGCATCGTGGGTGGCCAGCGCCTCGAACTTGTTGGCGGCCGAGGTGAAGGGCAGGCCGGTCAGCTCGGCGACCTTGGCCGCAAACTTCTCCGCGAATTCCGGATGGGCGTTGAGGCCGGTGCCGACCGCCGTGCCGCCCTGTGCGAGAGCCAGCACACCCGGAAGCGTCGCCTTCACGCGCTCAGTGCCCAACGCCACCTGCGCGACATAGCCCGAGAATTCCTGGCCCAGCGAGACGGGCGTCGCGTCCTGCAGGTGGGTCCGGCCGATCTTGACGATGGACGAGAACGCCTCGGACTTCGCCTGGAGCGCGTCGTGCAAGTGCTTCAGGGAGGGCAGCAGCCGGTCGTTGATCTCGCGCGAGACCGCGATGTGCATCGCCGTGGGGAACACGTCGTTGGAGGATTGGCCGCGATTGACGTGATCGTTGGGATGGACCGGCGACTTGCCGCCCCGCTTTCCGCCGAGCAGCTCGTTGGCCAGGCTCGCGATGACCTCGTTGGCGTTCATGTTCGACTGGGTGCCCGAGCCCGTCTGCCAGACCACGAGGGGGAATTCCTGGTCGTGCTCACCGGACACCACCTCGGCGGCGGAGGCGGCGACGGCCTGGGCCACCTTCGGGTCGAGGGCGCCGAGATCCTGGTTCACCAGGGCGGCGGCCTGCTTCACCATCCCGAGGGCATGGACCAGGGGGGCCGGCATCTTCTCGGTGCCGATCTTGAAATTCTGGATCGAGCGCTGGGTCTGCGCGCCCCAGTAGCGATGGGCCGGAACCTCGATGGGGCCGAACGTGTCGGACTCGGTCCGGGTGGCGGACGGTTCGGTGGGGCTTTCGAGCGGCGACATCGTGGCCTCTTAGATGGCGGAGTATGCGGCCCTACTTAGACGGTGCGGGGCCAAACCGCGATGGTGCTTTTACCAAAGGCGTCACAGGTCCGTGCCGGAGTCAGGCACCGCCCCCGCGTCGAATCCAACGAGGATACATGCCGATGCCCGTGGACGCAGCGACCATGGAGCCCGATGCCCGACCGCGTTTCCGTCCTTCCGTTCCCCGCCCGCTTCGCGAGCAGCCGGGGCTGTTCGCCTTCCTGAAGGCGGTGCGCGCCAATCCGATCACCACGTGGCTCGACGAGCATTTCGTTGAGCCGGTCGTGGCGCGAGAGGGTGCGATGGGCCGCGTGACCGTGGTCAGTGACCCTGCCCTGATCCGCTACCTGTTCGTCGAGAACGCCGCCAATTACCGCAAGGACGACCTGCAGCGCCGGGTTCTCGCGCCGGGCCTCGGCAACGGCCTTCTCACGGCGGAGGGCGAGGAGTGGAAACTGCAGAGGCGCACCCTCGCGCCGATTTTTTCGGCCCGCCACGTCCTCGGTTTTGCCGCTCCCATGAATGAGGCCGGGGCAAAGATCGGCCGTCGCCTCGCCCGACGCGATGGCACCACCGTCGACGTGGCGCTGGAAACGACCCGGGTCACCCTCGACGTCCTCGAACGAACCATCTTCACCGAGGGGCTCTCCAGCGATCCCGACGCTCTCGGCCGCGCCATCACGCGCTTCCTCGAATCGGTAGGGCCGGTGGACCCGATGGACGTATTCGGTGTCCCCGCCTTCGTGCCGCGTATCGGCCGCCTCCGGGCGAGGCCCGCGATCCGCTTCTTCGAGGAGGTCGTGAACGCGCTCATCGAGCGCCGGCGCGCGCAACTCGATGGCGGAACGGCGCCTTCCGATCTTCTGACCTTGCTGCTTCAGGCTCAGGACCCTGAAACCGGCAAAGGTCTCAGCGACTTCGAAGTCCGCGCCAACATCGTCACCTTCATCGCTGCCGGTCATGAGACGACGGCGAATGCGCTGACCTGGGCTCTCTATTGTCTGTCGCAGGACCCCGATACCCGAGCTCACGTGGAGCGTGAAGTCGATGCGGTGCAGGGTGATGTATTCGATGCCGACGCACTCCCCTACACCAAGGCGGTGATGGAGGAGACGATGCGGCTGTTCCCGCCCGTTCCGTTTATGAGCCGGCAGGCCATCGCGGAGGATCGGATCGGCCGGATCAAGATCCCGCAGGGATCACTGATCATGGTGGCACCCTACGTGCTCCACCGCCACCGGACGTTATGGCACGAGCCCGAGACGTTCATGCCTGAACGTTTCCTGCCGGAGAACAGAGCGGCGGTGCAGCGATTTTCGTACCTGCCGTTCGGAGCCGGACCGCGCGTCTGTATCGGCCAGAGCTTCTCGCTCCAGGAAGCCGTCATCGTGCTGGCGCATATGATCCGTCGCGTATGCTTCACATTGCCGGCGGATCATGCCCCGGTGACGCCGTTGCAGCGCGTAACGCTCCGGCCAGAACATGGCTTACGGATGCGAGTGGAGCGGCGGGCCTGACCTGACCCGCGGCACCATTATGGGATAAGCGAAGCGCGCTTCGGCTCAGTTCTTCTTGCGGAACGCATCGAGGCTCACGACTTCGGCGCCGGCCTCACCACCCTCGGGCTTCTTGGCCGCTGGCCGGGCCGGCTTTCCGTCCGCGCCATCCTCGGTCTTGTCGAGGTTCTGGCTCGCACCCTGCGCGGGCAGAAGTTTGGGAACGCTTGCGCCGATCGCCGCGACGGCATTGCCTTTCGGCATGATCTCGCTCGGCTCCGATGCGGCGCCACGCGGCGCGTTCTTCGAGCCCGGAACCTGTGGCGCATCGTCCGAAGCGTCGTCCTCAGCCGTTTCGTTCAAGTCGAACTTCAGGCCGAACTGCACGGAGGGATCGAAAAACCCGCTCAGAGCATCGAACGGTACGAGCAGACGCTCGGGTACTCCCGAGAAGGACAGACCGACCTCGAACGCATGTTCGGTGACGCCGAGGTCCCAGAACTGATGCTGGAGGACGATGGTCATGTCCTGAGGGTATTTCTCCCGCAACCGCTGGGACATCCGCACCCCCGGCGCTTCCGTCCGGAACGATACGTAGAAATGATGCTCCCCCGCGAGGCCTTCGCGGGCCGCGTCGGTCAATACCTTGCGCACGACGCCGCGAAGGGCATCCTGAACCAGAAGGTCGTAACGGATCAGATCGTCTGCCATCGCTTGTCGCTTTGCCCGGTACCTGCCGGAATATCGCGCTGGTGGCGCACCGGGTCGGTGAATTGACGTGAAGGCTTGCCGGACTCGGGCCCAGGTTTCAATCGCGCCGTTGCCGCCGTGGTGGCCACGGGGGGCGGTGAATTGACACCGTATCCAAGTACCCAGAATTCTGCTGAAAACGCCTGGGTCCATCGGCTTTCACCGAAGTCTGTCAGGCGCCTAGCCCGGCCTCTCGACCGAGCGGATTGAATATAGAGGGAGAGGCGTCGCTTTTGAAGCCCGATCCTGTCGTGGAGATGTCCGCGGAGCGGGCAATCGCTGAAATGGCTCGCCATGAAGGCGACGGGCGGTCGAGGCGCTCGTCGTTCCATCTGGCCGCGACCGCGTTTCGGGATGCCATCGGCCTCGTCCTGGTAACGCTGTCCATCATGGTCATCGCGGCCATCGCCGCGATGCTCATCGTTCGAGTCGGCGCAGACATCCTGCAGGGTATCGATCCGCTGGCCAGCGACGTCCGCCGACCCCGGCTCTATCCGCAACAGATGGTCCTACGGGAGGTGGCGAGCGACATCCTGCGACAATGCCTGATCGTCGCCATCGTCATCGGTACGGCGATCTGGTCCGCGGGCAAGGCTTGGCGCGCCAAGCTCGCGCTCAGTCCGGTCGACGCACCCGGCCTCGCTCCTTCGAGGCTTCTCGCCATCATCCTGTTCTGGCCCTTCCTCCATATTCTGTGGGTGATCGCGACCGCGGATGCCTTTCACATGGCTTTCGGACGCAATGTCGGCCTGTCGCCCCTGCTCAGCAGGCCGGGCGCGGTCGCTTGGCTCGCCTTCACGATCGTCCTGGCTCCCGTGGCGGAGGAGCTGCTGATGCGCGGGGCCATGTTCGAGAGGGCATCGCGCTTCCTCAAGCCGTGGGGAGCCATCCTCGCTACCTCGGCGCTGTTCGTGCTGCTTCATATCCAGGTCGGCAGCATCGCCCGTCCGGTCTCCCTAGTCCCCCTGGCCCTGATGCTAGGCTGGCTGCGTTGGCGGACCGGGCGGTTATGTCCATGCATCCTGCTCCACGTCTGGAGCAATCTCGCCGTCGTCGCCTACTTGCTGTGGCCGGCGTCCGCCTGACGCTCGCCTCCCGACCCGCTTCGCGGTATCGCAGGAGACAAGAATGGGATCCCGATGCACGCCTATCATCAGCTCATCGAACGCATCCTCTCCGAGGGGACGCGCAAGGACGACCGAACCGGCACAGGCACGCTCTCGGTCTTCGGCCACCAGATGCGCTTCGACCTGGCGCAGGGCTTCCCGCTTGTGACGACGAAGCAGTTGCATCTGCGCTCGATCATCCACGAGTTGCTCTGGTTTCTCACCGGTGACACCAACGTGCGGGCGCTTCAGGCCAACGGCGTCACGATCTGGGACGAATGGGCCGACGCCAAAGGCGATCTCGGCCCGGTCTACGGCCGGCAATGGCGTTCCTGGGCTAAGCCCGACGGCGGTGCGGTGGACCAGATTTCCTGGCTCGTGGACGAAATCAGGCGAAACCCCGATTCCCGTCGCCTGATCGTTTCGGCCTGGAACCCGGCCGACCTCGACAGGATGGCGCTGGCGCCCTGCCATTGCCTGTTCCAATTCTATGTCGCCGACGGGCGGCTCTCGTGCCAGCTCTATCAGCGCTCGGCGGACGTGTTTCTCGGCGTGCCCTTCAACATCGCGTCCTACGCGCTTCTGACAGCCATGATCGCGCAGGTGACCGGTCTCAGGCCCGGCGATTTCATCCATACCCTGGGAGACGCCCATCTCTACGTGAACCATCTCGATCAGGCGCGGTTACAGCTGACTCGTGAGCAGCGCCCACTGCCACGCCTCGTTTTCAATCCGGAAGTCCGCTCGCTGTTTGAATTTCGGTTCGAAGACATCGCCATCGAAGGCTACGCGCCACATCCCGCCATCCGTGCGCAGGTGGCGGTCTGATGTCTGTCTCCTCCCGCCCCCTGATCAGTCTCGTCGTCGCCATGGCCCGCAATGGCGTCATCGGCCGCGACAATGGCTTGATCTGGCGCCTCGGCAGTGACTTGCGCCGCTTCAAGGCACTGACCATGGGCAAGCCGCTTCTGATGGGTCGGAAGACCTACGAATCCATCGGACGACCATTACCCGGCCGACGCATCATCGTTCTCACCCGCGATCAGTCACTCTCGATTGCGGACGTCAATGTCGTGCACGATTGGGAAGGGGCCATCGCGGCGGCCGGCGATGCGGAGGATCTGATGGTGGCCGGTGGGGGGGAGATCTATGCCTTGGCGCTACCGCATGCCGACCGCATCTACATGACGGAAGTCGACATTTCTCCTGAGGGAGACACCGTCTTCCCCAGCTTCGACAGAGGTACCTTCCACGAAACATCCCGCGTCGCACACCCGTCCGGCGATCGGGATGAATGCGCCTTCGCATTCGTTGATATGGAACGGGTCCGGTAACTCTACGCCGCGACGCATTGTGCAAGAGCGCTCGGCGCTGTTGCCTTTCCCCTTCATGATGCCCACTTGCCAGCCTTGACAGGACGGAGTGGCGACACTCAGTACCGTGAGACGGATCGGCCCGAAGCGGCAACGCGCCGGTCCGAACTCGAACGTCACTGCCTCAGCGGGAGATATCGGCGAGCATGCCTTGGAGCAATCAAAGCGGCGGCGGTGGCGGCAACGGGGGAGGGCCCTGGGGCCGTGGCGGCGGCGGTAAAACGCCCCCCGACCTCGAAGAGATCCTCCGTCGTGGCCAGGACCGTCTGCGTGGCATCATCCCCGGCGGTTCCATGGGCGGCGGCAAGGGTGTGGCCGTGGCCAGCGGCATCGTGCTGTTCATCTGGCTCGCCACCGGCATCTACACGGTCGCGCCGCAGCAGGTCGGTATCGAGACGATCTTCGGACGCTACACGAACACCACCGGCCAGGGGCCGCATTACAACTTTCCCTATCCGATCGGCGCGGTCACCAAGCCGAATGTCGGTCAGGTCAACAGCGTTCAGATCGGCTACCGCGCAGGTGTCGGGTCTCAGTCTCGGGGCCGCGACATGCCTGAGGAAAGCCTGATGCTCACGGGCGACGAGAACATCGTCGACCTCGATTTCGAGGTGCAGTGGCGCATCAATCCGCTGAAGGCGTCGGACTTCGTCTTCAACCTCGAGAATCCCGAAGGGACGATCAAGGCAATTTCCGAGAGCGCTATGCGCGAAGTGATCGGTCGCCGGAATATCCAGGCGATCCTGACCAACGAGCAGTCCAGCGTGGCCCAGGAGGTCAAGGAGATCACCCAGAAGGCTCTCGACGAGTACGGCGCCGGTGTCCGCATCGAAGTCGTCCAGCTCGTGGCCGTCAACCCGCCGCCGGATGTTCGGCCCGCCTTCATCGACGTGAACGCGGCTCAGCAGGATGCGGAACGCGCTCAGAACGAAGCCCGCACCTATGCGAGCCGCGAGGTTCCGCAGGCTCGCGGTAAAGCCTCGCAGATCGTCCAGGCCGCGGAAGCCTACAAGACCCAGGCGACAGCGGACGCTACCGGTCAGGCGGCCCGATTCCAGCAGGTCTACGAATCCTACAAGCTCGCACCGGCTGTCAGCCGTGAGCGCATCTTCCTCGAAACGATGGAGCGGGTCCTGGGCTCGGTCAACAAGGTCATCATCGACCAGAACGGAACCGGCGTTGCCGGTGGAGCAACGGGCGCGGGCGTCGTTCCGGTGCTTCCGCTGACCGAATTCGGCAATCGCAACACCAATACGGGGGCTGGACGATGAACAATCCCGCTCTTCGCACCGGCGTCCTCTTCCTCCTAGCAGTGCTCGCCGTCGCGCTCTATGCTTCGGTCTTCACCGTCGGACAGATGCAGCAGGCCCTGGTGATCCAGTTCGGCCGGGTCCGCACGGTCCTTAACCAGACTGGCACCGAGAAGCCGGGCCTGTACTTCAAGGTTCCGCTGATCGAGAACGTGGTGCTCTTCGACAAGCGCGTCCTCGATCTCGATCTTCCGGTTCAGACGCTTCTGACTGCCGACCGGCAGAATCTGGAAGTTGATGCGTTCGCCCGCTACCGCATCGTCGATCCGCTGCGCTTCTATCAGTCGGCGAATAACGTCCTGCGCGCCAACACGCTTCTGGCGAGCTTCACCAACTCGGCCCTGCGTAACGTGCTCGCCCGTTCGACCCGCGACGCCATCGTGCGGACCGAGCGTTCGCATCTGATGAACGTCATCCAAGGCGACGTGAACAATCAAGCGAAAGAGCTGGGCGTGGAAATCGTCGACCTGCGCATGACTCGGGTCGATCTTCCGGCGCAGAACTCGACCGCTGTCTACAAGCGGATGATCACCGAGCGTAACCGTGAGGCCGCCGATATCCGCGCGAACGGCGATCAGATCTCTGCGACGATCAAGGCGAAGGCGGACCGCGACGTCACCGTCGTCCTGTCGGAGGCCAACCAGACTGCTGAAACCCTACGAGGCCAGGGCGACGGCGACAGGAACCGGATTCTCGTGGAGG
Source organism: Methylobacterium sp. AC832 (assembly GCF_979256025.1). Lineage (NCBI taxonomy): Bacteria > Pseudomonadati > Pseudomonadota > Alphaproteobacteria > Hyphomicrobiales > Methylobacteriaceae > Methylobacterium > Methylobacterium sp. AC832. The sequence continues at coordinate 115,961 of NZ_CEEDMV010000005.1, forward strand.
CCTTCGGCAAAGACCCTGATTTCTTCGCCTTCTATCGGTCGATGCAGGCTTACGAAACTGGTCTGAAGGGGCCCGAGACACGCCTCGTCATCAACCCGAACTCGGATTTCTTCCGTTATTTCAACGATCCGCAGGGGCGTGCTCCGGCAACCGCACCGCGCGCATCGGGTTCGGCGGATGCGGCTCCGACGACCGGGACCGTACGCTGAAACGGGCGTCCACTGACTGACCTACCCTTGATCGTCCGCTTCGGCGGACGATCTAAGCCTCGTCTCAACAAGAGGTCGACCATGATTTCCGCCGCGAGCGCCAGAACGGCGCGACGTCCCCGAGCGTTCCACCAGACGGCACGCTCGGCCTTCGCCGCCGTGTCGTTCGCCACCGCGGTGGCGTTCACGGGCCTCGCGACTCCGGCCCTGGCGAAGGGACCTGAATCCCTCGCCGATCTCGCCGACAAGGTGACCGACGCCGTCGTCAACATCTCGGCCTCTACCACTGTGGAGTCGAAGACGCCCGGCCGGACGATGCCGCAGCTGCCTCAGGGCACACCATTCGAAGATCTCTTCGAAGAGTTCTTCAGCAAGCGTGGTCAGCGCGGTGACGGGGATTCACCGCGCCCACAATCGCGCAAGTCGAACTCCCTCGGCTCGGGATTCATCATCGACGCATCGGGCATCGTGGTAACGAACAACCACGTCATCGGAGACGCCAACGACATCCAGGTGATCCTGCACAACGGCACCAAGCTGAAAGCAGAGATCATCGGCAAGGATCCCAAGATCGATCTTGCCGTTCTGCGGGTGAAGCCAGAGGCCGACAAGCCGCTGAAAGCTGTGCCCTTCGGCGATTCGGAGAAGATGCGTCCCGGCGACTGGGTCATCGCCATCGGCAACCCGTTCGGCCTCGGCGGCTCGGTCTCGGCCGGTATCGTTTCCGCGCGGGGCCGCAACATCGAGTCCGGCCCCTACGACAACTACATTCAGACCGACGCGGCCATCAACAAGGGCAATTCCGGTGGCCCACTGTTCAACATGGACGGCGAGGTCATCGGCATCAATACGGCGATCCTGTCGCCGACGGGTGGCTCGGTCGGCATTGGATTCGCCGTTCCTTCCGCTACGGCGTCACAGGTCATCGACCAGCTTCGTGAGTTCGGCGAGGTTCGTCGTGGCTGGCTCGGCGTGCGCATTCAGAACGTCGACGATGCCACCGCCGACGCCCTTGGCCTCAAGGGCGGCGCCAAGGGCGCGCTGATCGCAGGCGTCGATGAGAAGGGTCCTGCCAAGACGTCCGGCCTCGAAGTCGGTGACGTCATCACCAAGTTTAACGGAACGACGGTGAAATCCTCCAGCGACCTTCCCCGCATCGTCGCCTCCACGCCGGTGGGCAAGGTGGTCGAGGTCATCGTGGTCCGAAAGGGCGCCGAGACGACGAAATCCGTCACCCTCGGCCGCCTCGACGACCCCGAGAAGCCGCAACTCGCCAATGCCAAGCAGCCGGATGCGGCTGAGCCCGCCATCCGTCAAGCCCTCGGACTCAACCTGTCCGGGATCACCGACGAGCTGCGCCGCCGCTTCAGCATCAAGGACAGCGTGAAGGGCGTGGTCGTCACACGCGTCGACCCGAACTCCACCGCCGCCGACAAGCAGATCAAGCCGGGTGAGGTGATCGTCGAGGTTGGACAGGAATCGGTCTCATCGCCCGCCGACGTGACGAAGCGGGTCGATCAGCTGAAGAAGGAGAACCGCAAATCGGTTCTCCTCCTCGTAGCGGCCGCATCGGGTGATGTGCGCTTCGTGGCGATCGGCCTCGAATAGGCGCCGTCCCATCGAGAGCATCAGCCCATCTCGCACGCGGGATGGGCTTCGCTATGCCGTCGAGCCGGGACATTCGTCTTGTGCGACTCGCCGGCCGGCGCGTAGGCTGATCTCGACGCTATTGAGACTAGCAATTGATGACGGCGGTCGCCTTCGACACCTTGAAATTCGCCCGCTCCCTTCGCGAGAAGGCGAAGCTGTCGTCCGAACAGGCCGAGGGCCTCGCGGACGCATTCACCGAACTGTTTCAGGGCGACATCGCCACGAAGTCCGATATTGGATCGGTGAAAGTCGATATCGAAGCTCTTCACTTGTCGACACGATTCGATATCGAAGCTCTTCGGCTGTCCACGAGATCAGACCTTCGCGAAGCCCTGGCACGGCTGGAAGCCAAGATCGAAGCCACGAAGGCCGATATCATCAAGTGGATGTTCGGCACGATCGGCTTGCAGACCCTGATCATCCTCGGCGCCGTCATTGCCCTGGCACGGATCGTCCGCTGACGCCTCAGTCCTACGCGACGAACTCGTTCGCTCCGTAACCCTGCAGGTATAGGAGCGCGGTCAGGTCGCCGTGGTCGATGCGGACATCCGCCGCCGCCGCGACCTTGGGCTTGGCCCGAAACGCCACGCCGAGGCCGGCCTCGCCGAGCATGTCGAGATCGTTCGCCCCGTCGCCCACCGCCATCGTGTCCTCACGGTCGAGGCCGAAGCGCGAGCGCAGGGCGATCAGCGTCGCGCGCTTGGTCTCCTTGCCGACGATGGGCTCCAGCACCTCGCCGGTGAGATAGCCGTCCTTCACCCCGAGGGTGGTGGCATGCGCCTCGTCGAATCCGATCGTTGCCGAGATCGGTCCCGTGAACAGGGTGAACCCGCCGGAGACCAGGCAGGTATGCGTGCCGTTGGCCTTCAGCGTCCGCACGAGGACGCGTCCCCCCGGTGTGAGGGTGATGCGATCCCGGATGAGATCGTCCACCACGCCGACCGGCAGATCGCGCAACAGGGCGACACGCTCGCGCAGGGCCGGCTCGAAGGCGATTTCGCCGCGCATGGCCCGCTCGGTGATGGCGGCGACGCGGTCCTTCAGGCCGATCGTGTCGGCGAGCTCGTCGATGCATTCCTGCTCGATCATGGTCGAATCCATGTCGGCCAGGAACAGTCGCTTGCGGCGGTGGGAGCCGGCCACCTGCACGGCGACGTCGAACGGTTCGGCGGCGAAGGCCGCCCGTAGCCGCCGCGCCGTTGCGGAAACCTCTTCACCGGAGCCGGGAAACAGGATCTCGGCCGCCACCTCGCCATGGAGGATGCGCGGTTGATGATCGGTCCGCAGCACGGAACGGGCTTCCGCGAGAACCGCATCGGTGATGGCGGGCCGGCTCTCGTTTGCTATCAGGGTCGCGACGAGGGTCATCGGGGAGTGTCCACGCCTTGCCGCCGGTCACGGACGGATCACACAGACAGGCGCCCCCGGCGGCGATCCTAATCGCAGGGCCCACCGCCTCGGGCAAGTCCGGCCTCGCGACGGAACTCGCGCGCCGTCACGACGGCGTCGTGATCAATACCGATTCCATGCAGGTCTATGCCGACCTGCGACGGTTGTCGGCGCGGCCGAGCGTCGAGGAGGAAGCGCTGGCGCCCCACAGGCTCTACGGCGAGGTAGATGGCGCGGTGAATTACTCCGCCGGCCATTTCGCCCGCGATGCCGCGCGCCTCCTCGACAGCTTGCACGGCCGGCTTCCGATCTTCGTGGGCGGCACCGGCCTGTATTTTCGCACCCTGGAGGAGGGGTTGTCGGACCTGCCGCCGGTCCCCGATGAGGTCCGAACCGCGCTTCGCTCACGGGCCGAGGACCGGGCCACCGACCTGCTTCATGCCGACCTCGCAGAGGTCGACCCCGCCGGAGCGGCGACCCTGCGGCCCACCGACCGCGCCCGGATCATGCGAGCTCTCGAAATCTTCGGCGCCACCGGGAGACCGATCTCGGCGTTTCATGGCGAGCGCGTCGCCGGGCCGCTGGCGGGCAAACGCCTGGTCAAGCTGTTCCTCGCCCCCGAACGCGAGACCCTGCGCGCCCGGATCGACCGACGTTTCGTGGCGATGATAGAGGAGGGCGCCCTCGACGAGGTCGCGGCCCTGCGGGAGCGCCGCCTCGATCCGCTCCTGCCGATCATGCGCGCCCACGGCGTGCCGGGCCTCATCGCCCATCTCGACGGGACGATCCCCCTCGCCGAGGCGATCCAGCGCGGCCAGGGCGATACAAGGCGCTACGCCAAGCGGCAATTCACCTGGTTCCGCCACCAGATGGGCGAGGACTGGGCCTGGACCGATCCCGACGCGGCCCTCGCCGTGGCGACCAGCCTCATTTTTCCAGGCGGGCGATGAGGCTCGACGTATCCCAGCGGTTGCCGCCCATAGCCTGCACGTCGGCATAGAACTGGTCGACGAGGGCGGTGACCGGGAGCTTGGCGCCGTTGCGCCGGGCTTCGAGGAGGAGAATGCCGAGATCCTTGCGCATCCAGTCGACGGCGAAGCCGAAATCGAATTTTTCGGCATTCATCGTCCGGCCGCGATTCTCCATCTGCCAGGAGCCAGCCGCGCCTTTCGAGATCACGTCGAGCACCGCATCCACGTCGAGCTCGGCACGCTTGGCGAAGTGGATCGCCTCCGACAGGCCCTGGACGATGCCGGCGATGCAGATCTGATTGACCATCTTGGTGAGCTGGCCGGAGCCCGCCGGTCCCATCAGGCGTGAGGCCTTGGCGAAGCTCAGGATCGCGGGCTCGACCTTGGCGTAGGTGGCCTCGTCCCCGCCGCACATCACGGTGAGCGCCGCGTTTTCGGCGCCGGCCTGTCCGCCGGAAACGGGAGCGTCGATGAAGCCGAGGCCGAGTTCGGACGCGGCCTGGGACAGTTCGCGCGCGACCTCGGCCGAGGCCGTGGTGTGATCGACGAAGATCGCGCCCTTCTCCATTCCGGCGAAGGCCCCGTCCTCGCCCAGTGTCACGCCGCGCAGGTCGTCGTCGTTGCCGACGCAGGCGAAGACGATCTCCTGTCCGGCAGCGGCCTCGCGCGGGGTCTTGGCGAAGGCGCCCCCATTGGCCTTAACCCAGGCTTCCGCTTTGGCGGTGGTTCGGTTGTAGACGGTGACGTCGTGGCCATTCTTTGCGAGGTGACCCGCCATCGGGCCGCCCATCACACCCAGGCCCAGGAACGCGACCTTCGCCATCATCCGTCTCCATCCGTCACTACGTTTGCGGCGGGTCTAGATTCGATGGCGGGAGGGGTCAAACGCGAGACGGTTTCAGCCGCCCGTGACGCTCATATGGCGCGGTACGGCAGCCGGTCGGGCGCGCTCGATGACGAAGTCGTGGCCCTTGGGCTTTCGCGCGATCGCATCGATCACGGCTTGAGTAACGAGGGCGTCGTCCGGTGAGGCGCGCAGGGCCTCGCGCAGGTCGGCCGCGTCTTCCTGGCCGAGACACATGTAGAGCTTCCCCGTGCAGGTCAGGCGGACACGGTTGCAGCTCTCGCAGAAATTATGGGTCAGAGGCGTGATGAAGCCGAGCCGCCCCCCGGTCTCGGCGATGCGGACATAGCGGGCAGGGCCACCGGTGCGGTCCGGCAGCGGAATCATGGTGTATCGCTGTTCGAGACGTGCCCGGGCAACAGACAGGGGCAGGAACTGGTCGGTGCGGTCACCATCCACTTCACCGAGGGGCATCACCTCGATGAGGGTCATGTCCATGCCATCGCCATGGGCCCAGGCGATCATGTCGGCGATCTCGTCTTCGTTCACGCCCTTCAGCGCCACGGCGTTGATCTTGACCTTGATCCCGGCCTTGCGGGCCTTCTCGATGCCGTCGAGCACAACCTTGAGGTCGCCGCGCCGCGTCACGGCACGGAACTTGTCCGGGTCGAGCGTGTCGAGAGACACGTTCACGCGCTTGATACCGAGTTCGGCGAGTTCCGATGCGAAGCGACCGAGCTGCGTGCCGTTCGTCGTCATCGTCAGCTCTTCCAGGGCGCCGGTGCCTAGATGGCGCGACAGACGACGGAAGAGATGCATGATGTCGCGGCGAACGAGCGGCTCGCCGCCGGTGATCCTGAGCTTGCGCACGCCCCGGTCGATGAACACGCCACAGAGCCGGTCGAGTTCCTCTAGCGTGAGCAGGTCACGCTTGGGCAGGAACGTCATGTCATCCGACATGCAATAGACGCATCGCAGGTCGCAGCGATCGGTCACGGAGATGCGAAGATAGGTGATCGCCCGCTGGAACGGGTCTATCAGGGGCGCTTGCGCTTTCGAAGCTACGGGTTCGGCATAGGCAACACCCATGGGAGACTCGTGGCTCTTGGCTGGGGAGATTTCTGAAGCGTGGTCGCGCGAGGAACCTAGCATCACTGGCATATGAGGCGTTGGTGGCCAGGGAGCAAGCGCATGCCGACGCATGCCCCGTACGCTCTACACATATATTGCATCCGAGACGGTTACAGGCATGAGAGTTCCAGTATGAGCCAGCATCACGCCGATCCCCTCCCCACCGGACAGCAGGTCGCCTCACCGGAGCGGTGGCCCACCGAGATCCGCCTGTCAGGCGACAAGCGGACGCTGAACGTTTCCTTCGAGGATGGCGGCAAGTTCGCGCTGCCAGCGGAATATCTGCGCGTCTCGAGCCCCTCGGCCGAGGTTCAGGGCCATTCCCCCGCCGAGCGCAAGGTCATCGGCGGAAAGCGCGACGTGGCGATCCTTTCGGTGGAGCCGGTGGGCAATTATGCGGTGAAGCTGACCTTCGACGACATGCACGATACCGGGCTGTTCGGCTGGGGCTATCTCTACGACCTCGGCCGTGAGTACCGGAACCGCTGGGCGAAGTACCTGTCCGAGCTCGAAGAGCGCGGCCTCGTGCGCGATGCCGCCCGGCGTCCGACCGCCAATCCGGCAAAGAGCGAGCCACCGAAGGGCGAGGGAAGCTGCGGAAGCGGGTGCGGATGTCACTGACCGCCACCGCGGACCCGAACGGTATCGCGACCCCGACTCCCGCCACCAGCCGCCGCATCCTGGCGCTGGCTTTGCCGATGACGCTCGCCAACGTCACCACCCCGCTCCTCGGTTTCGTCGGGGCGGCGGTGATCGGGCGCCTCGGCGATGCCGCTCTCCTCGGCGCCATGGCGCTGGGTGCAGTGGTGTTCGATGCGATCTTCTGGTCCTTCGGCTCGCTTCGCATGGCGACGGCGGGGCTCACGGCTCAGGCGGCAGGTGCCCGCGACTTGGCCGAGATCGACCGGATCCTGGCCCGCTCGCTTGCGGCCGGAATCCTGGTGGGGCTCGTCATCGTCGCCGCTCAGGTGCCGATCGCGACCGGGGCCTTCGCCCTCAGCGGCGCGAGCCCGGCAGTAATCGCGGGTCTCGCCACCTATTTCCACATCCGCATCTTCGCGGCCCCATTCACGCTGGCGAACTATGCCATCCTCGGCTCGGTGCTCGGTCGTGGGCGGACCGATCTCGGACTTCTGCTTCAGGTGGCGATCAACCTCGTCAACATCGTCCTGACCCTCTTCCTCGTGCTCTGGGCGGATCTCAGCGTCGCGGGAGCCGGCATGGCCACGCTCGTCGCCGAAGCCGCCGGAACCGGCATCGGGCTCGTCCTGCTGGCCCGGCTCGGCTCGCGTCCGTTCGCGGTGCCGTTCGCCGTCATTCGCGATCCCCTGGCATTGGCGCGCATGCTCAGCGTCAATGCTGACGTCATGATCCGCACCCTGCTGCTGGTCGGTGCCATCGCCCTGTTTTCCGCGCTCGGTGCGCGCTCGGGCGACGTGATCCTGGCGGCGAATGCCGTCCTGTGGAATCTCTTCCTCATCGGAGGGTTTTTCCTCGACGGGTTCGCCACCGCGGCCGAGACGCTGTGCGGGCAGGCCGTCGGCGCGCGTGACGAAGCCGGTTTCCGCCGCGCGGCCCGCCTTAGCGTAATCTGGTGCGTTGCCTTCGGCCTAGCGGTGGCGACACTGTTCCTGGCCTTCGGCGCGGCCTTCATCGATACGGTCACGACGAGCCCGGAGGTGCGCGAAACGGCGCGTGCGTATCTGGCGCCCGCCGCACTCGCACCTCTCGTTGCCTCCGTGCCGTTCGCCTTCGATGGAATCTACATCGGCTCCACGTGGACACGGGCCATGCGCAATCTAATGATCGCGGCCACCGGCGTTTACGCCGTGGCGATCGGCATCGCTCACACCGCAGGCTTCGGGAATATGGGTCTGTGGCTCTCGTTCCTGATTCTGCTGGCGGCACGCGGCGCCAGTCAGGCCCTGGCCTATCCGGGGCTCGCCCGCCGGACCTTCGATACTGCGCCTGCGGCAAGGGATGTGCGCGCGCCCTGATCGTTGCCGTCCGAGCCGGATTGCTGCCGTTCAGCTTCGATCGATACACTGAGCATGTCTCACCTGCCGGGGATCGGCGCCGGTATCCATCCGCGCCGCCTCATCGGAGTCCTCCGTGCCCTATTCCACCCTCTCCGACGTCGCCCCCGCCATCGATACGTCGCCGCGCTTCGCCTCCTCGGTTCCCGACACCGTCATCGCGATCCCGGTCTATAACGAGGCCGAGCGGATCGAGGCCTGCCTGCGCGCCATCGACGCGCAGGAGGGCGTGCGTCCCGGCAGCCTCGGTCTTTATCTGTTCCTCAACAATTGCAGCGACGGCACGGGTCGGATCGTTGCCGAACTCGTGCAGGACATGTCGATCCCGGTCCGGGTCAGGATGGTGACCTTCAATGGCGCCCATGCCGGATGGGCGCGCCGCGCGGCCATGGAAGCCGCTGCCGAATGGATCGGCCCGGACGGCACCGCCGGAACGATCCTGACCTCGGATGCCGACAGCCGGGTACCGTCGGATTGGGTTGCGCGCAACCTCGCCGCCTTGGATGCCGGGGCCGATGCCGTAGCGGGGCGCATCCAGATCGATGAGGACGAATGGGTGGCACTGCCCAAGTCGCTTCGCGCACGGGGCAAGCTCGAAGATGCCTACAGCGATCTCCTGACCGAGTTGGAAGCACGGATCGATCACGATCCGCACGATCCCTGGCCGTGCCACCGGACGACGATCGGCGCCACGCTCGCCGTCCGCCTCTCGGCCTACCGTAAGGTGGGGGGCATGCCGATGATCGCTCTCGGCGAGGACGGCGCTTTCGTAGCAGCCCTGCTACAGCACGGGCTGCGGGTCCGGCACGCCAAGGACGTCGTCGTCACCGTTTCCGGCCGCCTGGTCGGCCGCGCGCCCGGTGGCGTCGCCGATACGATACGCGCGCGCTGCGAGGTGCCTGACAGCCTCTGCGATGCACGTATGGAGGCGGTTCCCCGCGCGCTCTACCGCTATCTGTGGCGACGCCGCCTTCGTCGGCTCCACGCCTCGAGCGCCTTGGCGACCACCACGGCCTGGGCACGCAAACTGTCGATCCCCGAGTCGGATGCCGTGCGGATCGCCAAGCAGCCTCTCGTCGGACTCGCGGTCGCCGAGATCGAGCGTGTCAGCCCCAAACTGGTCTACCGCCCGCTCGGCCCTCGGCAACTGCCCCGCCATATCCGCCTGGCGACGGTTGTCCTTACATTCCTACGCGCTGCTTCGGCCCTTAACCGCAAACTGCCATCCCCCGAACTGCCTGAAGTCAAGACACTGCCTGAAGCCAAGACAATGTCGGTCGATCCCGCCTCTCGCTGAGCCTCGCGCTTCGACAAAGACGACGCCTTCAGATCGGCTTGCCTGCGATCCCCAGGCCGACTTTCTCGCCTCTCACCGAAAGAATGCCTCGCTTCAGGATCGCGTCTTCGAGTTCGTCGAAGGCCTTCGTGAGATGGGTCTTGGCCGTCAGGATGGTCGTGGCGCGCGGACGGGGCTGCTCCATCATCAGGCCGACAAGGTCGTCCGTACTTTCCAGGACGATGCGGTGAAGCGAGTGGATCGTAGGGTCGGGTTCGATGAACCGCATCGCACTATCGGTCCACCGCCTCAACTCGCCAGATAAATCCTCACCCACGGAAGCATAAGCTTCGATCTTCATGCGAACGTTCACGAAACTCGTCGCGATGTCTTTGTGCAGCTGCGTCATGACAATAAGGTCGGTCGGGGTTGGACTTCATAGGCCGTGAGGATAGTCTCTGTTCGTCAACAAAATATGGCATGCAAAATCGTGCGCAAAGTCGCACCGATCAGCCATGATTGGTGTTGGCCGGATATCGCGCGGCGTTCATGCGAACCACACGTTGTGCCGTCGTGACGGAGAGGGCCTGGAAGGCCGCCGTCATGCCATGCATCGCTTCGGGCGCCGTCGCGCGCTCCGATTGCGAGGTCGTGAACAGCTTGAGGATTTCCCGGCCGAACCGTACGGAGCGGACGAGATGATGTCTCCGGCCAAGCCCCCCAGCCAGCGCATCCCATTGTTCACGGATTGGTCGCGCGTCCGTTAACGCCCGGCCGTCGCCCGCCGCGAACCGACCATCCGGCGTGGGATGAGCCGCAACGGTATCGAAGGTGCCCTAGAAAATTCCCGATGATCGGTGATTCCCGCCATCGGGCTGGAAAAACCGACGCCAGCCCTGTCCGTCAGGGTAAGGCCGGGCGAACACCCTAGCTTCCTATAGGCGCAACACATTGGAAGTATTCTGATATATGGTTTTTCTCAAGAACCGGCTTTGCTTCCGACGATCGCTGGGCTACGCGCTAGCGACAATGCGCAACATCACTCACTCCGCACTGATTTCCGCCTCCCTGCTGGCCTTCGCGGCCCTGGGCACCGGCTTCGCCTCGGCCAAGGAGACGCCGATCGGCCCTCCCATGCTCAAGGACGGACTGGAAGTGACGGCGGTCTATCTTCAGCCGATCGAGATGGACCCGCCGGACATGATGCGCGCCGCCGCGCAATCCGACATCCACCTCGAAGCCGATATCCGCGCGGCCAAGGACAACCGTAACGGGTTCGCCGAGGGCGACTGGCTGCCCTCCCTCGACGTGAGCTTCGAACTGACGAAGCTGGAGGGCGAGGCCGCCACGGGTCCGAAGGTGAGCGGCTCGCTGATGCCGATGGTCGCCAATGACGGCCCGCATTACGGCGACAACGTCAAGCTGAGCGGCCCCGGCCGCTACCGGCTCAAGCTCACGGTGGCGCCTCCCGGCAAGAACCAGCATTTCGGCCGCCACGTGGACAAGGAGACGGGTGTCGCCGAATGGTTCAAGCCCTTCGACCTGATCCAGGACTTCACCTTCGCCGGCACCGGCAAGAAGGGCGCGTATTGACCACCGTGATGCAGCACGTCCGCAGCCTTGCACTCGCCTGCGCCCTCATGGCAGCCGGCATCGGCTTTGCATCGGCCAATGACATGCCGGTGATCAAGGTCGAGATGAAGGATGGCGTGATCATCCCCGAGATCATCGAGGTGCCAGCCAATACACGCTTCAAGCTGGAGATCACCAATACCGGCACCTCGCCGGTGGAGTTCGAGAGCATGGAACTGAAGCGCGAGAAGGCACTGGCCGCCGGCTCGACCTCGGGAATCGTCTTCCGCACCCTCGACCCCGGCACCTACGACGTTTTCGACGACTTCCACCCGGAAGCCAAAGCCAAGCTGGTGGCGAAGTAGCCCGATGGCGGCGAGCGTCTCGACGGACCTGCGTGAAGCCTGGATCGACCAGCGCCTCGCGGAACTCGGCCATTGGCTCCAGCGCCACGGCGGGATCATCCGCAGCGTGCAATGGGCTGTGGTCGCGGTCTACCTCGTCCTCGTGGCCGTGCCGGCCTTCCTGCCCCTGCCGGACCGGACCGCCCATCTCTGGAACAACCTGACCGTCCTCGCGCAGTTCGCGTTCTGGGGTATCTGGTGGCCCTTCGTCCTCGTGAGCATGGTGCTCGTCGGCCGGGCCTGGTGCGGGGTGCTGTGCCCCGAGGGCACGCTCACGGAATTCGCCAGCCGCTGGAGCCTCGGCCGCGCGGTGCCGCGCTGGATCACCTGGGGCGGCTGGCCCTTCATCGCGTTCGCCGGAACCACGGTCTACGGCCAGATGGTCAGCGTCTACGGCTACCCGAAGCCGGTGCTCGCCGTCCTCGGCGGCTCGACGGTGGCGGCGATCGCGGTGGGCCTCGTCTATGGCCGCAACAAGCGCGTCTGGTGCCGCTATCTCTGCCCCGTGAACGGGGTCTTCGCGGTGCTGGCCAAGCTCGCGCCAGTGAGCTTCCAGGTGGACCGCCCCGCCTGGGCCGCCTCCGACAAGCCGCAGGGCGCCGCCTTCAACTGCGCGCCCCTGGTGCCGGTGAAGACCATGCGCGGGGCCGGCTCCTGCCATATGTGCGGGCGCTGCAGCGGCTATCGCGGCGCGGTCCGCCTCGCCCGGCGCTCCCCCGCCTACGAGATCGTCCATGTGGCCGGCACCGAGCCGAGCCTCGAACAGACGGTCCTGATCCTGTTCGGCATGATGGGCCTCGCGGCCGGCGCCTTCCAATGGTCGTCGAGCCCCTGGTTCATCGACGCCAAGCAATGGCTCGCCACCTGGTTCATCGAACACGGCATGGTCTGGCCTCTGGAGACCACCCTGCCGTGGTTCGTGCTCACCAACTACCCCGAGCACAACGACGTCATGACCCTGCTCGATGGCGGCCTGCTGCTGGCCTATATCGGCGCCGCGACGATCATCCTCGGATTCGGCCTCTCCGCCCTCGTGGCCCTCGGCACTCGCTTTCTCGGCCCCTGGTCGTCGTCGCGTTTCCACCACCTGACGCAGACGCTGATCCCCATCGCGGGATGTGGCGTTTTCCTCGGCCTCTCGGCCCTCACCGTCACCTTCCTGCGCGGGGAGGGGGTCCCCCTTCCCTACGTCGCCGAGATGCGGGCCGGGCTGCTCATCGGCGCGAGCCTGTGGAGCGCGTGGCTCGCCTGGCAGGTGGCGGGGCTCACCACCGGCGGATGGCGCCGGGCGGGCGCGACGGCCTGTATCGCCGCTGCCGCCTCCCTGTCGGTTTCCGGCTGGGTGCTTCTGTTCTGGATCTGGTAGGGCGCTCACACAGCCCGCCCGCGACATCGAAGGAAATCTCCGCATGATCGGAGCATTCGTCATCGCCTTCCGCGAGGTCATCGAGGCCGGCCTCATCATCGGCATCGTGCTGGCGGCCACGCGCGGCATCACCGGGCGCGGCCGCTGGATCGGCCTCGGCGTGGTCGGCGGGCTTGCCGGCGCCTGCCTCGTGGCGCTCTTTGCCGAAGCGATCTCCGACGCGTTCGAGGGCGCGGGTCAGGACATCCTCAACGCCGCCGTCCTCGCCACCGCCGTCGTCATGCTGATCTGGCACAACACCTGGATGAGCCGCCACGGGCGCGAACTCGCGGGCGAATTGAAGGCCGCCGGAGAATCCGTGCGCCGGGGCGAGACCACATCCGCCGCTCTGGCCTTCGTCGTCGGCGCGGCGATCCTGCGCGAGGGCGCGGAGCTCGTCCTGTTCCTCTACGGCCTCGTCGCCTCGGGCACGTCCGGCCCCGACCTGCAGATCGGGGCGCTGGCCGGGGTGGGCGCCGGGATTCTTATGTCGGCGGTGAGCTATTTCGGCTTGGCCGCGATCCCGACCCGCTACGTCTTCTCGGTCACCAGCGCGCTCATCATCTTCCTCGCCGCCGGCCTCGCCGCGCAGGCGGCACAGTTCCTCACCAATGCCGGGCTCATCACCGTGCTCGACCGGCCGCTCTGGAACACCGCCAACATCCTGTCCGAGGGCAGCATGGTCGGCCGCGTGCTCCACGCCCTCGTCGGCTATACCGACCGCCCGACGGGGCTGCAGGTCATCGTCTATCTCGGCACGATCCTGGTCATGGTCGCCCTCATGCAATGGTCGTCGGCGGACAAGCGTCGGCGGACACTGCGGACGGCGTGAAGCGGAGACACAGGCCGTGCATGTGACTCACGATTCGGCGGCCCCGGCGGCCGCCCCGATCAGCTTCGACGAGTTCCTCGCCGTCGACATCCGGATCGGGACGGTGGTCTCCGCCGAGCCTTTCCCCGAAGCGCGCAAGCCTGCGATCAAGCTCGTCATCGATTTCGGTCCGGCCATCGGCACCAAGCGCTCCAGTGCCCAGATCACCGAACATTACCGGCCGGAGGATCTGGTCGGCCGGCAGGTCGCCGCGGTGGTGAACTTCCCCCCGCGCCAGATCGGTAAGTTCCTCTCGGAGGTCCTGACGCTGGGCTTCGCCGATACGAACGGTGCCGTCGTACTGTTCCGCCCCGACCATGCCGTGCCGGACGGAAGCCGCCTGTTCTGAATGTAGACTCACCGCCGGCGGGGAGCGGTGGCTATCCAGGCGTCCACTCGCGCGGCCATCCCGGCCGGATCTCCGCTGAGCGCGAGGATCTTCTGCCTCGAGGCTTCGCCCGCCGCGATCCGGATCTCGGACCGTCGCAGTGACAGGGCCTCCGCCAAGGCAGCGATAAGAGCCGTATTGGCGGCGCCCTCCACCGGCGGCGCGGCGACCCGCATCTGTACCCAGACCCGTCCATCGGCGGTCTCGACCAGCCCGTCGAGGCCCGTTCGGCTCGCACGTGGCGTCAGACGCACGGCGAGCCGAATCCCCTCCGAAGTCAGGGTATAGGGACACGCCTCGGTCATGGCATGGCCGAGGCGTGGCGACGGCTCTCCGCCGACGGCAAGATGATTCCAATCAGCCCCAACACCAGACCCCTTCCTCAGTGCGATCCCGGCGCGAGGCAAAAGCGGAGCATCGGCGAAAGTCTTCTCTCCGGATCTCTCCCAAGAGACCTATGCGGCGGTCTTCGGCACGCATGGCCGCTTGTCAATCGCGCGTCATCGGTGCGCATTTTATATCCGGAGGGCTGTCGCGGCAGCCGTGTTGCACTAAGCTGCACCGCATCGTCACTGGAATGCGTTCATGTCCGATCTTCGCCTGCGCCGCAGCGTCCTTTACATGCCCGGCTCGAACCAAAGAGCCCTCGACAAGGCGAAGACGCTGCAGGCGGACGCTCTGATCCTAGACCTCGAAGACGCGGTCGGGCCGGACGAGAAGGAACTGGCCCGGGATCAGGTCTGCGCGGCCGTGAAGGGTGGCGGGTATGGTAGCCGCGAGCTCGTGATCCGCGTCAATGCTCCCCAGACTCCCTGGGGCGAGGCGGATTTGAAGGCCGCGATCCAGGCCTGTCCCGACGCCATCCTGATGCCGAAAGTGTCCTCGCCGGCGGTTCTCGAGAGCATCGCCAACCATCTCGAAGCCCTCGACGCACCCGAGAGCATCGATGTCTGGGCGATGATCGAGACACCGGCGGCGATCCTCAACATCCAGGAGATCGCCAAGGCCCGGCGCGACCGGCGCACCCGGCTCACCTGCTTCGTCCTCGGGACGAACGATCTTGCGAAGGATACCTGGGCCCAGCTCGTGCCGGGCCGGGTGCCGATGCTGCCCTGGATGATGTTCACCCTTGCGGCCGCCCGCGCCGAAGGACTCACCATCCTCGACGGCGTGTGGAACGATATCGGCGATGTGGAGGGCTGCCGCACGGAGTGCCGGCAGGCGCGCGACCTCGGGTTCGACGGCAAGACGCTGATCCATCCGAACCAGCTCGAACCGGCCAACACCTCCTTCGCCCCGACCGAGGAGGAAGTGCGCCGCGCTACCCTGGTGATCGACGCCTTCGACAAACCGGAGAATGCGAAGCGGGGTGCCATCAAGGTAGAGGGTCGCATGTACGAGCGCCAACATATCAGCATGGCGCGCCGCGCGGTGAACTGGTCGGAATCTATTGCCGCCAAAGGGTATTGAGGGCGGGCCTGCGTCGCGAAAGCTCGGCCGGGCGGGGAACAAGGCGTGGTGAAGCGGGCTTTCCCGCACATCCCGCCTCACCCCGGTCCTTCGTCGTCGCGTTACCGCCCACGGACGGGTCGGGATGGTTCGGGCAGATCGGGTGAGGTCGGCACCGGAGGGCGCCACCGCCTTCCGCCGACGTCTTGCCCAAGGATTCTTGCCCCTCATGAGCCCGATCCTCGAACCCTTCACCCTCGGCGACCTCACCCTCAAGAACCGCGTCGTCATGGCTCCATTGACCCGGAGCCGGTCCTCCGACGAGGGCATTCCCCCGGATTTCGCAGTCGACTACTACGCCCAGCGGGCCAATGCCGGTCTCATCATCTCGGAGGCGACCAACATCTCGCCTCAGGCGGTCGGCTACGCCCTGACGCCGGGCATCTGGACCAATGCGCAGGTAGAGGGATGGAAGCCCGTCACCGCGGCGGTTCACGCCAATGACGGGCGTATCTTCCTGCAGCTCTGGCATACGGGGCGCATCTCGCATCCCGACGTGCAGCCGAACGGCCAGTCGCCGGTGGCACCCTCGGCCCTGAAGCCCGAGGGTATGGCTTTCACCAAATCCGGCATGAAGCCGCATGAGACGCCCCGTGCGCTAGAGACGGACGAGATCCCGGGCATCGTCGAGGATTATCGCAAGGCCGCCGAGAATGCGAAGCGCGCAGGGTTCGACGGTGTCGAGATCCATTCGGCCAACAATTACCTGCTCGAACAATTCGTGCGCGATTCCACCAACAAGCGGACCGACCAGTATGGCGGCTCCATCGAGAACCGCCTGCGCTTTCCCCTCGCCGTGGTGAAGGCGGTCACGGAGGTCTGGGGCGGCAAGCGCGTCGGCATCCGTCTTTCGCCCGCCACCACGGAGCCGGGCAAGACGCCTCTCGACAGCGATCCGAAGGCAACGTTCGGCGCCTATATCGACGCGCTGAACGCGTTCGATCTGCTCTACGTCCACACGATCGAGGGCGTGACACAACAGACCCGCGACGTGCCGGACGAGGTCGATTTCGGGCAGATCCGCGAGCGTTTCCAGGGCGCCTATATCGGCAACAACCAATACACGCTCGAACTTGCCGAAAAAGATCTCGCCGAAGGGAGAGCGGACCTGTTCAGCTTCGGCCGGCCCTATATCGCCAATCCCGATCTCGTGGAGCGGCTCCGCACCGGCGCACCGCTCGCCGAGGCTCCGAAGGCGTATTGGTATGGCGGGGGCGCCAACGGCTATTCCGACTGGCCGGGCATGAACGGCACCGTCGCGTTCCGGCGCTGAGGCTTTGTTGTGAAAGGCGGGCCTCAGCCCTTCGGTGAGGGCAGGGGCTCGCTGGCCTTGGCTTCGACCTGCGCGCCGTCGGCGTTGGCCGGTTGGGGCACGGACACTTCCGGGTAGCGCTTACGATACTCTTTGAGAAAGGCCTGCAGCGTATCCGCCTTAGTGGCTCGCTGCGCGATATCCCGGAAGGCCTGGCTCCGCACGGCGTTCGGCTGGGTGAGCAAGGCGAAGGTGCGCGCGTCCATGCTGTCGGCCATGGGGCCGGCGAATTTCGCCCGCAGGCGCTCGAGCCCGAGCACCTCGTTCGACAAGCCGTAGGCAATGGCGGCGCGGATGATGTCGGAGCGCATGGCATCGTCGAGAGGTTTGCGCATGCGCCATGCCTCGCCGACCATGGCCTCATGCGCCTCGCCGGCCTCGCGCCAGCGGCGACCACCCCAGAGAATGTCGGCACGCAGCCGGTCCGCGTCGGGGCCTGACTCCGCTTCGATGGTCTCCAAAGCCAGATCCGTGCGTGACAGGTCGGACAGGGCGCGGGCGCGGATGAGGGCGCGGGCGCGGCGCAGGTCCTCGGGAAGCTCGGGCTGGTAGGTAGCGTCGATGACCTGAAGCGCCTGAAGGGGCTTCTCGTCCATCATCCTGATGGTCGCCAACCGCGCAGCGACACTGGCGCGGGCCGGCCCGGACAGCCGGTGGTCGACCTGATGTTGGAGCAGTTCACCGGCTGAATCGAGGAGATCGAGTTCGACCAGCTTGTCCGCGAGGCGGCGCACGATCTCGTCGCCGCGGCGGCCGATCGGGGCGAAATCCTTGAAGTCGAAATACAGCGCCAGCGCCTCCACGCCGGACATCTTCGCGCCCTTCTCGGTCAGGAAGAGGTCATCGAACAATTCCTGAGCGCTGTCGTGGAGCTCGCGGCTGATCGGTGATCCCGGCGCCAGCGCATCCGCCTTGCGTGACGCGGCAAAGGCCTGCCGCCAGCGCCCGGCTTCCATGTTGAGCTTGGCGAGCGCTGCGATCGTCCTCTGCTCGATCTCGTCGCCATGCCAGGTGAGGAGGAGGGTTTCCAGCCGCTCGATCGCCTCAGCCACCGGCATCTTGTCGAGGGCATGGGCCAGGATCGCAGCGCGAAGGGTCGCCACCGCCGCGATGGGCCGGTCCGCCGTGTCCGAGAGCCGCGTGTAGGTGTCGAGGGCAGCACTGGTCTGGCCCGTCACCTCGTCGATGCGTGCGCGCAGGAAAGCGAGCCTGTCGGTGACGGAGCGATCCGCCGCGCGCGCCAGCGCCGTCGTGATCTGCCGGCCCGCAGCGGCCCAATCGCCGTTCTCGATGGCGGCTTCCGCTGCCGCCGCGCGAAGCAGGCCCTGCAAGTCGTCGGGATAGCGCTCGATGATGCCGGCCGTATCGCGAAAGGCTGTATCGGCGGCCGGCCAGCGACCCGCCATGGCATCGAGGTAGCCTTTCCAAAGCCGTGCTTCCGGGTCCGCCCGGAGGAACTCGTTCTCCAGCGCCTTTCGCGCATCGGCGTAGCGCGCCATCTGGATGTTTGCCACGGCGGTGAGGATGGCGAGTTCGCGTTGTCCGGCCAGAACCGGATCCTCGCTGGCCGCCACCTGAAGGACACCGAGGGCTTCCACGTCGAGCCCGTTGGCGAGCATACCCCTCGCGAGGATCAGTCGCAGCGGTCCACGCGCCGGCCGTGGGGCATCCACCACGTCGTTCAGTTGCTGGCGCAGGTTCTCGCCGATGTTGCCGCTCCTCGCCGCATCCCAGGGCGTGCGCTCTATGGCGAGATCGCTCACGGCAGTGAGGGCCGGCTCGGCAGGACGCGCGACGCCGGAAACCGACATGCCGCCCTCGCGGCCGATCACGACGCCGTCCATATCCGGCCGCACCAGCAGGTCATCGGCTTTCGCAAGGACGGCGACGCCCTGACGACTGGGCAGCAGCTCGAAATCCACGAACGCCTGGCGTTTGGGGATCCCAGCGGGCTTGGGCCCATAACCGGTCACGACACCGATCCGCTCGCCGTTCCGCTCGATCCATGTCGCTCCGCCCGGATGCGGCAGGCGTATACCGATGCCGATCCGGCCACTGACTTCCGGGTTGCGGATCGCCGAAAGCGGTTCGCTTGCCGACAGATTCTCACCGGCGACGAGTTCCCACCCGGTCGGTGCGTCGGCATCGCCAATCGGAACGAGATCGAGAAGGCGGTCGCGGGGAACCCTGAAACTCAGAACGATGAAGGCACCCTGCCGCCGGGGCTGGCTGACGGTCTCGAAGACCGGATCGCCAGTGGGCACGACGACGGTTTCGCCGGTCTCGAAGACGAGGGTAGCGATGCCTGCGCGTTCGAACAAAGCCGCCGCCGGCTGTCGGCTGAACGGGAAGGCGAGGCCTGGGCCGGCTGGCCGCAGGATGATGGTTTTCTGCGGGGCTGTCACCTGCGGGGCACCCGCCTGCTTCTGCATCTTTGCGGTGAGCGGCGAGGCGGGTTTCGACGCAGGTTCGGCCTTCGCATCCGCGGCCTTGCCGTCGGTGGAGGACTTACTGTCAGGGGAGGGTTTGCCATCGACGGGCACGGCCTTGGCGTCCGATGGCACAGCTTTGCGGAGAATATCCAGCGTGACGCCGTCATCGTCCCGTCCGGTCCGGATCTCGTAGCCGGCGGCGGGACTCACCATGAGACGGGCGCCGTCCGCGTCGTTCTCGACCGTCAGAGTCTCGATGGCAGGCTTCGTCCGTCCGCGGGGAGCGCCGTCGTCGATGCGCCAGGCACCGGGAATCGTCAGCCGCGTTCCCGATCCGGTCTCGTCGAAGCGAGCGACCGTATCCGGCGGGAGCCGTAAGCTGAGGCGCGTCAGCGTTGGCAGACGCGAGAGTTCGAGGGCGAGTCGCCTCGGTTCCACGATGGGCGTGGCCGCCTTCATGGCGGCTTCTGCCAATTGTGCCCGACGGACGAGGTCGGCCACGATCTCCGGTGGCAGGGGAGGGGGAAGCCCGGACCAATCCTCAGGTAGTAGATCGATGAAAACGTGCTCGCCCGCCGCCTGGACGTTCAGGCGATACGGCTTCTGCAAGGCGATACGCATGCCGGTCCCGTCAGGGTCCCGCCGCACCATCGAGACGAATTCGGGAATATCACTGACGATCTTTTCCGGCGCGGGAGTGGTGGGTTCGCCGAAATTCACCAGGAGGACGAGGCCGGACATCCTAGCCTTTACCGGAACCGCCGAATTGAAGGTCATGGCGATTCGGGCGTAGCGCCCGAACTGATTGGCCTTCACCGTCAGGAGCCGCGCGGCTTCCGCCTCGCTGGCCCAGACGAACGTCCCCGCCACGATCGAGGTCGCCATGAAGCCGGCCATGAGGTGGCGCCGACGTCTCGCGATTCCGGCCCCCATTCCCATTGCAGTTTACGCCACACCCGGTTGCGCGGAGAGCCGAAGACAAGCCGCCGCGAAACGATACACCGTCGGCGACTATCCCCCTTCGAGGCTAACGCCCGCCTAACGGGCGCCTGGCGCGCTGTCTCAAAACTGCGCGTCGCTCGAGCGATACTGGCGCGTTCATTCTTCCGAAGCGCGATATCGTCGGATCCGCGCTATCTCGCCCTCCGAACAAACAAAAAGCCCCACTCGGCTTTCGCCAAGCAGGGCAGTGTTCAGAAGGACATTCCTTGGGAGGAATGACCCTTCATATCATGTGAGATCCCACATTTACCACATCGACCCCAAACATCTCCCCGGCTTTCGAGGCTGGGCTACCCTGACGCTCGAGCATATGTCGGCGTTGCCCAGGGCGGACGGGACAGATCCGGTCGATGATGGACGTTACAGACCGCCGTTTCCGCCGCTGCCACCGCCAGCGCTTCCGCCCCCGGACCGGCGTGAAGGCTGGCTGGAATTGCCGCCCGCCGCCGAGCTGTCGCGACCGCTGCGGCCACCAGTATTGTTCGACATGCTGGGGGTGCCAAGGCCGCGCTTCGAGTAGCGCGAGCGCGCATCGGCGGACGTCGTCATCTGGGCGAGCGCGAGAGAAGAAACGGCGAGCGCACAGAATGTAATGGCTAAGGTCTTCATAGGTGCTCCTGCGAATGCCCGGAGGTAACGCGGGAGCGACCGGAAATATCCATACTGGACAATGGAGATCGCGATAGTAAAAGCCCCGCCCGGCATAGGCCAGACGGGGCGAAGTCGTCATATCCCCCTCGGGGCCGAGGGTATGGGTTAGACGCTTCACGGCACCGGAATCATCCCGGAAAGACGGCGACTGCGCAGATGTCGCACCTCCCCGGCGCGTTACCGCCCTAGATGACGCAGGCTATCGATGGGTTCGGTAACCGATGTGGTATTTGTACGGCCTCGTACTGCTCGCCGGCGTCGCGAACGCTGTGCAGGCGGGACAGAACGGTGCATTGGCGAAAAGCTTCGGCGGCTCGCTGAGTGCGGGCCTCGTCGTGGCAGCGGGAACGGCCACTTGCGTGCTTCTCGTAGGGCTTGCATCGGGCAAGCTCACGCTGCCGACCACGGCTCAGGTCCTCGAGGCCCCCTGGTGGGCATGGTTCGGCGGAGTGCTGGGCGGCGGCATCGTTGTCGCGCAGCTTATGGTGGCGCGTCAGATCGGGGCGGCTCCCTTCCTCGGCATGCTCGTGACGGCGGGCGTCGTCGCTTCGATCATGCTCGATCATTTCGGATGGGTCGGCTTCGAACGCCATCCGGCGACCCTGTGGCGCATCGTCGGCGGCCTACTGATGATCGGAGGCGTAGCCCTGGTGGCAAGCTCCTAGCCCATCGGGCCGAACCCTTACAGCGCCGCCCGTCTCCCGCCGGGCCGGTCACTCTCACATTTCGTCCTTAGGAACACTGATGCACCGTTACTTTCCCGTTCTGATCGCCGTCTTCGCCCTACTTGCGGCAGGAATTCTATATGCGTTCGTGCGAAACGGAGACACGGCACATACCGCGCCCGTCCAGCAGACGGCGCCTCGCTGATGCGTCGCCTCATGCCCATGGTGCTGCTGGGTCTGGCTGCGATCCTTGCGGTGATCTGGGTCGGCCTTTGGAATTTCGAATCGCTTCGCATGGAAAGGGTCGAGAATGGCGGAGCTCCCGCCGTTCCCGCCTGCGATCCCGACAACAAGGTTGGCAAGGCAATCCTGCCGAACTGCCCGGATGCGTCGATCAAAGCGACATCCAAGCCGTGACGCGTATGCCGACGACCTAACTTTGACCCATCCGGGACCGACGACGGTCCCGGATCGACGGTCTGTACAAACGGATCGGGCGGATACCCGATCCGGTCACTGCTTCACGACGAGGCCAGGAAGGGTTTTGCCGTTCTCGCCGAAATTCTCCAGCGCCTTGGCGCAGTTGGCCGGAACGTCCTGCGAATAGACGTCGGCATAGGCCTTCACGCGCAGAATGAGTTCGCCGCCCGCCAAGGCATCGGGCTCGAGACCGAGGCTCCGCACCACCGTCTTGAAGGTCTCGTAATTCGGTTTCGCTTCGGGGCAGGACGCCGAAACGAACTGCAACAGCCCAGCGAGCTTGGCGGCGGTGTTCTTCTGGCGCTCTTCCTTGGTGTCCGGGGGCGCTGGCGCATCGGGGGCGGGCTGTGCGGCGAGCGGGAGCGTCAGGCTTCCGAACAGGAGCGAGGCGAGCAAGATCTGCTTCATGGGTGGCGTTTTCCTACCTGTCTGTCGCATCGCCTGACTGTTTGCCGTCAGTGCGAGAGCGCGCTGGCCCGGGCGAGGGCGGCACCGAAGCCGTTGAGCGGCACGGTGATCGTCGTGGGTTCGGTGGCGTCCTGCTTCGGTGCGAGAATGAGCAGGTTCTTCGCGGTCTTCATCGTGTCGGTGGCGAGGGTGGGCAGGCTCACCGGGACGAGGCACCCTTCGGAACTGCAGGTGTAATAGGGGGCGCCCTTGCCGAGGACCGCCTCGTCGATCTTGAAGCTCAACCCCGCCTCGATCTGGAACCCGAACGGCATCAGGATCAGTCCATCGGTGCGGTCGTTCGCCGGCGGCTTGAGCTCGATGGCGAATTCGCGGCGATTGTCGCGCTTCGATCCCTGGGCCTGGACCACCGAGCAGATCGTCGCCTGATTCTCGCGGGAGCAATTGATGCTCCAATCGCCGTAGCTCTCGCTCAGCGCGCTGGCTCCTTCCGGCCACGTCGCCTTGGCGGGGGCGGTGGGCGAAGGCGCGGCTGTGGCGGCAGCGGCCGGTTTCGGTGCGGGCTTGGGTTTCGGCTTGGGTTTGGGCTTCGGCGACGACTCGGCGGCCGGTGCGTCCTGCTCCGGCGCGGCCTCCTGGGCGTAAGCGGCGTTCCAGGCATCCCCGATCGCGGCAAGCGAGATCACGCCGACCAGGGGTAAAACATGTCTCCAACGCATCAAGCGGGCATCCGGCGTTCGAACGAAGTCACGCCTGCCGCCTAGCCCTCCCTGCCTCCGAGCGCAATGCACCGGTTGGCATCGCGATTTGTCGCCCACCGGCAATCCGACCCGTTCGCCTTGCCTGATCTACCCGCCGGGTTCAGCGCCGCTTGTCCTGGCCAGTGCCCTGGTCGATGGCCGGCAATTCATTGGGGCCGAGGCCCATGACGACGGGCTGCTGCGTCGGTGTCTGGCCACGCGCGCGGTTGGCCAGGGCCACGGTCAGCTTCTCGGCGGGCTCCGATTGCATCAGGGCCAGGACGTCGGCCATCTTACGCGGGTTCATCGCCAGGACGATGGGCACCAGCACGTCGAGGGCAAGACGGTCGAAGACGCGGGCGGCATCCTTCGGCTTCATCGTCTCGTACATCGTGACGATGTTCTTCAGGGCCGCCCTCTCGGCCTCGGCCTGTTGGGCGCCAGCCCCATCGGGCCTCTCTTCGTTGCGTTTGAGATCCTTCACGCCCTCTTCGAGCTTGCGTTCGGCGGTGCCGAGCATCTGCTCACGCAGGCTCAGGGTCTCGTCACGCTGCTTGAGCGCGTCGCGCCGAGCAGACAATTTTTCGAGGATGGCGCGCTCGCTGGCCGGCATCGGCTCCGCGGGCGGCGGTGGCCGTGGAGCAGGCGGCTCCGGCTCGGCCGCCGGCTTCTCCGGCTCTTTCGGTGTCACCGAACCCGTGGTCTGCGGGTCGGCCAGTTCGTAATTGGTCCGCGCCTTGGCGAGGACCCTGGCGAAGTCCGGCAATTGCCCGCCCGCCGAGGCCGCGCTCGGCCCCAAATCGTCGACGACGATGGCGCCGAGCTTGAGCACGAGCAGCCCGACAGCCGCCATCGTCACGGCATCGATGAGGCGCAGCTTGTAGGGCCGAACCTGGCCGGTACCTTTACGGCCCGGCCGCAGCTTTCCGAGGTGGTTCTGCCCCGCGCGGACAAGGAAGCCGGATTTCTTCATGCGGCGCGGCTCCGCAGGCGTCCAAGGGCGCGCTCGGACATGGCAAGCGCGGCGGCGGCGGCGGCTCCGAGACGCTCACCGTTAGGGCTCGATGCTGCGACCGGCGCCTGCTCGGGCTGGGTCCGGCTGGCGCGGAGTTCCGTCGGGCGGATGTCGGAGGGGCGGATTTCGACGGGCGGCACCGCGGCTAACTGTGACGGCTGGGAATGCGCGACGATGGCCGAGATGCGGGCGATCACGGTCTGGCCGGCCTGGACATGGGCAGAGAGATCGGCGGCATAGCGCTCCGCCGTGCCGAGACGGTCGGCCAGGGTGCGGTCGCATTCGTCGAGGGTGGCGCGCAGGCCGATGATCGCCCGCTCGGCGGTGGAACTCGCCACCACGAGATCGCCGATCGTCTGGCGCAGGGCCGCTTCATCGGCCTTCATCCGGGTGATGCGCCGGCTCAAGCTCACCGACGAAACGATGCTGGCGACGAGCAGCACGGCAACGAGGATGTCGGCTGCGAGGGTGACGAGGAGGCTCATGGCGCGGTCACCCGTCGTTGCGGTTGTTGATGGAAGCCTCGAAGGCCTGGAACGTGGTGCGCGAGCGCCGCAGCGGCCGCGTGAGCTGTACCGAGATGTTGTCGTCGACCCGGCCGATGCGCCCCTGCGTCAGGGCCCAGTCGCCACAGCGCACGGAGATCAGGTCCGTGGGCTTGGTATCGAACATGAGCGTGTCGCCGACCTTGAGCGACAGCACCTTCTTCAGCGGCAGCATCATCTCGTGGAGGACCGCATCCATCGTCGCGTCGGCCTGCCAGATCTCGGTGGCGAGGTGGCTCTCCCAGACATGATCGCGGCCGAGCTTCTCGCCCATGAAGCTCTGCATGAGCAGTTCACGGATGGGCTCGATCGTGGCGTAGGGAAACAGGATCTGGAGCTGGCCGCCGCGGCCGTCCATGTCGAGCTTCAGGGTGATCAGGATGGCGGCGTTGGCCGGCCGGGTGATCGTGGCGAAGCGCGGGTTGGTCTCGATCCGGTCGATGCCGAAGCGCACCGGGGAGAGGGGCTGGAACGAGAGTTCGAGATCGCTGAGGATGATCTCCACGAGGCGCCGCACCAGCTGCATCTCGATGGTCGTGAACGGACGCCCGTCGAGTCGGGTCGCCGAGCCGCCGCGCTTGCCGCCGAGCAGCAGGTCGAGGGTCGAGTAGGCAAGGTTCGATTCCACCGTGACGAGGCCGGAATTCTCCCAGGCATCGGCCCGGAAGACCCCGAGCAGTGTCGGCAGCGGAATGGCGTTGAGATAATCGCCGAAGCGGACAGAGGTGATGTTGTCGAGGGTCACCTCGACGTTGTCCTGGAAGAAGTTGCGCAGGCTGGTCGACAACAACCGGATCATCCGGTCGAAGACGATTTCCAGCATCGGCAGGCGTTCGTACTGGACGACGCCCGAATCCACGATGGCGCGGACACCACCGGCGCCCGAGGCCGACAATTCGCGCAAGGAGAAGCCGAGGACGCCGTCGATCTCGTCCTGGTTCAGGATGCGGTCGTTGCCGGCGAGTTCGGGGAGATTGTCGGTCTCCCCGTCCTCGATCATCGTCGCCCATTCGGCGGCGACGTCGCTGGCATGCGTGCTCGTGCCCTGCTCGGCGAGAGCGGCGCCCCACTCGTCGGCGAGCGAGGTTTCGCCGCCTTCGGCGTTCTGCGCGATCAGGGCGGCTGCCCAATCGTCCTCTTCGAGCTCGTCTTCGGGACCTGCCATGACCGTCTCGATACCGGTTGAGGGGGATTACTGGACGATCACGTCCTTGAAGAGCACGGCCTCGGCCCGTGCCGGATGGATCGCGACATTGACGCGCCGCAGCAGTTCCTCGCGGAGCCGGTAGAGGCCGGCCGAGCCGGCGAGATCGCTGGCGCGCAGCTCACGCATGTAGACTTGGAACGTGTCCTCGATGCGCGGCATCAGCGGCTTGACCTCACCCTCGACCTTAGCGTCCTTCAGTTCGAGGGACACTTTGACCTTGGCGACGCGCGGCTTTTCCTGGCCGGGGTCGTTGGCGAGGTTGATCGTCATCTCGCGCACGTCGAGGAAGACGAGGGGCTTCTTCACCTCGACGGCGGCGTGATCGTCGCCGCCCTTCTTCTTCATCATAAAATATCCACCACCACCGCCGGCCAGCAACAGCACGGCCGCACCGATGATGATGATCTTCTTCTTTCCACCCTTCGGGGCTTCGCCTTCGGCGTCTTCCCCGTCGGCGGAAGGGGTCTTCGTCGGCTTCTTCGCCATGGCGCGCCCCCTTCGGATCTCGTCTCAGGGTGCGTTCGGCGATGTGTGCCCGCGACCCCTTGCAGGGATATATCTGTGGCTACGGTTAACACCTCGTTAAGGAGGCAAATTCTGCCGGGCGGTTCTTGCCGTGAGGAGAGGAAGATCAGCGGACTGGAGCAGGTCGGACTCATACCAAGCAATTGATACTCATCATCAAATCAATTTTTCGGCGGATGGCACGAGCCGTGCGGACATGATTAACGTCGCCGCAGCCCAAGGCCTTTCGATCCATGCAGAACGCGCTGTTTGTCGGAGTCTCCAGTCAGGTCGCCCTGCAGCGTGAACTCGACGTGATCGCCAACAACATGGCGAACGTCTCCACCACGGGCTTCAAGGGCCGCAGCTCACGGTTCCAGGAGTACCTGATGCCGGTGGCGAGCGCCGACTCGTTCCAGCGGCAGGATCGGCGCGTCTCCTACGTCATCGATCAGGGCACGGCCCTCGACCTCGCCCAGGGGCCGATCGAGCAGACCGGCAATCCTCTGCATGTGGCCGTGCGCGGCGAGGCGTTCCTCGTGGTCCGCACTCCGACCGGCGACCGCTACACCCGCAACGGTGCGTTCGAGACCGACCCTCAGGGCAACCTCGTCACCAGCGACGGCTATGCCGTCCAGGGCGAGGGTGGGCCGATCCAGATCAACCCCCAGGAAACCGGCATCGCCATCGGTCCGGACGGAACGGTCTCCACCAATCTCGGCATCCGTGGTCGCGTTCGGATGGTGACTTTCCCCAACCCGCAGGCCCTGACCAACGAGGGCGCCAACCTCTATTCGTCCCAAGCGGCCCCGGTGGCCGCCGGCGTGAACGGCCGCCTCGAATCGGGTGCCCTCGAACGCTCCAACGTCAAGCCCGTCATCGAGATGACCCGGCTGATGGACGTGAACCGCACCTACACCATGGTCTCGGGCGTGATCTCGCGCCTGGACGAATTGCGGGGCACGGCGATCCGCCGCCTCGCCGACGTCGCGTAAGGAACCCAGGCGATGCGCGCCCTCTACGCTGCCGCCACCGGCATGGCGGCCCAGGAACTCAACGTCCAGGTCATCTCGAACAACATCGCGAACCTGCGGACCACCGGCTACAAGCGCCAGACCGCCCATTTCCAGGATCTGCTCTACCAGAACCTACGCCGGGCCGGTTCGTCGACCTCGGACCAGAATACCCAGCTTCCCGCCGGCCTCGCCATCGGCTCGGGCGTGAAGACGACCTCCACCGCCCGGACGATGTCGCAGGGTCCGCTGGCATCCACGGAGAAGGAATACGACGTCGCCATCCGCGGCGAGGGTCTGTTCCGGGTCACGATGCCCGATGGCCGCATCGCCTTCACCCGGGACGGCTCGTTCGACCTCTCCGCACAGGGACAGCTGGTGACCCGCGACGGCTACCTCGTCGATCCGGGCATCACCGTCCCCAACAATGCGACCAGCGTGACGATCAGTGCGCAGGGTTCGATCCAGGCCACGGTGCCGGGTCAGACCGCGCCGCAGAATCTCGGCCAGTTCCAGCTCTCCCGCTTCGTCAACAAGGTCGGTCTCGAATCCATCGGCGACAACCTGTTCGTCGAAACCGCTGCCTCCGGCCCCCCCATCAACGGCCTGCCGGGCGCCGAGGGCTTCGGCAACCTGCAGCAGAGCTACCTCGAAGAGGCGAACGTGAACGCCGTCAACGAGATCTCGTCCCTGATCGCCGCGCAGCGCGCCTACGAGATGAACTCGAAGGTCGTCACGGCGGCCGACCAGATGCTCTCGACGACGTCGCAGATGTTCCGCGCCTGACGGTGCGGGCGCCTCACTCCCCTGACGTCCCAGCCTCGTCCTTCCATTTTACCCCGCCTCCGAAAGCGTCATGCCATGTACGCCCTGAGACAGATCCCCACCGCCGAGTCACGGCGCGCCGCCACGCTCACCCCCGGCATCGTGGTGCGCGCCCTCTTCGCCCTGGCGGCCCTCTGCTTCATGACCGTGCAGGTTCTCGCGGAGAACAACGGCCAGCGGCTCCGCCTCCGCGGCGACGTCACGGCACGCGGCGACATCCTGACCCTCGGTGACCTCGTGGAAGGTGCGCCGGCGGATCTCGCTCAGCGCGCTCTGTTCCGCGCGCCGGCGCTCGGGGCGTCCGGCACGATCCAGGCTCGCCGCATCGCCGACGCCATCGCGCCCCTCGGGCTCGGCGAGATCGAGACGGGCGGGCGGGCTCAGGTCTCGGTCCAGCGCGCCGCTCGGCGCGTGGGCCCGACCGAGATCGAGGCCGCGATCAAGCGCGTGCTGGAGACGTCCTACGGGCTCGATCCACGCAACCTCGCGATCCGCATCGATGGGGAGAACACCGTTCTCCTCGCCCCCCTCGATCTCGACGGACAGGCGACGGCCCTCGACGTCACCTACGATCCGCGCCTGAAGCGGGTCGCTGCCCTCATCACCCTGGGCGAGCGTCAGGCATCCCTGCGCGTCGCCGGACTCGTGCAGGAAATCCGCGAGGTCCAGATTCTCTCCCGCACACTCAATCGCGGCGACACGGTGAGCGCCGCCGACGTCACCATCGAGCGTCGCCCCCGGGAGGCGACGCCCCCCGACGCCCAGGCCGGGTCGGTCGTCTCCATCGGCCAGGTCGCACAGCGCAGCCTGAGTGCCGGCTCCATTCTCCGATCCGGCGACGTCGCACCGGCGGATATGGTCCAGCGTGGCGAGGCCGTGACCATCGTGTTCGATGCCCCCGGCCTCAACCTCTCCCTGCGCGGCCAGGCCAACGAGAACGGCCGCCTCGGTGCCGCGATCACCGTCACCAATCCCGTCTCCAAGAAATCCCTCGCCGCCACCGTGATCGGCCCCGGCCGCGTCTCGGTCAGCTCGCCCGCCAGCCTCGGCCGCCAGGCCAGCGCGGCGTTCGACGCCGCCCGCTGATCCCATCCGATCGCCTCTAGGAAAAAAGCTGGCTCCCATGACCAACCGCACCACCCGCCTCACCTTCAAGCCGCTTTCGCTTGCCGCTGCCGTGCTGGTCTCGTCGGCCCTTGGCGCTTGCAATACGGTCGATCGGCTGTCGCAGGTCGGCGCCACGCCCACGCTCTCGGCCATCGAGGACCCGACTTCGCAGCCGGGCTACCGCCCGGTGCGCCTGCCGATGCCGGACGTCCAGCCGGTCTCCTACGCACCGAACTCCCTGTGGCGGACAGGATCGCGCGCCTTCTTCAAGGATCAGCGCGCCGCCCGGATCGGCGATCTCGTGACGATCAAGGTGAACGTCACCGACCGCGCCAACCTGAACAACGAAACGAAGCGCTCCCGCTCCAATGCGGAAGGAATGGGCCTTCCCAACGCTTTCGGCCTGGAGAGCAGCGCCGCCGTCGCCGCGGCCGGGATCAGCCCGGACAAGCTGATTGCCGGGACATCGACCTCATCGAGCGATGGTTCGGGGTCGGTCCAGCGCAACGAGACGGTGACGACCAACATCGCGGCGATCGTCAACCAGGTCCTGCCCAACGGCAACCTCGTCGTGGAGGGCAAGCAGGAAATCCGCATCAATTTCGAGGTGCGCGAACTCATCGTCGCCGGCGTGGTCCGGCCGGAGGACATCGAATCCGACAATACGATCGATTCCTCGAAGATCGCCCAGGCCCGCATCGCCTATGGCGGTCGCGGTCAGATCACCGATGTGCAGCAGCCCCGTTACGGCCAGCAGCTCGTCGACATCCTGCTTCCGTTCTAAGCCGGAAGAGGCCGGTCAATGGTCGGTGCCGGGCCGGTTCGGGCGCGGAGCGGTACCGTGATTGTCGACGAAGGCGGAGCGTTCGGGATCTTTCTTGAGCGCGGCGACACGGCGGCGCTGCCACATCGCCACCCCGATCACGAGAGCGAAGGTGGCGAGCGCAAGCACCAGGATCAGAACTTCATTGTCCATTTCGGGATCCTTGATCGACGCGAAGTCGTATCAGTAATCACGAGATGAGCGCGAAGGTTCCGGCGCAGAAAATCAATGCCCTGCCAAGCTTACGCCGGATATCGGGCCCCGATCATCGGATCGAAAGCTCGGGCTCCGGTATCCGCAATGCTTGATCACCGATACCATCCCCGACAGAGCCGGTTGATGACGTGAGGTTCGGTGCTACTCGTCCCGATAGACGCGCTCGCGCCGCTCGTGGCGCTCCTGCGCTTCCAGGGACAGGGTGGCGATGGGCCGGGCATCGAGCCGCTTCAACGAGATCGGCTCGCCGGTTTCCTCGCAAAATCCGTAGCTTCCGTCCTCGAGACGGGCGAGCGCCGCGTCGATCTTGCCGGTGAGCTTGCGCTGCCGATCCCGCGCCCGCAACTCGATGGCCCTATCGGTTTCGGACGACGCGCGATCGGCGAGATCGGGATGGTTCTCGTTCTCGGTCTGAAGTGCGACGAGTGTATCCTGCGCCTCGCGCAGGATATCGGCCTTCCAACCCACCAGCTTGCGGCGGAAATACTCACGCTGCCGATCGTTCATGAACGGCTCGTTCTCAGACGGAACATATCCGTCTTCGATCTTGACTGTCGCCATCCTCGCCCCTTCGCAAGTCCGTCACAGCCGGTACGCGGCGATGTTTCGCGTGCCTATACTTGAGGGCGCCCCACACTACAACGCACCCGACGTCCCGAACCTCATCTGATTTCATGATGCGTATACCATGCGACAAACACGCAACGGGTGCATCACCCCGGCGGCGGGTCCGTCGGTGGCGGTTCCACCCGGTCGCCGAGGATTATCGGGGTCGGGTCACGGCGCGTCAGATTGGCCCATAGCTGTGGCAATCGAGACCGTACGCAGTCGGACAGGTTGCGCGAATGGCTGTCGCCGGAGCGGTACGGCCGGTATGCGGCTGGACCGTCGTGACCTATACCTGTCTCGTTCGCGCTGGTCCGGTGACCGACGGCTCGATCTCGCCTTAAGCGTGCAACCGAGGCCCTGAGAGTGTCGGAAAGCCGATCTTTGCCGAAGCCGATCAAAGAACATTCGGAGATCTTCGTAGGCTGCAGCGAGATGGCGGCCCTGATGCGGGCCAAGGACTGGTCACAGACTCCGCTCGGCCCGCCGGAAGGCTGGCCGGAGGCGCTGAAGGTCGCCTTGCGGATCCTGCTGACCTCGAGATTCGAGATGTGGCTCGGCTGGGGGCCGGACATCGCCTTCTTCTACAACGATGCCTACCGCCCGACCCTCGGCCTCAAGCACCCGGATTCCCTGGCCAAACCCACCCGGATCCTCTGGGCCGAGATCTGGGACGACATCGAGGCACGGATCCGCAGCGTCTACGATCACGGCGAAGCGACCTGGGACCGTGGGTTGCTGCTTCTTCTGGAGCGCAACGGCTATCCCGAGGAGACCTATCACACCTTCTCGTACAGCCCCGTCATCGACGATGACGGATCGGTGGGCGGCCTGTTCTGCGCGGTCAGCGAAGAGACCGACCGGGTCATCAGCGAGCGCCGGCTCGGTATCCTGCGCCTTCTGGGAGAGAGCCTCGCGCGTGCGGAATCCTGCCCCGACGTCCTCAGTGCGGTCGAGACCAGTTTAGGCGCGGCGCGCCGAGATCTTCCCTTCAGCGCCATCCATCTCTTCGAGCGGAGCAACCTCGCCCATCTCGCCTCCACCACCGGAATATCCCGGGACCATCCCGCATTGCCGGGTGTGATCGATCCTGCGGGCCCCCTCGCCGAATGGTTCGGCGGCACCCAAGGCGAGACGATCATCGATCTCGATCAGGCGCAGAACTGGCCCACGGGCGATTGGTCGGGGCCGCCGGCGAGAGCAGTGACGCTGCCCCTCGTCGGACAGGGTGGAAGCGCACCGCTGGGCATCGTCACGGTGGGCCTCAATCCGCACCGGCCCTTCGACGCGGATTACCTCAGCTTCCTCAAGCTTCTCGCCGGCCAGATCTCGTCGAGCCTCGCCAGCGTTTCCGCCTACGAGGCCGAGCGGCGGCGCAACGCCGTCCTGGCCGAAGCCGTCCGCATGCGGCAGGAGGCGGCCGAAGCCCTGAGGCAGGCCAACGACGCCCTTCTTTCCGAGGTGCGGCAGCGGACGGCAGAGCGCGACCGCATGCGGTCGCTGTTCAAGGACGCGCCCGGCTTCATGTGCGTCCTAAGCGGCCCGACGCACGTTTTCGAGTATACGAACGAGGCCTATCTCCAGCTCATCGGCCATCGCGACATCATCGGGATCGCCGTCCGTGAGGCATTGCCCGAGGTCGAGGGCCAGGGCTTCTTCGAGCTCCTCGACGAGGTCTATGCGACGGGCAGGCCCTTCATCGGGCGTAACATGACCGTGACGGTTCAGTTCGGACGAGAGGGCGGCCTCGAACAGCGCGTCGTCAACCTCGTCTACCAGCCGATCACGGAAGCCGACGGAACGGTCAGCGGCATCTTCGCCGAAGGTCACGACGTCACCGACCGGGCCCAGGCCGAGGATGCCCTCAGACGCCTCAACGAGACGCTGGAACAGCAGGTCCAGGCCCGCACGAAGGAGGTGCAGGAGCGGACCGAGGAGCGCGACCGGGCCTGGCGCCTGTCACAGGACCTGTTGATGGTCACCGAAGCCGACAGCCGGATCGCGGCGGTGAACACGGCGTGGACGACGCTTCTCGGCTGGACTTCCGACGCCCTTACCGGACGGTCCTTCGCGGAACTCGCCCATCCCGGAGACCGCGACGCAGTCTGCTCGACCTTCTCGGCCATCGTCACCGAACCGCTCACCGCTCCTTTCGACCTCCGCCTGCGCCATGCCGACGGCAGCTATCGCTGGTTCGCCTGGACGGGCGCGTTCGAGGACGGACGGATCTATGCCAGCGGGCGCAACACCACGGCGGAGCGCGAACAGGCCGCCGCCCTGGAACTCGCCGAGGATGCCCTGCGCCAAGCCCAGAAGATGGAGGCCGTGGGCCAGCTCACCGGGGGCATCGCCCACGATTTCAACAACCTCCTGACCGGGATCGTCGGCTCCCTCGACCTGATGCAGACCCGCCTGTCGCAGGGGCGGATGGAGAATATCGAGCGCTACGCCAAGGCGGCGATGTCCTCGGCCAACCGGGCAGCCGCGCTGACCCACAGGCTTCTCGCCTTCGCAAGGCGCCAGCCGCTCGATCCGAAACTGGTGGATGCCAACGCGCTCATCGCGTCGCTCGAAGATCTCCTGCGCCGGACGATGGGCGAGACGATCGCTCTCGACATCGCCATGGGGAAGGGGCTCTGGCCGACCTTGTGCGATCCGCACCAGCTCGAGAACGCCATCCTCAATCTGGCGATCAACGCCCGCGATGCGATGCCAGATGGCGGCCGGCTCCGCATCGAGACCAGCAACACCGAACTCGACCGAGCCTATGCCCGCCTGCATCCGGGGGTGGAGCCGGGCCCATATGTCTGCATCGTCGTGTCGGATACCGGCACCGGCATGCCGGCCGATGTCATCGCCCGTGCTTTTGACCCGTTCTTCACGACGAAGCCCCTGGGGCAGGGGACCGGCCTCGGCCTGTCGATGATCTACGGCTTCGCCCGACAATCCGACGGGCATGCCAAGATCGATTCCCAAGTGGGGAGCGGCACGGCGGTGAAGCTCTACCTGCCCCGCTCCATCGAAGCGGTCGTGGAGGTGGACGCGGTCGGCGCCGTCGCGGAACTTGCTCGCCTCGGCGCCGGGGAAACGGTTCTCGTCGTCGAAGACGAGACTGTGGTCCGGGACCTCATCGTCGATGTGCTGGAAGACCTCGGCTACCGTGCGATCTCCGCCGCCGACGGTTTGTCCGGCCTCAAGATTCTCACGACCCAGGAGCGCGTCGACCTGCTCGTGACCGATGTCGGCCTGCCCGGCCTCAACGGTCGCCAACTCGCCGATCAGGCGCGTGAAACCCGGCCCGGCCTCAAGGTGCTGTTCATCACGGGGTATGCCGAGAACGCCATCTTCGGCAACGGCCAGCTCGATCCGGGCATGCAGATGATCACCAAGCCGTTCCCCGTGGAGATCCTGGCCGGGCGTATTCGCGAGATGATGGAAAGCTGATCGGAGGGCGCGTCGTCGAGCGCTCGTAGCCCCTCAGCTGTCCTGCGCCGATTGCAGTTTGGCGAGTTCCACCGCCGCACGCAGCTCGATATCGGCGATGAGCCCATCCAGGCGCGGATCACCGCTCGTTCCCGCACGTTCCGAGAGACGGCTCGCGATGGACTGAAGTTCACGTGTCGACACCCGCCCCATCACCAGCGACGCCTTGAGCCGGTCGAGACCGTCCAGAAGGTCGTGGCCGCGCCTGGCGAAACGACGGCGACGCTCGCCGGGCTGCTCGTCCTGGCCCTGAAGGGTCAGGATCGCGTCGAGCCCCGCCAGAGACGTGGTCGATGCGGTGGAGGCGGCGGTGGAAGTGGCGGCGGCATCATGGCCCAGCATGAAGGACGGCGACGCATCCGCCTTGCGAACGGTCGGCGAGGCAGCGGCCGAAGTCTGCGAGACGAGGCGGTTATCGACGCGCATGGGCCGTCTCCGAAAATCAGGGCGTCGTTTCGCGCATCGGCACGACGATCGTTCCGCCCAGCAGATTCCGCCCTCGATGGTTAATCATCGGTAAACAAGCCGGCAGAACATGCCGGGTCGGCAGGGAAGGCCGCCCCTTCCATGCCTTGGCATCACCGGAGATAATTAACAAAACCATTTATTACCAATAGCTTATCCGACAATATCGATTGGCACGGTCCTGGCAGACCCACCGGTATGTCCGACTTGACCGACATGCTCCGTCGACCAGCAAAGCGACTCATGCCACTCGCGATCGCCCGGCCCAAACGTTCCGCTCTCCTTGCCTGCGCAGCCGCGCTGCTGACGCTGGTCTTCGCCATGAACGGGCAGGCTTCCGCCCTGTCACGCGTGAAGGATCTCGCGAGCATCGAGGGAGTCCGACAGAACCAGCTGGTCGGCTATGGGATTGTCGTCGGTCTCAACGGTACCGGCGACACGCTCAACAACATCCCGTTCACCCGGCAATCGCTTCAGGCGATGCTGGAACGCCTCGGCGTGAATACGCGGGGCGCCACCATGCGCACCCAGAACCTCGCGGCCGTGATGGTCACGGCGAGCCTGCCGCCCTTCGCCACGCAGGGAAACCGCATCGACATCACGGTGTCGTCGCTGGGCGACGCCAAGTCGCTCCAAGGCGGCACGCTTCTGGTCACGCCCCTGCTCGGTGCCGATGGCGAGGTCTATGCGCTGGCGCAGGGATCGGTGGCCATTGCGGGCTTCTCGGCCGAAGGCGATGCCGCGAAGATCACCCGCGGCGTTCCCACCAATGGGCGCGTCCCCAACGGGGCGATGATCGAGCGCGAGACGGCGTTCAAGATGAACGACATGCACTCCCTGCGCCTGTCTCTGCGCAACCCGGACTTCACCACCTCGAAGCGGATCGCGGCCGCGATCAACGACTTCATGGGCGCCGACACCGCCGAGCCCACCGATCCGGCCACCGTGACCCTGCAGATTCCCGCCAAATACAATGGCAACATGATCCGCCTCGTCACCGAGATCGAGCAGCTGAAGATCGAGCCCGACCAGACGGCGCGGGTCGTCGTCGACGAGCGCTCGGGCATCATCGTGATGGGCCGCGACGTGCGCGTCTCCACCGTCGCCATCGCGCAGGGCAACCTCACCGTCACCATCACCGAGCAGCCGCAGGTGAGCCAGCCCGCACCCCTCTCGAACGGCACCACCACCGTCGTGCCTCGCACGGGGGTCAAGGTCGATACCGGCGACGGCAACAAGCTCGCCATGGTCAAGGAAGGCGTCACCCTGCGCGAGCTGGTGGATGGCCTCAACGCGCTGGGGGTCGGCCCCCGCGACCTGATCTCGATCCTCCAGGCCATCAAGGCCGCCGGCGCCCTCCAGGCCGATATCGAGGTGATGTGATGCAACCCCTTTCCTTCCTCCCACCCAAGAGGCGCTGACCATGCTGTTCGCCCCCCTCGCCGCCAAGGCCGCCATTGGCGTCGGCCGCGCGCTCATCGGCGACATCGCCAAGACCGTCGGCAACGGCCTGAAGGAAGACGCGGCCAAGGAAAGCGCCAAATCCGCATCGACGTCGGCGACTGCCAGACTGTCGGCGACGGCCGCCAAAACCCCGGCGGAGGTCAAGGCCCGGAAAGCGTCCAACGAGTTCGAGACGATGTTCCTGGAACAGACCCTGGAGCGACTCACCACCTCGGAGGGAACCGACGGTCCGCTAGGCGATAACGGCACCGGCGGAGCGGTCTACCGCTCGATGCTGACCAAAGAATATGCGGGCCAGATGGTGAAGAGCGGCGGAATCGGCATTGCCGATCAGGTTTACCGTGAGATGATCAAGATGCAGGAGGCCGGCAATGCACCCCGGATCTGAGACCAGAACGCTACGGATCGTCGACAAGGCCGGCGCGGACGCGCTGATCGCCCATATCATGGAGACGATGCAGTCGCTGGAGGCCATCCTTGTCGAAGAGGGTAGCCACGTAAGGGCCGGTCGGCTGCGCCAGGGGCTGTCGGACACGGAGCGGAAGACCGCTCTCGGTGCGTCCTATATGCAGGGCCTCGAAGTCGCGAAGGCCAATGCCATCGCGCTGGCGCGCTTTGCCCCGGACTCGATCGAGGGACTTAAATCCGCGCACCAGCGCTTCGCTCAGGTGGTCGAGACCAGCCAGATCGTCCTGGCGACGGCGCGCACGGTGTCGGAGAGCCTGGTCAAGTCCCTGGCCGAGGATATGAGCCGGTCGAGGACGACGACCGTCTACGGCCGTCCCTCGCAGCCGCCTTCGCCGTACGGCAGGGGCGCGGCCGCGCGGAGCCAGCCGCTGGTTCTGTCGCGCAGCCTCTGACGGCTCAACGCCCCCCCGCGTCGATCCTCACATAGGTGCGGACCGGACCGTAATCCGTGTCCACGCGCGTATCGACGGCCAGTCGGCCGCCGGTGATCGGCCGCGAGTCGGGACCGTCTTCGCGAGAGCGGAGAGCGAGGCCCGTCGTCGCCCGACCACCGATGCGAATGCACGTGTCCGAGCCGGGAATACGAATGAAGCCGGAGCCGTGGCGGGGGCAGGGTTTCGCCGCTTGCTGCGACTCGGGGCGGAGTGGCTCGAGCGCGAGAGCGGGCGCGGCCGACGTCAGGACCATACCGAAGAGCAGGCCATAGGTCCCGATCGTCCTCGCCATGCCTCTCCCTCGCCGCCATTCCCGAGCGATCATGCTGGATAGCTCAGCTTTAACGATGGGTCGATGCCACCTCGCCACTGCGAGACGGTAACCTTTCGGTAAACAAACGTCCTTAATGCTTCCTGACGCAGTCAAACGGGAAGCATGGGTCATGGCGGATAAGGTCATCGGGGCGGCGGCGTCCGATCGGTCGCCGGAAGCGCTGTTGAAACAGGCCGTGAGCGGCGCCAAGACGAGGCCGGCGCCGGTACCGGAGGCACGCAAGCGCCTGCCGGCCATCGATCCGCTTCTCGCCGGTGTCGCCGCGGCGGCTCTCGTTCTCGGCCTCGCCATGGGTGCGGGCGCGATGAGCCTTGCCTCCCCGAACGGTAACCTTTCTTCGGAATCCCTGACGCAGATCCAATCCCGTCTCGATGCCCGCCACGCGGATCTCGGTCGTCTGCAGACCGACATCGAGAAACTCGGCAAGGTCCTCGCTCAGGTGCAGGATGCGACCGAATCGGTTCGCAGCGAAGCAAAGAATCGCTCCGCGACACTCACCGACCGGATCGGAAAATCGGAACAGGCCATCGTGACGAAGATCACGAGCCTCGCCGATCGCCAGGACCAGACCGAGCGCGACCAGACGGCGAAGATCGCGGCCCTAACGGCTCAGATCGAAAAGCGTGCCGTGGCATCGGCTCCGGCCGCACCGGTGATGGCACCGCAAGCCGCAAAACCTCATCAGGCTGAGCCGACTGAAACCGGCTCGATCCCGGATAAACCGAAGGTCGCCGCCCCGGCCGTGATCGAAACCTGGGCCGTGCGGGAGGTCTATAACGGGGTTGCCGTCATCGAAGACCGCCGCCATCGTCTGGTGGAAGTCGGTCCGGGCGATACGATTCCCGGTATCGGCAAGGTCGATGCGGTGGAACGGCGCGGTCGTGGCTGGACCGTCGTGACGAAGCAAGGGCTAATCACGAACCAGACGTGGTGATGGGAACGAAATGAGCGCGAAGGTGCGACTTCAGGAAACCTGAACCTCGATTTCCGGATCACGCAGGGAATGCGGAAAGCGCGGCTCGATGGTCATGGGATGGACCATCGCGCAGGCGCGCGTGATGCGGGTCCGACCATGCGTCAAAGCACGGTCCTGGCTTTCCAGGGTCGGAAACAGGATTGCCGCCAAAAGGGCTTGGCCTTCGAGATCGGCGTCGAGATTCTTGGCTTCGAACACTGGCATTGCGGTCACCGGACCTTGAGCCGTGCGGATTCGCAGGGGTCGTTGGGCTCGTATAAGCGAATAATGGGGATTGCGGCAACAAGTTCCCGATCACCCTGATTATTTACGCTTAATTTGCTTTTGCACTGCCGCGAAGTTTTCGCAGTGCGAAAGCGCACCGGATCAAAGCTCTAATTGCGCCGGCCCAGGGTTTTCGCCGTTCGAAAATCTTATCCGAGTAAACCCATCGCTTCTTTGGCAAGTCTCCAATGCAAAATGCCCTCTGGCCGTGAACACGGAACCGTCCTTTGACCAAGACCCTCAAGCAGAGACAAGAATTCTTTTTCTCATCGCGTCAGGCACCGTACGTCCCAGCATCCTAGACATGCCCGTGTTTTGATTAGACGTCGAATAAAATAGAATCGACGCTGAGCACACCTATGTTCGGACCTCGAATTCAAGCATCCGGCATGGTCACCGCAATGGTTCGAGCAAGCTCGGCAGCTCGTTGGGGATCTCGGCGACGATCCTGGGAAAGGTCGCCCTGTCGAGATCGGGACGTCGCTTCCTCCGGGTATTCGACACGAAAAAGGGCGCTTTCGCGCCCTTGATCGACGTCTCCATTCGGACTTCGCTGGTGTCAGGCGACTGCGGTCGCCTTCACCGGGATGCCCTTTTCCGTCAAGAACTGCTGCAATTCGCCGGACTGGAACATCTCGCGGGTGATATCGCATCCGCCGACGAACTCGCCCTTCACGTAGATCTGCGGAATGGTCGGCCAGTTCGAGAACGCCTTGATGCCGTCGCGGATCGCCATGTCGTCGAGAACATTCACGCCCTTGAACGGCACTTCCAGGTAATTGAGGATCTGCACGACCTGGCCGGAGAAGCCGCACATGGGAAATTGCGGCGTGCCCTTCATGAACACGACCACGTCCTGGGAATCGATTTCGGTCTTGATGGCGGTGTTGGCGTCGGTCATTGCGATGTTCCTTGTTACTGGCCTGATCTAGTGATGGTCGGGCGCCGGTTTCAATACGGCTGCAAGACGCTCGAGACCGCAGTCCATATCGAAGTCGAGCGAGGTGAGTTCCTCGGGCGTGAAAGGCATGATGTCCGGGAGGCCGCCGGGCAGGGATTCTCCAAACACGTTGAGCGACGCGTCAGCGAGCTTTACCGATATGCTCCACAAGCGTTGCCAGTCGATCCGCTGACGCATCGAGGGCCTGTAATTGCGCGCGGCCGACGCATGCCAAACGCTGACCTCCTTGCGCCATGACCGGGTCGATTGAGCCGTAGGCGCAGAGACGTGCTTCAAAATGTGAATGAGCACCTGGGAAAGCGCGCTCTCGACACGATCGATCTCGGATCGCCCGACGCTCTCGATCTCCTCGATTACATTATGCCAATCGAGAACATTCGATAATTCCGGGCGCTGTCCAAGCGCGCGCACAGCGGCAGCCTGTTCCATCGCCCAGGCCACGGCACCGTCGTCGTAAAGGCTCGGCTGGTCCATGGGGACGCCTCGTTGATCGCCCTTAATCCTGCGGGACGCCCGTCGTGAGCGCAAGGGCGTGGAGCACGCCCCCCATCCGCCCCTGGAGCGCCCCGTAGACGAGCTGGTGCTGTGCCACGCGAGTCTTGCCCTTGAAGGCCGAGGAGATGACCGTCGCGGCGTAGTGGTCGCCGTCGCCGGCTAGGTCCTTGATCTCGATCGTGGCGTCGGGCAGCGCCTCGCGGATCATGGCCTCGATATCGCGCGCATCCATCGGCATCGGACTTAATCCCTTTCGAGTGACGTTCAGACCGCGGCAGGCCGGGTCGCCATGTAGGTCGGCAGCCAGCCTTCATGCACCTCGCGCAGATCCGAAACGGATATGGTTTCACCCGCGGGCAAGGTCAAATCCTGCCCCCCGGTGATGCCGATGACAGCGGCCGGGATGCCTTGCGCGTTCGCGCTGTAGAGAAGGTCCGGCACGTTTTCGGGATCCACGCTGAGGAGATAGCGGGCCTGGTCTTCTCCGAAGAGATAGGCATGCGCAGGTAGACCCGCCGGCGCTTCCGGCAGCGTCGCGCCGATGCCACCGGCGATGGCCATCTCGGCCAAGGCCACGGCAAGGCCGCCATCTGACAGGTCGTGCACCGTGTCGACGAGTCCGGAGACGATGAGGCTGCGGACGAAATCGCCATTGCGTCGCTCGACCGCGAGGTCGACCGGCGGCGGCGCACCGTCTTCGCGGCCGGAGACTACCGAAAGATAGACCGACTGGCCGAGCCAGCCCTCCGTGGCGCCGACCAGGACCAGCATGTCGCCGTCGCGCTTTAGCGAGAGGGTGGCATGCTTCGTCACGTCGTCGAGGAGGCCGACGCCGCCGATCGTCGGGGTCGGCAGGATGCCGACGCCGTTGGTCTCGTTGTAGAGCGAGACGTTGCCGGAGACGACGGGGAAGTCGAGGGCGAGGCAGGCCTCGCCGATGCCCTTGAGGCAGCCGACCAGCTGACCCATCACTTCCGGCTTCTCCGGGTTGCCGAAATTCAGGTTGTCGGTGATGGCAAGAGGCTTGGCGCCCACCGCCGTGATGTTGCGCCAGGCTTCCGCCACGGCCTGCCGACCGCCCTGGACCGGATCGGCCTCGCAATAGCGCGGCGTGACGTCGGCGGTCAGGGCGAGTCCCTTGGGGCCGTCCTCGACGCGAACGATGGCGGCGTCGCCTCCGGGCTTCTGCACAGTGTTGCCACCGATGAAGTGGTCGTATTGCTCATAGACCCAGCGCTTCGACGACAGGTCGGGGGAGCCGACCAGCTTCTTCAGGGCCTCGGCATTGCCGATCGGCGCGGGCACGTCGGCAGCGGCGATGACCGGCTGGTGCGTGTTGGCGATATGCGGCCGGTCGTAGAGCGGGGCTTCGTCACCGAGTTCCTTGATCGGCAGGTCGGCCATGGTCACGCCGTCATGCTTCACCACGAAGCGCAGCGTGTCGGTGGTGTGCCCGATGATCGCGAAATCGAGGCCCCATTTCACGAAAATGGCCTCGGCTTCCGCTTCCATACCGGGCTTGAGCACCATGAGCATGCGCTCCTGGCTCTCCGAGAGCATCATCTCGTAGGCGCTCATATTCTCTTCGCGGGCCGGC
Source organism: Methylobacterium sp. AC832 (assembly GCF_979256025.1). Classification (NCBI taxonomy): domain Bacteria; kingdom Pseudomonadati; phylum Pseudomonadota; class Alphaproteobacteria; order Hyphomicrobiales; family Methylobacteriaceae; genus Methylobacterium; species Methylobacterium sp. AC832. The sequence continues at coordinate 158,108 of NZ_CEEDMV010000005.1, forward strand.
ACCTTTTCGATGTGGAGCTCCACGCCGAGATCGCCCTTGGCGCCCATCTCGACGGCCGAGCAGGTGAGGCCGGCCGCACCCATGTCCTGGATCGCGATGACGGCCCCCGTCGCCATCAGTTCGAGGCAGGCTTCGAGCAGCAGCTTCTCGGCGAAGGGGTCACCGACCTGCACCGTGGGCCGCTTCGATTCAGAGGCGTCGTCGAATTCGGCCGAGGCCATGCTGGCGCCGTGAATGCCGTCGCGGCCGGTCTTCGAGCCGAGATAGACGATCGGATTCCCGACGCCCGTGGCCGCCGCGTAGAAGATCGCGTCGGTGCGGGCGAGGCCCACCGCCATGGCGTTGACGAGGATGTTGCCATCGTAGCGCGGGTGAAAGCCGACGGCGCCGCCCACAGTGGGAACGCCGAAGGAATTGCCGTAGCCGCCGATGCCCGCCACCACGCCGGAGACGAGGTGGCGTGTGCGGGGATGGTCCGGCGAGCCGAAGCGGAGCGCGTTCAGCGCCGCGATGGGCCGGGCGCCCATGGTGAACACGTCACGCAGAATTCCGCCGACCCCGGTCGCCGCGCCCTGATAGGGCTCGATGAAGCTCGGGTGGTTGTGGCTTTCCATCTTGAAGACGCAGGCCAGACCGTCTCCGATATCGATGATACCCGCATTCTCGCCCGGCCCCTGGATCACCCACGGCGCCGAGGTCGGCAGCCCACGCAGATGCTTGCGGGAGGACTTGTAGGAGCAGTGCTCATTCCACATGGCCGAGACGATGCCGAGTTCCGTCAGCGTCGGGTCGCGGTCGATGAGGCCACGAAAACGCTCGTACTCGTCCGGCGTCAGGCCATGCTGGCGAACCAGTTCAGGGGTGATCGGAACATCGTTGCGGAACATGCGAGCCCTCTCGACCGCTCAGGCTCCACTCGGGCGGCCTCCCATGGACGGAAGTCGCGCGAGGTGAACCTAGTTGGGTCGGCTCTAGAGTGTAAGCGCCTGTGCTGGCAACACGTCATCGCGGCGTCCGGCCATGCGCTCTCGTGGAAAAGCGCCGTCAGGCCGCTTTGGACGGGGGCAGAACACCCGCTCCGCGACAGCGGTCGATGATGCTGTGGATAGGCTCCGGCCCGGCGACGAAGGCGACGTAATCGAACGCCTCCGGGTTCAGGCTCGACATCAGAAGCTGGAAATGCATGCGGAACAGGTTCCACTTGCGCCGGGCGATGATCTTGCGCTCGATCAGATCGGTAATGCGGACATGGATCTCCACCGGCTGGTGCCCGGCAAGCGACGGGACACCGGAAGCGGTGAGCACGTCGCGATCGTGAACCGAGAGCCAGTCCCATTTCGCGCGCACGTCGATCCAGCGAATCGCCGGTGCCGCCGCCACCCGGGAGAGCGCTGCGCGCATCTCTTTGGCCGGCGCATCGAGGGTGATCCAGGGGATCACGCTGCCGATGCTGACGAAGGAGACGGGCGTGCCGCGCAAGCCGAAATCCGGATCGCGGGTGAGGATCCGGTCGAGGGCCTCGATGCCGAGAAAGCTCGACGAGGAATGGCCGATGACGACGATCTCGGAGGCATGGCCCTCGGCGGCCTGGATCTCGGTCGCGAAGGCGTCGAGGCGCGCGCGCATCCGGGTCTCGGCGCCGCTGGCATGGTCGTAGGTGAAGGCGGTATCGTCCACCAGATGGGCGACGTAGAACGGCTTGCCCCGTGTCACCGCCATCAGGCCGAGATGAATCCCGTAGGCGAGAACGGGGATCGCCGCGAGGCTCCAGGGTCGCCATTGCTCCGGTCCGAGACAGGCCGGCAAAGCCGCGAGGACGAGGGAGAGGACCACCAGGGCGGCATAGATCGCGTGGACGCCGATGATCACGCGGGCGAAGCGCTTCGCCTCGCGACGGAATCGCTTCGGGTAGCCGTCCCGTAAGAGCCGCCACCAGAGTGCGGGCACCTCGACGAGCCGGCGCAGGGTCGAACGTGGAAACCGGGCGCGGACGATGTCGTCCCAGCGCAGCAGGGTGTAGCGCGTCGGCGCGCCATCCGCCTCCACCCGCCAGTCGAGGCGCAATCCGTCGGCGGACCGTTCCGGATCGCTCACGGTGATGGTCATGCCGCGCCGGACGGCGGTCAGCCGGCTCTCCCGCCGGAAGAGGCCCCAATAGGTCTCGGGCTCACGCGGGTCGAAACCCGGCATGTAGAAGACCTGGCGAGGCAAGGTGTCGGGGGCCGGCGGGTCGGAGGCGATGGGGCTGGTATCCGTGACTGTGTGGAAGACAGGCGCGAGCGGGGCGCCGAATCCGCTGCCTACACGAACTGGCCGGCCTGATACGAGTGCGAAACCGCATCAGGCTGTGCCGGTCGAGAGCGCTCTCCGCCGACGTGGATGCCGGTTCGACGAAAACGAGCGCGGCACAACAAGGGGCTGGAGCTGTGTCCGGCCCGACATGCTCGGGCCCAGCGCTAGCCGTGCGTAAGGTATTCCGCGATGGCGGTGACGAAGCGGTCGCCATAGGCGTCGCGCTTGCGCTCACCGACGCCGTGCACCGTCCGCAAGGCGTAGAGGTCGACGGGCTTGGCCTTGGCCATCTCGATCAGCGTGCGGTCAGGGAAAACCATGAAGGCGGCGATGCCTTCGCCGCGGGCGATGGTGGCACGCAGGCCCCTGAGATGCTGGAACAAAGCTTCCGTCGCCGGATCGAGATCGAGGGTCGCATCCTCGCGCGCCGCGCCGCTGCGCTTCCGGTCACGCGGCTCGGCCACCTTCGGCTCCGGGTCAGGCCGCATCTGGATCGCTTCGCGGCCGAACAGGATGGCCTCGCCCTTTTCGGTCAGGGAGAGCCCGCCGAACCCGTCGTCGTTTTCCGCCACGGCACCGGCTGCAAAGAGCTGGCGCAGCATTGCCCGCCATGCCGGGAGCGGCTTGTCGGCACCGACGCCGAAGGTCTTCAGGGCCGTGTGGCCGTTGCGCCGAATCGTGTCGGTTTCCTTGCCGTGGACGACATCGCAGACATAGGCGGCGCCGAAACGCTGCCCCGTACGGACGATGGCAGAGAGCAGTTTCTGTGCCGGCACGGTGGCGTCGATGAGCGAGATGCCGCTGCGGCAGAGGTCGCAACGCCCGCAGGGCTCGCTCGCCTCGCCGAAATAGCCGAGCAGCGATTGCCGCCGGCAGGTCGCACCCTCGCAAAGCGCGATCATCGCCTCCAGCTTGCGCCGCTCGACCCGGCGGCGCTCGTCCGGCACGTCCTTCTCGTCGATCTGCCGTCGGCGCAGAGACATGTCGTCGAGGCCGTAGATCGTGAGCGTGTCGGCGGGCAGGCCGTCGCGGCCGGCGCGGCCGATCTCCTGATAGTAGCCCTCGACATTGGAGGGCATGTCGGCGTGGCAGACGAAGCGCACGTCCGGCTTGTTGATGCCCATGCCGAAGGCGACGGTGGCGGTCATCACCACCCCATCCTCCTGCAGGAACGTGTCCTGGTTCTTCATGCGCGTGCCCTGGTCGAGGCCGGCATGGTAGGGGAGGGCGTTGAACCCATCCTTGGCGAGCACCTCCGCGAGCTGCTCCGTGCGCTTCCTCGACGAGCAGTAAATGATCCCGCTCTCGGAGCGGCGGTGGCGCAGGAAGCGCTCGATCTGGCGGGTCGGGTTGTCCTTCGGCGTGAAAGTCAGCCGAATGTTCGGCCGGTCGAAGGAATGCACGAAGGCCTTCAGGTCGCGGCCGGCCGGAAACAGCCGCTCGGTGATGTCGGCCCGCGTCGCCTTGTCGGCGGTGGCGGTGAGCGCCACGGTCTGGACATTCCCCAACGCCTCGCGCGCCTTGGAGAGGTCGCGGTATTCAGGGCGGAAATCATGGCCCCATTGCGAGACGCAATGAGCCTCGTCCACGGCCAGCCGCCGGACGCCGGCCCCGCGCATGGCATCCATCAGCCCTTCCATCATCAGCCGCTCAGGCGAGACGAAGAGGAGCCGCAGATCGCCGCTGCGGATCTTGCGCCAGGTCTCCCGCGACGTCGCCTCCGCCACCGATGAGTTCAGGGTCGCCGCTTCGACGCCGAAACCGATCATCTGCTGGACCTGATCGTGCATCAGGGCGATCAGCGGCGACACGACCACCGTGAGTGAGGATTCGACCAGGGCCGGCAACTGATAGGTCATCGACTTGCCCGAGCCCGTCGGCATCACCGCGAACACGTCTGTCCCATCGAGGACGGCACCGATCACCTCGTCCTGTCCGGGCCGGAAATCGTCGTAGCCGAAGGTCTTCTTGAGGGCGCGTCGAGCTTCGTCGAGGCGGTCGGTCATGCAGGGCCCGTCATCGCGGTCAGGGAAGGGCGGCAGGCGGACGTCGCGCCGGCCATCCTCGGCACGGCAATGCCGCCGTCGCGGCCGTCATTTGCCAGGATGGTGGCTTTGACGGCCCCGGGCTCCGAGGTCAATCGTCGGGATTGCCGCCTCGCCTCGATCTCGAACGTGTCAACGGGATACGATCGCGACGGCGGCACCAGCCATGACCGTTCCGGATCCACGGTTGAGCAGTCTTCGCGCCCTGGCGGAGGTCATCACGCGCCGGGCTCGTTCGGCCGCCAGGACGTAACCGGAGAGGATGGTGCCGAGGACGAGAACGATGGTGACACCAAGCTCCGCCAGCCCCAGAGCATCGATCCGGTCGAGATCGACCACCGTCGGCAGCAGGGCCAGGAAGAACAGGATCACCTTCGGGTTGCCCAGGGTGATGGCGAGGCCGCCCGCGAACAGACGCAATGCGCTCTCGTCACGAAGAGGCTCCGCGTCGATCACGCCGACCCGAGATGTCCAGGCTTTGAACGCCAGGACAACGAGATAGACCGCGCCGGCATATTTCAGGGCGACGAGAAGCGGCGCGAAGGTCTGCGCCACCAGGGCGAATCCACCGGCCGCTACCGCGAACCATATCAGGTCGCCGACAATGAAGCCCGCGACGAAGGCACCGATGCCGCGGGTGCCCTCGGCGAGGACACGCGCCACCAGGGCTGCGATGCCGGGCCCGGGGGAGGCTACGGCGGCGGCGTAGATGGCGGCAAAAACGACAAGATGCGCGATGGGAATGACGCCTGCTCCGGTCGACAGTTGCAATACAGGGCATACAAAGACTTCACATCTTAAGTCACCCGAAAGGAGATGTCTGCTCAGATTGGGCAAGGGTCAGCGGGTCGTCATCGCGGGCCGATGAAAGACCGGCGAGTTTATCCCATGATGGTCCTTCCCTTCCTCGGTTTCGCTGGCGCCACGGGGGCGGCGATCGCCGGGAGACGCGGCCTGGCCTTGCTGCTCTGGGGCCTGTCCCTGGGCGTGCTGCTGGCATTGTTCCGCGAGCACGCCACCGACGCCCTGCCGCTCGTCTTCTGAAGGCCACGGAATGTCCGCATCGTCCCTCGCCCGCGCGCTGAACGCAGCGGGACTCCTCGGCTGCAGCCTCATCCTGCTCGTGGCGTTCTGGTTTCAGATCGTCTTCGGAGAATTGCCGTGCCCGCTCTGCGTGCTCCAGCGCGCCGCTTTCACTTCAGTCGGGCTGGGGCTCGTCCTCAATATCTGCGACCGGCCGAGACCGTCACATTATGCCATCGTCATCCTCAGCGCCGTGGTGGGAGGCGCGGTCTCCGCCCGTCAGACGGCTTTGCACATCATCCCCGGAACCGGGACCTATGGCTCGGATCTGTTCGGCTTCCATTTCTATGTCTGGGCGCTCATCGCCTTCACCGGCATCATCGTCGCCGTCGCGATCCTGTGCCTGTGGGATCGGCAGTTCACTCCTGAGGCCGCCGTGTCGCGCTCCGAGACGGTCTCGGTCCTCGGGCAGCCCACCGGAACGGCGCCGACGGTTCTCCCCGGCACCCGGGCCGGGGCGCTCGGTCTTTCCGTGGTCCTGCTGTTCCTCGTCGTGGCGCTGGCCAATGCCGGCTCGACCTTCGCAGAATGCGGATTCGGCCTGTGTCCCGACAATCCGGTAAATTACGAGATGTTCGAGCGGCTGATCGCGCGGTGATTCAGGCGGGCACGATACGCCCGTCGGACACCGAAACCATGTCAGCCCGGCCGTCCAGCTCGGCGAACAACGCCGGATCGGCGCCGGTCATCCAGACCTGACCCTGCAGGGCGGCCAAGGCATCGAACAGGCCCGCCCGCCGCCGCGGATCGAGATGCGCCGCGACCTCGTCGAGCAGGATGACGGGAGCGATGCCGCACATGGCCTGAACTAGGCGCGCATGGGCCAGGACGAGGCCGATGAGCAGCGCCTTCTGCTCACCTGTCGAAGCGGTCGCGGCGGCCACGTCCTTCGGTCCGTGGCGGACAACGAGGTCGGTAGCCTGCGGGCCGACCAGGGTGCGCCCGGCGGCACGGTCGCGGTGGCGGCCCTGGCGCAGGGCGGCGCGGAACCGGTCCTCCGCCTCCAGGGCCGGCCAGACGGCCACGAGATCGTCTAGGTCGCCTTCCAGCCTCAGCCCCGCCCATGGAAAGGGCTGCGCGTCGTCGCGGGTCTCGGCGATGAGACGATCCAGCCGCTCGGCGGTCTCGCGCCGCGCCAACGCCACAGCGACGCCGAGTTCGGCGACTTCGCGCTCGACCGCATCGAGCCATTGCCCGTCGCTGGGTCGTTCTTCGAGCAGGCGGTTGCGGGATCGAAGTGCCCGCTCCAGCGCGTTCACCCTGGCGCCGTGCGTCGCGTCGACGGCAAGGACCAGACGGTCTAGGAAGCGGCGGCGGTCGCCGGCGGGGCCGCGAAACAACCCGTCGAGATCCGGCGTCAGCCAGACCACCCTCAGGAACTCGGAGAAGGCTACGGGGGAACCCACCGTCTCGCCGTCGATCCGACATAGACGCGTGGCCCGGCCATCGCCCACGGCGGGCTCGAAGCCCGTGCCGATGCGATGTTCCTCCTCGCCCTGTTTGAGCGCGAGGGAGACCGCAAACCCGCCGGAGCCGGCATTGCGCGCCATGCTTGATAGGTCCGCGCGCCGCAGGCCACGGCCGGGGGAGAAGAGCGAAATCGATTCGAGGAGGTTAGTCTTCCCCGCCCCGTTCTCTCCGACGAGCGCGACGAAGCGGCTCCCGACGGCGAGGTCGAGATCGGCATGGTTGCGGAAGTCGCGGCAGATGACACGGGTGAGGCGCAGACCGACGACGGACGGTTCGTCGGTGGATGGATCCACGATGCCCGAACTTTCTAGGGTAATCGGCGAAACGACCTCGATCACACCCGCATCGGCATCAGCACATACAGCGCCGAGGCGCCCTCGCGGTCCTGGATCAGGGTCGGCGAGCCGGGATCGGCGAGCTTGAACAGAGCCGTGTCGCCCTCGAGCTGGCTCGTGATGTCGAGGAGGTAGCGAGCGTTGAAGCCGATATCGAGGGCGGAGGCCTCGTAATCGACGTCGAGCTCTTCCGTGGCGCTGCCGGAATCCGGGTTGTTGACGGAAAGGGCGAGGCGGCCCTCCTGCACGGCGAGCTTCACCGCGCGGCCGCGCTCGGACGAGATCGTCGAGACACGGTCGACCGCACGGGCGAACTCGTCGCGCTGCACCGTGAGAAACTTGTCATTCCCCGACGGGATCACCCGCTGGTAGTCGGGGAAGGTGCCGTCGATGAGCTTGGAGATCAGCGTCACGCCGCTGGCGAAGCGGAAGCGGATCTTGGCCGGCGACAGGTCGATCTCGACGGTCTCGCCGCCATCCTCCACCAGCTTCTGAATCTCCGCCACGGCCTTACGCGGCACGATGATGCCCGGCATGCCACGGCTGCCGTCGGGAGCGTCGATCTCGACGCGGGCGAGGCGATGGCCATCGGTGGCGACCGCACGCATCTTGAGGGCGCCGTCGACATCGATCGTGTGGAGGTAGATCCCGTTGAGGTAGTACCGCGTCTCTTCCGTGGAGATGGCGAACTGGGTCTTCTCGATCAGACGCTTGAGGTCGCTCGCGCCGATGGCGAAGCTGGTGCCGAGTTCGCCGGCGGCGAGATCGGGGAAGTCACCTTCGGGCAGGGCACCGAGGGAGAAGCGCGAGCGGCCGGAACGGATCGTCATCTGCCCGGTCTCGCCGCTGGTCTCCAGCGAGACCTGCGCCCCGTCGGGGAGCTTGCGTACGATGTCGTAGATCACATGGGCGGGCACCGTGGTGGCGCCCGGATCGACGATGTCGGCCGGCACGGATTCCGTCACCTCGATGTCGAGATCGGTCGCCTTCAACTCCAATCCGTCGGTTCCGCTGCGCAGGAGCACATTGGAGAGGATCGGAATCGTATTGCGCCGCTCAACCACACGATGCACGTGGCCGAGCGATCGAAGGAGGGCCGCGCGCTCGACAGTGACTTTCATCGCAACAACTCGTGGTCAGTCGGAAAAACGTCGCCGACCCCGAAAACGATGACGGATGGAGCCGGCGGCTTGGCCGGTGAACTTGGCGAAGGCCCTGTCCGAACGCAAGAGCGCGAAACGCTCTATCCAGGGCAATGCGGAAGAGACGTCCTCCAGGGCAACCACTTCGAGCGCTTGCCCCGGCTTTCTTCGACGCCCTCGGTCGGCAATGCCGGTGACCGCGAACCGGAGCTTTCGCTCGAGCTCGAGGCGAAGCTGCTCATGCAGCTTCGCCTCGTCCAGGCTTTCAGTCCTGCAGCATCCGCTTGAGGAGCTCGACCTCGTCGTTCAGCACATTGTCCTCGCCGATCAGCTTATCGATCTTGCGGACCGCGTGGAGCACGGTGGTGTGGTCGCGCCCTCCAAAGCGGCGGCCGATCTCGGGCAGCGACCGCAGGGTCAGCACCTTGGAGAGGTACATCGCGATCTGGCGCGGCTTGACCACGGCGGCGGTCCGCCGCTCCGACAGGATGTCCGAACGCGAGACGTTGTAGCGCGAGGCGACCAGTTTCTGAATGTCCTCGATCTTGATGCGCTTCGGCTCGCGGTTCTTCACGAGGTCCCGGATCGCCGTCTCCGCCGTCTCCATGGTCACGGCGGTGCCGGTGAGCGTGGCATGGGCGAGAAGCCGGTTCACGGCGCCTTCGAGATCGCGGCCATTGGCGGTGATCGCACGGGCGACATAGGTGGCGACGGTGGGCGACACCTCGAAATTCGGATGCGCCACCCGCACAGCGGCCAGCCGTGCGGACAGGATCGACATGCGCAGCTGCTCGTCCAGCGTGCCGATCTCGACCACGAGGCCGCCAGCCAGGCGCGACCGCACCCGCTCTTCCAGGGCTTCGAGTTCGGTGGGCGGACGATCCGAGGCGACGACGACCTGACGGCCCGCATCGATGAGCGAGTTGATCGTGTGCCCGAACTCAGCCTGAATCGACTTGCCCTGAATGAACTGGACGTCATCGAGGATCAGCAGATCGATGGCGCGCAGTTTCTCCTTGAAGGCGAGCGCACTCTGGGTCTTCAGCGCGTTGACGAAGCCGTACATGAAGCGGTCGGCGGTGAGGTAGATCACCCGGCGGCCGGATTCGCGCGCGGCGTGGCCGATTCCGTGGAGAAGGTGGGTCTTACCCAGGCCGACGCCGGCATGGAAATAGAGCGGATTGTAGAGGGCACCCTGGCCGTCATGACGGGCCACGCGCTCGGCTGCGGCGTGTGCCAGGGCATTGGATCGCCCGACGACGAAGCTCGCGAAGGTGAGGCGATTGTCGAGGGGCGCGCCGTTGAGGTCACCGGAGGCTTCGCCGCGCGCCTGAGAAGAGGATTCCGCCTCGGCCGGGAAGCTCATCTCGCCGGATGAGGGCTGCGCGCTGCTGGCGGCCTGGAGACGGGCGAGGGGACTCGCGGGAGCCGAGGACTTGACCGCACCCGAAACGACGCGTGGGGGAGCACCGGCCCCGCGAACGCCCACCTCGATGAGCGAGACGCTCTCGACTTCGCTGCGGAACGTGGCCAGGACACGGTCGAGATAATGGGATTCGATCCAGCTCTTGAGGAACCGGGTCGGCACGCTGAGGCGGGCGGTCCCGGAGACCACCTCCACCAATTCGAGACGCGCGAACCAGCTGGCAAAGACGTCTTCGCCCAGTTCCGCCCGCAGGCGCCGCTTCACGCGCGCCCAGGCAGCAACCGTGTCCGATCCCCCTGCGCCACTCATGCCGGTCTCGGCGTTACCCGCCACGCTACCGTCGACATGCATCATCGCTCTCCTCGCGCCGAGGGCGGAAGCCGCCGCCCGGAACGTACGCACACTGGACTGACTTCACGCCCCGCAAGGAATTCGCGGAACCCATAGAGATCCGGCGGAGTCAACACCTCCACCGCAGGCTTTTGCCGATGAGAAGACCCTATCAACAATAAGCTACGGTTCTCCTAACAACGGGGGTTGCGGGGAAAGCAGCGTGAGGTGCCCTGAGAGTCTCGCTGATCCGCACCGAGTCCTGAGCCGCCCGAAACCTTGCGGACGATTCGGATAGGTTTGAATTAAGTGTGAATTTTCCCGCTTTTGGCGAGACATCATTAATCTACACAGCCCTCCTAGACTCCGCAACACGGCAGATTCGCAAGTAGGGTTAACGGTTCGACTCGGATTGGAGCGACCAACAGCCCACCGGACAGTCCGGGATGGCAATGACCCGCGACGAAACATCCGGCGGGCTCGCACGACGGAAGCATTGGGACAGAGGCGGGAAAACACGGCCTGAAACGAAAGAAGCCCGGCACTGAGGCCGGGCTTCTTTCGCGTCATCCAAGGAAGGAAGGGATCAGGCTGCGAGAGCCTTGACCCGCGCCGCGAGGCGCGAAACCTTCCGGGAGGCGTTGTTCTTATGAACGATGCCGTGCTGAGCGGCCCGCATGATCTCGGGCTCGGCTGCCCGCAGGGCGGTCAGCGCAACGGACTGGTCGCCGCCGGAAATCGCCTCTTCGACCTTGCGGAGGAAGGTACGCATACGGCTGCGGCGCGAGCGGTTCACAGCGGTCCGCTTCGCGATCTTGCGGGTCATTTTCTTGGCCGACACGGTGTTGGCCATGGGGCATCCTCGTTCATGTAGGGCGATGCCGACGAGCCCGCGGGCTTGGTGTGTCGGTCTACGCGCGAAGGTTGTTCGGGCAATGGCGAAGCCGACGGGCTGCGTGAGTGCGGCCTGTCGGCGAAGCGCGCTCTATAGACACGCCCCGGCATTCCGTCAACGCGACAGGCGCGAATGTCCGTACCGCCGATGCTGCCGAACCCTCGCTCGGGCCATCGACATTCCGCACTGAATGACGCCGGTCGAACAAAACAATCGGCTGACAGCAAGTATTGTATCGGACTACGAACAGGTTATCCGCAGCCTCGACAGTCGAACGGGGCGCCCCGACACAGCCCTCTCGTTCCCGACACGATCATCCGGCGACTGTCTTTTTTCGCTCGACGATGAGACGACGTTTGACCGGGACCGGGCTTCGGAGAAAGTGGCCTTCCACGATTCGCACGCGAAACGGAATAGATGACCTCCGACATCACGCTCTATCATTCACCCAACACGCGCTCGTCTGGCGTCCGAATCCTGCTGGACGAGCTCGCGGTGCCCTATCGCCTGCACGTCCTCAATATGCGGGCGGGGGAGCATCGCCAGGCCGCCTATCTGGCGATCAATCCCCTGGGGAAAGTCCCTGCCATCCGGCACGGGGATGCGGTCATCACCGAGCAGGCCGCGATCTATCTCTATCTCGCCGACGAGTTCGCCCAGAAGGGCCTCGCGCCGCCGGTCGGGGACCCGCTGCGCGGTCCCTATCTTCGTTGGATGATCCTTTACGGGTCGTGCTTCGAGCCGGCGGTGATCGACCGCGCGCTCGAAAGAGAACCGGGCCCGATGGCGATGTCGCCCTATGGCAGCTTCGACGCGGTTCTCGACAGCATCGTCGCGGGCCTGTCGAAGGGGCCGTATCTTCTGGGCGAGCGGTTCAGCGCCGCCGACATCCTTTGGGGTGCCGCACTCGGCTGGATGACCGCGTTCAAACTCGTCCCGGAAGAACCCGTGATCGTCGCCTACGTGGCCCGGATCAAGGATCGCCCCTCCTTCCGCAAGATCACGGCCGACGAATCCGCCCTCGCGGCCAAGCAGCAGGAAGCGGACTGATCACTGTTCGTGACCCACCATGCCCATCGGAATCATGAGAAGGAGCGACAGACATGCGGATGATCTTCGTCAATCTGCCGGTGAAGGATCTCGAAGCCTCGAAGACGTTCTTCGACGCCCTGGGCTTCACGTTCAATCCGGCGTTCACCGATGAGAATGCGGCCTGCATGGTGGTGTCGGACAGCATTTTCGTGATGCTGCTGACGGAAGCGCGCTTCCGTGACTTCATCACCGGCGACATCTGCGATGCATCGAAGGCCACCGAAGTGCTGACTTGTCTCTCCTGCGAATCACGTCAGGAGGTCGACGATACCTTGGCCAAGGCGCTGGCGGCCGGGGCCAAGCCTTGGAAGCCGAACATGGATTACGGCTTCATGTATGGCTGCTCGTTCCAAGATCCGGATGGCCACGTCTGGGAGCTGATGCATATGGATCCGGCAGCCATTCCGCCGCAATCCTGAGACGTGCATCCGGCCGCCGGGCTCAGCCCGGCGGTATCGCCGTGCCGGTCGAGCGCGTCATCATCGTCGAAGGAAGCGAGGAGGGGGCGAAGGCCGCCACCAGATGCATGCCGATGACGGGTGCGAAGACCAGGGTCATCATCACGAGAAGGATCAACGCCACGCTGTTGTCGCGGGAGGGCGAAGCGGCGCGCGAGCGGGCACGGCGGAAAGCAAGGGTCTGGAAGGTCATGGGCTCACCTCGTTCGACCGGCCGTCAGGGCCGATCGCGGGTGAACCCGATCAAGCGATCAGGCGCTCAACACGCTGTCGGCCGAAGTCGGCGCGGTCCATCGACTACTGTCGCTGGGCATTGGGTTCGAAAGTTCCTGTGATCCACCGAGCCGAGCATATGCCGGGCAACGGCGGTTGCGCCCACATGATGCGGTGCGAAGGGTTCGTCAAGCCTTAACGTGGCATCCGCGGGATTGATCCGCATCACGATGCAAGCCGCGCGGCGAAGCGCTCCACCAGTCGTCGCCCAACCTCGTCCTTGTCGAGGGTCGGCCATGTCTCCAGACCCCCATCCCGGTCGAGCAGATGGATGGTGTTGGCGGTGCCGCCCATGACACCGGCCTCGGCGGAGACATCGTTGGCGACGAGCAGATCGCAGCCCTTGCGGGCGATCTTCGCCCGGGCATGGGCGATCACCGAATCGGTTTCGGCGGCAAAGCCGACCACCAGCCTCGGGCGTCCTTCACTGCGCTGGGCGATGGTGGCGAGAATGTCCGGATTCTCCACAAGCGAGAGGGGAGGCACGGCCGCCCCGTCCTTCTTGATCTTGGACGCGTGATCCTGTGCCGGGCGCCAGTCCCCCACTGCCGCAGCGAAGATGGCGAGGTCGGCGGGGAGGGCGGCCTCCACCGCCGCCAGCATCTCCCGCGCGGTCTCCACACGCACCATCGTGACGCCCTTCGGATCGGCGATGGCCACGGGACCGGAGATCAGCGTGACCTCCGCGCCCGCTTCTGCGGCAGCGGCAGCGATGGCGTGGCCCTGTCGCCCCGACGAGCGGTTGGCGAGGTAGCGCACAGGGTCGATCGGTTCATGCGTCGGGCCGGACGTCACGAGGACGCGCCGGCCCGCGAGAGGCTTCTGCGGCGAACGACCGGCCAGAAATCCGAATCCCCCGGTCGCCGCCGAGGATGCTTTCGAGATTTTACCGAGCATGGCCTCGACCGCATCGGCGATCTCCAAGGGCTCCGCGAGGCGGCCCGGACCGAACTCCGCTTCCGCCATGGCGCCGTCATTGGGTCCGACCACCCGGACACCGTCGCTCTTCAGGGTCGCGAGATTCCGACGCGTCGCGGGATGCCGCCACATGCGGACATTCATCGCCGGAGCGATCAGGATCGGGAGGGTCGTCGCCAGGAGAACCGTGGAGGCGAGGTCCGAAGCGTCTCCGCTCGCCATCCGCGCCATCAGGTTCGCGGTGGCGGGCGCAACTACGATGGCATCCGCATCGCGTGCCAGCTTGATGTGGCCGATATCGGCTTCCTCCGCCCGATCGAACAGGTCGGTATGGGCGCGCTCTCCGGCCAGGGCGGCAGCGGCGAGGGGGGTCACGAATTCCTGTGCCCCCGACGTGAGCAGCGGACGCACCCGCGCCCCGCGCTCGCGGAGGCGGCGGATCAGGTCCAGCGACTTGTAGGCGGCGATACCGCCGCCGATGACGAGCAGGATGCGTCGGTTCTGGAGGGGGAGGGTCATGATGGAGGGCTACTCCCGCTCTTCGTGATCGTCCACAGCGAACGGATTTGGCATGGCAGCCACGAACAGCGGTGTCCGCGCCATCCCGTTCACCCGGCCCTTACCGGAACGCCATCACCAGCGCGCCTACCGCGATGGCCCAGAGCGCCGCCGTGGACCAGAGCGCCCGGCGACGCTCCTTGCGGGCGATGCTTTCCAGCGCCTTGCGGTCGCCGGTTCCGCTCTCGTCGAGACGCACGAGAATCCGGCGCAGGCGCTGGGCGAGATCGGGCAGGTCGGTGACGACGTCGGACAAGGTCAGGGCCGCACGTCCCGCACCCTCGATTCGCCCGAGGGGGCCGAGATTGCGCGCGATCCACGAGCGGACCACCGGCTCCGCCCCGGTCCACATGTCGAGCTGCGGGTCCAGGGAGCGGGCGACGCCCTCCACCACCACCATGGTCTTCTGCAGCATCACCAGTTCGGTGCGCGTGCTCATGTCGAACAGGGCAGTGATGTCGAAGAGAAGGGTCAGCACCTTGGCCATCGAGATCTCGTCGGCCCGTCGCTGGTGGATCGGCTCGCCGATGGCGCGGATGGCCTGGGCGAAATCCTCCACGGAATGGTGGGCCGGCACGTAGCCCGCCTCGAAATGCACCTGCGCCACGCGCTTGTAGTCGCGCAGGATGAAGCCGAGCAGGATCTCGGCGAGGAAGCGCCGCTCCATGATCCCGAGCCGGCCCATGATGCCGAAATCGACCGCCACGAGCGTGCCGCTCGCATCCACGAACAGGTTTCCGGGATGCATGTCGGCGTGGAAGAAGCCGTCGCGAATCGCCTGCCGTAGAAAGGACTGGATGACCGCGAGGCCGAGCGCCTTGGGGTCGTGGCCGGCGGCGACGATGGCGGCGCGATCATTGAGCCGGATGCCCTCGATCCACTCGCTCGACAGCACGTCCCGCGCGGTCAGCTCCCATTCGGGCTTCGGCACGCGGAAATCGGCATCGTCCTTGGTGTTCTGCGCCAGCTCGGACATGGCCGCGGCTTCGAGCCGGAAATCCATCTCCATCATCACGGAGCGGGCCAGGATCTCGACCACGTCGCGCGGACGCAGGCGCTCGGCCTTCGGCGACAGGGCATGGACCACGCGGGCCATGAACCGCATCACCTGAAGATCGCGCTGGAACCGCTCCCGCACGCCCGGCCGCATGATCTTCACCGCCAGCACCCGCTCGACGCCGTTCGCGTCGAGAATGTGGGCCTTGTGGACCTGGGCGATGGACGCGGCGGCCACGGGCTCGCTGAAGGACAGGAACAGTTCGCGGACCGGCTTGCCGAAGGCGGCCTCGACCACGCGGATCGCCTGCTCCTGTGGGAAAGGCGGAACCCGGTCCTGCAGCTTCTCGAGATCGAGGGCGGCATTCATGCCGACGATGTCGGGCCGCGTCGCCAGGAACTGGCCGAACTTGACGTAGGAGGGGCCGAGCCGCGTCAGAGCGCGCTGCAGCGGACCCGCCCCTGCGCCGAGGCCCGGCCGTTCCAGCATCCGCCCGAGCTTCAGGGCGAAGCGAAGATGCGGCGGCAGCTCGGTGGGGTCGATGAACGACAGCCCGCCTTCGCGCGCCAGCACAAAGCCGACCCCGGCACCACGGATGAGATAGACGATGGCGCCTAGCATGGGATGCTTTCGACGTGCGTGATCACGGCAGGACCAGCACTCGGCCCACCACTGAACCTCATCCTGAGGTGCCGACGCTCGGCGGCGGCCTCGAAGGAGGTTTCCAGAGGCCGCCCTGCGATCTGGAGGCCTCCTTCGAGGCCGCTATCGCGGCACCTCAGGATGAGGGAGCTGTGTAGGACCAGATCGGGCAGATCGATCCGTTCTGGTTTCACGAGATCTTCCAGCCGGAATGGATCGCCACGATCCCGCCGGACAGGGGCCGGTGGGTGACGTGCTTGAACCCGGCTTCCTCGATCATGCCGGCAAATCGACCAGGGGTCGGGAATTTGCGGATGGATTCCACGAGATACCGGTAGGAATCCGCGTCGCCGGCCACGCTGGCGCCCAAGCGAGGAATTACGTGGAACGAATAGGCGTCGTAGATGCGGTCGAGGACCGGCAGGTCTACCTTGGAGAATTCGAGGCACAAGAAGCGCCCGCCGGGCTTCAGGACGCGGCGCGCCTCGGCCAGGGCAAGGTCGATCCGGGGCACGTTCCGAATGCCGAACGCGATGGTGTAGGCGTCGAACGCCTCGTTCGGCAGGGGAAGCGACTCGGCATTCGCGGTGACGAAATCGATCCGCCCGTCATAGCGGTGGCCGGCGCGCTCGGCGCCGACCCGCAGCATCGCCTCGTTGATGTCGAGCACTGTGACATGGGTCTCGGGCCCCCCCGCCTCCAGGCAGCGGAAGGCGATGTCGGCGGTGCCGCCGGCCACATCGAGATGGTGGAAAGGCCGGTTGCGTGGTGGCCGCAGCATCGAGATGAGATGCGACTTCCAGGCGCGGTGGAGCCCGCCCGACATCAAGTCGTTCATCAGGTCGTAGCGTTTCGCCACGGAGCGGAACACGTCGTCGACACGCCCCTGCTTCTCGTCGAGCGCAACCTGCTCGAACCCGAAATGCGTGCTGGTCTCGTCCTTCGAACGCTCGGCCGAACTCATGTCACCATCCTCTTGCGCGAGCGTCATAGCGAAAGCCGGCAAGGATCGCCATGTGCCGGGTTAGACAGGTGCATGACGATCGGTGGCGGATGCCGACCCTCGTCATGTCGGCGCCGTCCCCCGATCCAGAGCCTCGCCCCCCTCCATGCCAGAACTGCCCGAAGTCGAAACCGTCCGTCGCGGGCTTTCCCCCGCCATGGTGGGTGCACGCTTCTCCCGCGTGACCCTGCGCCGGCCGAACCTGCGGTTTCCCTTCCCCGAGCGCTTCGCCCAGCGGCTCGAAGGCGCCACGGTGACCGATCTGGCGCGACGGGCGAAATACCTCACCGCCGGTCTCGACACGGGAGAGACGTTGATCCTGCATCTCGGCATGAGCGGGCGCTTCGACGTGGCCTTGCCGGATGGTCGTAACGTCTCGCCCGGAGATTTCTATCTCGAAGGAGCGCTCGGCAACGCCAAGCACGACCATGTGGTGATGGCGATGTCGAACGGCGCCACCGTCACCTATAACGACGCGCGCCGCTTCGGCTTCATGGATCTCGTGCCGACCCTGGACCTCGCCGGCTGTAAGCATTTCGCCGCGATGGGGATCGAGCCACTGAGCGAGGCCATGGGCCCGGAGAGCCTGGCGCTCCTCTTCCGCAACAAGATCACGCCGCTGAAGGCCGCTCTCCTCGATCAGCGGCTGATTGCCGGTCTTGGCAACATCTATGTCTGCGAAGCGCTTCACCGCGCCGGGCTGCATCCCGAATTGCCGGCGGGAATCCTGGCGAAAGACGATGGGCGCCCGACGACGAAAGCGCGGTTGCTCGCACGGATGATCCGCGACGTGCTCACCGAAGCCGTCGCCGCCGGCGGGTCCACCCTGCGCGACTACGCCCATACCGATGGCGGGTCGGGCTCGTTCCAGCATGCGTTCCGCGTCTACGACCGCACCGGCGAACCCTGCACGGCGAAAGGCTGCGGCGGCACCATAGCGCGGATCGTGCAATCGGGACGCTCGACCTTCTACTGTGCCACCTGCCAGCCTGCGAAGCCCAGCAAACCTGCTGTTCGCCGGGCCTGACTCGGTATTACCAGCCGCGACGCTCCTCGAGATCCGGCTTCCGTCCTTGCGGGGTCAGTCCGTCGATGACGCCCGGTAGCGCCTGGGCCAGCTGTGACAGCAGATCGTCACGGGAGAGGCCGGTGCGACTCTGCAGCGTGTTCACCGTGTCTGAACCGAGGGCGTCCGCGAGCCGGTTCGGCTCGACGGGCTGGTTCTGTCCATGCCCGATCCAGGAACCGATGGCGTCGCCGAGACCGCCGCGCTGGAGCCGGTCGATCAACCCGTCGAACCCACCGAGATCGTCGCCCTGCTCCTGGTCGAGGCGGCTGTAAGGCCCCGCGCCGGAGGAATGGCCCTGATCGCGAGAGCCCTGGTAGCCCTGACCGCCGCCGGGTCCGTCGAGCATCCCCGACAGGTCGCTGAAATCGCCTTCCGGCGACGATCCGCGTGATCCGCCGCCATAGCCGCCACGGTCTCGGCCCTCATTGTACGGGTCCTGGTTGAAGCCGCCCTGGTCACCGTCGTCATAGGGCTCGGGCGGCCCGCGCCGGCCCTGCTCCATTTCCGGCTGGCCTCCCCGACCGCCGCCGAGGATGTCGCTCAACCCGCCGCCGCCCTTCTGCAGGAGCAGCATCAGCAAAGCCTGCACGATGGGTGACAGGGAGCCTCCGAGCGCTCCGCCACCGGAACCGCCGCCTTGCTGGTGATCGCTGCCCCGGCCACTGCCGAGGACGTTGCCGAGCACACCGCCGATGACCTGATCGAGTAATCCCATGGTCGTTCCTCCTGAGCAGCGAGCCTTGACGGCGAATTCTATTCCCGGCGTCCGCCGGTCCCGGCGCGGTCGCGCGCGGGCAGATGATCGAGCGGGTTGGTCCGAGACGACTTGCCGTCATCCTCGGTCACAGCCGTCGTGGGGCGGATGGCGCTCGGCGGCTTCACGTCGCCGATGGGCTTCGAACCGGATGTCTCGCCGGATCGGGTTTCCGACGGCACGTCGGCGGCCGTCGGTTGGTCGCGGCGATCGGAGATTGCCTGGGCAGGCGCGGTCTGCACCAAGAAGATGCCGGCAGCGAGGAGCAGGCTCGCCCGGATGAGAGGTTCCTTGCGCATGGGATTGCTCCGTCGGTTCGAGGCACGGGGGCGCCCGGGTTCGGGCGCCGTCACATGCTTCTCCAAGCCCGAGCCTAGGCCGGGGGTTCCGACGCCGGTGCGGGTTTCAGTCGCGCTTGCGCCCGCCGCCGCCCTTGTATTTCGGCTTCTGGCCGCCGAGCCCCTGGGTCGAGCGCGCCTTCGGGCGCTCGGCCCAGAGCGGCGCTTCGCCTCCCACGGGTAATTCGCGGTCGGTGCCCGGGCCCATATTGTCGAGGCTCGGCTTCGAAATACGACTCCGCTTCGCGCCGTACTTTCCGGCATCGCGCTCCACGTCACCCTGGCGCGCCATAGGGTCGTCGGAAAGCAGAAGCTCCGTCGCCTGGAGGCGCTTCAGCTCGTCGCGCAGGCGCGCCGCTTCCTCGAAATCGAGATCGGCGGCGGCCGTGCGCATGCGCTTCTCGAGATCGGCCATGACGGCCTTGAAGTTGTGGCCGATCGTGGCCGCGTTCTTGGCCAGACCCGTATCGACCTGGACGTGGTCGCCCTCGAACACGCTGCTGAGAATGTCGGAGATTCCGCGCTTCACGCTCTGCGGCGTGATGCCGTGCTCCTCGTTATAGGCGAGTTGCTTCTGGCGGCGGCGCTCGGTCTCCGCCATGGCCCGTTCCATCGAGCCGGTGATGTTGTCCGCGTAGAGAATGCAGCGCGCGTCGGCATTACGCGCGGCGCGGCCGATGGTCTGGATCAGCGAGGTCTCGGAACGCAGGAAGCCTTCCTTGTCGGCGTCGAGGATCGCCACGAGGGCGCATTCCGGGATGTCGAGGCCCTCGCGCAACAGGTTGATGCCGATGAGCACGTCGAACGCGCCGAGCCGCAGGTCACGGATGATCTCGATCCGTTCCAGCGTATCGATGTCCGAGTGCATGTAGCGCACGCGGACGCTGTTCTCGTGCAAATACTCGGTCAGGTCCTCGGCCATGCGCTTGGTCAGCGTCGTCACCAGCGTGCGGTAGCCGGCCTGCGCGACCTCGCGCACTTCGCCCAGCAGATCGTCCACCTGAGAGCGGGCGGGGCGGATCTCGATCACCGGATCGACGAGCCCGGTGGGGCGGATGACCTGCTCGGCGAAGACGCCGCCGGTCTGCTCCATCTCCCACTTTGCCGGGGTCGCCGAGACGTGGACCGATTGCGGTCGCATGGCGTCCCATTCCTCGAACCGGAGCGGGCGGTTGTCGAGGCAGGAGGGCAGGCGGAAACCGTATTCGGCCAGCGTCGCCTTGCGGCGAAAGTCGCCCTTGTACATGCCGCCGATCTGCGGAACCGTGACATGGCTCTCGTCGGTGAAGACGATGGCATTGTCGGGCAGGTATTCGAACAGCGTCGGCGGCGGCTCGCCGGGCTTGCGGCCGGTGAGGTAGCGCGAATAGTTCTCGATACCGTTGCAGGCGCCCGTCGCCTCGATCATCTCGATGTCGAAGGTGCAGCGCTGCTCGATCCGCTGTGCCTCGATGAGCCGGCCCATCTTAGTCAGCTCGTCCACCCGAAGCTTCAGCTCGGTCTTGATGCCCTTGATCGCCTGTTGGAGCGTCGGGCGCGGCGTGACGTAGTGCGAGTTGGCGTAGACCTTCACGAATTTGAGGTCATTGATTTTCTTGCCGGTGAGCGGATCGAATTCGGTGATCGACTCGATTTCGTCGCCGAACAGGCCGATGCGCCAGCCGCGATCCTCCAAGTGGGCAGGCCAGAGTTCGATCACGTCGCCGCGCACCCGGAAGGTGCCGCGGGCGAAGTCGGACTGGATGCGCTTGTATTGGAGCGCCACGAGGTCGGCGACCAGTTGGCGCTGCTCGATCCGCTCGTTCAGCGACACCGTGAACGACATGGCGGTGTAGGTCTCCACCGAGCCGATACCGTAGATGCACGAGACCGAGGCGACGATGATGACGTCGTCGCGCTCGAGCAGAGCGCGGGTGGCCGAGTGGCGCATCCGGTCGATCTGTTCGTTGATCGAGGATTCCTTCTCGATGAACGTGTCGGAGCGCGGCACGTAGGCCTCGGGCTGGTAGTAATCGTAGTAGGAGACGAAATACTCCACCGCGTTGTCGGGGAAGAAGCTCTTGAACTCGCCGTAGAGCTGCGCCGCCAGGGTCTTGTTCGGCGCCAGGATCAGGGCGGGGCGCTGCGTCGCCTCGATGATCTTGGCCATGGTGAAGGTCTTGCCGGAGCCGGTGACGCCGAGCAGCACCTGATCGCGCTCGTTCTTGTTCACCCCCTCCACCAGTTCGGCGATGGCGCGCGGCTGGTCGCCCGCCGGCTCGAACTCGGATTTCAACGTGAAGGCGAGGCCGCCTTCGGATTTCTTTGGCCGCTCCGGGCGATGCGGCGCCCAGGTCTTGCCGTCCCGGAACAGCGGGTTGCCCTCGGTGAGGAGGCGCGACAGCGCGTCGACCGTGGCGGATACGCCGTCGGTGGCCAGTGAACCTTCATCCTCGTTCGCCAACGCCTCGGGTGCCGGGCCGTCTTCCGGCGGCGTGATTCCCAGCGCCTGGGCGAGGCGTGGGTCGACCTCGGCCGCGTCGCCGAGGGTGAACCCGGCCTGCGGCGCTTCACCGAAACCGCCGGGCGGCGATGCGGCTTTCTTGGGCCTGCCGGGCTTCTTCGGCGGAGCCGGCGGCGCAGGATTCTCGACGACGGGCAGCCGGTTACGGTTGAGCGCGGGGCTCAGCAGGGCCGCCAGGTGCTCGTCGAGCGGTTTCAGCTCGGGCTTCGAAGCCTTCGCCGAGGAGACGCGGGGTTTGTTCGCAGGAGGCATGGGTGGAATATGGCCCCGCGGAACGAAAGGGGAAAGGGCGGCCCATCGCTTCGCGCCAATCAGGAGCGAGACCCATCATGACGACGACGTCGAACCCGATCCATCCGCAGGCGCGGATCGGCCATGTCCATCTCAAGGTCGCCGATCTCGACCGGGCTCTTGCCTTCTATTGCGGCGTGCTCGGATTCTCCCTCAAGGCTCGCTACGGCACCCAGGCCGCCTTCATCGCGGCGGGGGATTACCACCACCATATCGGGCTCAACACCTGGGAGAGCGAAGGCGGCAGCCCGCCGCCGCCCGGTACGACCGGCCTGTTCCACCTCGCAATCCTCTATCCGACCCGCGCCTCCCTCGCCGATGCCCTGCAGCGTCTCGACGCGGCCGGCATCGCCCTCGACGGGGCCAGCGACCACGGTGTGAGCGAGGCACTGTACCTGCGCGACCCGGACATGAACGGGGTCGAACTCTACAGGGACAGGCCGGAAGCGGAATGGCCGCGCGATGCCGAGGGTGGCCTCACCATGTTCACCCGCCGCCTCGACCTCGCCGATCTCCGGGCCGCCCTGGATGAAACCTGAGGAGCACCAAAACGTTAGGTGGCAACCTTTCCGTGTGCTAACGAGTGACGAGACGATACCGCTCTCGAACGGGGGCGGCCGAGGCGGGCATGGCGGCACCAGATCGTCGCCGCCTCGACGCCACCCGCTCGCTCGAGGCCCACGGTCTCGGGCGCAGGGCGGCGGCGGGTGGAGACGAGCCGCGCCCCCCTTTGCCCGATGCGAGCGACCCCATGAAAATCCGGACCGGCTACACGATCGGCTACGACACGTTCGGCCCGACGCCGATCACCCTGATGCTCAACGTCCACCCATCCAGGGGCGGTGATCTGCTGACGCCGGAGACGATGACGATCGAGCCGCCGGTGGAGGCTCACAGCTACCTCGATCCGTTCGGCAACGTCTGCACCCGCATCCTCGCCCCCGGTGGTCGGATCACGGTCTCGGCCGATTTCATGGTCGAGGATTCCGGCGAACTGGACGAACTCGTGCCCGAGGCGAAACAGCATCCGGTGCAGGATCTCCCGGACGACGTCATGCCGTTCCTGCTCGGCAGCCGCTATTGTGAGACCGACAAGCTCTCAAACATCGCCTGGGGTCTCTTCGGCACCACACCCGAGGGTTGGGCACGGGTCCAGGCGATCCACGATTTCGTGCATCGGCACATCAAGTTCGATTACCAGCAGGCCGATGCCACCCGCACGGCTTTCGAAGCCTACACGCAGAAGATCGGCGTCTGCCGCGATTTCACACATCTCGCCGTCGCCTTCTGCCGATGCATGAACATCCCGGCCCGCTACTGCACCGGCTATCTCGGCGATATCGGCGTGCCCGTGGTGCCGCCGGGCGACTTCTCGGCCTGGCTCGAAGTCTATCTCGACGGGCGCTGGTTCACCTTCGACGCCCGCAACAACAAGCGCCGCATCGGCCGCATCCTCATTGCGCGAGGCCGCGACGCCACCGACGTGGCGATCTCCACGAGCTTCAGCACGGCCCTGCTCGCGAGCTTCGACGTGCATACCGACGAGATCAGCGAGACCGGCGAGCTGACCCCCATCGCCTGAAGCGGATCCACGCCGGATCGACATCCGGCCTCCCGCGTTCCGATAGACACATTCTCTCCTCGGCCGGTCCCTCCATCGGATAGGCCGAGGAGGAATGCACCTCTATTGGAGACAGCATGTCGGACAGGATCAAGGGTACGGCGCTCATCGCGGGTGCGAGCGGCATCGTCGGCAACAACCTCGCACGCCACCTCGTCGCCGAGGGCTGGAACGTCCTGGGTCTGGCGCGCCGGCCCGTGGATATCGAGGGCGTGACCCCGGTGACGGCGGACCTGACCGATCCGGCCTCCCTGCGGGCGGCCTTGTCGGACCTCGCGCCGACACATGTGTTCATCACCACCTGGATGCGGCAGGCGACCGAAGCCGAGAATTGCCGCGTCAATGGCGCCATGGTGCGCAACCTCCTCGACAGCCTGCAATCCGCTCCGTTGCGCCACGTGGCCCTGGTGACCGGGCTCAAGCATTATCTCGGGCCCTTCGAAGCTTACGGGAAAGGCGCGCTGCCGCAGACGCCGTTCCGCGAGGACCAGGACCGCCTGCCGGTGGAGAATTTCTACTACGCACAGGAGGACGAGGTCTTCGCCGCCGCCAAACGCCAGGATTTTGGTTGGAGCGTGCACCGTCCGCACACCATCGTCGGCTATGCCCTCGGCAACGCCATGAACATGGGCGTGACGCTGGCCGTCTACGCCTCCCTCTGTCGAGAGACCGGACGTCCGTTCCTGTTCCCGGGCTCACCGCAGCAATGGAACGGACTGACCGACGTCACCGATGCGCGGCTGCTGGCCCGTCATCTCGCCTGGGCCTCTACCGATCCCGCCGCGGCGAACACCGCGTTCAACGTGGTCAACGGCGACGTCTTCCGCTGGTCGTGGATGTGGGGCCGCATCGCGGAATGGTTCGGCCTGGAGCCGGCGCCCTATCCGGGTGCGGCGACGCCCCTCGAAGAGCAGATGGCCAAGGACGGGCCGGTCTGGAGGGATCTGGCTGAACGCCACGGGCTGGCCGAGTCCGACCTCGACCGTCTCGCCTCCGCATGGCACACCGATGCGGATCTCGGCCGACCGATCGAGGTGGTCACCGACATGGCGCGCAGCCGCCGGCTCGGCTTCCTCGATTATCAGCCCAGCGACGACAGTTTCCTCGACCTGTTCGGCCGGTTGCGGACCGAAAAAGTCATTCCCTGACACAGCATTCACTGAGACAGAAAGTGACGATGCAATCCGAAACGCCGGCTTCGCCCAACCCTGCGCTTCCCGAACTCGACTCGGAGACCCTGGCCTTCGCGGGCCGGGTCTTCCAATATGCGCGGGCAGGGCATGTGGACGAGCTCGAAGAGCTATTCGCTCAGGGACTCCCGGCGAACCTCCTCAATGACAAGGGCGACAGCCTGCTGATGCTGGCCGCCTATAACGGGCAGGTCGAGACCACGCGCCTCATCCTCGAGAACGGTGGCGACCCCGAGCTCTCCAACGACCGGGGGCAGACGCCGCTCGCCGGCGCCGCCTTCAAGGGCGACATGGCCATCGTGGAGCTACTGCTGGAGAAGGGCGCTATGATCGACGGCACCGGAACCGGCACGCGCACCGCGCTGATGACGGCGGCCATGTTCAACCGCACCGAGATGGTGGAACTCCTGCTGGCGCGGGGTGCCGACCCGGCCAGGCGCGACGGCAACGGGCAGAATGCTGCGGATCTCGCCCGTTCCATGAACGCCGCCGACACGCCGTTCCAGCTCGAGGCAGCCATTCGGCTCGCCCGACTGAGCGTCGACTGAAGCCAACCGATCGATGGATGGGGCGTGACGGGATGATCAAATCATTGGCGATGGTCCGCCGCTCCGTCTTTCCGCTGATGGTGGGCGCCCTGGCAATCTCCCCGGGAGCGCGTGCCGAGGAATGGCCGATGTTCGGCCGCGACCATACCAACCGGCATTTCTCGCCGCTGACGGTCATAGACCGGGGCAACGTCGCCAAGCTGCGCCCGGCCTGGATCTTCCAGACCGGGATCACCGGCTACTTCCAGGCCGAGCCGGTGGTGGTGGACGGGGTGATGTACGTCTCCACCACGCAGAACCACGTGGCGGCCCTGGAGGCGAAGACCGGGCGGGTGATCTGGACCTACACCCACAAGGCGCGGACGGAGAAGATCTTCGGACCGCCCTCGAATCGCGGTGTCGCGGTCTCGGGCGGCAAGGTCTTCGAGGCGACCATGGACGGGCGGGTCATCGCCCTCGACGCCAAGACCGGCAAGGTCCTGTGGGACCACGAGGCGGTCCGCCCGGAGGAGGGCGAGTCGGAGACCGCGTCCGATCTCGCCGGAACGCTCGGCGCGGGCGCGATCCAGGGATCGAGCCGGCTCGGTTTCAAGATGCCGCCCCTCGTGGCCGACGGACTGGTCATCGTCGGCGTCGCCGGGGCCGGCTACGGCCTCCACGTGGAGGACGAAAAGGGCGGGCTCGACGGCGGCGCCGTGGTCGGGATCGAGGGCGGCTACGGCCGGCGCGGCTGGCTCGCCGCCTACGATGCCGCCACCGGCGAGGAGCGCTGGCGCTGGTACGTCACCAAGGAGGACGGTTGGGAAGGCGGCTTCGTCGAGAAGACCGCCGATGGGGTGCCGCTCAATCGCGACATTGCCGCCGAGAAGGCGGCCGCGCCCCGGCACAGGGAGGCCTGGAAGGTCGGCGGCGGCTCGCTCTGGATGACCCCGGCCTACGATGCCGATCTCGGCCTGATCTATGTCGGCACCGGCAACCCCGCGCCGCAGAATTTCGGCCTCTCGCGGCCGGGCGACAACCTCTACACGATGAGCCTCGTGGCACTCGATGTGAAGACCGGAAAGCTGCGCTGGTATTACCAGCAGGTCCCCCATGACGAATGGGGCTACGACGTCGCGAGCCCGCCCTTCCTGCTCGATTACGCGACGCCGCAAGGTCCGGTGAAGGCGGTCGCCGAAGCGAGCAAGACCGGCTGGCTCTACGTCCACGACCGGGCGACCGGCGCGCTCCTCGGCAAGTCCGCGCCGCTCACTACGCAGAAGAACCTCTACGCACCGCCCACCGAGACCGGAACCGTCGTCAGCCCCGGTCCCCTCGGGGCGATCTCCTGGCATCCGGTCGCCTTCGATCCGACGACCAGCATGGCCTATGCCCAGGTCCGTCACGGCGCGACCACCTACACGGTGAGGACTGTCCCCGCCGCCGCCGGCAGGCCGCAGATCCGTTTCACCGAAACGAGCGAGGCGAAGGGAGAGCCTTCCTTCAGCACGCTCACGGCTGTCGACCTCGCCAAGGGCGGCGCGATCAAATGGTCGGTGAAGGCGGGAAGCCGCCTTTCGGGCGGCACGCTCGCCACCGCCGGCGGTCTCGTCTTCTCCGGCGAGGAAGACGGTCATCTCGACGCCCATGACGCGGCGACCGGCACGATGCTGTGGCGTTTCCAGTGCGGTGCCGGGATCGGCGGGCCGCCGATCACCTATTCGCTGGACGGCGGGCAATACGTGGCCGTGGCGGCCGGCGGAGCCTCGTTCACCAAGGGCTCGGGTTTCGGCACCGGCGACGCGCTCGTCGTGTTCGCCCTGCCGGACTGACGGTTATCTCGTCACTTCGCATATCCGCCTCGACGGGCCGAGGAGCGCCTCCGTCATCGACTCCCTGCCGGACATGCTCCCCCCACAAACTTGGCCAGCACGATGGTTGACCGTCGTGTTGGGGGTCGAGGATCGCTATCATCGCGTAGACGGCGTGCCATTAGCGTGCTGTCGTCGATAGCGGGGCCAATCGTATTTGCCCGGCGGCAGGAAGTGACGGCATGAACCCGAACACCCGGCGATGGGTCATCAGTAGCGTCTTCGGCCTGTTCGTGGGCTGGGCGATCGGCGGGGTGATCTTTCCCGCCCTGACGGCCCTCATCGGTATGATGGTCCGGCCCACCCCCGGCATGCGGGATGCCGCCATAACCTGGCCGGGACCGGCGGTAGACATGCTGCCCTTCCTCGCCATCGGTCTTCAGGCCAGCGTGGTGATCGCCGTGACGCTTCTCCTTGCCCGCGTGGGCGATGAGCGTCGACGCATAGGCTGGGGCTGCCTCGCCGTCGGGGGCGCCATCCTCCTGAACGGCATCGTCCTCCTGGCGGTCACGGGCGTCCTGGGCTGGCTTCTCGACCGGGATTCCGGTGGTGCCAGTGGTGGCGAGGCGAGTGCCGGGTTCTTCCTACTGCTGTTGGGCCTGCCCTACGCCCTGCTCTGCATCGCGCTGCTGGCGGGCGGGTCGGTGATGCTGCGCAGGCGCCCGCCTTCGCCGCCGCCGGGAGGAACGGGACGGTCCAGACTGTGATGAAGGCGTGACGACCGCCATTACCCTTCAAGCAGGTCACCTGTTCGCGCCCGGCCGGATGTGACAGGACGACACAGGCGGCGCGCCGCTTGCATTGGCAGAGCCGAGATCACAAGAGACCGCACCACCCCATGTCGACCGATGTTTCCGAGCCACGACAGCCCACCGACCGCGGCTCCCCCGTGGTCCGCACGATCGCGATGCCCGCTGACACCAATCCGGCCGGGGATATTTTCGGCGGATGGCTGATGGGGCAGATGGATCTGGCGGCGGGCAACGTCGCCGCTCGTCGCGCGCGGGGCCGCTGCGCCACGATCTCCGTGGATGCCATGACCTTCCATCGCCCGGTCATCGTCGGCGACGAGGTCAGCATCTATGCCTGGATCGTGAAGGTCGGCCGCACCTCGCTCCGCATCCAGGTCGAGGTCTGGCGCCGCGAACGCGAGAGCGAGACTACGATGAAGGTGACGGAAGGCCTGTTTACCTTCGTCGCCATCGGCAGCGACCGTCGCCCGAGGCCGATCCCGCCCGAGGTCGAAGAGACCTGGGAAGTCTGAGTTTCGATCCCACCCGGTTCGGGCGGGACCGCCTCACCACCACGACGTGCCGCGTCCCAGTTCGCCGATGCCGAGATGACGCGCGATGGAGGCGCCGATATCCGCGAAGGTCTCCCTACGCCCGAGTGACCGGGCGGCGAGACCGGGACCGAAGGCCAGAACCGGCACCTGCTCGCGGGTATGCTCCGTCCCCGACCATGTCGGGTCGTTGCCGTGGTCGGCGGTGACGATGCAGACATCACCCGCCTTGAGCACCGCATGGATCTCGGGCACGCGCGCATCGAAGCGCTCCAGCTCGGCGGCGTAGCCGGGCACATCGCGGCGGTGGCCGTATTCCGTGTCGAAATCGACGAGGTTCAGGAAGACCAGCCCGCCCTCGGGGAGGGTGCGGAACGCGGCCAGCGCCGCATCGAGGCAGGCAACGTTGCCGGCGGCCTTGATCTCGCGGCCCGTGGCGCGGTGGGCGAAGATGTCGCCGATCTTGCCGACGCTGACCACAGGGCGTCCCCGCTCGCTCAGGCGGTCGAGGAGGGTTTCGCCCGGCGGCTGCGTGGCGAAATCCTTGCGGTTCGCGGTGCGCCGGAAACCGCTCTCCTCCGAGCCGAGGAAGGGGCGGGCGATGACCCGGCCAATGCGGTAGGGGTCGCAGATTTCGCGGGCGATCCGACAGAGCTCGTAGAGCCGATCCAGCCCGAACGTCTCCTCGTGAGCGGCGATCTGGAAGACGCTGTCGGCCGAGGTGTAGCAGATCGGCTTGCCCGTCCGGACGTGCTCTGCCCCGAGACGCTCGACGATCGGGATGCCGGCGGCGTGGCAATCGCCGAGGATACCGGGGAGTTCGCCCCGTTCGATCAGCATTTGGATGAGGGCAGTGGGGAAGGCCGGCACTCTGTCGGGAAAGTAGCCCCATTCCTCGGTGACGGGGGCGCCCGCGATCTCCCAATGGCCGGAGGGTGTGTCCTTGCCGGGCGCGGTCTCGACGGCATGTCCGTAGGCCCCATCGACCGGACCGGATGGCTCGAGCCCGGGCGGGATGCGGCCGCTCGCCCCCTCGGCGGCGAGACCGAGGCCGAGACGCGTCAGGTTCGGCAGAGCGAGGGGGCCGGCTCGCAGGCCCGCGCGATCGCCCGCCCCGGCGGCGCAGGATTCCGCGATATGGCCGAGCGTGTCCGAGCCCTCGTCGCCGTAACGGGCAGCGTCCGGCCCTCCGCCGATGCCGACCGAATCGAGGACGATGAGAAAGACGCGCGCCATGGGTCTCGTCGTGTTCAGGCCGGGACCACGTCTTCGGTGGTGGCGCTGTTGAGATCGAAGGCGGCAGCGAACAGGGCCTTCGTGTAATCGGTCTGCGGCCGGGCGAAGATGGCCTCCGCCGGGCCTTCCTCCACGACCTTGCCGTTCTGCATCACCAGCACGTAGTTCGCCAGCGCGCGCACGACCTTGAGATCATGGCTGATGAAGAGGTAGGCGAGCTTGCGCTCCTTCTGCAGGTCGCGGAGCAGGGTGACGATCTGAGCCTGAACCGACCGATCGAGGGCCGAGGTCGGTTCGTCGAGGACGACGAAGCGCGGTTTCAGCACCATGGCGCGGGCGATGGCGATGCGCTGGCGCTGGCCGCCGGAAAATTCGTGCGGGTAGCGATCCATCGTCGCCGGATCGAGACCGACATCGGTCAGTGCCTTGGCGACCACGGCGCGCCGCTCGGCGCGCGACTTCACCGCCCCCTGCACGACGAGGCCCTCGGCGACGATGTCGGCCACCGTCATGCGCGGCGAGAGCGAGCCGTAAGGGTCCTGGAAGACCACCTGCATGTCGCGCCGGAACGGTCGCATCGGTCCGGGGCCGAGCCCGGCAATGGATTGGCCGAGGAAAACGATAGGGCCCTCGCTGCCGGTGAGGCGCAGCAGGGCGAGCCCCAGAGTGGTCTTGCCCGATCCGGATTCCCCGACGATCCCGATCGTCTCCCCCTCGCGGACGGCGAGGGACACGCCATCCACTGCCTTCACGTGGAAGGTCGTGCGCCGGAGAAGCCCCTCGCGGACCGGGAACCACACCTTGAGCGGGCCGGCTTCCAACAGGCGCGGAGCGTCGTCCGCCACCGGGTTGGCGCGCCCCTTCGGCTCGGAGGCGAGCAGGCGCTGGGTATATTCGTGTTTGGGCCTGGCGAAGATCTCGTCCACCGGCCCCGCTTCGACGATGCGGCCGGCGAGCATCACGCAGACCCGCGAGGCGATGCGCTGCACGATGCCGAGATCGTGGGTGATGAACAGCATCGACATGCCGAGGCGCTTCTGCAGGTCGGCCAAAAGCGTGAGGATCTGCGCCTGGACGGTGACGTCGAGGGCGGTGGTCGGCTCGTCCGCCACCAGAAGGTCCGGCTCGCAGGCGAGCGCCATGGCGATCATGACGCGCTGGCGCTGGCCGCCGGACAATTCGTGCGGATAAGCGCCCATGCGCCGCTCGGCGTCGCGGACGCCGACGAGTTCGAGCAATTCGAGGATGCGGGCGCGGGCCTTGCGGCCGGACAGGCCGCGATGGATCTCCAGAACCTCGCCGATCTGCCGCTGGATCGTGTGCAGAGGATTGAGCGAGGTCATCGGCTCCTGGAACACCATGGTGATGTCGGCACCACGGATCTTGCGCAGTTCCGGCTCCGGCAAGGCCAGAATGTCCCGTCCCTTGAACAGGATGCGACCGCCGGGATGGACGGCGCTGCCATCGAGAAGACGCAGGATCGACAGGGCCGTCACCGACTTGCCCGACCCGGACTCGCCCACCAGGGCCACCGTCTCGCCCCTGTGGATCGTGAAGCTCACGCGATCCACCGCCAGCGTCTCACGCTCACGCGAGCGAAAGGCGACCGACAGGTCTTGGACGTCGAGCAGCGTGTCAGTCATCGAGGGAAGGGCACCGGGTCCGCGGATTGGGAAAGCCGAGGTTCTTATAGCGCGGCGCGATGAGATCGGCGAACGGCGATTGATCCGGCGCCAGACCGCATTACAAACGCCCCGTGACATCCCTCCGCAGCCTGATCCTCGCCTGTTGTCTCCTCGCCGCCGCGCCGGCCTCGGCCGAGGTGGCGACGGAAACCGTGGAGCAGGCGCTCTGCCGCCTGATCGAGGATTCGGCCAGGGTGCGCGGCCTGCCCGTGCCGTTCCTGACGCGGCTGATCTGGCGGGAAAGCAGTTTTCGCGTCACGGCCGTGAGCCCGGTCGGTGCGCAGGGCGTCGCGCAGTTCATGCCGGGAACGGCACGCGAGCGCGGGCTGACCGACCCGTTCGATCCCGAACAGGCGATCCCCCACGCCGCCCATCTCCTCGCCGACCTCAATCGCCAGTTCGGCAATCTCGGCCTCGCGGCTGCGGCCTATAATGGCGGCGCGGGCCGGGTCTCGGGCTGGCTCGCCGGAACGGGCGGTCTGCCCGCCGAGACACGCGCCTACGTGATGGCGATCACCGGGGCGCCGGCGGAGGATTGGCGCGGAGGCGCGGCCGTCAACGGAGCCGAGGGAGAGTCTGATGCCCCCAAGAAGGAAGCATCGAAGGCGGAAGCGCCGAAGACCTGCCTGCAGGTCACCGCCGCGTTGCGGATTCCCTCGCGCGGCGATCGCTTCGCCCTCGGCGGCAACGAGGGGCCGGCTGCCCCGTGGGGCATTCAGCTCGCCGGGAATTTCTCGAAATCCCTCGCCCTCCAGAGCTTCTCCCGTACCCGGAAACTCTATGCCGGGGTGATCGGCGAGGTGCGGCCGATGATCATCGGGACGCGCCTGCGCAGTCGCGGCACGCGCGCCTTCTACCGGATCCGCATCCCGGCCGAGAGCCGGGCGGCGGGCGATATCCTGTGCGGCCGCATCCGGAAGGTCGGAGGCGCCTGCATCGTGCTGCGCACCTGAATCCGAAAAACCCTTTTTCCGGTCATGAATCCGCCGTGCGGCACGTGTCATTCGGGTGTTCGTTTCCCCGTTTGAGAGATGCATGACCCGCGCCTTCGCCGCCTTCGCCACTCTCGCCTGCCTCGCACTGGCCGCCTTCGGGGTCACGGCCTGTTCGCCCCTCGCCCTCTTCGATGCCATTGGTCCGCGCGACCAGGGCGGCCGGCTCGCCCAGAAGAGCGCCGCCTTCGGCACCCATCCGCGGCAGCGCCTCGATGTCTTTACGCCCGTCGGCGGCGCGGCGGATGCGACGGTGCTGGTCTTCTTCTATGGCGGCTCGTGGAAATCGGGCGCGAAGGACGATTACGAATTCGTCGGTCAGGCCCTGGCGGCCCAGGGTTTCGTCACCGTCATCCCCGATTACCGGGTCTATCCGGAAGTGCGGTTCCCCGACTTCCTCGATGACGGCGCCGCCGCCATCGCCTGGGTCCGCGACAACATCGCAGAATATGGCGGCGACCCGCGCCGCATCGTTCTCGCGGGCCATTCGGCCGGGGCCTACAATGCCCTGATGCTCGGGCTCGATCCGCGCTACCTGCGCAAGGCGGGCGTCGACCCGAAGGTGATCCGGGCCGTGGCCGGTCTGTCCGGCCCCTATGACTTCCATCCTTTCGACCAGGACACCTCACGGGACGTGTTCGGACAGGCCCCCGACCCGGCGGCGACGCAGCCGATCACCTTCGCCAGCCCTCATTCACCGCCGGCATTCCTGGCCACGGGCGGCAACGACACCATCGTCCGTCCGCAGAATACCCAGAGCCTCGCGGCGCGACTGCGCGCGATGCGCGTGCCGGTGCAGGAGCGGATCTATCCCGGCCTCGACCATGCCGACACGCTTCTGGCCCTCTCGGTCACCTTCCGCTCGAAAGCGCCGGAACTGTCGGAAATGACGACATTCCTCAAGCAATATGCCGGCACTCAACAGCACGTTCGCTCGGTCTCGCGGTGGGACCGTTAGGCGAGCGCCGGAAGACAGGGGGACAAGCCATGCGCGACGACGACACGGACCGGCCGAAGCGCACGGTCTCCCATACGATCGGCGAGAGCCTCGACACCCTCTCCCTCGACGAGATCGCCGAGCGGATCGCCCTGCTGCGCGCCGAGATCGAGCGCCTGGAATCGGCCCGAACAGGCAAGAAATCCGCGCTGGACCGGGCATCCTCGATCTTCAAACTGTAGGCGCGGACTCCCCGGGCGGGGCCGCGCCCTCCCGCCTCATTGCCTCCTCCTCCTCGCCCAGCCGGGCGATGTCGTCGGCTACGACCGCCTCCAGTCCACGCGCGATCTTCAGCGCCCGCGTCGGCTCGCCGACCCGCATCACCAGGACGATGGTCTCGCGATCGGCGCAGCCGGGCTCGCCACAGGCGATTTCGTTGACGGCGAGGACGTCCTCCTCGCCGAGCCCGAGACCCAGGCGAAGCGCGCCCTTGAGCCTCGCCGCATCGGCCGACCGTGCGGCCGAGCGGGCGCGGGCATCCTTGAGGGAAAAGAACGCCATCAGGCGGCGGCACGCTGCCAGGCGGGAAACGGATCGGGCAGGGCGCGGTACGGCGCCGGATCGAACCGCGTCACCTCCTCGGAACCGACCAGACAGGCGTCGAGTGCGGCGGTGATCGCTTCCTGGTCGAGACCCGTCCCGATGAAGACGAGTTCCTGGCGGCGGTCGCCCCAGGGCTCGCTCCAGTTCCGGGACAGATGACTGCGCCACTCCGCATCCTCCGGCCAGCGGGCTTTCGGCACGCAGGCCCACCAGGCCCCCATCGGCGAGACCCGGGCGACGGCACCAGCGAGGGAGAATTCGCCGACCCAGTCCGGGCGCGTCGCCAGCCAGAAATGCCCCTTCGCGCGGATGAGGCCCGGCCATGTCGCCTTGGTGAAGGCATCGAACGCCTCGGGCGCGAAGGGACGGCGAGCCCGGTAGACGAAGGAGCCGATCCCGTATTCCTCGGTTTCGGGCACGTGATCGGCGGCGCCGTAGAGCTCCTTGAACCAGAGCGGATGTTCCTGCGCCTTCTCCTCGCTGAACAGGCCGGTATCCAGAACCCGATCGAGGGGGACGCGGCCATAGGAGGCCTCGACGATGCGGGCATCGGCATTGAGCCCGCGTATCACCGAGCGGACCAAAGCGAGCTGATCCGCCCCGACATCACCGGCCTTGTTGAGGACGACCACATCGGCGAACTCGATCTGCTCCACGAGAAGGTCGACAAGGGTCCGGGCATCCTCCTCGCCCGCACTCTCGCCCCGGTCGCGCAGGAACGCCGTCGAACCGTAATCGCGCAGGAGACTGACGGCGTCGACCACGGTGACCATGGTGTCGAGGCGGGCGACGTCGCTCAGCGCAGCCCCGTCTTCGTCGCGGAATGAGAAGGTGCTCGCCACCGGCAGCGGCTCGGCGATGCCGGTGCCTTCGATCAGGAGGTAATCGAACCGCCCTTCCTCCGCGAGCGTCCGGACTTCGGCCAGAAGGTCGTCCCGCAGCGTGCAGCAGATGCAGCCATTGGTCATCTCCACCAGGCGTTCGTCGGTGCGAGAGAGGTTGGCGCTGCCCTCACGGATCAGGGCGGCGTCGATGTTCACCTCACTCATGTCGTTGACGATCACGGCGACGCGTCGTCCCTCGCGGTTGTTGAGAATGTGGTTCAACAGCGTGGTCTTGCCGGCACCGAGGAAGCCGGAAAGGACGGTGACGGGGAGACGGTGATCGCGCTGGCTCATCGGAAATCCGCTATGTAATGTAATACTATTACAATTCGTGGGATCGTCCCTGTCAATCGCCGTTTGAAAATCTCTGTCCACGGGTAGACAGAGGAGGGTCGAAAAGCGCGCTCCGCGTGTTAGGGGAGGGCCATCCCGGCAGAGTCGCGGCAAAGGTGCAGCCGCTGGCCGGCGATCGCCCGAGGATGGAATCCAGTGCGACCCTGGCGAGAAGGACCGGGAGACCGGCGCAGCTACCATCACGGCAACCTCAAAGAGGCGCTGATCGAAGCGGCGCGCCGGTTCATCGCCGAACGCGGCGTGGGCGGTTTCACCCTGGTCGATGCGGCACGCCTCGTCGGAGTGACCCCGGCCGCGCTCTATCGTCATTTCCGGGGTCGCGAAGCTCTGCTGGAGGAGGTGGCCGGCCGTGGCTTCACCGACCTCGCCGAGCGTCTGGCACGCTCCCTCACCTCACGCGGAACACCTCTCGAGCGCTTCACCCGAATGGGCGAAGCCTATCTCGCCTTCGCCGAAGAAGAGCCCGGCTATTATGCCGCGATCTTCGAGACGCGTGGCGCACCCATGGCAGCGGATTCTGCAGCCTCCGACGTCCCGCCGAGGCCCAGCCCCTTCGACCTTCTGCTCGAAGCGCTGAAATCGACGTTTCCGGATGGATTCGGCGGAGTCGAGCCTCGTTTCGTCGCCCTGGAAGTCTGGGCCCTCTCGCACGGGCTCGCCACGCTCTCGGCTTCCGGCCATCTGCCGAAGGGGCCGGGAATGCCAGACAAATACGAGTTGCTACGCGCCGGCGTGCTGGCCCTCGTCCATGGCGCGGGACGCCCCCGACCCTCGGCCTGACACTCTCCTGAAAACGACCCTTGAAACCGCCACGTCGCATTCGCAAGTAAATGTGGTTCACATTAACATCGGAGCTG
The DNA here is from genome assembly GCF_979256025.1 of Methylobacterium sp. AC832. Classification (NCBI taxonomy): domain Bacteria; kingdom Pseudomonadati; phylum Pseudomonadota; class Alphaproteobacteria; order Hyphomicrobiales; family Methylobacteriaceae; genus Methylobacterium; species Methylobacterium sp. AC832. The sequence goes on from NZ_CEEDMV010000005.1 coordinate 194,061, forward strand.
TGAGCTGTGAGCTTTTCCTCGACCTCTCCCTGGGCCACCGGCAAAGCCTGCCGCAGCGGTCCGTTTCCCCGCCGCTCTTTCGAGATCGGCGCCGTCGTCGTCGCGTTCTTCTACTGGTGGCCGTTGGCGGCGGCCTACATCGCCTGGAAGGTGGCGGGTTACCCGGCATTGTCCGAACTGCGCGGCATGATCGGCCGCGGATCCGATTGGCAGGCGGGCATGCGCAAGTCGCGCTTCGCCCAGGCGTTCGAGGCCGCAGACCTGCGCGGCACCGGCAACCTTGCCTTCGACGATTACCGCCGCGCCGAACTCGACCGGCTCAATGCCCAGCGCAAGGCGCTGCAGGAGGAGAGCCGCGCCTTCGCCGAGTTCGTGGAAGAACTGAAGCGCGCCAAGGACCGCGAGCAGTTCGATGCCTTCATGGCCAAGCGCAACAATAGCGGTCCGACGCAGAGCGTCTGACCGATCCCCCATTCGGGGCAAGGAGGGCTTCCGGCAGTGATGCCGGGAGCCCTTTTTCGTTTGTCCGGCAGCGAGATCAATCCTGCAGTTTCTTCAGGTGATGCAGGGCGATGAAGTGCAGGCAGAAGCCGAGGATGAGGGCCGTCACGCTCACCGCACCCGGCTCGGTCTGGAAGAACCGCAGCGAGACGCTCCACGCCTCGGAGCGGGACAGGCGGTGGTCAAACCCTTCGTAGAGCCGCATCCCCGGCAGGAAGAAGCCGACCATCACCAGAGACGCCCCGAGCGTATTGAGAAACGTGGCGCGATAGCGGACCCTGTCGTTACGGGCGGACTTGCTCATGGGCGTACTGTTTCGGATAAGTTTCATCGACGACCCGGACCACCCTGTTTGCATCGCTCCGACGACTGGGACGCGCCCCCCACCGCGTCTTGGCCGCGCTTCTTTATCGGATTTTCATGCCCCGGGGGGCCATAAGGGCGGGAGTTCAAAAGTGCGTGGGGTCGGTCCGGTGCCGTCCGTGGCACGGTGGGCCGGTTCTCGGGGGAGTGAAGGCGATGGCGAATACGGACGGTCCCGGCGCGGAGATCCGCGCAACGGTCACGGTGGTCGACCATCCCCTGGTCCAGCACAAGCTGACCCTGCTCCGCCAGAAGGAGCGCTCGACCAAGGGCTTCCGCCAGATCCTCAACGAGATCGGGATGCTCCTCGCCTATGAGGTCACCCGCGACCTTCCCCTGGAGCGGGTGACGATCGAAACGCCGATCCAGGCGATGGAGGCACCGCAGATCGCCGGAAAGAAGCTGGTTCTCGCCCCCATCCTGCGCGCGGGGGTCGGCTTCCTCGACGGCATGCTGTCGCTGGTGCCCTCCGCGCGCGTCGCCCATGTCGGGCTTTATCGCGACCCGGAGACGCTGGAGGCGGTGGAATATTACTTCAAGGCGCCGTCCGACCTCGCCGACCGCACCGTCCTCGTCCTCGACCCGATGCTCGCCACGGCCAATTCGGCCATCGCGGCCATCGACCTCTTGAAGCAGCGCGGCGCTCGCGACCTGCGCTTCGTCTGCCTCCTCGCCGCGCCGGAAGGCGTCGCCAAGCTCCAGGCGACGCATCCCGACGTGCCGGTCTGGACGGCCTCCATCGACAGCCACCTCAACGACCACGGCTATATCGTGCCAGGCCTCGGCGATGCCGGCGACCGGATGTACGGCACCCGCTGAGACATTCCGCGCTTAACAACTGCGCCCTTGCCAACCCGCCCTCCGGCCGCACATGACGGGTCACGCCAACCGGAGATGTGATGCAATGACGTCAAGCCCAGACCTGCCCGAGACCATGCGCCAGATCCGGTTCGCGGGAGCAGGTGGGCCGGACGTCCTGACTCTCGAGACGGTGCCGCTGCCCCAGCCCGGTCCCGGCCAGGTGCTCATCGAGGTCGTGTCGGCCGGCGTGAACCGGCCCGACATCCAGCAGCGCGAAGGCAAGTATCCGCCGCCGAAAGGGGCCACCGAGATCCCGGGCCTCGAAGTCGCCGGCCGGATCGCGGCCCTCGGCGAGGGGGCGGAGGGTTTCGCCATCGGCGACGAGGTCTGCGCCCTCACCATCAGCGGCGGTTACGCCGAATTCGCCGTGGCCGAGACCGGACAATGCCTGCCGCGCCCGGCGCCGCTCTCGCTGATCGAGGCCGCCGGACTGCCGGAGACCTATTTCACCGTCTACAGCAACGTCATCGAGCGCGGGCGGCTGAAGCCGGGCGAAAGCTTCCTCGTCCATGGCGGATCGAGCGGCATCGGCTCCACGGCGATCCAAATGGCGAAGCTCCACGGCGCGCGTGTCTTCGCGACCGCCGGATCCGCCGAGAAATGCGCCTTCTGCAAGGAGCTCGGCGCCAACGAGGCGATCAATTACCGGGAGGCGGATTTCGCCGAGGAGATCAAGCGCCTCACCGAGGGCAAGGGCGTCGACGTCATCCTCGACATGGTGGGTGCACCCTACTTGGCCCGCAACCTCGCCTCCCTGGCGATCGAGGGGCGTCTCGTGCAGATCGCCTTCATGCAGGGCTACAAGGTCGAGAGCTTCAGCATGACGCCGATCATGATGAAGCGGCTCACCTTCACCGGTGCGACCCTGCGGGCGCGTCCCAAAGCGGAGAAGGCGGCCATCGCCGAGGGACTGCGCCGGGACATCTGGCCCCTGCTCGCCGATGGCCGGATGAAGCCCATCATCCACGCCACCTTCCCCTTGGAGAAGGCGTCCGAGGCCCATGCGCTCATGGAATCCAGTGCGCATCTCGGCAAGATCATGCTGACGACCGGGCGGTGACGCAGGGGTTAACCTGGATGTCGCTGCGGCTTTTGCGTCATATGCCGCAACCAGGGCAAATCGAGTCGGAACAGGGAGCTCGGCCGTCGCGTTCAATCCACCAAATGGGACATCCGCGTCTCAGGTTGACCATGACGGCCGTCCCCGGCCGAGCTTCGAAAGGTATCCCATGGCAGAACGACTCGACGGCCAGGACGCGCGTCAGGGCAAGAAGGGCAAGCCGGTCCTCTACGTCCTGATCGGCAGCCTCGTCCTCCTCGCCATCGCCATCACAGGTCTGATGACCTGGCAGGGTGCGAACTCTCCGAAAGACTACGCCTCGCAGAGCCAGGACGCCTCCCGTGGTCAGGTCACCGGCTCCGTGAACGGGTCCGGAAACGGAACCTCGTCGGCGAATACCGGCAACGTTCCCGCTGGAAACCCGGCCTACCCGGCGCCGGCCCAGCCCTCGGCCAATGGCGGTCAGAAATAAGCATATCCTAAGCTCGGGGTAAGCCGTGCCACGGTAACGCCAAGGGGTACGTCCCGGACGCAATACCGTGGCACTTTTCTGTACGGTAAAAGAATCGAAGCCGACACTCCACGCTGTGGAAATTGTTTGAGCTCGATCATTCTCGCTACTTATAGTCAGTCTCTGTTAGGACTTCATCCGCAGAGTTCTCGGCGTCTTTTCGATGCGTTCGAGAACTGCCGATGATTACCTACACACCAGCAAGCCTGCCTGTTCCTTTCTTCGGCGATCCTGGAGCCACCATCGGCCTGCGAGCATTGCTCGAACAGGCTTACGGCAAGGAAGCTGTGGCCGAATTCACGAAGCTGCAGATTTCCTACGCGACCACGCCAGGCTATACGCCGTTCAGCTACTGGAACCCCGACATACCATCGGCGACGACTGTGCTGCGCAACGGCAAGACTCTCGAAGACGACAAGACCTACACGATCTTCAATCAGACCCAGCTCGACGATTATTCGCTGAAGGCCGGCAACCTCATCTTCGCGAATGTCGAGATCGCGGTGAAGACCGGCGCCGGCCAGTACCAGAATCTTCGTCTTCAGACCGTCCCCGGGGAATTGAAGGGCCAGGACGCGCACGATGGCATCGTGAACCCCTCCGACATCGTCGCCGCCGCACGCGCCTTGGCGGTCGCCGAGCACGATGTTCCCAACGGCAACGATTGCTACTTTATCGCCGACATCATCGCGGCCTCCGCCGGCGCGCCGCTGCCGAACCATTCCTACGGCCTGCCCTCGCAGAACGTCGAAGGGGGATATTGGCGCATCGCCCATCGCGGAACCGCCGAGGACACCGATTGGCAATCCGAGCTTCAGCCGGGCGACGTGGTGCGGCTGCATTGGCAGAACGGTGGTCCCCACAGCTTCACGGTGGTTTCCAGTCACAACCAGACCGGAACGATGGAGGTGGTCGATAACGGCCTGGACAAGATCGCGGCACACTGGACCGAATATCAGTCGGACGCCAACCCGGAGGCGGTCACCATCTATCGGCTGACCGATGACGGCCTCAACATGATCAACGGCGGCGTCGCGTCCGAGACCCTCCACGGTACGATCTGGAGCGACACCATCTTCGGGATGGCAGGAAACGACACGATCAAGTCAGGCCGGGGCAACGATTCCATCGACGGCGGGCAGGGGGCCGATCTGATGGTGGGAGGTGCCGGGGACGACATTTTCACGGCCGACAACAGGGGCGACCGCGTCGTCGAGGCCGGACGCGAGGGACATGACCGTCTCCTAACGAGCGTCTCCTTCGCGATCTCCGGTACGCATGTGGAGGACGTGGTTCTTCAGGGGGCCAACGCGATCAACGTGAGTGGTAACACCCTCGACAACTTCCTCTGGGGCAACGGCGCCGCCAACGTCATGCGGGGCGGCGCCGGCGACGACAAGATCCATGCGCGCGCCGGCAATGACGTCCTCGTCGGCGGCGCGGGCGCGGACCAGCTGACTGGAGGCAACGGCGCCGATCGCTTCGTGTTCGAGACCGCTTCCGGCCACGACGTCATCATCGATTTCAGGTTCGGTGACGGCGATCGCATCGACCTATCGGGACAGTCCTACACCGTCGGCCACGACATCTACGGTGACGCGCTTATCACCCTGTCGGGCGGCGGGACGGTGGTGCTCAACGACATCGCGCCCGGCGGAGTGGAGTCCGGCTTCTTCGTCTGACCTCACGTGCTCCGATCGGCTTTCGATCCTTGCCCTCGAAAGCCGATTCGAAGGTCTCCGCGCGTCGCCCGCCGGCTCTCAGCGGGTCGGAACCGGCGTTTCACCGCGATAATCGTAGAAGCCGCGCTTCGTCTTCCGGCCGAGCCAGCCGGCCTCGACATATTTCACCAGGAGCGGGCAGGGGCGGTACTTCGAATCCGCCAGCCCCTCGTAGAGCACCTGCATCACCGACAGGCAGGTATCGAGGCCGATGAAATCGGCCAGCTGCAGCGGTCCCATCGGATGGTTGGCGCCGAGCTTCATCGCGGTGTCGATGGCCTCCACCGAGCCGACGCCCTCATAGAGCGTATAGATCGCCTCGTTGATCATCGGCAGCAGGATGCGGTTGACGATGAAGGCCGGGAAATCCTCCGACATGGTGGAGGTCTTGCCGAGCTTGGCGATGAACGCCTTGGCCGAAACGTAGGTCGGGTCCGCCGTCGCGATGCCCCGGATCAGCTCAACGAGCTGCATGACGGGGACCGGATTCATGAAATGGATGCCGATGAACCGCTCCGGCCGGTCGGTCGCGGCGGCGAGGCGGGTGATCGAAATCGACGACGTGTTCGTCGCCACGATGGCGTCGGGGTTCAGAGAGGGGCACAGGGCGGTGAAGATCTGGCGCTTGGTCGCCTCGTCCTCCGTCGCCGCCTCGATGACGAGGTCGCAGGGGGCGAGGTCGTCATAGCTCTCGGCGGCCTGAATACGGGCGACGCCGCTGCGCCTCTGCTCGTCGGTGATCGTACCCTTGGAGACCTGACGCGCCAGATTGCCGTCGATCGTCGCGAGCCCGCTATGGATCCGGGCGGTATCGCGGTCGTTCAGCCGCACGTCCAGTCCGGCCATGGCGCAGACATGGGCGATGCCGCTTCCCATCTGGCCGGCGCCGATGATTCCGACGGTCTTGATCTCGATGGCCATCGCTTGAACTCGCACCCCTGAGGCGCGGCCGGTTCGGCCGCAGAACGCCCGCCTAGCGATCGAGGCGTTGGCGCCGCAATTGAAATGCGGCGCACAAAATTCCTAGATCATTTTCTCGCTGAGGTGCAGCCCGGGCAAGCGCTTAAATGGGAAAAGAACTCCGCCGCGGATGGCTGCGGCGGAGTCCTGTCGTGGTTCCGGGGCGTAGGGTCAGCCCTTGGCCTTGGCGATCTCGGCCTGAAGCTCGGGGACGATCTGGAACAGGTCGCCGACGAGGCCGTAATCCGCCACCTGGAAGATCGGCGCATCCTCGTCCTTGTTGATGGCGACGATGACCTTCGAATCCTTCATGCCGGCCAGATGCTGGATCGCGCCGGAGATGCCCACCGCCACGTAGAGGTCCGGCGCCACGACCTTGCCGGTCTGGCCGACCTGCCAGTCGTTGGGAGCGTAGCCCGCATCGACAGCGGCGCGCGAGGCACCCACCGCCGCGCCGAGGGCATCGGCCAGCGGCTCGATGAGCTCCTTGAACTTGTCCGAGGAGCCGAGCGAGCGGCCACCCGAGACGATGATCTTGGCGGCGGCCAGTTCGGGCCGATCGGACTGGGCGATCTCCTCGCCCTTGAAGGTGGATTTGGACGAAGCGGGCGCGCTTACCGTGACGGGCTCCACCGGAGCCGTCGATCCCCCGGCGGCAGCGGCCTTGAACGCCGCCATGCGGACCGTGATGACCTTCTTGCCCTCGGCGGCCTGGACGGTCTGGATCGCGTTGCCGGCATAGATCGGCCGGTCGAACGTGTCGGGCGAGATCACGCTCATGATGTCGGAGATCTGCGCCACGTCGAGAAGAGCGGCCACGCGCGGCAGCACGTTCTTTCCGGTGGTGGAGGCGGCGGCGATGATCACGTCGTAATCGCCAGAGAGAGAGACGATCAGCGCCGCCGTCGGTTCGGCCAGGGCGTGGTCGTAGGCGGCATCCTCGGCCAGCAGCACCTTCTCGACACCGTCGAGTGCGGCGGCGGCATCGGCTGCCGGGCGGCTCGCCGCACCGGCGACCAGGGCGTGGATCGGTCCGCCGATTTCCTTGGCGGCGGAGAGCGCCTTCAGGCTGGCGTCGCGCACGGCGCCGTTATCGTGCTCGATGAGGAGGAGAATGGCCATGCTATGCGTCGAACCTCATATGCGGTGCGGCCTGGCATCCGTCGCGGCGTCGCGCCGGATTGCGGCCGAGGATAAGGATTGTGGGCCGGCGCCGGCCATCCTGCGACGGCCGGAGCGCGGACGGAGCCTGAAGCTCAGATGACCGAGGCTTCGCCCTTCAGCTTCTGGACCAGTTCGGCCGCGGAGCCGACCTTGATGCCCGCCTTGCGTCCGGCCGGCTCGACGGTCTTCAGCACCTTGACCCGGGGCGTCACGTCGACGCCGAGCGCATCGGGGCTCAGCTCCTCGAGGGGCTTCTTCTTCGCCTTCATGATGTTGGGCAGCGACGCGTAGCGCGGCTCGTTCAGGCGCAGATCCGTGGTCACGATCGCCGGCAGGGCGAGGGTGACGGTCTGCAGGCCGCCATCGACCTCACGGGTGACGTCGATCGAACCCTCGCCGAATTCGAGCTTGAACGCGAATGTGCCCTGCGGCCAATCGAGCAGGGCGGCGAGCATCTGCCCGGTCTGGTTGGAATCGTCGTCGATGGCCTGCTTGCCGAGGATGACGAGGCCGGGGGCCTCCTTCTCCACGACGGCCTTCAGGATCTTGGCCACCGCCAGCGGCTCCACGAGCCCGTCGGTCTTCACCAGGATCGCCCGGTCGGCGCCCATGGCGAGAGCGGTGCGCAAGGTCTCCTGCGCCTGCTGCGGACCGATGGACACGGCGACGATTTCGGTCGCCTTGCCCTTCTCCTTCAGACGGATCGCCTCTTCGACGGCGATCTCGTCGAACGGGTTCATCGACATCTTGACGTTGGCGAGTTCAACGCCCGAACCGTCGGCCTTGACGCGGATCTTGACGTTGTAGTCGACGACCCGCTTGACGGGCACCAGAACCTTCATGGCGGTCACAATCCTCCAATGATTTTCTTGGCAAGGGCCGGCGCAGCGCGCGAGGGGCCTTCGACGCGGTCGAAGGTCCGGGCACCCTCTTGGAATGAAGCGGCGGACCGTAACGGGGGGATTTCAGACTTGTCAACGCGTGCGACAGTCTAGCCCCGCGTCGAACACATGCGATCCGTAATTCACGCTCGCTTGTATGCGGTCTACCAGATTTCCCGCTTCAGCGGTTCTTGCCTGGAACCCAGAGCACGTCGTCGGCTCCATTGGCATTGGCCGTGCGGCTCGCCACGAAAAGGAAGTCCGACAGGCGGTTGAGGTATTGCAGCGCCTCGGGCGAAACGCGCTCGCCCTCTATGGCGGCGAGGGCCACCGTCAGGCGTTCGGCCCGGCGGCATATCGTGCGGGCGAGATGGAGCGCGGCTGAGGCCGCGGAACCGCCGGGCAACACGAAGGATTTCAGCGGCGACAGCTCGGCATTGAGCACGTCGATATCCGCCTCGATCCGCTTCACCTGGCTGGCGACGATACGCAGAGGCTCGTAAGCCGGCGGCTCGTCGCTTTCCGGGGTCGCGAGATCGGCCCCGAGGTCGAACAGGTCGTTCTGGATACGGCCGAGCATCGCGTCGAGGACGATATCGGCGTGGAGACGGACGAGACCGATGCAGGCATTGGTCTCATCGACCGTCCCGTAGGCCTCGACCCGCAGATCCGCCTTGGAGCGACGTTCGCCATTGGCGAGCGCCGTGGAGCCCTTGTCGCCGGTGCGCGTGTAGATGCGGTTCAGGGTGACCAAGGGTTATCCGATCTCAGATCCGGGCGTCGGGCTCAGAACGTGTAGCCGATCTTGCCGCCGAAATTCGTCAGGCCGCGATTCTCGTGGCACAGGCCGGCATTCGACATGTGCTCGACGGTGGCCATGATGCTCCAATGCTCGGTCAGACGATAGCCGAGCGCCGCCGCTTCGCGGAAGAGAGGGTTGCAGCCCAGGGCGTTGAAGCCCGCCGGTGCGTTGGCCTTCAGGCCGGTATAACCGTTATGCGCGCCCGCGCCGAAGAAACCTTCGAGGAAGACCCGGTTGTTCAGGGTCTGCGGGAAGAGGTCCACCGTCCAGGTCGCGCCGATATATGCGAAGCTGGTGCGACCATCGAAATTGTAGCTGCCGCCCACGGTCGGGCGCGGCACGAAGGCCTGCCAGAACGGATCGAGGCTCACCACCGGCTTGGAGAACAGGATCTCGCCGTTGATGGCGTTGGTGTTCTTCTCGGCGCTGCCGGGATCCTGCACGGCCCCGCCGATACGCACTTCGGACACGATGCTCAGCGGCTGGACAGGCGTGACGTAGGCCGCGGCGGGAGGCGGCGATCCGAGATCGGCGGCCTGGGCGGAACACACGACGGGCAGGGCGAGAATGCCGGCGACCAGGCGAGAGCAGATGGCTTGCATCGATGACGGATCCAAAGTGAACCCGACCTTCCTACCACGCAGGAATACGCTGGTGTCAGCCCGGCCGATCAGTAATCCCGCCCCGATATCGTCTTAGACGGGAGGTGAGACCCAGCCGCCACACTCACCGAGATGTGATGATTGCTCAGGCGGAGCGCCACCAGACGACGCCCATGATGAAAATGATCGCCAAGAACTGGAGCAGTACGCGGAGGCGCATCAGCCGCTGAGACAGGTTGGCGCTGCCCCCACGCATCATGTTGATGAGACCGAGAAACAGCACGACGGCCACGGCGAGGCAGGCGACGAGGACCAGGGTGTTGGATGACATGGAGGCTCGCGCTCGGAACGGGGGGACGAAGCCCATATGGCTCTGCCGATCCCCTAGCCCATAGGGCAGGGGATCGCACCCGCGGAACGGGTGCGACCTTCAGTTTCGCCGGAGCAGGCGCTCGAAATAGTCGAGCTCTTCCCTGGGCCGACTCGGATCGCCGAGCTTGCGCCGCAGCTCCTCCATGATCCGGCGCGTACGCTGGACCGCGGATTCGTCGGCGGTCGGAACCTTGCCACGGCCGTCGGAGAGGTCGCGGCCCTTGGTCGGACGGCCGAGCGGATCGTCGTCACGATTGCCGGCCTGCCCCTGCTGGTTCGGGTTCTCGCCGCCCTCCTGCTCGCCCTCGCCTTCACCCTCGCCCTGCGCCATCTCCTCCATCTGCTTCTGCATGCCGTCCGCGCCGCGCTTGAGCCCATCGAGGGCGCGGCCCTGAGCATCGACGGCATCGCCTTCCTTGCCCTCGCCGAGGGCGCCTTCGGCGTCGCGCATCGCTTCTTCGGCATCGGCGAGGCCTTCCTCGCCCTGCATCCCGAGCTCCTTCATCCGCTTCTGCAGATCTTCGAGGCGCTGGCGCAAAGCCTGCTGGCGTTCGCCGGCGCCGCCCTGGCCCTGCTCGCCCTTCTGGCCTTTCTGACCCTGTTGCCCTTGCTGGCCCTGCTCTCCGCCCTGCTGGCCCTGGTCGCCATTCTGCTGCTGACCCTGCTGGCCGCGCTGGGGCTTCTGGCCCTGCTTCTGCCCGGGCTGCTGGCCGCGCTTATTCTGACCGTCCTTGAAGGTCTCGTCGCGGAGCGCCTGCTGCTCGCGGGACATCTTGTCGAGTTCCTCGGCCTGCTTACTCATCTCACGGCCATTCGGGTCGGATTTGGCTCCCGGCTCGGCGGTCTGGAGGTTCTCGAGGATGCTGCGGAGCTGTTCGAGCAGGCGTTGCGCCTCGGCGGTGTCGCCGCGCTTCATCGCCTCTTCCATGTCCTTCAGCATCTTGTTCAGATCGTCCGGGGTGACGGTCTTGGCGTTCTGCTGCGACTTGCCCTTCTCGCCCTGCTGCTGAGGCTGCTTCTGCTGGCGCTCGGCCATCTGCTTCATGAACTTGTCGAGGGCCTGTTTCAGGTCCTCCGTCAGCTTCTTGATTTCCTCGTCCGGCGCGTTCCGGTCGATGGCGTCCTTCAGCCTGTCCTGGGCAGCGCGCAGGCTCTTCTCCGCATCGGAGAGGTCGCCATCCTCGATCTTGAGCGCCATCTCCCACAGTAGGTCGGCCACCTCGATCAGGTTTTCGTCGGTCCGTGCCGCCTTGAGCCGGCGGGACGCGGTGCGCAACCCGAGGAAGATCGAGGGCTGCGGCGTGAACTGATCCGGTGCGATCATCAGCGCGTCGAGGGCGGTCTGCACCCGGCGCCGGCTTTCGTCGGGAGCGGTGACGAGGCGCCGACGCTCCTCGGCCAGGGCGCGCGCCAGGGGCTCGCGGAACGGCCGGGCCGGCAGCGTGATCTCCGCCGTCTCGGTTCGCCCCTCCTGGCCGGCCTCGTCCTTCACCGCGATGGTCAGCCGGACCCGCGCGCCCGACCAGGGATTGTCGGTGAGGTCCACAAGGGTCTTCGTATCGGTCTCGCCGCTCGCGTCCGAGGGCAAAGCGAGAGGCATCTTCGGAAGGGGCACCAGGGAGCGACTGCCTGTCAGGGGTTCAACGATCCCGTCGGCCGAAGCGATGCCGTAATCGTCCTTGGCGCGGTAGCTCAGATTGAAGGTGCCGCGCGCATTCACCTCCAGGGAGCCGACGCGCCGGACTTCCGGGGCGAGGTCCGGGATGGTCTCGACGATGAGATGCTGCTTGGGCGCCGAGCCCGCGGCGATGATGAGATCGGCGGTGCCGCCGACGAGCTGGAAACGGTCCTCACGAAGGTCCGGGCGCGCTTCCTTGCCGGGCAGAGGCTTGAAACCCGCATTCGGCGTCAGCACGACATCGCCCTGTCCGGCGATCCGGACGATCAGCGTGGAGTTGACCGGTGCGCGCAGGCGCTGCTCGGTCCCGCTCATCGTGACGACGAGGGGCGGAAGCCTCGTATAGAGCGGCGGATCGATCCAGCCATCGACGCGAAAGTTTGGTCCCGGGCCGGCGGCCTCGTGCCAGTCGAACGCACTCCCGATGCGCTGGCGCCATTCCGGGCCTGCGACGAACAGGCTGGCCAACGCCGCCACGACGAGGCCGGCGCGAAGGGCGAAGGGGTCGCGGCGCGGCATGCCCGGACGGGGCAGGCCGACGCTCAAGCGAGAGACGGCCTCGGCTGCGCGGCGCTGATGCAGCGCCCAAAGCGCCTGCGTCGCCGGGTCCGTCGTTCCGACGGCGAGGGTATCCTCGATGGCCGAGGCCGGATTGTGCGACGAAGCGCCGTCGGCGGCGTCACGGTCGAGGCGGGCCAGTGCCTCGCGGCGGCTCGGGCGCGATAGGCGGACCAGCGGCACCAGAGCGGCGAGGAAGGCGAGGGCGAAGGCGGCGAGTCCGGCGATACGCCAGAACGGCGACAGATCGAGCCAGAGCCCTAGCCACGAGGCCGCGAGGAAAGCCAGGACCACGGCAAGCGCCCGCCAGACGAGCGGCCAGGCACGTTCCCACAATCCGGCGGCCTGCGATTGCGACACGAGCCGATCGAGCCGGCTTCGGGCTGCCGGCGTCTTCGGCGCCGTCATCTGGGTCGCTTTGGAGGTCGTCGCGTCGGCCTCGTCCATTCTGTTTGGGCTCCCGAGGCGGGGAATGCTCCAGGCATCCCGCCATGTCAGCCTAGCATGGTGGCGGCGCGCGGCGATCGGGTCAAATCGGCCCACCCGCATCGCGGGTGCGCGGCCAAGCAGGTCAGCATTGGCGAGCCAACGCTTCACCTTGCTTAGGCCTTTGAAGTGTCGCAGGTTTCGGAACGCAAAACCGGTGACCACTTTTACTAAACCTGCTTAGTCCGACCGCAGCCAGTCGGGCACGCGGTCGAGGCCGATGAGGTCGTCATAGCTCTGGCGCGGCCGGACGATGGCGGCGCGGTCGCCACTCACCAGAACCTCTGGCACGAGGCGGCGCGTATTGTAGGTTCCGGCCTGGACAGCCCCGTAGGCGCCCGCGGTCATCACGGCGACGAGGTCGCCCGGTGCGACATCGGGGATATCCCGGGCCAGCGCGATATAGTCGCCGCTCTCACAGACCGGCCCGACCACGTCGGCGACGAGGCGGGGGGTGTCGGCACCGGGCTCGATGACCGGGCGAAGGGCGTGGTAGGCCTCGTAGAGCGTCGGGCGGATCAGATCGTTCATCGCCGCGTCGACGATGACGAAGGTCCGGCCCTCCGTGCGCTTCACGTAGAGGACGCGGGTGACCAGGATGCCGGCATTGCCGGCGATCATGCGGCCGATCTCGAAGACCGGGCGCAGGCCGAGGGGCCGGAAATGCGGGCGCAGGATATCCGCCAGGGCGGCGGGCTCCGGGGGAGGGGCGTTGTCCTCGCGATAGGGAATGCCGAGACCGCCGCCGAAATCGATGTGATGCAGGGGGTGACCCTGCGCCATCAGGCTGCGCGCCAATTCGGCCAGGAGCCCGGCCGCATGGGCGAAGGGCGCGAGATCGGTGATCTGGCTGCCGATATGCATGTCGACGCCGGACACCGCGATCCCCGGCAGGGACGCCGCGCGGGCATAGACCTCGGCCGCGCGTCCGATGGGGATGCCGAATTTGTTCTCGGATTTTCCGGTGGAGATCTTGGCATGGGTCCCGGCATCCACATCCGGATTGACCCGGACGGAGACCGGAGCAGTCGCGCCCAGGGAAGAGGCCACCTCGGACAGGGTTTCGAGCTCGGGCTCGCTCTCCACGTTGAAGCAGTAGATGCCGGCATGCAGAGCCGCCGCCATCTCCTCGCGGGTCTTGCCCACGCCGGAGAACACGATCCGCTGCGGATCGACGCCCGCGGCAAGCGCCCGCCGCAACTCGCCCTCGGAGACGATGTCCATCCCCGCCCCGAGACGGGCCAGGGTGGTGAGCACCGCCTGGTTGGAATTCGCCTTCATCGCATAGCAGACGAGGGCGTCGTCCCCGGCGAAGGCTTCGGCGAAGACGCGGTAATGCCGCTCAAGCGTCGCCGTGGAGTAGCAATAGAACGGCGTGCCGACTTCGGCCGCGAGGCCGGTCAGGTCGACATCCTCGGCGGCCAGCCGGCCGTCACGATACTGGAAATGGTGCATGGCGGGCCTTGGGACGCGAATCCCGAAACGCGAACCTGACAGAAGACGGCACGCCCGACATAGCCCCGTCGGGACGGACGTCAGGCCCGCGTCAATCTAGAGGAGCGGATCGAGGATGAAGGGCTGTTTGGGGACGGTATAGCCGCGCTTGACGCCCCTCGAGGTCTGTACGGGAGCCTCGAAGATCGCCTGGGGCGTACCGGAAATCGCCGTCGGGTCGAGGTCGTCGCCATCGGCCACCGCGGTGGCATCCGCCACCGGCGACGCTCCGAGGCCGATCCCGGAGGATTGCACCGGTGCTCGCGTATCGGGGGCCTGCAGGGCACCGCGCCGGCCGCAGCCGGAACCGGCAAGGGCCACGCAGCCCACAGCGAGGAGCAACGTCAGTCGGGAACGAAACAACATCAACGCGGGTCCGGCACCTCAGGCGGCGGCATCATAGCCGCTGCCGCTCGCCGATGCGAGCGCAACGGCCACGCTTTGTGCAGCCTGAGGCCCGGAGGCCTCAGGGAAGGGGATCAAACCTTCGTGTCAGCCGGGCTGGTCAGCCCTTCTTGCCGCCCGTCTTCTCGTAGGCGTCGATCGCACGGCGGCAATTCTCGGACAGCTTGGTCCAGTTGGTCTGGAAGCACTTGTCCACCGCCGGATCGTCGGGAGAGAGGTTCCCGCAATAGGTGAGGTAATCGCCGGTGCAATACTTCTTCAACGTCTCGTTGCCCCGCTTCGTCTGGGGAGCGGCTTGAGCGAAAGCCGCCGCCGACGAGAACATGGCCATGGTGGCGAGAGCGAGGGCAAGCGAAGTCGACTTGAATGCCATAGGGAACGAGATCCGTCTCAGACAGTGGAGATGTGACGAACCCGATGATGCCTATGCATGGTCGAAACAAGGCACGCCGGTGGTCATCCCATGAACAACGCGGCTTCTACGCCACAGCTTCCATGACCTGCAACAAGCCTGTCAGGCTTCGGCGGCTGTTCAGACCCGTTCGGCCTGTTTCAACGGAACAGGGCCGGCCTGCGCACCGGGCATGGGGAAAACATCGACGGACGGAAGCCGGTTCTGCCTCAGCAGCGAATCCGCCACCTCGACGATACGCTGGCGAAGAACGGCGATCTCCTGGTCTTGCTGCACGTTGGCCTGCGGCACCTTTGCCGCTCGCAGCGCTTCGCATTCCTCCAGAAGCACTACGTAGCGGGCTTGGAGATCCGGCGCGGGTTCGTCGCTGGCGGTGTCTCCTTCCACGGTCTCCGACGATGCCGCTGCGCTGCGTAGCGCATGGAGATCGTCGATGAGATCGCGATGGGCGTTCTCCAGGACTTCGAGCGTGGCGAGGCTGAGGGTTCCTTCCGCGCGAGCGGTGGCGAGGTCGCGTTCGACGCCGTCGAGGGTCGCTCTCGTGGATGCGAGGGTGGCATCCCGCTCCTCCACATTTCGAGCCAGGGCGGCGATCTCGAGGGTCCGCGCTCCGATGGCTGCCATATCCGAATGGCGGCTCGCGCGTGCGGCCTCCACCTTCCGTTCGAGACGACGCTGGGTGACGGCGAAACGCGCGCGCAGGAAATCCTTTTCTGCGGCGATCTCGGAGGCGGAGAGGGGGACGAGCCCTTCGAGCCGACGCTTGGAGAGACGGATCGCCCGGGCGTTCACGGCCGGCAGGACCATGAGGGCGCAGAGGCTCGCCGCAAGGAAGCCGAGCGCGAAGATCATCACGGTTTCGATCACGCGGGGATGCTCTTCCTAAGCAGGTTTCGCAAAAGTGGTCACCGGTTCTGCGCCTTGAAACCTGCGAGATTTCAACAGTCTAAGCAGGCTCGCGTTGGCACGCCACCGCGGGCTTGCATAGGCCAGATTCGCGAGCCGACAGACCTCAGCATGAACGTCTTTAAACCATTTCCCCCGTGCGAGACCAATCCTTTGAACGGCTTGGAATAAGCCGCCGCCGACCGAGCCGGGCGAACCGGATCAGAACGGGTTCCAAGTCGGCTTCGACGTGAATTTCAGGTAGCCGACATTGATCCCGAGGCGTGCGCCGACGCCGGTTCGGATCGGCACCACCACCATTCCGTCATTCGTGACGGCGGTCATCCCGAACCCGCCGATGAAATAGGCCGAGCCGTCGACCCCGGCAAAGCGCCGGTAGAGGCCGGAGACCGAGGGCATGTTGTAGAGGAGCATCATCGTGCGGTCGCCGTCGCCGCCGACATCGAACCCGATGGACGGTCCCTGCCAGTAGATCCGGCGCTGCCCGGCATTGCGGGTATAGAGTGTGCCTTCGCCGTAGCGGACGCCGCCGACGATGGCGCCGGAGGCTTCCTGCCCGAGGATGTAGCCGTTGGGCTCGCCCCAACGGCGGGTCGCTTCCTCGACGGTGAGGGCGAGGCCGCGCGACATGGAGCCGAAGAACTTATGCCCGTTATCCACGATCTCGGCCGGACGGAAACGGCCCGGGGGCGGCTCGTCGAAGGCCAGAGCCGGGGCGACGGACGCGGCGATCGACAGCGCGGCGGCTGCCACGCCGAGGCTCAGAACGCGCCGACGGGTGATGAGCGGCGAGGACTCGGCGGATGCGGAGAGGGGATTCGAAGGATCTGTCATCCGGAGCTCCATGTTCGCCCATCAATGGTTCGACATCCGTCCCGATCACCCACATTCTGGCGAATGGGTTTATCCGGTCCGGGACGAGCGGAGAGACGAGCTTGCGTCGCGCCGAGTCGAGCATGAAGTACCGCATGATAGGGTTAACGCGGCGTAACTTCGGGGCGGTCGCGTTGGCGTCGTGCCTCGCCGCACCTCGAAGCGCCTCGGCGGGGCAGGGGCTGATCGCCCTCAACGGTTTCGACGCGGTGAGCTACTTCCTTGACCCCGAAGGCCAGCCGGTCGCCGGCAAAGCCACCTACGAATGGGTCTGGAAGAACCGGACCTGGCGCTTTTCGAAAGCGAGCAATCTCGCGGCGTTCCGGGATGCGCCGTCGGTCTACGCACCGCGTCTCGGCGGCTACGATCCGATCGGGATCGTCGATGGCCGGATCGTCGATACGGACCCGCTGGTCTTCGCGATCCTGCCCGGTCCGACGGGGGATGCGCTCTACCTGTTCCGCAACCCGGAACATCGCGCGAAGGTCGTGGCGTCTCCCGCCATCGTCGGGGTGGCGGAAGAGACGTGGCCGAGCCTGAAGTCGCTCACGGAGGACGGCGTGACCCGCTGACACGGGCGCCCCGGTCAGGGCCGCGCGGTGTGCCCTTCCCGGATCGTATTCAGGTTGGGCCCGCGATCGGGCAGTCCGAGACGACTGGTATAGCTCGGATCCCCAAGGGCCGCGAAAGGGCCGTTGCGGTAGAAGATGCGGTAATGGCCATAGGTGATCTCGCGCCCGGAGGGCACGACGACCCTGCCGCCGGCCGTGGTCAGCACATGATCCCCGGCGGCCGTGTCCCACTCCATGGTCGGGCCGCAGCGGACATAAATATCGGCCTCGCCCGAGGCGATGAGGCAGAATTTCAGGGCCGAGGCCACGCCCCGCCTCTGACCGATGGGAAGGCCGGCGAGACAGGCCTCCGTCTCGATGTCGCCGTGGCGGCGGCTGACCAGGGCCACGAGCCCGTCCTCCGGTACTTTCCGGACCCGGATCGCATTCCGACCCGTCGGTCGCCCGCGATGGATCACCGCCTCGAACGCGGTGACGCCGGCCCCCCAGACGCGGCCGATACCCGGACCGGCCACGGCCGAGGCCACCGGCCTGTTTCCTTCGATCAGGCAGATATTGACGCTGTAATCCGGGTTTCCCGCGAGAAAATCGCGCGTTCCGTCCAATGGATCGACCAGAAAGAACAGGTCCGCCGGCGGCAGGTCGTGGGTGGATTCCTCGGAAACGATCGGGATCGTCGGATAACGCTGCTTCAGCGCTTCGATGATCAGCTTTTCGGAGGCGATATCGGCGACGCTCGAAGGGGTCCCGTCCGGCTTGATCACGTGTGCGCAATCGCCACCATGATGTCGTCGGAGGATGTCGCCCGCTTCGCAGGCGATGTCGGTCAATGTCGTCGCGATGCTGTCGCGCATCCGCGGATCGAGGGGCATGGGAAAGTCTTGCCTTGCGAGCCGCGCCTTGTCGACTCTAGAGTCGGCTTCAAAGCGTCCTACGCACTCGTCGCGTCGCTTTTCAAAGCATGCTGTGCCGTCTATCGGTGCCGCACCCAGTCGGTTTCATCTCTCGGAGCCGACGGACCGGCCGCATCGGCGGCCCATTCATTGCCCTGTGCGGAGAGCACGATGACCCCCGTCGATCTCGATTCCCTCGATCTCTCCGCGCTGCTGTGCTCGCGCGTCTGCCACGATGTGATCAGCCCCGTCGGCGCCATCGTGAACGGGCTCGAAGTCCTGGAGGACGAGAGCGACACCTCGATGCGGGAATTCGCCCTCGAACTCATCAGCAAGAGCGCGAAACAGGCCTCGGCGCGGCTGCAATTCGCCCGCATCGCCTTCGGCGCCGCCGGATCGGCGGGCGCCTCGATAGACCTCGCCGATGCCGAGAAGGTCTCCCGCGGGATGTTCGGCGACGAGAAGACCCAGCTGACCTGGAGCGCGCCGCAGGCGCTCTATCCGAAAAACAAGGTCAAGCTCCTGCTCAACCTCGTGATGATCGCCACCACCACGATCCCGCGCGGCGGCCGCATCGACGTCGTCGTGAGCGGCGACGGCGAGGCTCCCTCCATCGTCATCAGGTCGAAGGGGTCGCATGCCCGCATCCCGGCGCATGTGGAGGATCTGATCGCGGGAACGCCGGAGAACGGCGCGGTGGACGCGCACAGCATCCTGCCGTTCTATGCGGGCCTCGTCGCGCGTGTCGCCGCGATGAACGTGCGCTTCGGGATCGAAGGCGACGAAGTGACGATCAGCGCGGAGCCCGTCGCAGACGCCGTCGCGCCGGCCTCGCCCCCCGCCGCTGCCCCGGTCGAGGATACCCGCCCCTCCGACAGCGAGCCCCCCGAAACCTCGCTCGCCTGATCACGGGCCCGACTGTCGCGGCAGGCCTCAATCAAATCCTGCCGCGACTTGTGGATTTGTCTCTCTCTCGAAACTCTTCACTAACCTGTCGGCCTCAAGGTGGACTTCGCACAAACCTAGTGCGCGTCTGGACCGAGTGCCTCTAATGGATGACTTGCTGCGTGAGTTTCTGACCGAGAGCGCAGAGCATCTCGACACGGTGGACGCCGAACTCGTCCGCTTCGAGCAGGACCCCAACAACCAGACGATCCTGCGGAACATTTTCCGCCTCGTCCACACGATCAAGGGAACGTGCGGCTTCCTCGGCCTTCCGCGCCTGGAAGCGCTGGCGCATGCAGCCGAGACGCTGATGGGCCAGTTCCGCGACGGAATGCCGGTGAGCAGCCCCGCCGTAAGCCTGATCCTGGTGACGCTGGACCGGCTCAAGCAGATCCTCGGCGATCTCGAGATCGCCGGCACCGAGCCGGCCGGAAACGACGACGACCTGATCAATGCCCTCGACGCCATGTCGGCCGCCCCGTTCGTGGCACCGGCCGCCGTAGTCGAGACAAAGCTCCCCGACCCCGTCGTGCGTGAGCTCAAGCCCGGCGAAGTCTCCCTCGACGATCTGGAGCGCGCCTTCCTCGAAGCCGAAGGTCCCGACCTGTCGGAGCCGCTCCCCCTCGAGCCGGCCCCCGTCGCCATGGCCGAACCGAAGCAGCCCGAATTCACCGCTCCCGAGTTCGAAACCGTGTCGCTGGCCGAGGATTCGTCCTCGAAGGGCGCCAACCGGAAGAACGGGTCGGACGCTCCCTCCGGGGAATCCGAGGGCGGAGCCTCGAAGGTCCAGAGCATCCGCGTCAACGTGGACACGCTCGAACACCTCATGACGATGGTGTCCGAGCTGGTGCTGACCCGCAACCAGCTCCTCGAGATTGCCCGTCGCCACGACGATTCTACCTACAAAGTTCCCCTGCAGCGCCTCAGCCATGTGACGGCCGAGCTGCAGGAAGGCGTCATGAAGACGCGTATGCAGCCGATCGGCAATGCCTGGCAGAAGCTGCCGCGCGTGGTTCGCGATCTGTCGTCGGAACTCGGCAAGCAGATCGAGCTCATCATGAGCGGCGCCGAGACCGAGCTGGACCGTCAGGTGCTCGAGGTCATCAAGGACCCGCTCACCCACATGGTGCGCAATTCGGCCGACCACGGCATCGAATCCACCGCCGACCGGAAAGCGGCCGGCAAGCCGGCCCGCGGCACGATCCGCCTCGCCGCCTATCACGAGGGCGGAACGATCACGATCGAGATCGCCGATGACGGCAAGGGCCTCGATCTCGCCGCCATCCGCCGCAAGGCCGTGGAGCGCAACGTCGCGAGCCAGTCCGAGATCGACAAGATGACCGACGCCCAGGTGGCGAAGTTCATCTTCCATCCCGGCTTCTCGACGGCGAAGGCGGTCACCTCGGTGTCCGGCCGCGGCGTCGGCATGGATGTGGTGAAGACCAATATCGAGCTGATCGGCGGCGTCATCGACATCAACACGCAGCTCGGCCGCGGCACCACCTTCACCATCAAGATCCCGCTCACGCTGGCGATCATCGCCGCCCTCATCGTCAAGGCCGGCGACCTTCGCTACGCCGTGCCGCAGGTGGCCGTGCTGGAACTCGTGCGCGTCGACAAGGCCACGGCCCAGAAGGTCGAGCGCATCAACGGCTCGCCGGTGCTGCGCCTGCGCGAGCGCCTTCTCCCGATCGTCACCCTGACCGGGGTGCTCGGGCAGCAGGAGAACGCCGACAGCATCGATTCCGGCTTCGTCGTCGTCGCCCAGGTCGGCCGCCAGCGTTTCGGCATCCTCGTGGACGAGGTTTTCCACACGGAAGAAATCGTCGTGAAGCCGATGTCGTCGAAGCTGCGCCATCTGCCGCTCTTCGCCGGCAACACCATCCTCGGCGACGGTGCCGTGGTCCTGATCGTCGATCCGAACGGCATCGCCCGCCAGGTCAGCCAGGGTACGCAGACCGGCGTCATCCCGGTGGATGCCGAGCCGGAGGAGACCGATGCCGCCGACGCAAAGGCGACGCTGCTGGTGTTCAAGGGCGGCGGAGGCAGCTTCAAGGCGGTGCCGCTCTCGCTCGTGACACGGCTCGAGGAAATCGAAGCCAACAAGATCGAGTGGGTCGGCGGACGCCCGCTGATCCAGTACCGTGGCCGGCTCATGCCGCTGGTCCCGGCCGATCAGTCGATCGAGATCAGGAGCGAAGGCACGCAGGCGCTGGTGGTGTTCTCGGACGGCGAACGGGCCATGGGCCTGGTCGTGGACGAGATTATCGACATCGTCGAGGAGCGCCTCGACGTGGAGATCGCGGCCGAGCGTTCGGACCTCATCGGCTCGGCGGTCCTGCGCGGCCGCGCCACGGAGATCATCAACATCGCCCACTTCCTGCCGCTCGCCTATGACGACTGGGCGCGGGGCGCGCACAAGCCGGAGAAGCGCAGCGCGACGCTGCTCCTGGTCGACGATTCCGCCTTCTTCCGCGACATGCTGAGCCCGGTCCTCAAGGCCGCCGGCTACAACGTTATCACCGCCGGAAGCGCGGAAGCCGCTCTCACCACCCTGGTGAACAACAGCCGGATCGACGTGGTGGTGTGCGACCTGGAAATGCCGGGCCGCAACGGCTTCGATCTGGTCGCCGCCATGCGGAAGGGCGACGAGCGGGTCTCGCAGCTCCCGGTCATCGGCCTCTCCGGCACGGTGGGCGTCGATGCCATCGAGCGCGCCCGGTCGCTTTCGATCCTCGATCTGGTGGCGAAGTTCGACCGCAGCGGGCTGATCTCGGCCCTGAGCGAAATCGACATCGTCAGCCTTCCCAAAGCCGCCTGAACACGGCCTTCGAACAGAATCGGAGAATCTGAGCCATGATGCAGGCCGCCAACAGCAACAAAGGCGTCGATTCCGGCGCCACCACCGACTTCATCACGGTCTTCGTCGCCGACACGATGTTCGGCCTCGCGATCGACCGGGTCCACGACGTCTTCATTCCCGCCGGCGTGACGCCCGTCCCGCTGGCGCCGATGGAGATCGTCGGCCTCCTCAACCTGCGCGGACGCGTAGTCACGGCCCTGTGCCTGCGCCGCCGTCTCGGTCTCGCCGACCGTGCGGACGATAGCCAGAAGATGGCGATCGGCCTCGAACAGGGTGGCGAAACCTTCGCCCTCGTGGTCGATGGTGTCGGCGAGGTGCTGAAGCTCGGAGCGGAGACGCATGAGCCGGTGCCGATCAACCTCGATTCCCGCTGGCGCAATCTTTCCCTCGGGGTGCACCGGCTCGATGGAAGACTTCTCGTCATCCTCGATGTCGACGCTCTGCTCGCCTTCGGAACGAAACTCGACGTCGCCGGTGCCGCTTGACCATCCAGATCGAGGACAGCCCCATGAAGAACTGCCTCATCGTCGATGATTCCGCCGTCATCCGGAAAGTCGCGCGGCGTATCCTCGAGTCCATGAACTTCAAGGTCGGGGAGGCCGAGGACGGCGCCAAGGCCCTGACGGCCTGCGTCGAAGCGATGCCCGACGTGATCCTGCTCGACTGGAACATGCCGACCATGGATGGCTACGAGTTCCTCCGGGTCCTGCGCCAGACACCCGGAGGCCTGGCGCCGAAGGTTCTGTTCTGCACCACCGAGAACGACGTCGGCGCCATCGCACGGGCACTGCATGCCGGCGCCGACGAGTACATCATGAAGCCGTTCGACCGCGACATCGTCACGGCCAAGCTCGAACAGGTTGGATTCGGCCAGCAGGCCGACGCCGCCTGAACCGGAGACAGGGGGGTTTCCAGTCCCGCCCCATCGTCGCTGAGGTTTTCCCGTCGTCCCGACGAAGCGTAGAGTTCCATGGCCGCTGCCGCCTCCGCCCCCGCCTTCGCTCCGCATACCGGGGGCGCCGCGAGCAACGCCGCTCGCGTGCGGGTCATGATCGCCGATGATTCCGCCGTGGTTCGCGGCCTCGTGGCCCGGTGGATCGGCGAAGCCGGGTTCGAGGTGGTGGCGACGGCCTCGAACGGCCGGATCGCGCTGGAATCCATGTCGCGCACCGATCCCGACGTGGTGCTTCTCGACATCGACATGCCGGAGCTCGACGGGACGCAGGCCCTGCCTCTGATTCTCGCCAAGAGCCCTGGTGTCCAGGTCGTGATGATGTCGACGCTGACGACGCGCAACGCCGACATCTCCCTGCGATGCCTCGCCCTCGGCGCCGTCGATTACCTCGCCAAGCCGGAAAGCAATCGCGGCGTCACCACCTCCGATACGTTCCGCGCCGAATTGATCGAGCGGGTCCGCGTGTTCGGGGCGGCCCGCGCCCGGCGGCGGCCCCATGCCGCGCCAGCCCCTGTCGGAGCGGTCCAGAGCGCCCCGGCACCGGCCCAACGGCCGGCGACGCCCTTCGTCCTGCGCCCGAAAACCCGAACGGGAATCCCGCCGCGCTGCCTGCTCATCGGCTCGTCCACGGGCGGCCCGCGCGCCGTCGGCGAGGTGCTGGAAAAGATCGGTACCGCGACCCTGCGGCAGTTTCCGGTCCTGATCGTCCAGCACATGCCACCGGTCTTCACGGCGGTCTTCGCCGAGCATCTCGGTGCCAGGACCGGTATTCCGGCGGCGGAGGGCAAGCCCGACGAGCGTATCGTGCCGGGCCGAATCTACGTCGCCCCGGGCGGCCGCCATATGGGCCTGCAGGGCAGCCGGAACGACCTCTCCATCCGCCTCGACGATGGGCCGGTGGTGAATTTCTGCCGCCCGGCGGTGGACGTGCTGTTCCATGATGCCGCCGCGTTCTACGGATCGGCGGCCCTCGCGGTGATCCTCACCGGCATGGGATCCGACGGGACCAACGGCTCTCGCTCGCTGACGGAGGCGGGGGCGGCTGTGCTCGCCCAGGACGAGGCGACCAGCACCGTCTGGGGCATGCCGGGCAGCGTCGCCAAGGCCGGCCTCGCCCAGGCCGTGCTACCGCTCGGCGAGATCGGCCCGGCACTCCGCAACCTCCTGACGGGGCATGGCGCATGACCGATCTCGAATTCGACTTCCTGCGCAGCTACCTGAAGACGCGGTCGGGCCTCGCTCTCAGTGCCGAGAAGCGCTACCTCATCGAGAGCCGGCTCACGCCCGTCTGCCGGCGCTTCACCCTCGCGACCCTCCACGATCTGGTCAACGCGCTGAAGTCCCCGCGTGACCCGAGCCTGGAACGCGCGGTGGTCGAGGCGATGACCACCAACGAGACCTTCTTCTTCCGGGACCGCGTGCCCTTCGATCTGTTCCGGGACGTGCTGTTGCCGGAAGCCCTGGTTCGGCGCGCGAGCCAGCGCCGCCTGCGGATCTGGTGCGCGGCGGCGTCCACGGGCCAGGAGCCGTATTCCCTGGCCATGCTGATCCAGGACGCGGCACCGCGCCTGGCCGGCTGGCAGGTGGATATCGTCGCCACCGACCTCTCGACCGAGGTGCTGGATAAGGCCAAGGCCGGCCTCTACAGCCATTTCGAGGTGCAGCGCGGCCTGCCGGTACAATCCCTGCTCAAGCATTTCGAGCAGGTGGGCGATCAGTGGCGCATCTCCGCCAGCCTACGCCAGATGGTGGATTTCCGCCCACTGAACCTGCTGCACCCATTCGAATCGCTCGGGGCGTTCGACATCATCTATTGCCGCAACGTGCTGATTTATTTCGACGCGCCGACGAAGGGCGACGTTTTGGGACGTCTCAGTTCCAGCCTGACCTCAGACGGCGTCGTCCTTCTCGGCGCGGCCGAAACCGTGATCGGGCTCACCGACCGGCTCGTGCCGCACCCGCAGCATCGCGGGCTCTATGGCCAGGCGCCAAGCGCCGCACGGCCGGGCCTGGCCACGCAGCCTCAGCCGATGCTGCGCAAGGTCGTGGGGTTGTAGTTCCTCCCCGCTCAGGCGAGGCCGGCTCGTCTGCAGAACGGGTTTGACGACATGAAGCAGTTCGCCATCCTGGCTCTACTAGGGGCAATAATCCCGCTTCAGCCCGCAATGGCCGAAACAATCCCCCTGCGGGTCGCGAAGGCGGCGATCAAGGGAGACGCGCGCGCTTCGAACAGAGCGACCGCGCGTCTGCTCCTCGACCCTGAGAGCGCGAAACGTCTCGCGGCTCTGGCCG
This sequence comes from Methylobacterium sp. AC832, assembly GCF_979256025.1. Lineage (NCBI taxonomy): Bacteria > Pseudomonadati > Pseudomonadota > Alphaproteobacteria > Hyphomicrobiales > Methylobacteriaceae > Methylobacterium > Methylobacterium sp. AC832. Next base: position 219,191 of record NZ_CEEDMV010000005.1, read on the forward strand.
ACCGACAAGCCGGCAAGCTCGCGACCCTCGCCATCGATGGGCGGGAGATCGAACGACAAAGGGTGTCGTCGGCTTTCGCGACCGGCGAATTGTCATTGACCGGCATTCCTCTCTCGAAGATCGGAAGTACGGTCGTCCTTCTGATGCAAGGAAGCGCTCACCTCACGATCCGGATCAATTCGGATAAGAACGAGCGCTGAGACGCCATGAACGACGGCGATCTTGGGACAGGGCTTACCGGTGCGCGAAACGCTACTCGGGCCCGCCCTTTCGATTGGCCCTTCGCCGCAACAAAAAAGCCCCGCTCACGCGAGGCCTTTTTTTCCGAGTTCCGAAGCGAGGAGGATCAGACGGCGATCCGCTCTTCGCCTTCGTTCGGTTCACGAAGGACGTAGCCGCGTCCCCAGACGGTCTCGATGTAGTTCTTGCCGGAGGAGGCGTTGGCGAGCTTCTTGCGCAGCTTGCAGATGAAGACGTCGATGATCTTGAGCTCGGGCTCGTCCATGCCGCCGTAGAGATGGTTGAGGAACATCTCTTTCGTGAGGGTCGTGCCCTTCCGCAGCGAGAGGAGCTCCAGCATCTGGTACTCCTTGCCGGTGAGATGGACCCGGCTGCCGGTGACCTCGACGGTCTTCTGATCGAGATTCACGATCAGGTCGCCGGTGGTGATGACCGACTGGGCATGGCCCTTCGAGCGGCGGACGATCGCATGGATGCGGGCAACAAGCTCGTCCTTGTGGAAGGGCTTGGTGAGGTAATCGTCGGCTCCGAAGCCGAGGCCCTTCACCTTGTCCTCGATGCCGGCCATGCCGGAGAGGATCAGGATCGGCGTCTTGACCTTCGCCACACGCAGATTGCGCAGCACCTCGTAACCCGACATGTCGGGGAGGTTCAGGTCGAGAAGGATGATGTCGTAGTCGTAGAGCTTGCCGAGGTCGATACCTTCCTCGCCGAGATCCGTCGTGTAGGTGTTGAAGCTCTCCGACTTGAGCATCAGTTCGATGCTCTGCGCGGTCGCGCTGTCGTCTTCGATCAGAAGTACCCGCATCGTCGGTCCCCAGCCCAGCCGGCCGTATTCAGCGTTCGGGCAAGCCCCCGCCATTCGTCCACCACCGGCCCGTGGCGGACGCTCCCTCGTCATAGACGTGAAACGCTAATGGTTAATCGTTAACAAAACCTGATTCTCGGTGGCAAGCACAGAATTGAACGTTTCCGAAAATGATGCTGCGACCGATCGGCGATCCGGCCCCGAGAGGTGAGGGGCCGGCGGAAGCATTACACGAAAACATTCAGCTAAGCACTTGATAGATTTGCCTTCGTCGACAGCTGTATCTCAACTGACACGCCCAAGCGATGCATCGTATCCCGAACGAACGAAAGTCCGTTCATGAATGACGACGGACCGCTTCAAGCCCGATGTACGCAGTGTTAAGGAGGGAGGTAAATGAATCGTTGAGAGACGCGCAGATGACGGACCGGCCCCGCGTTTCTCCCACGCTGAATCTCGCTGCGGCCCAGGCCGCACTCGCCGGCATCCAGACCCTGGAGACCTTCGGTCGCGTCGTGGCGATCAAGGGCCTGCTGGTCGAGGTCGCCGGGCCGGTCGCTGCCATGCGGCTCGGCGGGCGCCTGGACATCATGGTGGAGCATGGCGGCGGCGCCGTCCCTTGCGAGATCATCGGGTTCCAGGGCGACCGGGCGCTGGCCATGCCGTTCGGCTCGCTCGAAGGCGTTCGGCGCGGCTGTCCGGCCATGGTGCGCGACGAGGCCGCCGGCGCGATCCGCCCCTCCGCCGGTTGGCTCGGGCGGACCATCGACGCCCTCGGCCGACCGGTGGACGGGCTCGGCCCGCTGCCACCCGGCCCGGCCATCTACCCCCTGCGCGCCGATCCGCCGCCGGCCCATGCAAGGCGGAGAGTCGGCCCGCCGCTGGATCTCGGCATCCGCTGCATCAACACCTTCATCACCATGTGCGCCGGCCAGCGCATGGGCATCTTCGCCGGCTCCGGGGTCGGCAAGTCCGTCCTCCTCTCCATGCTCGCCCGCTACACGGCGGCGGACGTGGCGGTGATCGGCCTCGTGGGCGAGCGCGGGCGCGAGGTGCAGGAATTCCTCCAGGACGATCTCGGCCCCGCCGGCCTCGCCCGTTCGGTGGTGGTGGTGGCGACGTCGGACGAGCCGGCCCTCATGCGGCGCAACGCAGCCTACGTCACCCTGGCCATGGCCGAGTACTTTCGCGATCAGGGCGCGCAGGTTCTCTGCATGATCGATTCGATCACCCGATTCGCCATGGCCCAGCGCGATATCGGCCTCGCGGCGGGCGAGCCGCCCACCGCCAAGGGCTACACGCCGACGGTGTTCAGCGAATTGCCACGCCTGCTGGAGCGGGCCGGCCCAGGCACGGGGCAGGGCGCGATCTCGGGCCTCTTCACCGTGCTGGTGGAGGGCGACGACCATAACGAGCCCGTTGCCGATGCGGTGCGCGGCATCCTCGACGGGCATATCGTGATGGAGCGCGGCATCGCTGAGCGGGGACGCTATCCGGCCATCAACGTCCTGCGCTCCGTCTCGCGGACCATGCCGCGCTCCTGCGACCCCGTCCATCTGCCGACCGTGAGGCGCGCCCGGCGCATCCTTTCCACCTATGCCGACATGGAGGAACTCATCAGACTCGGCGCCTACAGGGCCGGCGCGTCGGCGGAAGTGGACGAAGCCGTCGGGTTGATGCCAAGTATCGAGGCTTTTCTGGGTCAGAGTAAGGAAGAAGCAACCTCGATAGGCGAGGGTTACCAACGGTTGGCAGCGATCGTCGGCGGCGCCTGAGTGACGTCCGGAACGTCTTCTCTCTCGTCTCCGGCGCCGACGGCGCCGGCCTTTCGTGCGTGGCGTGGAATGGGACCCTCAATATGAAATCGCGTGACACGTTGATCCGGCTGCGCCGCTTCCAGGTCGACGAGAAGCGTCGGCGGGTGACGCAAATCGAGATGATGATGGCCGATTTCAACCGGATGGCGTCCGAGCTCGACCGCGAGGTCGCCTACGAGGAAGGCCGCGCGGGCATCACCGATACCGGCCATTTCGCCTATCCGACCTATGCCCGCGCCGCCGCGACCCGCCGGGACAACATGCGCCAATCCGCGCTCGCCCTGGAAGGCCAGCTCACGGACGCCAAGGCCGAGCTCGGCGAGGCGTTCGAGGAGCTCAAGAAGATCGAGATCCTCGAGGATCGCGAGCGCACGGCGGAACGCGTCGCCGAGGCGGCCCGCGATCAGGCCGCCATGGACGGTATCGGTCTCTCCCGCATCCGCGCCTGAACGAGCGGCGCGGCGGGCGGCACGAAGTCGTCATGTTCACATGACATCTGTCCGGGTAATGCCTGGGCCGGCCGTCTCGCTTGCGATGCTCCTCGCGGTCGTGCAGGTAGGCTGGGCTGTGGGGGCATGACCGGTTCGTGATGAAGACAATCAAGGATTTCGCCTGGCCGCTCATCGGCATCCTGGCGATCGCCATCTCCGGTTACTTTCTCTACCAGGAGCTGAAGACGACCTCGATGGCGGCGGTATGGGCGGCCATCGTCGCCATCCCGCCGCATCGCATGGTGCTGGCCGGGCTCTCCACCCTCGTCGCCTATGCGGCCCTGGCCTGGTACGACCGGATCGCGCTGCTGCATCTGGGGGTGCGCGGCATCTCCTGGTTCTTCGTGGCGGTGTGCTCGTTCACCACCTACGCGCTGTCGCATAATATCGGTGCCTCGGTCTTCTCCGGCGCCCTGGTCCGCTACCGGGCCTATACGGCCAAGGGCCTTTCGGCCGCCCAGGTGGCGGTGCTGGTGGCTCTCTGCTCCTTCACCTTCTTCTTGGGAACGGTCCTCCTCGGCGGTGTCGTCCTCGTGGTCGAGCCGCAGCTGCTCTCGCGGCTCAAGGGCATCCTGCCGGGCTTCCTCACCGACCCGAAGACCGCGCTCATCGTTGGCATCGGGCTGCTGGCTTTCGTCGCGCTCTACGTCGCCGGGTCGATCCTGCGCCTTCCGCCGCTCCACATCCGCAAGTTCAAGCTCGAATATCCGCGCCCGGCGATCATGGGACGCCAGCTCCTGGCGGCCCCCCTCGAACTGCTCGGCGCCGCCGGCATCCTGTATTTCGCCTTGCCCGAAGCGGTGAATCCCGGCCCGATCGCGGTCATCGCGATCTTCCTCGCCTCGTTCTCCGTCGCCTTGGTCTCGAACGCCCCGGGCGGGCTCGGCGTCTTCGAACTCGTCTTCATCACGGCGATGCAGATCACCGATCCCGGCCAGAAGGACGCGATCATCGCGGCCGTCATCGTGTTCCGGGTGTTCTATTTCTGGATCCCGGCGCTCATCTCGGTGGTGGTCGTCCTGCTCTACGAGCGCTCACGCCTGGCCGATCTCGCGAAAGCGCCGCCGGCCTCCGCCGTGCCCGCGCCCCCCGTCGTCGCTCCGGGCATCGATCCGAACAGGATCGAGAAGCGGCTGGAGAAGAAGCCGCTCTGAGAATCCGATCGTTCGGATGTCCCATTGGGTACCTGTGCCAAGGTCCATCATCCAATCAGCTCACCTCATCCTGAGGTGACGAAGCGCAGCGAAGGCCTCGAAGGAGACCTCCAGTGGTCGCGAGATCTCTGAACGTCTCCTTCGAGGCCGCTACGCGGCACCTCAGGATGAGGCAGAGCTTTGGAAAAACGGCTCAAGCAGCCTTTAGAGCCCCGCGATACGGTCAGGCGGACCCTCACCGTGATTCCGGATCCCGGCCTCAGACCGAACCGACCGTCCGCAGTCGGGCGCGCGGGTGGATCTCCGCCTGGCTCATGACGGCCGTCTCGCGGCGGAAGCGTTCGATGATCGAGCGCACGAAAGGCCGGGCCTGGGCCGAGGTGACGAGGACCGGCATCTCGCCCATTCGCGCGGCCTGTTCGAAGCGGTCGCGCACTGTGTTGACGAATTCCGATAGTTTCGAGGGCTGCATCGCGAGGTAGCGCTCGTCGCGCTCCCCGGCGATGGATTCGAGGAACGCCTGCTCCCAGAGCGGCGAGAGGGTGATGATCGGCAGCATGCCGTCATGCCCCTGGTACTGCGCGCAGATCTGGCGGCCGAGACGGGCGCGGACATGCTCGACGATGTCGCGCGGATTCTTCACATGGCCCGCCACCTCGGCGATGCCTTCCACGATGGAGCCGAGATCGCGGATCGAGACCCGCTCGGCGAGGAGGTATTGCAGCACGCGCTGGATACCCGTGGTGCCGATCTGCGAGGGCACCACCTCCTTGACGAGGTCGGCATGGTCCTTCGAGAGCTCCTTCAGCAGCTTCTGCACCTCCACATGGTTGAGAAGCTCGGAGACATGCGCCTTGATGATCTCGGTGAGATGGGTCGAGACTACGGTGGCCGCATCCACCACGGTGTAGCCCTTGAGCTGCGCCTGATCGCGCAGGGAGGCGTCGATCCAGGTGGCGGGCAGGCCGAAAGTCGGCTCCAGCATGTGTTGTCCGGGCAGCTGCACCTGTCCGCCCATCGGGTCCATGGCCATGAACTGACCGGGGAAGATCTGACCCGTGCCGGCCTCGATCTCCTTCACCCGGACCACATAGGCGTTGGAATCGAGCTGGACGTTGTCGAGGATACGGACCGAGGGCATGACGAAGCCGAGTTCCGCCGCGAGCTGGCGGCGCAGGGCCTTGATCTGGTCCGTCAGGCGGTCCTGGCCCTCCTGCCCGTTGACGAGGGCGAGGAGCGCGTAGCCCATTTCCAGTTTCAGATCGTCGAGCTTGAGGAGATCGGTCACCGTCTCCTCCTTGGCGGCCTGGGCGGCGGCCACGGCGGTGGCGTCCATCGGCGCACCGTCGGAATCGAGGGGCGGGGCCTCGCGGGCGACCTTGGCGAAGTGCCATGCGGCGTAGCCCGAAGCGCCGGCGAGGGCGAGGAAGGGCAGCATCGGCATGCCCGGCAGCAGCGAGAGCAGAACCATCACGCCCGACGACATGCCGAGCGCCTTCGGGTAGTTGGCGAGCTGCTTGCCGAGCGCCTTGTCGGCCGAGCCCTTCACGCCCGCCTTCGAGACGAGGATACCGGCCGCCGTCGAGACGATGAGGGCCGGAACCTGGCTGGCGAGGCCGTCACCGATGGTGAGCAGCGTGTAGGTCTTCGCGGCGGCACCGAAGGGCATGCCCTGCTGGGCCACGCCGATGATGATGCCGCCGATGACGTTGATGAAGGTGATGAGCAGCGCGGCGATGGCGTCTCCGCGCACGAATTTCGAGGCACCGTCCATGGCACCGAAGAAGGAGGATTCTTCCTCCAGCGCGGCGCGCCGGGCCTTCGCCACCTTCTCGTCGATGAGACCGGCCGAGAGATCGGCATCGATCGCCATCTGCTTGCCGGGCATCGCGTCGAGGGTGAAGCGGGCCGCGACTTCCGCGATACGGCCCGAACCCTTGGTGATGACGACGAAGTTCACGATGATGAGAATCGCGAACACGATGATGCCGATGACGAAGTTGCCGCCCATCACGAAGTTGCCGAAGGCTTCGATGACGTGGCCTGCAGCCGCCGTTCCCTCGTGGCCATGGCCGAGGATGAGGCGCGTCGAGGCGAGGTTCAGGGCCAGCCGCAACAGGGTCGCGACGAGGAGCAGGGTCGGGAAGACGGTGAATTCGAGCGGGTTGTCGATGAACAGGCCCGTCATCATGATGATGACCGAGATGATGATCGAGACGGCCAGCAGCAGGTCGAGCAGGAAGGCCGGCAGCGGGAAGATGAGCACCGTGAGGATGCCCATCACCGCCGTGGCGAAGAACAGGTCGGTGCGCTTCGACAGAGCGGTGAGGTTGGCGCGGTTGGGCATCGCGAAACTCGCGAACTGCCCCAGACCCGGCCCCTGAGCCGGCGCGGCGGCGCCCGTCTCGCTCATACTCGACACCCTTCACGTCCCACGTGGACCCGGCAAGAATTGCCGGGCTCAGGGTTAGCGAAGAGTTAATTTTTGAGGACTGCCACCACCAAATCCGGCTCGTTGGCGACCGAACCGGCTTGAGGGGAGGGGCGCTAGGAGGGGAGGGAGGCTCGCTTCCAGAAGAGAGCGCTCTCGGCCGCCTCTAATACGGCGCCGAAAGCATCGATTGCCGGGCGCGGAGTGATCCGCCGAGAGATGCGCCCGACCACGTCGGGCCGGGGCACATCTCCAGGCCTTCCTGGTGCCGCGCTCTTTTTCGCCGAACCGGAATCCGCTTCGGCGCAGAGCGCTCCGGCCGGAACGAGGCAGGGGCAGATCAGCGATCGCGGGTCTTGGTGGTCCGGCTATCCTGCGTCTTGTTGCCATCGGCTGCCGGAGAGCCACCGGGGACTCCGGTATTTCCCGATCCGCCGCCGCGCTCGCCGCCCGTCATCTCCTTGCCGGTCTCGACCTTCTGACCTTCGGCCCCCGTAGGAGCCCCGCTGGCGCCCGGCGATCCTGTGCCCTGTTGAGCCATTGCGGTCCCGACCGGGACCATGCCGAGTAGAGCGACGAGTGCGAGCAAGCGAATGTTCGACATAGGCATTCTCCGTTACTGACGGTGGTCAATAATTACTCATCCTCCATGTTCCAAATCTAATGAACACTAAGCACAATTTAAGGATTTGCGCGGAAATACATACACCTATGTTTATCATGGTGCCAAAGTGTCATTCGTGACTTGCGAGAAACGACGGGGCTTCCGTGATGCTTTTACCGCGCAGATCGAAGCCTCCGGGGTCCCGGCCCATGGACCCGTCCAAAGCCATCCCCGATTCTTCTCATGCTCGGCGCATTCGGGCGACGCCGGAAACCCGCCACGACGTGAGCCGGGCGGGTCGACGGCTCGGGACGGAGCCGTCCGGTGGGGCGGAGATCTCGCGGCCAGTCTCGCCGGTCACGCGCCGAAGAGGAACAGGTCGTCCTGGGCCATTTTGAGGTCGGCGACGTGGACGTCGTGCAGGATGATCTTGTTGCTGCTCTCGACGCCGCGGAACGTCACCAGCGTATCCTGCCCGCCATTCATCGAACGGAACATGAGATCGCCGGACTCGACACCCGCGATGGCCACAGCGATGCGATCGTTCTCGACATCGAGGCCATAGAGGATGTCGCGGCCAAAACCGGCGCTGAAGACGAACAGGTCCTCTCCCGAATTGGCAAACAGCTTGTCGGCATCCGCGCCGCCCCCGATCGTCGCTCCACCCGCACCGGCCTTGATGCGATCGTTGCCGGAATCGCCGTGCAGTGCGCTCGGTGCCACGGAGCTTCCGACAAGTACGTCATTGCCTTCGCCGCCGGTTGCGTGGCCGCCCCGCATGCCGAGGGTGATGACATCGTTCCCACCCTCTCCGGCGAAGCTGGGCAATCCGGTCGTCCCTTTGAGAACATCGTCGCCGTCGCCGCCCCTGATAGAGACGTATCCACCACCTGCGATGATCGTGTCGGCATCCTGAGTGCCGACGATCGTGCCGGGAAGTCCGATCTTGCTGGTCTGAATGATGGTCACGCCCGCCGTGACGGCGGAGAGGTCCAATTCGGAGCCCGCACCGAGATGAATGGTCTCGACATTCTGCAGCGTATCGTCGGTGAAGACGAAACTGTCTCCTCCCTGCAGGAACAGTTTGTCCATGCCGGCATCGCCGTGAACGCTCGCGCCTGCCTCCCTTACGACGAGGCGGTCGTCGCCGTCACCGCCCCAGAACGTGTCGGCCCCGCCCATGCCGCGTATCGTGTCGTCGCCCGCACCACCGCGAAGAATGTCGTCTCCCACGCCGCCCTGAATGATGTCATCGAAATCATGCCCATTCAGCGTCACGTTCCCCGTAGTATCGGAGAAATTTATGTTGAAACTGACTTTATATTGCTCCAGGATATAATCTTCCGAAAGATTGTTGATGCCGTTATAGAGCTGGGCAATCACATTCCCATATGGATCGTTGTTGATCTGCCCGCGAAATTTGTACTTTGCGCCGTCATCGTCATAGATCGCGTTCGATATCGATATCGCAAGGCTCGCGTTAGGATCGAATTCAACGCCGTACGTATACTTGACCGAAGGCATGTCCCGCTCCTTGCTGCATCGCAACGTTCAGGTCGATGCACGACGAAAACTCGCCAGGATCTCGTCGCAATCTACCATTTATAGAAACCAGATGCGAAGTGATGCGGCAATTGCATAAAAAGTACTAGAAACCGGGGAGCCGCTATCCAACTAGTCTATCTGGGAAGGCGTCTTACAAGCCGACGCGCCCGTCCATGGAATGCTCGGCAAACCACGCCCCTCGAGCCTTCGCTGGACGGGCAAACCGGAACGGACCTTCAACGGAAGGGACATCAGCAAACGGCAGGACACGGTCTGTTCATCCCGGCCTGCCGAAGCGCGCGCCGACGACCAAACGAACCACTCGGTCTTATCCCCGCGCTCGACGACGGGACCGGCAATGACGGGCCACGCTCGAGCGACCGCGATGCGCCATGCGCCATGCGCCTGATCGCGCAGAACCCGCCGCATGGCGGTCTAAGACCCCCTCGCGTGGCGGTCCAAGCCCCCCTCGCATGGCGCAACGCATGCCGCGTCCCGATGCGCCCGCCCGGTGCCATTGAGACACAGGTACACCGGAGCAATCGCGAAATCGGACGTTTCCTCACCCGATCGGTGCTCTGGTCCCTTGCACGCCGAGAACGCGGCTTGTACAGCACGCCACTCGCGCATCGCCGCCGCCTCTTTGGATGGCATCGACGTGTGAGACTGGAGGGGTGGCCGAGTGGTTGAAGGCGCACGCCTGGAAAGTGTGTATACCGGAAACGGTATCGCGGGTTCGAATCCCGCTCCCTCCGCCATTTATTTGGCCAACCGTCTGATTTAATTAATTTTTTCGGAGCTTTGGCTTTTATGCCCTAGCTTCTGCCCCTGTTTGATGCGCTTCATAGGCGATGCGACAACGTACGCCGAAGCGCGCACGAGAGCTGACATGCCGTCAAAAATTTTTTTAGAAACGTATCCTCTATACAGGCCCTTCGAAATTGAAGTTCCTAAACATTTAGATCGCATACCAAAGCCTACGCTTAATTTTAGCTGTCCAGTATGCGTATCTACACAAACATATGTCATGATGAACAACTATGCTGACGGCCGTAACTATACCAACTATCCCTCGGCCGGCCTCATAATTCAGTCAAACTATGTGTGCATATCATGCAAGAGCTTTGAAAGAAGTTTTTTTACTCGCATTTCGGATGACCTTTTAAGCATTACAAAGGTCGGACAGTTTCCAGCCTGGACTATAGTTGCGAACAAAGACATAGAAAGACTTCTCGGCAACCATCGCGAATATCTTCGACGGGGCCAAATTTTGGAGTCACAAGGTTATGGCATCGGCGCTTTTGCTTACTACAGGAGGATCGTCGAAGAGATAATAGACGGCCTCCTAGAGAAAATACCAGATCTTCTCTCAGATGCGGAAAAGGCCGTTTACGCAGACGCCTTAGCGAAAACTCGAGAAACACGTGTTGCCGCTGAGAAAATCGATCTTGTGAAAGATCTTTTGCCAGCGATACTAAGACCTAACAACGTGAACCCTCTAAGGGCGTTGCATGAAGCTCTTAGCGAGGGTCTTCATTCGCAGTCTGACGAAGAATGTTTAGATCTTTCGGCGGTAGTTAGAGAGGCTTTGGTTTTTCTAGCATCTCAAATAACCACATCTCTTGCTGCAACCTCCTCGTTTACTAAGGGAATGCAATCGCTATTAGACAAAAAAGCGGGCCGCAACGCTACTAAACCGTGATTTTGCGTCGTGCTTACATAGGACCGGTCATGGGATGCTCAATACGGAGCTTTCATGCCCATTCCTTTTTGAACCGCTTCACCACGCGGGAGGTGAGGAGCCCAAGCCCGATGGTGATGCAGGATTCGCCCGTCAGCACCCATTCGGCGGGCCGGATGCCCCAATCGTCAGTATCGGGCACCAGCGTGAGCGAGACTGGCCCTACGTCACTCAGATCGCCGTCACGGGCCACACGGTGGCGCACGTAGCCCATGAGGGCAAGCGAGAGGTCCGCGCCCTTACCGGTGATCGACAGGCCCAGGCGGCTCATCTCCCCGATGATGGCGAAGTGGATGGCCTGCCAGATCGTGTAGGACCGGTCTCTGCCGCTGCCGATCTTCTGCACGCGGATGGCCTTGCGGTGGATCCAACGCTGCACCGTCGGTGCATCCACTCCCGAGACATGGGCAAGCGTCGAGAGGCCAAAGCGGTCTTTCGCGACTGGGTGGTGACGTGACCAATCCAAAGGGCCGCCCCTTAATGCCGGCTCGATCCCAGCGCCAGCGCTACGCCGCCAGTGCCAGCAATGCGGAATGGATCGCGGGCCGAGCCGGCGCGCTGCTGTGGCGGCTGCATGGGCGTGCCGATCTTATCGGGCCAGCGCTCAACGATGCGAGTGGTGACCCCGTGCCGGTTGATCCTGGTGTGCTGCGCAAAGGCGCCGACGCTGCGGATCCTTCCCATGGCACCGCCGTCAACGATAAGATCACGCTGGCCGCGGATGATGGCCAGGCAATCGGCGTCCTGCAGCCGATCCGGATCGCAAATCGCGATGTCCTGACGGGCCATGGTCAATCCGAACTCCGGCGGATTTGGCAGGAGGTAGCGCCACACCTCCGCGCGCTGCCACGCCTTCAGCCCCATCTCTGGGATCGCCCTTGAGGCGAAGGCATGGGCCATGATGCGGCCGGCGCGATCCGACCAGCCCGCCATGGCGAAGAGGTTCGGTTGGTCGAATCCCTCTTCAATGCCCGCCGTCTGGCTCAGGATTTCCGCGGCACCGTCCGCCAGCTCGTCATAGCTGCCGAATTTGGTCGAGAGGGTCGCGGCCGCCACGAACTGCACGTGAGACCGGCCGGCAATGGCGACCACGGCAGGCAATTCGCCGATCGTGAACACCTTCGAGCCTTTGCCTGCCAGCTTCCCGGTATCGTCCAGGTACGCGCCGTCCGTCCAGAAATCCGCGTAGGCCGGTTCGCAGAAGACGTTGAGCGCGGTCATGGGCGCTTCCTGAATAGCGTGGGTTTCAGAGGGGCGCCGGTCGTGATCGCGAAAGAAATGATCGACGCGTAGGTGACGCCCGTTCCGATCGCTATCGAACCGGTCACGCCAGCCGAGATGAGTAGGGGGGTGAGGATTGGGTCCGCGTTCGCCGTGGTGGCGAACGTCACCAGCGCGAGGGCGGCTAGAATGATGCGTTTCATGGTGCTCTCCCCTCAACCGTACCGGTTCTGACTGTGCTGCAGGCGGTCCAACAGACTGCGGTCACGGGCTTTGTTGTTGCGCTCGATGGCGGCCGCGATCTGCTCCGGTGATGCACCGGTCTGAGCGACTTGGACGGTGACGGTATCCCCGTGGATGATGTTGCTGGTCGGCACGGCCGGCTGCCGGCTCGCTGCTGAATGAGCCAATCCGGCCATGGTGCTTTGCATCCGCTTGTCCTGCGCCTGCGTCAGCACTCGTTCGCCTTGCTCGAGGATCGTCGGGAATTCCTTCGACGTGAGCCCGGTGTGAAAGCGCGGCGCACCCGTGAAGATGTGAGGCGGGACGTTCACGCGGGCGTTGCCAGGATCGCCGACGATGCCGCCCGTATGCATCTTGGGGAATGGGCCGATGGCGCCGGCGGCTTGGCCTGCGAAGTTCGAGCCGATACCGCCACCGCCACCCAGGAAGCTGCTCAGAAGAGTGCTTAGGATGCCGCCACCGCCCGTGCTCCCGGACTTCCCGAACAGGGCGTCGGCGAGGCCATTCAAGGCATTGTCGGCCATGCGATCCGCCAAGCGGCTGACGGCATTCGATAGGAGGTCGATGGCCGTGGCGCCGTTCCTCGCATCCGAATAGATGCCCTTCAGCACGTCACCGCCGATGGAGCGCAACGCTTCCTGACGCTCGCGGGCGTCCTCGATTGCCTCGCGGTAATCGACCATCGCTTTCGAGGCTTCGCGGATCCGCTGCGTCTGTGCGTCCGTAAGGGTGATGCCCGCCTGCTTCGCCACCTCCTCGACGCGCATCATGTTGATGCTGATCTGGCGTTCGACGTTGTTCTTTCCGATCGCGTCGGCCTCGCCCTTCAGCGCCGCCGTCTGCCGTTCGATCTGATTGACCGCCGTTTGCACCTGGTCGAGGGTCTCGGCCGGCTTGGCGGGCGCGGCGGCCTTGGCGCCACCACCACCACCGCCGCGATCCGTCTTGGGCGGGTCGAGGAACAGGCTGATATCCCGGCGCGGCGGCGCGGGCGGGTTGATGATCTGGTTCTGCTTCACCGCTGGCAGGTCGGGCCCGATCGGCTTATCGTAGATCGTCCGCGAGCCGGTCGCCTGGTCGTTGAGGCCCTCCGCAAAGATCTTGGCGGTGCCGGTGAGGATGAAGCCGACCTTGGCGAGGTAGTCGCCTAGCGGGCCCTGCATCTCCTGCAGCTTGGTGTACATAGCGCCGATGTTGGTGGTGCCCTTGGCAATCGCCTCCGCGATCATCAGCCATGTATCGAGCACCGCACCGCCGGATCCTTCCAACGCCACCGACACGCGGAAGAAGTCGTCAATCGTCTTGTAGGCGGCGTCCAGCCGGTCGCGGAACTCCTGCGCCTGCTCAACCTGCTGCTGGCTCACAAGGTCCGTGCGGGGCTTGTCGAGGCTCGCGGCGATGGCTTCAATCTGTAGCCGGCCGGAACGGATGCGCTCGGCCACATCGGACCCGAAGATCTTTTCAGCGAGGTCGATCGCCGCCAGGCGCTCGCCCAGGTCCGTCAATTCCTGCATCGCCGTCACGGCGGCGCGGATGCGGTCCTCGTTGTTGCCCGCGGCGCGGTACTGGTCGAGGCCCTTCGACTGGTAGTCGCCCAGGAAGCCGGACTGAAACAGGTCGTTAAGCTGCTTCTTGACCGGGTCGTCCTGCTGGAATTTGGGAGTGACCGCCGCCCCGGCCTTCTTAAGGGCGGTCTCGATCTCCTCGACGCTGACCTTCGCTTCCTTGGCCGCATCGCTGAAACGCTGGAAGAACTCGACGCCCACACCGGCCCGCTCGGCATTCACCCCGAGCTTGATGAACCGTTCGATCTGCGCGTTGGCCTGGTCGATCGCGGCTGAGACCGTGGCGTAGCCGATGGCGATGCCGGCGATTCCCGCCAGGACCGCTTTCGCAGACGTGGTGCTGGCGAGTTCCTTCGCGAAGGCACCGGCCGAGGCTCCGGCCACGGGAAGGGTGATCTTGGCGAGCTCGCGCGAAGCGGCAAGGGCTGCCGGTGTGACCGCGCTCACGATGCCCTTGGCGCCGGCCGTCGCCTGCTTTGTCATCGTCGCCGCCATGTTGGCGGATGCCTTGGCGAAGTTCGCCTCGTAGCTCTTGGCCGCCGCGGCGAGGTTGTCGTTGATGCTGGCGGCGCCTCGCTTGCTGAACTCGCCCATGGCCTGCTCAGCCTTCTTGCTCGCCCCCGACATCTCGAGCGCGAACGAGGCGGCCTTCTGCTTGGCGGTATCTTGCACCAGCTGCATCGAGCGCTGGAAGTTGGACACATCCGATTTGATATCGAATTGCAAAGGGATGGCGTTGGCCATGGTCATTCCTTCATGTCGGAGGCGATGCCCTGCGCCATGCGCTCCAGGCCCTTGCCGTTGGTCTCGTCCTGCACCGGCCGAAAGAACGGGTGCGCTGCTTGTCCCGGCCCGCTGTTGCTTGGCGGCCGGCCCCACTCGATGGCCTTCACGTAGTCGTAGCTATCCTTCGTGGTCTCAGGTCCGCCGGCCATGACGCGGGCGCCGCCCTGGTTCGGTAGCGGCTCCCATCGGATGCTCTCGCGGGCCGTGCCGGAATCCTCCGGGATCTGCGCCTGCATCGCCTCGACAGCGCGCTGGGCCTCTTCCTCGGCTCTAGCCTGTGCCGCGGCGCGAAGCTTGTCCTCCATGCTCTTCAGCTGGTGAGCGAACAGAGCCAAGTTCACGAGACTGCCGCCGATCATGCCAGCACCATCATGTCAGGATCGAAGTCTTCGGACGCGAAGTAGTCTTCGCCGGGAGGCTCCGCGCCTAGCAGGCCAACCGCCATTCCGCAGGCAACTGCAACGTCAATCGCTGCCGCCGACTTCTTCTTAGAGAGATAGAAAAGGTTATTGTCGGAGACCACGGGCACCGCGTTGAGCACCGCATGGCGCAGGACAGGTGCGCCCCCGTGCCGGAACTTGCGGGCGAGCATGGCGCGCTGCATCTCGACATAGAACGGGGCGAGATGCGCCGGGGTCTGAGGGCATTCGACAACCGGAATGTCATCCGCTGCGAGACGTGCCGTGATCCGGCCGGCAAACTTCGGATCGAACCCGACAGTCTGCACCGCGTACAGGCCGCATAGCTCGCGCACCTTGGCCTCTATCACCTCCTCGGGGATCACATCGCCGGGCGTGACGATCAGAACGCCGCTGTCTCGCCAGCCCTTCCAATCGTACTGTGGAGATGACTGCGAACGCTTCCGATAGGCGGTCTCCGGTAGGAGGGCGAAGGGCAGGACCGAATAGACACCCGCCTCGTCGCGGAAGGCGACCACTATCCCGGTCATGTCGAAGGTGCGGCTCATGTCCACCGCCACCGCCGCCGGTAGCTCTGCCAACTCGTCGTGGTCGATTGGCGGCTTCCCGCCCTCGTCATAAGCGTCCGCGTCGATCCAGCCGGCGGCCGCGCCGTCGGTCCAGATGTTTAGGTGAGTTTGCTTGAAGCCGGCGGCGAGCGCCGGGATGTCCCGCGCAAGGATCATCTCGGATTGGAGGCTTGGAAGGTCGGGGAAGCCATCCGCAAGGCCCGGATTCACCGCGTGCCACACGGCCTCGTCGGTCCAGTCGTCTTTCGGATCGGCGGCGAACAGGACGGGGAGGAACGAAGGGTCCACCTTCCGGCCGGCTTGCACCTCCAGGGCGTAGCGATACAGCTCCCAGCACACGCCCTCGGCCCGCTCGCCCGCCGTTGTGGTGATGACCGTAAGCGCGCCCGACACCTTCGAGGCGCCGGACTTGAGCGCCGTCCAGAGCGAATAACCGGGCCAGACGTGGAGCTCATCAATCGCGAGGTAGTGCGGTGTTGACCCGTGAGCCGCGTCCGCGTCGGCCGAAATCGCCACGTAGACGCTCCGGCTCTTTGGATGCTCTATCCGCTTGATCGTGTCGCGGACCCGCGTGGCGCTGGAAATGCGCCCATCGAGGCGGATCATCTCCTTTGCTTCATCGAAGGCAAGCCGGGCCTGCTTCGTATCGGACGCGGCTGAGATGGCGAGGCCGGTCGGACGCTGCGCCGGGCCGATGGTGTGGCCTAGTGCCAGGACGGACGTGAGGGTCGTCTTCCGTGCCCCGCGTGGCAGCAACATGAAGACGGTTCGCACCTCGCGCTCGCCCGCTACGTTGGACGGCCCCATGATCCGCTGCACGATGCGACGTTGCCAGCGGTGAGGAAGCAGCCGGCGGTCATCGCCTGTCGCCGCCGGGTGCGTCAGTAGGTCGGCGAATTGGAGCATCCGCGCGGCTCTGCCGTGCGGGTCCGGTATCTCGCTATCGTCAAATGCCCAGGTCGGAATAAGCGTCGCCACTCTCGCCCCCCTGGTTCGGTGATGGGGACGGTGCGCCGCTGCCGATGATGCCAAGGCGCTTAGCGAACTGAAGGGCGTTCTGAGACGCCTTGTTGCGAGCTCCGATAAGCGGATGAACGCGAGGAACGCCGCCGGGGCCGGGTATGGTGAGCTTGGTGCCCCGCTTACCTAGCTCGCGATCGATCTCGGCTATGAGCGCCACCGCGCCGACGTAGGCGCCTAGTAGGGGCTCGTTCTCAGCCGTGAGGGTGCCGCGAACCCGCAACATCGGCGCGAGGCGGTCCCACTCGTCGCGAGCGGCCTTCGGCAGGCCACGCGGTGCGGAGGACTTCGGAGCCTTCGGCACGAGGCGCAGGACGTTAGGCATTCGACGCCCCCCGCGTCGTCGTGCATTGGATCTCGAGGTATCGGCGTCGGCCGGACAATTCGCGGAACGCCTCGATGCGCCACGTCAGTCCCTCACACACGATCTGATGCAACGTGGTGAGATCGGAACGCCAGGGTATCCAGAAGAGGGCACGTTCCTCGGCAACGATGGCGCCGGCCTTCAGGAACTCGCCACCGCCGGTGTCCTTTCGCTGCCCCCAGACGCGAGCGACAGGGCCGAAGGTCTCAATCTCTTCGTTCGTCTCTGGGTCGCGGGTGTAGGTCGGCCCCTCAATGACGATGCGGCGGTCTCGCTGGCCGGCCCTCACGCGCCAAAGCTCCAGCGCACATAGGGCTCGATAAGGGCCACCCCTGCGAACGGCACTGTCTGGAATGACGATGAGCCATAAGCAGAGGTCTCGCGGTTCTCGTACAGGAGCGCGACGTGCTGAAGGATGGCGGTGCGGATTGGTGCCGGAACGGTGTCATATCCAGCGGTGAACTGCACCTCGACGGTAGCCTCTCCCAGCGCCACCATGGGCCAGAGGCCGCGAGGCCGGATCACGCCGGGCGCAGCGCCGGGGATCGCGACGCGATAGGCTGTCGAAGGGAGGTCCGCAGTTGTGCCGTCCGGCGCCGTGTAGCGGATCAGGTCCACCGATTGCAGCGGCGGAAGCGGAAGCTCGATCCCATCACGCGGGAATCCGTCGAGCATCAGCCGCCACTTCTGACGGCCCAGCGAGCGGCCGAGCAAACCTTCGGGCCCATCCACATAGGCAGTCGCGGTCTCGATCAGACTACGGATTAGCGGATCGTCGTTGAGAACGTTCGTCTCTTCGTCCGTGATGCGGAGAAAATTGCGAGCGTCTTCGATCTCAACGATCAATTCGGGCGGCGTGATTAGGGTCAAGGCGTCCATAAAAATCACCGCAACGAGAGAGAAAATTCGGATTGTGTTCAACAAGAGGGAGGCGAGGTCTCCCGTCGAAGAGTTTTCGTTAGTTCGGACCCCTCCCCCCTACTTGTCGGCGGGAAGCAAAGCCTCTCGCTTGGTAAGCCAGTCCTGTAGCTCCCAGGACACGACAGGCTCACCGTCATGACCCTTCCGGTAGAGGACACCAGGGAAGGCGCGTAGATGCTCTTCGAGGGCGGAAGGGCGGGCTTTCGCTTCCTCAAGCTCTCGCTGCATATGCATCACGCGAACGCGTTCTTTGAGGAAGTCGTGCAGATGGACGCTCACGGTGCCGTTGTAGATGCCGGCATGGATGAGAGCTTCGGGGTGCTGCTTCATTGCGTCGGTATGAACTTCCATTGCCCTGTCCTCAGTTGTGGGAGTTGCCGAATCCGCCTTCGTGTGTGGCGTTCTTTCGGGAGTTGCAGGCGATGGTCATTGGCTGCCAGCCGCTCGGGTCCATCATCCGTGAGCCAGCCCGACCGTGCTTGTGGTCCACCATCTCGGCTCGCTTCCCGCATCCGCAGGCGCACAACCTGTTCTCAGGTCGGGCGAGGAAGGCGGCTGCTGCTGCCCTCCACTCTGCCGTGTAGCCTCGCCTGTGGGCGGACGGGCGCTTGCCGTCTGCGCTGTAGCCACGCCGCACCTGACAGGGACATGCCTTGCCAGGCTGTACGGTGTGACCGCAGGCACAGCGGCGAGGGGCCCGCTTCACAGGCTAGGCTGCTCTCGGCAGCTCGCGGGCCTCGCCCAGGATGGCGATGGCTGACAGCGGCGTGCCTGTGGCATGGGTGCCAACGAAGTCGGGTCGCAGCCGCACATAGCGACGATCCCCGATTGTGCCATCCACGTAGCCGATACGATGCACGGTAGCTGCCGCATGAGCGGTGCGCTGACTGAGCACGATGCCGGCGCCTGACACAGGGGCACCCAGCACGTTGTCGGCGCCCACCGCGTCCCAGGTGGTGCCGTCGTCGCTGTGCTCCATGATGAAGTCGAGGCGATTGGCAGTGGTGAAGGTGATGCCGCCTACGCCGAAGCTCAGGGCGAACGTCACGGAATCGAAGCCGGATCGATCGATGGTGATGGAAGCCGGATCATCGACATAGGTCGCCGGATTGATGGCGCTCACGGTCGCCATGCTGCTTTGCCAGTCGCGCATCTGCGCTGCTCCTGTGATCTTGAATGCGGGCAGGGAACCGGCGCGGGCTGCGCGCCGGCCGTTATCAGGCGACCTTGAGACCGCGATAGGCTTCCGTCTGAACGGGGGCGCCGCCGACGCGCATCCGGCCATAAAAGCGGGTCTGGCCGACACGGGCGAGCGTGTACGGGTCACGAAGGATGGACACACCCACGCGGTCCATGATGCGGTAGGATCGCTTGAAGTCGCCGAAGAGGATCGGGATATCGCCGCTGGCGAGGCCGTTCGGCATGTCCACGGCTTCGACCACCTGATGGCCGAGGAGGGTCGGAGGCTCGCCCGCAGACAGGCTTTCCTGCCACAGGAACCGGCCGTTGCCGTCCTTCATCCCACGGACAAGCGCGATGGTCGGGCCGGACATCATCCAGACGGCGGTGGCCCGGAAGAACGCGGGCAAGTCGTACATCATGGCGACGAGGGCAGAATCGAGCCTCTTCGCCGTCGTACCCGTAGCGGTGCCAGCGAACTCCGCCACGGTCAGGGGCATCGTGCGCAGCCCTTCGGCGTTGAGCAATCCGAAGGGCTTCTTGACGCCATTACCAAGGAGGAATGCCTGCCCTTCGACCCGTCCGAACTCTTCACCGAAGCCGAGGGTCAGTTCGGCGGCCACGTCGATTGCGGCGTCTTCAAGCAACTGGTTGCTGACGTCCACGAACGCGCTCGCCTCGTGAGCGACGATCTCGATCTGTCCGAAGCCAGGCTGCGTCTCCTGCCGCGTCTCGATCTCGCCCACCCACTGCGCCGTGACGTTGCTCGTGCGCTTCGGGACGTAGATGCTGCCGGCCGACATGCTGCTGACGCGGGCCGCTGCACGGACGGGGCTGATCTGCACGAGGTTGCGGATGAGTTCCGTGGTGAACTCGGGCGGTGCGAGGAAGCCGCCGGTCGGCCCCTCGGCAACCCTGAGCATCTTGCGCTCTTCCTCGGGCAGGTAGCTTTCGCCGCCTCGGACGAAGCCGAGGAATGCCTTCTGTTCACCGGTCAGGGGCGGCTTGGCGTCCAGAGACAGGAGATGACCACCGGGGCGGTTCATCTTGATTTCCAGCGCGTCGGCGCGATCCTTCGCGGCCTTCAGGTCGCGGCCCATCTCGGCCATCTTTGTATCGAAGCCGGTCTGAAGTCGCTCGACGGCAGCGGCCACGTCGGTATCACCGCCCGCGCCGCCCTGGTTCTGGTCGCCGCCGGTCTCGTCCTTCACCTCGAGCGCGTCGAGGTCGAAACCATCCTGTCGCATGTCCATGATCAATGTCCTTTCAGCGCCATCGCGGCGCGGTCGAGAGCGGCCACGAGGCGGCGCGCCTCTGCCGGGTTGTGGAAGGAGTGCTTGACGCGCGAGACCGTCGCGGCCTCGTTCATTGGAAATCCGGTAAGGCTGATCTCTCGAAGGTCGATCTCTTCGAGGAGGCGTTCGCCCTTCGCCTTGTCGAGGCGGTCGCGAAGGGTACGGAAGCCGATGCTCATCGCGTCGAGAGCCCCGGCCTTCATCAGGGCGTGCGCTTCGCGTCCGGCCTGCGTTTCCATGACGATCCGGCCGCGAGCGTGGAGCCCCTTGGTATCCTCTGCGAGGTCGGTCCAGACACCGATAAGCTGGCGGGGATCGTGGTCGCGCAGCATCTTCACGCGGAACGCGGGGCGATCCACGAGGCTCTTGCGGAAGGCGCCGGGCACAACCCGGTCGCGCCCCTGGTCCACGGTGTAGGTCGAGGCGTAGCCCTCGAAGGTGCCGGTATCGTCAACGGCCTTCGCCTCGAATGGCAGGACTAGGCCGGCCTTGGTCTGGCTCATGGGGTTGCCTCGGGTGCGGGCTCTTCCGGCTGTGCGGGCGGATCGGCGGGCTTCTCTTGCGTCAGGGCTGGCTGGTTGACCGGGCGCGTGTTGAGCGGGACCAAGAGGTCGTCACCACCCTCCACGGGCGGTTCACCGATCTTGCGTCGCCCACCGTTCGGGGTGAGCAATCCGCCGCCGACACCCTTAGTCAGCGCGTCGTAGAGCGAGACTGTGTTAGGTTTGGTTAGGTCCGAATAATCGAACTCGATATAATGGGTGTGCCGCTCTTCATCTGAGAAGAGAACTCGCTCATGCGCTTCCGTCACCATGTCGCAGAACGGCTTAATGCAAAACTGCACGAACTGAAGCCCAAGCTCTTCGGCGTTTGTGTGCGTGGTCCGCTCTAGATCCTGCAGGAATTGCGGAGGCACGCCGAACGCGCGGGCAATCTCAATGACAGCGAGCTTCCAAAGCTCTAAGTACTGAGCGTCTACGCTGTTTAATGCTAGCGATTGGTAGGACACATCAGCCGGAAGCGCCGCCGTCTTGCCGCTGCCACCACTGAGCGCACCGAATGTCTTCTGCCAAACGGCAACAACATTCTTGAGGGTGATTGGCGAGACCACATTTGAGCCCGCCGCCGGCTTCACGCTCAGGATACCGCCGGGCTTGGCACCGTTGCCGAAGAGCTGCGCCCCGTGCCGCTGCAAGACGGCAGCGAAACCGATTCCTTCGCGGGCGAGACTGACGACGCTTGTCACCTCGCCGTTGTTTGATGGCAAAGGCTGAAGGTGAACGACGTCCTGCCATTCATAGATCCGGTTGCCATAGCGATAGGTCGGCTCGCCCGTGTCTAAATTGACCTCACACATTAGCCGGCCGGGCTGGATGCGGATGATCTCTCGAACCTCGCCTCGAAGCCGGTTCGCTACCGCGTAGCCGGCGCCGTGCTGAAGCGCGTCGAAGCCGAGGCTCTGAAGGTAGGTGAACCGGCCTTGCCAAGGCGCAGGCCGGGCAAGCAATCGGTTTGCGGGGTGCGCGAAGTCCTCGACGCCGGTCCCGTCGGCTTGCAAGCGCATCACCCTGACATCGAGGGAAGCGACGGTGTTCGCAATCACGCGGACGGCAGCCAGGACCGCCGGAACCCTCATCGCGGATCGCGGCCCAATCGCCTCGCCTGATGCTGTCCCGACGCCGTAGCCACCCGTCAGGAGCATCGAAAGCTCCTCGTCAGGCTCGGCTAAGGTCGCTGTCTGGGTAGGCGGTGCGGCTTTCGCCTCATCCTTCGATCCAGAGAACGGCCACATCAAACGCGGCCCGCCTGGCGAAGAGCGCTGGCGGCGCTGTGCCCCCTCTCAAGGGCTGCAATCAATTCGGGGATGCGATCCGAGAAGACCAGCAATCCAGGGCCGGCGGCGTTCATGCCGTCGTGGTGATGGCTCATGTCATGTTTGCGGATCTCCACCGCATAGCCTTTCCGGCCTTCCACTAGGCGCAAGCGGATCTCAGAATTACGATCACGCTGAAGGGTGGAGAGGTCGCAGACGTGGTTCCATTCTGGGGGCATGAGGGGATCCAGACGTGCGAAAGCACCACGCGGCGAGGCCGGGCGGTGTAATCAATAGTGGTGGATATCGAACGCAAAGATTTGAATTGCGCTGTACTGGCTCAATTACTGCGGCCAGCATCAGTGTCCCCAGACCAAGGAGATTCTAATGCCGCCCAAAGAGCCGAAGAAAACGGTGTACCGTGATTCGGGTGACGGTCAGTTCGTGGATAAAGATTACGCAGAAAAGCATCCGAAGACGACGGAGAAGGAGCGGGTACGCGTCGCCCCTCCCAAAAAGCCCAAGACTTAGCCTACGGGTCTCCTGGCGCTCATGCGTCAGGAGATCCCACCCGGCGAGACCGGGTGGTGCAATTGGTCAGCTTTTCGAGAAATGTCCGAAACGCTTTAGGCGCGGTTCCGGGTGTGCCTATTTGCTACCCGCAAACCGCGCGGTTTGGCAAGCACTTTTGACTCACTGGTACAACGACTTAGACGAAGTTTCAGGCGTAACTAACTGCAATGAATGGCAATTGATGCGATCAATGACAGATTGCCGCACGATCAATGTCGTTAATTTTGGGCAAGTTTTTCTCCGTGCCTTTCGGAATAAGCAATGGCCTCATTGTGATGACCATTGGTCAATAAGCTTCCTATCATTAGAAGGTACTGCGCGATCTTGTTTGCCTCTTCATCAGTGTATTCGGGTGGCAATCTAGGCGGCCTAACTCCGAGATTCTCAAAGTCGATGGTCAAAGATACAAGGTCGGGCCCCAGGCGTGTATCTGGACCGCCAAAGCTGAAACTCTCGCGTTCGATACGCCTTTCGAGACGTCGCGCCATCTCCAATGCTGAATATCCAAGTGAAGTTAACCTCTGCTCACGTGAGGCTTGTGACTTCCAAACAATAAAGCGATCAACCCATACAGATAGCATACCGCCTATTGCGAATGCGGCTATTACATGCAACGCCTCTGAAGCTAAAAATTGGACAATCAAAGCACCAAATGACTGCCCATTATCAGCCAATAGCTGATCCAAGCCTAACTTTTTAGTTAGCTCTTCAACGTTTAACGAAAAAGGAGCGGCGACCATTGCTAGGAGCAGGGTGCCAAAAAGGTTGAGGGTATAACGCCATACGCTGCGGAGTGTCATACGGTGAGCTTAGCTGGCACCGCATGACACACTCAAGCTCTGCATGCAGCCTATGGCGATGTTATCCGCCGCAAGTTCAGGCCGGCATTCCAACCCGGATGAGATCCGCGAGAAGGCTGAACATCACCCGATCACCGTCATAATCGAGCGGATGGAGATTCCGGCCAGACAGGATGCCTCCGAAACCGTTCTCGCGGGCCGCAATCTCCGCCTTGTGGGCGAAGCCGATCGGCGTCAGCGGCCTAATGCCGGCGATCATCCTGCAGAGCACGGAACAGCGCTCCACCGCTGCGTCTGCCTCTACATCGTCAGATAGGCTATTGGCGAGCTCCCATTGATGGGCGTGCTCATGACATTGCCGGATCAGCTCAGCGTCAGGGCTTGGCGTCGGGAGAGAGGGTAAGGGCATTGAGAAGTCGGGAATTGCCGCGAATGGCAATGCCGCCCCCATCAGCACGGCCCGGCGGCTGGCGACGTTTTCGGACTGACGGGATGTCGTGGTATGGCTCGGGATAGTCATCTTGTTTCCTCATCGGTTCGGGGTGATGAGGCCGAGGAATCTGCTGCCCGCTTTTTCCTCGGCCGATTAGTTTAGGCATTGCCCATAGTGGTGCTTGAACGGGCAACAACGTTTGCTCTGGCTGCAAAATAAGCGTCCGCTAATGCTTCGGCATAATTTGTACCGTCTTCGTCGAACTGGTCTAATCTTACAGCAACCAGCTTGAAAGCAGCCTCTGACACAACACTATTTCTAGCGGGTTCGGGACCATCAACATGGTACGTCTTAGCCAAAAGCTCCAGCGCATTAACAAATTTCTGCCGCTCAACTGGATCCGTAGGAGCAAGAACATCAATTTTCGCAGTGGTCCGGGGCGGGCCCTCTAACTTGATTTCGTCCATCACGTCCTCCTCATCCGGCGAAGCGGCCGGCGCGCTCAATCATGCGATCGCTCGCATCTTGCTGATTTCGAGGGCGGCCATCTCTTCAGCCTCGGCTCGTGAATAGCCGCCATCGAATTCGAGGATCCCAGCGCGATCTTCGTAGAGGGCTTGCCAGTCCTCATGATCCCACTCGGATCGGTCGAACGGCTCATCAGGCGGTGGCTCTGGAGTCATATCCTCCACCGACAGCGAAACCGAGCTAGGTGTATCTAACAGGTGTATGTGCGGGGTTTTTCCTGCACAGCGATGCGGGGTTTTTCCCGCATAAGGCTCATCGTTGTGCGGGGTTTTTCCTGCACAGCGCTGAACAACAGCACTGCGCCTTGTCTCTGCGCTGTGCCGGCTTTTTTCCGCACAGCGCTTGGCTTGTTCCACCTTCGCTAGTCGCCGTTCGGTCCACGTTTCTTTCCGAATCGATCGCCTGTCGTCCCTTTCTTGAAGCAATCGTTCGACCCTTGAGTCATCGAACTCGTACCAGCTCCCATCGCCCAATCCCCTTCCAAGGCGGACCCTCAACCATTCGCTCGCCTTGAGGCGCCTCCTGGCGTCGGTCAGCCTGTCCCGCTTGCAATTGAGCTCGACGCAGGCTGTTTCGTCAGAGACGTTAAAGGATCGCGATTTCTGATTGAGTCCCTGAACAAGATAGTAAGCCACTTGGAAATCGACCGGCCGGACGTTGGGGTCGAGCATCATCGCGTCGAGTAGGTCGAACTTCCATGATGCAAAGCTCTGCTTATCGGTCGGCGGAGAAAGGGGCTGGTCTCCTTCCCGAGCCTCCGCGGCGCTACTCACGATGGCACAGCGCCCGCGATCGCATTGCGGATCACCTCGCCATCAATGGTTCGCTCGATCGTCTGCCACCAGGCTTCCTCTTCAGCATCAGAAACCTCGCAATAAGCCTCCCCAAGGACGCCGCCCGGAGTGCCGGGGAACTCGGCTTCCGCTGCTATCCAGGGATTGCGCCCTTCACTCATCGCTTTGCTCATGCAAGCAACTATGGCGGCAAGCACTTGTCTGCGAATGTCGGCGCTCATGCTGCACGCTCCTGTCGGGAGGCAATGCGGGCGGCGATATAGGCGTCCGCCTCAGCCTCCACGAAGGCAATGCGCTTCTGAGCGACCTTCACCGGACGGGGAAAGCCTGGCTCGCCCTCCATCAGTCGATAGATGGACGAACGTGACAAGCAGAGCCTGTCACCAAATTCTTTAGGAGAAATCAGTCTTGTCTGGGCTGCCATTTGGCAAACCTCGATCATGTCGAGGTCGCTCAGCAGCGCTGACCTCAAGGAAATCCATCCGCCAGCTGCTGCTGTCGGGGCGGCTTCCACATAAGGAAGCAAGCCGATGATTTCCTGAGAACGGTGGCGCAATTGCCAATACGAATAAAGTGCCAGTGGTGCTCCATGCTGTCAAGCATCACTGTGAACTTTATGCGCTCTTCCTCGCATGCAGGGCGACAACGTTGTCTGAGCTTGACGGAGACACGAAAGCGTCCCACGCGATCATAAGAGAGCGGCGCTTCTCCAATGCCGTCGCACGACGATAAGCGGCTTCCGTCGCATCCCTGAGCGCATGCGCAAGGGCAGCCTCGGCGACATCGCGGGGGAAGTCGGTCTCATCTCCGCACCAATCGCGAAACGCCGACCGGAAGCCGTGCGGCGTGAATTGGCCAGCATCCGCACGACGCATCGCCATCGTCAGCGCCATCACGGAAAGCGGCTTATCGGTTTTGCCACCCGGAAAGACGAACGCGCCGCCCCGCTCGCGCATGCCCTCGAGGATCTCAATCATGCGATCGGTGAGCGGCACCTGATGCAGGCGCCCACCTTTCATCCGGTCAGCCGGGATCGACCACAGGCGCTTAGCGATATCAACCTCGGCCCAGGTCGCGCCCATGATCTCGCCGGAACGGCCGGCGGTCAGGATCGTGAACTCGAGGGCAAGATTTGAGATGGTCGGTTTTTCACGCAGCTTCGCGACGAACTCCGGCACGTCGGCATAGGGCATAGCGGCGTGGTGGCCGCGTGCGAGCACCTTGCGGGCCGGAAGAAGCTTATCAAGGTGACCGCGCCAGCGCGCCGGGTTCTCGCCTTCGCGGTGCCCCTGTGCCCGCGCAGCGTCAAGCACGGACTCGATGCGCCCGCGGACCCGCGACGCGGTTTCCGGCTTTGCCTGCCAGATTGGGCGAAGGACGCCGAGCACGTCCTCTGTGGTCACCGCATCCACCGCCTTGCGACGAAGCGGCCCAGCGTACTCCGTCAGCGTCATCTTCCATTGCGCGACGTGCTTCGGGTTGCGCCAGGAAGGCTCCATGCTGGCGATCAGCGCATCTGCCGCGTCACCGAAGGACGGGATGGCCCGCTTCGTCTCGCGAGCCTCCAGCGGGTTCAAGCCATCAGCGACAAGCGCGCGTGCCTCTGCGGCCTTCTCACGGGCGCGAGCAAGCGTGACGTCCCGCGTAGAGCCTAAGCCCATCTCGGTCGGCTTACCGCGCCACCGAAACAGGAAGACCCACCGGCGTCCGCCATTGGGTGAAATGGAGAAGTAGAGATTGCCGCCGTCAGCATACCGGCCGGCCTCCACCGCCGTAGCGACGAAGCGGGCCGAGAGGCGGTTAAGCGCGCGAGCCATCTGAATGCTGCCCTATCACCGGCCCTATCAGCGAGGCGGTATCTGGCAGAGACTATGGTCAGGATGTTTCAAGCGGCGCAAGCCAAGCACCTGATGCGCAATGGCTTTTCAACGAACATGATACGTCTTGGCGACAGTGGCGCGGTCAGTTTAATCCCGCTCCCTCCGCCATTTGACCAAGTCAAGCCATTGTAATTGCTGTGGAATTAGGCTTGACGTCTAGCGACCAACGCCAATTTACCCCACATTTTGCATCGGCTTGTGTCGGCTAAAGCTGGATCGCGCTGGACTTCGCCTCGCGCGCGCGAGGCCGAGCGCTTGGGGTACATGCAGCCTTCTGATCAATGCGACTTTTTTGCCCAAGGCGCTGATCCCCGGCAAGGAGGTCTCGTTTAAATAGCGAGCAACCGCTCAATGCACGCGGCGACATCGGATCACTGCCTGCACGAACGTCCCGCAATCCGGTTTCGGAATAACGTGTGCGTGGCAGCCTGATGAATCGGCTTAGGAACGGGAAGACACTGCGCGGATGGCGACCAGCAGGATAGACCTCGGGGGCGCGGGCTCGCCGGAGGCGCTCGTCAAACGCATTCTACATTCCGAGCCAAACCTTTCGGTGCCCGTGCCGATCCAGGAGATGTGTGCACGCCTCGGAATCTTCAGGATCGAGGACCTGAACACTGTCGAGTTCGAGGGCGGCCTCGTCACCAACGCGAAGCGATCCGAAGGAACCATCCTCGCCAGGCGCGGGGGCGAACCGCGTCGCCGCTTCACCATCGCGCACGAACTCGGCCACTTCCTGATGGCGCACCATGTTCCGGAACAGCCCGGCCGGTTCCTTTGCAAGAGTTCTGACATGCTGCGCGTGCAAGCCAAGGAGGGCGACCAGCGGCAGCGCAGGGAGGTCGAGGCCAACCGCTTCGCCTCTCTCCTGCTGATGCCCCCGCACCTGCTGCGAGGGTCCATGGCGGCCTTTCGCGAGCCCGATCTGCAGCACGTTCTTACGCTCGCACGCGACTTCGCGGTCGGTAGGGAGACGGCGGCTCGGGCCTACGTGCAGTACCACCCCGAGCGGATTGCCATCGTAGTGGCGGGCAACGGTCGGGTGCAGCGGTGCTATCGCAGCCTCTCCTTTCCTGCCGTCGCCTGCGCGGGTGGCAACCCGGTCCCGACAGGCTCGCTTTATCACCGCAGTTCGCATCGGCCGAACATCGCGAGCGACATTGCCGTGTGTAGTCCCGATCTTTGGATCGATGTGAAGCGCGACCTCCGTGCGCCGGCCCTCTACGAGCAGGTGTATCTCCAGCAGAACGG
Organism: Methylobacterium sp. AC832; assembly: GCF_979256025.1. Lineage (NCBI taxonomy): Bacteria > Pseudomonadati > Pseudomonadota > Alphaproteobacteria > Hyphomicrobiales > Methylobacteriaceae > Methylobacterium > Methylobacterium sp. AC832. The sequence continues at coordinate 247,676 of NZ_CEEDMV010000005.1, forward strand.
CTTCGCGATGATTCTGCTGCGTCTGGAACCCATCCCGGAAGAAAGCGCGGAGGAACGCAGGTTGGAGGGGGGCTGGCGTTACCGCTTCCACTCCGGGCGACGGTAGCCGAGACCCACGCATTATCGGGTCGGGCCGGGCGCTGGTTCCTGCCTATCACGCGTGGCTTGAGCAGCCTCTGGTGCCGGAGCGCGTTAGGCCGCTGGTTCGCCCATCGCCACGAAGGAAGTTCTGAACGCTCGTAACTATCGCTGGAGCGGTCGGCGGCGGTGCTGGTACATCAATGTTGAAGAGGACCGGCTTGAGAACGAGCGCGCCTTTTTAAGCTAGAGAATCTTCCAGGGGGAGGTGTGCGACCTACCTGCCGAACGCATCACGGCTCGGGATCGGTTTCCGCTTAGGACAAATCCGGAAGCTTGAATGGCCCGCTGATGACCCCTCACAGACGCTGGCAACGTCCGCTGTCGGGTAGTTCAGTCTCGCCACCTCGCAACCTCGGCCGCTATCGCTACCGACAAGGCTGAGCCTCGACTTCTCCCGCAAATCGGGCAGTGGGGGACGCCCGAATGTCGCCTTCCGCCTGTTCCGTTGGCCGCCTATAACCGCAAGCGTGACCAATCGGGCGTCAGACCCTGAGCGGCGCTTCAGGGATGGTGACGTGGCAAACCTCGAGAGCGATATCATCGGCCGAGTGAACCGGCTGGCCCTGCGCCCTACCGAGAAAAACGCCCTGCTGCCGCTCATGGAAGCGGTCAGCAATTCGGTCCACTCGATCACGGACCTCTACGATGCGGATGCCTCTATCAAGGGCCGGATCTTCGTTCGTGTCGTCAGGCTCGGGGATGACCCTGCCGGCCGGGTGATCGGCTTCGATGTCGAGGACAACGGCATTGGGTTCACTGAGGAGCATTTCCGGTCTTTCAGGACGCCGGACTCCCGGTGGAAGGAGGCGCGTGGCGGCAAGGGCGTGGGCCGGCTGGCCTGGCTGAAGGTGTTCGACCGGATATCCGTCGATAGCACCTATCAGGGCAAAGCAGGCTGGGAGCGCCGGGCCTTCGATTTCCGGCTGTCTGAGACGGATCAGATTCTTGAACGGGACACGCCAACGGTCGAACCCGCGCACCGGACCATCATCAGGTTCCGGGGCCTCAAATCTCCTTATGAGAACCGCTGCCCCGTCAAGAACGGCGTCATTGAAAACCGGATCGCGGCGCACTTCGTCCCGCTGTTCTTCGCCGGCAACGCGCCCAAGGTGACGGTTGAGGATGACGGCATAACCGAAATTGAAACCGTGTTTAGCGAGAGCATCGTTGACCACGACACCACGACCATCACGATTGGCGAAGGGGATGACGCCTTCCCGCTCACGGTCTGGTCGCTTAAGTGCGACAAGCGCATGCCGTTCGAGCCGCCAGCCTTCAACTTCGCTTTCATCGCGGGCGATAGCCGGTCGGTGATCGATTACGCCATTGACGACCAGCTGGACCTTAAGGCGCTAGACAGGGAGCAGTCTACATCGCCTGCGCGTCCAGCCCCTACCTCGATCAGAAGGTCAACAGCGAGCGCACGGCGTTCACCCTCGATCCGTCTGAGGTGGAGGAAATCAAGCGCGGCATCGGTCAGGCTGCCCGCCACTATCTGCGCCCCTACATCGAGGAGGCGGTTGCCCGGAAGGTCGAAACGACCCGGGATTTGATCGCGGAAAATCCGCAGTTCCTGTACTTGGCCGACGACCTCGAAAACTTCGCGGAAGGCCTGCAGCCCAACTCATACGGGAAGGAGGAGATTTTCCTCGAAATGTCCCGTGCGAGGTTCCGCAGACAGAAGAAATTTGTCGCCATCGAAAAGTCGATCAAGACCGGGGATCTGCTGAAAGGCCCGCTGACGGAAAAGGTCGAGGAGTACACAGGTTATATCGCTGACGAAAAGCGCGGCGCTCTGGCCGAGTATGTCACGCGCCGGAAGGCTGTCCTCGATCTGTTTGAAACGCTCCTCGAGTACGATGACTCCGATAAGGAAACCTACAGCAAGGAGGATGCGCTTCATCAGCTGTTTTGTCCTATGCGGATCGACTCCAAGGGCCTGACGATTGATGACCATAACCTTTGGCTGCTCGATGACCGTTTGGCGTTCTTCAACTACTTCGCATCCGATGAGAGGCTGTCGAACTACACGACCCTCGATAGCGATGAACGTCCAGACCTGGCTTTTTTCTACAATTCATGTGTGACCTGGCGCGAGCGCGAGGATACGGACACCGTCGTAATAGTCGAATTCAAAAGGCCGATGCGCGAGGAATACAACAAAGGCAAAGACCCTGTTCAGCAGGTGCTTTCCTATGTGAAGCGGCTTAAGGAAACGTCCGGGGAAGTGGATATCAGGGGCCGCGCCATAAGGGGCATCCGTCCTAGTACCTCGTTCCACTGCTATGTCGTGGCCGACATTACACCGCAGCTCGAGGAGCGGATTATCGGCCGGTTTGAGAAAACCCCCGATGGCGAGGGCTATTTTGGTTACACGACTAATCCGGCCGCGTTCGTGGAAATTGTCCCGTTCGGCAAGGTGATGCAGGATGCGCGGCTGCGGAACGCGATCTTTTTTCAGAAGCTCGGGATCACCAACACGGGCTGAAAGGCGTCGGCTCAGGTGACAGTGATTTCGCCTCTGGCGGCCATATCGTCCAGGGCATGGGCCAAGTAGCTCCGGGCGTACTCCATCCGCGTTGCGATCAGGCGCGCCTCTTGCCGGCCAGCCCCATACAATGCCGGTCACCTCTGCAAATTCCGGCTGCCACTCGAACCCCTGCGAAGCACACTCGACGTAGTGGGTATTCCAGACCAGTGCCCCGCTCAGACCATCGGGACGCGGCAGGCTGTATCCGGGGTCAAGTTCCTCGGTCAGATCCGGGCGAGCACTTCTTCACCACGAGCACGGGCGAGCGCGACAGCATCTTCAGGGGGCTGCCGAGCTACTACTACGAGGGCATGAGCTTCCAGGCCAAAGCGGCGGAAGGGGCGGCGGGCACAGAGGCGCTCGTGCGCTTCTACAACGCGGACACGGGCCAGCACCACTTCGCATTGTCGGACGAGGCAGCGGGCATCCGCCAGGGAGCAGCCGGCAGCGGCTGGGTCGAGGAAGGCAAGGCCTTCATCGTCCACACCGACCTGCACACCATCGCCGCGTGATCGTCGGGCGGCGTACGCCGCCCGCACCGCAACATCATCCGCACGCGCCACAAGGGCATCCCACAGGGGCCCTGGTCGTCTGCGCTCGGCACGAGCACTCTGACTGGCCGCACGGCATGACCGCTTTAGAGAACGCTCGATGCACTTTTGGATGCCCGATGTGGGTCGATTGTCGAACGTCCGCTTCCAGACAAGCAGCCAACTCCCGCTTATGGCGCAAAGCTGCAATCAGTGTAGCTGCGTGACATCGGGGTATACCCTGGCGTGACGTAACATCGTCGGCGTCGATCATCGTAACATCTGGGTTGACACCGGGTATTTGTGACAAGGTAGCCTCGGGCTTACACCCTGAGGTTACAAACCATGGCCCGCATCGGTTACGCCCGTGTCAGTACGCTCGATCAGGATCTCGATGGGCAGGTTGCCCAGCTGAAGGCCGAAGGCTGCGGGGTCATCCGTTCTGAGAAGGTCTCCGGTGGCAGCCGAGATGGCCGGGCCGAACTGGCGACCGTGCTTGAGTTCCTACGGCCCGGCGACGAACTCGTGGTCACGCGCCTCGACCGGCTCGGCCGCGACACGCGAGATGTCTTGAACCTCATTCACGAGGCTGAGCAACGCGGTGCCCACGTCACCGTGCTCGACCCACATGTCTCGACCCGAGGCGAAATGGGTCACGTCGTTCTGACGGTGCTCGGCATGGTCGCGCAAATGGAGCGACGTTTCATCAAAGAGCGCCAGCGCGAGGGCATTGAGCGCGCGAAAGGCAGCGGCGTGTATGCTGGCGGCAAGCGTCGCCTCGACCGCGAGCGGATCAAGGCGATGGCTTCGGCAGGCGATGGGGCCGCCGCGATTGCTTCGGCTTTGGGCTGCTCTCGTATGCAGGTGTATCGGGTGATCAGAGAGGCCTGACCGACCGACTGTTTTCAGCGATGGCAATGTCCTGGATGGGTGGTTTCCTGCCTGTCCGCTTCTGGAATGACATGCGCCTGAAGCGGGCACCCTAAAGTGATAGCGACGGATCTCAAGCGAGGATCGTCGGAACTAAGTCTGGCGACGGCAGGGCCATGGTGGTGGCCATCCTCGACCAGCCGGTACGTGGCACGGGCCGAGGCAGGGCGGGGCGTTCGATCGGGCCAACGCTCGAACTGGATAAGCTTGGTCGGCGCGGAGCCTTCCCTCAGGACTGCGATCGCGAATTCAAACTCCGGGGATGATCGGTTCCTGATGGGTCCGGATTTTGCTAGCCGATCGCCGACAAGCCACGTGCCGGCGTCTCGCACATCCCCTGCTGCAAGCCGCCCAATGGAGCGTGGTCGGATGATGCGCCTACGCCTCGCCAGTCCGGCGAGCTTTGCAGAAGCCCCGATCCGAAGAGGACCCGATATGGCCTATCTCGCACCTGCTGAGTTCGTCACCAAAATGGTGGATGCAGGAGAATCCAAGATCTTTATGTCCACCCGCGACACCCTCATCCGCGGCTACATGGCGGGCGCAATCCTGGCGCTCGCCGCGGTCTTCGCGGTCACCATCACGCAGCAGACCGGCATCCCGATTCTCGGCGCCGCACTGTTCCCGGTCGGCTTCTGCATGCTCTACCTGCTAGGCTTCGACCTTCTTACGGGCGTGTTCGTCCTGGCGCCCCTGGCCCTCCTGGACCGCCGGCCCGGCGTGACCTGGGGCGGCGTGCTGCGCAACTGGGGCCTCGTCTTCGTCGGCAACTTCCTCGGCGCGCTGACCGTGGCCTTCATGATGGGGTTCGTGTTCACGTTCGGCTTCACCGCGCCGGCCGACAAGGTCGGCGAGTTCATCGCCCATATCGGTGAGCGGCGCACCGTCGGCTATGCCGCGCACGGCGTCGGCGGCTGGTTCACGATCTTCATCCGCGGCATGCTGTGCAACTGGATGGTCTCCACCGGCGTCGTCGGCGCGATGATTTCGACCACCGTGAGCGGCAAGGTGATTGCCATGTGGATGCCGATCATGGTGTTCTTCTACATGACCTTCGAGCATTCCGTGGTGAACATGTTCCTGTTCCCATTCGGCCTTCTCATGGGCGGCCAGTTCTCAATCGGCGATTATTTCTTCTGGAACGAGATACCGACCGTGCTCGGCAACCTAGTTGGCGGCCTCGCCTTCACCGGCCTGACCCTCTACACCACCCACGTCCGGACGGCCCCTAAGCGGAATGTCGTCCAGGCGGAGCGCCGCCTCGCGGCCTGATCGCCGGCTCGACCGGTCGGGCCCCACGCCGCGGGGCATAGGGCCCGACCCCCGAGATATACCGATGCCTCTGACCTTGACGCTCTCCCTCGGCCAGCACAGCGAGCGCGGTCGCAAAGATACCAACCAGGATTTCCACGGTGCACTCGTTCCCGAACGCGCCGCGCTGGTGCTCAAGGGAAGTGCAATCGCCATCGCGGACGGGATCGGCAGCAGCGCCGTCAGTCACGTCGCGAGCGAGATGGCGGTCAGGAGCTTCCTGTCCGACTATTTCGACACCCCCGACACGTGGTCGGTGAAGACGGCGGCGAGCCGGGTCATCGCCGCGACGAATGCGTGGCTCCATGCCGAGACCCGACGCAATCGGCACCTGCACGATCACGAGGGTTTTCGAGATCGCGGCTACGTCACCACCTTCAGTGCGCTCGTCTTGAGATCACGCACTGCTCACATCTTCCACGTGGGCGATGCTCGCGTTTCCCGAGTGGTCAGGCGCTCGCTCGAAGCGCTCACCGAGGACCACCGCGTCGTCTTCTCCGCCGAGGAATCCTATCTCGGTCGCGCGCTTGGCGCTGCCGCGCATGTCGAGATCGACCACCGCACTGTCGCCATCGAGGTCAGCGACATCTTCGTCCTGACGACGGACGGCGTGCACGAACATGTGCGGCCCGAGGCGATCGTCGCGGAGATTGCCCAACACGGCGACGATCTCGACCGGGCTTCCCGGGAGATCGTCCGGCGTGCCTACGAGAACGGCAGCGCCGACAACCTCACCGTCCAGATCGTGCGCGTCGATGCCCTCCCCGACGGTGAGCCGGCCGAGCTGTTGGGCCGGATCGATGACATGCCCCCGGCGCCGATCCTCGACCCGCCGACCACCTTCGATGGCTACCGCGTGCTGCGCACGTTGCACGCGAGCCACCGTAGCCACGTTTACCTGGCGATCGACGGGGAGACCGAGCGCACGGTTGCCCTCAAGGTGCCTTCGACGGACCTGCACACCGACCCGGCCGGCCTGCAGCGGCTGATGATGGAGGAGTGGGTCGCTCGGCGCATCGACAGCCCGCACGTGCTGAGCGCCCCGCCCCGGACGCGGCGGCGCAGCCACCTCTACACGGTGATGGACTACGTCGAAGGCCGGACCCTTGCGCAATGGCTGAGAGACAACCCGGAGCCGGGGCTGGAGGAGGTACGGCGCTTGGTCGAGCAGATCACAGCGGGCCTGCGCGCCTTCCACCGGCGCGAGATGGTGCACCGGGACCTGCGCCCTCACAACATCCTGATCGATGCCGTGGGCACCGTGCGGATCATCGACTTCGGCTCCACCCGGATCGCCGGGCTCGCAGAAGACGATCCGACCATCGACGACTCGGTGCTGGGAACGGTGCAGTATACCGCACCGGAATGCCTCGCGGGGCGTCCCGCCACGCCTGCCGCGGACATCTTCTCGGTGGGCGTGATCACCTATCAGATGCTCACCGGCCGCCTGCCCTATGGCGCACAAGCCGCGCGGGCCTTCAGCGAGGCGCGCGCGCACCGCCTGCATTACGTTTCCATCGCCGCAGCACGCACCGGCCTGCCCGCCTATGTCGATGCGGCCCTGCGCAAGGCGGTGCATCCCAATCCCGCCCAGCGCTACGACGTTCTCTCCGCTTTCGTCCACGATCTGCGCCATCCAAACCTATCGCTGCCCGGCATACGACGGGCTGCCCTTCTGGAGCGCGATCCGGTGCTGTTCTGGAAGCTCGTTTCCCTGGTCCTGACGGTAGCCGTCATCTACCTTTTCGCGCGGTCGGCCTTCTAGGCACAGGCGCAAGGGGCCCACCTTTCTGCCGCCACCGATGTGCCACCGTCAGCCGGGTTTGCCATGCCGGGTCGATCTTCCAGAAAGTGCCAATTCTGCTCTCGGTCGGTTTGCGTCGAATCTCAGGCCAAGGTTTAAGGCCGCTTCCGGAGGTGGGCGCTGCGAGCTTGAACTACCGGGTCGGGTCGAGAACCGCCGGACCGTTGTACGGCCAGGTCGGGTGGAATGCGGTCCGGCTGCTTTCGATCAGAAGATGCCATTAGGTAGCCTATCGTGGAGGTCATGGAGCATCGGCCGATTGCGCCACGAGGGGCAGCTTGCCTAACCTCTCACCCCGGATGGACCAGAGCCTCCGCTCCTGAAAACCGCAGACTGTCCCAAATCATCTGCCGACGAACAGGCGTCCGCATACGGACCGAGCTGGGAACGTTCGGGCCCGCGGAACGTCGGGCGTCGGGGGAATGCTGAGAACCATGGCCGGACTGAAGGGAACGCTGAGGGAACTCTACGAGGGCGACGACGACCGGGCGTACCGGTTCCGCTACGCCCTGCTCGCCTTCGACCTCGCAACCTTGCTGTTCATCGTCGTATCCTCGTTCATGCCGCGCGAGCCGCTCGTCGAGGGCGTCGACGTGCTGATCGGGATCGCGGTCACCGCCGACTTTCTCTCACGCCTCGCCATCTGCCCGAAGCCGACCCGCGAGTTCCTGCGACCGACGACCTGGGCCGACGTCGCGGCAATCGCCTCGTTCCTGGCGCCCATCGTCGGCGAGGGCGCTGGCTTCCTGCGCATCTTTCGCACGCTGCGCTTCCTGCGCACCTATCAGGTCCTCGACCGCCTGCGCTCGGATTTCTCGTTCTTTCGCCGCAACGAGGAGGTCATCGTCGCTGCGGTGAACCTCGCGGTGTTCGTCTTCGTGATGACGGGCATCGTCTACGCGACGCAGCACGGGCGGAACCCGGCCATCGGCAACTACGTCGACGCGCTCTATTTTACGGTCACCTCGCTGACGACGACAGGCTACGGCGACGTCACGCTCAACGGTACGGGCGGGCGCCTGATCTCGGTGGTTGTGATGATCTGCGGGGTGACGCTCTTCCTGCGCCTCGCCCAGGTGCTTTTCCGGCCCCACAAGGTACGCTTTCCCTGCCCGACGTGCGGGCTGCAGCGGCACGAGCCGGACGCGGTCCACTGCAAGGCCTGCGGCACGACCCTCAATATCCCTGACGAAGGAACGTACTGAGAGGGGCGGAGACTTCCCGAGCACAATTCCCGGCGCCTCCGGCGAGCTGTCCGCTTCCCGGACAAAGTCACGAAAGACGCCGCCGTGAGGGTGCCAGGGCGTCAGGGGGATCTGACCGGCAAGCTCTTCCGGGTTGCCACCTGACCCCGATGACGGTCAGGACCGAACCAGCATCCAGACGGCCATGCCGATCATCATCAAGTTTTCGGTCAGCGAGACGAAGCCCAGCGGCACGTTGGCCGAGCCGCCGACACAGGCGCACTTGATCTCGCGCTTGTCGACGTAGACCGCCTTGAACACCGACACGGCGCCGACCGTGCCGATGAACAGGGCGACGGGGATCGAAAGCCAGTTCAGGGCTCCGGCGATCATCAGGATACCGGCCAGCGCCTCGCAGAACGGGTAGGCGTAGGCGTAGCGCACCCAGCGCCTGGCCAGAAGGTCGTAGCCGAGGAACATCGACGAGAAGCTCTCGACGTCCTGCAGCTTGAGGATGGCGAGCACGCACATGCTGAAGGCGATGAACCACTCGGCGGCCCGTATCGTCAGCGGCGTGCTGAAAGCCGCGTGGCTGGCCGCCAGCGCCATCAGGGCGGTCATGGCGAACACCGCGACCACGGGCATGTAACTCGTGGCCTTTGGATCGGCTACGGACTTGCCGAGATGGCGGCGAAGGTCGTCGTAGCCGCCGATGCGCTCGCCTTCGATGAAGGTCTGAGGCGTCGTCTTGACGCCGTGCTCGGCCTTGAAGCGGTCGGTCTCCTCACGCGTCGTGAGCCAGTGGTCCTCGACCTGGAAGCCCTCCCGTTCGAGCAGGTCCTTTGTCTTCAGGCCGTAGGGGCAGACGTGCTTCTCCATCACCATGCGATGGACGACGGCTCTGCGGACAGTGTCCAGCATCGCGGAATCCCTCCTTGGGAAAATTGAGTTTTAGGAACGCCAATACCCTGACAACGCGAGAGCCGGGCATGGGCTTCCCTTGAAGCGCGTTCGGCCCACAATCGGCAGGATCGGACTTCCAACCGTGGGAAGGTCAAGCGATGTGTCCGGCCCCATCGACCGGAACGGCCTTGGGCGGCGAGTGTTCATTCTTCTCACGAGCGATGCGGACAGCGTCCCGAGACCGTCCGCTGACCGAACCGCGATGTCTGCGGCCCCCGAGCCCCAACCGGCATCGCCCAAAGTTCAGGAGCCGTCGCCATGAAGCTTTCCCTCACCCTCGCCGCCGCGGTTGCCGCATGCCTGCTCGGCCAGCCGGCATCGGCCGGTCCCTTGGGCTGGCCGGTCGAGGCGCTCACTGCCGGCGCCCTGCCGACCAGCTACGTCCAGTACCGGCGCTTCGGGCATCGGCACCACGGCTTCCGTCGTGGATACGGGTACCGCCGTGGTTACGGCCGGGGCTACGGGTACCGTCGGGGGCCAGGGGTCGGCGCCGCGGTGGGGGCCGGCGTGGCGGGCCTCGCCGCCGGAGCCATCATCGGCGGGGCCATCGCCAACTCACAGGCGCAAGGTTCGCAGGGCGCGCCGGGCGCCGAGGCCGTGGCGGCCTGCGCGCGCCGATTCCGGTCCTACGACGCATCGAGCGGCACCTACCTCGGCAACGACGGCGCGCGCCACGCCTGCCCCTAACCGACGCTTCGTCTTAACGGGGATACCTCAGCCCGTGACCCCGGTGAGGCCGTCGACGACGTTGGCGGCCATGATCAGGCAGAAGCCGGCGAGGAGCGCGATGCCAAGCACGCCCATGACGATGTCGGACGTGCGCGGCTCCCCGCCGAGGTGACTGGCGAACGCGAGTTGCTTCCAGGGTCGTCTACGGGTCGTGACACGTGGCAAGGCAGGCCTCGAAGGCATGAGGGAATTGAGATCGACCGATCCTCGGTCAGGATGCGTAGGCGAAGGATAGGCAGAGCACGACGAAGTATCCGAATGTGGCGAGGCCGACCGCATGGAAGCGGCTCGCCAAGGAATCGACGCCGTTGTCGTTGGCCGGTCCCGGGAGCTTCCGCGGCCAGCCTCGCCAACTGCGGCAGGCCCAGGGAGCCTGGTGCAAGGGCCTTTCGGGGTTCGGGCCCGGCTCAGGTCGGCAGCACATGGCCCGACGACCGGGCGCGGACTTGGCCCGGGGCAACGTCGGCCGCCAAAAGCCCTCCGCCGTATCGGGCCCAGTCCTCGACGGACGCTTCATTCGACGCCGCCGTTCCGCCGACGCCATCGACCGGTGGCGAGGCTGCAGGCCGCCGCCGGAGCGTGCGGACCAGTCGTGCCGTTCGACCCATCGCTTCCTTCATGGTGCTCCTTGTCGGCTTGACCGAGGAAGCTCCGGACCCGACCGTCGCCGTAGTACGACCCGGACGCCTGGAACCACGGTTTTGACTTCGTATGGCGCCGAAACGTTTGCAAGCCGCGTCGGCAGGGCGTCCCAGGGGCCGTCAGGTTTATCCCGACAAGACTGCGGGCTTCTCTGACTGAACGGCCGCCTTCGGCGACACAGATGGTCCTCCGAGCCGGAGAGGTGACCCCGGATCGAAACGTCGGACCAGCCTCTCCTCCGTCACGCATGGCCCTCTCGGAGCAGACCCATGAAACGCATCGCATTCGCCCTTGCGGCTGTATCGAGCCTCGTCCTGTTCGCCCCGTCGAGCGAAGCGCGTCCCTTCGGGCGCGGACACGGCTTCCACGGGCATCACGGCGGCTTCGGCGGGCATCACGGCTTCGGCGGCTTCCGGGGACACCACGGCTACCGCGGCATCGGCTTCCGGTCGCACCGCCGCGGGTTTGGGGGCTATCGCGGGATCGGCTTCCGCCATGCCCGTTACGGCTACAGGCGACACTACGGACGCTACGGCTACCGGCGCGGCTATCGCGGGTTCGGCCTCGCGGCGGGTCTCGGCCTCGGCCTTGCCGCAGCGGCCGTCCGGCCGGCCTATTACGGCGCCGGCTACGGCCGTCCGTACGGTTACGGCTCAGGGTATGGCTACGCCCCGGTCCGTTACGGGTACGGCCGTCCTTACCTCGGCTGCGGCTACTGAGACGCACGGCCGGGGGGCCATCACGCCGGCTCCCTCACCCAACTCCCGACTAATCGGGGACGCGGCGCGGCGCACACGGCACGGTCAAGTGTCTTCGGTCGCGCCGCTTGTAGGGATTGCCCTGACACGCGTCGGTAAGACCGGCAGGAGCGGGCGGAAAAGCTTGTCGGTCGCTGCGATCCGGGCGCTACTCGGGTGTGCCGAGGACGCCTCGGAACAGCGAAAGGGTGAGTACCGATGATCATGGAAGTCATCCGGCAGGGAGCCAGGGCCCGCACCACCGGTCGGCCGAGAGATGCCTGTCCCTATCCCGCCGATTCCCGCGAGCGTCGGGCTTGGTTCGAGGGTTTTGACGGATCGGCCTGGGAGCCGGGCACGAGGGTGTCACACCCGGCCATCGCCTCGAAGGCCGCGGCGATGGCACGGGACGTCGGCGGGACACCGGGTCTGGCGTCAGCTTCCGCGTAGGGATCCCGGCACCGAACTCGGAGACCGGGAGGCAATGCGCTAAGGACCGCGGGACCGTACGCCCGGAAGCATCCGAGGCAAGGGAACGGTTCGAATGCCTGTCGCATGAATACCCCGGGTGGAGCCTCCCCCGGCCTTACCGGCCAGCCCCGGCTGGACCGCGGCAACCGTCGGACCTTCGTCGCGCTCGCGGTCGCGGCGGCCATCCCCGTGATGTTGCTCAGCGGCTGGGTCGCTACCCTCATGGCCCAGCAGCAGCGCGACCTGACCCGCGGCGCGGCCGTGGCCAGTGCGACGCGGGTCGCCGAACGCGTTGCATCCGACATCGCCGGGCAGGTCGCCATCCTCGAAGCTGAGGCCGCGTCCGCCACCCTCGACAAGCCGGATCTCGCCGCCTTCTACGCCGAGGCCGAGCGGCTCAAGGAAGCGCGCCCCCTCTGGGAGACCGTCGAGCTCGCCGAACCGGACGGGCGCCAGATCGTCAACCTGCTACGCTCTCTCGACGACGAGCTCGGACCCACCGCCGACCGCCGGAGCTTCGAAGCTGTCGTGCGCACCCGTCGTCCCGTGGTCGGGGGCATCGGTCCCGTCGGCGCGGTCTCGGGCAAACGCCTCGTTGCCTTGCGGGTCCCGGTCGTCCGCGACGGGCAACTGCGTTACGTCCTCTCGGTCGGGCTCGCCAACGACGCGGTCAGCTCGATCCTGCGTGACGCCAGCGCTCCGGAGGGCTGGGTCGGGACCGTCGTCGATGCTGAAGGCAACACCATCGCCCGAACCCGTGCCGAGGCCGAGGAGCTCGGCCAACCGGCCGACGCCGCCCTGCAGGCCGCGATCCGGCGCGCGCCGAACGGCTTCTACACGGGTTCGACCCTGGAAGGCTCGAACGTCGAGGTCGTCTACCGCACGCTGAAGGAGACCGGGGGTTGGTCGGTGCATTTCGGGATGCCGGCCGCGACGCTGAATGCCCCCGTCCTGCGCTCATACCTCGTCCTGGCCGGCGGCAGCGTCCTCAGCATCGGCTTCGCCCTGGCGCTGGTCGGCCTGGTGGGCCGCGACATGGCCCAACGGCGGGCGGGCGAGCGGGCCCGGTTCGCCCTGGCGCTCAGGTCGAGCGAGGAGCAGGGCGCCGTGGCGGCCGAGGCGGCGGAGCTCGGCACGCTGCGATGGGACACGATCCGGCAAACGGTGACCGGCTCGCCGCGCGCGGCCCATCTTCTGGGCTGGACGACCACCGTCGTGCAGGAGGGCGAGACTGAGGCCGCGGCCGGCGCTGTGACCGAGGCGATCCACCCGGACGACCGCGCCCGCCTCGCTGACGACCTGCGCTGGAGCCTGGCGGACGGGGCGACCCTCGACGTCGAATTCCGCGTCGTCGGTTCGAACCCCGAGCCGCGCTGGGTGCGCCTTACCGGCCGGGCGCCCCGACTGCACGGCGGCGCCGCCGGCCTGGTTTACGGCGTGGTCTCCGACATCGAGCCGCGCAAGCGGGCCGAGGCCGAGCGCCTCGAACTCCTTCGACGCCTCGGCGAGGCGCAGGAGAACGAGCAGCGCCGGATCGCGCGCGAGCTGCACGACCAGGTCGGCCAGACCGTGACCGGCCTCTCGCTCGGCCTGAAGGGGCTGGAACGGCTCCTCGAAGCGCGGGGTATGTCACCGGAGGCCGAGCGCCAGGTCCAGTGGCTGCAGGCGCTGGCCGGCGAGATCGGACGCGACATCCACCGCGCCGCCGTCGACCTCAGACCGACGGCCCTCGACGACCTCGGCTTACGCGAGGCCCTCGCCACCCTGTTGCGCGAGTGGGGGCAGCGCCATGGCGTCCGCGCGGACCTGGAGTTCCTCGGCGAGCCCGGCCGGGTTCCCCCGGCCACCGAGAGCGCCGTCTACCGGATCGTGCAGGAGGCCCTCACCAACGTCCTGAAGCACGCGCGGCCCGCCACCGTCAGCGTATCGGTCGACCACCGCCCGGAGGAGATGCGGGTGATCGTCGAGGACGACGGGGTGGGCTTCGATCCCGAGGCTGTTTCCTGCCCCCCTGCGGACGGGTCGCCGGCTAACCCACGCCTTGGCCTGTCCGGCATCCGCGAGCGCCTGTCCCTCCTCGGCGGGACGCTGACGCTGGAATCGTCACCGGGCGTCGGCACGACGTTGTTCATCACCATTCCGGTTCCGCAGGTTGCCTGACGCATGAATGACCTCCCCACGGACCTGATCCGGGTCGTCCTCGCCGACGACCATCCCGTCGTCCTCGCCGGCATCCGGGCGCTGCTGAACGCCGATCCCTGGGTGGAGGTGGTCGGCGAGGCCACGAACGGCGGGGAGGCGCTGCCGTTGATCCGCTCCGTGGCGCCTGACGTCGCCGTCATCGACGTCTCGATGCCCGGCCTCAACGGCCTCGAACTGACGGAGCGCCTCACGGGTGAGTGCCCCGGGACCCGGGTCCTTGTGCTCACGGTCCACGAGGATGCCGCTTACGTCCAGCCGCTGCTGAAGGCCGGCGCCCGGGGTTACCTCCTGAAGCGCTCGGCGGCCGAGGACCTCCTGCGGGCGGTCCATGCGGTCGCGACGGGCGGGGTCTACCTGGACCCGTCCGTCGCTGGTCATGCCCTGGGGGACAACTCCGCGGCGGCGGCGGGGCCCAAGCCGGCCGAGACCGGCGAGTCGCTTAGCCCGCGAGAGACGGAGACGCTGCGCCTGATCGCGCAGGGGCTCAGCAACAAGGAGATCGCGCGACGCTTCGAGGTCAGCGTGAAGTCGGTCGAGACCTATAAGGCCCGGGCCGCCGAGAAGCTCGGATTGCGGTCGCGTGCCGAGATCATCCGCTACGCCGCCTCCCACGGTTGGCTGGACGCGCTCACCCTCCGGTAGGGGGCACGCATCGGCGTCGTCATGCCGTCGTCGACTACGTTAGAGAAGCAATTTGATGCGGTGGGCACCGCGTTCACGTCCTCGGTGGCGGAGGTTTCGCCCAGGAACCTGGGGCGGCCCTACGTCTTGTCGACGATAAGATAAAAACCTTGAGGAAACGCTTATGAGAACTATTGCTCTCGCCGCCGTGGCCACCCTCGCCCTGGCCGTGCCAGCCCTCGCAGCCCCCTGCAACACGGGCGCCACGCGTTCCAAGGACCCAACGCCGGACCACGTGAACCCGAAGAGCTCGGACGTCGACAAGTCCAGCAAGAACCTGGCCGGCGGCCCCCAGCCGGCTTCGCCGGGTACGGTCGGCGCCATGAACAACGTCGGCACCAACCAGATGGTCGGCGAGAAGCCGGGCACCGAGGCGAAGAACGACCAGGGCAACGGCGTGGGCACGTCGAGCAAGAACCTCGCCGGCGGTCAACAGCCGGCCTCGCCGGGCACGGTCGGCGCCATGAACAACGCCGGCGCGAACCAGGGCCTTGGCAAGGACGACAACTGCTAAGGCACGCCGTCTGATCGACCCCCCCACCGGGCCCGCCGAGCACTGCCGAGGCGGGCCCTTCCCGTGTTTGCCCCTCGTCATCGAAGACCCTGGCGGCCAAGGACCCGAACCGCCAATGACTCTTCATGACATGTTGGCATACCCGAGCCCCAGGGGGGGCCATGAAACTGGGCGTGCCGCGTCCGAGGTTGCACATCGCCCTGATCTAACGGCGGTCCCACCGACGCGTGTCCCGGCGCGGGTCTGCCCGCCATGCCTCTGATGAGCGCGCGGACACTCTCGGCCACCGGACTCCTTGCGGCCCTGGCCTTCGTCGTATTTCTTCCGGAGGCCTTGGACTGGCCCGCGCGGGCGTCCATGCTGGCCTTCGGCGGGGCCGCCATCCTGTGGATCCTAACTGGGCTCAGCGCCGCTTATGTTGCCGTCGCCGCGGCCGTATTCCTGGTCGCGGTCCGGGCCGTCGAGCAGCGCGCGCTGATCGAGGGCCTCGGCTCCAAGGTGGTCTGGCTCGTCATCGGCACCTTCGTGCTCGGCGCGGCGGTGGAAAAGAGTGGACTCGCAGGCCGGCTCACCGCCCTGATCGCCGGGCGCGGGACCAGCGTCGGCGGGCTGATGTGGCGCCTGACCCTAGGCATCGTCCCACTCGCCTTCCTGATTCCCTCCACCTCCGGGCGGGCCACGGTGCTCCTGCCGCTGCATCGCAGCTTGACAGAGGCCGACGACGACCCGCGGCTCGCCAAGGCCATCGGACTGCTGATCCCGGCCCTCATCGTACTCTCGACAATCTGCAGCCTCACCGGCGCCGGCTCGCACCTCGTCACCGTCGACCTGCTGGAGCGGCTCTCGGACCGAACCATCGGCTTCGGGCAATGGATGCTCTGGGGACTGCCCTTCGGCGCTGCCGCCTGCCTGATCACGACCTTCCTGATCGGCCACCTCTTCCTCGACGCCGAGACCCGGGCCCGGCAGGTCGCGGAGATCGAGGCGTCGTCAGGCCCCTTGTCCGCCAAGGAGTGGCGGGCCGGGGCGGTGGTACTCGCCATGCTGGGTCTGTGGCTGACGGAGGGCTATCATCCCTTCGGCATCGCCACCGTGGCGGTCGTCGGCGCGGTGATCCTGACGATGCCTGTCATCGGCGTCCTCGACTGGGAGGACGGTGTGAAGGCCGTGAACTGGTCGCTCGTCCTGTTCATCGCGGCCTCCCTCGTGCTCGGCCGCGCCCTGATCTCGACGGGAGCCGCGAAATGGCTGATCGGCTCCGCGCTCTCAGCGAGCGGCCTTGGGGCCGACAGCCCGACCCTCCCGATCCTACTCGGATTGACGGCGCTCAGCCTGACGGCGCACCTCTACATGGTGTCCCACACCGCACGGGTGGTGGCGCTGCTGCCGCCCCTGCTACTCCTGGCGAACAAGCTCGGCCTCAGCCCGGTCGCGGTCGCCTTCCTGGCGAATGCGGGCATGGATTACTGCCTCACCCTGCCGGTCTCCTCGAAGGCGCTGCTGATCTTCCAGAGCGAGGAGCGACCGGCCTGGACCTCAACGGACCTGCTCAAGCTGGGGGCACTGCTGGCACCCGCCTATGCGGCGCTGATGATCGCCGCCTACTACGTCTTCTGGTCGCATACCGGCTTGGCGCTCAGATAATCCGACGTTGTGCAGCCGACGCTGGGCCGAGACCGTGCCTGTTCCTAAACGGATGCCGGGGAGAACGGGGCCGCAACGGCGTGGAAGTGGCGGTGACGCTCTTCGAGGTCGGCGAGGTCGTTGGGATCTGCGACGTCGCGCCGAGCAGCGGCGATCACGAGGTCCGCGTGACGTACGAGTTCGGCGGTCCGGTCCTTGAGGCGCTCCACCTCGGCGACACGGGTGAGCACGTCGAGCAGCCGGACGAGGACATGCACCGATCCGGCGGCGTTCTGGCGGATCATGTGGAACATGGCATCGCACAGGCCGTCGTAATCGGTCACGGGAAGGACGAGCACCACCCGGCCGTCTCGGACGACGGCACCGGTGGGCAGATGGCATGATGCGACCCGGCACAGGGCATCGCCGAGATGGTCGACGACGCTGCCGGCCGTGAAGGGATCGTTTATACCGGGCGAAAGCGCCCGGACCGCGACCTCGACCAGTTGCCGGATCGAGTATTCGAGGTCCTGCAGGGCGGCCGGGCGACGGCCGAAGGTCAGCGAACGCCTGAGTGCCGCCTCCGCATCCTCGATCCCGGCGGAGAGGAACGCGACGGGAAACCCGCTCGGCACGTAATCGCCGGGGCGAACCCGCAGGACGACGGTCGCACCATGCCCCTGCGCCCAGTCGGCCAGCCCGCCCTCGTCCACGGCCTGAAGGTAGCCGTTGGCGTCTATGGAGACCCCGCAGCCAGTGGGTAGTCGGGCCGGGAGCGTCATGCCGGCCGCGTCGCAGGTCCGCGCCGCCACTGCGGCGCAGAGGTCGCGATGGACTGCATCAACCACCGTCTCGACATTGATGCTGGCCGCGATGTGGTGGACGAACCAGACCAGGGTCGCGAGGGAGAGGAGCGCCAGGAGCATGGCCCCCGTGATCGCGAGGTGCGGGACGAAGGGGCTCTCCTGCACCGTGCGCACGGTGCGCAGGACCATAAGCGCGTAGGCGAAGGTGCCGAGGAAGATGCCTAGGACGATCTGGTTACGGGCGTCGCGGGTGAAGTTGCGCAGCAGCCTCGGGCCCATCTGCCCGGAGGCCAGCGTCAGGGCCGCGATGGTGATGGAGAAGGTCGTGCCGGCGACCCCGATGGTCGAGGAGGCCACCGCGCTCAGGAGCGCCCGGGCGCCCTCGGCGCCGCCGGAATAGCCCCAGTTCTGGTCCGGCGAGGAGGCGTCGTACCCGGCCACATGGGCCGTCTCCAGCCAGATCCCAAGCTGGGCGAGGCCGATGCAACCGAGCACGATCAGCGCGGGCCGAAGCCAGAACTGATCGCCAAGGGATTCGATCCAGGCTCGAAAACGTGCCCTCATGCCGGCTCGCCCTTTCCTTCCGAACCCCGGTCTTCGGGGTCCTTGCGTTGGACGTCGTCACGATCTTCGCGCAGCACATGCCAACGCGCGCGCGGCGGGTTTTTACCGGCGGGCCAGCCCTCGCGCTGGCTCGTGCGGTCGCCGTCCGTCGCCTCGGTCTGGTCGTGCAGGAGAACCTGGCTCGTGGGGTAAGGCAGGTCGATGCCGGCTGCGGTGAGCGCGTCCTTGACGTTCGAGATGGCGTGGTCGAGGGCGTCGACCGCGTCGCGCCGCCGGGGCGGGTCGATCCAGAACCGCGCCGTCATGTCGACACCGGCGGCCCCGAGGCCCGTGACCAGCGCCTCCGGGGCTGGGTCGGCCAGGACCCCTTCGGTCTTGCGCAGGGCCTCGACGATGACGAGGCGCGCCTCCTTCATGTCGTCCCCGTTGCCGATGGTGAGCGGGAAGGCGAGCCGGCGCTTGTCGTGCGCGGTGATGACGGTGATCTTGTCGACGAACAGCGTGGCGTTCGGGATCAGAACGCGTTGGTTGTCGTAGGTGCGCAGCACCGTCGCCCGCACCCAGACGTCCTCGACCGTGCCCTCGTGCGAACCGGCCCGGATCTGGTCGCCGATGACGAAGGGGCGGGTCAGCAGGATGAGGATGCCGGCCAGCAGATTCTGGAGCACGTCGCGGAAGGCGAAGCCGATGGCGACGCCACCGATGCCGAGGAGGTTGAACAGGTCGGCGGCGGAAACGGAGGGGAAGGCAACCGAGGCCGCCACCAGGAACGAGACCAGGATGGTCATGCCGCCCGCGATGCGCCCGAGCACCGAGGCGGACCCGGGCGAGGCCTGCCGCAACTCGGCGGCTCGCCGCACGGCGGCACGGACCCCACGCGCGACGAGCAGGCCCAGGCCGAACAGCAGGAGGGCGACGGCGAGCCCCGGCAGCAGGGCCGCGGCCGAACGACCGAGCCCTTCGAGGCGCCCGAGCGCTTCCGAGAAGATCATGGGAACCCTTGGGTCGTGGGAAAGCCGCCGGTGGCGGGCGTGCCATCCGGCGGCGTCTCAAAAGGCTTTGCGCGAGGATCAACCGACCTCGCGGACCGAGTACGACGATGTCAGCGACGCGGGCCGCCGGACGTCCCGCCGTATTGCTGCCCGCTAGCCCCGCGCGAAGGCATGCTGGCGTTGCCGCGGCTGGCCGAGCCCTGCCGCATACGGTGATGCCGCATCATGCGATGGCGGCGCATCTCGCGTCGGGTCATGCGGACCTGCACGAGATCGCCGCCATCCGATGCCGTGACGCCGGTGGCGTTCATAGGCAGGGCGGCTGAGGGCAGGCTGAAGGCGCAGAGGCCGAGGCCAGCCAGGAGCGCTGAGGCGAGAATGGTGTGCTTCATGATCATGTCTCCTTTGTCTGCGGGGATCACATCTTCTTCTTGGAATACTCGAACTTCGGCGCGTTCTTCAGAGTGTCCTTGTCGGTGTCGGCGTGGACCATCCATTTGCCGTCCTTGTTGCTGATAGCGAGCGAGGACGGGTCAAGCACGACGTAGCTTTCGCCGAGACCCAGGAAGCCGCCGACGCTGACGACGACGCCGGTGAGGGTCTTGCCGTTCTCGATCACGAGATCCTCGACCTCGCCCACCGTCTCCTTCTTGTTGTTGTAGACGGTGGTGCCAACGAGCTTGGACGACATCACGTCGGCCGACTTCACGGTCATGAACTTCAGCTTCACCGTCGCCGTGTCGGCCATCTTCATCCCCATGTCGGAGGACGCTGGCATCGCGGTGCCGCGAGTGGGCGCAGTTGGGGCCGGAGTGGTTTGGGCCATGGCGGGCAGCGACAGGCAGGTAAGCGCGAGGGCGGCGGCGAGGGCGCGATGTGACAAGGGGATCTCCTGGAAGGAGGCCTGAACGGACGGGAATGCCCGCGAGGCCTGGACGGCGATTGACCGACGCGCGGTCAATCGGCTCGCAGGTTCAACGCGCCTGTTCAGGAAACGTTCATGTCAATCGATTGGCGTAAAGCATAAGATAGTCTAGGCCGCTAAGCCTTCAGATGGTCCCTTAGGAAGAATGATCCTGATATCAAGGGCGTCATCACAGCGCATTTTTTAAAATGAACACCATATATCACGGAGATGACCTGAAGCCGCGCCTTAGGATTCATGAATTTATCGTGATCCGTCTTTTGAAACTTACGGATAAGTCGACGCGTATCGGTGGCATGAGCCTCGGTTCCCGAAGCTTCATCTCACCTATAGGATTTTTCATGATGCGCTCGACCGTGAACGCCGCCCTCCTCGCCGTCGGCCTGACCGTGGCCGCTCCCGCCCTCGCCGAGACCTCCCCCATGGTCGGCGGCGCGCCGATGATGGCCGACAAGACCATCGTCGAGAACGCATCCAAGGCCAGCAACCTCACGACCCTCGTCGCCGCCGTGAAGGCCGCGGGCCTTGCCGACACCCTGAGCGGCAAGGGTCCGTTCACGGTCTTCGCCCCGACCAATGACGCCTTCAAGAAGCTGCCGGCCGGGACTGTGGACTCCCTCCTTAAGCCCGAGATGAAGAAGACCCTGACGGGCGTGCTCACCTATCACGTCGTCCCGGGCAAGCTCGACGCGAAGGAGTTGATGGCCAAGGCGAAGATGGGCGGCGCCGACGCCAACCTGAAGACGGTCGAGGGCCAGGTCCTGACGGTGAAGATGGACGGCAACCGGCTGTCGCTGATCGACCAGAAGGGCGGCGGCGCCATCGTCGAGCAGGCCGACGTCAACCAGTCCAACGGCGTCGTGCACGTCATCGACAGCGTGCTGATGCCGAAGTAACCCGGAAGAAGGCCCCCCTATCTCCGCCAGCGGAGGTGGGGTGGCCATGGAAGCGATCCGCCATGTCGGCGTGAGCGTCTCGGGCCGGAACCAAAGTCGGCGGGCAACGCTTCGGTTCGACAATCCCGACGCCCAGGCGTCCGACCGGAACCACGCCGATGCACCGCTTGGACCTAACCGACCCTGCAAGGGGCCGCTCCGCCTTGCGCCTCGCCGGCGCCCTTGCCGTCATCGTCGGCCTCGCCCTCGCGGGGCCAGCCTCGGCGCAGTCCGTAGGCAGCTCCATCGACCAACCCACGCCCGGTACGCTCCCATCGGGAACGTCGACCACGAAGGGATCGGACGCCGCGCGCCACCAGGGCACCGGCGGGGTCGCGCCGCCGAGCGCGATTCAGTCCTCGACGGACGTCATGCAGTCCGAAGGCTCGGTCCAGGGCAAGGGACAGGGCGGTCGAACCAACCCGATCCAGCACCTCCCGAAGTACATGCGCTGAGGCGCGCGCCAGCCGGGCAGGATGACAAGCCTCGGCTCGATGGACCGATGGCCCAGACACCCGCCACCCATCGGCGGGTGTCGCGACAAGGACTTCCGCGATGTTCTTCGATAGCTGGTCCGGCCTGCTCAGGGTCGTGGTCGTCGCCCCCCTGGCGTACGTCGCCCTGATCCTGTTCCTCAGGATCTCGGGCAAGCGCACCCTGACGAAACTGAACGCCTTCGACCTCGTGGTCACGGTCGCACTCGGCTCGACGTTGTCGTCCATCGTCCTGACGAAGTCGGTCGCACTCCTGGAGGGCGTCCTTGCCCTCGCGACCCTCATCGGACTGCAATACGCGATCACGTGGTCGAGCGTGCGCTCCGCCCGGGTCCGGTCGCTGGTCAAGGCCGAGCCGACCCTCCTCGCGCACAAGGGGCATCTGGTCGAGGGCGCGATGCGCCGGCAGCGCCTGACCCGCGACGACGTCCTCTCCGCCCTGCGCTCGGAAGGGCTGGATGACCTCTCCCAGGCCGCGGCGGTCGTGCTGGAGACCGATGGCTCGATCAGCGTGCTCAAGTCGCTCTCCGGGCGCGACGACGGCTTGGATGGGGTGCCGCGGCACGAGATTGACCGACCCGATCCGGACCGCCCGTGAGATCTCTCGTCCGCTACGCGCTCCTCGTCCTCGCAGTGGTGCTCTCGGCCGCGAGCCTGATCCCGCTGGTGCCCACCGAGTGGTGGTGGGTGCGCCTGCTCGACTTCCCGCGGCTGCTTTTCGCCCTGGGATTGCTCACGGTCGGCCTCGGCCTCCTGTTCTTTCTCCGGGAATCCCCGAGATCAACAACGTCGACGCTGGCCCTCGTGGCGGTCGCCCTCACCGTCGATGCGTGGGTGCTTCGCCCGTACTTGCCGACCCGGGGCTCCAGCGTCGAGGCCTGTCCCGCCGAGCGCCGACTTTCCGTGATGGTCGCCAACGTCCAGCTCGGGGCCCGAAAGGCCGCCCCCCTGGTCGAGTTCATCGCACGGGTCGAGCCGGACCTGTTCCTCGCGATGGAGACCGACGCCTGGTGGGACGAGGCCCTGAAGCCCGTTCTCGCGGCGATGCCCCATGCCCTCCAGCGGATCACGGGATCGTACTACGGCATCCACCTGTACTCCCGGCTGCCGCTGGTAAACGGGAGCATCCGGTACCTCGCGGGTCAGGACACCCCGGCCATCGTCACCGGCGTCACCCTGCGCACCGGCGAGACCGTCGACTTCGTCGGCATTCATCCCAAACCTCCGCAAGCCTGGCAATCCGCACGCGGGCGGGATGCCCAGCTCTACGCGGCGGCGGACGTTCTGCGGACGCGAGTCGAGCCCGGCATCCTCGCCGGCGACCTCAATGCCACGCCCTGGGAGATCGCGGTCGAGCGCATGGCGCGACTGTCCGGTTTGATCGACCCACGGCAGGGCTACGGCTACGTCGCGACCTGGAACGCAAACGCATGGTGGATGCGCTGGCCCCTCGACCACGTGTTCCACGAAGGCGGGTTCGCCGCGGTGTCGGTCGAGCGCCTCGACGCGTTCGGATCGGACCACTTCCCCTACCTCGTCCGTCTCTGCCGTCAGGCCCGGGAAGGTACGAAGGCTCCCCCCGAGCGGGATGCGGACGATGTCGCCACGGCCAACGCGGTGCTTGCTTCGGCGGGCGCGACAGAACGGCTGGGCTCGCGTTGACTTCCATCACCCATCGACAGGTCCCGGCAGGCTCTCTCTGCGCGGGCGGGGAGCGCCCGTGATCTCCATCTTCGACCTCGCCGCGATGCTGCTGACCCTCTCGGCCCTGTTCGGCTGGCTGAACCGGCGGTTCCTGCGGATGCCGCACACCATCGGCCTCCTCGTCATGGGCCTTGCCGCCTCGTTGGCCCTCGTTGGCCTCGACCTCGCCTTCCCGTCCCAGCACCTCTACGAGAACCTCACGAAGGTCTTGCGCCAGGTCGACTTCACCGACGTGGTGATGAACGGCATGCTGGCCTTCCTGCTGTTCGCCGGCGCCATGAGCCTCGATCTGCGCATGCTCCGGGATCGGGCCTGGGCCGTGGCGACGCTGGCGCTCCTCGGCACCCTGATCTCCACGGCCCTCGTCGGCGGCGCGTTCTGGCTGGCGGCCGACCTCATCGGCCGGCCCATATCGCTCGCGTGGGCGCTCGTCTTCGGCGCGCTGATCAGCCCGACCGACCCAGTCGCGGTCCTGGCGACGCTGAAGAACGTCAAAGTTCCCGAGACGCTGGAGGTCGAGATGCAGGGCGAGGCCCTGTTCAACGACGGCGTCGGCATCGTGCTGTTCACTGTCCTCGTCGCCTTCGCGGCCGGCACGGGCGGCGAGGCAACCAGCGCCATCAGCATTTCCTGGCTCCTGCTCCAGGAGGCGGGCGGCGGCCTCCTCCTCGGGGTCGTCACCGGCTACGTCGCCTACCGGGCCATGCGGACCATCGACGACTTCCCCGTCGAGGTGCTGATCACCCTGGCGCTCGTGGCCGGAACCTACGCGCTCGCGCAGAAGATCCATGCCAGCGGTCCCCTCGCGGTGGTCGCAGCGGGCCTGCTGGTCGGCGACCGTGCCCCGCGCGACGCGATGAGCGAGCGGACCCAAGGCTACGTCTCCGCCCTCTGGACGCTCATCGACGAGGTGCTGAACTCGGTTCTGTTCCTGCTCATCGGGCTGGAAGTGCTGGTGCTGCGCTTCGAGACGAACGGATTGCTCCTCGCCGCCTGCGCGGTTCCCATCGTCCTCCTGGCCCGCTTGGTGGCGGTCTCGACGCCGCTCCTCGTCTTCCGC
Organism: Methylobacterium sp. AC832; assembly: GCF_979256025.1. Taxonomy (NCBI): domain Bacteria; kingdom Pseudomonadati; phylum Pseudomonadota; class Alphaproteobacteria; order Hyphomicrobiales; family Methylobacteriaceae; genus Methylobacterium; species Methylobacterium sp. AC832. The sequence goes on from NZ_CEEDMV010000005.1 coordinate 272,148, forward strand.
TGGGGCGGCCACCTGTCGCCGCGCAACGTGCCGTTCCTAACCTGGGCCGGGGTGCGCGGGGGCATCTCGGTTGCGCTGGCGCTGTCGATTCCCGAGAGTGACGCCAAACCCGCGATCCTGGCGGCGACCTATGCGGTCGTGCTCTTCACCATCATCGTCCAGGGCTCCACCCTCGGCATGGTGGCGCGACGGACGCTGCGGGAAGGCTGACACCCGCCGCCCGCAGCGTCGACCCACGCTTGCCGGGTGTTCGGCATCGCGAGCACCGCCTTCATCGTCAACACTATTGCCCGGGACGGCGAAACGACGTGGTTCGAAAGACTCCTCCTTCTCGGGGTCTACGTCTTGTTCGGATTGGCCTTCTTCTTCGCGAGTCCGGCTTAACTGCAGCCGATTGTACGGCTGCTTCCGAGCAATGCCTCCTATGGTATCTACGGCTATGTTGGGTCGATAAGAGCCATTCGCCCTACATCTTTCGAAAGATCATGGCTTTGAGCATCCGGTGTTCAGTGTCATCGATGTGACCGGCGGTGCGGAGATCGCCAAAGCGTTCAAGTTCCCGCACTGCATCGGCCGGCGAAAGGGCGCGCCGCACCTTTCCGACCCCATCCTCTTGAGGTGCCGCCACAAGGGTGACCCGCCGGGTGTCGTTCACGAACAAGTTCAGCCCCGACTCACCGCCCTGCGAGGCGCCGGGCTGCTCCAGCCGATGCACCGCGTGCAGCGCCCAGACCAGCGCCAAGAACCAGCCCACGAGCGTCCCACCGAATAGGGCGTTGACCGCCAGGATGACCCAGCGGTTGGGATGGCGTCGGTGGAAGGCGATGATCGAGGGCAGGCCGTAGATCGCGATGCAAACGGTGACCGCGACCAACACCCAGGCTGTGTCGTCGTTCACGCGCCGCGCGCCTGCGACAGGGCCTGCGCCTTCATCACTTCGAACTCGGCCTCCGACAGGCTACCGTTGGCGCGAAGCTGCGCCAGCCGTTCGATCTCGGCGATCACGTCACGCTGCGGCGGGGCGACCGGTGCAACGGGGGTGGCGTGAGCAGGCACCAATGGCGCGGTGCCAATTGAAGCGGGCACGACACTGCCCATCGGAGGCGACCCGAACCGGTTCGGCCCTGGCGTCCCGGCAAAGCAGGCAAAGACCAGCGCAACGGGGCTGAGCAACAACCACCAGCCCGAATGGTCGGTGTCGTGCATCCGCCGAATGCCGGCGGCCACCTGCGGCACGAGGTGGATCAGGTGGACGAGGCCGATGAACAGGCCGCCATCCTTGTTGCCGGTTGCGAAGGCGGCATCGAGCATCAGCGCGATCAACGCAATGCCGAGGTACACGAGAATGAAGCGCCAGTAGTTGCCGCGCGAGGTCCGGCCGGAAAAGTCGCGATAGCTCCGCATCGCACTAAGGTACGAGTTCATGTTCGGAATCCTGATGATGGGGTGGTGACAAGGGCGGCGCGGTGGCCAGGGGCAGGCGCAACGCCGTTCGGTCAGGTGCGCCGGCTAGGCAGCAGGCAGGCACGGCTATCAGTGTCGGAGGCTCAGTATTCCTGGGCCAGCATGATGGTGAGGACGCGCGCCGTCACCGCAGGGTCGGCTGGGTGAGGCGAGTGCCCGACCATGGCGCGGTCGTACGTGTCGATCTTCCAAAAACATCGCTGCCCAGTGAGATCGAAGGCGCCGAAATCGTGCTCATCATGCGGGTCGTCGGCGGCGCCGAAGGCCTCGAACGATTGCACCGCTGCCTCTGCTTCGCGCCGGCGCTCCTCGGGCAGAGTAGCGATCCCGCGCGACAGCATCACACGGCCGCCGGCAAAGCTCCGGCGGAAGGCATCGTTCAGGGCACGCACCCGGTCGGTACGAGTGGTCGAGGCGGGATCCGCCTCGACGCTGTTAGGGGCAAGCTGCCTCATGCCCCTTGCTTCGCGCCCTGAACCGCGCCGGGCGGGAGCAAGCCAAGCTCGCTGCGGTGTCGGGTGATCAGCCCATCGTCTGGCCAGTCGCGCCATTGAAGCTCGAACGCGTCGTCGGCCTTCGTGTACATGATGATCGCCTCGAACCAGCCCTCCTGCGGGCCGGCGCAGGCCAGCACGAGGCAGCCCCGTTCGATGGCGGGCCAATCGGCCGGCGCCTTGAAACGGCCGCCAGGGCCTCCGCCGCCCGCATCGCCACTCGCCCCGCCCCCTGATGCCGGAGGGGCGCCGGTGGCCTTGGCCGAGGCCCTGACGGGCGGGGCAATATCGGGCAGGCCCGCCGCCGCCACGAGCCGGTCGAACACCTCGGCTTTGACGAACGGCACGAAGGCTTTGCCGCTCTCGAATAGGCGTCCGTGCGGTAGGCCGGCGGCGAGGCTGTAATGGGCGTCGTCACTGATCTCGAGCACATGCATGCCCATCAGCCCGGCGGCGCGCTCGGCCTCGGCCTTGTCACCAACGGCGAAGCGTGAGGCGTGCGGGCGGTGTCGTTCGTCGCGGCCGAACAGGATCAGGCCGGGCGGCACGGCGGTGGGTGTGCTGGTTGTGATGTTCGGGGTCATAAAATGGCTCCAGAAACGACGAAGGCGGCCCGGAGGCCGCCTTGCGTTGAGTGTGAGGGGGAGGATGCACCCGCCCGATGCCGGTCGGGCTCGAGTGGTAAGGGTCGCGACGGCACGGTCATCAGGAGCATCCAGTAAGCTGCGAAACAGCCCGCAGCGACCCTCATATTATAAGATTATAGTCCTAATGTCAAGTCAGGTTATATTTGTCTTTGGTGCATGCCTTGAGTTGTGTGCGGAGCCCTCGCAATAAAGATGGTAGAGTGGTCGCAATGAGTGGGGAGCGGACCTTGACCCTTCGCCCTGAAGCGGACGGACCGCCATAAACGCTTCTCCGAAGCGGCCACTCGTCAGCTTTCTGGCAACTTTGAGTGTGGGTGAGTATCAGAAGCTCGAAGAGTTGGCGCTACGGCTGGTTCTTCGTGATTTCAACGCCCACCGCTGTGAAGACGCGCTTGGCAAGCATCAGCCGTAAGCTTGTCGGGTGATTGCGGTTTGCCAAGAGAACTAATCCGACTTTACGTCCAGGAATGAAGGCGACATACGCCCCAAAACCATTGGTTGCCCCTGTCTTCGTGACGAGACTGTTCTCAGGAGGAGACTGCGGCGGTTCTATGCGAGTGACCGGCGTGGGCTTATAAAACCATCGCGTCGCCATTGCCGGTTGCGAAGTCGTCCGCGTTCACAGGTAGCGGATACCATTCCCAGATCAGCGCTTGTGTCATCGGTCCGGCGCGGAAGTAACCGACATGGGTATCGGCCAGGGCGCGCCGTAGCACTTCGTCCCCATCGACCTTTCCAAGTTGCGCCTCGACGAACCGCAGCAGGTCTCCCACCGTGGTTTGGAGGCCATACGCCTCCGTCGACAGGGGAGCCGAGGTGACCCGGACGGGTTTTCCGTCGCGCGTGTAGCCCTGTGCGTAATGCGTCTGCTCGGCCGCCGGCACGTCATTGAAGGTGTGCCGAAGGCCAAGCGGCTCGGAGACGTGCTCGCGGACCAGCGCGGCGAAATCGCCCTTCAGCGCTCGTACCGTGACGACGCCGAGCAGGCCGATGCTGGGATTAGCGTAGGTCCGCACGCTTCCCGGCGGCGATGGAGGCGTCCAACCCCGGTAGTAGGCCATCAGGTCGGGGTTCGTCCTCACGCCATCGGGAAGCTGCAACGGCATTCCACCCGTCGTGTGCGTCGCAAGCTTGATCAAGCTCACCCGGTCGAGGGCGGTACCCTTGAGTTCCGGGAGGTATCGGCTTGGCGGCCCGGTCCAATCGAGCAAGCCTATTCGAGCCGCATAGGCCGCCAAGGCCGCTGTGAACGTCTTGCTGATCGAACCGACCTCGAACAGCGTCCGCTCATCCACGGAGATGCCGGTCTCCTCCGAGGCCACGCCATAGCAGAACACCTGAGCCCCCGCCGGGGTGACGACGCCGACAGCCAGTCCAGGCGTGTTGGTCTCAGCCATGAATGCGCGCGCCGCGGTGTCGACGGCGGCCTTGTCGATTGCCTGGGCCAGCGCGGCCGATCCACTTGCGAACAGTGTGGTCAGCGCGAGGGTAAGAAAAATCTTTGATGTCATCTGGGATGATGTTCGCTCATATTTATTACCGCTCGATAGCGGATCATCAAAATTCACCCAGCCCGGACGTAGCCAATCCCCCATCAAGCTTCCGCAAAGCGGACCTTCCCAGGGCCTGCTTTGGGTCGAAAGCAGGTGCGACAGCATCCGCACGGGGTCAGGCAGCCAGGCTTGCGAAGACGAGGGACTGGTGCACGGACACGCCCGCCGTCACACCGTCCGCCACGGCCCAACTCACGCTATGGGGGGCGCGGGCGATGTCGCCCGCAGCGTAGACACCCGCCACCGTCGTCAGTTTGCTGGAATCCGTGCGGATGACCGGACCGAACGGTCCCTCGTCCAGCGCGCAACCCAGACGTTCCGCGAGCGGGCTGTTCAAGCGTGAACGCGGTGCGAGATAGAGGGCATCGACCGCGACCGTTCGGCCGTCCACGAGCCGCACACCCGACAACGTATCGCCGTCGCCCGTGAGAGCGACCAGCGGAGCCGGCTCGATCTCGATGCCCCGTTGGACGAGCCGGGCATGCATTGCCTCATCGGGCCTATCACCGCCGTTGAGGTAGAGCGTCGTCGGCCCCCATTCGGCGATCAGCAAAGCCTGGTGGGCGGACATCGGCGATAGCGCGAGCACCCCCAGCTTCCGCTCCGCGAATTCATAGCCATGACAATAGGGGCAGTGGAGGACGCTCTTGCCCCAGCGCTCGGCAAGGCCGGGCAGGTCCGGCAGAACGTCCGAGATACCGTGAGCGAGGACGAGGCGGGCGGCGTGCAGGGTCTCTCCACCCGCCAGGACGATGGCGAAGTCCTGGCCCGCGCGGGCGTCCACCACCTCCCCCGCCACGAACGTCACCTGAGGGTACCCCTCGAGCTGTGCGCGCGCCTGCGCGATCATCGCCCGGGGGTCGCTCCCGTCCTGACCGAAGAAGCCGTGGGAGGCCGCCGCGAAGCGGTTCCGCGGGTTGCCCGTATCGATCACGCAGACCGAGCGTCGCCCGCGGGCGATGTAGGTCGCCGCCGACAAGCCGGCGAAGCTGCCCCCCACGATGATCACGTCAAATGCCATGGGCCTGCTCCAGGGTGAGGGTGCCGCCCCGTGCAGCGAGACGGGCGTGGAAATCGGCACTGAGGGCCGCGAGGGTGACGCGGCCGAACTGCTCCAGCAGCAGCGCTTCGGCCTCGCGGAAGCCCGTATCGAGGGCGGCGTTCACGGCCTGCTCGACGAGGCAGCCCGGCGATTCCGTGCGGTTGCCGATGGCGAGGAGTGCGGGTGAGCCGAGCGCGACGTAGATGTCGCGAAGCGTGATCTCGTGCAGTTCGCGCGCAATCGTCCAGCCACCACCGTGGCCACGCTCGGACCGGACGAAGCCTGCCTCGCGCAGTCCGGCCATGATGCGGCGCACGACGACCGGATTGGTCTGCATGGCGGCGGCCAGCACCTCGGAGGTCACCGGGCCAGGCTCCTCAGCCATGTGGAGCAATACGTGGAGAATGCCGGACAGGCGGCTATCGCGTCTCATGTAGCAAACGATGTTACATAAGATGGTGCGCGTCAACCTCGACAGCGCTTTCGTCTGCTACGCCCCACTACCCACTATTATGACCGATGCCCAACGCGAACGGCCTGGACGGCTTGGGTTTTCTTGCCAGACGCTCAGTGGCTCATCAAGCAACAGATCGGGGTGCGCTCGAGCAGGGTGCGGGTCACGCTTCCAAAGATGACCTCGCGGACCCGCGTATGTCCGTATGCTCCGGCAACGATTAGGTTTGCGTCCTCTTGCTGCACGATGGCAAGGATCTGTGTGGCGACGTTGCCCGCCGGAGGGGGGCGTAAAATCATGGTCGAGGCGACGCCATGCTGGGCTAGGTAGGCCTGGATGGCACGAGCACCCGCCCAGTCCGCCTCGTCCCCAAGAGCGACGACGAGAACCTTCTCGGCGACCTTCAGGAACGGCAAGCTATCGGACACAGCGCGCCTGGCCTCGCGTGTGTCCTTCCATGCAATAACGATGCGCCGCGCTGTGACGGCCTCAACCGTCTCCGGGACGACGAGCACTGGTCGGCCCAGGCGCAGTACAAGTTCGCCCGGCGCGATGCAGGAGCACCAGTCGTCGTTGCCCTCTTCTCGGTAGCGGTTGACGATGACGAGGTCGGCAGATCGCGCCTGCTGGACCAGGAACGTCATCGGGTCAATCTCGGCCGAGCGCCATTCGACAGCGCCGAGATCAGCCGAAGCTTCTTGAAACCGGGCGGCAAGCTGCGAGAGTTCGGCGCTCAGGCGCGATGACGCCTGATCGACGAACCGACTATCGATGAGGGCGCCCCTCCCATACAGGTGCTGTGGCAGCGCTTGACGGGCGGCGATACCTATCAGGCGCGCCTCGAAGAGTTGTGCCAGGCCCACCGCGAGCCTCAGGCGCGCCAGCCCCAAGGCACCCGGATCCAGCGGGACCATCAGGCTTGAGAATGCCATGGCAGACCTCCGGTAGTGCCGGCATCGTTGGCGCCCTCGCCGAAGCCTCCGGCAGAGTTGAAGGCTACCGCGGTGACGTCCTCTGCGCGAGGGGCTTTATCCCCAGGTCCACCTCCGTGTGTGCGGTCAGTGACCCTGCGACGAAGGATCAACCGAAATGGAAACCGGCCAGAATGTGAGGGCTACAACGAGCGTCAGAATGAACGAACGGCTCAAGCACCCCTCTCAGCTTACGGAAGTGCCAATGGGCTGAGGCGATTTCAATTCCATTATCATCCTCTTTTGACGGCCTTACCTGGCTTGGTCGGCTCAGCGTTCAACGAGGCGCAAGGATGGCTTCTCGACGGGCTCGATGGTGAGAGACGGTGCGCAGCGGGTTTGATTGCGGCCGCCTGCTTTGGCTTCGTACAACGCGGCATCCGCGCGAGCGTACAGGCTGCGAGCATCGACAGTGCCCGTGGCGGAGCCGATGCTGACTGTTATGCCGCCAGGGCCGATCCCTGCAGCCTCGACCGCCAGGGTCGCAATCTGGGCATGCGCCGCCTCAGCAACGCGCAAGGCGCCGGCCGTGTCGGTGTCAGGGAGCAGGAGGACAAATTCCTCGCCGCCGACCCGGCAGACCAAGTCGGAGGGTCGATGTACGCTTGCCGCAAGGCAGCCGGCCAAGCCCTTCAGCACCGCATCCCCGACCGCGTGGCCGTAGCGGTCGTTGAAACGCTTGAAATGATCGGCATCAATCATAAGCAGTGAGAGCGGTTTGCCAGAACGTGCAACCTGCGCACAAGCACGGCTGAATGCCTCATCGAAGCGCCGCCGATTGGCTAAGCCCGTCAGGGTATCGGTCTCCGATAGCCGAGCGAGCTCCGCCTGCATCTGGGTACGGCGACGTAGTTCTTTCCCAAAAAGCAGGGACGACGCCACGGTCAGGCCGCAGAGGATCAGTACGACAGAGCCGATGCCGAGGGCTTTGGCACGCCATTCTGCCTCCACCGCGCGCGTCGAAAGGGCGACGTTGAGGATTAGGGGCAAGTCGCCGACCTGAGTGAAGGTGTAATAGCGTTCGACGCCGTCTCGGACCGAAACGTCTACGAATGAACCGTTGCGCGTGCTCGCAAACCTCATGAAGGTTGGCGCACCGCCAATATTAACGCCGATGTCCGCCGCCTCATAGGGATAGCGCATGACCCGCGTGCCGTCGCGCAGATAGAGATTGATCGCACCGTCGCGGCCGAGACCGATGTGATCGAAAAGGCGTGTGAAGTAAGTGAGCTTCAGGCTCCCGAGCACGACGCCTCCGAATGAGCCATCGGGCTTGGAAACGCGCCGGCTGAACGGCAGCATGGGCTCACCAGTCAGCCGCGAAACGATGGGCTTGCCGATGTAGAGCCCCCGGTCGGACCGGAGCCGTTGGGCTTGGAAGTACTCCCGATCAGCGTAGTTGCCCTTTCGCGATTGGGCGGCGCCCGCATCCTCCACGATGTCGCCACGCTCATTGATAACGAGCATTACGCCCATGTCGCGGGCCATCGCCGCTCGATCAAACAGGATGAGCTGACGCATGGCAGGGCTGACCGCGTCGATGCCTGGCGCATGGAGGTTCTCGACAACTGCGCTAATCGAAAGGTCGAAGATCTCGACGTTACGGGCAATGTCGCGTTCGATGACCTGAAGCAGATTGCGTGACGTCACCTCAGCCTTGTCCCAGGCATCGCGGCGTAGGTCGATCAGCATCAAACTCGAGACGACGAGCATACCGACCGGGGCCAGGACGCTCAGCGCGGTCCAAGTCCGGGCGGACCGTAGTACCTTCGATAGCTCTTGAAGCCCCATCGTCGTCAAGCGATTCCAAGCGTGGGTTTTGTGCTCTGGTATCTGGGGCATCAAACCTGATCGGAGACTTACCGCAGGTCCCTTTCGCCATCATTCATCACATCGTACCTAACGCCACGTTCAGGCATAGGGATGCCCGGGTGCTGATCAAGGCGGGGACGTCGGGCGTGTGGCGGATTTGGAAGGCGAGCTACCGGTACTCGAAGGCCGGGGTGATGACCGTCGATCTCGTCCCCCCTGGCAGCCTCAAAGCGTGCGCTGTTCGACGGTCTCGGCCGCGAGCGGGGTTCGGCACTGATGGACGCTCTCGACGCCTGTAACCGCCGCTGGGGGCGCAGGGCGGTGGTGCCCGGCACGGGCCGGTTTGGCTCGCAGCAAAACTGGTCCACGCGATTTGACATGCGGTCGCCGCGCTACACAACCAGGATCGCCGACGTCCCGGTCGTGAGGGCGGTGTTTGCTCCTGTCCATCCAAACTAGAGTGCAGCAAGCGTAGTTGTAGAAACGATGTGGAACAAGCAGAATCCTGCCGATGACTTCATATCAAGAAGACTGGCACAGTACCTAAAAACCGGGGCTGAGAGCCCCCGATGGCGCCCGCTTCAACGCACGGAGCCACCACTTACTCCACCGACTTCTTTGTTCCTGGAGTTTGTGCGTCACCGTACAAACAGGTCGGCTCGGGAAATCCGCAGGACGTGCCATCAACGACCTTCACATCGTCTTCCCACGGTAGGCGGTAACGACCGGCGGCGAGATCGTGCATGTAAGTGTAGGGGCAGTCCCGCGCGCCACCCTTCACCGCCGTGTATCCACGGTGGCCGAACTGATAGATGTTGTTCTCGACGCCCCAGTGAAGGCGCGCCTCCCGCACCAGGTCGGGCCGGACCTCCGCGGTGATGATCTCGTTGGCGCGCCCCGTGGTGCCGTGGGCGATGATGGCCCCGTCGAAATTAACGATCATGCCCTCGCCCATGGAATCGAACGAGCCGTCCGTTCCGCACATGCAGACATTGGCCGTGACCATCAGATTGCAGAACGCGTTCGACTGATTGGTGAAGCGCCACGACTCGCGGATCGGCGCGGTATAGCCCGCAGTGCGAATCATGATCTCGGCGCCTTTGTAAGCGCATTCACGCGCCATCTCTGGAAACATGCCGTCATGGCAGATGATGAGCGCGATCTTCGCGCCGCGCGGTCCCTCGATCACCGGGATGCCGATGTCGCCGGGCTCCCAGGGCTCGACCGGCACCCACGGATGCATTTTACGATAGTAGAGCTTCACGACGCCGTGATCGTCGATAATGAGGCCGGTGTTCCAAGGGGAGCCGCCCGGGTTCAGCTCCATGATCGAGAAGCAGCCCCAGATCCGGTTGTCGATGCAGGCCTGCTGGAAGGCTGCGACCTCCGGCCCATCCATCCGGCACAGGATGTCAGGGTTGGTGTCCATCGAGAGGCCGTGCAGGGCGTATTCGGGAAAGATCACAAGGTCCATTGTTGCGAGGTTGCGCCGGGCCTTGGCGACCATTGCGACGATGCGCTCAGTTTGGGCCGCGAGGTCGGCCTTTGTGACGACAGTTGGTAGTTGCAGCTGGACGAGGCCCAGCACCACGCCGTTGGGGGATCTGTTGAGTCCGCCAAGTCCATTCATGGGCGTTTCCCGTTATCTTGTTATCGGCACCTAGCCACCGCAACAGGGATGGCCCGCCACGCCGGGCGTCCGGCCAATGCGAGCAAGGAGAATGCCGCTAGGGAACGCCTGTTGCTTCTGGACGGCTTCGCCGAGCCTAGCCGACGATCTCATCGAGGGATAAATCGATTTTAAATAACCGCTTACGGGCGAATCGCCCGGCTACCGATCCGATCCTGATCTCGGCAAAACATTCAGTGGATCAGTTCAGTAAGAGCTGTGGGATAGCTTTTCTCAGCCGGGAGTAGCCTCGATTCGACAACGGCCATGCTGCCTCGTCCCAGGCCCGTCGTAGGCGAAGGCAACCGTCTGGCAGCGCCATTGCCGATGGCCCGACTGGGGCCCATGCGGTCACGACCGGCAGGCCGCAGGCCCAACCGCTATCAGTGTGGCCAGCGGCGCATTCGAAATGGGCCTCGGCTCGCGCCAGGGCATCCGCCATCGCAGCCTCGTCCATAGCCCTTACTCGGTCGGAGGCGCTGGCGGCATGGGCAACGAGGCCACCGATGCGGGCGACCCGCGCGGTGCCGCGGGGCAGGCTTTCCGGTTGCAAGTCGTCGAGGTGGAGGAGGAGCGCGACCTCGCCGTCGGGCAGGGCGTCCGCCAGCGGCAACAGCACTTCTCGCGGCGGCATCGGCTCGTCGAGGGCATCGGGGTACTCATCGAGGCCGACTGGGTCGAAGCGTCCGTCGGTGTACCGCCGGATGTTCTCGGCGCGGGCAACGTAGTGCTTGCCCCGAGTGTGCAGGCCGGCGACCCAGCGCCAGGAGAGCGTGTTGCTGGCCGGATCTCCATCGACGAGCTGGCGCATGAAGAAGTCAGCGCCGAGGGCCCAAGGCAAGCGCAGGGTGAAGATCCAGATCGAGGCGAACCACATGCGTGCGTGGTTGTGGAGCCACCCTGTCTCTACGAGTTCGTTCGCCCAGGCATCAAAGCAGTCGATGCCGCTCCGACCCTCAATCGCAGCCTCATAGGTCCGTCGCAGGCCAGGCTCGACGGCGAGCCGCTCGTGGCCCTCGGCGGCCAGCGCAAGGTAGTCCGTCCAGGCGGTGGGATGGGTTTCCAGGTGCCCCTTGAAGTAGGTCCGCCAGAACACCTCGCTGACGAACTTCTCGGCTCCCTCTTCGCCGAAGGCAGCGACGGCCGCAGCGACGACCTCGGCCTCGGCGATCAGGCGCCGACGCAGATAAGGGGAGAGCGCCGAGGTCGTTGACCTCCCTTCGGGTCCGAGGTCGAAGTTGCGGGCCCCGGCATACTCGGCTCCCTCATGTTCTAGAAAGGCAGCGAGGCGGTCGAGCCCGGCGGCGCGGGTCATAGGGAAAATGCGATCCATGACGGTGAGCTAGCGCGTGGCGGGGAGAAGCCGATGCGACCGAATCCCGACGGTGAAGGGTACCCGTTTCGGCGCTATGCCCTTGGAGGCGTCACAGGCGGCCCACGCGGGCCATCTCGGCCGAAGGCGGGGTTGGACACTGATGAGTGCTATCGACGCCTGTAGTCATCGTAGGTCGCCCGGCATGGCGGGAGCGCCTGACCGACCAAAAAAACCCGGGCGTCGCTTTCAACGCCCGAGGTCTATAGTAATCCTTAGAACGCCCGCTCCAAATCAGCGAAGCCGCCGGGCAGGTAGACGCTGATCGACCGCTTGCGGGAGGTATCAGGCCAAGTCACCTGACGCTGAGCCCACTCAATCGAGCGGCCAGTGGTCCGGTCCCGGCCGTGGTTCAAGAACCCCTCAGCGTCGAGCCATTCGAGGACCCGTTGCCTCCGCAATTCCGACCGAAACCACCGCGTGAAAACCTCGGATCGAACCACGCACTCAAGACCTTCATTCTTGATCTGGCGAAAGCCATCCGCGTTGTGCATCAGCCGCAACTGCTTACGAGTACAGGTTTCGGTGTCCAAAACGCTGGCGCCGTTCAGCTTGCCCTTCAACACCTTCAGATCGGCCATGAGCTCAGCCTGTGGATTGGGGATCTCTGCGAGCGCCGCCAAGCATGCCCGCTTCAAAGCCGCACCGAGCCGTTTCATGTCCAGCGGAAGAACACCCGCAGCGATTGCTAAAAGGCCACCCGCATAAAGGACGCCAAACTTCGCCACGATATCACGTTCAACCGGTGACCTCGTTGGCCGCGCTACGGCCACTTCGAAGTTCGCCACCAGAATTCGAACCACCTCTTCGACAGCCTTGTGTTGTCTAGCGAGCCATTCGGTATAGGTGCTCAAGGCAAGGCCGCGGAAGTTAGGCAGGCCCTCCCGCAAAAGCTGAAACTGCTTCTTTTCCCAGGCTGCGAGATCCGCCCCAGTGAGGGTCTTGGGCGCCAAATCGAAGATGGTTTGGGATCCGTTGAAGAGCACCGGGACGCCAATGAGGCGGGCCGTTTCCCCCTCATCGCGGGTCTCGCCCTTCCGCGCCGCCCAAGCGTCGGGCGAGTGCTCGGAGGACATAAGTGGCAGAACCTGGAAGGTTGCCGTCGCCCCACCATCACTACCAGCCCAGCTCGGGTGACGGATGATGTCCTGCCCGTTCATCAGCCCATAAGTCGTCTCGCGAACCACCTCATGGACATTGTTTTTTCCACCTCGTGCGGTGCCGATCTCGTTGATCGGGATCGCGTGGTCATTGAAAGCGACCGCAACCGCCAGAAGACCGCTAACCGTGGCATTCAGGCTGGGTAGATCCTCTTCCTGCCCATAGCCTAAGGCCGATGCACCAGCGAGCTGAGCCGTGGATTTCCCCGAGCGGCTGGGGCCGAAAAGCACAAGCCCAAAGTTCGGGCGCCGCGCGATCTTGAGGAGCGGCGCTGCGAAGATGGCGGCTAGTGCGATCATCATTGCCGTCGAGAAACGCGCGACCTTGATCAGGGCTCGCCACCCGTCGAGGTCACCGCGATCCTGCATGTGACCGGTGCTCCCAGCGTAAGCTCCGGTCGGCGGCAAAATCGCTTCGGCGTCGTCGCGCCCTGATACAACGGAACGGTGTGTCACGAACGTGGTGGCGTCCCGCCAACCGTTGCGAGCGGCTCGACGAACGATGGGGGCATCGGCTGCGATGGCGGAAGCGATGATACCCTGACGCTCGGTGGTAAAGGGTAGCTGCGCGCCCTTCGCAAGCAAGTAGCGAGCGACCACTGCAACACTCTGCTCCTGACGGGGAACAGTGGCCTGGATGACCGCCCCCTCGATGCCCGGCGCCTCGTAGACGTCGTACCAGACCTGTTCGCTCTCGTCGTAAAGCTGATTGATTTTGCGGATGCCCGCGGTGGTCGTGGGGTTGTCAGTTGACATGATGGGTCCTTTGATCCGGTGGTCGGACTGATTTTCGATGGTGTTGGGTCAGCTCACGCACGGGATGCACGGGTTGCACGGGCTTTTCGCTGACAGGGTGGGGTAGGCGCCGGGCACGCCGTTGAAGACGGCCACTGAGTCAGGGTGGACGGGGGTTGCAGTTCCCCCTCCCGCCTAGTCGCCCCTAGGGCCCGTCTCTCACCCAGTTGAAGCCACCCAGAGCCCGCTCGACGGCATCGTCATCGATTCCGCACCCGATGACCCGGCCAGCCAAGCCGAGCTGATGCTCAACCATGGCCAGCTTATCGGCCTGAATCGCCCGCAACCCACGGGGAGTGGTTTTGGTGCTGGGACCGCCGCCGGCGTTCAGCCGGTGCTCGTCCCAGTGGGTCACCCGCCGGCCGCGGTCGGGCTTGAGCGCGTAGCACTCGGCGACCCCGCTGGCATCGATAGGTTCAAACCAGACCGGTCGCTTCACCCAATCGGATCGCGGGAACGCAAAGCGAAAGGGCGCTTGCTGAGCCTGGGAGAACCAATCGACGGCGAGCCCGGCCGCGTGCACGCACCAGTGCGGCGGGGGACCCTTGCCGGTCAGATCCTCATTTAAGGAGATGTCGAGGCTGAAGATGCTGGGGGTGATACCGCTGGCCACAGCGGCAGCCCCCACTTCAGCCAGAACCCGCCGACAAACGGCCACATCCAGCTCACCCGGCATCACGCATCCGAAGCTGGGAACCACCGTGATCATGGTCATCCGGCCGCGCAGTGCGCGTGCGGGCTCGCGAACGTATTGGTCGGCCAGGTCCAGGGCGGCGAGTTGGAGACGGCCACCGCACTCGGTGCAGGCGCCGCTCAGGCAACTCGCCGCTGCCATCGAAGAGATCGCCTCCCTCGCCGACGAGCTCCAGGCCGCCTGAACCGAGCTCTCTCGAAGGGACGACACCCCCATGGCACCAGCAGTTGCCCAGGCGTTAGAAACGCTGGAGGCCAAGTTCGCGCCTCCAGCGGCTCGCGCCGCCCCGCCGCCGGACTCGGACGCGGCACTTACGGAAGCACGGCAATTCGTGATCTTCCACATCGAGACCGAGATGTTCGCCGTCTCCCTCTCAGATGTCCAGGAGATCATCCGGGTCCCGACCGTGGTCCGGGTCCCTCTCAGCCCGGGCTCCCTCCTCGGCCTTGCCAACCTCAGGGGCACGGTCCTACCCGTCCTCAACCTCCGGGACGTGCTGAACTTCCCGCCGGTGCTCCACGACGACGCGACCCGCGTGGTGGTGCTCGACCAGGGCAGTCCGATCGGCTTCGTCGTCGATCGGATGGCCAATGTGGTGACCGTGGATGCAGAGCGGATCGAGCCCGCCTCCTCGCTCCGCGGCACCGTCGATACCGAGCTGCTCACCGGCATGATCAAGGACGCCAAGGGCGGATCGATGGTCATGATCCTCGACTCTGTGCAGCTGGTGCAGCGGGAGTTCAGCTCCATCGCTGCCCAGCGGTCTTCGGCGGGCGGCCTCATCGGCTCGGACGGGACGGCATCCGTCTCCGTATCGGTCGACGCGGTGGTCGATGAGGACCAGCTCGTCAGCTTCGAGGTGGCCGGGCAGGAATACGCCTTTCCCATCGAGCAGGTGCAGGAGATCGTGCAGCTCCCCGAGCACGTGACCCAGATCCCGAACACTCCCGGCCACGTGCTCGGAGTGATCACCCTGCGGAACCGGCTCCTGCCGCTCGTCTCGCTCCGCGAGATGTTCGGCCTGCCCGCGAAAGCGTTCAGCGGCACCGACAAGGTGGTGGTGGTGTCCCTCGGCGGTGAGTCCGGCTTTTCGGTCGGCGTCGTGATGGACAGCGTCAAGGAGGTCCTGCGGGTCAACCGCAGCCTCGTGGAGGCCATGCCGACCCTTCTCAGCCATGACGGCACAATGGACGAGATCCAGGCGATCTGCCGCCTTCAGGGTGGCAAGCGCCTGGTCTCGGTCCTCTCGGCGGGGCGGATGTTCGACACCGCCGATCTGCGGTTGGCCGTGAAGGCCGGGGAGACGATGATGGGCACCAGCACCGGTTCTGAGCGGGAGACGGTCCAGGACAGCCTCGACGAGGAACAGTTCGTGGTGTTCCGCCTGATGGACGAGGAATACGGCGTCCCGATCGAAGCCGTGCAGGAGATCGTCCGCGTCCCCGACGAGCTGACCCGAATCCCCCGCGCACCGGCCTTCGTCGAGGGGGTCATCAACCTCCGGGGCGTCGTCCTGCCGGTGATCGACCAGCGGCGGCGTTTCAACCTTGCCCAGGCCGATCGCAGCGACCGCCAGCGGATCATGGTCTTCACGATCCGCGACGTGCGCACGGGCTTCATCGTGGATTCCGTGTCCGAGGTGATGCGTATCTCCGGCAAGGTGATCGGAGATGCCCCTCACCTCTCGGATGCGCAGAAGCGACTGATCCGCCGGGTGGCCAACCTCGAGGATCAGAAGCGGATGATCCTGCTGCTGGATATCCTGCAGCTTCTGGACACCGACGAAGCGGCTTCCATCGGACAGGTCACGCACTGATACCCGGCCGGGACCGGCCTCACGGTCCCGGCCGCTCCGGAAATCCGCCCGTCGTTCGGCCGCCCTCGATGGGCGTCGGATGACGGTCGGTCCCGGGCATGGCTGACCTTCGCGGGACGGGACATCGATCCACGAATCCGGATCGTGCCGTTCTTCCGCCTCTGCTCCTTTTCACCTCACCCGTCAGACAGTTGCATGATCAAGGTGCTCATCGTCGACGATTCCGCGCTCATGCGCCGGCATCTGACCCAGTTGCTCGAAGGCCAGGGCGATTTCATCGTTCGTGCCGCACGCAACGGCGTCGAGGCCCTGGCGAGCTTGGAGGAATTCGACCCGCAGGTCATCACCCTCGACGTGAACATGCCCGAGATGGACGGGATCACCTGCCTCTCCCGGATCATGAGCGATTACCCGCGCCCCGTGGTGATGGTCTCCTCCATCACCGAGGAAGGCGCAGAGACGACCCTCCAGGCGTTGCGGCTCGGTGCGGTGGACTTCGTCCAGAAGCCCGGAGGTACGATCTCGTTGTCGATCGACCGCATCCACCACGAGTTGCTCACCAAGATCCGCGGTGCTGCACGGGTGCGGATCCGGCGTAGCATCGGTCTGCGCCAGCGCATCGGGGCGAGGCGCCCCGCACCCGCTTCGGCTCCCGTCGACAGCGTCTCGAACCGCGTAAGGGCCGGCGCGCGGGGCCGCATGGGCCTCGTCCTGGTGGGCGTCTCCACGGGCGGCCCGAGCGTGTTGGAGGAAATCCTGCCGCTTCTGCCTGCCGATCTCCCCTGGCCGGTCCTGGTGGCCCAGCACATGCCCGGAAGCTTCACCGGCGTCTTCGCCCGGCGCCTGAACGAGCTCTGCGCCTTGTCCGTGGTCGAGGCGGCGCGCCAGACGCCGCTGGCGGCAGGAACGATCTATATCGCCAAGGGCGACGCCGACCTCGTCGTGACGAAGCGCGGCACCGGTCATTCGGCGACCCCGCTGCCCCAGTCCCAGGATCATCTCTGGCATCCGAGCGTCACCCGCCTGGTCGTCAGCGCCCTCGATCATTTTCCGGCCGAGCAGCTCATCGGCGTGCAACTCACCGGCATGGGCAATGACGGCGCCGAGGCCATGGCCCGGATCCACCAGCGCGGCGGCCTGACCATCGCACAGGATGCCGACACCAGCGTCGTGTTCGGCATGCCGAACGAACTCATCAAGCTCGGAGGCGCCAGCATGGTGCTGCCGAGCCACGCCATCGCCGCACAACTCACCGCTTGGCTTCGGCCACAGGCCGGCCTTCGAGCCCAGGGAGCTTAGGATGGCACTGAGGAAACCCGCCGCACTCGGCGACACGCAGGTAATGGCGTCCACCATCGATCTGGCGACGCTGAGCCTCGAACTCGCCTCCCTAGAGGCTTCGGCGCGTCGCGGTGCCGCGCGGACCCTCGGCGCAGTCCCGGAAGCAGTGCCGCTGCTATGCGATCGGCTGGCAGTGGAGAGCGCCCTCAGTGTCCGGAGCGCCATCGTCACGTCTCTCATTCGGCTGAAATCCGAGCGCGTGGTGGAAGGCCTGCTGCCGTTCCTGCGCAGCGAGGATACCGGCCTGCGCAATGCCGTCATCGAGGCGCTTCAGGAGATGCCGTCCGAGGTCGAGCCGTTCGTCGCCGAGTTGCTCGCCGATGCCGATAGCGACGTGCGCATCTTCGCCGTGAACATCGTGAGCCTGCTGCCGCATCCCAGCACGCCGCTTTGGCTGACGCAGGTCGTGGCCGAGGACGAGCACGTGAATGTCTGCGCGGCCGCCGTCGAGGGACTGGCCGAGATCGGCACCGAACACGCCATTCCCGCGCTGGAAGCCCTCCCTGGCCGTTTCCCCGACGTCCCCTTCATTGCCTTCGCGGTTTCGGCCGTGATCCGCCGGATCAGAGGATTGTAATGCCGCTCTCCAGCGCCATGACGATGAGACAGGGGCACCCTCCGATCAGCGAAGAAGAATACAACATCTTCTTCGAGTTCTTCTATCGTAGGACAGGCATTCTATTCAACGACAAGAAAGGGTACTTCGTTGAGAAGCGCCTGCATGACCGTATGGAAAAGACGGGAAGCACAAGCTTCCGGCGTTATTTCGATCTGGTTCGCTTCCAGGCCTCTGGCGAGGAGCTTCAATGCCTCGTCAACATCATGACGGTGAACGAGACCTATTTCTTCCGCGAGGATTATCAGTTCAATGCCCTGGTCCAGGGCATGCTGCCGGAGATCGCACGCTCGCGTAAGATCGGCGATACCCTGCGGATCTGGTCGATGCCGTGCTCGACCGGCGAGGAACCCTATTCCGTCGCGATCCAGATCATCGAGAACTGGTCGCGGGCCGATGATTTCGCCATCGAGATCAGGGGTTCGGACATCGACACCCGCGTGCTGAACGAGGCACGCCAGGGCATTTACGGCGAGCGCTCGCTGCACCGGCTCACTCCGGCACTGCGTGCGAAGTATTTCCAAAGTGTCGGACCGGATCGCTTCCAACTCCGCGAGGAGTTACGCGAATCCGTCGACTTCTCCATCGCCAATATCGTCGACCCCCTACATACGACCCGCTACCGCGCCGTCGACGTCATCTTCTGCCGTAACCTTCTGATTTACTTCGACGACGTGTCGCGCCGGCTGGCCGTCGAAGCACTCTACGACTGCCTGTCGCCGGGCGGCTTCATCTGCCTCGGGCATTCCGAGAGCATGAGCCGGATCTCGTCGATGTTTCAGCCGCGCAAATTCGGCGACACGATCGTCTATCAGAAGCCTCTCGGGAACGATTGAGATGAGCGCCGAACAGAAACAGATCCTCGTGGTCGAGGACGGCGCGACGATGCGCATGTTCTACCGCGACGTGCTCAGCCGGGCGGGCTTCGTCGTCGAGGAGGCGGCGAATGGATTCGAGGGATTGGAGCGGGCGCTTCTCGGCCGTTTCGACATGCTGATCGTCGACATCAACATGCCGAAGATGGACGGCTACGAGTTGCTGTCTCGCCTTCGGAACGAGCCGGCACTACGGGCGATTCCCGTGGTGGCGATCAATACCGAAGCCGGTGACCAGGATGCCGCCAGAGCCTATGATGCAGGCGCCAACCTCTACCTGGTGAAGCCCGCCGATCCCGTCGCTCTGGTCCAGACCGCCCGCCTTCTCACCGGTGCAGCGGCATGAGCAACCCGAGCCGTAACAACCCCTTGCTGCAGCGCTTCATTCCGGAAGCGCGGGAACTGTTGCAGGCCTCCGCCGGCGGCCTGCTGCGGCTCGAGAAGAACCCGCAGGACGGACCTGCGATCAATGAAGTGTTTCGGGCCGTCCATACCCTGAAAGGGTCGTCGGGGCTGTTCGACGCGACCGCGCTGACCCGTCTCGTCCACGCCGCCGAGGATCTGCTCGGTGCGGTTCGAGCGCAGGAAATCGTCCTCGATTCGAGCCTTGTCGACATGCTGCTCGACAGCCTGGACCAGGTCAGCCTCTGGGTCGACCGTCTCGAAGGCGACGCCGAGCTTCCCGCCGATGCCGATGGCGTAGCCAGCCGGATGGCATCGGGCCTGCGCGCTCGGGTCGCCTCCAAGGATTCGCCGGAAACCGCCACGACGGCTGACGCAACGCTGCCGGCCGAAGCGCCGCCGATCTGGCTGCATCGCCTGCCCGTGGAATCCCTTCGGGAGGGATTCCGTCGTGCCTGTCGAGGCGCGACCGTTCTGGCCTTGTGCTACGAGCCCGACCCCGGCTGCTTCTATGCGGGCACCGACCCGCTTCAGGCCGCCCTCCAGGTTCCCGAGGCCATGGCCTTCACCATCGAGGCGGTGGCGCCCTGGGGACCGGTAGCTGATCTCGACCCCTACCATTGCAACCTGCGCTTCCACATCCTCACTGACGCCCCCCGGACCGAGGTGGAGCAGGCGATACGCTACGAGCTGGATCAGGTCTCGTTCAGCCCGGTCTCTGCCCGTGACCTCGTCCAGATTACCGGCGAGCCGAGCGACGGGCCGGTCTGGGACGATTTTTACGAGGCCGCCTCGGCCCAGTACGCGGCAGGCGATCTTGCGGCCATCCGTGCCAGCGCGGCGACGCTTCGGAGCTTCACCGGGCCGGGTCTATGGCGCAACGACGCCCTTTCCTGGCTCGAAGACGCAGCCTCCGCCACCGCTCCGGACCACGACCTCGTCCGCGCCCTGATCGACGCGGCCGGAACCGGGCGCTTCGGCGGCGCAGGGAATTCCACCGTATCCGCTACTGCGTCGGGGGCTCCGACCACGCTATTGGACGGCCCCAACGGAGCGGTGGCACGCAGCATTATTGCCGGCCAGCGGCAAGCCCTCGGCAAGGACGGGTATGACGAGATTCGGCTGGCCTCCGTTGCGGCGGTGGTCGGCAACCTGCTCGTCGGCCTCGGCCTGGACGCGCAACGTCATGCGTTCCAGCAGGCGATCGTGGATACGCATGAGAGCCGCTCGACCCTGCCGCTCCTGATCTTCCTGGACGTGCTCGAAAACGGTGGGATGCCGGATACCTTCCCCCCCTCGGATCCACTCCCCTCGATTACCTCTTCAACCGACCTGCCGAAGGCTGCGGATCTCCCAAAGAGTACCGCACCGGTGCCGGACGGAGCCGCACGGAATGCAGCTCCGGAGGTGCGCGCGCCACAGAAGACCCTCAAGGTCGAGCAAGCCAAAGTCGATCTGCTGATGAATCTGATCGGCGAGCTCGTAGTCTCGAAGAACAGCCTGCCCTTCCTGGCCAAACGGGCGGAGGAAACCTACGGCTCCCGGGACATGTCGCGGGAGATCAAGGAGCAATACGCTGTCATCGACCGCCTCGCGCAGGAAATGCAGGGCGCGATCATGCAGGTCCAGATGCTTCCGGTCTCGGACATCTTCGATCGATTCCCACGTCTGGTACGCGATCTCGCCCGCAAGCTCGGCAAGCAGATCGACCTGTCCGTGGAAGGGGAAGACACGGCGGCCGACAAGACGATCATCGAAGCGCTCGGCGACCCGCTGCTGCATATCGTCCGCAACTCCCTCGATCACGGCATCGAGCAGCCCGAGATACGCGAGGCCGCCGGCAAGGCACGCACGGCGAGCCTGCGTCTGCGGGCCCGCCAGGAAGCCGACGGCGTGGTCATCGAGGTGCAGGATGACGGGCGCGGTATCGATCCGGCCCGGATCCGCGCCGCGGCGATCGAGAAGGGTGTCATCGATGCCGATGAGGCCGGCCGCCTGTCCGATCAGGAGGCGATCAACCTGATCTACAGGCCGGGCTTCTCCACGGCGCAGGAGATCTCCGACCTGTCCGGTCGCGGCGTCGGCATGGACGTGGTGCTGACCACGGTCGAGAAGCTCGGCGGCCGTGTTTCCGTGACATCGCGCCTGGGCGAAGGCACCACCACCCGACTCACACTGCCGCTCAGCATGGCGGTGACGCGGGTGATGGTCGTGGAGGCCGCGGATGGCGTCTACGGCGTGCCCATGGACATGATCGCCGAGACGGTCCGGGTGCCGGAAAGCCGGATCCAGCGGATCAAGCGCGCCGAAGCCTTCGTCCTGCGCGACATCGTCATCCCTCTGATGCGGATGTCGACCCTGCTGGGCGTGCCGGCGCGCCAGCGGAACAGCGACGAGGAAGCCGAGGAGGCGGTCCTCGTCTGCCAGATCGACGGCCGTCATGTGGGCCTCGTCATCGACGATTTCCGCGAGGGAATGGACGTGATCCTCAAGCCCCTCCAGGGCGCCCTGGCGGGCATGCGGGGCTATTCGGGGACCGCGCTCCTGGGAGACGGCCGCGTCCTGCTCATCCTGGACCTCAAGGAATTGATCTGATGCCGCTGAGAATTGCTCGCACGACCGTGCATTTCGAAGGTCATTGCTCGGTGGAGGAAGCCCTCGACCTCCAGGCCTTCTTTGGCCGGGTCAAGGTGCCCAAGGTTGTGCTGACGCAATGCGCCGGCCTGCACACGGCCCTGCTCCAAGTGCTGGCGGCCGCACAGCCGGCCAGCATCGCGCCGCCGTCGGATCCCACGCTCGCCCAGGCAATCATGCCGTTCCTCAGCGGGATCGGAGCCGACAGGTGACCGCCATTCTCGCCATCTCCAACCGGAAGGGAGGCAGCGGCAAGACCACGACGGCTGTCAACCTCGCGGCGGAGTGGGGGGCACGCGGCCATCGCATCTTGCTCGTCGATCTCGACACACAGGGGCATGCCGGGCTCGGCTTCGGCGTGGTGGCGGGCCGGGACGAGCCGACGGCGCATCACATCTTCTCCAAGACGGGCTTCTCGATCGAGGAGGCCATCCGGCCGAGCGTATCGGCCAATGTCGCGGTGGCGCCCGCCGACCCGCTTTTCGACGGGACGGGGGTAGCCGACCGGAGTGTCTCGGCTCTGCGACATAACTTACGGTCCCCCGCCATCGCCGAGCGGTTCGACCTCGTCATCCTCGATACGCCGCCCTCTCTCGACATGGTCCTGGTCAATGCCCTGGCGGCCGCCGATAGCGTCCTGATCCCAATGATCCCCCACGCCTTGTCAGCCGAAGGCGTGCGGCAACTGACGCGGCTGTTCTTCCGGATCGCCACGACGGTGAATGCGGGGCTGACGCTGGCGGGCCTGCTTCCCGTGATGCTGAATCCGCGCACGAGCCATCACCGGGATACCCTGCAGGATGTCGGCACGGAGTTCGGCTTCGACCGCCTGCTCAGCGGGATCCGATCCGACATTCAGCTCGCGGAGGCCTTCGCTGCCCGGCGGCCAATCCACGATTACGCCCCGCGCAGTCGTGGTGCGGCCGATTATCGCGTCTTGGCGGATGAACTGGGGGGACTCTGGCCTGAATTTAACCCCGAGCAGGCTTTTGATACCCGTTTATCCTGAAACGCGCTGGGGAAAAGAAGATATATCTGGAACAATGAAACCACTAATCAATGATTTGCCACCTATTGAGTGATTTCCAGAAAGTTATGTCTGAACTCGACTTCTATAATTTGTCTAAGGAGCATTCATGGCAGCGACCATCATGATCGTCGATGATTCCCCTACGATGCTCATGAGCATCGAGGGAATCCTGACCAAAGCTGGACTCGGCGTTGTCAAAGCAGCGAACGGAGAGCAGGCGCTCGAGACTTTGAAGACCGGAACCAAGCCTTCTCTCGTCATCACCGATCTCAATATGGGCGCGATGGACGGGATCGAGCTGATCCGCCGTGTGCGTAAGCTTCCTGGCCTTCAGTTCACGCCGATCCTGATGCTGACGACGGAGTCGCAGCAGGACAAACGGAACGAAGCTAAATCGGCCGGAGCCACCGGTTGGATTGTGAAACCAGTCGATGCGACCGCCCTCATCAAGGTCATTCGCCAGCTCGTGCCGGGCGCCTGAATCATGAGGAGGGAAGCCATCCTTCCACCGCCGGAGCGGATCGCACCGCTCGCGGCCGGATTTTCGGCCCTCGTCGTCGGCGCGGCCGGATTGCCCACGCTCGGTCTCACGCCGGCCCTCCTCGCCATCGCGGCGGCAGGGTTCGCGACGACGTGGCTGGCTTCCACTGCGACACGTCTGTCCCGCCGTCGAACCGACGATCCTGCTTCCGCCCCTGCCGCGGACGACGACGTCCATGAGCAGGCTGAGGCGAAGGCGGGTGAGGAGGAGCCGGAAGGGCCGTCCGGCACCGAGCCTCCGCCATTCAACCATGCCTTGACGCAGCATTTCGGCGTCTACGATCAGCTCTTCGCGCGGGCCTCGCGTGACACCGCTTCGGTGACATCCGAGACCGAAGCGGCGGCCTATAACATCATGATGAGCCTGCGAGCGGTCGACATCGCCATGTCGGACCTTCTGAGCTTCCTCGATTCGTCCGGGTCCAACACCCGCGTGATCGAGATCGTGGAGGAGACCGACCGGCAACTCGTGACGAACCGAAACCTGATCGCGGCCTTTCTCGAAAGCCGTGACCGGGACATCGAGGAGTGCCGCGTGCGGCTCGAGGATGTGGAAACCGCGACGGATCAACTGAGCGGCCTGGTCGGCGGTATCCGCGACATAGCAAGGCGGACGAATCTCCTCGCTCTCAACGCCGCTATCGAGGCGGCGCGCGCTGGGGAGTTCGGGGCCGGCTTCGGCGTTGTCGCATCCGAGGTCAAGCAGCTGTCGCAAGCCTCCGATCAGGCGGCGACCCGCATTAACGAGGGTTTGATGACGCTGCGTGGCTCGATTCGGGAAAACCTGACGACCCTCGTCAGTCACCGCATCGCGGGTGAGCGTGTGGAACTCGGGAAGATCTCGACGGCGATATCGGACCTGACCGAGAACATGGAGCGACTGATCTCGCATCAGCGCGACACACTGGTGAAGGTTCAGGACGAAAGCGCACGCATCGCTCAGCCGGTGGTCGAGCTTATGGCTTCGATTCAGTTCCAGGATGTCACGCGCCAGCGTCTCGAACATCTTGAGACGATCTTCGCGGCGGCACGCCACAATCTCGATGCGTTGGGCAACGCCGCCCAGTCCACGGGCGAGTTGCCCGATCTCGATCAGTTCGCCGCCGTGGCGAACGCCGATGGCCCATCTCCACCGCGCAAACTCGTTGTCGGAGGCGGCGACGAGATCGAGCTTTTCTAGGCTCCCTGCATATGAAACGCATGGGGCCTGAACCACAAACCATGGGTCACCGTGCTGCGCCTAGAGCGGGACAATGGTAACCTACATTAACGTCCGGTCTCTCGGCTCCGCTGGTACCGTCTACAAGCAGAAAGTGATCACGCGCGCATGGCAACCGTCCTGGTGGTGGACGACATCCCTGTCGTCAGGCGGACCATCCGCAAATTCCTCGAACGCGGCGGTCATTTGGTGACCGAATGCGGTTCCGTGGGCGAAGCGGAACAGGCGCTGGGATCGGGTTCATTCGACCTGATCGTGACCGATCTCTGGATGCCGGGACAGGATGGATTGACGCTGATCCAGCACGTGAAATCGCGCACCCGGCCGCTTCCCCTGGTGGCGATCACGGGCGGGGCGCCACGGATGCCCCAGCTCTTCTCTACCGAAGAGGCGATCCGGGCCGGAGCCGACCGCGTGCTGATGAAGCCCGTGGGCATGCAAGAGCTCTTGAACTGCGTGACGGAACTGCTCGCCGCCCGTCTGAAGGGAGTGAATTGATGCACAGTCTCGGACGTATCCTGTCGGAGCACCGCGATGCGGTGATCGATTCATGGATCGAGCGTTTACGCGACGATCGCGGTGCCGGCGTGACACCGAGTGCTTCACCCCGCGTTCTGCGAATCGAACTCGCCGCCTTTCTCGACGCGCTGACGGCGTTCTTCCTCAGCGGCATTGAAGGAACCGAGGACAGCTTCCGCGAGGTCGCCTCACAGGCAACCATCATCAGCTCGGCGCGGGCTCGGGACGGCTACACCCCCGCCCAGACCGCGACCCTCGTCATGTCGCTGAAACCCGTCGTCAGCGCGGTCATCCAGCGCGAAGCCGGCGGTCTTTCGTCCGAACTCCTCGAGACTCTCGCGCACCTGAATGCCACGGTGGACAGAGTTGCCCTCGTGACCTTCTCGGCCTTCGTCGAGACCCGCGAGCGGCTGATCGAGCGCCAGAGCCGTGCGCTTCTCGACCTTGCGACACCGGCCCTGCCGATCTGGCGCCACATCGTGCTGATGCCGCTCGTGGGCATCGTCGATACGCAGCGGGCGCGACAGATCATGGAATGGCTGCTCGAAGCGTTGACGCGGGAGGAAGCCCACATCGCCATCCTCGACGTGACGGGAGTGCCGGTGATCGACAGCCGCGTCGCCCTCCATCTCACAAAGACCGTGGAGGCGGCACGCCTTCTGGGCGCCAAGGTCATCGTCACCGGCATCAGCCCGGATGCGGCGCAGACACTGGTGAAGCTCGATGTGAACCTCACGAGCATGATCACCCGCGGCACCTTGCGGGCCGGCCTCGGCGAAGCTTTCCGCCTGCTCTGCGCCGATGGCCAGGCACCGCCCAGCAAGGCGGGGTTCTGATGCGCGTCCCGATCCTGAAGCTCGGGCGCGTCCTGCTGACCTCCCTGCCCGCCGACCTGACGGACCAGCAGGTCATGGATCTGCAGATCGATGCGCTGGCCCTGCTCCGCGACGACCGCGCGGATGGGCTCGTCATCGACATCACCGCCGTCGACGTAGTGGATTCGTACATGGCGCGGGTGCTGTCGGAGACCGCCAAGATGGTCGGCATCATGGGCGGTGTCGCGGTACTCGCCGGCATGCGCCCCGCCGTGGCGCTGACTCTGGTGGAGATGGGCCAGAACCTGATTCAGATGGAAACGGCGTTCGACCTCGAAGGCGGCGTCGCGAAGGTTCAGAGGGCGATGGCCACCCGCGGAGGTCACCGTGACGAACCACCTGAGGTCTGAATTTTCCGACGAGACGTCGGCGACCCTGGTATCGGTCGTGGAGATTCACGGACAGGAAGACATCCTGATCGCGCGTCAGGCCGGGCGGGACGCAGCCCGGAACATAGGGCTCTGCACCGTCGATCAGACCCGCCTCGCCACGGTGATCTCCGAACTGGCCCGCAACGCCCTCCGATACGCCGGCGGCGGCCAATGCCGCATCACCACACAGGTGGCGGTCCTGACCCGCACCAT
Organism: Methylobacterium sp. AC832; assembly: GCF_979256025.1. Classification (NCBI taxonomy): domain Bacteria; kingdom Pseudomonadati; phylum Pseudomonadota; class Alphaproteobacteria; order Hyphomicrobiales; family Methylobacteriaceae; genus Methylobacterium; species Methylobacterium sp. AC832. Next base: position 298,726 of record NZ_CEEDMV010000005.1, read on the forward strand.
CGTGCTGGAAATCGAGGATCGGGGACCCGGCATCGACAACGTGACCGCCGCCCTCACTCCGGGCTTCTCGACCGGCGGAGGACTCGGTCTCGGCATGTCCGCCGTCCTCAGGTTGATGGACGACATGATCGTGGAGACGCGGCCGGGACGAACCATGATCCGGGCGCAGATGGTGCGGCATACATGACGACGCCCATCGGATCCGAACGTCCGGACGAGACCCCCCTCGAAACGCTGATGTTCCGAATCATCGCGGAGATCGACGTGGCCGAGGCCCGGCGGGCCGCGCGGCATATAGCCGGCCGACATGGCTTCAAGACGGTGCAGGCCTATGGCTTCGCCACGGCGGTGTCCGAGATCGCGACCAATCTCGTCCTCCATGCCGACCGTGGCGGCGTCATCCATCTGACAGCCGCGCTGGTGAACGGCATTCCAACCATCGGCTTCACCGCAGAGGACGACGGCCCCGGCATACCCGATCTCGCTCTGGCCATGCAGGATGGCTACTCGACCCTCGGGGGCCTGGGATGCGGGTTGCCCGGGACAAGGCGCCTCGTCGACACCTTCGCGGTGACGACGCGTCCCGGCGAGGGAACCCGCATCGCCTGCAGCCTGACCCGTATATGAAGATCGCCTCGTCCCTGCGCTCATTCCCGGGTGAGACCGCTTGCGGTGACGTCGTCGCCTGGTGGCGGGAGAATGACTCGACGCTCATCGCCGTGGCGGACGGCCTCGGGCATGGCACCTCCGCGCGGCTCGCCGCCGAATCCTTCATGGCCGCCGTGGAGGATTCTTCCGGCCTCGGCCTGGCCGAACGGATGCAACGGGCCGATCGGGCGATCGTGCGCACACGGGGCGTGGCGGCCACCCTCGTGCAGATCGACCTTGCCGCGATGACATTGACCGTTGCGGGGGTCGGCAACATTCAGGGCGGGATATTCGGCGCTCGAACGCGGCGCTTCGACGGGGCCGCAGGCATCGTCGGGGCGGGAATCCGAGCGATCCGCCCCCTCACATTCGCGTTCGATCCGGCGGATGTGCTGGTTCTATGGAGCGACGGCCTGCGGCACGTGGATATCGACGAGACCTGCTGGCGGTTTCGCGACGAACCACAAAGGCTCGCGGATTGCCTGCTCGCGCGCTTCGGATGCGAGAGCGACGATTGCTCCGTCCTCTGCGTCGCCTTCGACGGAGCCGTGGTGTGAAGGCCTTCCTCGACCGCTATGCCGCCGGGATGGCCTCCTACGTGATGACCGAGGGGGAGGCCGCTCTCGTCGATATCGAGGAGCTTGGCCGCGAGGCCATCGCGACAGATGTCTCGCTCGAAGACATTGTCGGCCTTCACGAGGGAGCCACTCTATCCCTCTCGGAGATGGGAATCGCCATCAGCGAGCCGGCCATGATCCGCCGGATGTCGGCCTGTCTGAGCGCCCTGGCCATCGCGGCGGCCATTGCCTTCGGGAGCAAGCTCGAACTGCTTGAACGGCAGCGGCAGGAGGAGAGCAAGCGAACGGAACGGGAGCGTCAGCGCCTCGAGACCCTCGGCCAGATGGTTGGCTCGGTGGCGCACGAACTGAATAACCTGCTTCAGCCGGTCCATGGCATGACGGAGATCATGCTCGCGGATTTCGAGGCGAATGCGCCCGAGCGGGCAGACCTCGAAACCATCCTCGCCTGCACCGATCAGGCGGTCGGGGTCATCCGCAACATCCTGGCCTATGTCAGACAGGAGCGCAGGGTACCTGAAGCCATACCATTGGGCCATGCGGTGGAGAATGCCTGCGCGTTCCTCCAGCCAATGCTGCGTCCGCCTCTCGATGTCGCGATTCGGGATACCGAGAGCCCGGTTCTCGCCACGGAGAGCGAGGTCACCCAGATCCTGCTCAATCTCGTCCAGAACGCCATGCAGGCCGAGGCATCGCGCATCACGGTGCGGGTCGACCGTTGCAACCGGCGCTTCACCGCGGGTCCTGCCGAGGTGCCATGCCTTCAGCTCGTGGTGATCGACGACGGGTGTGGCATGTCCGAAGAGGTCGCGGCCTGTGCGACCGATCCTTTCTTCACCACAAAGACCGAGGGCCAGGGCACCGGCTTAGGGCTCGCCATCGTCAAGGGGATCGTCATGGGATGGTCGGGCGAGTTCGAGATCGCGTCGCGGTTCGAGCGCGGCACGGTGGTGACGATGTCGTTTCCAGTTGTGTTCTGACAGCCCATCGCCGCACCTTGCCGGCAGCGGCCTACGTGATCCCCTCACGGCTTCATCCGCATCGATATGACGCGGCGTCCGCCCGGCAGCTTGCTCAGCGCAGGGTGGGCTGTCAGGTCGCCCTCATGATCCGTAAGAGTTTTCGCCACTGCCCAAATCGGCCTGAGCACAGAGCGCTACCGACGCGGAATATGCATCGTTGTGCGACGCACCAATCTGCTGTCCGTCGTTGATCGTGAACGTGTTCTTGTGCCGGGGGTGTGTGAGCACCGCTTGGGTCGGAGTGCGATGCAATGACGAATGTAGACTGAATAGGCGTCTGCCACACTTGCGGCGGATGAACGCCCGATTAACACTACCTACTCCGAAAGAATGAATCGACCGATTCCTCGAGG